>JFAX01000061.1 GCA_000585015.1 Candidatus Accumulibacter adjunctus | reverse complement strand
CCGACGCACAAGGAACACCAGGAAGTCACCCTCACCCTCAATGCCACCGACGAAGACGCCACGCCGACCCCTATCGACACCACCATCGTTGGCGACCTCGCGCCCATCGACTTCGGCCCCGATCCGGGCGTCCAGTCGCAGAATGACGCACTCGGCAACCTCATCACCGACCCCAACCAAGCCGAACCCGGCCGGGACGACACCCTCTACGACAGCGCCGGTGCCGACCTCATCCAGTCCGGCGGCGGTGCCGACACCATCAACGCCACGCGTGGCGGCAACGACCGCATCGAAGCGGGCGACGGCGACGACTGGGTCAGCGCCGCTGCCGGCGCCGATAGCGTCCAGGGCGGCACCGGCAGCGACATCCTCCACGGCGACGCCGGCCAGGACCAACTCGAAGGCGGCGCCGACCAGGACCTCCTGATTGGTGGCGCCGACAACGACGAAGTCTTTGCCGACACCCGGCAAGAGCGAAATGACGCCCTGGCGGCCAACGACCTGAGTCTCGGCGGCAGTGCCACGCGCGGCGAGTGGGTCGACGGCAGCGCCGGCGAAGACTTCGTCGTCGGCGGTGCCGATGCCGACCTGATCCTCGGCGGCGCCGACGCCGACCTCCTGCTCGGCGGGGCCGGCAACGACAATCTCTGGGGCGACAGCGGCACCACCTTCGCCTATCGCGACTGGTCGCTTGAACGGCAGGTCGAAGAGCGCAACGGCGTCACCTACTATGAGAGCGTCTTCGCCCGCGCCGGCATCGAAGCGAGCGCCGGCGCCGACGACCTGATGTTCGGCGGCGCCGGCGACGACTGGCTGCTGGGCAACGGCGGCGACGACTTCATCGACGGCGGCGCCGACAACGACGTCGCCTTCGGCGAGCAGGGCGACGACCAGATCCTCGGCGGGGTTGGCAACGACGTCCTCTCCGGCGATACCCTCGACGACCCGGACGAACCGGGCAGCGGCCTGGCCGGTGCCCTGCACGGCAACGACTACCTCGATGGCGGAACCGGCGCCGATACCCTGTGGGGCAACGGCGGTGCCGACCAACTGGTCGGCGGTTCAGGCGACGACAAACTCAATGGCGACGACGTCAAATCCCCTGGCCAGTACCACGGCCAGGACTACCTCGACGGTGGCGACGGTGCCGATACGCTATGGGGTGGCGGCGAGGACGACGAGCTGATCGGCGGTGCCGGCAACGACCACCTCGAAAGCGACTGCAGCACGCTCGACGCGCAGTACCACGGCAAAGACACCCTCGCCGGCGGCCAGGGTGACGATACGCTGATCGGCGGCGGCAAGGACGACCAACTCTACGGCGGCGAGGGCAACGACGCTCTGGTCGGCGACGATACCCTCGACCACCCCTTCGCTGCCGAGGCGCACGGCCAGGACACGCTCTTTGGCGAGCAGGGCAACGACAGCCTCAGCGGCGGCGGCAAGGACGACCGGCTCTACGGCGGCGAGGGTGATGACTACCTCGAAGGCGACGGCGATACGGTCAGCGACGGCGGCAACGACCTGCTCGACGGCGGTACAGGCCAGGACGTGCTGCACGGCAATGCCGGC
>JFAX01000060.1 GCA_000585015.1 Candidatus Accumulibacter adjunctus | reverse complement strand
TCTCCACGGTATTCAGCGCCAGTCACCCAACGCCCAGCCTCAGTCCTCCGAGGCACCGGGGAGATCTGTCAACACCGATTCAAAACTGACACATTTTTTCGCTGGGCACCGATTGAATTTTGATACACCCCCCATGCTGCGACAGTGCGCGGGTTCGGCCCCGCAGGGAGGGCCGTAGGCCCGACCGGAGGGGCCGAACCCGCGCGGCGCTCAAGCGGCCGTCGTCACCGCCGCTTTCTTTGCCACAACCATCCCGGCCTGGCGCTGATGCTTGAGCCGGTAACTTTCGCCGGCGATCGGCACGATGTGCGCGTGATGCAGCAGTCGATCCAGCAACGCGGCCGTCAGCGTGGAATCCTGAGCGAAGGTGGCATCCCACTGGCCGAAGGGCAGGTTGCTGGTGACGATCAGGCTGCCTTTCTCGTAGCGCGCCGCGATCACCTGAAAGAACAGATTCGCCTGTTCCCGGCTCATCGGCAGGTAGCCGATTTCGTCGACGATCAACAGTCGATAGGCCGAAATCGCACGGTGCATCACCGCCTTGAGCTGGTTTTGCGCATGCGCCAGCGAGAGCGTCATCAGCAGATCGGCAGCGGTCGTGAAGCGGGTCTTGATGCCGGCTTGCGCCGCCCGGTAGCCCACGGCGACGGCAAGATGCGACTTCCCGACACCGCTTGGCCCGATGAGGACGGCATTCTCATGGCGCTCGATGAAGCCCAGGCCGGCCAGTTCGTCGATCTGGGCCTTCTTGACGCCGGTCGCGAACCCGAAGTCGAATTCCTCGAGCGTCTTGATCGCCGGAAAGCCGGCCAGGCGCGTCAGCATGCTTTGCTTTCGGACCTGCCGTCCGACCGCCTCGGTCTGCAGCAGCGACTCGAGGAAGTCGCTGTAGGCGCTCTGGTCGCGCGCGGCATTCTGCGCGGCCGCTGGGTAGCTCTGGGCGATGAACGGCAGGTTCAAGGTTTCGCACAGCGTCCGGATCCGTTCGTGCTGGAGGTTCATGCACAAACCTCCGGCTCACGCCCCAATGGCTCGAGCAACTGCTGGTAGACGGCCAACGGATGCTGCGTCGGCGTTTCCGCCCGCATCCGTTCGACGACGACCGGTGGGCGCTCGCGGCTCTGTTCGCCGGCGCTCGGCGCCCGTGGCCGAGCGCCGGCGATATCCCCTCGCCAAGGCGGCGGAATCGCCTGCAGATGAGGACGTTCTTCCTGCAGGCGGTCAATCGGCTTCGCCCGCGTCGTGCCGTGGATGCGCTCGTTGGCGACTTCCGTGAGCCAGCGTCGGACCTCGGCGTTGGCAGTGACCGCGTCGAGCTTCACTCCGAACGGCTTGAGCCGCGCCACCAGCGGCACGTAAAACGAGCGGCGCAGGTAGCCGTTGAAGCGCTCGACCTTCCCCTTCGTGCGCGCCCGAAAGGGACGGCAGAGCTGGATCACGAAACCGCCGTGCTTGGCAAAGTCGAGAAACGCGGCGTGGTAGCGGTGCTCACCGCCCTCACCGGCGTCGCGCTCGAGCACCACCGTCTTCATGTTGTCGTACAGCAGGCGCCGCGGCACCCCGCCCAGCACCGCAAACAGCAGGCGCCGCGGCACCCCGCCCAGCACCGCAAACGCGCGTTCGTGGCAAGCGATCAGCGTGCCGACCTTCATGTCAGAGCCTCTTGCAAAACTCGCTATTC
>JFAX01000059.1 GCA_000585015.1 Candidatus Accumulibacter adjunctus | reverse complement strand
AGCAGCGTGTAGCGATCCTTGCCGCCTTTGCCCTGGCGCACCTTGAGGCACATGCGATCGGCTGCGCTCTCGATGTCCCCGACCTGCAGGGCGCAGACTTCGGACACCCGCAAGCCGGTGGCGTAGGTGGTCATCAATAGTGTTCGCCCGCGCAGGGTTCGCGCCGCGTCGATCAGGCGTGCGACCTCTTCGCGCGACAGCATCTGCGGCAGACGCTGCGGCACCCTGGCCATCGAGATGTCGAAGCCCGCTTCCGGGTGACCAAGCACCCGCCGATAGAGGAAGCGCAACGCACAGGAGGCTTGATTGACGCTCGCGTAGGCGAGCTTCTTGTCGGGGATCAGGTGCAGCAGGTAGGCCTGGACCTCCTCGACGCGCAGCTCTGCCGGCGATCGATGGTAGAACATCGCCAGTTCCGTCACCGCGCCGAGATAGGATTCCTGCGTCCGTGCCGCCATTCCCCGCAGTCACATGGCGTTACTCATCCGTTCACGCAGCTCACTCATGACTCTCTCCTCGATCCCCGATGGCTGCGGGAACGTCCCGCGCAGCGAGGAGGATCGAGGATTTGCGGGCGGGGTGGGAAGCGAGCCGCGGACCCATCAGGGTGAGGGCGAAAGTGAATTCAGGGGGCGACAGCGAGAAGAGAAGGAGCGGTGGGCTGTGGTGGGGTGCCCACACTAGCGCGCAGCGCTTTAATGTGAAAGAAGCCAGTCGCCACGCGTGCGCATACCTGACCGCGCTCGGTCATTGTGATCGGTTGTCGTGAATCAGGCGGCTGCTGGGATGAAGCCGAAGCGAGTCAGGGCCTTGATCCAGCGAGCGGCGTTGCGCTGCACACAGAGCTGCTCATAGTTGGTGGCGGAATCCCGGTAATAGTCGCCGCGCTTGAGCATGAAGAAGATGGATGGTGCGCAACATCTTGTGAGCGAGCGCGACGATGGCGCGCTTGTGGCCACGACGAACGATCAGCGATTGGAACTTGGCGTGGAACGCTGATTTGGTGCGGCTGGCGGCGTGAGCAAACTCACACAGGAGTCGTCGGACCTAGGGATTGCCCTTGCGAACGCGTCCGGATTTGCGCTTTCCGGCGGACTCGTTGTTGCCCGGACAGATGCCCACCCAGGAAGCCAGACGGTCGGGTCTGCCGAAAACGCTCATGTCGCTGCCGATCTCGACGAGCAGCATGGCGGCACCGATGGTGTCGACACCCGGCACGGTTTGCAGCAGGGCCAGCGCGTTGTGCTCGCTCGCCAACTCGTCGAGCAGACGGGCGTCAAATCGGGCGATGCGCGCTTCGAGTTCCTCGATATGCCGCAACAGTTCGTCCAGAACGAACACGTGACTCGCGGTCAAGTCGCCCTGCAGGGCGTCGTGCAACTCCTCACGGCCGGCCTTGAGGCGCCGGCTGGCGAGTGCCAGGACCTCGTGCGGCGCCTGCCCCTTGAGAATCCCCTTGATCATCGCCCGCGCCGACTGCCCATGAAGGTCACTGACCACCACGCCCAGCCGCACGCCCGCATCGGTCAGCACCTTGTGCAGGCGGTTCTTCTCCGACGACAGCAAGCCCACCAGCTTCTGTCGCTGCCGGGCGATCAGGCGCAGTTCGCGCAGTTTTGCCGGTGGCACGAAAGACCCGCGCAGCAGACCAGCCCGCGCGAGCGTCGCCAGCCACTGCGCATCGCCGATATCCGTCTTGTGACCCGGAACCGGCTTCACGGGTCGGGCATTGACCACCGTCGCCCGGATGCCGGCCGCCTCGAGCGCCGCGTAAGGACTCTTCCAGTAGATCCCCGTGCTCTCCAGGACGACCTTGTCCGCACGAAGCGTCGCCGCCCAAGCCGCCAGTTCACGCCGATGCCGCTTGAACCCGCCAAACTGCCGCTGCTCGACTCGTGTCTCACCGCTCGCTTCTTCGATGATCGCGCACGCCGTGATCTGGGCCTGATGAATATCCAGCCCAATGCCTTGGCGCTCACCAGAATTGACC
>JFAX01000058.1:563-2505 GCA_000585015.1 Candidatus Accumulibacter adjunctus | reverse complement strand
CACCGCCGGCAACTGCAGGACATCGCCGACCTGCACGTCGCCAACCGCAGCGGGCAGATGGTGCCGCTCGGCGCCATCGTCAGCGTTCGCCGCACGCTCGGCCCGGAACTGGTCACGCGCTACAACCTCTATCCGTCCGCATCGATCGTCGGCGGCGCGGCACCCGGCTTCAGCTCCGGCCAGGCGCTCGATGCCATGCAGCGCGTCGCCGTCGCCAAGCTGCCGCCAGGCGTCGGCCACGACTGGACCGGGCTCGCCTACCAGGAGCGGCTGCTCGGCAACCAGGCCTACTTCATCTTTGCGCTGTCGCTGACCCTCGTCTTCCTCACCCTCGCCGGCCAGTATGAAAGCTGGACCGATCCCGCGGTGGTGATCCTGTCGGTGCCGATCGCCCTCGTCGGGATCGTCGCCGCGCTCGCCATCCGCGGTTTTCCCGCCGACCTGTACACGCAGATCGGCGTCGTCCTGATGATCGCGCTGGCGGCGAAGAACGCGATCCTCATCGTCGAGTTCGCCAAGCAGCTGCGCGCCGACGGCATGTCGGCGGCGGACGCGGCGGTCGAGGCCGCGCGCCGCCGCTTCCGGCCCATCGTCATGACGTCGATCGCCTTCATCCTCGGCGTCGTGCCGCTGCTGACCGCGACCGGCGCCGGTGCCGCCAGCCAGCAGGCACTCGGCACGGTCGTCTTCGGCGGCATGCTCGCCTCGACCCTGATCGCCATTCCCTTCGTTCCCGCCTTCTACGTCGTGATGGAAAACCTTGCCGAGCGCCGGCGCAAGCGCGCCGCCGCCCGGCGGGCGCCGGCGCCGGCGTCGGACGCGCCGTAGGCGCGCGCGGCGGCGGCGCTCCCGACCCATGTCGACCTTCTTCATCGACCGCCCCATCCTCGCCAACGTCATCGCGCTGGTCACGCTCCTGCTCGGTGCCGTCTGCCTGTACGGGCTGCCCGTCGCGCAGTACCCGCAGATCGTCCCGCCGACGATCCAGGTGGCGACGAACTTCGCCGGAGCCGATGCCGAGACGGTGGCGAACACGATCGCCATTCCGCTCGAGCGCGCCGTCAACGGGGTCGAGAACTCGATCTACCTGCAATCGACCAGCGGCAGCGACGGCAGCTACACGCTCACCGTCACCTTCGCCATCGGCACTGACCTCGACACCGCGCTGGCGCTGGTGCAGAACGCCGTGAACAGCGCCGTGCCGCAGTTGCCGCAGCCGGTGCGGGCGCAGGGGGTGAGCGTGCGCAAGCTCAGCACCAACATCCTGCTGATCGCCAGCCTCTTCGCGCAGGACGACCGCTTCGACGAGACCTTCCTCAGCAACTACGCGATCATCAACCTGCTGAGCCCGCTGGCACGCCTGCCCGGCGTCGGCCAGGTGCAGGTCTTCGGCGGCGCGCCGTACAGCATGCGCGTCTGGCTCGACCCAGGCAAGCTGAAGGCCTACGGCCTGACCGCCATGCAGGTGCAGCGGGCGATCGAGCGGCAGAACGCGCAGGTCGTCGCGGGGCAGGTCGGCGGCCCGCCGGCGGCGGAGCAGTTCCTCCAGCTCACCGTGAACGCGCTCGGCCGGCTGTCCACCGTCGCCCAGTTCGAGGACATCGTCGTCAACAGCGAGCCGCCGCCGATCGGCAGCGCGGCAGCCGCGAGCGCCGCGCAGCCGCTGCAGACCGCCTCGCTGGTGCGCCTGAAGGACGTCGCCCGGGTCGAACTGAGCCAGCAGGCATTCACCGTCTTCTCCAGCCTGAACGGCAGGAAGACCGCACACGTGGCGGTCTTCGCGCTGCCGGGAGCGAACGCGCTGCAGGTCGCCGGCGAGGTGCGCGCGCTGCTGGCCGGCATGCGCGAGGACTTCCCGCCCGGCCTCGAGTACACCTCGCTCTACGACACCACCGTCTTCATCCAGCAGTCGATCAGCGCCGTCTACGAGACGCTGCTCGAG
>JFAX01000058.1:0-428 GCA_000585015.1 Candidatus Accumulibacter adjunctus | reverse complement strand
CGTCGTCGACGACGCCATCGTCATCGTCGAGAACAGCTCGCGCTACATCGAACAGGGCCTCGCGCCCAGGGAGGCGACGATCAAGGCGATGCGCGAGCTGACCGGCCCGATCCTCGGCGTCACGCTGGTGCTCACCGCGGTCTTCCTGCCGGCCTCGTTCCTGCCCGGCATCAGCGGCCAGATGTTCCGCCAGTTCGCGCTCGTCATCGCCGCCACCGCGATCATCAGCGCGCTCAATGCGCTCACGCTCAAGCCGGCACAGTGCGCGCTCCACCTCAAGCCGCGCCCGCCGCAGCAGCGTCCGAACGCGTTCTACCGCGGCTTCAACCGCAGCTACGGCGCATTCGAGCAGCGCTACCTCGCCCTCGTCGGCTGGATGGCGCAGCGGCCGCGCAGCATGGCGTGCGTCTTCCTGGCGCTGGTCGGGC
>JFAX01000057.1:200-2687 GCA_000585015.1 Candidatus Accumulibacter adjunctus | reverse complement strand
CACGAAGCCCGCCACACCGCACACCCTCCGCCACTCGTTCGCGACGGCCTTGCTCCGCAGCGGTTACGACATTCGAACCGTGCAGGATCTGCTCGGCCATTCCGACGTCTCTACGACGATGATTTACACGCATGTGCTGAAAGTTGGCGGTGCCGGAGTGCGCTCACCGCTTGATGCGCTGCCGCCCCTCACTAGTGAGAGGTAGGGCAGCGCAAGTCAATCCTGGCGGATTCACTACCCCTGCGCGAAGGCCATCGGTGCCGCATCGAACGGCCGGTTGCGGAAAGTCCTCCCTGCGTCCGCTGATGGCCGGCAGCAGCCCGTCGTTGCCTGATGGATCCAACCCCTCCGCTGCTATAGTGCAGTCGGCTTCTGACGTTCAGTGCAGCCGTCTTCTGAAAACGACACTGGCGCCTGCAGCGCCTTCGGCGCGGCGTTGTGCCGTCGGCAAGCTTCTTGCTCAATACGCGCCGCAGCGATCCCAGTAGCCGTTTTCCTGGTACGAGTCGGACCAGTACCAGCACAGTCCCGGCGCGGGCGGCGACGGCGTGCTGCCACGCACGGCGGCGGCGATCACCGCGCCGAGCACGACGCCGGCGACGATGTCCCCCCGGCGATCGCGATCACGGTCCCAGCGGCCATAACGGACCTCACGGCGCACCTCCCGCCGCATCTCGCGCCGCTCACGGGCGATCTCGCGCATGCCCTCGCGGTACTCACGGCGTGCCTCGGCACGCGAACCCGAGCTGAGAATTTCGCGGCGCATCTCGCGCCGCTCGCGAGCGATCTCCCGCATGCCCTCGCGAAACTCACGCCGCGCTCCCCAGTTGCCGGCGGCCGCCGGCAGCGAGGTCGCCACCACCGCCAGCACGAGCGTCGCGTGCAGCGCCCCGCGGGCCAGTCGAATCGGTCTCGTCGTCATCGCACCCCGCTTACTGGCCACGGCTGCCGGACTTCATCGCGGCGCGGAAGTCTTCGACATAGCTCTTGCACTTCGCCTTGTCGATCGTCATGCTGGTGCCGGCGCCGAAGGCTGCGGCGTAGAAGAAGGCGCGGTCGGAGCCGAAGAGCCGCACCAAGCCCGAATAGGCCTTGAGCACCTCGCGGTCGTGCGCGTTGCGCTCGGCCTCGGGCAGGCACTGATACGTGGCGCCGGAAACGAAACCGAAGTTGCGGATCGACTCCTCGAACTTCAGGTCTTCGTCGTCTTCGGCAGTGGATTTCGGCTGCGCGGCAGCGAGAATCGGAAGCAGGGCCGCGATGGCCAGGGCAGACAGACGCAAGCGCATGGAATGGCCTTTCAGCTTTGGCAGTGGGCCGGACGACAGAGTCGCGCCGTCGGCTCCGGTGGTTGAACGAACGTTCGGGCGCAGCGGCGCATCGGCAACGCTGCGAGTTCCCGCGATCGGAGAACGCCGCAGGCCCGTCATTGTTTCACAAGTCCGGCCCGCCCGTTGCTGACGGCCGTGCGCCAGCGCCGCGATATGGCGCAGCGGAGCAACGCGGCGATGGCGCGGCGACGCGTTGCGATCGGCCCGTTGCGAGTGGCGCTGATCGCGGTCGGAGCGGCGCTGGGGGAGCCCCGGGTGCGAATGTCAGCACCGTAGGGTGCGTCAGGGGCGCGGCGCGCGGTACTTTCCGACCGCCAGCTCTGGTTGCCGAGCCGAAAGCGGGTTCGACCGGAGCGGTGACTCGGGCCGCACCGCAGCAGCCTCTGCCAGCGCCGATCGTTGCGGGCAGATCGCGTGCCTGCGCCATTCCGGCGGCGTTCCCGGTCTTGGCGAAGGAGTGCTCGGCGAGTGCCAGCGCCTGCTCGCACTCGCCGGCGATGGACAGAACCTGCGTGCCACTGGTCGCGAGCCAACGCATCGATCCGGGCAGATTGGCGATCGCGGCGGTCTCGAAGATCCGGCAACGCGGCTTCCCGCGGCCAGACGAGCGGCGGCCGAACGGCTCTTCGACGGGGTCCGGCCGCGGCTCGTCGGCAAGCGAATTGCCGGCGACCCCGATCGCGATCCGCGCGACCCGGAGCAGCGCCAAGTCGAGCGGCGGCCGATCGAGCGCCCGGTCGACGGCAACAGTCGGTGCCGTCCGGGCGGCGAGACGATGCTCCCGCGCGTGCCGACCGAGCAGTCGGGGCCGTCAGGCCTGCCCGCCCTGCGTCGCCTCGATCTGCTGCCGCAGATCGGCCGCCCGCTGCCGCCCGGCCTCGTCCGCGAGCACCCCACAGGCTTCATCCACGCGCGCCAGCACCTGCAGCGCGGGCGTAAACGCCTGCCCCCTTGCCAGGAACTGTGCATAGAGCGGCCCGACGGCCGAGATCCCGTCAGGGATGCGCATCTCCACCGCGATGTCGTAGGCCTGGCGCAGGCTCTCGAAAATGGCCAGGAAACCTCCTTCGCTCTGCTGCTCGTTCCTCGCCAGACGCAATGAAGCGATCTTGAAGTGTGTCACCGCCTTCTCGCGCACATCGCCGAGCCGTTCATA
>JFAX01000057.1:0-71 GCA_000585015.1 Candidatus Accumulibacter adjunctus | reverse complement strand
CGCGCCTGCAGGATGTCGGCAATCCTGCCCTGCGTCACTGCCTTCTCGCGCACATCGCCGAGCCGTTCATA
>JFAX01000056.1:1755-2725 GCA_000585015.1 Candidatus Accumulibacter adjunctus | reverse complement strand
TGCGTATTCCGGCGAAGCTGGACACTGATTCCACGCCAAGCTGGACACGCATTCCAGAGCAAGCTGGACAGTCGGAGCGTAGCGACGCGGGGTTTTGGGTTTTTACTCTGTTGATGTCATGGGGGTCAAGTTTTTGTCGCGCCATGTAGAGTTATCCACGGCCGGCCGCCAGACTGCGCTCCCTCTATAGCAGGCTGGCTGGCGGCCGGCGGTGGGTAACTCGGTGAGTACGCGCTGCGGTTCACGGGGTGGCCTCGGGCCATACGGGTTTCCCTTTTTTGCGCAGCGATTCGCCGTCCAGGTTGAGGCTATGCGCCTGATGCACCAGGCGGTCGAGAATCGCATCCGCTAATGTCGGGTCGCCGATGGCTTCGTGCCAATGCTTGACGGGTAACTGGCTGGTGATGATGGTTGCCCGTGTGCCGTGCCGGTCATCAAAGATTTCAAGCAGGTCACGGCGACTTTCATCGGTCAGTGGCGCCAGCCCCCAATCATCAATCACCAGCACGTCGGTCTTGGCCAACTGTGCCAGCGTCCTGGCGTAGCTGCCATCGGCCCGGCCGATGGCCAGCGCCGGCAAGAGGCGCGGCAAGCGCACGTAGAAGGCAGAACGCCCCTGCCGACACGCCTGATTGGCCAGGGCGCAGGCAAGGAAGGTCTTGCCGACGCCGGTCGGTCCGCAAATCAGCACATTCTGGTGGTCGCCGACCCAGCGCCCGGTCATCAGGCGCGCGAACAAGGCCCGGTCAAGGCCGCGCGGATGGCGGAAATCGACATCCTCCGGTGTTGCCGCCTGTTTCAGCCTGGCCCGTTTCAGGCGGGCGGCGTTCTGGCGGGATTCGCGCTCGGCCCGTTCGCTGTCAATGAGCAGGCCCAGGCGTTCCTCGAACGACAATTGGTTGATGTCGGCCTGCTGGGCCTGGCTGGCCAAAGCCTTGGCCATGCCGCTCAGGCGGAGCTGATGCAGTTG
>JFAX01000056.1:0-1738 GCA_000585015.1 Candidatus Accumulibacter adjunctus | reverse complement strand
TCGACGGTCGGGTGATGGAGCACGGGTATTTCCTTTCAGGTCAGTGGTAGTAATGCGGACCACGCACATTGGCGTGCTCCAGGGGAAGGCTGGTCTGGGCGGGCGCCGTCAGGTGCTTGATGTCCAGGCCATGCTTCAAGATGGATTTCAGGCTGCCGTAGGACAGCGCGTTGATGTCGATGGCCCGCGCGCAGGCCGCCTCCAGACGGCTTTCACCGTAAGTCCTGGAGAGGCGCAGAATGCCCAGGCAACTGCGGTAGCCCTGCTGCGGATGGCGGCGCTGATGCAGGACGTGTTCGATGACCGCTTTGACGTGCGGACCGATACGCCCGGCCCAGTCCATCAACCGCGGCGCATTCCAGCCCTGAACGGCTTGATGGGCCGGGGTCATGTGCGCATCCACCGTCGTGTGCCGGCCGCGAAGGGCACTGCGCAGATGGCTGGCGATGCGGCTCCCGCGATGAAACAGCTCGACCGTCGTGCGGGTGGCGCGGACATCCACTTTCTGCCGGGCGAAACGGTAGGGCACCGAGTAGTAATGGTGGTCGAACTCAACGTGATAGTCGATGCCGACCGTCGCGACCTTCCATTCAGCGAATTCGTAACGCGTTTCCGGCAAGGGGCGTAACGCCGGGCGGTCCAAGTCGGTAAAGGCGCTTTCCCGTGACCCCGGCAGTTTCTTGAAGGGGCGGCGATTCAGGGCCAGCATCAGTTCGGCAATGTGCCGATTGAGCTCACCGAGGCTGAAGAATCGCTGATGCCGCAGGCGGGCAAGGACCCAGCGCTCGACGAGCAGGACACCGGCTTCCACCTTGGCCTTGTCTTTCGGGCGATACGGCCGGGCTGGCAGGACGGCGGTGGCGTAATGGACGGCCAGGTCACGATAGCTGGGGTTGAGCTCGGGGTCGTAATGGCAGGCCTTGTTGACGCCACTCTTCAGATTGTCGGGGACCAGCAAGGCCGGCACGCCGCCGAAGAATTCGAAGGCGCGAACATGGCTGGCCGTCCAGTCCGGCAGCGTCTGACTCCAGGTGGCGTCGCAGTAGGTGTAATTCGAGGCGCCGAGAACGGCGACGAAGACGGCGGCCTGCCGGATTTCACCGGTCAGCGGGTCGGTGACCGGCACGGTCGGGCCGGCGTAATCGACAAACAGTTTCTCGCCGGGGACATGCGTCTGGCGCAGGCTGACCGACAACCGGCCAGCCCAGGCCCGGTAATGGTCGCAGAAGCTGCTGTATTGATAACCGTCCGGGTGCTCGCCTTTGTACTCCTGCCAGAGCAGGTCGAGCGTCACGCCTTTCCGGCGCAGTTCCCGATGCACGCCGGCCCAGTCAGGCTCAGGTCGCAGAGCCCTCGATGGCGCCGACGGCGGGTAAAGCAGTGCTTCGACAGCGGCTTCAGACAGGCCAGACGGCAGCGGATAGGTCAATCCGGCCAGTTTCGCCCGACGGAGAATCTCCCCTACCGTGGTCGGCGAGGCGATGATTGCCCGGGCAATCTCGCGGTGGCTGCGACCGTCCGCAACGGACAGCCGTAACACTTCAAAAATCTTGCGCATGGATAACCTGCTATAGGCCATGTGGTCCTCAGCAAAATCGCCGAGGGTGCCACGGTTATCCCGCGTCCTACGTTATGACTTCAGGCTGTCCAGCTTGCGCTGGAATCAGTGTCCAGCTTGCCTTGGAATCACTGTCCAGCTTCGGCTGGAATCAGTGTCCAACTTGCGCCGGAATTCGCA
>JFAX01000055.1 GCA_000585015.1 Candidatus Accumulibacter adjunctus | reverse complement strand
TTTCGTTGCCGCCGTTGAGGGTGTCGGTACCGATCGTGATGCTGCCGCCCAGCGCGTCGGGGTCGACAAGGGTGTCCCAGCCGTCGCCGGTGGCGAAGACGTAGGTGTCGTCGCCGAGGCCGCCGAGCAGGGTATCGTGGTCTTTGCCGCCGGTGAGGTGG
Source organism: Candidatus Accumulibacter adjunctus (assembly GCA_000585015.1). Classification (GTDB taxonomy): domain Bacteria; phylum Pseudomonadota; class Gammaproteobacteria; order Burkholderiales; family Rhodocyclaceae; genus Accumulibacter; species Accumulibacter adjunctus. The sequence continues at coordinate 3,463 of JFAX01000055.1, read as the reverse complement.
TCGGCGCCGGCGTTGCCTTCGAGGTAGTCGGCGCCGTCGGCACCGTCAAGGGTGTCGGCGCCGGCGCCACCGTAGAGGTGGTCGGATACGTCGCGCCCCAAAAAGTAGTCCCGATCATCCTTGCCGAAATAGTAGCAGTGGATATTGCTGAAAGGCGTACTGGCATCGAAGCCTTGGGCGATCGTATAGCCGGAGGCTTTATCCATGAACAGCGTGCTGTCGTTCTGGTAGATGTTGCTCGTCGAGTTGTGTTGATAGCCTGGATCGACCGGGTTCTTGTTCTGGAGGTTGAACCAGTCCTTGCGGGCGAGGAATTCCGTTCGGTCCGCCAGCCACTGGTCGGTGATCGTGTAGGCGTGCGCCGTGTCATGCGCCGCCATTGCATCTCGGTCGGCCTTCCATGCAGTGTAGCGTTCGGCCCATGCACTGCCGACGTCATTCCAGACTTCGGGGGTGAGGCCTTTCAAGACCACGGGGCTCAAGCTCCACAGGGCGGCAAAGGCGCCGAAATCGGTGCGCGCCAGCGTCGCGGTGGCAGCGGAGACAGCTTCGATTTTCAGTTGTCCGGCCAGGGCTGTGTAGGCCGGCGCGCCCGTGATCTGTTTCAGGAGGTTGAAGAGCGCGGTTCGGCCAGCCGTGCCGTCCGTGCCATTCTCCAGTCGCGCCCAGGTGTTGCCCTCCAGGCTACCCTTGAGTTGGTTGTCGGTCGTCTGTGGGCCAAGGATGAGATCGGCCAGGGCGTTGACCACGTTTTCCAGTACGTCGCCTTCGGCTTTGCCTTGCGTGCCGCCCGCGTCCTCGGCCTTGTGCCAGGAGGCAGCGAGCAGCGTGTTCTGTATCCGGCCCAGCGTCGCCGGGTCGTTGCGCTGCGCTTCCGGCAGGAGACCGAGCAGGACATTCTGGACGTTGAGGGAATCGACAATCAGCGTCAGGCTGTGGCTGTCTGAGAAATTGTTGAGCTTGTAGTTGTTGTGCAGCAGGTTGATGCCGGGAAGCCCCGAAACGACGCCCTGGAGAAAGTCACCGCGCACCCAAGGCTGGTCCTCGATGAAGACGGTAGCCGGCGAGCCGTAATGCACACCCGAGTTGGCGACGGCCGACCAGGGATACTGCGTGGTTTCGGTACCGACGAGGTCGGTCTGGTTGGTCAGCGCCGGCGTGCCTGGCGTCTTGCCGAACACGCTGCGCACCGGATTGGTCCGCTCGCTGGCCAGATAGACGGCCAGCCGGTAGTCAAGGGTTTCGGCGAGGATGTCGGTCGCCAGGACTTCCTTGGGCTGGGTGCCGGCGTCGACGCCATTGCCGCCAGCGGTGAAATTCCTGATGCGCGCCGCTTCGTTTTGTAGGGCAATGATGTCGGTCAGGGCCTTTTCCAGAGGCTTCTTTTCCGTATCGAAAACGGCGACGTTCGCTTCAGTGTATTGCGAACGCAGCGCGGTGAGCGCGTCCAGTCCTTGCTGTGCGCTCCAGGTGGTGTTGGCGAGGTTGACGCGCAGGGTGTCGTAGAACGCGGCGAGCGGGCCGGGCGTCAGGCGCAGTTCGCCCTTGATCTGGCTCGGGTCGTTTTTCAGGGTGATGAAGTAGTTGATCGCCTCCCGCAGCGATCCGTACTTGACTTCGCCAACGCCGGCGCCGTTGAAAGTGACGACCTGCCCGCCGTTCAGTTCGTCTTGGTGCAGGAGATTGAAAACCGTAGCAAGATGTCCACCGAGACTGTAGCCGGTAACGTTGATCTTTGCGCCTCCGGGTATCTGGCTCTTGATTTCGCCGTACCATTTCTCCATGTCGGCGACCTGGCCCCACGCCCAGCCGGTATCGAAAACTTCCAGCGAGTTCGTTGCCGCACTGTCGCGGATGGCGTCATCGATGAATTCGGTGCTGCGGAAACTGATGACATACTCATTCGAGTTTGCCTCGCTTTGGAACAGCGTGCCCGAGAAGCCGGTCGGGGTGTTGGCTTCCTGATCGACGACCTTCCACTGCGCTACGAAATCGGCCGCCTGGGTTTCGGTGAATTTGGAGGCGTGGCCGTTGCCGGCAACAAGAGCATCAAGATACAACTGACCTGTTAACGGCTTGTCTTGGCTATCAACAAGAAAGGCCTCAGCCGCCATCTGAAGATTGGCATATTTTAGGTAGTCAGCAATCGTCGGCGTCGTCATGATCAGTTGTCCTTTTTGGTTTTTTTGATGTGAAGCACTTTTTCAACGAAATTTCGGGTTTGATATCCCTTGAATGGATGACCACCGGATGTCTTGGGAAATATTGGACAAGCATGATTCGCCGCCAACAACCACGGCGACCTGCCGCCAGAGTTATTCCCCTGCCCGCGATCCATCATGTAGCCGATGCGCTCGGCCATCACTTCGTTGTTTTTGAGGTCGATGACCTTCAGCGAACTGCCGGCGATCCAGTAGTCGCGCTCTTCGCGTGTCGAGATGTCGTCGTAGGTGACGCCGTAGCGGGGGGGCGGATTGGGGGCGGGAGTTTTATCGAGAACGAATGCCTTGGATTTGAACTGCGTCTTACCATCGCCGCCCATCAGGATGCTGGAAGTATGCGTGACTTCTTTGATGCTTCCCGTATACCGATACCGTTTGTTGTCTTTGGGGTCGACGGCATCGACGTAGAGATAGCCGTTTGAGGTACCACCTTGTTCCACCAGAGACCCTTTGGCATCTTTGCCCTGAAGAAAGATAACGAAATAGCCGGTTCCAGTAACATCGAATCCATACGGATCATCCATCCGGTACTGGTCGCCGCTATTGATGTGATCGGGGCGAGGTTTGAGAACCATAATCCCATCCACATTCTCCGCCGTGCGATGAATGAACTCCCCTGCCTTCTTGCAGCGGTCCTGAAACATCGCTTCAGCTTTAGCTAGCCGGGCTTTGGCGTCCTCCGCCGTTGGCGGTTTCTGTGCCAGCGTGGGCAGGTTGGACAGCGTGAGCAAAGCGCCCAGGAGAAGGCTTCGAAGGGTCATTGGTTTCATGCGGCAAACTCCCAACGGGAGATGTTCTGTGCTTCGAATTTTCTGTAATCATTGGCCAAATTACGCCCCATACTGCTGTAGCCCAGATGGATAAACGTACGTGGTAATGGATCTCCGGAGAGCCGATTGGACATTAGCTCACCCATAGGTTGTACTGTAGATTGCCATCTGGCGCGGCTTGCACAGGCATTGATTCCTGTAGGTGGCAGCGTGTCGTCGTTCTCGCCGCCGTCGAGCCGGTCGTCGTTGCCGCCGCCGAGCAGTTGATCATCACCTTGCCCGCCGTACAGAGAGTCCTTGCCATGAAAAGCCGCCTCCAGGGTGCTGTAGTCGCCTCCGAGGTGGTCGCTGCCGTCGCCACCCATGAGGGCGTCGTCGCCGCCGCTGAGCGTGTCGTCGCCGCCATCGCCGAGCAGGGTATCGTTGCCGGCACCGCCGTCGAGGGAGTCGTTGCCGTGGTACTCGCCGGGG
>JFAX01000054.1 GCA_000585015.1 Candidatus Accumulibacter adjunctus | reverse complement strand
GCCGTATTTCTGTCGAACTCGGGCGAGCAGCACCCGCACCACCTCGGAGTGGCCATTCTGCGACGCAATGATTAACGCCGTGACGCCATCAATTCTCTGAGCGTTCACATCGCCTTTCGCGTCGAGCAGCATCCGCACCACCTCCCGGTAGCCCTGTTGGGACGCCTGGGTCAACGCGGTGGCACCATCGCCCGCCTTGGCGTTCACTTCGGCTCTCGCGTCCAGCAATGCGCGCACGACCGCCCGGTGGCCATTCTCCGACGCAATGATTAACGCCGTGACACCATCAGCTCTCTGGGCGTTCACATCGGCTTTCGCGTCGAGCAGGGATCTCACCCGGTGAAGGTCACCATTCGCAGCCGCCTCGAATAGGTCTTTCTCCCTCGCGTTGGCCCATGTACTAACCGAAGCGCCAACTATGCTTAGAAGCACCAGAATCCCAAGCACCTGTCCCACTTTACGTAACATAACCACTGCGCTTCGCCTTGTATCTTTGTGAATTGTCTGAACTTCCATTTTTTCCAGATCCTTCGCCACTGGGCAAACTGGGCGAGCAGATTCTTGTGGGGTTAGGGAAGCGCTGACCTAATCGCCTTGGCTCACGATGCCCATGGTATAAGGTGCACGTTGCCGAGGATGAAATTGACCAGTGAAGCAGATAAGGCTTTCGGAACGTGAGCGGTGCGACACAGGTTCACCGGCTGTTGCCTTGAACCCCCTCTCCAGCCTCGCCTCCTTCTCTCATGAAATCGACGCGGAATCCCTTAGCCACAATGAAGGAGTACTTCTCCTCCAGTTGAGCGTCTTGTTCGCCTGGCGCAACGAGCGTCGACAGGTGTAGCAGGAATAACTCGTGTTTCCATTTCCTGGCAGCGAAGAACTGGTATATCTTCGCCCCTCGATGTTCGCTCGACCCAGTTGCGGCTTCTGCGTCCTGCGTTTGGCGTAGAAGGGGCTCACCCCCAAAATGTATCAGCTCGATCTTCTCCACCCCTTTGGTGCTCGTGTTCGCCAGCAGGCGCGATCGGTGCCGCTCAAGTGCTTCTACGGGGGTTTGCGCGCTTTGCCCGCCGAACAGGGTCACGTTGACCCGACCGGAAGTGCCGCGCAACATGCTTTTCTCATCGAGCACGAACTTCCATTCGTCGGCGTACGGAAGAACCAGGAAGTAATGGAATCGGCTGCTCGAAATGGTGATGAACGGGGCCTCCTCGGACCTGATGACCGTTATCCCGTCCCGGCTGTCCTGGAAAGACTTGCCTTTGAAATAGATCGTTTCGGCAGCTTCGCTTTGGCTGCTGGCGAAGAGCGCGAGCAGAAGCCAGATGCATGGAAAACGCCTGACGAATGCGTGCATGGTCATTCCTTCAGTCGAAAGTGGTGCGCACTTATGCCGCTTCCAGACGCAACGGCATAGACCCGAACGGGAGACTCCCGACTGTTAGCGATCGGCGTCCTGAGGTGCAGCTGGCTTCGCGGTGCGTCGAGGTTCGTTGATCAGCGGCTCCTTCGGTCGATTCAAAAACCCTGACGCACAAGTTCCCTGCTCCTACACCGCGGAACTTGGGAAGCACTGATTTAATCGCTCCGGTGAGCGATCCTTCTCGCATAGCGTGAACGTTACCGAAGATGGGATTAGCCAGAGATGCAGATCGGTCTTTCGGCAACCGATCTTGCGGCGAAGCAGCGGCTAGCCAGACGCGCGCCTTCTTGCCGATGTCGACCAGGTCATCTCTTGGCCAGCGATCCGGGGAGTGGTGGAACCGCATGACCCGGGAGGAAACTCGGGCGGGACCAACGGGACGGCTGGACTGGTAACTGCGGGCACCCTCTAACCCAGCAAAACTACCCCGCGGGACGCTGATTCCTCGATCCCATTGGGACGCGGACCTGGCCATGTCAGGTTTGCCAGAACGCTTGGCGAAGCGGCCGATGCATGGCACAGAGAGCCCACCGGCCGCGCGCACTTCTGACTCTGTAAACTCCCTCGGCACCTTCGAAGGCCCCCTTTGCCCACCTGTGTCCATTCCCCTGAGTCCACATTCAATCTAGTACACGAGTCAGCAAAGTCAAGTTCTCTGATTGGCTAAACGGTCGCGACCGTCGCACACATCGACTCCTTGGCGAAGTACGCCGCCGCTTTTCTTACGAGGAATAAAGAAAGCATGATAGCGCATGAGTGGGGGCCTGAGAAGCGGAGACGGACGGTGCACCCCTACGTCGCTCGCTTCGATTGGAACAGGGTGTCCGCCTGAGATCACTCCGCTGACTTGCTGCGACGCTGGGTCGCCGCTTTTCGGGCTGCGGCCAGATCGAGGATCTTCGCCCAGCTCAACGCCGACGTCATACGCTCAGCAGCGCCCTTGCTGCTGTCGTGATATAGGAGATCTATTCTCAACACCACATCGCCGAACCGCGCGAATCCGATTCTGCCATACGGAAAACGGCGTGGATTGGAGCTGTCGTAGTTGGAGGCGGTGAGGTCGCTGTAGTAGACGCAGGTGTTCGGGGTGCATAACTTCTGAACGGGCGACACGCTATCTCCTCGCGCCGCTTGGAATCGACGAATCTCCTCCAGGATCGCTTTGGCGTCGGCAGATTGAGCCGTTTCGGGTATCCTTAGCGGTTTCACGAAGAAAGAGAACTCCAGACCGGAGGAGGGACGCAAGCCGATTTCCCCGGTACCGCCAGGGGGTGGCGGCACATATCCGTATTGCCAGTCAATCGGAACCCGTAGCCGAATCCGCAGCCAGTCGAAGAAGTAGAACAGGCGATCGATGTCTTCAATTGGCTTGTGTGCGACGTACGTGACTGAGTTGAAAGCCTTGAGCACGTCGTCCTGAGCAGCAGCGCTGGCGACGCTGAAATGGAAGTCAAAGCAGAAGCCACGGTAGTAGGGATACCAGTACATGGTCCTTCGCCAAAACTTGACCTTTTGGGGCCCGAACTCGGAGATCGACCAGTCGTACATCAGAAGCGTCTTTCCGTGCGCTTCGATTTCAGCCACCTCGCCCACCTTGCCTTTGTCACCAACAAAGCTCGCCGTCCGATCGCGCCCCTCCTGGACACCTCGCGCGTAATGCCTTCGACAAGACTCCTCACTGTTGGCACCGTCTATCCGCTCCGCGAAAATGGTGGCCGTTCCTCCGGAAGTGTCGTTGTGCATAAGGGAGAACTGCGAGGCCGAGATAAACCGCTCCTCGATGTGTTCGAATCCAGGCATATCGACCAGCACATGCCAGTCTTCGCCCTCAATGTAGAGGCCAAGCTGACCGGGTTTGCCCGTCGAGAAGACCTGAGGTGGATAGACGGTCAGGGGTGGTGGGGTTGCGTCGGCGGCCGCAGCCTCTCCGCTGCCGGCACAGCCAACGGCAATCTGGAGCACAGCGGCACCGATCAGAGCGAGGATCGATGTCCGAGCCAGGCGCATCGCCGCTGCTTGCCGGGCACGCATGAACGTGGCGGTTCTCCTGATCGTACTCCACATGGCTTTTGCCCCCCAATCTGTCTACCGGCCCGCGAATCGGAACAGCGAGATGTCAAATCCCATACCGATAGTGCAGCCACTCGAATAGTAAATAGTATAGTGCAGCGTGACACAATCGTTCTGCTTGGCCATCGACGTGACCTGCTCGGCCGCATGCAGGTAGCCGGCGAGACTCTTGAATCCCTCGACCTCCTTGGCCAAGCGCAGCACAGGGTGCGTGCAAGCGCTCGGCGCAGTGATCCCCGGACCGGACGCGACGCTCTCTTCCCCTAGTCTTCAGCGGCAGCAACTTTTCGATTCGGCTGTTCGGCCAGATCGGTAGCTTCGTGAGAGTTTCTGCCGACCAGGCCATCGGTTCGATTCCGTTCACGCGAGCCGTTTCCAGCAGCGATCCTTGGCGCTCACCAGAATTGAC
>JFAX01000053.1 GCA_000585015.1 Candidatus Accumulibacter adjunctus | reverse complement strand
GTCAGGTTTCGTGAGCGTCGAGGGAAAGCGGTGTGTCCCAGACCTTCCTTCTCCTCCAGCGTCCCAGCGGCCTTCCAGCTCCGTTCCGGCGTTCTTCCTCGCCGTGAGCGGGATCCTCGACCCTATCAGTCCTTTCAACGTGGCGGACGTACGAGCTGCTAACGAGATTGCCCAGGACCAAGGGGTTCATCCGGTCTAGGTTGGGCAGTGGAAGAAGGCGACCCAGGAGGAGGCCAAGACCTTGTTCGAGGGCACGCGCGGTCCCAAATCGGTGGCGTCACAGCATTCCCGATTTCCAGGCCGTCCTCCTAGTCCTATTCTTCTTCGTCCTCGCCTGCTCGCTGCGCCTGAATGCCCTCCGTCCACTCGGTGAAACGCTTGCAATAGAGTGCCGCCAGTTCGGGGTAAAACGGGGAGCTGGCGGTCAGGAAATCCTTCAGCCGGTCGAGGTCGCTGCCGACGTCCAGGTTACGGGCGATGATACCCAGCGTTAAAGCGGCGCGCTCGATGAATTGTTCGAGTTGGCCCAGCGTCAGCGGTCGGATCGAGGTTCGCCGGGTATGTTCGGTCAGCGTGCCGCCCTTGTACTCATCAACGATACGGTAATAGATTCGCCGTTTCCCTTTGGTCGCCCGCACGCTGATGACGTCACCGGTGACGGAGCGCAGGCTGATACGGGCGATTTCGACCTCACTCCAACCCAGGTCGGGAAGGTACTCGCCGCCCATGAGGCTAGGGTGGATGCGGCCGAGAGACGCACGCACGTCGTCGCTGAGCGACTCAGCGGCCAGCCAGTCCGCCAGTTCGCTCAGCCGGCCCTGTTCTCGCAGTATCCGGATATGCCGCTGACGCTCGGCACCTTTTACAGTTCCCAGCAGGTGGGTCTCCAGGCTGAGCGGCCAGAAGTAGCCCGAAGGGCGGAAGTCGAGATCGATTTCCATCATCGCCGCTCCGGCGCCGGGGCGAGGACATTCCGTGGGACAGCGATGGCTTGGCCAAGGACGGCAAGCGACTTCAGCAATGCATGACGGTTCATTTTCTTCTCCGGTTTAGCCGCGGTGTCAAAATGACGGGGGCGGCAAGTCAGACGAAATCCCCCCGATCCGTTTCCCGTTCGGGCGGTGGATTAGGCCGCGTTCGCTCTTACAAGGGTCGGTAGCTACGACGTGCGCTGGTCTCCTTTCATCGCCATCAGTGCCCGTTCTATGGCGATCGCTGCTGGCAACATCGGGTCATCCGGGTCGGTAAGGATGGCCAGCCGTTGCATCTAGATGCCTGAGAATGGCTTGATCGTTCTCTTCCGCTTCGGCGGTTGGCGTCAGGACTTCAGATGGCTCAGGCGAAACCGTCTGCGCAAGACGCCAGACATCGGTGTAGCGCCGGACCACCGTTTCGTCCAGCCCCACCAGAGTGCCGGTCACCGCTCTATTGCAGCTGGCGCGGATGCCGATGGATGTCCAGCGGTCCTTCTTACGCTCAATCCCGATCGTTGCCACGGGCTTGCCCACCGCGTTGGTGACGTTGAACAGGCGCATGGTCCCTGCCGCGCACTCTTCAAGGTACCGGTCGGCACAGTGGTGCTGCCGCAGCGCTTCCCGCCGCACCTGCCACACATTCGTGAGCGGCGTGATGGTCCACTCTCCGGCGCGAACAGTGCCCAGGGCCGAGACCCATTCGAGGTGCCCGAGGGCTGCCGACGCCTCAGCTTCGCGTTTCCATTCCGCCGCCCGCCGAGTCAGATGCTCCCAGCCTGCCTTGAGCTGATTCTTGACGAGCACCGGCTGCCCGGCCTCCAACCAGGTCATCACTTCCACCAGATCGTTGCGCACGAATGGCGCCAGCGAGCCTGCACCAAGCCGGCGCTCAGCCTCGGCCAGCAGGATGCGGACTACCGGCACCGGCAGGCGCACATTCCGGAAACAGATGGCACAACCTGCGGTGTCAAACGCGTCGTGAAGAAGGAGCCGTTGGATCGCCGGTGCCATCGGGGTTGTTCGGCGCAGAGCCATCAGGCAGCGCAGCCAGCAAGCAAGTTCGAGACTCCGCCCGGTGACCTCACCGTCCGGACCGATCCAGTCACGGACATGGCGAAAGTCCTTCTCTTGTCCGTTGGCGAGCAGACGCCAGCCCGCCGGGCTGACCCTCCCGCGCTCGATTTCACGCTTCATCCATGCAACCACTTGATCGCTCGCACCGCACAGACCTTCGTCGAGGAGGAACGTCAGCAGCCAGACCAGTCGCGGGTTGTCTCGTTGCACCTGCGCGTACTGCGCCTGGTAACGTATCGTCCGGTTGTAGAGGAGGTTGCAGACAAAGTGATTGAGGTGCCGCGGGCGGCCTGCCCGAGCCCAGGCGAGGATCTGTGGATCAGGCTGGATCGCTTCGCGCAAGGCGTAGCGCAAGCGCTGCCAGTAAGTGCTGCGGCGCAGGGATTGCCACAGCTCGTTCTGGACCGAGACGAGGAAAGCCTCCGCCCCGTCTTGGTCGCCCGGGTGACGCAACACGTCGCCGAGCACCCGCCACCAACCACACAGATAGTGTTCGAGGAAGCCGCCATTGGGCAGCATCGGAAGATCGAGGCTCCAGCGATACTTTGCCGGGACGAACTTCCGCTGACCGACCAGTGGCGTTAAGTGGGTGAGACTCACCCCGCCACTTCGCTTGCTGCGGATGTAGCGCACGCAGCCAAAGAATTCGGCGACCCGGCGGGCGCGGGTGTCGTTGGTTACGATAGGGGTCGCCAACTGGGCGAGCAGGTGGTCCCAGATGAGTTCCAGGGCGTGCTCGAGGCGTTCGGGGATCAATGCACCCGGATGACGTGCCAGCAGGGCTGTCGGGCGTGGCGCATGCGTGGCGTCTCGCAGGAAGGTGGCAGTCATGGTCAGGCTCCCTTCAGGTGATTGAGCAGCGACCAGGCGGCGACGCAGGCCGAGACCCCGGCCGACGACCTGGTGAAGGCGTGGCTTCCGAGGTCTGTCAGCGCCTGGGCGTGGGCATTGACATCGCGATGGTCGCGCAAGGACAGGCTGATCATCCTGGTGTCCGGCCAGCTCTTGGAGCGGTCGCCATCGACGCGACGATCGTAGTCAGGGACGCTACCGAGCGGGTTGTCGGGTGACGGCCCGATGAAGAATACGAGCTCCTGTTCAACCATGACGGAACGGATGCCTTGGGGAGTGACTTGAATCGAAATGGCGGCCATGATGTTTTCTCCTGTTTAGCGGGCTTTGCCAGGTGGCGGGGGCCGCAATTCGGACTAAATCCCCCCGGCCCATGAGGTGGACCAGTCTTTTGAGAGTGCTGGCGCGTCACGCTGCTTGCGCCTCGCCTTTCTGCTCCGATCAGGCCGCGTTCGGCGAAGGAAATCGCCTGGCCCGCGGTGACGACGAAGTGGTCAACCACGCGCACCTCCACCAGACCGAGCGCGGTCTTCAGCGTAGTGGTCAGCAAGTCGTCGGCCCGCGAGGGCTCCGCACTGCCGCTGGGATGGTTGTGATACAGGATCGCTGCGCCGGCATTCTTTGCCAAAGCGCCCTTGACCACTTCACGCGGATAGACCGACGTCTGGGTCAAGGTGCGCCGGAACAGCTCCTCCGCTTCGATGAGCCGGTTCTGCGCATCGAGCCAAAGGACGCCGAAGACTTCATGTTCGACGCTGCCGACACGCAGACGCAGATAGTCGCCGACAGAATCCGGTGCCGAGAAAATCATGGCGTCATAGCGCGCCCGCGTTTCGAGGATCGCGATAACGGGAGCGATCACATCGCGTTCTTGCTGCTTGAAGATCACTTGATGCTCCTGGCCCCGGTCTTTCCGGCGTTCGCCGGGCCCCGGGGTGGAGGTGCCTTGGCGACGTTTAGCTGAATTTGTGAATCGCCCGCAAGTATCGATAACTCGGCGATGGAATCACTGTAGCGGCTGGCTTGCTGTCCGGGGAGAAATTCCCCTCAAATGTCGCCGCCTTGTGTTACGTTTTCCTCTCCCCGAGGG
>JFAX01000052.1 GCA_000585015.1 Candidatus Accumulibacter adjunctus | reverse complement strand
TCACGCAGGGTTGCCGAAAGGACACTCTCCTTGCCGCCGCTCGAGACCGCAAGAATTTTGGGGAGCGAGCGCGAAATCAAGCTGACCGACCTCAACCGGCGCCTCCCTTGGTTCGAACATGAGGATCGGATCGTCGGGTTCGCCAAAGCGAGCGACCTCGTGTCCCACATGTCCAAGTCGGTCAGGCTCAGAGCCGCCAATGGCGTGGACTCCGCCACGTTTATCGAATGTGGCTCCACCTTCGGTGACAAGCGAGTAAGCGCATGGGAGGCCCGTAAGCGCGTTGCCAATCTCGTGCGGCAAGCCTGGGAACTCACCATGGAGGCTAAGGGCCTCGGCATCCACCAGCAGGCTGGTGGCCGCAAGGTCTTCTACGTCACGCCCGAGCTCACCAAGGGGCGTGGCGCGAAGGTCGCATTCCTCGATGTCGATGGCCGCAAGCGCCGCAAGGGGCTCAACGGTCGTAGCGAACGCAGGAAGGCCAATTGGTGCTACGCCGTGGGCATGGTGCCCCAGTTTGACGAGCCGCAGCGGATTGAGTTGCGCCCTACCATCGTCTTTACCGACGACGATGGCAAGCCGCTGGACACGCCGGCAAGGGCGCAACGCCTGCGGATGGGCTTTTGCCGTAGTTGGTGGAATGACCGTTGGCGCGGCTTCCTGCGCGCCTTCCTCGCCTTGGTTGCGGACGGCGGTTCCGAAATCAAGCTGCCCGTGGGCTCGGGGCGCGAAGTGGTGGTGTCGGCCACGCCGATCATGTTCAGCTCGCCCGCTGGCCTCTCCGACTTGGCTCCCTCGATCGACGACGATCCGATCGAAGATCCTGACGACGACTTGGGCGAAACTGATGACTTCGATGACGAGGAGGTTCTAGTATGAGTCTCGACCTCAACCTCATCGAGATCGCCGAACCCGAGCTCCTGTTCGGGTATGGGCAATCCATGGAGCATCCCAAGGACGGCTTACTCCTGTACGGCCCCAAGGACAGCCCGCAAGCCGGCTCCAAGCTGCGCATTGGCGTCGTCTCCACGGCCGAGGGGCTGCGCCGGTATTCGAAATGCGTCGAGCGCCTCGCCAAGCCCATTGCCCCGGCGCTGGCTGACAACCCCAACCACACTTTGTTTCCTGGCTTCCAAGCCTTGTTCGGGGTGGAGTGGCCCGCGCAGCCCGCGACATAGCTCGAAATTGACGCTGCCGAGCTCGCCAACGCGATCCGAATCGACGACCGCCATCAGGCGATCCACAAGGCGGTTTCGCTCTATTCGGATGCCATCGCCAACCACTTGCGCGACGGCAGCGAGTCGGCCATTGATCTGTGGATGGCTGTGGTGCCGGAGGAGGTCCACAAGTATTGCCGGCCGCAGTCGAAGGTCGAAGCCAGCGAAAAGAAGCGCTCCGGCATTTTGATGGACAAGAAAGCGGCTACTCGCCTGCTCAAGTCACCAGGCCTGTTCGACGAAGATAACGCGTCGGCCGAGATTTATCTCTACGAGCTTGATTTCCACAACCAGCTGAAAGCGCGGCTGTTGGAAAACAAGGCTGCGGTTCAGGTAGTTCGCGAGACCACGCTCGCGCCCGAGGAATTCGTCCGAGACAACGGAATGCCGGCGCGCGGCCTTCAAGACCCGGCTACATTGGCGTGGAACCTGGCTACTACCTGCTTTTTCAAAGCCGGCGGCAAGCCTTGGCAGCTCGCGACTTCGCGGCCAGGCGTCTGCTATGTCGGCATCGTGTTCAAGAAGGACTTCTCGTCGGCCGAGCCAGGCAACGCGTGCTGCGGCGCTCAGATGTTCCTCGACTCCGGCGACGGCGTGGTCTTTCGTGGAGCTGTTGGCCCTTGGCTCACCTCAACGAAGGACGACTTCCACCTCCCCAAGCAGAAGGCCAAGTTGCTGATGGCGATGGTCGTTGATGCGTATCGCAAGAACCATGGCGGCCAAGCCCCAAAGGAGCTCTTCATCCACGGCAAGACGCGCTTCTCGTCCGATGAGTGGGAAGGCTTCAAGGAGACCGTTCCCCCCGAGACTAACGTGGTCTGCGTGCGAATCCGCCCGGACGCCGGCATGAAGCTCTACCGGCACGGGACAATGAACATCGCCCGTGGGGTGGGCTGGGTTAAGTCGGAGTTGATGGCGTATCTATGGACCAAGGGTTTCGTGCCGCGGTTGCAAACCTACGCCGGCCGCGAAGTGCCCAATCCCCTGACGATCGAGATATGCCGCGGCAACGGGGACATCAAGCAAGTCATGGCCGACGTACTCGCCTTGACCAAGCTTAACTACAACGCGTGCATTTTTGGAGATGGTGTTCCGGTGACGCTGCGCTTCGCCGACGCCGTGGGCGAAATCTTGACGGCGGCGCCTCGCAAGAACGAGCTGCCCCCTCTGCCGTTTCGCTACTACATATAGCTGGTAGTCAGTAGCGAAATCGCCCAATTAGGAAAAATGGGGTTACTCCGTTTCGTGTGGAACCGCCTCGGCGCCACAACTCCTCCCGCAGAGCCCTTCGGGCGCCCCCACCCCTAACCCGCCCCCAAGGGCGGGGAAGTCCTCGCCGCCGGACGGGCTCGGGAGCTGGCCACCAACAGCCGCGACCAGCCCCAAGCCCTTGAGCGTATTAGCGTTTCGGACGCTGTAAAGGGTCTGCTTCGCCGGGCTTCGCTCCCCCTTGACAGTACCCGCAACGCTGGTGATGTCCCGCCCCTCGGTTCGGGCGGATCCTAGCCGGGCTCGGCGGGTAAGGCGGGTTTCCACACGAAACGACATAGACCCAACGAATCTACCAGATCGACCAGATTCTCGGCCCGCGCCACTGCGTCACCCGCGCGGCGTTGCAGGAACGCCTCGGCGTCTCCTGGGCCACGCTCAAGCGCGACCGCCTGAACGCGCCGATCCGCTTCGACCGCAACCTGGGCGGCTACCGCTTCGAGCAGGCCGGACAGCGAGTCGGCGCGCACTAAGAACTGCCCGGCCTGTGGTTGAGCGCCGAGGAAATCCATGCGCTGCTGACCATGCACCATCTCCTGCCGAAGATCGACATCGGCGGCCTGTTGGAACCGCAGATCCGGCCCCAGCTCGCCCGTCTCACCGGCCGGCTCGGCAGCGCCGACAATCCGGCCGAGGAGGTGCAGCGCCGCGTCCGCATCCAGACGGTCGATGCCCGCGAATTGCACCTGGACCACTTCCAGAGCGTCGGCTCCGCCCTGCTGCGGCGAAAGCTCCTGCTCATCCGCTACCATGCGCGCGGCACCGACGAGGTGACGGAACGCGAGGTCTCGTCGCAACGCCGCAACCACCACCGCGGCAACTGGTACCTGGACACCTGGTGCCATCGTCGGGACGGCCTGCGCGCCTTCTCGGTCGACGCCATCGAACACGCCGAGATCCTCGACACGCGCACCCAGGATGTCGCCGACGAGCGCCTCGACGAAGTGCCGGGATCGGGCTACGGCGTCTTCTCGGGTGAGCGCATCGCCTGGGCGGTATTGCGCTTAACGCCGGAACGGGCGCGCTGGGTCGCTGCCGAGCGCTGGCACGGGAACCAGGCGGGCGCGTTTCTCGCGGACGGCAGCTACGAGCTGCGCGTTCCCTACACCGACGACCGCGAGCTGATCATGGACATCATGAAGTTCGGCGGCGACTGCGAGGTCGTCGCGCCGGACGCGCTCAGGGCGCGGGTGGCGGCCGAGTTCGCGGCGGGGCTGGCGCGCTACGGAACCTCGGCCTGATCGTCTGCGCAACTGTTCGTCGGCGCCGCGCACGGCACGATGCGTCCGAGGTTGATCCTGCACGGGTGATCGGCCTCGACGCTGCGGGCTGTCCTCTGGTTGATGCCCGTTCGGGCAGCGAGCCTGAGCGGCTTCCCGAGGTCGATGCCGACCGACCGGGTGGCGAGACGGGCGTTGCGGTGATTGCCGCGTGCCGAACGATTCACTCGACGCAGCGGCGCGCCGTTGAGCAGCAGCAGCGACGACGCAGTCGATGACGCCAGTGGTCAGGAATACAAACGGAGGGGCCTGTTCCGCTGAAGCGGTTGATCGGCCGCGGATCGGAAAATGCGCGCATGCGGCAAGAAAGAGCCCGCCGTCCGGCGGGCTCTTCGTCTTCGAACCGTCCTGCAGCGGCAGGCGCGGTAACCGGCCAGCCCGGGCGCCCGGCTAGGAAGCTTCCTGGACCTCAGGAACCTTCCAACTGCCATCGAGGATCGACGGCGCCTGTTCTGCGGTTCCCTTGGGGAAGGCGAACTCTCGACCCCAAGTGGAAGTTGAGATCACGAAAAGCAGATCAGGCTGCCGTTCGATACGGCATGCCATCGGTCCAGTGATCGTGCAGGTAGCCATTGTTGCGCAACAGGCTCGTTATCGTCTGCTCGCTGACGTCGAACTCGGCGGCGGCCTCTTCGATGGCGTAGGAAGAGAAATC
>JFAX01000051.1 GCA_000585015.1 Candidatus Accumulibacter adjunctus | reverse complement strand
TCAATTCTGGTGAGCGCCAAGGCTTTCAGAGGATCATTGCCATGACCACCACCGCCCCCGGCGCGTCCACGCCTACCGGGTTCCTTTTCCACACCTCCGAAGTGCGTACCCTTTCCCGTGACGACGAGCCTTGGTTCGTCCTCGCTGACCTCGCCAACGTTCTTGGCTTCTCGCGCAGCCGGGGCGCCGCGCATCCTCGACGACGAAAACGGAGCGCACATTCTGCGCACCCCCGGCGGCGATCAGGAAGCGACCATCATCATCGAGCCCGGCAGCTACGCACTGGCACTTAAGAGCCGGCGTCCAGAGGCGCGCGAATTCCGCAATTGGGTCACGGCGAAAAGGTGCGTATCAGCAGTTCCCTAACGCAAGATGCGGCGCACCTGCTCCTGAAACGGTTAGAGGACGAATTCCGGGAGGCGCAGGATCGCAGCGACCGGAGACGGTGCAGTACCAAGGCGGCCGGGAGTGAGGGTTTTACCGCATCAAACTCGGCGGAACGAACTACGGAAAGCCTCACCGAGAGCGTCGGGGGGGTGTGAGAGAACGAGAGCACCATGTCTGCACGGACCATCATCAGCATTTCCGATCTGCCTCAACTCCTGAATGAGGTCTATCCTACCCCCCGCCCCAAGGCCAGTCCTGCGCCTGAGTCTGTCCCGGTCGTTGGACCCGAGGTCGATCTAGACATCACTTGCAAGCCAGATGCGATCGAACGTCCTGCGGTGGCGACGTACTTGGGGGAACGCAATTGGATGGGATATGTGATCCGCGCAGGGCGTAGGGGCAAGTTCCCTGTAAAGGACTCGGTCGGAAGGCCGATTGCCTATTCCGACGACACTATCGGCGTGAACTACACGACGGTTCAGGCCGTGGCGAAATGGTTGACCGAATACTGCGACATGGATGGCGACCTATTTTCCGCTTGGTACGAAACAACGTCGGCCTCCGATACCGAGTTGCCGGTACCGGAGGCATCCGGAGCACAGCGAGAGACTCGACCCGGACTCACAAAACAGGAAATACTCTCAGTCGAATGGCCCCTGCCTCCCAGAGCCCCACCGCTCAAGAAAATCCTTGACGAGATACCGAAGTGGGTAGATGGCGCCTGTAACAGAGTGGGACGACCGGGTAAAGGGGTCGGTGGCTCGCACCTCTGGAATCCAGCTCTTCTCGCCCATTGCCTCGCCACACCGACGCCGCACAAGAAATGGGTAGTTCGCAAGCCAGAGCTGACCAAGTTCCTGAACGACTACTTCCCGGATTTCTTGCCGCAATGGGAAGACAGCGCTGAGTACCTTTGAACACCGGGTGCTGTTTCCGGTTGAAATACCGGGTGTTCGGCTGGTAATCCTTGCCAATACAGGGAATCAATACCGGCAGTAATGCCCTGCGGAAGGCCCGTAATTTGAAATGCGCTCCATACCGTGCAGACGGGTTAATTGGAGCCGATTCAAATGCGAAACACCAACATTGCGCCGAGTACCCGCCCGGCGGCCGCAAGACTTTCTACCGAATCCGCCGCTGCCCGGCTGTTCCTTCGCCCGCAGACCTTGCGGGCAGCCCTTTGCCGCAGCGGCCATTTCATGGGCATGATCCCGATCAAGCTGCCGAATGGTCGCCTTCTCTGGGACGCCGACGCCGTTGAGCGACTGCTGTCCGGAGAGGTGGCCAAATGAACAAGATCCACGAACTCTCACTGGTCCTGCCGCTTGTGGCGATTGCTGCCGACGTACAGTCGAAATCCTGCGACTGTTGCGAAAAGGTCGCGCCGCTGTCGGCACTGACCTGCTCGATCCTGCATTGCGAGGGCGAGTGGCTGATCGCCTGGATCTGCCGCGATTGCCTGGTTAAGGTAAAGGCGACGAGCGGCCCAAGTATCAAGCGCGGTATGCCGATTACGGAGGAGGAGATCGACGCCACACTTCTCTCTGCAGCCGAATGGCTGGACGGCGAACTCCTCAAATGGAACAGAGGCGAGTCATTTGTCCGCCGACCCACGTTCGCAGAGACTCAGCGCGCCCGCAAGGCCGGTCAAGTGGTTCCGGAGGGGGCTGCGGTGGTTATCTCCCGGAACAACGAAACTCACCTGCGCCGCCGTCCTCTGCCGATGCCTTTTCCCTGGGAGGCGGATAGCGAATGGATAGCGGGGCCGGGAGCGGCCCGGGCAGCGCTTGCCATCGCGGATGCGATTCAGCGAGGGGAAGCTAGCGTGGTCGTTCTTGCTGGGTGTAACGAGTTGGTCATGATCAACTCTCCCGAGATTGTCGATGCACTTGAGAGAGGACATCACCATGACTGAGATCCTCCACACCCTCAGGCAGGACCAGAACAAGGCGATGACGACAGCGATTCAAGCAACGCTCCAGAGGCCGTCGTTCAGACCAGAAACTGAGCCCCTTCGAAACGCGCCGAACAGCATCGCCAATCTGAGTCGCGAGCAACTGCTTGGACAGTACCGCAGTGTTCAAGCCATCGAGTGTGAATTCGGAATCGATCCCGCGACATTGCCGCAAGCCGCTGCTCGTGCAGCTGGTCATGTGATTGTAGCGAAAGTCATGGGAGAGACCATTCGTGGGGCTCGGTTGTTCCGGCAGAGTTATACCGGGAAGCCCGTCTGGCTTGGCCGGAATACGCGAACTTGGCACGGCGATGATGGTTTGAGAAAGTACGCCAGCGAGAACCCCGTGCTCTTCCTCAGGGCGGCGATCAACAACATCGCCGGTTACTGTGCCGAAGCCGTCGCGGGACTCTCTCATCAAGCGTCCAACCTGGATGAGCACTTCAACGCGGCACTGTATCCGGAAGCCATCGGCGATGCCGTCGGTCTTCCAGCTCTCGCGGTCAAATGTGTAATGGCAGATTTCGCGCTGAGCACGTTGGATGTCCACAGGCGGCAGCTCGACGTGGTCCGCGGTCACTTGGCACGGAAGCGCCGCATGACGCAGCGAGATGCCGGGCGAATGCTTGCCGGCGTCAAGGAGGTCTGCGTGGATGACCTGCTGGAGAACTTGCTGAGCATGGAAGGAGTCAGGTCATGAGTGGAGGAAGCTGCACGTTGCTTACAGCAAGCAAACCGAGGATTGTTGGGAAAGAATTCTGGCTGGACAAAGAGGGGAAGCTGCAGAAGAAGACGACGGCTTACGTCTCAACCGGACAAATGGAGACGGAAACGTTCCAGAATCTGGAAGAGTTTTCCAACTTGTTGCAGAGCCTGGCAACCAATCAGTGTCTCGTCTATGGACTGACGCCGAGGAGCCCGATCCGTCTTGTCCCCGAGGCTACCTGGAACCGCTTAGGGAAACCGGAAGACAAAATGCCACGCAGCAAAGCGATGATGCACTGGCCTGCGGGCCCGGGCATCCTCATGCTCGACTACGATGCCCCAAAGGACGACAGCCCGCCCTTTGACAAAAATGGTTTGCTCCAGGCGCTGGGGGAAGCAGTCCCTCAGTTCCTCGACTTCGAACTGCTGTCGTGGCCCAGCACGTCCTCCTGCATTTTTCATGGTGACCGGGAACTGATCGGCGTCAAAGGCCAGCGCATTTATGTGATGGTCAGTGATGCGCGGGATATTCCTCGCGCGGGACAGGCACTTCTCACCAAACTGTGGGCGATGGGGTATGGCCGTTACGAGGTCAGCAAGTCAGGCTCCCTGCTTGAGCGCGGGCTGTTCGATTCATCCGTATGGGAGACGAATCACATCGACTTCGCGGCCGGTGCAGAGTGTCGCGGTGCTCTGGAGCAGCGTCGCGGCGAACCGGAGTTGATCGAGGGATACCTTGGTGGGGCGATGGATACCCGGAACATTATCCCGGGTCCGACCGCCGAAGAGAGCGCTGCTGCTGCGGCAAACAAGGCGGCAGCGAAGGCTGCTCTGAAGGAGGCGGCTGCAATAGCGCGAGAGCAATGGTCCTGCGAGCGCGTCTCTGAACTGTGCGCGAATGCTCCCGGCACTAACGACGTTCAGGCCCGCCAGATTGTCAAGCGCGCTGCCGAGCGACGGGAACTCATGTCCGACTGGACCATCATCGTCTTGGACGACGGCCAGGAGCGGCAGGTCACCATCAAGACCGTTCTCGCTGACAAGGGTAAATACAGCGGGATGCAGACGCTCGACCCGCTTGAACCGGATTATGACGGCCGTCGTCCGGTTGGGAAACTGTACTTGGACGGTGCCCGGCCACGCCTTCATTCGTGGGCGCACGGCGGAACCACCTTCCAACTGTATGGCCAGCCGGTGGAGATCGAGATTGTCGAGGGCAAGGAGTCTGAGGCCACCGACGCTTTGCTCCAGGTGTTGCGCGACGCTCCAGCTGTCTTCGATTTCGGTGCGGAGCTGGTCACCATCGGTGATGCAGGCAGACTGATGCCGCAGGACGAACATGCTCTGCGGTATCTTGTCGGTGGTCTGGTGCAATTCTATTCTCTTCACCCTCAGAGGGAAGGCAGGCCTCCGAGACGCAAGCTCGAAAACCCACCTCCAAGTGTTTGTCGGAGCGTCTTGGCTTTGCGCGACATGCGACGACTGAAGCCTCTTGAAGCGGTGATCAGCGCTCCGACTGTTCGGCCTGATGGCAGTTTGTTTTGTACACTCGGATACGACGCGAATACTCACCTGTTGTTCGACTGCGACCAGACACCGCCCTTGTAATCGTTCACACCCCCTTAAG
>JFAX01000050.1 GCA_000585015.1 Candidatus Accumulibacter adjunctus | reverse complement strand
ACCGGGGCCATTTCGGTGGCGAAGTACCCGTGGAGCAGCAAGCCGAATCAAGGCACTGATGACACGGTGGACTCGGATGTCACTGGTTCCGGATTCAAGGCGACGGTTTCTGTCACGCTGGATTCGGGCGAGAACGACCTGACGCAGGATGCCGCGATCACACCGATCGTTATCGACCTCAATGGTAATGGCATTCAGACGATCGCCCGTGGCAAGTCACAGGGCACCTTCGATCTGCTGGGTACGGGCAAGGGGATAGACTCCGGATGGTTGTCGGGTGATGACGGTTTCCTGGTTGTGGACCGCAACGGTAACGGCAGCATCGACGACATTTCGGAGATGTTCGGGGGCTCCAGCAAGGGAGCCGGGTTCAGCAAGCTGTCCGCTTTCGACAGCAATGGCGACGGGCTGGTGGATGCCGACGACACCGATTTCGCCAGCCTCAAGATCTGGCGTGATCTGAACGGCAACCACCAGACCGACGACGGCGAGCTGGTGAGCCTGGAGAATGCCGGGTTGCTCAGCTTGGCGGTCGACTACACTGAGCTGCCGTTCCTGGACGCCCAGGGCAACCTGCATCTCGAACGTGGCAGCGCTACCTTGGCCGATGGCCGCTCGGTAGACATGACCGATGTGTACTTCAACATCGCGGCCAGTGATGCGGCGGCTGCGGGCGTTGCCGTGCCTGGACTTGCAGAGTTGGTAGACGGCGGTCTTGCCGGTCCGGTGGCCGTTGCCGAGGCAGCTGCGATGGCTTCGCCAAACATCCAGCTTGTCGGCTTGGCCGAACCGGAACTCCTTGGCGTGTTCTGACACCCGTCGCCGGTGGAGCGGGCTCCGCTTCCGAGCCGCTTCGTGAACCCCACGAGGCGGTTCGGAGTGCAGACCGGAGCCAGTCTGAACCGGTGCCGGCGCGACGGGCGTCAGCGCCGGATCGCGGGATACCCGAGTCGCGGCTGGGTGCCCGGCCACGCCGGGCGAGTGTAATCCTTCATTCTCGCCCCTCGCTTATCCAATCACAGGTGACGGCGGGGTCTCGCGGCTCCTGCTTGGGCCGCGCCCTCACTCACTGATGCAGGCCGCCACGGCGTCGTGGCGGAGGGTCGGTGGCGCCCAGCACCTTGGGCCAAGAGGCGGCTGCGATCCCGGTTTTCATGAGGAGTTTCCGGTCCAATTGTCGACGCATTTTACAGTGCCGGATGCTGCAGCCTGCGGCGGAACAAGAAAACTGCAATAAATCATATCGCAATAATCCCGGGTATATTTTTTGCTTATGGAGTCCGTGTATGTCGGCTGCTGGTCGGTATGTGAATCTTTCGCACCCCGTCGGGTACAGGAGAATGGTCATGAGCAACACGAATCGCAACATGCTCCAAGAGGGGGCGCCACTATGAAACAGCTTACCCGGTTCGGTGTCGCAGGCGCCCTCTGCGCGCTGAGCGCAGCGGTATCTGGCGCGCCCGTGAATCAGGATTTTGAGGCGGGTCTTTCGGGTTGGACGGTGCTTGGCAATGTCGCCACGACGGGTCCGACCACGGTCGTCACCTACGATCCGCCTGCCAAGAACGTCTTTCCCTATCAAGCCCTGATGGCTCGGCTGGTGAGCAATGACGGGCAGGACCACGGCGCGAGCACCGGCAACTACAGCCCCCCTTCCAATACCACAGCGCTGGATGCGTTCTTTGGATTGCCCGTCGGAACCCTGGCTGCGTCCTACCAGGCGTTCAATGGATCGGGGATCAAGCAAACGTTTTCGGGCTCTGTCGGGGAAGTCGTGCAGCAACGCTGGAATTTCTTTTCGACGGATGATACCGACCCGCAGTTCGGGAGCAACGACACGGCATTTGCCGTGATCAGCGGCCCGGCAATAGGAAACACGGTCCTCATTCGCCTGATGGATTCCTTTACCGCGGGAGCGTCAGCCACCTCAGGATGGAACCCCTTTGCATTCACGCTTCCCGCCGACGGTTCGTATACGATCGGCTTTGGCGTTGTAAACGGCGGGGACAATTACTACTACGACGCGGAACTCTTCCTCGACGATTTCAGGGGCGTTCCCGAGCCAGGTTCTCTTGCTCTGGTTGGACTTGCGCTCGCAGGACTCGGGTCGTTGCGCCGAAGAAGTTGCTGACGCGCGTAGAAAGCAGAGCGGGACTGCATTCCAGTCCGGCTATACTGGGCGACTGAAGCAGCGCGGGTCTGCCCGATTCGCCTTGCGCAGCTGGAAGCTGGCCGCTCCGGCACAGGTGGCGTGTCGAGAGCAGCAGTTCCCGCAGCGCTGGAGGATGACCCGGAAGTGCCGCGTTTTCTCAACCTTTCTCGGAAATGGACGAAAGACCACTCATGAGCAGCAACAAGGATACCCGGATCGACGACGAAGCATTCTCAGATGCCGATGTGGCCGATGCAGCACCCACGGCGGCCCAGTCCGTCACGGTGGCGGTTCGCATGCAGCCCGTCGAGCATTCGCAGCAACCCGTCTTCTCCAATTTCACCACCGTACAGGCCGGAAGCGGCGTTGTCTTCATCGACTTCGGTTTCTTCGAGCCGCAGACGTTGGCTTATCTCTCCCGGCTCGGGCAGCCAGGGGTGAAGGTTCCGGAAGCCATAGATGGCACTCTCGCCTGCCGCATGGCCCTGAGTATCGAGACGGTTGCCAACCTGGCCAATCAGTTGAACCAGTTGTTGCGCAATGCGGCCGCGGCGCAAGCGCGTACTGCAACAGTTCCGGGCCAGTCGGCAGAACGTTAGGGCCGCACGGCAGACCCGTTGCCACAGTCGATGGCCCTCTGAACGCCCTGCTGTCACGGATGGCGTCAGGAGGCTTGCGACAAGGGCCCGCCAAGCGACACGGGGGTTGATTTGCCCGACACGGCGCTGCTGCGGCGTCGGTGTTCGTTTCTCCGAGCAGCCAACGATCCTCGCCGGCTGTGCTGCCCCACGTCAACTCGGAGGTCGTTCGTCCGGCGCGGGGCACTGGTTTCGCCGCGCCCGGTGCAGCCAAACGGACCAGGGGCCGCGCGGTGGCAGTTGTTGACGTGGACAAGACCGTCGTTCGCCGTCGCTGGCCACTTGGTCCCGTTGCCTGTCGCTCCGTTTCCCGTTTAACATCGTGGCCGAACGATGGGGTTGCTGCGGACCACCTTCGCCAAGCATGCGATCGGGGCGACCCTTTTCGCCTCGTCCAGCCTACTTTCCGCTGACAGGAGAGCTGCCATGAAGCTCCCCACGCTTCTTCTGACCGCGCTCGCGCTCCTGGCTGGCTGCAGCATCGGGGCGGGCTCGCGGCTCCCTCCCGCGACGGCGGAGCTTCACCAACCGGAAGGAGTCTCCGGGCAAAGCCCGCAGCCCGGCTGGCGGGGAGAGCGTTTCGCGGTTGCGACGGCGAATCCGCTGGCGAGCGAGGCGGGCGCGGCCATGCTGCGTGCGGGCGGCGCCGCCATCGATGCGGCGATCGCGGCGCAGATGGTTCTCGGTCTCGTCGAACCGCAGTCGAGCGGGATTGGCGGCGGTGCCTTCCTTCTGCACCACGATGGCCGGCAGACGGTGGCTTTCGATGGCCGCGAGACGGCGCCGGCAGCGGTGGGCGAAGGTCTCTTCCTGCGGGCCGATGGCAAGCCGCTGAGCTTCCATCAGGCAGTGATCGGCGGCCGGGCGGTCGGCGTTCCCGGAACCGTGCGCATGCTCGAAATGGCGCATGCGGAGTATGGTCGGCTGCCCTGGGCGACTCTCTTCGAGCCCGCAATCCACCTGGCTGAGACCGGCTTTCCGGTCGGCCAGCGGCTGCATGCGCTGCTCAAGGCGGAACCCTACCTGCGCCTCGACCGCGAGGCCGCAGCGCATTTCTACGATCACAGCGGGCAGCCGGTCGCGGTTGGCACTACCCTGCGCAATCCCGAACTTGCCGCAGTCATGCGCCGGATAGCCGGCGAGGGATCGCGTGCGCTGCACGAGGGAGAAGTCGCGCAGGCGATCGTGGCCAAGGTGCGCCAGCACCCGGACAACCCCGGCCGGCTGAGCCTGAGTGACCTGGCCGGGTATCGAGCGGAACGGCGACAGCCCTTTTGCAGCGACTACGCCGCACGACAGGCGAAGCCGCCACGCCGCTATCGCATCTGCGGCTTTCCGCCTCCCGGTTCGGGAGCCATTGCCATGGCGCAGATGCTCGGCATCCTCGGCCACACCGCTGCCGTGTCGCTGCCTTTTGCCGACCCGCAGTGGCTGCACTACTACAGCGAGGCTGCACGTCTCGCCTTCGCCGATCGTGCGCGCTACGTCGCTGATCCGGCTTTCGTTGCTGCTCCCGCCGACAGCTGGTATTCGCTGATCGCGCCCGATTACCTCGCTGTCCGGGCGCAGCTGATCCAGGCGGGCCGCAGCATGCAGGTCGCCCAGCCGGGTGTGCCGGGGGCGGTGGCGCCGACTCGTTCGTCGATGCCGGACCAGGTCGAGTACGGGACCTCGCATCTCAGTATCATCGATGCCCATGGCAACGCGCTGGCGATGACCAGCACCATTGAGGACGCCTTTGGTGCTCGCCAGATGGTGCGCGGCTTCCTGCTCAACAACCAGCTCAGCGACTTCTCCTTTTTGCCACACGACGATCGCGGGTTGCCGATCGCCAACCGGGTCGAACCGGGAAAGCGGCCGCGCTCATCGATGAGTCCGACACTCGTCTTCGACGAAGTGACCGGTGAAGTGGTCCTGAGCGGTGGCTCGCCTGGCGGCGCGCTGATCATCCACTACACGGCAAAACTGCTGCTGGCTACGCTCGACTGGCAAATGACACCGCAGGAGGCGATCGACCTGCCCAATTTCGGGTCGCTCAACGGGCCGACGCTGCTCGAGGAAGGGCGTTTCCCGTCCACTATCGTCGAAGCGCTTGGATCGTGGGGCCACGAAGTCAGGGAAATCGGCATGAGCAGCGGGTTGCAGGCGATCAGCAGGGATGGCGGCGGTCTCAGCGGCGGTGCCGATCCCCGGCGCGAAGGGCGGGTGGTGGGTGAATGAGGTGGCTTGGCAGGCCGGGGCGGCAGTTGGCAGCGCTTCGTCGCGGCACCTGCCGCCCCGGCGGGGCTCGCCGACGCCCCGGCTGCTGGTGTCCTTTCGGCAACCCTGCGT
>JFAX01000049.1:5512-7629 GCA_000585015.1 Candidatus Accumulibacter adjunctus | reverse complement strand
CTGGCAAGCGGTGCGCCGAATCGGTGGTCACCACGAACGGCCTTCTGTACACCGGGCGCAGGCCTTGGCGCCGCAGGCTCTTTCGCACTCGCTCGGCGCTAACGACTTCGCCCTGCTGGCGCAGCTTGTGGACGATCCGAGGGCGGCCATAGCTTCGGCGGCTGGCATCGTGGATGGCGGCCACCTTGGCATCTAGAGCCTGGTTGGCCAGTGTGCCGGCACTGGGCGGGCGCACGCGCCATTGGCAGTAGCCGCTGCGGGACACCTGCAGCACGCGGCACAGCCGGCTGACGGTGTACTGGTCGCGATGCTCATCGATCCAGGCGTACTTCATCGCGACCCCCTGGCGAAGTACGCCGTCGCTTTTCGAAGGACTTCCACGTCCAGCTTCGCGTCGGCCAACTCCCTGCGCAGGCGGCTGTTCTCCGCCTCCAATTCGCTCACCGGGCGCCGCGTGGGTGCCTCACTGGGCGGCGCCACCGCGCCGCTGGCGCCGGCCGATGCAGTGCCACGCCTGGACCAGTTGCCCAGCGTCGCCACCGGCACGCCGAGGCGCCGTGCGGCCTCATGCCCTCCTACCGACGCCGCGAGCCTGACAGCCTCAGCCTTGAACTCCTGTGTGTACTGCCTCTTGGGCAGCTTGCCTTCTCTCATTTCGATTCTCCGTACCTCTGAAGTTATCAACTTCCTGCTGTACGTGAAATCGAGGCAGGGTCATACTGCTCGCGTGGAAGCTGCCCCTGATGCTGAGCTGCCCACTGCATGGCTGCTGGCTGGAATCCTATTGGGGCGTGCCAGGGCGGTTTCTCGGCTGGGAGAACGCCGACGCCGAACCGCGCACTGCCAGCGACGCGATTGCGGCGATGGACCAGCGTACCTGGCAGGCACTGACGACCGGCCACGTGGAGTTGCCGCGCCGACGCATCCACGCCGGATTGTGGTTTAGGCTGCTACGCACGCTGCTCGATGAGCTGAACACCCCGCTTTCGACGTGCGGCACCTACGCGGGGTATCTCCGCCAAATCTGGGAATGCTGCGGGCATCCGCTGCGTGCTGGGCAAAGTCTGTGGCGACCGTATGAAACCCTGAACCCGGCAGTACGGTTGCAGATGCTGGAGGCGGCGGCAACGGCAATCAGCTTGATTGAGGTGAGGGATATAAGCCCGCCAGGCGAGCACGCAAAGCTATTCTGGTCCGAGCCCCAAACCGGGTTCACCAGTGGCCTGCCGGCGAAAGCGCCGAAGCCCGAACCCGTCGATCACTGGCAGCGTGCAATCCAGGCCATTGATGAGGCCATCATTGAAGCACGACACAACCCCGAGACGGCACGCTCGCTGTTCGCGTTGGCTTCCTATGGTCGGCGCGACCCCGCTTCCTTGGAACAGTTGCGCGCCACCTTCGCGAAGGAAGGCATCCCCCCGGAATTTCTGTCACATTATGAGCCTAGCCTACCCTTTGCATGCCTTAGACAGAATGACGGGTTAAGTGACAAATTTTGACGTGCAGAGCTTCCCGATGCAAACTGTCACATAATCGAACGTATACGTGACGGGTGAAAAGGTGCTGATCGGCTACATGCGGGTATCGAAGGCGGACGGATCCCAGTCCACCAATTTGCAACGCGATGCGCTCATCGCCGCTGGTGTGAGCCTTGCGCACCTTTACGAGGATCTGGCCTCGGGCAGGCGCGATGATCGCCCAGGGTTGGCTGCTTGCCTGAAGGCGCTTCGTGAAGGGGACACGCTGATCGTGTGGAAGCTCGATCGGCTTGGCCGTGATCTGCGCCACCTGATCAACACCGTGCACGACCTAACTGCGCGTAGCGTGGGCCTGAAGGTCCTGACCGGTCACGGTGCGGCGGTCGACACGACGACTGCCGCCGGCAAGCTTGTGTTCGGTATTTTTGCCGCGCTGGCCGAGTTCGAGCGTGAGTTGATTTCCGAGCGAACAGTCGCTGGACTTATCTCGGCGCGCGCTCGCGGCAGGAAAGGGGGGCGCCCCTTCAAGATGACCGCCGCCAAGCTACGCCTGGCGATGGCCAGCATGGGGCAACCGGAAACCAAGGTGGGCGATCTCTGCGAAGAACTCGGGATTACCCGGCAGACGCTCTACCGGCA
>JFAX01000049.1:0-5230 GCA_000585015.1 Candidatus Accumulibacter adjunctus | reverse complement strand
GCTGCTCTCCCTCGGTTCAGCCGCATAAATGGAGGCGACCTGGAACGGGGCGCTGTTCAGTGCGGCAACGATCCGATTACCGGTGTCGACCCAGAGCAGCCGTAGAGCTTTTGGGAAAGCTGTCGTTCAACGTTTGACGTGAGGGGCCGCCGTAGCGGCGAAGCCGCGAAGGGAACCCGCAAGCGCAGCTTGTGGGCGGTCCCTCTCGACGGAATGGTTAGATGCGACCGTTTTAGTGAACACTTGCCTTAGATAGCAAGTTGAGCACAGCAACGCCGCTGATAATGAAGCCGACACCAACAAATCCCCACATATCTAGTTTTTGACCATGCAAAACCCATGCAATCGCAGTGACCAAGACGATCCCGAGGCCCGACCAAACTGCGTAGGCGATTCCAACAGGAATCGATTTGAGTGTCAGCGACAGGAAATAAAAAGCAGCAGCGTATCCCGCTACGACGATAAAAGACGGTACTAACCTAGTAAAGCCCTCACTAGACTTGAGCGCAGAGGTTGCAATGACCTCAGAAATAATGGCCGTAGCCAGAAATAACCAATTTTTCAAAATATTTCTCCATGGAGTTCCGCGAAGAAATTTTAGGTTCGATTTAAGAAAAAAAACAGTCTTGTTGCTGGCCGAAATTTGTGCGCACAGCAAAGCATCTAACGTTTGAGCTGAGAGGCGGACGCCGGTGAGCCGGCTTGGCCGTGAGGCGGATGATAGACAGCAAGAGCCTCGCGGCCAAGCTGGCTTGCCGGTGGCCGTCCGCTCCAGCGAAGGGTTAGGCGAGGCGGTGAGCAGCGGCAGAGCCGAAACGGACAACGAACGGGGCAGAGCATAGGGCGGATGGCGCGAGGGCCCGGCGCACGCTCCAGCGGTGGCGCAATAGCGCGCAGCACGGCGCAGCCCTGGAGCGGCCCGGCCGGCTGCACGGCGTGGGCAGAAGCGCCAAAGGTGAGGAGCCGGCCTGACTTCAGGGCCGCGCCAGACTCGGTGGCGGCATGCACAGCGGCGCAGCGCCACTGTCGCAGCTTGCGCATGCCGGCGCGCAAGCGGTGAACGAATGTTGGCGCCGACCGAAAACTGAGCCACTTATGAGGGTTGTGCCGACCCAAAATTGAGCCAGGTGTTCAACCTACTCTGCTGTTTTTTTGTGCAGCAGAGGACGAGGAGTGATCACCATGGACATGATTGGCAGGATCCGGCGTTTGCATGCCCGGAAGAACAAATCGGAGCGCGAGATCTCGCGCATGACGGGGCTGTCGCGCAACACGGTTGCGAAGTGGCTGCACGGCGAGGTGGATGGCCCGCCGAAGTACCGGCGCGGGGAGCAGCCGAACAAGCTCACTGCGTTCCACGAGGCGCTCAGGCAGGCGTTGAAGGCCGACGCCCGGCGGCCCAAGCGCGAGCGTCGCACGGCCAAGGCGCTGTACGCCGAGATCAGGGGCGCTGGCTACGACGGTGGCTACACGCGGGTGACCGACTTCATCCGGGCGTGGCGCCAGGGCGAAGGTCAATCTGCGAGCGCCAACGCCTTCGTGCCGCTGGCCTTCGAGCTCGGCGAAGCCTTCCAGTTCGACTGGAGCGAGGAAGGGCTGGTGGTGGGCGGGATCTACTACCGCATGCAGGTCTCGCACATGAAGCTATGCGCTTCGCGGGCCTTCTGGCTGGTGGCCTATCCGAGCCAAGGCCATGAGATGTTGTTCGATGCCCATACCCGCAGCTTTGC
Organism: Candidatus Accumulibacter adjunctus; assembly: GCA_000585015.1. Classification (GTDB taxonomy): domain Bacteria; phylum Pseudomonadota; class Gammaproteobacteria; order Burkholderiales; family Rhodocyclaceae; genus Accumulibacter; species Accumulibacter adjunctus. Next base: position 3,500 of record JFAX01000049.1, on the reverse strand, counting down.
AGCCCTGGGCGGCGTGGCCCGGCGCGGCATCTACGACAACATGAAGACCGCGGTGGACAAGGTCAAGAAGGGTAAGGGCCGGATCGTCAATGAGCGCTTCGCGACCATGTGTGCGCACTACCTGTACGACCCGGACTTCTGCAACGTCGCCAGCGGCTGGGAGAAGGGCGTCGTCGAGAAGAACGTGCAGGACAGCCGCCGGCGCATCTGGATCGACGCGGCCAAGCAGCGCTTCGGCAGCTTCAGCGAACTCAACGCCTGGCTGGGCCAGCGGTGCCGGGCGTTGTGGGACGAGGTGCGCCACCCCGAGCACGAGCAGTTCAGCGTGGCCGAGATGCTCGAACACGAGCGGGCGCATCTGATGCCCATGCCGGCGCCGTTCGATGGCTACGTCGAGAAGCCCGCGCGCGTGTCCAGCACCTGCCTGGTATCGGTGGCGCGCAACCGCTACTCGGTGCCGTGCGAGCTGTTCGGGCAAATGGTCAGCACCAGGCTGTACCCGGGCAGCGTCGTCGTGGTGGCCAACGACCACATCGTCGCGCGCCACGACCGCCTGAGCAACGCCGGCGAGACGCGGTATGACTGGCAGCACTACATCCCGCTGCTGCAGAGGAAGCCCGGCGCGCTGAGGAATGGCGCGCCGTTCGCCGACATGCCCGAGCCGCTGCAGAGGCTGCGCCGTGGGCTGCTGCGCAACCCGGGCGGCGACCGCGTGATGGCGCAGGTGCTGGCCATCGTGCTGAGCGCCGGGCTGGACGCGGTGCTGGTGGCGGTGGAACTGGCGCTGGAGACCGGGCCGCCCGGCAAGGTGAGCGTGGAGCACGTGGTCAACGTGCTGGGGCGCCTGAATGCGGTGCCGATGCCGCAGACGGCTGCGACGCAGCTGAAGGTGAGCACACCGCCGCTGGCCAACACGGCGCGCTACGACAGCCTGCGTGCCGACAACGCCACCGAGGAGGCCGGCCATGACGCGTGACGTGACGGTTGAACTCAAGGCGTTGCGTCTGCATGGCATGGCCGGCGCCTGGGCCGACCTGGTGGAGCAAGGAACGAACGCAGGGGTGGACTCCTCGCGCTGGTTGATCGAGCACTTGCTGCAGGCCGAGGGCACGGATCGCGCCATGCGCTCGGTCAGCCACCAGATGCACGCCGCGAAGTTCCCGGTGCATCGCGACATCGCCGGCTTCGACTTCGAGGTCTCGCCGGTAGATCGCAAGCTTGTGAGCACACTGGCCGCAACCAACTTCACAGACGACGCACACAACGTCGTGTTGGTGGGTGGGCCGGGCACGGGCAAGACGCATCTGGCCACGGCCATCGGCGTATCGGGCATCACCCGGCATGGCAAGCGCGTGCGGTTCTTCTCGACGGTCGACCTGGTCAATGCACTGGAGCAGGAGAAGGCGCAAGGCAAGGCCGGGCGCATTGCATTGAGCTTGCTGCGCATGGACCTCGTCATCCTGGACGAGTTGGGCTACCTGCCGTTCAGCCAGGCCGGCGGGGCGTTGCTGTTCCACCTGCTCAGTCGCCTGTATGAACACACCAGCGTGATGATCACGACCAACCTGGACTTCGCGGAGTGGTCCAGCGTGTTCGGCGACGCGAAGATGACCACCGCGTTGCTGGACCGGCTCACGCACCACTGCCACATCGTGGAGACGGGCAACGAGTCGATCCGCTTCAGCCGCAGTACGGCAGAGGCCAAGAAGCGCATCAAGGCGCGCGAGCAGGCCCGCAAGGGCAGCAAGTCCGAGCTGCCGCAGGACGACTTCTGAAGCGGCGCCGCGCGGGGAAATCCGCTACGGGCTACGCCCTGCGCGGCTTCCCCCGCGCGCTCAACTCAACATCGAGGAGGTCAAAGAGCCAGGACAGACCTACACTTATCCACCGCCGGCCCTCTGAAGGCCGGCCCCCACCCCTGGCTCAATATTCGGTCGGCACGGTGGCTCAGATTTGGATCGGCGCCGACACGCTGGCTCACATTGGCGGTCGGCACCTACCACGGTTCGGTGCACAACGGCCTGCTCCAACCGCCGGCCGCGCGCTGGGCCGAGGCCGTGGCGCGTGTCGGCGTACCGGCCGTCGTCACACGCGCTACTTCGTTCCTGGTCGATTTTCTGCCGATCCTCCGGCGCACGCTGACCCGCACCGGCTTTGTCATCGACCACATCCACTACTACGCCGATGCGCTCAAGCCGTGGATTGCGCGGCGTGAACGCTGGCCGTCCTTTCTGATCCGGCGCGATCCGCGCGACATCAGCCGTATCTGGGTCCTGGAACCGGAGGGACAGCATTACCTGGAAATTCCCTACCGTACCTTGTCGCATCCGGCTGTCACCCTCTGGGAACAACGGCAGGCGCTGGCGAAACTGCGGCAGCAAGGGCGCGAACAGGTGGATGAGTCGGCGCTGTTCCGCATGATCGGCCAGATGCGTGAGATTGTGACCAGCGCGCAGAAGGCCACACGCAAGGCGCGGCGTGACGCGGATCGCCGCCAGCACCTCAAGACATCAGCTCGGCCGGACAAGCCCGTTCCGCCGGATACGGATATTGCCGACCCGCAGGCAGACAACTTGCCACCCGCCAAACCGTTCGACCAGATTGAGGAGTGGTAGCCGTGGACGAATATCCCATCATCGACCTGTCCCACCTGCTGCCGGCGGCCCAGGGCTTGGCCCGTCTTCCGGCGGACGAGCGCATCCAGCGCCTTCGCGCCGACCGCTGGATCGGCTATCCGCGCGCAGTCGAGGCGCTGAACCGGCTGGAAGCCCTTTATGCGTGGCCAAACAAGCAACGCATGCCCAACCTGCTGCTGGTTGGCCCGACCAACAATGGCAAGTCGATGATCGTCGAGAAGTTCCGCCGCACCCACCCGGCCAGCTCCGACGCCGACCAGGAGCACATCCCGGTGTTGGTCGTGCAGATGCCGTCCGAGCCGTCCGTGATCCGCTTCTACGTCGCGCTGCTCGCCGCGATGGGCGCGCCGCTGCGCCCACGCCCACGGTTGCCGGAAATGGAGCAACTGGCTCTGGCACTGCTGCGCAAGGTCGGCGTGCGCATGCTGGTGATCGACGAGCTGCACAACGTGCTGGCCGGCAACAGCGTCAACCGCCGGGAATTCCTCAACCTGCTGCGCTTCCTCGGCAACGAACTGCGCATCCCGTTGGTTGGGGTAGGCACGCGCGACGCCTACCTAGCCATCCGCTCCGATGACCAGTTGGAAAATCGCTTCGAGCCGATGATGCTGCCGGTATGGGAGGCCAACGACGATTGCTGCTCACTGCTGGCCAGCTTCGCCGCTTCGCTCCCGCTGCGCCGGCCTTCCCCAATTGCCACGCTGGACATGGCTCGCTACCTGCTCACACGCAGCGAGGGCACCATAGGGGAACTGGCGCACTTGCTGATGGCGGCGGCCATCGTCGCCGTGGAGAGCGGCGAGGAAGCGATCAACCATCGCACACTCAGCATGGCCTGTCGACAACCTCTCGCGCAACCAAGAC
>JFAX01000048.1:5261-8708 GCA_000585015.1 Candidatus Accumulibacter adjunctus | reverse complement strand
AATCAGGGACTGGAACGACCTGGTCAAGCCGGGCGTCGCGATCGTCACGCCGAACCCGAAGACCTCGGGCGGTGCGCGCTGGAACTACCTGGCAGCTTGGGCCTTCGCAGTCGAGCAGCCGGGCGGCAACGAAGCCAAGGCGCGCGAGTTCGTCGGCCAGATCTATCGCAATGTGAAGGTGCTCGATTCCGGTGCGCGCGGCTCGACGACGACCTTCGTCGAACGCGGCATCGGCGACGTGCTGCTCGCCTGGGAGAACGAAGCCCATCTGTCGCTCAGGGAGGCCGGGGCGGACAAGCTGGAGATCGTCACGCCTTCTCTGTCGATCCTCGCCGAGCCGCCAGTGACGGTCGTCGACAAGGTGGTCGACAAGCGTGGCACGCGCCAGGTGGCGCAGGCGTATCTCGAGTACCTCTATTCACCGGAAGGGCAGGAACTCGCCGCCAGGCACTTCTACCGCCCGACGGATGCGCAGGTCGCGGCGAAGTACGCGAAGCAGTTCGTCAGGACCCGGCTGATCACCGTCGACAAGGTCTTCGGTGGCTGGCGCAACGCGCAGAAGCTCCACTTCTCCGACGGCGGCATCTTCGACCAGATCTTCGTGCCCGGCAAGCGCTGAGCGTTTCGCGGTGGCGCAGGGAAGCGGCTGCCCTTGCGTCATCCGCTTCAGCTGCATGCGGATGGTGAAGTGGCTGCTCACGATTCGGTCCTTCCGAAAGGTGTTGTGCTGCAACACAAGAGCAGAACGCGACGGATTGATCGGCGTCTGCATGCCGGCGACGTAGCCCTTCGCCTCGGCGAGCGTCGGGTCGATGTGCATCGGTGTCTCGCAGTCCATCTCCAAGGTATGATTGCCCATGGTCTCGGCGACCGAATCGGCTGCCGGCCGATCCGCGCGGGAAATGCTTTCCGGGGGGAGCAGCGGGTCGCCGGTCTGCCCCGACTCGCGTGGCGGGCGTGTGTGCCAGCGGCGGCATTCCCCGGCATCTGCGAGCCGTGACCGCGCAGGAAACGAGCACGACCGCAGGCACCCGCAGGCGGGTGCGGGGAAGGTCTACAAGCGGAGCAACACGGCATGCGACTTTATCTGCCTTCGACGCTTTCCGACCTGGAGGACGAGCGGCGCGCGGTCAGGGAGGTCCTCAGCGGCGAGTACACGGTCGTCGAGAGCTACGGGGCCGATCCGCGATCCCTTGAGCCAAGCTGTGTCGGCGACGTCGCGACGTGCATGATCTACATCGGCATCGTCGGCCTGCGCTATGGATTCGTTCCGCCCGGGCAGGGCAAGTCGATCACCGAACTCGAATTCGACGCGGCGCTGGCGGCGGGCCTGCGTTGTTTCGTCTTCGTCCGGGAAGTCGCTGCCATCCCGGTCTCGCGGACCGATCTGTACACGAGGGAGAATGATCCCGCGCTGATCGAAGCTTTCCGCGCGCGCCTGTCGTCCGGGGCGAGCAACATCCCGCGGGCGGCGCTGTTCACCACCGCCGACGATCTGAAGGTGAAGGTTCTCCGGGCGCTGCAGCGGCAGCCTGCGCCAGCGCCCGCCGAGCCCATCGTCGAGCCACCGTCGCCGCCACCGTCGCCGGCGGCAGCGAAGCCCGCCGCTGGCGCCACCGTTGCTCCGCCGCTGCTGACCGAACTGCAGAAGCTGCTCTGGAGCTACCTGCAGGACAACTGGGCGACCTTGCGCACACAGCAGGCATTCACGCACGCTGACCTGTTCGGCGATCTCGATGGGGCAGTGCCGCTCAGCGCCGAGCGCGTCTTCGCCGTGGCGTGCGATGGTCCTCCACATGAGGTTCTGCTGGGCGCCCGCGAGTTCTTCGAAGCCCGGGTCGCAAGAGGCCTTTCCCCCGCAGCGTCGGTCTCCGAGGCCGACGGCATCGTCTGCAGCGCCATCGTCCGTTGCGCGCTCGTCGCCGCCGAGCGCTACGTCAGGACCAAGGTCGATGCCGCTGCGCATTGCGATCACGACCCGGTGGCGAGCTCCGATCATCTGGTGGCATGCATCGAGGCCGCGGTGCGGCTGGGCTTTGGGCTGTGTTTCTCGGCCGGGAGCCCGCAGCCCGAGAACGTCTTCCGCCTCGTCCATCCGGTTCCCGAATTCGGAGTACCGGGCGAAGAAGGCGCGGCACTCTCCGCGGCCGAGCTGCTGGCGACGATCGAGCGGCGCGAATTCCAGACCGGTCGGGACTATGACCCCGACTACCTGGGCGCCTTCATTCGACGTCGCGCCAGGCAACTCGGTGCGGCGCTGGTGGTGAGCACGGATGCGGCAGGCCGTTTCGAGAGTCCGGAACGGCGAGCGGCACTTCTCAAGGAGCTGCGCCAGCGCTTCGATCTGCGCATCTTCTTCCAGCGGCTGGGCGACGACGCGATGCCGCCCTGGGCGAGACAAATGCAGGATACCCTGCTGCATGCGTTTGGCCCGGTTTTCGACATCTCGCCGCAAAAGGCGGGGAGCAAGGAGAAAGAGATGCCCGAAAGAGAATCGGCACCTGCCGCTGCGCCGGCGGTGACCAGCCTGACGATGAATTTCAACGCCCCCGTCGGCACGCTCGCGCAGGCCAACGCCCCGGGGGCGCAAGCCGCCGGCCGCGATATCGTCATCGGGCTGCACGGCGCCGAGTTGCTGCAGGTATTGGCGGCTGCTGTGCAGCAAGCGATCGACGGCTGCACCGCTCCGCACGAAGCGGAGCAGCGGCGATTGATGTCGAGCGAACTCAACAAGCTGCGCGAGCTGCTGCAGAGCGGAGCCCGCGCAGCGGAGGACCCTGGGCGCATCAAGGGCTGCCTCGATGGTCTCCAGAAGACCGCCAACGCAGTGACCAATGGCCAGGCCATCATCAAGGCGCTGGCTCCGATGTGGGAAGCTGCGAAGCAGTACTTGCCCACTCTGCCCAACTGACCGACAGGCAAACCGATGACCGCAACCGCCGTCCCCAAATCTCCCTTTGCCGCCCTGCGGCCCGGTGCTGTCCAGGAACTCGGCGAATCTCCCGGCCAGGCGCGCGCCTGGCACCAGTGGTCGGCGGCCGAGATCGACGCGCTGACGCTGGCCTACGCGGCACGCCGGCCGCTGCTCGTGCGCGGCGAGCCGGGCACCGGCAAGACGCAGCTCGCGCGTGCCGCGGCCGACGCGCTCGGCTGGCGCCTGCACGCCGAAACGATCCATCCACGCTTCGAGCCGTCCGAGCTGCTGGCGCGCTTCGACGCCGTTCGCCGGCTGGCCGACGCGCAGGCCGGCGGGAGCACCGAAAAGAAGCTCGCCGACCTGACCCGCTACTGGCGGCCCGGCGTGCTGTGGAAGGCCTTCGGCTGGGAGTCGGCGCAGCCTTTCCTTGCCGCCGACGAGCGCAGCATCGATCCGGCGGCGCCGGCCGGACACGTCGTCCTGATCGACGAGATCGACAAGGCGGACAGCGACCTGCCGAACAGCCTGCT
>JFAX01000048.1:0-5228 GCA_000585015.1 Candidatus Accumulibacter adjunctus | reverse complement strand
CGCCGCTGATCGTCATCACCACCAACGAGGAACGCGAGCTGCCGGCGGCGTTCCTGCGCCGCTGCATCGTCCTGACGCAGCAGCCGGACCCCGGAATGAGCTACCGCGACTGGCTCGTCAGGCGCGGCGCGGCACATTTCGCCGAACTGCCGACCGCCAGCCCGCCGCGCGCCGAGCTGATCGCGGCGGTGATCCTCGAGCTGGCGGCCGAGCAACTGGTCAGCGACCGGCAGCAAGTCAGCGACCTCAACCTGCCACCGCCCGGCCTCGCCGAATACCTCGACCTGCTCTATGCGCTGCACGAACTCTTTCCGGGGCAGAGCAGCGCGCAGCGGCAGTGGCTCGGCCGCCTCTCGGCGTACGGCTACCTGAAGCAGGGCGTCGTTGCCGGCCATTCCGGCGTGTTGCAGACGCGATTGCCGATCGCCGGCCTCGGCGAGCCGCCGGCGGAGCAGGGCTGAATGAGCCGTCGCGGCTTCGCCGGCCGCGCCGACCTGTTGTGCGCGGCGGTCGCCGTCCACGGCGCGCAGGCGGCCGGCAGCGACGAGGCGATCACCGCCGAGCTTGCGCCACTCGCCCGCCTGCTCGACCTGCATCCGCAGCCGCAGCGCGCCGAACGGATCGATCTGCCGGCCGACGAGCGGCAGCAAGCCGCCGCCGCCAGCGGCGGCAGCGAGGCCGGGGCGCGGGCCATTGCCGCTGGCCGTCGCCCACCCGTCTCGGCGGCGCATTTCGCGCTCGTCGAGTACCGCGTCGAGGCCGCGGCGACGCCGCCGAGCAGCGAGCCGTTGCCGCCGCTGACGCGCCTGGACTGCCAGCCGCGGCGATCGGGCAGCGCGCCGCACGCGCCGCTGGTCGGCCGCACACGGCTGTGGCCCGCGTTGCAGCGGGCGCTGGCGTCGCCGCGACGCGGACCGCTCGACGTGCCGGCGCTGGTCGGCGAACTCGCGCGCGCGCGCTCGCCGCAGCGCCTGCCGCGGCGGCTGCTGCGCCGCTGGGGGGGCGAGATGGATGTCGTCGTCGATCTCGCGCAGCGCCTCGTTCCCTACGACGCCGACTACCGCGAGCTGCTCGGCGAGGTGCGCCGGCGGCACGGCGCGGGCGGTCTGCGGCTGTGGCTCGTCGACGACTCGCCGTTCGCCGCGCGCGCGGTCGCTGCGCCGGGGCGCGCGCCGCCGGCCGCCGCGGCCGGGCCGATTCCCCTGCCGCCGCCGGCGACGCGGGTGCTGATCCTCGGCGACCTCGGCCTGCTCGCCGGCGATCCGGCGCGCGCCGCGGCGTGGCAGGAGTTCAGCCGCCGCCTCGCCGAGCATGGCGCGCTGCCGGTCGCCTGGCTGCCGATGTCGCCGGCGCTGGTGCCGGCAGAAGCGCTGCGTCACAGCGAGCTGCACTGCCTCGACGGCGCGCACGGCCTGCGCGCGTTGCGCGCGCGCCACGCCGGCACGGCGGCTGCGGCGCCGGTCTCGCCAGCCACTGTCGCTGCTGCCGCGCCGGCTGCCGACTCGCCGATCGGCGCGGCGGCGGCGCGGCACCCGCTGCTGCCGGCGCTGCTGACGCGGCTGGCCTGCTGCGTCCGCGTCGAACCCGGATTGCTGCGCGCGCTGCGCCGCCTTGACGCCGACACCGCCGCCGAGCCGGGTCTCGAGGCGATCGTCTGGTCGTACGCGCCGGTGGTTGCCGCCGGCAGCCGCTTCTGCGAACTCGCCCCGGCCGGCGTCGCCGACTACCGCGACCGCTTTTCCGGACTCGCCGCCGCCGCGCAGCAGGAAATCCTGCGCCGGACTCTCGATGCGCACGCCTGGCGCGGTCGCGCGACCGAAAGTGCCGAACTGCTGATCTGGCAAGCGCATGCCAGGCCGGAAGCGGCCAGCGACGAATTCATCGCCCGGCTCGGCGAGGCGCGCGACTGGTTCGCGCGTTTCGGCGCCGCCGCCGAGCAGGCGGTCGGCGACGCCGCCGGCTACGCCGGCGATCTCTTCGATCGCCACGGTGGCGACCGCGCGTGGCTGGCAGCGAACTCGTCGCTGCTGGCGCCGATCTGGGCGCTCGCCGGCGTCGACGACATCCCCGTCGGCCTGCGGCCGGCCGATGTCGCCGCCGCCCGCCAGCGCGCCGGCGCCGGCGCGGTCGCGCGCACATGGTGGCTGCGGCAGCAGGACGATCGCTTCGTTCTGCTGCCCGATCGCGGCGAAGCGCCTCCGGGCCGCTGGCCGGCGCTGACCCTCGAGGGCGGTGTCGTCTGCGGCCTGCGCAGCGCAGCCGGCTGGCGGCAGCGCTGGATCGAAGCGCGCGCGGCGCCGCTGACGCTGCCGATCGCGCACGCAACGCAGCTCTCCGCGATCGCCATCGACAGTGGTCGCCGCCACTATCGTTTGGCGCGTCTGCACCGCCCGCAGTGGGCGAAGGAGCTGGCGCGCGACGGGCACGGTCTGCACCTCGACGTCGACCTCAAGGGCGTCGTCCAGCGCTTTCGTTGGATCGAACCGGGGGAGTTCCTGATGGGATCGCCGGACGATGAAGCCGAGCGCGGTGACGACGAAGGACCGCGCCACCGCGTGCGCTTGACCGCAGGCTTCTGGCTCGCCGACACCGCCTGCACGCAGGCGCTGTGGGCGGCGGTGATGGGCGGGAAGAACCCGAGCCGTTTTCAGGACGATGCACGCAACCCGGTCGAGACCGTGTCGTGGGATGAGGTGGGCGCTTTCCTGCGGCGTGTGGCTGCCCTGCTTGCCGGCGTCGTTGTCGAATTGCCGACCGAGGCCGAGTGGGAGTACGCGTGCCGGGCGGGCAGCGACACGCCATTCAATTTCGGCGCAACGATCACGACGGAGCAGGCCAACTACCTCGGTAGCGAGCCCTATGCCGGAGGCGAGAAAGGTGAGTCCCGGCAGAAGACGATGCCGGTGAAGTCCTTTGCGCCGAACCGCTGGGGTCTGTACGAGATGCACGGCAACGTCTGGGAGTGGTGCGTTGACGGGACGCGGCCTTACGACGGAAACGACCAGGAGAACCCGCGTGGCCCCGACGAGGGTTACTACCCGGACCGAGCCGTGCGCGGCGGCTCGTGGTGCTTCGAGGCCAGGTGGCTTCGCTCCGCCGCCCGCCTCGTGGGGCCGGGCCGCTTTGAATCGCACACCCTCGTCGTAGGGTTTCGCTTTGCCCTGAGGTCCACCAGCCAGGAGCAGGTTGCGGGCGCGGAGCACCTGCAGCAGGACTTGAATCCGGAGGGCCCGGAGGCCCCGCCGGGTATGGCTGCCTTCCCGGGACGGGAAGGCAGCGTGGCTGCTTCGGCGGACGCCGAAGCAGCCACGGGTGGGAGCGGCAAGGCGAGATTAAACATGGGCTGGGGTGACGATGCACTCGGGCTGTGGATCGACGTCGACCTGGCTGGCGTCGTGCAGCGCTTCCGCTGGATCGAACCTGGCGAGTTCCGCATGGGCTCGCCGGCCGACGAGCCCGAACGAACGGAAGACGAAGGGCCGAGGCACCGCGTGCGCTTGACCACCGGCTTCTGGCTCGCCGACACCGCCTGCACGCAGGCGCTGTGGATGGCGGTGATGGGCGGGGAAAATCCGAGCGCTTTCCAGGAAGACGCACGCAACCCGGTCGAGGGCGTGTCCTGGGATGACGTCAGTTGCGCCAGTGGATTCCTGCAACGTGTGGCTTCGCTGGCGCCCGGCGTCATCGCGGAACTGCCGACCGAGGCCGAGTGGGAGTACGCCTGCCGGGCGGGAAGCGAAACGCCGTTCCATTTCGGCCCGACGATCGGTCCGGAGCAGGCCAATTACGACGGCAAGCATCCCTATGCGGGGGGCAGGAAAGGCGAGTACGGGCAGAAGACGGTGCCGGTGAAGTCGTTCGTGCCGAACGACTGGGGTCTCTACGAGATGCACGGCAACGTCTGGGAGTGGTGTGCCGACGGGCCTCGGAACTACACTGACGGGACGGTAGCGGATCCGCGTGGCCCGGACGTCGATGCCCCCCGCGTCATGCGCGGCGGCTCGTGGTTCAGCGAGGGCGGGTGGCTTCGCTCCGCCTCCCGCAACGAGGGGCCCCGCGACGACCGCGGCGACAACCTGGGGTTTCGCTTTGCCCTGAGGTCCACCAGCCAGGAGCAGGAGGCAGGCGCGGAGCGCCTGCCTGCGGCAAGCGGGGTCACGCGGGACGCGTGACGCCGGCGGCGACCTGTCCCGCTTGTTTTCGGCAATGGTGAACCACTCAGCACCGTTGCCGGATCGGCTGCGGCTGGGTCATCGCCATTCGGCGGGCGGCATGATCGTCCTCCGCATGACGGGACCGTGCCGGAAGCGGCCGCCCGCGTCGCTCTGTCGTCTGCAGCCGCGAGAAAAGTCAGTCGTGCAGGTTGCGGTCCTGCTAGAGGCTCTCCGGCATCACGCGGCCAACAGCTCGTGCAGCCGGATGGCCGTTTGCTCCGGCACCTCGACGGCGTCGAAAAGGGAAGGCCGTAGGTTGGGCTGAGCTGGCGAAGCCCAACACACCAAGGCGAGGAGGGTGCTCTGGGCGTTGGGCTTCGCCGGCTCAGCCCAACCTGCACGGCTGCGGGCGAGCCATCGTGACCGGCATCGGGCTGCCGCCGGCAGAGCCGGGGGGGCTTGCGGCATGGTCGGCTGGCCGCGCAAAGCTCGCCGTTGCGCAGAACCCGGCGATGGCCCGATACTGCGGCCTCATCCATCGAAGCAAACCATGAACTCGCCAGAGAATTCCTCGACCGTACTCATCACCGGCGCATCGTCGGGAATCGGCGCCGCGCTGGCGCATCGCTTCGCGCGCGCTGGTCACCGGCTGGTGCTGGTCGCGCGTCGTGCCGACAGATTGCAGGCGCTGGCGCGGGCGCTGGCCGACGAACATGGCGTCAGCGCCGTCGTGCTCGCCGCCGACCTGGCGCAGGCGGGCGCCGCCGCGGCGCTGGCGGCCAGGCTGCGGCGGCGGCGACTGGCGATCGACATCCTGGTGAACAACGCCGGAGTGCTCGAGCACGGCGCCTTCGTGCGCCTCAACGCAGAGCGGCAGCAGCAGCTCATCGATCTCAACGTCTCGGGATTGACGGCGATGCTGGCGCACTTCGTGCCGGCGATGGTCGAACGCGGTCGTGGGCGGGTGCTCAACGTCGCCTCGATCGCCGCCTTCCAGCCGGTTCCCTCGCTCGCCACCTACGCGGCGACCAAGGCCTACGTGCTGTCACTGAGCGAGTCACTGGCCGAGGAACT
>JFAX01000047.1:3890-9268 GCA_000585015.1 Candidatus Accumulibacter adjunctus | reverse complement strand
CGCTGCGCAGTTCGCGCGCCAAGCTCGACGCGCGGCTGCAGGACGTCACGGTGCAGCACCTGGCGGATCACCGCGGCGGCTGGGAGAGCGACAAGGCGCCGCTTTTCGACCCGATGTTCCAGACCGCGCTGATCTCGGCCCGGGTCGGGCGTTGGCCGGCCGACGCGGTGGACATCATCCGCTTCATGCTCGGCCGGCGGCTTGACTTCGATCCGGGCACCCGCACGGTCTACTCGAACTTCGGCCACTGCGTGCTCGGCCGCGTGATCGAGCAGGTGGCGAACAAGCCGTATCTGGACTTCGTCCGCGACGACCTGCTCGGACCCGGCAACAACACCAGCGTGCGCCTGGCGCGCAGCCTGCCGCGCGACCGCCACCCGCGCGAGCCGGTCTACTCGAGCCCCGGGCTGCCGGTGGCCAACGTCGTCGACCGCTCGCAGCCGCCCGGACCCCTCTGCGACGGCGGCTTCCACATCGAGGCGATGGACTCGCACGGCGGGCTGATCTTCTCGGCGTCCGACCTGGTGCGATTCGCGCTGCGCTTCAAGTTCGACGGCCGGCCCAACACGGGCGACGCCGCACCGATCTCGCACACCGGCTCCTTGCCGGGCACGACCGCGGTACTGCGCTGGCACAGCGGCGGCATCGTCTTCGCGGCGGCGTTCAACAAACGCCACTGGAAAGCCACCGCGGAGGGCCCGATGCCCGAGGGCGACGAGATCGGCGGGATGCTCGAAGCCGCTGCCGATTCGGTCACGGGTTGGCCCTGAGATCGCGGACGAGTTGCTGTTGGTCGCCGTGCGACCTGGACCCCTGGCCAATGCGGCGCGCCGGTCTCTGGATCTTCCTGCAGATCATGTCGGCAGTGCGGATCGACGCCACAGGTGCGCCACCGACCCTCGTTGATGCGGCGTTCAGGTTCCCGCGGGAGGGGGCGGAGGACTTCACGACGTCGCCTGCGGCGGTACGCTGGTCACCGCTGCCGTGGCGACCCTTGACGTTCTGGATATGGTGCCTGTGGGAACGTTATCGATATAATCATCGGAATACCGATGCATCATCGATAAGGGGTGTCGTATGTTGTCAGTGACTGTTTCGCCGAAATTCCAGGTCGTCATTCCGCAGGCGGTGCGTGAGCAGATGCAGATCACTGCGGGTCAAAAGATGCAGGTGCTCACGATTGACCGCCGCATCGAGTTGTTGCCGATCGAGACGGCGCAGGCTGCGCGTGGCTTCCTTGCCGGCATTGACACGACGGTTGTCCGCGAAGCGGACCGGGTATGAGCAGCGCTCCGAATCTGGTGGATTCCTGCGGCTGGCTGGAGTATTTCGCCAACGGGGCGAATGCGGATTTTTTCGCGCCGGCGATCGAGGACACCGACCGGCTGATCGTGCCGGCCCTCTGTCTGTTCGAGGTGTTCAAGCGTGTCCTGCAACAGCGCAACGAGAGCGATGCATTGCGCGCCATCGGCATCATGCGTCAGGGACAACTGGTCGACCTGGACGCTCACCTGGCGCTGAGCGCGGCACGATTGTCCGCCGATGCGAAGCTGGCCATGGCGGACAGCGTCATTCTGGCCAGCGCTCGCCAGCGGCAAGCGACGCTCTGGACGCAGGATGCGCATTTCGCGGGCATGGCCGATGTCCGCTACATCGCGAGGCGTTGAACGGACAGGCCGGTTGGCACGGCCGCTATCCCGGCTGCGTGGCCGGCGCCAGTCGAGCGCGAGGTCGCCCATCGCCGGCGGCAACAGCAGCCGGGATTCACACGGACACGGACGGGAACGGACGAGGCACTTCCAAGAGTCGCATTGGAATTCCTGTCCTTTGTCCTTCACGGCCTGGGCGCGGTCCTGTCGGCTCTGGCTCATGTCCTCCTGAAATCAATTCCCCGCGTGATGCCGGTCTACTCGAGCCCCGGCCTGCCTGTGCCCAACGTCGTCGACCGCTCGCAGCCGCCCGGGCTGCTGTGCGACGGCGGCTTCCACATCGAAGCGATGGACTCGCACGGCGGGCTGATCTTCTCGGCGCCCGACCTGGTGCGATTCGCGCTGCGCTTCCAGTTCGACGGCCGGCCCAACACGGGCGACGCCGCGCCGATCTCGCACACCGGCTCCTTGCCGGGCACGACAGCGGTACCGCGCTGGCACAGCGGCGGCATCGTCTTCGCAGCGGTGTTCAACAAACGCCACTGGAAAGGCACCGCCGAGGGCCCGATGCCCGAAGGCGGCGAGATCGGCGGGATGCTCGAAGCCGCAGCCGATTCGGTCACGGGTTGGCCCTGAGATCGCGGGCGAGTTGCTGTTGGTCGCTGTGCGACCTGGAACTCTGGCCGATGCGGCGCGCCGGCGCCCGGCAGACCGAGTCCACGAACTCACCCCGCTGCTGGAAAGCGCTCTTCGCCGCCAACCCGCTGCGCTCTCCTTTACACCGGCAGGCTCCAAAGGCGGGGCGAGCGCCGCAGGGTCACCGGTTGCGACGGCGGAAACTTGGCGGTGAACAGCGCGGGTCGGCATGGTTGTCAGCGCGAAGCTGCCGCGCTTGCAGCCATGCGCCGGGGTATCCGTCCCTCCGCCGCGTCGAGGCTTCGCTGCGCCGGGCTGGCGCCCCGCCCCCGACCCGGGTCGCTGCCCGGCAGCTTCCACAGCGGTGGCCCTCGCGCCGGCGAGCAGCTGCGACGCGCAGTCGCGTTCCTGCAGCAGAAGGCGATACTCTTCGTCCGGAACAACTTCCAGAGTGCGCTGCCGCAGTTGAACGACGCGGACAGCCCATACACCGTCGACGAACGCAGTTGGCCAAACAACAACCACAGGCTTGTTTCTTCGCCGATCAGGATTGGCGTGCCTACCTTGAGCGGCTGAAGGATTGTGCCGGGTCAACTAAGCCCTTCAGTGAACCGGGCCGGGTAATGTTCATGGTGCGCATGGGCTTTGCCGTAGGTTGCTTGGCAGACATCGGCAGCAGCGACAGGGGCAACCGCAGGTCAGAAGCCCACGCTGCTCACCCAGTTCTCCACCTGCAAACCCGGCACGCGGATGAACTCGCGCTCGTTGTTGGTCACCAGAATCCACCCTTCGGCACGGGCGTGGGCGGCGAGCCACAGATCGTTGTTGCCGATCGGTTGCCCGAGGCCACTCAGGCCGGCACGAATCTGCCCGTAGTGTTCTCCGGCGGCTTCGGGCAGGGCATGCACCGGGATCAGTTGTTCCAGTCGGGCGACGCCGGCCAGCGCCCGTTCGCGCGACTGGCTCTTCTCTGCGCCGAAGCGCAGTTCGCCCAGCGTGATCACCGACATCGCCAGCTCGCGGGTGGTATGTCGGGAAAAACGTTCGCGGACGGCGGGCGGGTTGTGCTTGGCAATGTAGATGCAGATGTTGGTGTCCAGCAGATAACGGGCACTCATCAGAGGGCTTCCCGCTCCTGCGGCGGGGGATCGTCGCGGCCATCGGCCATGAAGTCGGCAGCCAGGCTCACCAGTGCATCGAAGATCCCGCTGGCATCAATCGGCGCTGCGCGCAAAACGATTTCGTCGCCGCGCCGGAAAATCTCCACCTGTTCGACGTTCAGGCGGAATTCCTTGGGGAGACGAACGGCCTGGCTATTGCCGGACTGAAAAACGCGAGCGAAGGTCATGGGCATTCCTTGGTTGTTTATACGGGAAGTGTATACATTGTGCCCAAGGCCATCAAGTGGTGGAGTAGAGTTCATCTCAGTGGCAACAGCAGCCGGCATGGTGCTCGACAAGATCCCCAGCGGTCAGGCTCGCGGCGTCCTGTTGTTTCCCTCGGCCGACTTCAGCTCGCAGGCGGAGGCGGCGGTGACCGGCGTTGCCCGCGTGGCGCGCTCCTCGAATGCCTCGGCGAGACGATCTGGCGTGCCGAGCGCTACGGCCGGGCGATGGATGCGAACGCCTATCTCGAGTGCGTGCAGCGCGCCGCCGTCACCTGAGCGGCACCCTGGCAGCGCACGCCTGCCGCCGCGCGGCCCGATCGCGCTGTCCCTGCCCACTCCTGGTGAGCGCCCGTGTGCGGCCGCTCTGGGCATTGCAGGGCGCCACGCCGGGTGAGGGCGAAGCGAAGCCTTGGCCGCCGGCTGCGTACGAGTTCGACAAATCTTGTACGGGACTCGGTCTGGCGGTGGTACTGGATGCCGATCCCCGCCGCCGTGCCGTATGCGGTGCGGTTGCGCACCGGCAGGACGATTGCCCGCGCATCGCCAAAGGGCGCGCGCCTGGCCGACGGCAAGCGGCTGCGCTCCGATCTCACGTTGAGGACGGCCGGGCTGGCACCGCCGGCGCCTTTGAGCGAGCCCGGCCTGGCGCGGCCACCAACAGCTCCGGGCGGACGTGCACCAAACGCTGCTATGCCAGGTCGCGGCTGCGCCGGATGCGACCGACTGCCAGCGATCACGCAAGGTCGAAGCGATCAAGGTTCATCACCTTGTCCCAGGCCGCGACAAAGTCGCGCATGAACGCCTCCTGCGCGTCGCTGCACGCGTAGACTTCCGCGAGGGTCCTGAGCTGGGAGTTCGAACCGAAGACGAGATCAACGACGGTGCCCGTCCATCTGAGTTCACCCGTCGCCCGATCGCGCCCCTCGAGCACGCCTGCAGAGGTGGCGGACTTCTGCCACTGCGTGTTCATGTCGAGGAGATTGACGAAGAAGTCGTTGCTCAGGGTTTCGGTTCGCCGGGTGAAAACACCGTGTCCGGACTGCCCGAAGTTTGCACCCAGGGCGCGCAGACCAGCGACCAGCACCGTCATTTCCGGTGCGGTCAGCGTCAGCAGGTTTGCCCGGTCGATCAGCAGCTCCGCCGCCGATCCCTCTTGTCCGTGGCGGACGTAGTTGCGGAACCCGTCTGCGGTGGGCTCCAGGGCGGCGAACGAGGCGGCATCGGTCTGCTCCTGCGACGCGTCCATGCGTCCTGGCGAGAAGGGAACCCGCACATCGTGGCCGGCCTTCTTCGCTGCGGCCTCGACGGCCGCGCAGCCACCCAGCACGATCAGGTCGGCCAGCGAAACCTTCTTGCCACCGGAATGCGCACCGTTGAATGCCTTCTGGATCGCCTCCAATGCCGGCAGTACCTTCGCCAGCTCGGCCGGCTGGTTGACCTCCCAGTCCTTCTGCGGCGCCAGGTGGATGCGTGCGCCGTTGGCGCCGCCACGTTTATCACTGCCGCGGAAGCTCGCCGCCGACGCCCAGGCGGTGGTGACCAGTTGGGAAATCGACAGACCACAGGCGAGGATCGCGGCCTTCAGGGCGATGATGTCCTGCTCGTCAACCAGCGGATGGTCGACGGCGGGGATCGGGTCCTGCCAGATCAATGCTTCCTGCGGCACCAGCTTGCCGAGGTAGCGGGCGCGCGGACCCATGTCGCGG
>JFAX01000047.1:0-3882 GCA_000585015.1 Candidatus Accumulibacter adjunctus | reverse complement strand
CTTGAACCAGGCGCGGGCGAAGGCGTCGGCGAACTCCTGCGGGTTCTCCATGAAGTGGCGCGAGATTTTCTCGTAGGCCGGGTCCATGCGCATGGCCATGTCGGCCGTGGTCATCATCGGGGCGTGACGTTTGCTGGGATCGTGGGCATCCGGTACGGCGCTCGCCGCAGCGGGGTCCTTGGGCTTCCACTGGTAGGCGCCGGCCGGACTCTTGGTCAGCTCCCATTCGTAGCCGAACAGGGTCTCGAAGTAGCCGCCGTCCCACTGGGTCGGGTTGGGGGTCCAGGCGCCTTCGATCCCGCTGGTGATCGCGTCCGCGCCCTTGCCTGAGCGGAAACTGCTTTTCCAGCCCAGGCCCTGCTCCTCGATGCCTGCGCCTTCCGGTTCGCGCCCGACGTGGGCGGTGTCACCGGCGCCGTGGGCCTTGCCAAAGGTGTGACCGCCGGCGGTGAGCGCGACGGTCTCGTAGTCGTTCATCGCCATGCGGGCAAAGGTCTCCCGGATGTCGCGCGCCGAACCGAGTGGATCCGGCTTGCCGTTCGGGCCTTCGGGATTGACGTAGATCAGGCCCATCTGCACGGCACCAAGCGGGTTGTCAAGTTCACGCTCGCCCTTGTAGCGCTCGTCGCCCAGCCAGGTGGTTTCCGGACCCCAGTAGATTTCGTCCTCAGGCTCCCAGATGTCCGGGCGGCCGCCGCCGAAGCCAAAGGTCCTGAAGCCCATCGACTCCATCGCGACATTGCCGGTAAGGACGATCAGGTCGGCCCAGGAAAGCTTGCGGCCATACTTTTGCTTGATCGGCCAGAGCAGGCGGCGCGCCTTGTCGAGGTTGCCGTTGTCCGGCCAGCTGTTGAGCGGCGCGTAACGCTGCGCGCCAGTGCCGGCACCGCCGCGACCATCGGCGATGCGGTAGGTGCCCGCAGCGTGCCAGGTCATGCGGACGAAGAGCGGCCCGTAGTGGCCGTAATCCGCCGGCCACCAGTCCTGCGAGTCGGTCATCAAGGCATGCAGGTCCTTCACCACGGCATCCAGGTCGAGCGTCTTGAACTCCTCGGCGTAATTGAACGCTTCGCCCATGGGATTGGACTTTGATGACTGCTGGTGCAGCATCTTCAGGTTCAGTTGCTGTTTGAAATCGACTACCCGAGTCGGTCTGGAGTGTGGGCGTCGGTCCATCAAGGAACAACTTCAAGTGAGATCACTTGAAGATTCACCCGAACTCACCCCAGACGCTTCGAGTCTACGAGCGTCTGCCAGATTGGCCCAATCAATTGTGGGTATAGTCGCGATTGTCAATAACTATTGCTCGGATGAGGCGCTCGACCGCTGGGAAGACGAGGCGCTACAGACGGGTGCCGTCACGGGGGGCGCCAGCGTCAGCTGGCCGAAGTGGACGGCCGGCCACCGCGGCCTCGCTCACGCTCAGCGATTCGTGCAGTTCGAACGCGCAGGGCCGCCCGGAAGCCGGTCATGCGGCAACGACCTCGAGACGCCGCTTCTCGGGATCGAGCGGCACTGCGAGACCCAGCGCCGGCGCCGCTTGGCCGACGCCCTCACGCCCGCGCTTTGCGGTGGCATCCCAGCCCTTCGCGTCGATGACCAACTCCGGGCGCAGCGCATGCAGCACCCGGCGAATGGTCGAAACCGCCGCCCATCTGGCGGACCACGTTCTGCCGCGACTGCCGGTCCGCCGGTGGCTACGGTCGGTTCCCAAGCGGCGGCGTCAGGCCGGCGGCAGCCGCGACCGAGTCAATCGCCGCGACCCGACCACTGCGCCAAGCGCCACGCCAAGCCGGTCGTCCGAGGGGATAGAGGAAGCACCCGGGGAAGTGGGAGCGATCCTCCGTCGCGCCGCCCGCTATGCCTGGGCGCTGCTGCTCGCGCGGATCCATGAGGTCTTTCCGCTCGTCTGTCCACGCTGCGGCGGCGAGATGCGAATCATCGCCTTCATCATCGACGCGGGTGCCGTGTGCGAATTCACATCCTCCGTTCGGGAAGACTTACAGCAAATTTTGGACTTGACTGGCCAGCGAGGCCAGTTTCGCTGCGGCGTGGGATAAACTTGGGATGCTGCGAAGGCGCAGTCGAACATTGCCAGGAATGGCGTCACCTTTCCCCAGGCGGCGGTAGTATTGCTGGACCCGATGGCGCTGATGGTGTTCGATGAGGCGCATGACAATGCCGAGGAGC
Source organism: Candidatus Accumulibacter adjunctus (assembly GCA_000585015.1). Taxonomy (GTDB): domain Bacteria; phylum Pseudomonadota; class Gammaproteobacteria; order Burkholderiales; family Rhodocyclaceae; genus Accumulibacter; species Accumulibacter adjunctus. The sequence goes on along the minus strand of JFAX01000047.1, from coordinate 1,692 downwards.
GATGGTTTACGCTGCGAAGGGCTGCCGATGGCAAGTTGCCGGCGGTGTCACACACCTTGCAGCCGAAAGGGCCGGCCAGCGACCAGGTGCGCATCGTTTCGGCGCGGGAAGCCACGCGCCGCGAGCGTGAGCAGTACGAGAACGAACCCCGATAGGTGACATCATGAGCCAGGCAACCAACAAGAACGACGACGATATGCCCGCCCAGAGCCATCAATTCTGGGGGCCAGGTTTTCCTGGTCGTTCGAAGTCGAAATTCAGCCGCCAGACGCCGCCTCGGGCAAACTGGTCGGCTCTACTGCGAAGCAGGACGATCCAATGCCTTTGGGCATCGTCCATGCAGCGGCCGGTCTCTCCCTGCGCAAGAATGGCTGGCCGTTCGGCCTGCGCAAGCGCCTGATGTCGATACCGGAAAGGCTGGACCTCGACCGGATCTCCGCGCTGACGGTAAGGCATTACAACCAGCGCGCCGAGGAATTTCGCGAGGGAACGCGCGATCACGATGTGCGACAGAACATTGACGCCTTGTTGCGGCATATTGCCGGCGAACCGCCGTTCACCCTTCTCGATTTTGGCTGCGGCCCGGGGCGCGACCTGAAGTCTTTCGCGCGACTCGGCCACCTCGCCATCGGGCTCGATGGCGCCGAGCGTTTTGTGCACATGGCCGGCCTGGAGAGCGGATGCGAGGTGTGGCAGCAGGACTTCCTCAAGCTTGATCTGCCGGACGCGCGTTTCGACGGCGTATTTGCCAACGCTTCGCTTTTCCATGTGCCGAGCCAGGAATTGCCGCGCGTTCTGCGCCAGTTGCACGCCACGCTGAAGCCCGGCGGCGTGCTGTTTTCCTCCAACCCACACGGCGCCAATGTGGAAGGCTGGAACGGCGAGCGCTACGGTGCCTACCACGATCTTGAAACCTGGCGCAGCCGCGTGGCGGAGGCCGGCTTCGTCGAACTCGAACACTATTACCGACCCGCCGGATTGCCGCGCGAACAGCAAGCATGGCTGGCCAGTGTCTGGCGCCGTTCGCTACCATGACCCGCCCGCGCTTGCCGAAGGAATCGACGTGCCCGACTCAGTCAATCACCGACAGACCTGCCGGGAGAATCATTCACTCTTGACGAAGCCATGGTTGAGGCGGGCATGGCGGGCAATCAACAGACGCCCATGCAGTCGCTCGGCCAGTTCTGCCGCGACCTGAGGTGATTGCCACGAATAGTCATACCGTGCAGGCTGGCCGGATCAGGATGTCCCACTTCGGCAGGAGCGGGTTTCTTGCCGATCGGGACTCAACAGCCTGCATGGCAACCTTGGCCACGGTGACTCCTTTTTCATAGGCCGTCCGGTTCAGTTGGACGACGGGATGGATGCCTTTCCAGGTCATGCTTTTCGCCCACTCCAACATCGTTTCGGTATCGGTCAGCTTGGCGCCGTTCCAGTGCTTATCGAGAATTTCCCAGCAGCGCTCGACGGGATTGTATTTGCTGTGGTACGGCGGATAGTAGAGGAGGCGAATGGACTTGCCGATGTGGTCGGCGAAGTCGCCCATGCGCTTGAGAAACTGCGTGCGCCGACCATTGCTCTCGGGCCCGTTGTCGGCCTTGACCTGGATGTGGGTGACGCGCGCACACGCATCGGGGTCTTGGCACGCCCACCAGGCGTACAGGCTGTCGATGATGAAATCGCTGGTCTTCG
>JFAX01000046.1:6257-9425 GCA_000585015.1 Candidatus Accumulibacter adjunctus | reverse complement strand
GACCATGGCGCTCGATCCCGCACTGGACGAAATCGTCAAGTCCAACCCCATGCTCGTTCGTCTCTTCAGGGCGCTGCCGATCGCTCCGGCCTGTGATCTCCACCAGAGACTCCAGGCCGGCCGCACCGATCCGGAAACCCGCACGCTGCTGCGCAAGGCACTCGCCCTCTCGCAGCAGGGAAGAGCCGCAACCTGAACCCAGCCCCGGCTCGCCGGGGCTTTCCCGAGCGCGTTCGTCGAGCGCCTTCCGGAAAGCAGCCTTTGAGCGAGCGCCATGGATTCCCATGCGCCCGAGCAAGCTGCGGTAGCTGGCCGCACGAAACAAGCAGCATTTCATCCACCCTGCCGGGGACGCTTTCCCCGGGAGGGGCAGGTGGCTCCGGCATTTTCTTCTGGAGGCACCATGCATCCGAGACATCCCGGCCTGCTGCACATGCCGGCCAAGCAGTACCACGCCGATCAGTCGATCGGACACTCCGGCATCCTCCGGATGCTCAAGAGTCCCGCGCATCTGCGCGAAGCCCTCGACCATCCGCCGCCGCCGACACCGGCGATGGCGTTTGGTAGCGCGGTGCACGCGTACGTCCTCGAGCCGGATCGCTTTGCCGAGGAATTCGTGGTGGCCGAGAAGTTCGATCGGCGGACCAAGGAAGGCAAGGAAGCGGCTGCCCGGTTCGAGGAGGCCAATCAGGGCAAGACCGTGATTGCCCCCGAGGATCTGGCGACCCTCATCCGGATGCGCGCTGCCGTGCTCGCCCACCAGGGCGCGGCCAGACTGCTCGAGCAGGGAGAAGCCGAGCTATCGGCCTTCTGGACCGATGCCGCCACCGGCATCGCCTGCCGGTGTCGTCCCGACTGGTTCAACGAGACCGCCATCGTCGATCTCAAGAGCTGTCTCGATGCCAGCAGCCGGGGCTTCTCCCGTGCCATCGCCAACCTCGGCTACGACGTGCAGGCGGCGTTCTACGTCGACGGAGTCAAGCGCGTGACCGGCAGCGATCTGCCCTTCCTCTTCGTCGCCGTCGAGAAGGATCCACCGCATGCCGTCGCCGTGTATCGGGCCGACCCGGAAATCATCGAGGTCGGTCGCAGGAAGTACCAGGCCGCGCTGCAGTTGCTGCAGTGGTGCCAGGAGTCCGGCACTTGGCCGGCGTACCAGCCGGCGGGGGAGGTCGAACTGATCTCCCTGCCACGCTGGGCCGCCAACGCCGAAGCCTTCGAGTTCGACGCCGCCTGAGCGGCACCTTCCAGTCGTTCATCCACCCCGGCGGGGAACCAGTCCCCGCTCCGGGCGGCATGGTGTCTCCGCCTTTCTTCCTTGGAGAAAGCCATGTCAAAGACCTTGCGCAATCTGCAGAAATCCCGTCAGGGAACGCCGGCCAACGCGGTGTCGTTTCCGGTGATGCTCGAACAGTTCAAGGGCGAAATCGCCCGCGCCTTGCCCCGGCATCTCAGCCCGGAACGCATCGTTCGGGTGGCGCTCACCGCCTTTCGCCTGAATCCGAAACTCGCCGATGTCGATCCGCGCAGCATCTTCGCGGCCGTCATCCAGTCCAGCCAGCTCGGCCTCGAAGTCGGCCTGATGGGCGAAGCGCACCTCGTCCCGTTTGGCAGCCAGTGCCAGCTGATTCCCGCCTATCAGGGCCTGATGAAGCTCGCACGCAACAGCGGTCTCGTGCAGGATATCTACGGTCATGAGGTGCGGATCAACGACCGCTTCGACATCGTCCTCGGTCTCCACCGATCGCTGATGCATGAACCGTTGAAGCAGAACGGCTTTCCCGCTGCCGACGACGAGCGCGGCGCGATCGTCGGCTTCTATGTCGTCGCAGTCTTCAAGGATGGCACACGGACCTTCTACGCCTTGTCCAGGGAGCAGGTCGAGCAGGTTCGTGACCACTCCCGAGGCTACCAGATGGCCAGGAAGCTCCGCAAGGAGAGTCCGTGGGACACGCACTTCGTCTCGATGGGCCTCAAGACGGTCATTCGCCGCGTGTGCAATCTGCTGCCAAAATCACCCGAGCTGGCGATGGCGCTGGCGATGGATGAACTGAACGAGCGCGGCGAGACCCAGAATCTCGGGGTTACCGAGGCCATCGATGGATCCTGGGCACCGGTTCTTGACGAGCAACCGGATGATCCCGGCCAGGCGTCCGATCCGGCGCGCGCGTCGACCCGCAAACCGCTCGCCGATCTGCTGGCGGGCATTGGGCAGGCGTTATCGCTCGAGGCTCTGGACGAGGTGTACGCGCAGGCGGAGGACGCTGTCGCCGGCGACGATCTCGAACGGCTGCTGCGCGCCTACCGCAGCCGCAAGGCTGCGTTGACGCCGCCATTGTCACCATCGTCGCCGATCCGTGGCGTGGTGAACAACGCGTCGGCCTGACCAGCCCGTCCGAGGTGCTCACCGTTCCCGGTGAGCACCTTTGGACGCTCACAGCGGAGACGGCCATGCACGCGGACGACGAGACGATGCCGCGACCAGCGGCGTCGGGACGGAGAGAAGGAGTGCGAGCCGGGAGACATGTCGTGTGGACCGACGAAGACCTCGTCCGTCTGCACGGACATCTCCTGGAGAAGTCCTTGCACGATCTCTTCGATGCGCGGGTGTCCGTCGCCACACGGCGGGAGATTCTCGCCTGGCTGCGCGCGCCCAAGGAGCGCTCGGGCGCCTTCTCGTACCGCACGTGCTGCGCGTTGTTTGGCCTCGACTCCGACGAGATTCGCGAGCGGGTGCTGGCGTGACATGCGGATTGCCGTTCTGGCTGATCAACCCGTTGCACCAGACCACCTCGCGGCGCACGGGAAGCGCGGCACGCCCCGGGGACTCCAGCCTGACCAGGCAGGGGTCGCCGGGGCATTTTTTTTCAGCTCGCTGAAGGGCCAGGCGGTTGGTGCCATCCGCTCGCCAGCGGACAGCCGTGCGAATCAACCGGCTTCGACGCGCGCGCCGGTGCCTGATTCCGGCTGGTCCGCGTGGCGTAGTATCCTTGTCGGACAGAAGCCTTGCCGCTCCGACCACAACGGGCTGCAGCCGTGAAAGGCGCTCCCTGACTCTGGGTGTGTCCATTCAGGCTGGTCGCGGCAACTCCCGAGGATCCTCGATGACCCGCGTTCACCATCTGGCCGCCTGCATCCTGCTGGCGGCATGGAGCCTTGCCATGGCCG
>JFAX01000046.1:301-6238 GCA_000585015.1 Candidatus Accumulibacter adjunctus | reverse complement strand
TGAAGAGCCGCGATACCAGTTGGTCCGCGCGTACGAGGCTTTCGAGTTGCGGCGCTATGAGCCCTATCTGGTAGCGGAAACGGTCGTCAGCGCAGCACCGGACGAGGCGGGGAACCAGGGTTTCCGGATTCTGGCCGGGTACATCTTCGGACAGAACAAGGGGGCGCGCAGGATCGAGATGACGGCGCCGGTGGCTCAGGCTCCGAGCCGGATCGCCATGACGGCACCGGTGGCACAAAGCCCCAGTCCCGGCGGTTACGTCATCCAGTTCACCATGCCCCGGGAATGGACACTGGAAACGCTGCCGGAGCCGCTCGATTCGCGAATCGCCCTGCGCGCGATGCCCGCCCGAACCTTTGCCGTCATCGGCTACTCGGGGACCTGGTCACAGAGCCGCTACGAGGAGAATCTGAGGAAGCTTCAGGATGCCCTGTCAGAGGCTGGTCTGCCGTGGCATGGTGAGCCGATCTGGGCTCGTTACGACCCACCCTGGAAGCCGTGGTTCTGGCGACGCAACGAGATCTGGCTCGAGGTGGATTGAGCGCGGTGGACTGCCGACGGTGCCCTGGATCGTCGCGGCGCAGTCGATGTGTCGCACCGGGGCGCGATCGTTGTCGGTATCGATGCCTCAGCGGTAGGGCGTGACCACCACGCCTTCCGGGTCTGCGCGGCCCTTCAGTTCGCCGACCAGCTTGGCTTGGCGCCCTTGATCTCGTAGATCCCCACGTGGTCGCTGCCGGTGTCGGCGACGAGCCGTCGTCTGGTGTGGTCGAACTCGGCGTCGTGCGGATAGGACAACTCGCCGACCCCGACGCTGCCAAGCGGTTCGTGACGATGTGCGTCGTGTCCACCTCTTCATGGAGCCGCTTGCCTACCACACCGCGGCGATACTCGTCACCGACGGAACCGGCGCGCGACTGGTGCGCCTCTCAAACCGGAGAGCCCGAAGCGAGTTCTCTGCGCTTGGCTTCGGCTCGGTCGACCACATGGGGTTTCAGGTGTGTAGGCAGGTCCGGAAGGTCGCGATACTCGTACGCGGGCAATAGCCAATGGGCTCTGCGCCGCAGGTCCGGGAACATCGCCCACGGTTCCTGCCCCGACAGGATGATCGGCTGGATCGCCACCACCACGGCCGGTGCGATCAGCGTGAGTTCTTGCTGGACGCTCCTGGGGTCGGTGAGGTCGGCGATGATGAAGCGCGCCATGCGGGCCAGCAAGGTGACGGTATCGCTGATGTCCTGGTTGGCCGCAGGCTCGAAATCGAACACCACGGGTACCAGGTCGAACCGGCGTAGCTCGTCACGCACGGTATCGAGCACACGCTTTCGTTCCGCCGTAAACCGGCCAAGGATCAGCACCACCTTCGATGTCACCGCGTCGATGACGTTGCGGATCTTGCGATAGTTGAAAAGCAGGTAGACGAACTGGGCGACTTCGAGGTCATCGACGGTGACTGTCGGATCGCCGTAGTTGGCGATTCGCAGCGAGTGCTGCCGAGTCGCCGGGTCGACCCTCACGTTCCAGGCCGAGATGCCATAGATGTTGGCGTTCTCCAGGTTGGCACCACCGAGGTCAGCGCCATTGAACTGGGCGTACATCAGGTTGGCGTCGCCGAGGCTGGTCCCTCGCAGCGACGCGCGGCGCAGGTTCGTGTCGCGCAGGTTGGCTTGGTCCAGCCGGGCCCCATCGAGGACGGCGTCCGTCAGGATTGCGGCTTCGAGATCAGCACCCGTGAGGTCCGCACCCGCAAGGTCCGCAAACTCGAGGAAGCAGCCGCGAAGCGACGCGCCGCGAAGATCAATACCGGCCAGTTGCGCTCTGGCGCCTTTGACCAATGACGGCGTGTCGAAGTCGGAGAACAGACCATAGAGGCTCAGGCGGTTGAAGTCCGGCCGTTCCTCAGGATGTTCCCGCCGCCAGTCGTTCCAGGCTTCGACGCTCCCCAGGCTCGACAGCAACGCAAGCGAATCGCTCATCGCACTCTCCTTCGGCGTCGACCCTTCCCGAGCGTGGTCAGGGCCCGTTGTCAGCGCCGTGCTGTCCCACAGAGCCGGCCTTCGCCGCCGAGGATAGGAACTCAAACCGGCTGTGTGAGGGAAGTTTGGCGGACACCGCGCGCAGCTGTCAATCGCCGCCGTGGGCCGGCTGGCTTCGCGGTCTGCAAAAAGGCCCTTCGAATAGCAACCCGACTCCGCAGCATGGCGGACGGTGAACTGGAAAACCGGAATGACCCCGGTCAACCCCGATCCGGGCTCGCGAAATCGATCCATTCCGGTCACGTTTCGACGGTCAGGATTGATCGCGACTGCGTACCATCAACCCCGTTCTCTCCTCGCAAGCTTTCCCCGGCTCACCCGCCGGGGCTTTTCGGAGGGGGTCCGCCGGGCCTCCTGCGAAAAGCCGATCGAGTTTCGTTCCCGCACCGTAAGGGCAGGACCGACGCGTGGTAGCTGGCCACGAGGAAACAAGCAGCAGCATTCACCCCGCCGGTGAGCGTATCCCGGCAGGGATACCGCCATGCCGCGCGGAGATTTTCCACCCGGCCGGCCGGGACCTTGCGAAGGCTCCCGGTCAGGGGTGCTGCGGAAGGCCCCGCTCGGGACAGTCCATGGAGGCACCAATGAGGCAATACGAGTACGACGCGGCACGCGTCAAGGAGGACGCCCGCGGGCGTTGGGCGTCGATCCTGCAGGACCTCGCGCCGACGCTGACGGACGCCGTGGGTCGGCAAGGGAGACACGTCCCTTGTCCGGTGCACGGCGGTCGCGACGGCTTTCGGGTCTTTCGCGACGTCGACGAAACCGGCGGCGGCGTCTGCAATACGTGCGGCTACTTCGCCGACGGTTTTTCCCTGCTGATGTGGATCAACGGCTGGGAGTTCGGCAAGACCATTCGCGCCGTCGCCAGCCACCTCGCAGGAGTGCGAGCTTCCCACGTCGTGCCGCGCGCATCGCTCGTCGCGCACCGCCCTGGTCCGGCGGATGATGCGGTCCGGCGTAACCAGCTCAACCGAACGTGGCGAGAGTCGCTGCCACTCACGCATCGGGACGCCGAGCCGGCCCGCCTGTATCTCGCGCGACGCGGCCTCGCGGTCCGCGTGCCTCCGGCCCTGCGTTTTCACCCCGAGCTGGGGTACTACGCCGACAACGGTCTCGTCGGGCGCTATCCGGCGATTCTGGCGCAGCTGAGCGGGCAGGACGGCGATGCGCTCACCCTGCATCGCACCTACCTCACGGTCGATGGCCAGAAAGCACCGGTCGAGGCACCAAGGAAGCTGATGCGCCCACCGCTGGCGCGAGAGCGGGCCGGTGGCGCGATTCGCCTCGTCGATCCCGGCAGTCGCCTGGCAGTGACCGAAGGCATCGAGACGGCGCTGGCCGTGCTTGAGGCCACCGGCATCCCCGCGTGGGCCACCGGCAACGCGCATCTTCTGGAGACCTTCGTTCCGCCGCCCGGCGTGCATCAGGTTCTGGTGTTCGCCGACAAGGATCGACCGTCTCGACAGCATCCTCTCGGTCATGGACAGGAAGCGGCGCGGAGCCTCGTGACTCGCCTCTGGGCCATGGGGATTCGCGCCGGCGCCATCGCGCCCGCAGCCGATATTCCCGAAGGCAGAAAGGGTGTCGACTGGCTCGATGTCTTCAACCACCTTGGCTCGGCAGGGTTTCCTGCCCTCGGCAGCGTCGCGCAGGCGTTGACCCGGGCCGCCTGAACCGGAGGACCCCATGTACGGAGTCATCGACTTCAGTCGGATCGATACCCTGCCGGGCGGCTGCGGACCCTTCGCTCCGCCAGCCGGATGGCAGGGCGACTACCGGGAATACCTGCAAGCGCGTTTCGATGACGACATCGGCGTGCGCCAGCAGATCACCGTGGTGAGCCGCATCCTCGTGTGCCCGGCGGGCAGGACCCCGACCCGGTTTCTTGGGCCGCACGCCGTCGCAGCACGCGAGTTTGCCCGCTCCGTCTGGCCGTCGATTCAGCGCAACTGACGCAGGACCCATCGCCGGCCGCGGCCGGCTTCTTCATCCCGCGGGGAGTGTATCGATCCCCGAAGGGGACGGTGCCTTCCCGCTTTTCACAGGAGGTACCATGTACGACCAATTCGCACCGCACTAGCACTCGCCGATCGGGCCTGAGACAGGAGTGATCCGGCGCTTTGTGGCCAGTCGAGCGACAGTATGTTCATGGATTTCTCCGTCAGGTCAGCCGCCGATAGGGAACGACGGAAGGTTTCGGAGCAGCGCGATTGTAAAGCCGAATCGGGTTGCCCGGCAGCGTCGCGACTGCCGATCGCTGCGTGGCATGCCTGCAAGATCCGTGGCTACCGACAGGAATTCAAGTTCGCTCTAGGGTTCGAGGCAGGACGGAATGCGCGGGAGGATGTCTGCGTGACTGGGACAACGGCCGTACCGCTGCTTTGCCCAAGCCCAGAGCGGCCTGACTGACGAATGAGGTTTGGCTGCTTACGCCGTTGCGTTGCCGCCCAGATCGGCAAAGTTGGTGATCTTCACGGTGCCATCCGGAAAACGCGCCACCACATCTAGCTCACCGCCCATCGCCTCGATATGGCTGCGCAAGGTCGAGATATACATGTCCGTGCGCTTCTCGATCTTGGCAATCGCTGGCTGCTGGATGTGTAGCACTTCGGCCAGCATCTTCTGCGACAGGCCGCGCGCCTGGCGCAATTCGTTCAGCGGCATTTCCGCAAGCATGGCTTGCGCCCGCGACTCAGCGCGGGCCCGGGATTCGGGCGACATCTGTGCCCGCAGATCTGCAAACTTCTTAGCCATCGATTAGCCCTTCCTTTCGAAGTTGCTCAAGATGTTCTTCGTAGAGTCGGTCGGCGATGGGCACGTTCGCGTGGTACCAACGGTCATCGCCTGTCTTGTCTCCGCCGATGAGCAGGATGGCCAATCGTCGGGGATCGAACGCGTACAGAGTGCGATACGGCCGTCCATCATGCTGGGTTCTCAGCTCTCGCATGTGACGATGTTTCGATCCGTTGATACCGCTACTGTGAGGGAAGCCCAGCGTCGGCCCGCGCTCTTCCAGTAATCGCACGGACGCCCCCAAAGACTCCTGCTCGTCCTCGGAGAGACCGGCCCACCATTCGCCAAATTCGTCGGTGCACTCGACATCCCAACTCATGAACGAAATATAGCCACTCTGGAGTATTCCGTCAATGGAATGTGCGGGCGATTGATCCGGTGGCAGGCGGTCTCGTTTTCGGCATACCACTTGGCACAGTGAGCGAATCGCATCAACTCCACCGGCAGGAGTTCAAACTCGCACTACGTGTCGAAGGGTCCGAACACCTCCCGCTGGTGTCGGGCTTGGGGGTAACCGCCCACAGCCCCAGCTTCTTCATCAGCCGCCGGATGCGTCGGCGGCCGACCTCGATGCCTTCCCGGGCCAGCGCCACCTGCAGCCTCCGGCTGCCATAGACCGGGTGCTCGGTGAAGATCCGGTCCAGCCGTTTCAGCAGTTCGGCTTCCTCGGACGACTCCGGCCGCGGTCGGTAAGACAGGCTGCTGAGCGACACACCCAGCAGCTGGCTTTGCCGTTGAAGGGACAGATCCGCGTTCGGCTTGATCATCGCCCCTTGACGCTCTCTGAAATTGACCCAGATTTCGCTCATCAACCTGACCCACCTGAGAGGGTGGAATAAACGCGTTGTCGTCATGGTTGTGCGCGCGGTATTGTTGCGCGCACAACCATGACCCAGCGTACTCGCCTCTCCGCGGCGTCAAGGGTTTGCTGCGCCGGGCTGCAAAAAGCGCAGCCCGCCCTTGACCCAATCCTCACAAGTTAGCATATAGGCATAATCACTTATAGGCGTGCGACAGGTGCGGTTTCGGCTGCGGTTTTCGCGGTTGGGAGCGATTGGGGACGAACTTCTGGAGGTTCAGCGCGATTTCCTCGAGGATGGGCTTG
>JFAX01000046.1:83-284 GCA_000585015.1 Candidatus Accumulibacter adjunctus | reverse complement strand
GGTTGCAGCCAGGAGCCAACGACCGATCTGTCGCTTGATCTTGTCGATTTCCAAGGTGCGGTTGATCTTGTAGGACGAACCGGGGTCGAGAAGGGTGTGGCTCAGCAGGGCAATCGCATGAATCCTATACAAGACCCAGGACTTGAGCACGAAAGGTGTCGGAAGTAGCGGCGATCAGACGCTGGACCTTGAGTCCGCCTT
>JFAX01000046.1:0-64 GCA_000585015.1 Candidatus Accumulibacter adjunctus | reverse complement strand
GCGCAGGAGGTTCAAGACGAACTGACGCAGGACGGCGAAGTTCGTGTCCTTTCGGCAGAGCTGC
>JFAX01000045.1:2890-12408 GCA_000585015.1 Candidatus Accumulibacter adjunctus | reverse complement strand
CCGGCGTGTGCGCCGGGATGCGTGCCAGCAGATCCTCGAGCAGATCGTCGAAGCTGCGGTCGTCGAGACGGGGTGGCAGGATCGGCATCAGCCCTCCTCCAGGCGAACGGTGACGGCCAGCGCCGCCGGTGTACCGGAACGGGCCAGTCGATAGGCGATCTCCAGCCGCAATTCGGCGGGCTGTTCAGGTACCTCGAAAACCTCGACCCGGTCGAGCAGGATGCGGCGCTCCCAGCGAGCGAGCGAGTCCATCACCCAGTCGCGGATCTGGCGCCGCGTCGCCAGGTTGTTCGGTGCGTGCAGCAGGCGGTCGAGTCCGGCGCCGAATTCCGGGCGCATCAGTTGCTCGCCGGGGCGGGTACTTAGGATGACGCGGATCGACTGACGGACACTGGCTTCCAGATCGGGCCAGTCGAGCCGCCCATGCTCGTCCGGCAGCGCGAACAGCGGCCAGCCGAGCAGCGGACGCGGCAACGGGCTGTTCATCACTCTCCCCCTCCCTTCTTCGGGAACGGGATGCAGATCTTGATGAACATCATCCAGCGGAAGAACAGGTCGAACAGCGAAAGGAAGATGTTCAGCACGATGAAGGCGCAGATGGTGATGATCGGGATGTTGAAGCTGCAGATCCAGCCCAGCTTGAGGCCGCTGTCAGCCGGCTTCTTGTCCTCCATGAGGTCGAGCGGATCGCCCGTCAGCAGGTTCTGCAGCGACGCCGGCACGGTGAAGGCGACGTTCGGCTTCAGTTTCTTCAGCATCTCGCGATCGCTCGGGTCGGGCAGCGGCACCTGTACCGGTGGTGCACCACCACCCTCGTACCACGGCGCGATGACGAACGGTGGGCTGTAATCGCCCCACACCGTGCGTTGCGGGCAGTGCCCTTCGGGCTTGAGGCGAACGAAGGCGCGCAGGACATAGCGCGCAGCGGGGTCGTCGAAGCGGCCGGCGACACCGCTGACGGCTTCGAAGCGCCGTTGCAGGCAGGCCGACAGGGCGACGGCCAGCGCCGTGCTGCGCGTGCCGTCGAGCGCCGGCCAGGCGGCCGGTATCGTCGGCGCCGGCGAGACCGACTCGCCATCGAGCAGGATGCGGCTCGCCGCCGCCAGAAAGACACCCGCCGGCGTGCTGCCCGGGATCGGCTTGCCGGCGGCATCGGCGAGCGGCAGCGCGATGTCGTCGAGCAGCGTCTGCAGCGCCTCGCCTTCGGCGTGGTCGCCGAAGGCGTCGAACTCCACCGCCAGCTGGCGCAGCAGCAGCAGCAGGCGCTTCATGCTGCTCTGGTCGCTGTCCGCCGGATTGCCGGCGATCGCCGCCAGGTCCGGCGTCAGCGAGCGCCCCGGCCGCGGCAGGCTGTCGGCGAGACCGCGCAGCGGGCCGACCAGGTGCGCCGTGAAGTCGCTGCTCGCCGGCCCGAAGGCCTGCTCGTCGAAGCGTGGCGCACCGCCCTCGGCCTTCTCGCTGCTGGTGGTCGGCACCAGGCCGTAGAACAGCGTCGCGCCGGCGGCCGCGCAGACGTCGGGCGGCGCGAGGAACATCGGCACCACCGCCTCGTCGAGCAGGGCATCCTCCTGCGCGGCGAGCAGCAGCCGCACCTCGTCGTCGAGCACCGGCTGGCCGGTGCCCGGCCGGTCCAGGCGGCGCAGCGCGGCGGGGTCGTGCCGGTTGCCGCTGGCCGCGCCGTCGGCGCCAGCGCTGATCCGCGCCCAGCCGCGCAGGCTGTCGCCGGCACGCATCCAGCCCTGCTTCAGCTCGCGCCCAGCGGCGTCGCGCACCAGGCGACGGATCACCAGGCCAGCGCCATCGACCCGTTGCGGATCGATGCGCGGCTCGCCCGGCGTGTCGCAGCGTGCTTCCATCACCGCCAGGTGGAACTGCCGCTGGATCGGCTGGAACAGCTTCAGCAACTGCTCGCCGGCCGCCGCGCGGCGGATCCCCTCGAGCCGCGCCGGCGCGTCCTGCGCACTCCGCGCCGCCGGCACGGCCGCCACCCGGCCGCCGGCGAGACCCAGCTTGCGGCTGGCGCCGCGCAGCCTGTTGAACAGGTCGCGGCCGCTCGCCTGGCTGCCGCGCGCTGGCGAATCGCCGCCGCTGGCGACGCTGGCGGGCTGTGCCAGGCTGGCACGCAGCGCGACGCGACCGCCGGCGTCACGCAGGCCGGCCAGCACCGCTGCGATGAAGTCCTCGTCGCTGCGCTGCAGGATCGCCGGCGCGCCGCCCTCGGCGAGGTCGCGCGGCGCCGACAGGATCACCTCGTGATGCTTCACCATATGTTCCCCGCTCCCGGTGTGTAGCTGGTGGAGACCACCGAGGTCGCCTGCAGCACCTCGCACTTGACGATGCCCGAGAACTTGGCGAGTGCGGCATCGACCGTCACCATGCCGGCGCTGACCTTGACCTGCGGCGCATCGACCTTGACCTCGGCACTGGCGGTGACGCTGATCCGCGCCGCCTCCATCACCACCTTGTTGCCGTTCGAGTCCTCGAGCGTGAGCTTGCCGGGTCCGTCGGAAAGGGTGAATTTCTGCCCGCCCGGCGTTTCGAGCTGCAGTTTCTCCTGTCCCTGCTGGTCGTCGAGGGTGATGGTGACGCCGTTCTTCGACCGGATGCGCTTGAAGCGGTTGCCCTCGTCACCGAGATCGGCCGGCGCCGCGCTGCTGCCGTTCCACAGCCCGCCGAGCACGAGCGGATGGCGCACATCGCCCTGCACGAAGACCACCAGCACCTCGTCATCGACCTCCGGCATCAGGAAGGCACCGCGGTCGGCGCCGGCGAAGGGACAGACGACGCGCGCCCAGAGCGGCGCGTCCTGCCCGTCGACGCCATCGAAGGCGAGCAGGCGAACCTGCACGCGGTTGCGCCGCTCGGGGTCGGAGAGGTCGACGACGCGCGCCAGTTGCGCGCCGTTGAGCCAACCGGCGGCGGGCTGGAAATGGCAGGCGCGGTCCATCAGCCGTCTCCCAGCCAGGCGCACTCGCCGACGAACTCGGTGCGATAGCCGGCGCGAACGTCGTAGAGGTGACGCGCCTCGACGACGTAGTAGCTGTTGTCCCAGCGGCCGGAGAGGCCGCTGACGCTGACCGTCGTGCCGACGCGCAACAGCGCGTTGCCCTCGGCGACGCCTTCGAGGCGGACGAAGCGCCGCGCCCGCTGATCGAAGGCCGCCTCGGCAACCGCCTGCGCCTCGGCGGCGCTCGCCAGCGCGAGGTTGGCGATGTGCTCGTGCCGCGGCGCCAGCGCCCGCCCGAGCCAGTCGGCGCCGCTGCTGCCGCTGCCCGGCCCGCCGTGCGCCAGGCTGCTGGCCTCGCCGCTGACCGCGCTGCCGCCGACCGGGTCCCAGCCGGCGGTGCTGACGCTCGTCACCTGTTGCGCCAGGTCGGCCACGACGCGTGCGCGCGCCAGCTGGCCGTGCAGATCGAGGTTCAGTTCGCCGCGCCGGACGTCGCCGCGCGGCGCCACCTGCAGCTCGTCGCCGACGACCTGCAGGTCGCCGTCGAAACGGCCGAGCAGCCGCCGCAGGAAAGCGAGGTCGCTCCGGTCGGCGCACTCAGTCCCTGCACCGAAGGCCGCAGTCCGAGTTCACCGGCGACCGCGCTGACCACGTCGGCCGGCGACATGTCGCTGTAGACCTTGCTGCGGCGCGCCATGCGCGCCCCCCCAAGCGCGTCTTCGGCGAGCACCACCAGCTCCGGCGGCGCTCCTGGCGCGAAGTCGGCCTCGAGGCCGCTGACCACACCGCGGAAGAGTTCGCGCGGCTGGCTCTCGTCGCCGCTGTACACCTCGATCGCCGTCCCGAGCGCGATCCGCGAGCCATCCTCGAAGGCATACTCGGCGTTGCCGTCGGTGGTGCTCGCCCAGTTCGAGAAGCGCAGCTCGGCTCTCGTCATGCCGCCCTCGGACTCCTCGATGCGCATGCCGATGAGCAGTTCGGAGGCGCGCAGATCCTCCTGCCCGGCCAGCCGCAGCGTCGGCCGGGCACGATACACCGCAGCGCGGCTGACCGAGGTCTCGACCGGCATGCCGCCCTGCTCCCTAGTCCGCCAGCCAGCGCCGCCGGCGCTCGTCGCGCAGCGCCAGTTCGCGCAGCAGGCCCGGCAGCAGCTCGTGCTCGTGCGCCGCCGCAGCCGCCGGCGCGCCGCTGTCCGCCGGTGCTTCCGGCCGCTCCGGCCTGACTTCGGCCTGCATCTCTTCGATCCTGATCGGCATCCCCTTGCTCTCCGTTACTGACGCGCACCGATGACGAACTCGGCTTCACCACCGACATCGGCCTTCAGGCCGCTGCCACCGCCGTCGAGCAGGCGCCCGCCGACGGCCACCTTGCCGGCACTCGAGATGCTCGCCGACTCCTGCAGCAGCCGGCTCGGCGAGAGGGCGCGCGCAGTCGGATTGTTCTCGACCCGCAGCCCGGCGAAGGAGCCACCGGCCGCGACGCCGGCTGCCGCACCGATGCTCAGGCTGGCGCCGCCGCCGATCCCCACCCCGATACCGCCACCGATCCCGACGCCGGCACCGCCACCGATTCCTGCCCCGGCCGAGGCACCGATTCCCACCCCGGCACCGCCACCAACGCTCAGTCCGGCCCCGCCACCGATGCTCAATCCGGCGCCACCGCCAGCGGCGAAGGCGGCCGCCGGCAGCAGGCTGACGCCGCCGCCCGCCGAGGCCGTCGCCCCGGCAGAAAAACCGGCCCCCGCCGAGGCGCCGATGCCGGCCGCAAAGCCGACGCCGACCGAGGCCCCGGCAGCGAAGCCGACGCTCGCCGAGGCACCGATGGCGAGTCCGCCACCGCCGCCGAAGCGCAGGCTCGAGGCGCCGTTGGCGGCAGCGATGCCGCGCGCCGCGCGCGGATCGCCGGCCTTGTTCGCCGCACCCTGCGGCCCGCCGAGCGGGCCCTCGTCGTCCGGCACGACGACCGGCTCGGCAGCGAGGTCGGCGTCGACCGAAGCCTGCTCGCCGCTCGTGCCGCCCTCGAAGCTGACCTCCTGGCTCGACAGCGTCAGGTTGATCGACGAGCGCAGCGGCAGACCACCGGCAGCGAAGAAGTCGATCGTCTCCTTGAACTGCTCGACCATGCCGGTAAAGGAATAGGCGCCCCAGCTGAACTTGACCAGCGGCGGCACCTTCTTGCTCTGCCCTTCCGGTACCGGCTGCAGCAACTGCGCCATCTTGTTGGTCGTGATGCGCACGTCCTCGCCGGTGTCGGTGGTGTCGAAGATGACGTCCATCGTCAGCTTGGCGGTCGTCTGGCTGACGTACTGCTTCTTCTTCGCCCCCTGGCCTTCTTCCTTGAGCGTGTTCGACACCGTGTGCTGCAGGCTCGCCGGATTGAAATGCACCGGCACCGTCACCTTCGGGCCGGTCATCGTCTCGAAGGTGGCGGGCGTGTCGCTGAGGTCGTCGGGAAACTCGGGCATCGCCGGCCTCAGCTCACCAGGACCAGGCCCTCGTGGGCCAGGTGCAGTTCCTCGATGCCGATCTCGTTGCCCTTGGCATTGAGGTCGGCGGCCTTGAACTTGACCGGCATCGCGCGGCGCAGTGCCCAGCGCACCACCGCTTCGTCGGCGCTGTTGCGCATCTCGATCTCGACCTGCAGGCGATAGGCATAGGCGCCAGAGCCGACCTTGGAGAACCAGTTCCACAGGTCGCGCGTGTCGCTCATGCCGCGCTTGAGGACGACGGTGGCAAAGCTCACCGGGCCGGCGCGCTGCACGGCGCCGTAGTTGCTGCCGCCGACCTTGATCACCTTCGGTTCCATCGTCGCCTCGAGCCCGGTGCACTCGGAGAACGCACCCTGGCAGAGCGGCACCGCGGCGCCGCTCGGGTTGGCCAGCGACTGCTGGCTGAAGCGGACATGGAAGCGGAAGACGTGCAGCGGCAGGTCGTTCATCACGCCACCTCGCGCAGCGGCTCGCTCGCCGCTGCGGCAACGCCACCGCCGGTCAGATCGAGAACGACAGTGATGCGCTCGACCGCCGCCAGCGGCAGGATGCTGATCTCGGCGCGCAGGCGGCCGCTGTCGAGATCGTTCTGGCTCATCGTGCTGCGGTCGCAGTGGACGCTGAAAGCCTCCTGCGGCGATGCGCCGCCGAGGCCACCCTCACGCCAGAAGGCGGTCAGCAACTGCCCGAGACCCTGCTCGACGCGCCGCCACAGCGCCGGCCCGCTGGCCTCGAAGAGCGCCGCCTCGCCGCTGCGCCGCGCGGCGCGCAGCAGCGCGCCGAGCAGGCGGGTGACGCCACCGGCACGCCAGGCGAGGTCGGCGCTGGCGCTGACGTCGGAATGCAGCACCCAGCCAGCGGGCGACGGAGCGACCAGGCAGACGCGTTGCGCCAGGCGGTCGGCCGGCGTCGCGGCGATGCCGCTGCACGAGAGTACCGGCTCGCTGCCGGAAACCGATGGCAGCCGGCTGCCGGCAACCGAGCGGAAGGTGCCGCGGGCGAGTGCGTTCGCCGCCAGCACACCGGCGAACAGACCATCCGGCGGCTCGAGCGTCCCCGGCAGGTCGCTGCTGAAGCGGGTCCGCAGCCACGGCCAGGCGAGCTGGACGAAGGCGCTGCCGAGCGCACGACCGCCGTTGCTGCTGTCGGGCGCGGCGAGCAGGCCGGCCTCGTCGAGGTAGGCGAGGAAATCCGCCTGCGCCCAGGCGGCGGCATTGCGCGCATCGCGCAGCGGCAGCGGCAACGCCGCCAGCAGCAGCATCTCGCGATGACGGCGCGCCAGTTGCTCGCGCGCGCTGCCGAGCGCATCGCGCCAGGCGACGAAACCGGCGTCGTCGGCGCGCGGCGGCGCCAGGTCGCGCAGCCCGACGTCTTCCTCGACCGCCGGCGCCGTATCGACCGAGCACTCGACGAAGACCTCGGGCGAATCCGGCGCTTCCACGGCGACATCGACGATCGCCGGTTCGGCGGCACAGATGTCGGCCAGATCCGGCAGGCAGACGAAGCTCACCTCGGGCACCCCGGCGAGATGGCCGATGCCGCGCCAGGTCGTCGGGTCGAGCGGCGTCGCCGCCGGTGCCAGCAGCGCCGCCAGCCGTGCCGCGCGTTGCGCCGCGCGGCCACCGGCCGCTTCGAGGTAGGGCCAGGGATCGCCGCAGCGGACGACCACCGCCCGCCGCCCGCCGTTGGCGAAGAAACTCCGCACGGCGGCGCCGAGATAGCTCGCGCAGCGGCGAGTTCCGCTGCCCACCGGCCTCGCCGCCCAATCGTAGAGTGCGGCGAAAGCATTCCAGCTGTCGACCACCACCGGCACCTGCAACAAGGTTTCGATCTCCTCCGCCGGCCGCGCCCACGGTCCGCCGATCCAGCCGGCGGCCGCCAGCGCCGCCCGCACGCTGCCGGGAAGCGGCGTCGACCGCCGCGCGACGAAGCCGACGAAACAGGCGACGTCGACCCGGTTTGGGTCGGCTGCTGCCGCCGGCGGCGCGATTTCGAAGGAGAGCCCGTTCATCGTCCAGGCCACCCGGCCTCAGGCCTCGATCTCGAAGCCCTCGGCGGCGAGGACGATCTCCTCGAGGGCGACGTCGCCGCCGCCCTTGCCGGCCAGCGTCGGCCCCGTGTACTTCATCGGGATGCAGCCGCGCAGCAGCCAGGTGCGCACCGGGTTGTGCGCCTCGTCGAGCAGGTTGATGGCGACGGTCTTCTGCGCCGCCGGGCCGGCGGTGCGGGTCTCGTTGATCCACGCCCAGAGGCTGTCGAAGTTGACGATGCCGCGCTTCAGCGTCACGTCGCTGACCTTGTGCACCCCGGCCACCTTGCGCACGTGGTTTTCCTTGTCGTTGCCGGCACGGTACTCGGCGATGGTGACCTCGGTGCCGATTCCCGAGACGTCGGAGAAGCCGCCGAATTCCTCGCCGCCGTCGAAGCTGACGACGAAGTTGAAGGCGCCGTAGGGTGTGATTCGCTCAGCCATTGTTCAGTCCCTCTCGCTCAGGCACGGGCATCGGCGGTCTTCTGGCCGATGCGGAAGATGACGAATTCGGCCGGCTTGATCACCGCCACGCCGATCAGGCAGACCAGACGACCGTTGTCGAGGTCGTTCTGGGTCATGGTGCTGNNGTCGCAGCGGACGAAATAGGCTTCCTCGGTCTTGCTGCCGAGCAGTGCGCCGTTGCGCCACTCGTTGTAGAGGAAGTCGGCGATCGTCTGCCGCACGTTCGCCCACAGCCGCTCACCGTTCGGTTCGAACACCGCCCACTGCGTGCCGCGGTCGATCGACGACTCGAGGTAGTTGAAGTAGCGCCGCACATTGACGTACTTCCACTCCGGATCGGAGGACGCGAGGCGCGCACCCCAGACGCGGAAGCCGCGGCCGGAGAGATAGCGCAGGCAGTTCACGCCGAGCGGGTTGAGCATCTCCTGCTGCGCGAAATTGACGTCGATCTCGAAGCGCAGTGCGCCGCGCACGACCTCGTTCGCCGGCGCCTTCCAGACGCCGCGCTCGACGTCGTTGCGCGCGTAGATGCCGCTGACGAAGCCGGAAGGCGGCAGCGCCAGTTCGCGCGGGATGTCCTCGCGACCCGGCCGCGCCAGCGGGTTCGGCACCACCACCCAGGGGTAATACACGGCCGCGTAGCGCGAGTCGATCAGCCCGCGCAGTGTGCGCGCCTGGCCCGGCGTCTGGTCGCGCGGCAGGTCGAGGACGGCGATGCGGTAGGCGCGGCGCGACTCGGCGTGCGCGATCAGCAGGTTGTTGATCGCCTGCGTCTCGGCGTAGGCCGACGAACCCGGCGCGGCGACGATCGAGATGTCCTCGAGACCGGACAGCTCGCCGAGCGCCAGCGAGTAGTTCGCCGCCACCGGCGCCGCACCGTCGACGCCGCCAGCGAGGGCGATGCTGCGCTCGAGCTGGCCGGCGGCGTTGGTCGTCGCGCCGGTGAACAGCGCGGTGTGCAGTTCGAGCGCGCTGACGTTGCCGCCGATCGTGATGGCGAACATGTTCTGCAGATGATCGGCGCGCCGCGCCGGCGTCGCCGACATCACGTGCCCGACCCAGGCCGGATGGCTGCGGTCGAAGCCGAGACCGTCGAAGCTCAGGTCCTCGCCGTCGGCATCGATCGCCACCACCAGCAGGCTGACGATGCGTGGCGTGTCGGCGGCGAGCGTCGCGGCGACTTCGGCGGCGGCCGCCGGATCGGTCGCCGGATGCCAGTCGTTGCCGACCTTGAGGTGGAAGGCGGTGGTGCCGCCGGCGCCGGTGACCAGCAGCGTGCCGGTTGGCGCGTTGGCCATCGCCGTCGCCGCGACCGGCGCCAGCACCTCGCGCACGACGACGACGCCGTTGCCGATGCTGCCCGGGAAGCGGGCGACGAAGGCCGCCGCCTCGGCCGCCGCCGTACCGGCCGGGGTGATCGCGCCGCTGGCCGTCGCCGCGCCGGTGCCGACGACGCGCGAGACGTAGAGCCGCGAACCGCCCTCGTTGAAGAAGGCGCGCACCGCGTGCGCCAGGAAGTTGGTGTCGGGCGGGTTGCCGGTCAGCGCCAGGTCCGAGATGCCCCCGTAGATGCGCTCGAAGTCACCGAA
>JFAX01000045.1:0-1520 GCA_000585015.1 Candidatus Accumulibacter adjunctus | reverse complement strand
GGATGATCTGGATCACCTCGTCGCTCGCCCAGCCGGCATCGGGAGTCAGCGACGAGGCGTCGAGCACCGGATATTCGTGCAACTGGCGCAGCGCCCAGGTCAGCGCCACCTGCTCGTCCTGCGCCGCCATCCCCCAGCTGCTCATCAGGTAGTGCAGGTCGAGCCCGAGCGGCCCGACGCCGTTGCCCGAGCCGCGCAGGTGGGCGCTCTGCCGCGAGTGCTCGTTGACCGTCAGGCGGTAGAGGAAGAGCGTGATGCGGTTGCGCTCCTCGCCCTCGCTGGCCATCTGGCCGCCGCTGACCAGCTCGAAGTCGCATTCGGGCAAGGCGCGCCCGCCGATCTCGGTCGGATAGGTGTTGCGCAGGAAGGTCACGATCGAACTGCCGACCGCGTGCACTGCGAACACGTTTGCCATCAGCACCCTCCGGGAAAGCAGTCGCTACGCCCGCAGCACCGACTGCGCTGCAAGCATCACCGGCTCCGCTGTCGCCGACTGCCGGGCGCGGGGGGCGCCAGACGGCAAGGGCCGACGGGTTGCAAGCGGGAACCGATGAACCAACTCTATTTCCTGCGCCAGCGCACCGCAAGGCAAATCTTTTTATAAAGCAGCGCGCTGCTCGCCCGCCGGCAGCGACACGCTGCCGGCGGAGTCCGTCGCTGTGCGAGCAACCGACTGATTGGCGGACGGATTTCCGTCGCCGGGCGGCGCGCCGAAGGAGCGGCTTCGTCGCTCTTCATTGATTTCGCTTATGCTGGAACCCGGCCGGGACCTGTGTTCAGTCGCATCGGGCCGCATTCAGTGAAATACAAACAACTACTTGGCAAAAATTCTTCGAGTTTTTTCGAGATTGGTCCGGCGCGTTTCCGTGCGACATCCTTGGAGACGGATTTTCCACGCAAGCTCAAGCCGTTTCTCTGTTTTGTCATTCATCCTGCTGATTTGTCTTTACTCTTGATCCACCGGAAGAGGTCCGGACGAGGTCTCGCCGACGGCTCTGTCGGGCGGGTCGGCACGCCCGGCGGCCGGCCGCTGCGATCGCCGGCGGCGCGGCAGCACACGAGTGCCCGGCACTGCCGGAACGCCGGCAAGAGGAGCAACCGAGGGTCCGATCAGGAATCCGGGCCATGTGTCGGCGGTGGGGCCCTTTCGCGACGACGCCCTGGCGTGGCACGGACAGGGCATCCAGGTCAGCAGCAGCCGTCAGGCGCTGGCTCGCCCGCCTGGCGACGACGGAACCGCGGGCATCGAAGCGCGTGTCGCCACGACGTGACAGTCCCGGGATCGGCGTGAGGAAAATGCGCGGTCAGCAGCTGAGCGACTCGCGGCCAGGCAGGATGTCTTCGCCAACGCTGCACGGGCGGGAATGGCGCAACGGCTGGGCCTCGGGAGTCGACAGCCGGAAGGCCCGAGCCTTGATGAACTTGGCCGCATCGACTGCATGGGCTTCGCAGGATCGCAGGCTCCGTCTCACCACCGGGGGCAATCCCCCGGCTTTCTTCAAGGTCGCTGTTGTAAAGTA
>JFAX01000044.1 GCA_000585015.1 Candidatus Accumulibacter adjunctus | reverse complement strand
TATGCCATACAAATCATCAGGCTGGGGCCTTTTCTTAAGGGGGTGTGAACGATTACCATGCGATTGCCCTGTGCCTTGGGCCAAAACCGTGACCTGCGCGGAAACCTTTCTGGTTGATGTCGGTCAAGACAGTGAAGCGGCGGCTTGAGCTGCTCAGGTCCTTCGCCAAGAATCGCAGTTTGACGGCGGCTGCCCGGCACAAGGCACATCCGGACCTGCGATCGGGTTTCTTGTGGCTATTCTTCAATCCCTTGCGCAAGCCGCCGTTGCGGACGTTCGAACGGCGCAGGAATCCCAACGAGGAGAGCCAGGCATGAGTACAGTGGCGGTGACCATCGACTACAGCAACGGCGCTCACAAGCATTTCTCAAGCATTCCTTGGAAAGAGGGCTTGACGATCCTTGGAGCCTTACAGGCGAGCGAGGGAATTGTCCCTGGAGCCACAATCAGTTTCGGCTCCGACCGGGTCGGCCACGTCCTCAAGCTCGTCATCGACGGTTCACCTCGGGAGGACGGACCACCCTCTGAATGGGTGGTCTGGGTCAACGCGAAACCCTTTCAGGGTCGTCTCGGCACGGAAACGAGCTTCGGCTTCAGGCCGGATGAACGCGAGGGCAACCTGCTCAAACCCGGAGATCACGTCCTGATCAAACAGTCTTTGGTGCCCTGATGAGGCCCGGTGTCAGGAGAAACGGGTGTGCCTGGGCGCTGCTGCGCGCGCGGCTCCATGAGACTGTTCCGCTCGCCTGCCCACGCTGCGGTGGCGAGATGTGAATCGTCGCCTTCATCGCTCTGACCGCAAACATCCTACCGATCGTCGCCAGACTGGAGTGCGGAAACGGAAGCTTTGCCCGTCCGCTGCACCGCTGGCGCATGTGATCTGGCAACGCTCAGCAGGTGACGTGGAACAACCCGATGATTCTGCCCTTGCCCTTGTTGTAGGCTTCAATCGCCTGCGGCGTCGGCTGCAGAACCACGCGGCAGTCATGATTGGTGAACGAACGATTGATCGTGATCAGCGTCCTGCGGCACTCCTGGCGCAGCTTGCGCCAACTCGATGCGCGGCGCGTACTCGCGCCGGTCCGCGAGGATCATGCTGGGCTGCCGAAAGGAAGCGAGCATCGCTGCCAGAAAATCGACACTGCGCCAATTTGCTCAGATGATCTTGTTCAACGGGTACTCGACAATTCCCTCGGCGCCGATCTTGATCAGTTCCGGGACGATGCTTCGCACCTTCCTTTCCGGGAGGATGCTCTCGATCGAAACCCAGTCGGAATTGTGCAGATGGGCAACCGTCGGATTGTTGAGGCTCGGGAGGATCTCGGTGATGGCAGTGACACGGTCTCCCGGGGCGTTCATCTTCAGGCCGACCATCCCTTCCGCGCGCAGCGTCGATTGCAGCAGGGTAGCGATCTGCTCGATCTTGACCCGCTTCCAGGGGTCTTGCCATGCCTTTCTGTTGGCAATCATCACCGGCAGCGACTCCATCAGTTCGCAAACGATCCGCAAGCCATTGGCACGAATGGTTGAACCCGTCTCGGTGACCTCGACGATCGCGTCACACAGCCCCTCGACCACCTTCGCCTCGGTGGCCCCCCATGAGAATTCAACGGTGACCGGGATGTTGCGCTCGGCAAAGTAACGCTTGGTGAAACCCACCAGTTCGGTCGAAATGGTGCCGCCTCGGAGATCCTCCGGCGAGCGAACCGTGGAGTCGTCATTGACCACCAGAACCCAGCGCACCGTTCCGCGGGAAACCTTGGAGTAAACCATCTCGCAGACTTCGACGACATCCGAATCGCTCTCCCGGACCCAGTCCCTGCCGGCAATACCGACGTCGATGGTGCCTCGTTCGACATACCTGGCCATCTCCTGGGGACGAATCAGGCTGCATTTCATTTCCTCGTCGTCGACGTTTGGAAAGTAGCTGCGCGATGCCGTCGTGATCCGCCAGCCGGCCTTGCGGAACAGTTCGACGGTGGACTCCTCGAGGCTCCCCTTGGGAATGCCGACCTTCAGCAGATCGCTCATTTCTTGTACACCTGCGCCGGGTTGAACAGGGGCTTGGAATGTTCCACCCAGGTTCCGTCCTCCCATTTCACGAAGAAGCAGCTGCGGTTGCCGGTATGGCAGGCCGCAGGGCCGTTCTGCCTGACCTTGATGACCACCGTGTCGGCATCGCAGTCCGTCAAGACCTCGACCACATCCTGGGTGTTGCCGGACTCCTCGCCCTTCATCCAGTACTTGTTGCGTGAGCGACTGAAGAACCAGGTCTTGCCGGACTCCAGAGTCAGGTTCAACGTCTTCTCGTCCATGAAGGCGACCATCAGCACCTCGCCGTTCTCGGCATCCTGAATCACGGCGGGGATCAACCCGCCCATCTTGTCGAAATCAATCTTGATCACGGAGCATGCATTCCTTGTGCGTTGAGTGTTGACCAATGCAACAGCTTCGAGCGGCATTGGCGCCTGACGGCGCGCCGCACAGGCGCGAACGCGTCAGTCTAGTCGCTCCGGCGCGCGGGGAACAGCGGCAAATTCAGTATCGGAGCAGCGTGCGCCGAACTCGGTCCAGCAGAAGATCGCCTTCCTGCGAACCGTCGGGATGGTCAGGATCTCATGGAAGCTGCGGCTCGCCTTTGTGCGAGCGGCTGACTGGCGAATGGGAAGCCCCCTCGACGGGCAAGACGTCCTGGCAACGCCAAGAGGATTGAGGCGAAAGGCCCGGCGCTGGGGAACCTGGAGGAACGGCAATCCGCACCACTTCTGGCGTCTGGGCTCAGCCTTCCGCGGCGACGCCGCTGCGCACCCCATCCCCACCTTCTGTCACTCGGCAGCGGCTGGCGACGACTCCCCCAGGACGCTCTCGGCAAGCCGTACCCAGTAGCTGACGCCAAGGGGCAGGAGTTCGTCGTTGAAGTCGTAGTGCGGATTGTGCAGCGTACAGCCGCCCGTACCCGGGCCGTTACCGAGCCAGACGTAGCACCCCGGTTTCTCGCGCAACATGTACGCGAAATCCTCAGCGCCCATCGAGGGCAACTCGCTGGTGCGGACATTGTCGGCACCAAGCAGGCGCGTGGCAACACGGCGACAGAGCTCGCTCTCGGCTGGACTGTTGACCGTCGGTGGATAGCGGTGGTCGAAGCGAACCGAGATCTGCGCCGCGAAGGCGCTCGCGACGCCGCTGCAGATCCGCTCGATGGCTCGTTCCACGAGTTCCTGGACCTCTGGCTTGAAGCTGCGGATCGTGCCACGCAGGACGGCATCGTCCGGGATGATGTTCCAGGCTTCCCCGCCGTGAATCTGCGTGACGCTGACCACTGCCGATTCGCAGGGATGCACGTTGCGGGCGACGACCGTCTGCAGCGCAAGCGTCAATTGACTCGCGACGACCAGGGTATCAACCCCTTGTTGTGGCATCGCGGCATGACATCCATGGCCGCGGACGGCGATCTCGAAGGCACAGGTACCGGCCATGACCGGACCCGGCATCACCGCCAACTGCCCCACCGGCAATCCCGGCCAGTTGTGGAGACCAAAGACGGCCGTCATCGGAAAGCGGTCGAACAGGCCGTCCTCGATCATGACGGCCGCCCCGCCCTCCGACTCCTCGGCTGGCTGGAAGATGAAGTACACGCTGCCGTCGATCGCCAGCTCATCCCGGTGTGCCGCCAAGTAGCGCGCTGCGCCGAGGAGGATCGCCGTATGCCCGTCATGGCCGCAGGCGTGCATCTGCCCGGAGTGGCGCGAGCGGTGCGGAAAGTCGTTCTTCTCGTGCAATGGCAGGGCGTCCATGTCGGCGCGAAGCCCAATGCCGCGGCGGCCGCGGCCCTTGCGCAGAATTCCGACGACTCCCGTACCGGCAAGGCCGCGGTCGACCTCGAGACCGTAGCGCGCCAATTCCCGCGCGACCAGGTCAGCCGTGCGGAACTCGGCAAAGGCGAGTTCCGGGTGCGCATGGATGTCGCGACGCAACGCCGCGAGTTCTTCGACAAAGGGAATGCTGAGGATGCTCATGAACCCGCTCCGTCCGCTGGGAAACGGCAGTTTAATGCAGCGCAGCTTGCCCGTGCGACCGGGCATCCGTTATGCTTCGCCACATGCATCTCGTTCTCATCAGCGGCCTGTCCGGTTCCGGCAAATCGATCGCCCTCAAGGTGCTCGAGGATGCGGACTACTATTGCGTCGACAACCTGCCCGCGCAGTTGTTGCAGCCGCTCGTCGGGCAACTCGACCTGCAGGGCTATGACAAGGTCGGCGTCGTCATCGATATCCGCGGCGGCAACAGTGTCGCGACACTGCCGCTGCAGCTCGACGCCTTGCGCGAACAGGATCTCGAGCTGCAGTTCCTGTTCCTCGATGCGCAGGATGCCACCCTGATCAAGCGCTATTCGGAGACCCGCCGCCGGCATCCGCTGGCCAGCGACCAGCTGACGTTGACCGAGGCCCTTGCCGCCGAACGCGGCCGGCTGGCCGGCCTCTCGGCCCTCGGCCACCACATCGATACGAGCGGAGTGAAACCTGCTGCACTGCGCGAATGGGTGCGCCAGTTCGTCAAGAGCACCATCGCCAGCGACCCCTGTCGCGGACTGACCTTGCTCTTCGAGTCCTTTGGCTTCAAGAACGGCATTCCGCTCGACGCCGACCTCGTCTTCGACGTCCGCTGCCTGCCCAATCCGCATTACGACCTCAACCTGCGGCCATTGACCGGGCGGGACGCAGCCGTGGTCGAATTCCTCGAGGCCGAAGCCGACGTCCTGCGCATGCGCTCCGACATCGCCCGTTTCGTTCGCGCGTGGCTGCCGGCGTACGTCCAGGACAGTCGCAACTACCTGACCGTTGCCATCGGCTGTACCGGTGGCCAGCATCGGTCGGTGTATTTCGCCGAATGGCTGGCACGCGAGTTTCGCGACTGTGCGCGCGTCCTGGTCAGACATCGCGAACTGGCCGCACCGAGCATGGCGGCCGGCAGCAGCGCGTGATCCGCTGGCTGGTCCTGCTGAAGCCGGGCGACTGCCTGCTGATCGCGCTTGGCCTCGCCGGCGTCGTCGCGTCGTTTCCGCTGGCGTGGCGGGCAGGCGTCGCCGAAAAGGCCGTCGTCAGGCGTGGCGGCGAGCTCTTTTCGGAACTCGACCTGCGACACGATCGGCGCCTCGATGTGCCAGGGCCACTGGGCGTGACGACCGTGCTCGTTGACCGCCGTCGCGTGCGGGTTGCCGCCGACCCGAGTCCGAGACAGTACTGTGTGCGCCAGGGATGGCTGGCCCGTCCGGGGGAAATCGCCATTTGTGCCCCGAATCAGGTCAGCGTCGAGGTCCAGGGGACACGCCGGACCCACGACTCGCTCGCCTACTGAAAGGCGCGCGCGTTCGCGCGAACCCGTTATATAATCGACCTCAGTCCGAGGAGCGCTGCAAGGCTGTCCTCCCACAGTTTCAGGCTCGGATTCATCAAACGGCGCTCATCCCACCAACCCATACCGGGGTTGGCAGCACGGGGTGAGCACAGGGAAGAATCCCCTGCTTCGCTCTCCGCCAGAGCTACCTTCTCCCGGTCACAGTCATCAAGGAGCCTTACTGTGTCGGATACTGCTACTCTCAACCAGGACTACGTGATTGCTGACCTCGGTCTCGCCGGCTGGGGCCGCAAGGAAATCCGCATCGCCGAAACCGAAATGCCGGGACTGATGGCGATCCGCGAGGAATTTGCCACGCAGCAGCCGCTCAAGGGCGCGCGCATCACCGGCTCGCTGCACATGACCATCCAGACCGCGGTGCTGATCGAGACGCTGACCGCGCTCGGCGCCGAGGTGCGCTGGGCATCCTGCAACATCTTCTCGACGCAGGATCACGCTGCGGCAGCCATCGCCGCCGACGGCATCGCGGTCTTCGCCGTCAAGGGAGAGTCCCTGCAGGACTACTGGGAGTACACGCACCGCATCTTCGAGTGGCCCGACGGCGGCTACAGCAACATGATCCTCGACGATGGCGGCGACGCCACCTTGCTGCTCCATATCGGCGCGCGTGCCGAACAGGATGTGTCCGTTCTGGCAAAACCGGCATCAGAGGAGGAAACCATCCTCTTCGCGGCAATCCGCGCGAAGCTGGCGAGCGACCCAGGCTGGTACTCGCGTCGCCTGGCGGCGGTGAAGGGCGTCACGGAAGAGACGACAACCGGCGTCCATCGCCTCTACCAGATGCATGCCAAGGGCGAACTGCGTTTCCCGGCGATCAACGTCAACGACTCGGTGACGAAGTCGAAGTTCGACAACCTGTACGGCTGCCGGGAATCGCTGGTTGACGGCGTCAAGCGAGCGACCGACGTGATGATCGCCGGCAAGGTTGCCCTGATCGCCGGTTACGGCGACGTCGGCAAGGGATCGGCACAGGCCATGCGCGCCCTTTCGGCGCAGGTGTGGGTCACCGAGATCGACCCGATCTGTGCTCTGCAGGCGGCCATGGAAGGCTACCGCGTGGTGACGATGGACTACGCGGCCGACAAGGCGGACATCTTCGTCACCGCTACCGGCAATTATCACGTGATCACGCACGAACACATGCAGAAGATGAAGGATCAGGCCATCGTCTGCAACATTGGGCACTTCGACAACGAAATCGACGTCGCATCGATCGAAGGCTATGCCTGGGAAGAGATCAAGCCACAGGTAGACCACGTGATCTTTCCCGACGGCAAGCGCATCATCCTGCTGGCCAAGGGTCGCCTCGTCAACCTCGGCTGCGGCACCGGCCATCCTTCGTACGTGATGAGCTCGTCCTTCGCCAACCAGACGATCGCCCAGATCGAGTTGTTCACCCGCAATGCAGAGTACCCGATCGGCGTTTACACGCTGCCGAAGCACCTCGACGAGAAGGTCGCGCGCCTGCAGCTCAAGAAACTCAATGCGCAACTCAGCGAGCTGACCGACGAGCAGGCACGCTACATCGGGGTCGCCAAGGAGGGACCGTACAAGTCGGAGCACTACCGCTACTGATGCGGCAGGACAACCGGGGACCGACATGCGAGTGCTCCTGATCTGGCTGCTCAACACCTGCGCCCTGCTGGCCGTCGGCTACCTGATGCCATCGATCGAGGTCGCGTCGTTCGGCTCGGCGCTGCTCGCAGCAGCCATACTCGCACTGGTAAACACTTGGCTGCGGCCCCTGTTGATCCTCCTGACCTTGCCGGCGACGCTGCTGACGCTCGGACTCTTCCTCTTCGTCCTCAACGGCCTGATGTTCTGGCTCGCCGGGTCGGTGTTCGAGGGCTTCGTCGTCGGCGGCTTCTGGCCGGCATTTTTCGGCGCCATCCTCTACAGCATCTTCTCATCCATCCTGTCCTCTCTTCTGCCACAGCCAGAAGGGCATGAGATCGCCCGCTGATGATCACCAAGTCCCCCACCTTCAGCCTTGAGCTGTTTCCACCGCAAACGCCCGAGGGCGCGGAAAAGCTGCGCGCGGCACGCGCCCAGATGGCGCTCCTGAAGCCAAAGTTCTTCTCGGTCACCTTTGGTGCGGGTGGTTCAACACGCGACCGCACCCTCGAAACCGTCCTCGAGATCCAGAACGAGGGCCATCGGGCGGCACCGCACCTGTCTTGCATCGGCTCTACTCGAGCCAGCATCCGCAGCATCCTCGAGCAGTATCGTGCGCACGGCATCCGCCACCTCGTCGCCTTGCGTGGTGACCTGCCGTCAGGAATGGCAAGGCCGGGGAGTTTTCGTCATGCCAACGAACTCGTCGAGTTCATCCGCTCCGAAACCGGCTCCTGGTTCCACATCGAGGTTGCCGCCTACCCGGAGTACCACCCGCAGGCGAAGAGCCCGCTGGACGACCTGCTGGCGTTCAAGCGCAAGATCGATGCCGGCGCCGACTCGGCGATCACGCAGTACTTCTACAACTTCGACGCTTACTCGCATTTCATCGACGAGTGCCAGGCTGTCGGCATCAACGCGCCAATCGTCCCCGGCATCATGCCGATATCCAGCTTCAGCAGCCTGGCGCGCTTCTCGGACAATTGCGGTGCCGAGATACCGCGCTGGATTCGCAAGCGCCTCGAGAGTTATGGCGACGACAAGGCGTCGATCCATGCTTTCGGCCTTGACGTGGTGGCACAGTTGTGCGAGAGACTGCTGGCGGCTGGCGCACCTGGCCTGCACTTCTACACCCTCAACCAGGTCGGCCTGACCAGGACGCTCTGGCAGCGTCTTGGGCTCGCCTCTGCAGCCGGCGACTGAGGGCTAGCGCGGGAATGGTCGCCAACGAGGGGGAGGGAGGCGCGGGTGCTCGACGCGACGGATCGACCGGCGCGGTGACCAGAGCGCGGGTGGGGAACGGTGCGGGGCGGCCGCGCAGCGGGCCGACGCACAACCCTGCGGACCGCCAGGGCGAGGAATGAAGGACTACTACGCCATACTCGGCCTTGCCAGCGACGCGACCCGTGAAGTGATCACGACCGCGTATCGCCGCAAGGCACTACAGTTTCACCCCGACCGAAACCCGGCGCCAGAGGCCAGCGAGCGGTTTCGCGAGGTCCAGGAGGCGTATGATGTCCTCGCTGATCCGGACCGCCGGTTTGCCTATGATGAGAACCGGCGCCGCAATCTGCTCGACAAACCCCTGGAAACGGCGCGCGAGATCTGGCAGCACTACATCGAAGGAGTCCTGCAATGAAAGTATCGCCATACTTCGAGGAACTGAAGTCGGCCTACGACGCTGAATTGGATGACCTGA
The DNA here is from genome assembly GCA_000585015.1 of Candidatus Accumulibacter adjunctus. Classification (GTDB taxonomy): domain Bacteria; phylum Pseudomonadota; class Gammaproteobacteria; order Burkholderiales; family Rhodocyclaceae; genus Accumulibacter; species Accumulibacter adjunctus. The sequence continues at coordinate 3,910 of JFAX01000044.1, read as the reverse complement.
TGACCGATTCGGCGGGCCACGACGTCCTTTCCCGCCGACTGCAGGCCAAGCGCAGTCAAGTCGGGCAGCTGCTGCCGATGATCGAGTGCAACCCGGAGATGGTCGCCGTCGCCTTTCACGGCGGCTTCAGTTTCGCGAACCCGGCGGTGATGACGGACCTCGCCGCCCGCGAGCCCGAAGACCTGCCCGCATGGCAGAGCCTCCTGTCGTCGGTGTCGCTCGAACCCTGGGCCGCCGAGTTGGCACGGGTGGTTCTCAAGGACGCCCACGGCGAGCACTTCCTGGTCGTCACGGCCTGCCTGGAGTTCCTGCGCCGTCCCAGTGCGAACCCGCTGGGCGAAGGTGTTCAGCCGCAGCCGCCCGAAGGCCGCGGTGTCGATGACGAGGACGATGCCGATCTCGACATCGACCTCGAGGAAGCGGGCGCCGACTGGTTGTCCGAGCAGGGCTTCGAGCGCAAGGATCGCTTCTCGGGAGACTATTGATGACTCACCCGGTATTGGCAAGAGCTGAGAAACTGGTCCGCGTTGGTGACATCGTGGGCGCCGAGGCCGCGCTCGTCTCGCTGGTCGAGACGGAGGGCGATCAGGCACTCGCGCTGGCACTTGACGATTTTCCCGCCAAGGACTTGCTGGCGGTGCTGCGCGATTTCGACTCCGCGCGCGAGTCGGTGGTGAACCTGCTGGTGTCGCCGGAGCAGTTTGCCCGCGCGATCGTTCTCGAGAGGCGTTATGGCGACATCAGCCACGAGCGCCTGCACGGGATGATCAACTCGGTGATCTTTCGTGCCGGCGCTGAACCCGGAGAATTCCTCGCCGCCATCGGCGAACTGCAGGGCGGCAACGAAGTTCTTGCCGATTACCTCCACGAACGCGCGGAGCACCTCGAGCATTTCTTTCGCACCGGCGTCTTCGACTTCTTTTCGGACGGCGACGACTCCGGCGACGATCTCAGTGACGAGGAGCGCCTCGACGCACTTTCCGACGAGAGCAGCGGCGGACCTTTCCTCAGCCACAGCGAGGTCAGCGATCACGACTGGATGGAACTGGCGTGGACCCTCCGCTACCAGCAACCGGAGATCTTCCGCGAGGTGCTGCTGATCCTGCGCGCCCGCGCCCGTGCCGAGGAGCGTGAGCAAGCAGCCGCAGAAAGGCCGGCACCGCAGGTTCCGATCCAGCCGACTCTCGGTGAGGGCGACGAGGAATCGGCGCTCTGACCGCGGATTCGCAGACGAATGCGGACAAGGACGACGGACAGGCGATGTCGGAAGTGGTGGCGGACCGCCAGCAGCTGACTCTTTTCGACCAGCGACCCTTCTTCGAGAGAGCACTGCAGCACGGAGTGCGCAGCGGGCTGATCGATCAGGGCAGGCTGGACAGCATCGTGAACGACGGGGCGAAAGGTCTGCTGCAGATCGCCGACTTCTTCGGCACGCGCTACCTGCGTCCGAACATCGAGGAAGCGCGGACACGCATCATCAACCTGGTGAGCCTGTTCCTCGAGGAAAACAGCGGTGGCGACCTGGACCTGGCGGCCCGATCGCTGCGTGACAACAGCTTTCTATCGCATTCGCGCGGCGGGTCGGAGATGCTGAAGAAGCTGTGGGCGATGCCGGAAGACACGTCGTACGGGATCCTGGCCAAGCAGCCACAGAAAGACTTCCTCGCCGATTGGTCGCTGCGCGGCCTGCCCGACTATCGCCAGGCGCTGGCGCAGCGGCAGGGCCACCAATTGTCGATAACGGCAGCACTCTGGCTTGCCGAGCGCCTTGGGTTGCCCGCCGCCGAGCTATCGACGGTCGCGGCCGAGAGCGTGGTTCGCAGCGCCCTGCTTGTCCACCTGAACGGCGTTGGGCCGCTGGCGATCCCCAATGCGAGCGGGTTGCTGCAGGTCATCGAGGCAATCCGCAAGCGAGGCGTGCCGAGCAAGGGACGGAAGCTGCTCGCCGGCCTTCTGCAGGAACTGCCCAAGAGCTGTTTGCCGATTGCCCAGCACGAGTTGCACCGGATCGAGAGCGAAGACCTGCCGCGGATCGCGGATCGCTCGCGTCCACTCGCGCAGCTGCTGCGAGAACTCGAACCGCTCTACCATCTGCGCGATTTCGGCCCTGAGGATGCGGGACGGTTCGAGGCGACTGCCTGCGCCGACTGGCAGCGGATCACAGCCGGCAGGACCGACGACAGTTCGCTGCTGACGATCTTCGTCTGCCTCGCCGCAGACCTGCCGCCGCAGCCGGTTCTGAACAAGGTGGCAGCGCGTGCGCTGATTCGCAAGGCGCGCCGCGAGGGTTTCAAGCGGCTGCCGGTCCTGGGCTTGATACGCGCGCTGGCACCCTACGAAATGCAGGATGACCTCGAGGCGCTGTGGAAAGAGTTCTTTCCCGACGCAGAGGCGGTCCTGCTCGACGCCGCCGACACGAAGCTCACCGATGCACTGGATTTCCTGCGCGACAACTGCAATCTCGTCTAAGCCGATGGCAACGCCGACTGCGGCCGGCCGCCGCAGCTGGCTCCCGGGGAGCGGCGGGTCAAGGAGCCCACCGTGACGCCCGCGGCAAGGGCCGAGGTTGCCAGCCAGCAGCTGTACCGGGGGTTCCGCTGTCGTCTTGCTGCGAACTGCGTCCTGGCCTGGCCGGTTGCTGGCGACTCGCTCACAGCCTTTCAGGACTCCCCGCGCTCGAGGCATTGGCGGAAACGTGCTTCGACGCGGTGGGCAAACCACTCCGTCGTCAAGGGACGGGTGATCTTCGGGCTCTTCAGCGCAATCCGAGGAATCAGCTCGCGCGGTCGCCGTTCGCCTGTCGTCGAGTCGGCAAGCGCGTAGAGCCGCAGGTAGAGCGGCGTCTGCTCGAAGGCGAGGGACTTCTCCAGCTTGAGATCGCGCAGGATGGCCTCTTCACCGAGGTTCAGGCGGGAGCGCAGGGACAGCGTGGCACGCTGGGTTTCGCTGGCTTCGGCCGCAGGCGATCCGTCTGCCCGATAGCGGAGCAGATCGCCATCGAGCGACAGTTTCTCGCCGGAGACCCGGGCCAGCGCGTCCTGAAACGCCGCGTTGCGGCTGCTGTAGCGGCCGGCGTTGAAGTCGGCAAAGCGATGGATCATCTGGCCGTAGCTGGCAGGGTAGTCAAGCAGCGAGGCAATGCCGAAATAGACGCCACCACGACGGGTGAACACCTCCTTGCGCACGCTGTCCGGGGCTGCATAAGGATATGGCTTCTCGCGCACCTGTTCCTCGGCGAAGGCGATGCTGACCTGCATCGGACCACCGGTGCGGATCGGGTTGAAGCCGGCCAGCAACGCCCTGCCGCCTGGCACTTCCGAGCTCAGGTCCTCGTACAGGGCGTTCATCTGCGCTTCGGTGCGCAGGGCATCGATGCGTACCCGGTAGCTACGCCCATCCGGAGAGGTCTTGAGCAGCGCCAGGTCGAGCACAGCCTTCGGAATCCCATACTTCTCTCGTCGCTGCTCGATCTGTCGCCAGACGATCCGCGCCAAGCCAGGTACCGTCGGGTCCGACTGGAAACCGGATTCCTGCCCGATGACCGCTATCGCCGCGCACAACCTCTCCGCTGTCATCGCCATGTGCAGGGCGACGAAGGCCCGCGTGATGTCCTCCGTCCAGGCACCGCGGTCACGCACGTTGGCGGGCAGCAGACGGTCGACCAGAACCCGCGCCTCACGCTCGCTGGCAACGGGTATCGGCGGTAGCGATCCGCTTGGCGGCGCACCCTTGGCGCTGGCGGCTGGCGCCGCCGGGCGGCGCGCCTCGCGCTGTGGTGCAGCGGCTTCGGATGTCGATGTCTCCCACGGCATCGGCGGTGATTTTCGCGACTCGTAACCGCCATCGCCGACACAACCCGCGACGGTCACGACGAGTGCGATCAGCAGCCGTGTCCTTTCGGCAGAGCTGC
>JFAX01000043.1 GCA_000585015.1 Candidatus Accumulibacter adjunctus | reverse complement strand
TCGTCGGCCATCACCAGCAGGACCGGAGCCGTCATCGCGCGCCAGCAGGCCATCACGTCCTCGACATGGTAGAGGTGGGGCGAGGGTACCTTGTGCCAAGGGTCGCAGGCGACCACCAGCCGGCCATCGGGCCGCTCGCTGGTGCAGTGGGTGGCGAGAAACAGCGCCCGTTCGGGCAGCAGGCGGCGGTTGAACTGCAGCAGGCGCGCCGCCAGTTGCTCGTGGCTGACATAGGTGCGCATCACGGGTGGTGTGCGCCGGTTATCGAGCCATTGGCGGATGCGCTCCGGTGCCTCGTTCGTCTCGTTGTTCGGCAGCCCGAGGAAATCGACCATCAGCAGGCCGGCGACCCGTTCCGGCCGGACGCCGCCGTAGATGCTCGCCACCCCGCCACCCATGCTGTGGCCGACGATGCGCACGGGCGCGTCGGGGCTNNCCAGCACGTGCCACGACTGCCGGAGTGCATCGACGGTGAACTGGAAGCTGGGCGACGAATCCATCCAGCCGTGCAGCATGAGCAGCAGCGGCGCGTCGGGTGGGCCCCAGTGCCGGACGTGGTAGGCGAGGCCGTTGATCGGCACCCGCTCGCAGCGGCAGGGCGCGCCCATCGGGGAGTGACGATCGCCAGCGCCCGGCGGCGAAGCGGTCACTTGCGCGCCACCATGAGAAAGATCGGGAAGTCGGTCTGGCCGGCACTCTCGGGCTTCGACACGTGGTAGACGGTGCTGAAATCGATGTCCTGGAAGCCGGCTGCCTGCGCCTCGCCGGCGAGAGCGGCGCGGTCGAAGCCCAGGTGGCCGGTGAAGCCCGGTCCGTGGAAGGAGCCATCCTCGCTGTCGAGGTCGGCGACGCAGAGATGGCCGCGCGCCTCGAGCAGCGCGTGCAGGTCGCGCAGCAACCTGGCGGTATCGGCGACGTGGTGGAAGGTCATCAGTGAACAGATCAGATCGAAGCGTTCGGCCGGCAACGGATCGCTGACGAGGTCGAGTCGCAAAGCCTGCAGGTTGTTGGCGCCCGACGCCTCGATCTTGCCCTGCAGCGTGGCGAGCATGCCGGCTGAGCTGTCGGCGAGGGTGATGTGGCCGCAGTGCGGCTGCAAGGCGAAGCCCAGCAGGCCCGTGCCGCAGCCATACTCGAGAACCCGCGTGCTCTGGCCGGTCGCGACGCGGTTGCGGATTGCTGCGGCCACTGCCAGTGCGCGGCTGACCTTTGCCGGGTCCGAATCCCAGGTCGCCGCACGTGCGTCAAAATCCATCATGTTGTGCTCCATCGTCATCCGCCGCCGATCCCGGCGGCAACCGTGCTCGCGTCATGCCGGCAAGGCGCTGGCCGTGCCATCGACATTGTGGTGCGCGCCCGGTCGCCTTGGCAAGCTGCGCGTGGCGCGGCGGCGCCAGGGAAGCGGGCGTCGGGCGCCGGCTGCCTCTCAGGCACTGCCTTCGGCAAGCAGGCTCCGGTAGATGCTGAGGTCGCCGGGCGAGAAACAGCAGAAGAGCACCTCGTGCAGCCGCGGCGCTGCGGGAACCCTTGCGCGCACCGTGCGCACCGCGATTGCGGCCGCTTCGGCAATCGGGTAGCCGTAGATGCCGGTGCTGATGCTCGGAATCGCCAGGCTGGATATCTCGTGCGCGGCGGCCAGTTCGACCAGGCGTCGGTAGCACGAGGCGAGCAACTCGGCTTCGCGACTGTCGCCACCGCGCCAGACGGGACCGACGGCGTGGATGACGTAGCGGGCGGGCAGACGGTAGGCTGGGGTGAGGCGGGCGTCGCCGGTCGGGCAGCCGCCGAGCAGGCGACACGCCTGCAGCAGTTCGGGTCCGGCGGCACGGTGGATGGCGCCGTCGACACCGCCGCCGCCGAGCAGCGAGGGGTTGGCGGCGTTCACCACCGCATCCACCTGCAGGGTGGTGATGTCGGCGTGGATCGCTCGCAGCCGGGCCGGCATGGCAGGGGTTCGCCCGCTCAGGCCCAATCCTGGCAGTTGGGGTTGGCCGACTGCAGGTGGAGTGCGGCGAGCGCCTGCTCGATCGTCTCGGCGGCCGCCGGTCGCACCAGGCGGATGAGTTCCTGGCCCTGATGGAGGAACACCAGGGTCGGCCACAGGCGGACGGCGAAGGAACGGCCGAGCGGGCGTCCCGGGCCGTCCTCGATGCGCAGGTGGCGGATCGCCGGGTATGCCGCCAGCGCGGCCGCGAGCGGCGCCTGCAGCGCCTGACAGTGTCCGCACCAGCGGGCGCCGAACTCGATCAGCAAGGGGTCCGGGCAGGCGTCGATCTCGCTGCGCGTGGGTTCGCCCGCAGTCTCGCTGTGGTTGCTTCGCATGATCCTTCCTTCCGCTTCTGCGCCAGCCTTGTTGGGGCGAGAGCGCAAGAGCTCTTGATTTCTGATCGGCACATACTATTTTGGTTATGGTAAGGGCGGTTGGGCTGCGGTGCAATTCGCCGCCGCCCGAACGCAGCGGCAGCCGAGCGCTGCCGAGCGCGAAGAGGAAGTCAGTTCTGTCGAGGAGAGAGTCATGAACGAGAAGGAAAGCAGTGCCGAAGCCCGCGAAGAGCAGGGCGGCAAATCGGTGGCAATGCAGCGCGGAGGCCTGGCGCCATTCAGGGGCTTCGAGGAGCGCTTCGAACAGATGGAGCGGATGATGGACCGGATGTTCTCCGGTTTCTCGCCCGGTCGCTGGATGCGGCCCTTCGAGCGCGAGTGGCCGAACTGGCTCGAGGGCCCGAGCTTTCGTGCGCCGGCGGTCGACCTGATCGAGCGTGAGAACGAGGTTTTCGTGCGGGCCGAGTTGCCGGGGGTGAGCAAGGAAGGGATTTCGATCTCGCTGACCGCCGACTCGATCACGATCCAGGCGCAGAGCAGGCAGGAGGAGGCCGACGAGAAGGGCGACTACCGGCGGCGTGAAATCCGCTCGAACGCCTTCTCGCGTTCGCTGTCGTTGCCGGCCGAGGTCGATACGGAGGCGGCCAAGGCAAGCTTCAAGGACGGTGTGCTGGAGATCAACTTGCCGAAGGCGGCGGCGGCCAAGGGCAGGCAGGTGCCGATCGACTAGGGTTGCGCCCCGGCCAAGCTGCCCGGGTCGCGATCAGCGATGGAGAAGTCCATGTTGCCAAGAGTGATGGCGGTGGTTCTCGTTGCCGCCCTTGCCCTGCCGCCGGTGATCACCGGCGGTCAGGAGCGGGCGCCGGAACGCGGTGAACTGCTGTACGAGACGCATTGCGTCGCTTGCCACGACCGCGAGGTACATTGGCGTGACGGGCGGCTGGTCAGCGACTGGCGCAGCCTGCGCGCCGAGGTTCGCCGCTGGCAGGCAATGGCGTCGCTGGGTTGGACCGACGATGAGATCGACGAGGTCGCCCGTTTCCTGCAGTTGCGTCACTATCGCAACCTGGCGCCGGATTGAGCGCCGTCGCCACAGCGAGTGCGGCAGGTGGGTCGCCGGGGCTGGCGGCCGGTCGCGGAGGAGGGTACATGACGTCGCTGTTGGCGGGCAGTCGAGGGGCCTGATGCCCGTATTGCAGGCAATGATATTCTCGGATCACGATCGGGGGTAGAATTCGCGCTGATCTGGGCGACAGGCCCAGCAATCTGCCTGGGGAGACGAGGATGTCGGCGCAAGACGATGAGGACGAAGTAGCTGGTGTCGTGGCGGGGGTGGTTGGCGGGATCGCGCTCTGTGTCGCGGCCGTTTACTTCAGCGGCGGTACGTCGCCGGGGTTGCCGCAGGCGACGGCGGCCGTGAGCGAGATCGCACCGGTCGGCGAGCCGTTGGTGAAGGTCTATTTCGCCGTCGATCAGGCAGTCTTCGTCGATGAGGACAACCTGGTCGTGCTGCGGACGAAGCAGGTGCTCGCCGAGAAGCCGGTGGCGATCGTCCTCCTGTCGGGCTTCCACGATGCATCCGGTGATCCGAAGCGCAACGCCGAACTGGCCCGCTTGCGTGCCGTTGCGGTGCGCGACGTCCTCGTCTCCGGCGGCGTTCCGGCGCTGCGCGTGAAGCTCCGTCGCCCCGAGTCGACTCTCGGCAGTGGCAGTCCGGAGGAAGGTCGCCGGGTCGAGATCCGCGTTCAGTAAGCAACCGCCGATCTGTGGCAGAAGCGAGCCCCGGGCGGGCTCGCTTTTTTTCGCCCGCCGATTTTCGCCGCGTGCGCAGTGGCGTGTCCGCCGTCGGTGCATGGGATTGCCCCCGCAGGGGTTGTCATTCGCCGGACGCTTGCTACACTGAAGATCGCAATCCCCGATAAATCATCCGATCACAGGAGGCAGTCATGGGCAAACGCGCGCTTTGCATCGGCATCAACAACTATCCCGGCACGCACATGGATCTGAGCGGCTGCGTCAACGACGCCAACGACTGGGCGGGCGAACTGGCAGCGCGCGGTTTCGCCGTCAGCAAGCTGCTTGACAGCCAGGCGACCAAGGCGGCGATGGTCAGTGGCATCCAGTCGTTGATCGCTGCGGCAGTCAGTGGCGACGTCGTCGTGATCACCTTCTCGGGGCATGGTACCTATGTCCCGGACCTCAATGGCGACGAGGTCGACGGGCTCGACGAAGCACTGTGTCCATACGACCTGCAGACCGGTGGCGGCGCCCTGATCGACGACGAGATCAACACCCTCTTTGCAGCACGCAAGGCGGGCGTGCGGCTGCAGCTGATTTCCGACAGCTGCCATTCGGGGACCGTCACGCGGGCGGCGCTGGCCGATCCCGACGCCGACGACGCGCCGCGGCCGCGCTTCATGCCGATGGGCAACTGGCTGCCGGCCGACCAGCTACCGCGTGGCTTCAGCGGTCAGCCTTTGACGAGCGTGCAGGTGACCTCGGGTCTGTCGCCCTTTGCCGGGGCGCTGTCGCGGATGGCTGGCGACCTGCTGCTCGCCGGCTGCAAGGAAGGACCGAACAACTTCAGTTACGACGCGCGGATCGGTGGCCGCCCGTGTGGCGCCTTCAGCTACTACGCGCTGAAGACGCTGCGCGCGCTGCCCGCCACCGCCACCTACGCCGACTGGCATGCCCGCATCACGCCGGCCTGCCTGCCTTCGGCATCGTACCCGCAGACGCCGCAGATCTTCGGCAGCGCCGACGCGCGCCAGCGCCGGATCTTCAGCTGAGCACTCGCCCGTACGGTAGGCGCACCATGCGCCCGTACGGTACGTCAGCCCTGCCTTGATTGACGCCGGCAGCAGCCGGCCCGTTCGGGGTTCATCCGTCTCGCGCGGCGAGCCCGAAGGAGGACAAGATGTCGTCGACCACCATTCTCGATCTGACCGCCACGCCGCAGGAGCAGGCGCCCTTGCCGGCACTGCTGCGCAACGTCCGGCGCGCCACCGATGCCGGCGATGATCCTTTCATGCCGCCGGGTTACCTGCAGGCGCGCGCCTGCTTCGAGCTCGGCCCGACGGCGCGCGGCGCCACCGCCGTCAGCCAGAAGTTCGAGGTGCAGGCGGACGAGGTCCTCGTCATCGAACTGGCCGACGGCGGCGTCCTGATCACCAGCGCCAGCGAGCTGCAGGCCTCGTTGGCCCGCAGTCGTCCCGATCTGCTCGGCAGCCAGGGCGAGATCCTGTTCGACCGGCTGCGTGCTGACGGCGCGGCGACGCGCGGGCTCGCCGCCGATCTCGTCGGCGGCCTGATCAGCCGGGTCTTCGCGCTGGCGGTCGGCGCCAGCGACGACGCGATCATCAGCGACGCGCGGGCGAAGCTCGGCGAGCTGACACGCGGCAGGGGTTCCGAGGCCATCGAACTGGGTGTTTCCTGGCTCGGAACGAAGGCCCTGATGTGGGCCATCGAGAAGCGACTGGAACGGCAGCCGGGGATCTACTGCTGGCAGGCGGTGCAGGGGGCTGCGGCGGCGGAGTCGGACGAGCAGGCGCGGGCGCGCGCGCAGCGGGAGCTGCAGGCGGCTGCTGCCGCGGGTGAGCCGGTTCTCGTCTTCGTCCACGGCACGGGATCGAGCACACGCGGCAGCTTCGGTGATCTGCAGCTCGACGAGCGCGAGCTGTGGAGCATCCTCGAGCGGGAGTTCGACGGTCGCATCTACGCCTTCGAGCACCGTACGCTGTCCGAGAGCCCGATCGAGAATGCACGCCAGTTGCTGGCAGCGCTGCCGGCAGGGCTGCGCCTCAGTCTGGTGACGCACTCGCGCGGTGGCCTGGTCGGCGATCTCATCTGCCTCGAAAACTTCGACAGCCTGATCGAACACTACCGCTCCGACCTGCCGGCAACCGGCGAGACCGACACCGCCGCGGCAACGGTGGTGCAGCGCGAGCTCGGCGACGCGCACGGCGAACAGCGGCAGCTGCTGCGTGCCCTGGCCAGCGAGCTGGCGGAGAAGAAGCCGGTCGTGCAGCGTTACGTACGCGTCGCCAGCCCGGCGCAGGGTACACGGCTGGCCAGCGGCAACCTCGACGTCTTCCTTTCCGGGTTGCTGACGCTGCTCGGGCAGATCCCGTTCTTCTTCGGCAACCCGCTCTATTCGGCCTGCAAGCGCGTCGTCCTCGAGATCGCCCGCCGCCGGACGAGTGCCCACCTGGTACCGGGTATCGAGGCGATGCTGCCCGAGTCGCCGATGGCGCGCCTGCTGCGCGACGCGCCGGTACGTCCGGGAATCGAGATGGCGGTGATCGCCGGCGACATCGAGGGTGGCGGCATGCTGCAGCGCCTGGGGGTGCTGCTGACCGACTTCCTGCTCTTCGACAACCTCGACAACGACCTGGTCGTCGATACCGATTCGATGTATGCCGGAATCGCGCCGCAGGCGCGCGCGCGCGCGCTCTTCGACCGTGGCGCGGCGGTGTCGCATTTCGCCTATTTCAGCAACCTCGACACGCGCGCCGCCCTGCGTGACTGGCTGGTGAGCGACGACGTCGGGTCACTGGCGGCGTTCCAGCCGTTGCCCGGGCCTTTCGCCGGTGCCGCGATGCCGGCTGCCGGGCTGCGGCGTGGCGGCGAAGCGGCGGCCGCCGATCTGCCGGTGGTCGTCGTCCTGCCCGGCGTGATGGGCTCGCATCTGCAGGTCAGGCGCCGCGACCGTGTCTGGTTCGATCCGCTGGACATCGCCAGCGGCGGTCTCGACAAGATCGCCTGGGGGCAGCCGGAAGTCGAGGCGGAGGAGCTCTTCGGCATGTTCTATGGCGATCTGTGCAAGTTCCTTGCCGCCAGCCACCGTGTCGAATGCTTTGCCTATGACTGGCGGCAGCCGCTCGACGTGCTGGGCGAACGCCTGGCGGCGCTGCTCGATCGGCTGCTGCAGGAGACCACGCAGCCGATCCGCCTGTTGGCCCACAGCATGGGTGGCCTGGTCGTGCGCGCCTGCATCCACCGGCGGCGGCCGGTGATGGATGCGCTGATGGCGCGGCCGGGCGCGCGGCTGGTGATGCTCGGCACGCCGAACCAGGGTGCCTACTCGATGGTCGAGAATCTGCTCGGCAAGGGAGATACGCTGCGCTCGCTGGTGCGCCTGGACGTCCGGCACGACATGCGCGAAGTGCTGCAGCTCGTCTGCGGTTTCCGTGGCGCCCTGCAACTGCTGCCGAAGCCCGGGTTCGTCGACTGCTTCCAGGGGCAGCCGGACGGCGGCCTGAACGGGCAGCAGCTGCAGCGGGCCGAGACCTGGCAGGGCTACCGGCCGAAGGTGAAGGATTTCTGGTTTGGCGACGGCAACTCGGCGACACCGAGCCAGGCGGAGCTCGACGAGGGTAGCTGGCTGTGGCGGCAGGATGGCGATGCGACGCCCTCACTGCCGAAGGATTACGAGCAGCAGTCGGTCTATGTCTTCGGCGTTGCGCGCAACACACCCTGCGGCATCCGTGAGGAGAAGGGGCGGCTGAAGATGGTCGGCACGCCGCAGGGGGACGGCACGGTGACCTGGGCCTCGGGGCGGATCGAAAACATCGGCAGTTACTATTACATGCCGGCGCAGCACGGCGACCTGCCATCGACCAGCGAGTACCATCCGGCGCTCGCCGAGTTGCTGCACAGCGGCGCCAGCGGCGCCCTGCTGCGCAGCCCGCCGGCGGTGCGTGGCGAGGGCGAGGTGCGACCGGTCGTCTATGATGCCGGACCGCCGACGCTGGCGAGCGGTGAGGCGGTGGCCGTCGGACTGCTCGGCGGCGCGCCGCGCAACCGCGTCGCAGCGCGCTCGAAGCGCCGCCTGGAGGTGGCGGTACGGGCGATGGACCTGCGTTTCCTCGATCTGCCGATCCTGCTCGGTCACTACGAGTTCGATCCGATTTCCGGCGCCGAGGCGCTGATCGACCGCGAGCTGCTCGGCGGTGATCTCGGCGAGCGCTACAACCTCGGCCTCTATGCCGGACCGCGGGGCAGTGCGACCGTCGTGTTGCGCCTGCCGAATGCACAGGAAAGGCGCCGCGGCAGCCTCCGCGGTGCCGTCGTCTGTGGTCTCGGGCGCTACGATGGCAGCCTCAACATCGAGGATCTGACTGCCGCCGTGCGGGCGGGCGTGCTGCGCTATCTGCTGCAGGCGATCGACGTCCTCGGTGACGAGGATCGCGACCTGCCGCTGGCGACGCTGCTGCTCGGTTACAACTCGTCGGCCAGCGTCTCGGTCGCGGCTTCGGTCGAGGCGCTGGTGCGCGGGGTCGTCGAGGCCAACGCGCGCTTCCACGAGGCAACCCGGCGTCACATGCGGGTGAGCCGGGTGGAGATCGTCGAACTGTACCAGGACACCGCGATCACCGCCGCCTACGCCTTGCGCCGGGTGCCGGAGCGGCTTGCCGCTGTGCTTGGCCGCCACGGGGTCGCACTGGTCTGTCGGCCGCAACTGCAGCAGGGCGAAGGTTGGCGGCGGCGCCTGTTCGACCGCAGCGGTTCTGCCTATTCCTACTGGCCGCGTCTGATGATCACCGACGACGCCGATCGGCGCCAACCGCTGGAGACGGCTCCGGCTCCGCTGCCCGCTGCCGTCGCGGCGTCCGGTGAGGCAGCAGGGCGGCCGCTGCGGGTGACGCGCACGGCGGTCAGCGATCGCCTGCGCTTTCTCTACGTCGGCCAGCGGGCGCGTGCCGAGTCGATCGTTCATCAGCGTCAGCCGGGCCTCGTCGAGATGCTGGTGCGGCAGCAGATCCACAGCTCCGTCTGGCAGGAAAGCTTCGGGCGCGCGCTCTTCCAGCTGATGGTGCCGAACGACTTCAAGGATGCGGCGCGGCAGCTCGAGCGGATCGTCCTCGTGGTCGACGAGTACACGGCGAACCTGCCGTGGGAACTGATGTTCGCCGACTCGCCGGGCGGCGGCGGCGAGCAGCTGCCGTTGGCGCTGCGCACGCCGGTGGTCCGGCAGTTCGCCACCGCCGAGTTCCGGCGGCAGGTGCGGCAGGGATTCGAGCGCCGCGCCTTCGTCGTTGGCAACCCGTCGGTCGAAGGCTTCACGCGCGCCTTTCCCGATCCGCGGCGGCCGGATGCGAGCAATCCGCCACCCTTGCCGGGCGCCGAGAGCGAGGCGAACGAAGTGGCCGCCCTGCTGCAGGCGATGGGTTATCAGGTGTTGCCGGCGATCGGTGCCGACTGGCGCGCCTGCGACGTCCTGACGCGACTGTACCAGGAGAACCATCGCCTGCTGCACATCTCGGCGCATGGCATCTTCGACCAGCTGCACGCCGATGGCCGGCGGCGCAGCGGCGTCGTCCTCTCCGACGGGCTGCTGCTGAGCGCGGCCGAGATCAGGGCGATGGAGACGGTTCCCGAACTGGTCTTCCTGAGTTGCTGTCATCTCGGCAAGATCGACACCGCCGTGGCCGCCGATGCGGTGCCGGGGGCGACCGTGCGCGACGGCAACCTGCTGGCCGCCAGCGTGGCGCGCGAGCTGATCGACTGTGGCGTCCGCTGCGTCATCGTTGCCGGCTGGGCGATAGACGATCAGGGGGCGCTGGTTTTCGGCAACGCCTTCTACCGCCATCTGCTGGTCGAGCGGCTGTCTTTCGGCGAGGCGGTGTACGAAGCGCGCAAGGCGGTGTGGAAGAGCAATGCGCAGGACATCACCTGGGGTGCCTTCCAGGCCTACGGCGATCCCGGCTGGCGGGCCGAGCCGCGCCTCGAGAGCGGCGGCAACGCCGATGCGGACTACGCTTCGGTCGAGGAACTGCTCGATGAGCTGGTCAGCCGGCGGGCCAGTCTGGCGCGCGCCAGCCGCCAGCAGACGCGACGCGAGATCGATGCCTGCGCCACGAGTCTCCGCCGCCTGCTCAAGGAGCGGTGCCCGGCTGGCTGGCTGCGCCTGCCGTCCGTGCAGTTCGCGGTCGGCGCATTGTGGGCCGACCTTGGCCAGTTCGCCGAGGCGCGGACCTGCTATCTCGATGCCTTGCGCAGCGAGGATGACGCAAGCGAGGTGCCGATCGGCGCCATCGAGCAACTGGCGAACATCGAAGCGCGCCTCGGCGAGGCCAGCGCCGATGCCGGCCTGATCGAGAGGGCGTTGGCACGCCTTGCCGATCTCGATCAGGTCGTTGCCGCTGCCGGCCGGCAAAAGGATGCGGTGGCACCAGCGCCGGCGGGTGGCGAGCGCAGCGCCTTGCGCGGTGGCGCCGCCAAACGCCTGGCCAGTCTCCATGCCACCCGCCTGCTCGCCGCGTGGCACGAGAGTGGCGAGCGGCAGGCGGTGGACACGGCTGTCGTGGCGGCGATGGACGGCGCGCTGCTCGACAGCGTGCGCTCTTACGCAGCCGGCGAGGGCCGGCCGGGTGAGCGCTCGTTCCGTCCCTACCATGTACTCAACCGCCTGGCCCTGCAGGCGCTGTTGCCGGATGACGGGCAGCGTGCGGCGGCGATCGCGCTCGCCGAGCACTGCCGGCTGGGCGTCACCGCCGGCAACGCGGGCGACGGCGGCGCCTGGGGTGCGGTCGTCGCCGCCGAGGCGCTGCTGGTCGAGCGACTGCTCGACCAGCAGCTGCTGCAGGCCGGAGAACCCGGTGAGCGGGCGCATGAGGAAGTCGCCCGCGCCTATGACGAGACGCTGGCCAACCTGGCGCTGCGGCCGCGCGATCTCGACTCGATCGTCAGCCAGATCGGCATGCTGTCACGATTCTGCGCTGCCCGCCGGGTGAGCACTGGCGATTCGGGGTGGCAGCTCGCGGCCGAGCGCCTGGACGCACTGGCCGAGCACGTCTGGCCAGGTACCGGACGGCGGGCGGCCGGCGCGGCAGCTTCCCCGGTGGCCGGCGACGCACCGCCCCGCTCGCGCCGGCCGCGCCGCACGCGGCCGGCAGCCGATGTCTAGCGGCGCCTGACCGCGACCGCCGCCACTGCCACCGTCCGTCGCGCCGAGGAGAAGCCGATGCCGCCACACGCCTTCGTTGCCATGCCCTTCGGCAGCAAGCCCGCAGCCGATGGGCAACTGATCGATTTCAATCGCGTCTATGCCGAGTACATTCGGCCGGCACTCGAGGCGGCGGGGCTGGAGGTGTTTCGTGCCGACGAGGAACAGCGTGCCGGCGACATCCGCACCGACATGTTCCAGGAGTTGCTGATCGCCGATCTCGTCGTTGCCGATCTCACCCTGGACAATCCCAACGTCTGGTACGAACTCGGCGTGCGGCATGCCCTGCGCGCACGCGGGGTGGTGCTGGTACAGGGACCGCGGCCGAGCCAGCCCTTCGACATCTACACCGACCGCAAGCTGCGCTACTCTCTGCGCGACGGGGCGCCGGACCCGGCGACCGTCGAGCAGGATCGCGCCGCGCTGACGGCGATGGTCTGCGCCAGCATGGCCAGTTCGACCCGGCGCAAGGTGAGTCCCGTCTTCCAGTTGATGCCGCAGCTCGAGCAACCGGAGTGGCGTCGGCTCCTGCTTGCCGAGCGCAACGAGTTTTCCGATGCCTACGAGCGGTGGGCCAGCCGGATGGAGGTGTCGCGGCAGAAGAACCGGCCGGGCGACATCCTCGTCCTCGCCGGGGAGACGCCGGTGCGGGCGCTGCAGCTCGAGGCCAGGCGCACCGCCGGGCAGGCGCTGCTCAAGCTCAAGCAGTACGAACTGGCCCTCGAACAGTTCGAACAGGCGTTGACGATCGACGCCGACGACAAGCCGAGCCGCGAGAGGATGTCGGTCTGCCTGGGTCGCCTCGGCCGCTTCGAGGAGGCGCGCGAACTGGCGCACCGGCTGACCGCCGATCATCCGCGCGACGCCGAATGCTGGGCGCTGGCCGGGCGCATCGAGAAGGAGCGCTGGGCGGCGCTCTGGCGCCAGCCCGGACTCTCGCCGGCGCAGATGCGCGAGGCCGCGACTTTCGAGAATGCGGCGCTGGAAGAGGCCATCGATCCCTATCATCAGGCCTTCGTCGCCGATCCCGCGCACCATTACGCTGGTGTCAACGCCTTGACGCTGATGCTGCTGCGGCAGCATCTGGGTGGCGACAGCGATCCGCGGCTGCTCGAGAACCTCGCAGGGGGCGTGCGCTGGGCCAGCCTGACGGCGCAGGAGCGTGATCGCAAGGACTACTGGGCGCGTGCCAGCTACGCCGAGGCGTGCCTGCTGCTGGCGCCGGTCGAATCGGTGCGCCGGGAGTTCAGCCACATGGTCGCCGCGGCCAACCAGGACTGGTTCGCTCTCGAATCGAGCCGGCAGAGCTTGAGCCTGCTGCGCGACGTCGATTTTCGCCCGGCGGAGACGGCCGCTGCCATGAGCATCGTCGAGCGCGAGATCGCGCGCAGCACGCCACCCTTTGCACCGCGGCAGGTGCTGCTGTTCAGCGGCCACAGGATTGATGTCGCAGGTCGCCTGCCGCCGCGCTTTCCTGCCGACCGGGAAGGGCTGGCAGCGGAACAGGTTGCCCGGGTTCTCGACCAGCTCGGCGTCGGAGCCGGTGATCTGGCCTTGTCGCAGGCGGCCAGCGGTGGTGACCTGCTGTTCCTCGAAGCCTGCCAGGCGCGTGGCGTCCGCCTGCAAGTGATGCTGCCGTTCGCCGAACCGGAGTTCATCGAGCGCTCGATCCTGCCGGCAAGCAATGGCGAGCAGTGGCGCGAGCGCTACTTCGCCGTCACCGCGACTCTGGCCGAGGAGCCGCGGATCATGCCCGAGGA
>JFAX01000042.1 GCA_000585015.1 Candidatus Accumulibacter adjunctus | reverse complement strand
GGAGTGCGTCTTCATGCTGATGGGCAGGGTCGTCGAGCACGGGCGAACCGACGAGATGTTCGTCACCCCGGCGCATCCGGAGACGGCAGACTACATCGAGGGGCGTTACGGCTGAGCGGCGGCGCGGGGCCGCGCTGCGCGAGGCCGTCGCGCAGGCGTTGAGCCGGAGCCGCGCCGGCAAGCCGGCGGTGTGGCGTACCGAAGGCTCCGGCGAGGGCGCAGGAATCGGCACCGCCGGGACCCTCGCCGGGGCCGCCACCGGCGCGGCGACCGCAGCGCTCGTCGTGTGCGGTGCTGGTCGACCGCCAGCCGTCGCTGTCGAGGACGAGGAACGTGGGCGGGAGAGCGTCGGGACTTGGGTATACTGTCGCCCTCGTCGCAGCCGTCGCCCGGCAACGAGACTTTTGCAAACTGGCGACGAGATGGCCGCCGCGGCGTCCGCCGCGGCCATTGTCACCCTCGCCACCCTCACAGGAAAGAAGAATGAAGAAGATCACCACGGTTCTGTCGCTCGTCCTCGTTGCCGCCGCATTGCTCGCCGCCTGCGGCCGCCAGGAGGACGCCGCAGCCAGGCCGGCGGCGGCACCGGCGCCGGCCGTCGCCATCGTCGTCGGGCTGGACGACAACTTCCCGCCGATGGGCTTTCGCGACGAGAGCAACGCGCTCGTCGGCTTCGACATCGATCTCGCCCGCGAGGCGGGCAAGCGGCTCGGCGTCGAGGTGCGTTTCAAGCCGATCGACTGGAACGCCAAGGAGGCCGAACTGAACGGCAAGCGGGTCGACGTGCTGTGGAACGGCCTGACGATCACCGAGGCACGCAAGGAGAAGATCCTGTTCACCACCCCCTACCTCGAGAACCGGCAGATCGTCGTCGTCCGCGAGGCGTCGCCCATCCGGACCAAGGCGGACCTCGCCGGCAAGGTCGTCGGCGTGCAGGAGGGCAGCAGCGCGATCGAGGCGGTCGAGCGCGACGCCGCCACCGCAAAGTCACTCAAGGAGCTGAAGAAGTTCGGCGACAACGTCACCGCGCTGATGGACCTGGGCACCGAGCGACTCGATGCGCTGGTCGTCGACGAGGTCGTCGGTCGCTACTACACGGCGAAGAAGCCGGGCGAGTACCGCGTTCTCGACGAGAACTTCGGCACCGAGGATTACGGCGTCGGGACGCGCAAGGACGACGGCGAACTGATGGCGCGCCTGCAGAAGGCGCTCGACGAGATGAAGAACGACGGTTCGGCGGCGGCGATATCGACCAAATGGTTCGGCAAGGACATCATCCGGAAATAGCGCCGGATGGATTATCTGATGCGGATCGTCGGCCCGCTGGCGGAGGGCACGGGGGTCACGCTGCAGGTCTTTGTCATCAGCTTCGTCCTCGCCGTGCCGCTCGGCCTCGCGCTGGCCCTCGTCCGGGTTTCGCGCTTCGCCTTCGTCAGCGGCCTGGTGAATGGCTACATCTGGCTGATGCGCGGCACGCCCTTGATGCTGCAGATGCTGTTCATCTACTTCGCCCTGCCTTTCGTGCCGGTCATCGGCGTCCGCCTGCCGGACTTTCCGGCAGCCATCGTCGCCTTCGTCCTCAACTATGCGGCGTATTTCGCCGAGATCTTCCGCGCCGGCATCCAGTCGATCGACCGCGGCCAGTACGAAGCGGCGCGCGTGCTCGGCCTGAACTATCCGCAGACGATGCGGCGGATCGTCCTGCCACAGGTCTTCAAGCGCGTCCTGCCGCCGCTGAGCAACGAGACGATCACGCTCGTCAAGGACACCTCGCTGATCTACGTCCTGGCGATGAATGACCTGCTGCGCGCCGCGCGCGGCATCGTCCAGCGCGATTTCACGACGATGCCCTTCGTCGTCGCTGCGGCCTTCTATCTGCTGATGACGCTGGTCCTGACACTGGCCTTCCAGCACCTGGAAAGGAAGCACGCGGTCTACGATGGCTAGTCCGATGATCGACGCGCGCGGCGTGCACAAGCGCTTTGCCGCGGTGGAAGTGCTCCGGGGCGTGTCGCTGGCGGTTGGCCGGGGCGAGGTGGTTGCCATCATCGGCCCGTCGGGCTCCGGCAAGAGCACCTTCCTGCGCTGCCTCAACCATCTCGAGACGATCAGCAGCGGCCGCATCGACATCGCCGGCGAGACGCTGGTCAGCAGCACGGCTGACGGCGTCTGTCGCCATGCGCCCGACGCCGACATCCGGCGCATCTGTCGCCGGATGGGAATGGTTTTCCAGCACTTCAACCTGTTCCCGCACCTGACGGTACTGCAGAACGTCATCGAGGCGCCGCTCACCGTCAAGGGCCTGCGGCGCGAGGTCATCGTCCCGCGCGCCGAGGAACTGCTGCGCCGGGTCGGACTGCTCGACAGGCAGGCGAGCTATCCGTCGCAGCTTTCCGGCGGCCAGAAGCAGCGCGTCGCCATCGCCCGCGCCCTGGCGCTGGAGCCCGACATCATGCTCTTCGACGAACCGACCTCGGCGCTCGACCCCGAACTCACCGGCGAGGTCCTGCGCACCATCCGCGAACTGGCCGAAGAGCACATGACGATGCTCGTCGTGACGCACGAAATGGCTTTCGCGCGCGAGGTGGCCAGCCGCGTCGTCTTCATGGACGGCGGCGAGATCGTCGAAGCGCGTCCGGCGCGCGAGTTGTTCGCCGCCCCCGAACACCCGCGCACACGCGCCTTTCTCGAGAACATGCTGTAGCGCGCCGCGGTCGGCGCCGCTTCAGGAGGCCGCGAGACGGGCCCGCAGTTCCTCGATGCGCCGGCGGTTGAGGCCGAAATCGCTATGCCCGACGCGCGACGCCGAGCGCACCTGGATCACCCCGCTGTCGGCATCGAACCAGAACTCGAGGTCATCGACGAACTTCATCAATCGCGTTTCGCAGCGGACGTAGAGATAGTCGGCGCGGCGGTCGACGATGCTGACGCCGGGCTGCCCCTGCAGCAGTGCCTGCAGCCTGGCGATCGTCGCCGGGCCATCGCCGCGCAGCGCCAGCGGGGCGATCTGCGCCTGCTCCCGCCGTGCGTGCCCGGGCCAGAGGGACGCCTGGCTGCTGACGCTGTTGGCGGTCTCCGACGGTGGCTTGAGTCGGCCCGCGTGCACGCCGAGGTCGCCGGGAGGCGTGCCGCGGAACCATCCGACCTGGCCGGCGAGAACGGCCAGCAGCGCCGTGGCGACGCTGCCGATCACGATCCACCTGAGTATCCGCATGCCGCGACCCGAGCAAAGAGGAACGGCCGCTGGCGAACAAGTTCGCCAGCGGCCGCATCGTCGGGAAAACCTCGGTGGCGCCTGGGGTGTCGCGACGACCCGAGTGATGCTGTCTTAGAGGAAGCGCCGGCGACGAAGACCGGCTGCAGCCAGCGCGGCGCCACCCAGGAGTGCCAGCGAGCCCGGCTCGGGAACGTCGGAGCGGACATTGGTGAAGACGAAACGGTTGTCGTCGTAGTCGCGGTCACCACCGCCAAGGATGTCCTCGAAACCGACCCACAGACCGTCGACCGGAATCACTGCGTCGGCAGCCCAGTTCGCGTGGCCGACGTGCACCAACCCGTCGGGGTTGCCGGCGCCGGGGCCGGTGAAGAAACTCTGTCCTGTGGAGGTGACGTCCATGCGGAAGCGCAGCACGGTCCCTGCTGCATAGGTGCCGAGGCTCAGGGGCGTACCGACCGGCGTCGAGTGGTTCTGGAAGAAAGGATTGCCGGCAAAACCCGCAGGCTCGATCAGGTTGAGGACGCTGTCGTAGCCGGCACTCTGGCCAGCAAAGTAGATCACCACTTCGCCGCCCGTCGTGACGAGTTCAGCCGCCGTCGGCGTGACTGGGGACACCAGACCCGCTTGCGCGGATCCCGCGACGAAAGCCAGCGCCATCGCTGCCGTCAAAAGCTTCTTGTTCATTCCTGCCATCTCCATGTCGTGTGTCGCTGGTGCTCGATTGCCCGTTGGTCTGGCAGCCCCTCGGGCTGCCGCAGTCTCCAAAGAGCAAGTACCGTGCCACAATGAGAGGGCAGCTATAAGACGCTGTTTTGAATGACATCAGACAATTCCTCATGAGGCGCGCAGGGGGCTGCTGTAAAGGAATCCGACACCACCGACCGCTGTGAGCGTCTTGCCGTGCGGTCGGGCCGAGATGGCGTGCCGCCCCGGGGCCGCTGTTTGCCCGGCCGCTCAGACGATCCGGCAGGCTTCGTCGAAGGCGAGTCGCGGTCCCCGCGGATGCAATCCGGCGGGGTCGCCGATGCCGAGGTTGCAGAGGAAGTTGGCCTGGAAGCGGCCGTCGGCGAAGAAGGCGGCGTTGAGCTTGCCGGCGTCGAAGCCGGACATCGGGCCGCAGTCGAGGCCGAGCGCGCGCGCGGCCAGGATCAGGTAGGCACCCTGCAGCGTGCCGTTGCGAAACGCTGTGCTGGCGGCGAGTTCGGCGTTGGCGGCAAACATCGGCCGCGCGTCGTAGGCGGGGAACATCGTCGGCAGGTGTTCGTGGAACAGGCTGTCGGTGGCGATGATCACCGTCGCCGGCGCGGCCAGCGTCTTCTCCAGGTTGCCCGCTGACAGCGCCGGCGCCAGCAGCGCCTTGGCTTCCGGGCTGGTGACGAAGACCAGTCGCGCCGGCTGGCAGTTCATCGACGTCGGCCCCCACTTCATCAGGTCGTAGAGCTGCCGCAGGGTGGTCTCGGGAATCGGCTCCGGTCGGAAGACGTTGTGCGTGCGGGCGTTGAGGAAAAGCTGCTCGAGTGCTGCGCTGGAGAGGGATGGCATGAAGGGTCCTTCGGGTTGTGGTGGGGACGAGGGGTGATTGGCTTCGGCGGTGAAAGTGGGGTGATCGGCGTGCAGCCCGGGCGCCTGTTGCCTGCAGCGCTTCGACGGCGCCGAGCGGCAGGAGTTCATGCCTGCCTGGCAGTGGCAAGCATCACCCGCTGTGCTGGCGGCCGCTGCCACAAGGCACCGACAGCATCACTTCGTGGCTGTTGGCGTGGCTGTTAGAATCACTCACCTCCCAGCCGGTCCCCCGTCAGCCCATGGCCGCCGCCGACAACCCGATCCTGAATTCGCCCTACGACGAACCGGCGCGGCACTACGCCACCGACGCGCAGGGCAACCTGAATTATCGCGACGTTCGCCCCGGTCGCCGCATCTTCACGCTCCATGACCAGCCGGCGGTCGATTGGGCCAAGCTTCAGATCGAAATCGACGACGAAGCCTTCGACCGCCTCTACGGCTTCGTTTCCCACCCCATTCCTTGCCGGGCCGGCAGGCGCGTGGCAGTGCGCGTGGTCAGCCAGTTTGGCGAGGAATCGACCAAGGTGCTGCAAGCATGAACAGCCCCCCGACGACTCTGCGCAGACGTCTGCGCCTGAAAATCAGCCTCGAGCGCTTTCGGCCGACGATCTGGCGCCGCGTCGAGGTCGACGACGGCCTCAGTTTCGAGGAATTCCACCGGGTCATCCAAGTGGCCATGGGCTGGCGCGATGCCCACCAGCATGAATTCCTCGTCGCCGGCCTGCGGATCGCCATGCCGCTTGACTCGGGCGGCATGGTCGACGATGACGAACCGGCGGTTCCCGAAGACACCGCGACGCTCTTCCCCTGGCTGTCGGGGCGGTCGGGTCCGAAGAGGTTCCGCTACTGGTATGACTTCGGCGACGACTGGTGGCACAGCATCAGCATCGAGAGGCGGCTGCCCTTCGATCCGGCGGCACCGCGTGCCGTATTGATTTCCGGCAAGGGGGCGTGTCCGCCCGAGGACTGTGGTGGCGTGTCTGGCTACGCCGAACTCCTCGCCACTTGGAGCGACCCGGCGGCCGCCGACTACGCCCGCATCCGGGAATGGCTCGGCGACGACTTCGACCCGAACGCGTTCGACCTGGCGGCGCATTCCCGACGCGTCGGCCAGCTCTTCGCGCGCCGAGACTGATCGCGGCGGCCGGAAGCCCATGCTTCGAGGTGGTTGCCCGGACGCCTCAGGGAAGCATCCTGATCGCCCAGGGAAGCATCCTGACGCATCAGGGAAGCATCCTGACGCATCAGGGAAGCATCTCGACGCATCAGGGAAGCATCCTNATGCATCAGGGAAGCATCTCGACGCATCAGGGAAGCATCTCGATGCATCAGGGAAGCATCTCGACGCATCAGGGAAGCATCTCGACGCATCAGGGAAGCATCTCGGTCGATCAGGGAAGCATCCTGAGGCCTCAGGGAAGCATCGGGATGCCGCGGGCAGGCAATCCGCGGCGTCGCGCATCGCCGGCGGGCGGGGTGGACGGCGAGCCACGCCGGCGACCGGCCGCTGCCGCTGCACGGCAGCAGCCTGCGGTAGAATCGCGCTGTCGCTGCGGCCGGGCAGTGACGGCGATGCCGCAGGGCGGTGGCCGTTCGCCAGTCTCTTCGGACTCGTTCGCGCTGGCGCCGCAGCGCCGACCCACCGCTTTTTCCCATCCACCACGCCGGAAGCAGACGTGAAGATTCTCGAATACGACGGCCTCGACACGACGCGCGTCCGGGCGAGTTACCGCAAGGTGGCGGAGGCCATCGCGCGCGGCGATTTCCGCGCCGCGCAGGTGAAGAAGCTGGTCAATCTGAGCCACGGCAAGTTCTACCGCGCCCGCCTCGACGATGCCGACCGGCTGCTCTTCTCGCTCGTCCGCCACGGCGACGAGGTGTGTGCGCTGATGCTCGAGGTGATCGCCAACCACGATTACGACAATTCGCGCTTCCTGCGCGGCGCGGCGATCGACGAGAGCCGGGTCGCCGACATCGACGCGGCGACGGCGGTCGGCGAAGCCGAGCCGCTGCGCTACCTGCACCCGCAACGGACGGCGATCCATCTGCTCGACAAGCCGATCTCCTTCGACGACACGCAGGAGGCGATCTACCGCCAGCCGGCACCGCTGATCGTCGTCGGCAGCGCCGGCAGCGGCAAGACGGCGCTGACCCTCGAAAAGCTCAAGCACGCCGAAGGCGAGGTGCTTTACGTCACGCACTCGCGCTTCCTCGCGCAGGGCGCGCGCGATCTCTATTACGCCAACGGCTTCGAGCACGCCGCGCAGGAGGCGGTCTTCCTGTCGTATCGCGAGTTCGTCGAGTCGATCCGCGTGCCGGCGGGCCGCGAGGCGACCTGGCGTGACTTCGCCGGCTGGTTCGCGCGCCAGCGGCAGGCGTTCCGCGACTTCGACGGGCACCAGGCCTTCGAGGAGATTCGTGGCGTCCTGGCGGCCGGCGCCGGCGGCATCCTGGGTCGCGAAGAATACCTGGCGCTCGGCGTCCGGCAGTCGATCTTTGCCGTCGAGCAGCGCGAGCGGCTCTACGAACTGTTCGACAAGTATCGCGCGTGGCTGGCCGAGGCGAAGCTCTACGACCTCAACCTCGTTGCCCAGGAGTGGCAGGCGCTGGCGGCGCCGCGCTACGACTTCGTCGTCATCGACGAGGTGCAGGACATCACCACCGTGCAACTGGCGCTGGTCCTGCGGACGCTGAGGAAGCCGGGACACTTCCTGCTCTGCGGCGATTCGAACCAGATCGTGCACCCCAACTTCTTCTCCTGGAGCCAGGTCAAGAGCCTGTTCTGGAAGGATCCGAAACTCGCCGAGCGGCAACAGTTGCGCGTCCTCAGCGCCAACTTCCGCAACGGGCTCGAGGCGACGCGCGTCGCCAATCAGTTGCTCAAGATCAAGCACCGGCGTTTCGGTTCGATCGACCGCGAGAGCAACTTCCTCGTCGAGGCGGTCGGCGGCGACGCGGGCCAGGTGGCGCTGATTCCCGACAAGGAGGCGACGAAGCGCGAACTCGACCAGAAGATCCGCCAGTCGACGCAGTTCGCCGTGCTGGTCATGCGCGACGAGGACAAGCTCGAAGCACGCCGGCATTTCGCGACGCCGCTGCTGTTCTCGATCCACGAGGCGAAAGGGCTCGAATACGAGAACATCGTCCTCTACCGCTTCATTTCCGATCACCGCGCCGAGTTCGCCGAGATCGTCGACGGCGTTGCCGCCGCCGATCTCGAGGTCGAGACGCTCGACTACCGGCGGGCGAAGGACAAGAGCGACAAGTCGCTCGAGGTCTACAAGTTCTTCGTAAACGCGCTCTACGTCGCGCTGACGCGGGCGATCCGCAACGTCTATGTGCTCGAGTCGGACAGCGCGCATCCGCTCGTTGGCCTGCTCGGCCTGAGCGTCGGCCCGCTCAGTGTCGCGGCACAGAAGTCGACGCTCGAGGACTGGCAGA
Organism: Candidatus Accumulibacter adjunctus; assembly: GCA_000585015.1. Classification (GTDB taxonomy): domain Bacteria; phylum Pseudomonadota; class Gammaproteobacteria; order Burkholderiales; family Rhodocyclaceae; genus Accumulibacter; species Accumulibacter adjunctus. Next base: position 6,819 of record JFAX01000042.1, on the reverse strand, counting down.
AGGAGGCGCGCAAGCTCGAACTGCAGGGCAAGCAGGAGCAGGCGGAAGCGATCCGGCAGACGATCCTGAAGCAGACGCCGGTGCCGTGGCCGGTGCTCGGCGAGGAAAAACTCGTCGAGCTGCTGCAGAAGGTGTTCCGCGAACAGGCGCCGGGTGCCAAGCTGAAGCAGCAGCTCTACGAGTACGCCACCTGCCATGACGAGCCCCAGCTGGCCGCCTGGCTGGTCGCCGAGGCGCGCTTCGAGCAGGCGGTGAACTTTCCGAAGCAGCGCGCGACCTTCGGCCGCAAGACCTACGTGCCGTACTTCGCCCGGCATTTCAAGGACATCCTGCGGCAGTGCGAGCAGTACGGCGTCGAGCATCGGCTGCCGATGAACCAGACGCCGCTGATGGCCGCGGCGGCGGCTGGCAACCTGCCGCTGGTGGAGGCGCTGCTCGAGCGCGGCGCCGACCGCGATGCCGTCGACCAATATGGCTACAACGCGCTGCACTGGGCGCTGCGCGAGGGCTTTCGCGATGCGGCCTTCGCCGCCGGCCCGCTCGCCGCGCTCTACGAGCGGCTGGCACCGGCCAGCATCGACCTGCGCAGCGGCGACCGCCTGGTCCGCCTCGACCGCCACCTGGCCGAGTATTCGCTCTTCCAGACGCTCTGGGTGCTCTTCAAGTCGCGCTTCACGTACCCGCAACGGCGCCGCATGGGGGCTTTCGAGACGAAGGACATCCTCGATGCCTGGCAGCACCTGCCGGCCAACATCGTCCGCCCGGAACGCCGGCGGCGGCAGTATCTCTCCTCGGTGCTGGCGCGCAACGAGATCGATCGCGACTACGCCTACAACCGGGCGCTGTTCCGGCGCCTGCAACAGGGCTGGTACCAGTTCGACCCCGGCCTGTCGGTACGTCGCCGCCAGGCCGAGGACGAGATCTGGTTGCCGGTCATCGCCGCCCTCAACCTGCCGCTGATCAGCGAGGTCTCGCACTGGGATGACGGCGAATGGGACAGTGTGCAGAAGGCGATCGACCGTCTGCTCGAACTCGCCGGGCTGCCCGCACGCACGGCGCCGATTGCCGCCGAGCGCGTGCTGGCGGCCGAGCGTGCGCGCGAGGAGGCACGCCTGGCGGAAGCCAGGGCACTGCAGGCGCGACGCGAGGCAGCGCGCGCCGCCGCCGCACAGCGGCCGATTCCGTGGGGCTCGCCCGAGGCCAAGCGCCTCGAGATCGAACGGATCCGGCAGCAGATCGAGGCGCGCAAGAAAGGCTGAACGATGCACTGCCGGCCCAACGGGTGCGTCGCCGAGATTTGACCGCAGCGGCCGGTGCCGGTCAGCGGCGGCGGCTCTCGGCGGTGCCGGTCATCGGCACGAAGCGTACCGGCAGGATGCGCTCGCGCTCGAGCCGGCCATCTTTCTTCCGCAGCAGGAACAGGCTCTGGTCGCCGAAATCGCCGACCGGGATGACCATGCGGCCGCCTTCGCGGAGCTGGTCGACGAGCGGCTGCGGCACGTGGTCGGGAGCACAGGTGACGATGATCGAGTCGAAGGGCGCGGCTTCGGGCCACCCCTGGTAGCCATCGCCATGGCGGACGCGCACGTTGCCGTAGCCGAGCCGCGTCAGGTCGCCGGCGGCGCGCTTCGCCAGCGCTTCGACGATCTCGATGCTGTAGACCTCGCGCACGAGGCCGGCGAGGATTGCCGCCTGATAGCCGGAGCCGGTGCCGATCTCGAGGACGCGGTCGCTGGCCTGCGGCGCCAGCTGCTCGGTCATGAAGGCGACGATGTAGGGTTGTGAGATCGTCTGTCCGTGACCGATCGGCAGCGGGCGGTCCTCGTAGGCGCTCTGGCGGATTTCGGGCGGCACGAACTCGTGCCGCGGAACCGTCGCCATCGCCCGCAGGACCTCGGGGTTGCTGATGCCGCGCCAGTCGGCGATCAGCTGCTGGTCGACCATTCGCTGCCGGGCAGCGGCGTAGGGAGCGGCGCCGTCGGCAGCGGCCGACGGCTCGCCGACGGCCGCACCGAGCAGCGCCGGCAGCAGGCCCATCGCCAGTCGCAGGCGGCCCGGCGGTCGCGCGGTCGGTGGTGTGCCGGCAGCGGCGGCATCTGGCGGGGTATCGCTGGCAGCGGGCATCATTCCCTCCGGCATGGGTTGCGGTGCGTGGCGGACGCTCGCCGCGGCAGTTGCCGTGCCGGCCGGTGGGGGTGGTTCGTGCCAGCCGGCCGGCTCGCGTTCATCCTCGTCCATACGCCAGTATAGGACGCCGCCAGGGCATTCGCCATCGCTCGCCGTCGCGCGGCGGCTGGTCGGCGAGCCAGCGGGCGGCGCTGCCGCTTGGGCGGGATGCGCCTGTTCAGCGGACTGCGGCGAGCGGCGGCAGGCCGTGGCGCCAGCGGGCACGTTGGCAGCGCTCATCGCCAGCCTGCACTTCATGGCAGGGCGACGGGCGCTGCGGGTAGACGGTGCAGCAGACGCGATCGCCGATCTCGCCGTGCAACGCGCGGCAGCGGGGCCTGGCGGACTGGGTGCCGGCGAGGCAGGCATGCCAGGGCGTGAGCTGCTCGACCAGTTCGTCGGGGAGGGCGAGGACTTCGGCTTCGGCCCAGTAGAAGGAGACCCGGTAGGAGGCGCAGCAGGCACCGCAGCGGCGGCAGTCGAAAGCGTCGCTGGTCGGCGTCGCGGCAGGATCCGCGCGGTCGGCGCCCGCCGTCGGGCCGGCGCCGGACGACTGGCCGTCGCCGAGGGCGAGCGGCGCTGCCGCGGCAGGATCGGCGAACCGCGAATCGCCCGGCGGGCTCATCAGGGCAGTGGCTCGAGGCGCGCGAGGACGCCGCGCGCACTGTCGGTGAGGACGTAGATGAAACCGTCGGGGCCGTTGCGCACGTCACGGATGCGGCCAATGGTGTTTTTCAGCAGCGGCTCCTGATGCACGATGCGCAGTCCGTCGAGCTGCAGGCGCAGCAGCATCTGGTCGCGCAGCGCGCCGACCAAGAGGTTGCCGCGCCAGTGTGGGAAGCGATCGCCGGTGTAGAAAGCCATTCCCGAGGGCGCGATCGACGGCGTCCATTGATGCAGCGGCTGCTCCATTCCAGGTTTGGCGCTTCCTTCGCCGATCGCTGTGCCGCTGCCGTAGTTCCTGCCGTAGGTGATGACCGGCCAGCCGTAGTTGCCGCCGGCACGGATCAGGTTGATCTCGTCGCCGCCTTGCGGCCCGTGCTCGTGTACCCATAGCTCGCCGCTGTCGGGATGCAGCGCGGCGCCCTGGATGTTGCGGTTGCCGACGGTGAACTTCTCGGGCAGCGCGCCTGGCCGGGCGACGAAGGGATTGTCCTGCGGCACGCGGCCGTCGTCGTGCAGGCGGATGACCGATCCGGCGTGGTCGTCGAGCCGCTGCGCCCGCTGCATGTCGCCGCGGTCGCCGAGGGTGATGAAGAGGAATTCCTGCCGGTCGAAGACGATGCGCGAGCCGAAATGCTGTCCGCCGCCCGACTTGGGACGCATGCGAAAGAGGATCTGCACGTCGTGCAGCGCCTTGCCCCGCAGCCGGCCGCGCAGGATCTCGGTGCCGTAGCCGCCGGGTCCTTCGCCGACGTACGACAGATAGATCCAGCCATTTTCCCGGTAGCGGGGATGCAGCGCGACGTCGAGCAGTCCCCCCTGGCCGTATGCCGCCACCGCCGGCAGGCCGCGAACGGGCTCGGGGTCAAGCCTGCCGCTGGCGTCGATCAGCCGCAAGCGCCCGGGACGTTCGCTGACCAGCATGCGGCCGTCGGGCAGGAAGGCGAGTCCCCACGGATGTTCGAGCCCCTCGCTGATGATGCGCAGGCGGAAACGCTGCAACTCGCTGCTGAAGACCTGTGCCGCGGCAGTGACCGGCCAGCTTGCGGCGAACAGCAGGAGCAGGGCAGCCAGCAGCTGCCCCCTGCAGCCGATCGGCCGCGGATTCTGCGGCAGGAAACATGGCGTCATCTGTCCTCCCTGGCGAAAGCGGTGCCGCGCCGGCCGTGCCCGCGGGCAGCTCGCCAAGTATCCGGCAGTGAGCGCGGCGCTTCAAGTCCGGTAGAATCCGCGAATCCGAGAATCAGAGAATTCGGGAATGCCCTGCGGCATGGCGGGCGATCGCCCCCTGCCGCATTCCTCCGAGACCGCCTCGCGGGCGGGTCGGTTTCCAACCCTCATCGACGAGCCATCGCATGAACACTCATCCCTCCGACCTGCTGCCGCTGCAGCAGGGCAGCGCCGGTTTCATCCTCACACCTTGCCCGGGAACCCGCGGCGTCGACGCACCGGAGTCTGTCGGACAGTTGCAGGCTGCGGGCGCGACGGCCCTGCTGACGCTGATGCCGAGCAGCGAAATGGCGAGCAACGGAGTGAGCACGCTCGGCGAGCTTTGTGCGCAGCGGGGGCTGCAGTGGTTTCATTTGCCGATCGAGGATGATCATGCGCCCGCGGCGGATTTCGCCGCCGCCTGGCAAGCACAGCGCGATGCCGTGCACCGGCTGCTGGACGCTGGCCAGCGGGTCGCCATCCATTGCAAGGGTGGCTCGGGACGCACCGGGCTGATGGCGGCCCAGATCCTGCTTGAACGAGGCTGGTCGAAGGACGCTGCGGTTGCTGCCGTCAAGGCGGTGCGGCCAAAGGCGTTGAGCCTGCCGGTGCATCAGGATTACCTGGCGCAACTGGCAGTCGGCCGGTGGCCGCGACCCTGATCGCGATCGGTGTGCGGCCGGCGAACGGCCGCGTGTTTCCTTGCGGAGGTTGTGATGCGGAAGACCCTGTGTTGCTTGATCCTGGCAGCCCTGCCCAGCGTGGCACCGGCGGCTGACGTCCAGGTCAATGTGGGAAGCGTTGAGATCCAGGCCGGCGGGACGAGCATCCGCTTTGGTGACCGCGACCGGCGCGGCTATTACTGGGACGGCAAGCAGTGGCGCGACCCGGTCTATTGGCAGAAATACCATGGCCAAGGGAAGGCACAGGGGCAGGGGAAAGGGGTGCACTGTCCACCGGGGCAGGCGAAGAAGGGCAACTGTTCACCGCCGCAAGCAACGCCCTACCGCTGAGCGCAACAGCCAGACTGATCAGGGATGGTCGATCGACGGACGGCGCAAGCTCCTGTTTCGCCCTCGTCGATCCCTCGCATCCATCTCGTTGCTCGCTGCCTGACCGTCGACCTGCCAGCGACGGTTCATGCACGACCTCTCAGGCGCAGGCCTGCAGGTCGCCGCCTTGCCAGAAGCCCGGCGAAGGCATGAAGTTCGATGATTGCAGGTTGTTGATGAACAGGCGGTCGTCTTCGCTGATGTGACGCTCGAACCAGTACTCGCAGTAGCGCAGGAACGAGTGTGCGTCCCGCGCGCCTCGAATGACCTCGGTCAGCGCGCGGCGGAGCAGGCGCAGGGTGTCGTCGTGGATGCGTGCGTGGTCGACGAAATCGAGTCCGGCCTCGTCAGCCAGCCGCTCTTCGGTGGCGAAGTGCATCGTGAAGTAGTCGAGGAGCGCCTCGAACTCGGCAACCGGCACGTGACCGCTCTCGAAACAGGCCGTCTTGAGGGACTCGATGCGGCAAAAAATCTCTTCGTGCTGGGCGTCGATTTCCGGCAGATCGACCACAAGCTGCGCGGGCAGCAACCCCGGAAGGCAGATTTTCATGACATGTCTCCTGTCTGGATTTCTTCGAATGCCGTTCTTGTCTTGCCAGTATAGGAAGAAGACCGGGAAAAGGCTAGGGGAATCAAGTTAATTCAGCCAAATAGTGCCGCAATTGGCGTCGCTTTTCGCGGCCGGCGGCGCGCCAACCCGTCATTGGCGCAGGAACAGCCAGGCGCCGGCGAGGCTGGCGACGACGCCGATGAAGGGCAGCGACCAGGCGTGAAAGCGCCACCAGGCCTGTCTCTCGCCGAGCAGGCGGAGGGCGATCAGGTTCGCCAGCGAGCCGATCAACAGGCCGAAGCCGCCGACGTTGACCACCCAGGCGATCACCCGCCAGTCGTCGGCATGTTCTGCCAGCAGGATTGCTGCCGGGACGTTGCTGATGACCTGCGAAGCGAACACCCCGGCGAGATAGAGGCGCCGCGCGTCGTCCAGCCCGGCGGCGCCGACCAGCTCCTGGACGGCCGGCAACTCGGCGATCAGACGCAGGTCGATGAACATCAGGATGAAGACGAGCAGCAGCGCCCAGTCGATCTGCCGCAGGACGTTGCGGAAGGCGAACACGAAATCAGCAACAGGAGATCGCGCTGCAGGCGGGCAGCAATCTCGACCGGAATCAGCAACAGGCGGCGCATCGATGGCTTTGACGGAGGGCAGCGGAGTGTACGGCAGCGACCGCCAGTCCGGCAGCGCGACGCCTGCCGGCAACCGGTCAGGACGCGCCGGGTTCGTCAGTGAGGCGATTGATCGCCGACCACTCCTCGCGCTGCGACAGACGACAGCCGAGTTGCCGCGCCAGGCCGGCAGCACCGCCGGCCATCAGCGCGAAGTGGCGGCGGGCGAAGACACTCCGCAGCAGTGGCGCCAGCAGCCGCATCCACGGCCGGCGGAGTTCGACATCCCAGCGGTAGGTCAGGCGCACGGCGTGTGGCCCCTCGGCCTCGATCAGCCACAGGCCGATGCCCTGCAGATCGCCGCTGGCAGTTGCCTCGAGCTCGCGTGCACGCGCGACGCGCGTCGTACGCATGACGAGCTGCACGGAGTAGCCGACACCGCTGCGCCAGACGAAGGCATGGCGCGCACCGATGCCGTCGCGGTCGCCGCCGGCAAGCTCATCGACGCGCTGCAGGCCGGGCCACCATTCTGACCACTGCGGTAACTTCTCAATAAGCCCGGGCA
>JFAX01000041.1:1869-15317 GCA_000585015.1 Candidatus Accumulibacter adjunctus | reverse complement strand
CCATGTGCAGCAGCACCGTCGTCTTGCCGCAGCCCGGCCCGCCGATGATCGCCAGACGATTGCCGAGCCCGAGGACCTCGTTCAGGGCGACGTCGGCTTCGCTGCCGCCAGACTCGTCGGCCGTGGCATCGGCGAAGAGTTCGGTGATCTCGGCCGGGAGACGGTGGCTGGTCTTGCCCGGCGCAGCGAGCCGCTCCCGCGCTTCGCCGGGGCGCGGCAGTGAGCGGGCGCGCAGCGGCACATAGGCGGTCTCGAGCGGCAGCACGACGACCGCCGCGCCACCCGCGCGTTCGATGCCACGCAACTCGATGCTCTGCGTCCGTTCCTGCAGCCAGAGCAGGTAGCCGGCGACCTGCCGGGCGATCTCCTCGCGGCTCGGCGCGCTGCCGCCAGCCGCCTGGTGGTAGTGATTGACGATCTGCGTGCCGCTGACGATGGTGCCGCTGTTGTCGCCACCGATCTGCACCGCGCGTTCGCCGATCGCGTTGCCGCCCTCCTGCGCGACGGCGCCCGAGCCGCTGACGCTCGCCTGCCAGGAAACCACCGGCGGCAGCGGTGCCAGCGGGTCGGGCGCCGCCTGCCCCTTGGCGAGTCCGTCGCCACCAAGAACCAGCGCCACCGGGAAGTTGCCGGTCAGGCACGAGTCCGGGGTCTGCGCGGCGCCATGCTGCGCCAGCGCACTCTGCGGTACGTGCCGCTGCAGGTAGCTGACCAGGTCGGAGACCAGCACCTCGGCCGCCCCGCCCCTCGGCTGCGCGTGCCCGGTCAGCGCCTCGATCAGGTGGAAGCTGAAGAGGCTCATGCGGCCGTCGGCGCGCAGGTACGAATACTCGGCTGGTTTGCACGAACTCAGCACGGCGCGCCCTTCGCCGCCGGCCAGCAGGCCGGTGCCAGGCGAATTGGCGGCGTGCAGGAAGATCTCTGGCGGCAGCGCTGCGCCGGCAAACGGCGCCGGCCCGGTAGCAGCGCCCTTGATCGCCATGCCGGCCGCGTGGCAGCAATCGAGAACGACGAGCAGGCGTCGCGGCGTCAGTTGTGCGACTGCGTCGGCAAAGTCGGCGGCGCGGATCGCGCTGCTGCGCAGCCGCCGCAGGTTGAGGTCGCTGGGGATCAGGTAGTGCTCACCGCCGTCGACGTGACCGTGGCCGCTGAAGTAGAGGATCGCCGTCGAGTTGCCATCCGCTATCGCCGCCAGTTGGTCGCCGAGCCAGTCGAGCGCATCGAGGATCGCCTGGCGGGTGCTCCCGGCGCCGGACAGCAGACGAACCCTGTCGGGCGCGTAGCCGCAACGTTCGGGGTGCACGAGGACCGCGTGCAAGGCCTGCACGTCGCGCGCGACGGCGGGCAGTGCAGCCGCTGGCTCCCGGTTCTGATCGACGGCGATCAGCAGCGCGTAGGCGTTCTCGAAGCGATGCGGCATCCCGTATCCTTGGCAAACTGGCTGCGCCGCGAGGGCAGCAGCCGCTGACGCCCGTCACAGTCGGCGCAGATTCACCATCCTACCGCCAAATCCGCGCCGGGCGAAAGGAAGGGACAACAGGGCGATGGGGGAACGAACGCCGGCTGCCTCGCTGGCAGGCACGAGTCGCGCTTGCGCGGCTCGGGTTCGGGCAGCTCGGCGTCGTGTCGACAGGACGGCGCTTGCCGAGTCTGACGCACGCGCATTGCAGCGCGCAGCGCGCCGGCGCCAACCCGCCGCCGACCACCTTCTCGCCGCCGCACGACGCCCGCTCGCCACGCATCGAGGCGCACCGGAAACGCTTGGCCACGGCGACGGTCAGAATGCATGGTCACTTCCTGCGGAGCGAGCCCATGGCCTCTTCCTTGCAGCGTTTGGCGCGTGCCGGCCTGGCGGTCGCCGCTGCCCTCGCCCCTGCCGTCGCGCTCGCCGGCGGTTCGAACTACGGTGTCACGCCCGGAGCGCTGCCGGCGGTCAGCGGCACGGTCAGAGAATGGCCGGTGCCGACGCCGAAGTTCGCGCGCGATCCGGCGCCCGGCCCCGACGGCGCGATCTACATCGCCGTGATGCAGGGCAACCGCATCGCGCGCTTCGACCCGGCGACACAGCGCTTCGTCGAGTGGGAGCTGCCGCCGGGAGCGAAGCCGCACGGTCTCGTCGTCGACCGCGCAGGCCTCGTCTGGTACACCGGCAACGGCAACGGGACGATCGGCCGCCTCGATCCGAAGACCGGCAAGCTCAGCGAGTTCAAGGTACCCGGCGGCGGCGACCCGCACACCATCGTTCTGGACGACGACGGCAGCCTGTGGTTCACCGTCCAGCATGGCCAGCGCGTCGGCCACCTGACGCCGGCGAGCGGCCGGATCGTCGAATACCCGATGAGCGACAACCCCTACGGACTGGCGATCGACCGCCAGGGAGTCGTCTGGGTCTGCCGGCTGGCCGGCGACGCGCTCGGCTGGATCGATCCAAAGACGGGTCAGCGGGGCGAAGTGGCGACCGGCAGCGGCTCGCGCCCGCGGCGGATCGCGCTCGCACCCGACGGCTCCCTCTGGGTCGCGTATTACGGCAACGGCCGGCTGGCGCGCCTCGACCCGGCGACGCGGCAGGTCACCGACAGTTGGCCGCTGCCGGCGAACGGCGGCAAAGGCGCCTACGCCGTCACCGTCGATGGCGCCGGACGCGTGTGGGTCAACGGGATCGATACCGACACCGTGTCGCTGTTCGACCCGCAGCGCGAGACCTTCCGCGTCATCGCGCTGCCCTCCAGCGGCGTCGGCATCCGCAAGGCGATCATCGACGCCGACGGCCGCTACTGGTACATGGGCAGCCAGAGCGGCCGCCTCGGAAGGATCGAATGAACGCAGGAATCCCCGGGTCAGCGAGAAACTCCGAGAGATCCCAGCAGTGCGCACAGCTGCAACCGACGCGCCTGGGGCGCGCGAAGTCGATTGGCGGAGCGAGCGGTTGATCGATCCGTCGCGCGAGATGATCCAGGCAATGCGCGCGCAGCCGCCGCGTCGGCAGCCAGTCGCTCGCCGGCCAGCCGTGCTCGGTCAGCAGCCAGGCGGCGGGGAGGACAATGGCATCGACGGAGAAGGATCCAGGCCACTTCAGCAGGTGGTCGACCGTCTGCTCGCCAAGCAAGTGGACGCCGAGATGACACAGCGCCGTCAGCAGGTCGACGACGAGATCCGGCGTCACCGGCAAGGGGCGCCTGCCAGCCGGAGAGCGTGCTCGAACGGTCGCAGATATCGAGCACTTCGAAATCATCGTCGCCCAGCGGCGAGTGATGCCTGCCGCGCGAGCACTCGCCGCAGTACTCGGCACTGCCGCTCTCGCTGATCGCCAGAAAGGCAAGGTGGAGTTCGCAATCCGCCCGCCCGGCGGCGCTGGCGAGGACACAGCTCGCCGCCGGTGTAGAGCGAAGGCAGGACGACCACCAGGGTGGCGAACATCCCCGGCGCCTTCTCGGTGTCACGAAGGTCTCGCGGCGGCCCGTGGCGAAGAAATCGCCAGGGCGGCGGACATCCCTGAGGAGTTCGGCCAGGTCTTGGGCAAGATTGCTCATGGCTTGCGGTCTCGCGGGCTGATCGAGGGATTCGGGCGCCTGCGGTTGGCACTTTCGGTGCGCCCGGACGGCGCCTGCGGGCCGGCGGCAGCGCGATGAGCATGGCTGCGCGCGAGCCAGAAGTCGAGTACGGCAGCTGCATGCGGCAGGCGCCGCCGAATCGGTCACCGGCGATCAGCCACCACTCAACGCCTGCACGATCATCAGCTCGCCGTCCGCCGCGAGGGGCGTCGACAGCTCGAAGACCATCGCCCGGCGCCAGAAGACCCGCATGTGGCGCCGGATCGCGCCCTGCTCGTCAACCATCCGGAAGCGGATTCCCGGATAGCGCCGCTCGAGGTCGTCGAGAACCGCGCCCACCGTCGCCCCTTCCGCCTCGACCCACTGCGCGCCGGTGTAGGACTGCAGCGCGCTCGGAATCAGCACGCGCATCGCCGCCTCGTCGCCCGCCCGCTCGGCATCACCGCGGGTACGCGATGTCGACCGCGTAGATCTCCGGCAGGTGGCGCGCCAGCACCTGCCAGTGCGCACCCTCATCGCGGCTGCACCACAGCTCGCCGCTCGTCGTGCCGAAGTAGAGGCCGACGGATTCGGCCTGGTCGGCGCACATCGCCTGCCGCTTCACGGTCCACCAAGCCTGCTCGCGCGGCATCCCCTCGTCCAGGCGCTGCCAGGATTCGCCACCGTCGCGCGTCACATGGACCGCTGGCCGGCCGCCCGGACTGGTGCGCGGCCAGACGTCGGAGGCGTCCATCGGCAGCACCCAGGCCACCCGGTCGTCGCGCGGATGGACGACCAGCGGGAAGCCGATGTCACCGATCTCGCGTGGCATGGCCAGGCCGATGCGCAGCCAGCACCGGCCGGGACGGTCGAGGCGGTAGATGCCGCAATGATTCTGCTGGTAGAGCCGATCCGGATTGCTCGGGCAGAAGCGCACGCAGTGCGGGTCGTGGAAGCTGACGTCGTCCGCATCGAAACCCTCGACGACCTGCAGGCCATCGACCAGCGGCGCGAAGCTCTGCCCACCGTCGGTCGACTCGTGCACGCCGCCACCCGACATCGCGAAGTAGAGGTGCCGCGCGTCGCGCGGATCGACGATGATCGAATGCAGCTTCGGCCCGTCGGGCGTGCCGTCCTGCGCCGTGCCGAACCATTGGCGGTAGCGTGGATCGTCGTTGATGCACGAGAACGGCGCCCAGGTGTCGCCGCCGTCGGCCGAGCGAAACAACCCCTGCGGCGAGGTGCCGGCGTACCAGACGCCGGGCTCGCTGGTGTGCGCCGGCGCCAGCCAGAATGTATGGTCGACGCTGCGCGCCGCGAGGCCGTTCGTCGCCGGACCGAAGGCCGGCGGCTTCGTCGCTTCCTTCCACGTCTGGCCGAGGTCGGTCGAGCGGAAGATCGTCGGCCCCAGGTGGCCGGTCTTCGCCGCCGCCAACAGGGTGCGGCCGTCGCGCGGATCGAGCGTCAGGTGGTTGATGATGTGGCCGAGGAAATGCGGGCCGTCGACACGCCACGACTGGCGCGCCGCATCGCCGTGAAACAGCCAGGCGCCCTTGCGCGTCGCCACCAGCAATACCGGCTTCGCCGTCGTCTCCGTCATCCCGCACTCCCTTCCAGCATCGCCAGGCCTGCCGCCACCGCTGCCGTGCGCCCGGCGCGGCAGGGGCAGCGGACGCTCGTCGCGCAGCGCCTCATCGCCCCACTCACACCGCGTCCTGCCCGGCCTCGCACAGTTCCCTGAGGACCGCCAGCGCTTTCGGCCAGGCATCGCGCAGGTACTCCTCGAACTCTGGCGCAGTGTCGCATTCGACCGACAGCTCGGTCGCGCCGTCGACGTCGCGCAAGCGGTAGTTCTCGAAAGCCGGGCCCCAGGCCTGGACGGCGTCGCTGTCGGCGTCTTCGACACCGTCGCGGATGATTCCCAGATGCTGGATCGAAATGAACTCGTGCAGCCGGTTCGCCGCGATCCGCGCCACCATGCCGCCGCCCTGCGGCGACAGGAAGCGGATGTGCGCGCCCTCGTCCCAGGACCCCTCGTAATACGAGCCCGCGCAGAAAGGCTGTGTCCACACACGATAGGTGGGGTCGTCGAGCATCGCGCGCCAGACGTGCGGGCGCGTCGCATGGATGCGTACCGAGAACTCGAGTTTCGTGCTCATCGTCGGCCCTCCCATGGACGCTCCGCCGCATCGTCCGTTCCGCTGCTTGAATTCCTCACGTCGCTCTCCTCCTCCAGCTCTGGCGCGCGGTCGCGAGGGTCGGGACGTGGTGGATCACCTCGCCTGGCGCAAACGCCGTGAATCCGAAACGCCCGGGGACTTCGGGCCCGGAGCCTCTTCGCGCGACCATTTCCAACTGATCGTGAAGCCGGCGATCAGTTCCCGTGGTTCGCATCCAGCGGCCCATCATCCCGCCCCGTCGCGGCCCCGGCAAGCCGCTGCAGTGCGCCAGCGGCTGCTTGTCGCGCCGGGCGCGGGAACAGCAGACCGGCGGCCAACGCGAAGGTACAATGATGCGGGAGCCTGGCGGTATCCTGTCCAGCCACGTTCGGCGCCGCTCGGGCCGACCGACAGTATCGAGCCACCGTGCAGGACATCCGTCCCTGCCGACGGCCGCGCTGCCGGCGCCGCGCCAGGCGAACCGCGCCCGGCAAGCGCGCCACGGACCACGCTCACCCAACCACAACGGCCAAGCCTCGACCATGCGCATCACCGAACTCTTCGGCATCGACCTCCCGATCATCCAGGCGCCGCTGGCCGGCGTGCAGGGCAGCACGTTGGCCATCGCCGTCTGCCGGGCCGGCGGCCTCGGCTCACTGCCCTGCGCCATGCTGGCGCCCGAGGCGATCGGCCAGGAAGTGGCGGCCATCGCCGCCGCCACCGACCGGCCGTACAACCTCAACTTCTTCTGCCACACAGCGCCGACGCCCGACCCGACCCGCGAAGCGCGCTGGCGCGCCGCGCTGGCGCCCTATTATGCCGAGTTCGGCATCGACCCCGCCGGCATCGCTGCCGGCCCCGGCCGCCTGCCGTTCAGCGACGAGATCGCCGACCTCATCGAGCCCTGCGCACCGCGCATCGTCAGCTTTCATTTCGGCCTGCCGGCGCCGCGGCTCGTCGGCCGCGTGCATGCCTGGGGCGCGAGCATTCTCGCCAGCGCCACCACCGTTGACGAAGCCCGCTGGCTCGAGGCCCATGGCGCCGACGTGATCATCGCGCAGGGCCTCGAAGCCGGCGGTCACCGCGGCCACTTCCTCGAACGGGATCTCAACGGGCAGATGCGCACCTTCGAACTGCTGCCGCGCGTCCTCGCCGCGACCAGGCTGCCGGTCATTGCCGCCGGCGGCATCGCCACCCCCGCGGCGGTGGCCGCCGCGCTGCAGCAAGGTGCTGCCGGCGTGCAGGTGGGCACCGCCTACATGCTCTGCCCGGAAGCGACCACCAGCCCGCTGCACCGCGCTGCGCTGCGCGCCGCCAGCGGTGGCGACACGCGACTGACCAATCTGTTCACCGGCCGCCCGGCGCGCGGCATCGAAAACCGGCTGATGCGCGAACTCGGTCCGCTCAGCGACCTGCCGCCGGATTTCCCGCTCGCCACCGCCGCGCTCGGGCCTTTGCGGGCAAAGGCCGAGGCACTCGGGCGCAGCGATTTCTCTCCGTTGTGGGCGGGCGAGAGCGTTGCCGCGATCAGCGAGGAATCGGCAGCGGCGCTGACGCGACGACTGGCAGGAGGCGAGCAGGTGGCCACCTGATTCGGCGATCGCGTCTGCAGCTGCGTCAGCGATCGGCGAGCGGCACGTAGGCGCGCACCGGCACGCCGGTGTAGCGCTGGCGCGGCCGCGCGATGTGCTGGTCGGTTCCCTCGATCATCTCCTTCCACTGCGCGATCCAGCCGATCGAACGGCCGAGCGCGAAGAGAGACGGGAACATCGCGGTCGGGAAGCCGATGGCGCGCAGCATGATCCCCGAATAGAAGTCCACGTTGGGAAACAGCTTGCGCTCGATGAAGTACTCATCCTCGAGGGCGATCCGTTCGAGTTCGAGGGCGAGTGCGAACATCGGCTCGTGCTCCTTGCCCAGCTCGGCCAGCACCTCATGGCAGGATTCGCGCAGCACGGCCGCCCGCGGATCGTAGTTCTTGTAGACGCGGTGGCCGAAGCCGGTCAGCCGGAACGGATCGTTGCGGTCCCTGGCGCGGGCGATGTAGAGCGGGATGCGGTCCTTGCTGCCGATCTCCTCGAGCATATTCACCACCGCCTCGTTCGCTCCGCCGTGGTCCGGGCCCCACAGCGCCGTGATGCCGGCGGCGACGCAGGCATAGGGATTGGCACGGCTCGAACCGGCGATGCGCACGGTCGCCGTCGAGGCGTTCTGCTCGTGGTCGGCATGCAGGACGAGGAAACGGTTGATCGCCCGCGCCAGCACCGGGTTGACCACGTACTCCTCGGCGGGAACGCCGAACGACATGCGCAGGAAGTTCTCGGCGTAGCCGAGATCGTTGCGCGGATAGAGGAACGGGCGGCCGAGCGAATACTTGTAGGCCATGGCACAGATCGTCGGCATCTTGGCGATCAGGCGGTGCGTCGCCACCATCCGCGCCTCCGGATCGGTGATCTCGATGCGGTCGTGGTAGAAGGCGCTCAACGCGCCGACCGTGCCGACCATCACCGCCATCGGGTGGGCGTCGCGGCGGAAGCCCTCGAAGAAGCGCTTGAACTGCTCGTGCACCATGCTGTGGTGAACGATCAGATCGTTGAAACCGGCGAGTTCCGCAGCCGACGGCAGCTTGCCGTAGAGCAGGAGATGGCAGACCTCGAGAAAGTCGGCGTGCGCTGCCAGATCCTCGATCGGGTAACCGCGGTGCAACAGGATGCCCGCCTCGCCATCGATGTAGGTGATCGCCGAGTCGCAGCTGGCGGTCGACATGAAGCCGGGATCGTAAGTCAGATAGCCCGTCTCGGCATAGAGGCGCCGGACGTCGATCAGCTTCGGACCATGGGTACCACCCATGACGGGCAGTTCGTACCGTTTCCCGTCGGCCGGGAAGACGATGCTCACCGTCTCGCCCTCCACCGGCGGCGTGACTTTCAGATCGGGAAGTTCGCGTTGCATGTCCGGGCCTCCTTGCTGCGTGCAGATCGTGGTCAGTCGCGGGTGCGGCGGCCGGCTGAAGGATCGATCCCGTGGTCCGGCGCGCGTCCCCGCACGCTTCGGTCGTCTCGCGAATCGCCCTGGGGATGGCCGATCCGCTGGCTCCGCGGCGAGTATAGGCAGCCGTGGCGCGCGACGTCAATGCCAGCGGCAACCCGCGCAGGCCATCACGAAGCCTCGATGGCCCGCGACGGTGGCTCTGCAGGATCTGGACCAGAGCTTCCCAAGGAAAGAATATTGCCTTACAATTTCTGCAGAAAGGAGACCGAGATGCCTGGACCCAGCATCCACGCGGCGAGCAGCGCCGAGCCCGCAGCCGTCCTGAGCAAGGCCGTGACGCGTGCCGCCGATCAGCTGCACATCCAGCGCTCGCTGCTGGCAAGGGTACTGGGAATCAGCGCGGCGACGGTCAGCCGGCTGTACTCCGGCGCCTACCAGCTCGACCAGAGGCGCAAGGAATGGGAGCTGGCGATCCTGTTCGTCCGCGCCTTCCGCTCGCTCGACTCGATCGTCGGCGAGCAGGAAACCGCGCGCAAGTGGCTGGCCAGCAACAACCGCGGGCTCAACGGCCGCCCGCTCGACCTCATCGCCCAAACCGAAGGACTGGTCCGTGTCGTCCATTACCTGGACGCCTGCCGCAGTCTCGTCTGAGGCGCGCGACTGGCGCGGCTGGGTCTGGCGCATCGTCGAGGCGCAGCACGTGGCGGCGACGATGAAGATCGTCGATGACGCCGCCGAGCAAGAAGTCCTCGAGTCGCTGCTCGAAGGCAGCAAGCCGGCGGTCCCCGACGCCGCCAGCGGCCTCGACTACCTGCTGGCGACGCCCTTTCGCTATCCGCCGCTGGCGCACGGTTCCCGCTTCCGGGCGGCCACCGATCCCGGCGTCTTCTACGGCGCAGCGACCGTGCGCACCGCCGGCGCCGAACTCGGCTACTGGCGCTGGCGCTTCCTGCAGGATGCCGAGGATCTCGAGCGCATCGGCCCCGTCGCCCACACCGCGTTTCGCACCGAGATCTGCACCGCGACCGTCGACCTGCGCGACGAGCCCTTCCGCACAGACGCCGCCGCCTGGACGCACCCCAGCGACTATGCCGCGACGCAGTCCTTCGCCCGGGTTGCCCGCGATGCCGGCGTCGGCGCGGTCATCTACCGTTCGGTACGGGCAGCCGAGCCGAGCTGGTGTCTCGCCGTCCTGACGCCGACAGCCTTCGCCAGCCGCAGGCCCCATCCGGCGACGCAAAGCTGGTGGCTGCTGGTCAACCGGCAGGGGGTCATCTGGCGACGCGACCGCGAGCTGATCGCGCTGACGATGCCCCGCCCGGTGCCGACGCCGTAGCCGCGGCGGCGGCGGACCGGGAGCGCAGCCGGCAGACCGGCGGCAGATGACGCAAATGTAATCTTCCGGTCAGCCTGCTGTCGGCGTGCTGCGCGCAGACTGGCGCGTGAAATTCCTCCGGCAGTGGCTGCCACACAGTTGCCGCAGCGGCCGCTGCCTGCTCGCCGTTGCGTTTCGCTGGCGACAACCGCTGCGTAGCGGCTGCAGCCCGCCGGCGTCCGCGGACGCCGGCAGGCCGCGACAGCCCGGATCAGCCTCGGAGATGCCATGCCGCCGCTCGTTGTTCTCGCCCTGCTGTCCGTCTTCGGCATCGGTTCCGGAGCGGCGATCTGCGCGCCCGCCGACGAAGCTCCCATCGGCAGGACGGCCGCCAGCCTGCTCGCCTTCGCCAGGGAGCGCAATCCCGAGTACGCGGCGATGCGCTCCGAGGCCGATGCCGCCCGCGAGCGTGCGACGGCTGCCGGTAGCCTGGCCGACCCCAAGTTCCGCATGGAACTGCGCGACATCACCCGCTCGGGCGATCAGAGCCCGACCCTCTCGCCGAGCGGGGTCGGCAGCACCCGCTACCTGCTGTCGCAGGATCTGCCGTGGTTCGGCAAGCGCGACCTGCAGCGCGAGATCGCCGGGTTCGAGGCTGACGGCGCCAGCGGCAAGGCGCGCGGCAGCTGGTCGGAAATCGCGGCGCGGATCAAGGCCCTGCACGCCCAACGCCATTACCTCTACCGCAACAGCAGGCTGACGCAGGAGCTTCTCGACCTCGGGCTGCGGCTGGAAAAGGTGGCGCAGGCGCGCTACGCCGGCGGCCTCGCCGCGCAGCAGGACGTCATCCGAGCGCAGGTCGAACAGACGGACCTGCGCAGCGAACTCGTGCGACTGGAGAGCGAGAGCCGGCAGGTCGACGCACGCCTCAATGCCGTGCTGGCACGCCCGGCCACCGCCGAACTGGCGGCAGCGGCGGAAGTGCCACCGCTGCCGCCAGCCGCCAAGCTGGACTACGCCGAGCTGGCGGAGCGTGTGCGCGCGCACAACCCGCTGCTCTTCAGCGAGGAGGCACGCGTCCGCGCCGCCGAGAAGAGCCGCGCGCTGGCGTACCGCAACCGTTACCCCGACTTCACCGTCGGCTTCGGGCCGATCCAGTACCAGAACTCGGTCAAGGAATGGGAAGTGATGATCGAACTCAACATACCGCTGCAGCAATCGGCGCGGCGGGCGCAGGAGCGCGAGTCGGAGGCGATGCTCGCGGCCGCCCGCGCACGCCTGGAAGCGGCCGCCAACCAAGTGCTTGCCGAGCTCGCCGAGAATCTTGCCGGCATCGAGGCAGCGCGCCGGATCGAGGCGCTCGCGGCCGGCACCCGCCTGCCGCAGGCCGAGCTGAGCTTTCGTTCGGCGCTGGCCGGCTACGAGACCGGCCGGGTCGACTTCATGACGCTGCTCGAGGCACAGCGGCAGGTGCGACTGGCGCGGCAAAGCCAGATCAAGGCGCGCAGCGAGGCGCTGCTGCGGCTGGCCGAGGTCGAAAGGCTGCTCGGAGAAGAACTGTGAGGCCGCCCGCCCTTCGCCTCGCCGGCCTCGTCGCCGGCCTCGTCGCCGTTGCCGGGCTGGCTGCCGGCGCTGGCTACTGGCTGGGCAGCAGGAGTGCCGCTTCGCCGCCGGCAGAGCGCGCCGGAACGGTCGCCAGCGCGGCCGACGAGAGCGGCAGCGGCGGCAGGAAGGAGGCGCGCATCCTGTACTACCGCAACCCGATGGGCCTGCCGGACACCTCGCCGGTGCCGAAGAAGGACTCGATGGGAATGGACTACATCCCGGTCTACGCCGGCGAGGACGACGCCGATCCGGCGGCGGCCCGGCAGTTGCGGATCAGCAGCGAGAAGGTGCAGAAGCTCGGCGTCCGCAGCGAGGCCGTCGAACTGCGCGCGCTCGAGCGGACGCTGCGCGCCGCCGGTCGCGTCGAGCCGGACGAGCGCCGCGTCCATGCCATCGCGCCGCGCTTCGAAGGCTATGTCGAGCGTCTGTACGTCAATGTCAGCGGCCAGCAGGTCGCCCGTGGGCAGCCGCTGTTCGAGGCCTACAGCCCGGAACTGGTTGCCGCGCAGCGCGAGTACGCGATCGCCGCGGCAGCCGGCTGCGCAACTGGGGCGTCGCGCAGGACGAACTGGCGGCGCTCGCGAAGTCCGGCGACGCCCGCCGGACGATGAGCTTCCGCTCGCCGGTGGCCGGCGTCGTCAGCGAAAAGAAAGCCCTGCAGGGCATGCGCTTCATGCCCGGAGAAACACTCTATCAGGTCACCGACCTGTCGTCGGTGTGGGTCATCGCCGATGTCTTCGAGCAGGACATCGGCCATGTCCGCAGCGGCGGCAAGGCGACGGTGACGATCAATGCCTATCCCGGCAGGCGTTTCGCGGGCGTCGTCGCCTACGTCTACCCGACGCTGAACGCCGAAACGCGGACGGTGCCGGTGCGCATCGAACTCGCCAACCCGGAACTGCTGCTCAAACCGGCGATGTTCGCCCAGGTCGAACTGCCGCTGGCTGCCCGGGTCGCGGTGCCGAGCGTGCCGGTCTCGGCGGTGATCGACAGCGGCACCCGCCAGATCGTCCTCATCCGCCAGGGCGAAGGCCGTTTCGAGCCGCGCGAGGTGCGCCTCGGTGCGCGCAGCGACGAGTACGTCGAGATCCTCGCCGGCGTCCGCGAGGGCGAGCAGGTGGTGGTGGCAGCCAACTTCCTGATCGACGCCGAGAGCAACCTCAGGGCGGCGGTGTCCGGACTAAGCGCGAGCGGCGACGGCGCTGCCAGCCAGGGCGGCGAGCGCAACGAAAGCATGCGGCCGGCGGCAGGGGCAGCGGCTCACCGCGGCGAAGGAACGGTCACTGGCGTCGACGTGCAGGCGAACACCGTCACCCTGCGGCACGGGCCGATCGACAGCCTCAAGTGGCCACCGATGACGATGCCTTTCAAGCTGGCCAACCGCTCGCTGCTGCAGGGCCTGCAGCCAGGCAGCATGATCGGTTTCGAGTTCGTCGAGCGGCAGCCGGGCGAGTGGGTCATCACGGCCTACCGCGCGCTGCCGGCGGCAGCGCCGGATACCGGCGCAGCGGCCGCCGCTGGCAACGCGCACGCCGGCCACTCGCACGCCAACCACTGAACGACGGGCACGGGGAGCCGCGGCATGCTGGCCAAGATCATCGACTGGTCGGGCAGGAACCGCTTCCTGGTCCTGCTCGCCACCCTCTGCATCACCCTCGCCGGCATCCATGCGCTGCTGCGGACGCCGATCGACGCGCTCCCCGACCTCTCCGACGTGCAGGTCATCGTCTACACCGAGTATCCCGGGCAGGCGCCGCAGGTCGTCGAGGACCAGGTGACCTACCCACTGACGACCGCCCTGCTGGCCGTGCCGAAATCGCGCGTGGTGCGCGGCTTCTCCTTCTTCGG
>JFAX01000041.1:800-1626 GCA_000585015.1 Candidatus Accumulibacter adjunctus | reverse complement strand
CGGCTTCTCCTTCTTCGGCGCCTCCTTCGTCTACATCATCTTCGACGACGACACCGACATCTACTGGGCGCGCTCGCGCGTTCTCGAATACCTGAGTTCCGCCGCCGGCCGCCTGCCGCGCGGCGTCACTCCCTCACTCGGACCGGATGCGAGTGGCGTCGGCTGGGTCTATCAGTACGTCCTGCTTGCCCGCGACCGGACCTTGGCCGAGCTGCGCACGATCCAGGACTGGTACGTGCGCTACCAACTGAGCAAGGCGCAAGGCGTCGCCGAGGTCGCCTCGATCGGTGGCTTCGTGCAGACCTACCAGGTGACCGTCGATCCGGTCAAGCTGCGTGCCTACGGCATCCCGCTGATGAAGGTCGCGCAGGTGATCCGCGACTCGAACCGCGACGTCGGCGGCCGCGTCGTCGAAATGGCCGAGACCGAGTACATGGTGCGCGGCAGGGGCTACCTGCGCGGCCGCAGCGACATCGAGACGCTGGTCGTCAAGAGCGAGCGCGGCACGCCGGTGCTGATCCGCGACATCGCCCGCGTCGAGATCGTGCCCGATGAGCGGCGCGGGCTGACCGAGCTGAACGGCGAGGGCGAGGTGGTATCCGGCATCGCGATGGCCCGCCATGGCCAGAACGCGCTCGAAGTGATCCACAACCTGAAGACCCGCATCGGGGAGATCGCCCCCGGGCTGCCGGCAGGAGTGACGGTGGAGACGGTCTATGACCGTTCCGAGCTGATCCACCGCGCCATCGACACGCTCAAGCGAACGCTGCTCGAGGAGTCGCTCATCGTCGCGCTGGTGTGCGTCGTCTTCCTGCTGCACCTGCGC
>JFAX01000041.1:0-756 GCA_000585015.1 Candidatus Accumulibacter adjunctus | reverse complement strand
CGCCTTCATCGCCATGCGCGCGCTCGGGCTCAACTCCAACCTGATGAGCCTCGGCGGCATCGCCATCGCCATCGGCGCGATGATCGACGCGGCGATCGTCATGATCGAGAACGCCCACAAGCATCTCGAACGTCTGCCGGCCGAGCATTCGCCCGCCGAGCGCGACGGCGCGATCCTCGCCGCCTGCCGCGAGGTCGGCCCGGCGCTGTTCTTCNNNCTGCTGATCATCACCGTCTCGTTCCTGCCGGTATTCGCCCTGCAGGGACAGGAGGGACGGCTGTTCGCGCCGCTCGCCTACACCAAGACCTTCGCCATGGCCGGCGCGGCCTTGCTCTCGGTGACGCTGGTGCGAGTGCTGATGCTCCTGTTCATCCGCGGCACCATCCTGCCGGAAGCGAAGAACCCGGTGAACCGCGTCCTGATCCGCGTCTATCGTCCGCTCATCGCCGCCGTCATGCGCGGGAAGAAGCGTACCCTCTTCCTCGCCGTGCTGGCGGTCGGCGCCACGGTCTACCCGGCCTCGCGCCTCGGCTCCGAATTCATGCCGACGCTCAATGAAGGTTCGCTGCTCTACATGCCGACCTCGCTGCCCGGCATGTCGATCACCAAGGCGGCGGAGCTGATGCAGACGCAGAACCGGATCATCATGAGCTTTCCCGAAGTCGCTTCGGCCTGGGGCAAGGCGGGGCGCGCCAACACGGCGACCGATCCGGCACCGACCGAGATGTTCGAGACGGTCATCAACCTGAAGCCCGA
>JFAX01000040.1:10815-16262 GCA_000585015.1 Candidatus Accumulibacter adjunctus | reverse complement strand
CGCCGCTGGCGCTCGCGCTGACCTACAAGCGGAAGATCAGCGGCCGCGACATCGCCGATGCCAGCGTGCAGGAGATGCGCAAGCTCGGCGCCGCCGCCGAGCCGCGTCTCAGAGCCTGGGGCGAACGGCTGCAGCAGATTTTTCCGGATGTCCGTCCCGGCGATCGGATCGTCGGCGTGCATCTGCCCGATGCGGCGCAGTTCCACTTCAACGACCGCAGCATCGGCACGATCGACGACCCGGACTTTGCCCGCGCCTTCTTCGCCATCTGGCTCGACGCCAGAACCAGCGCGCCCGATCTGCGCGCCGCGCTGCTCGAGCGCCCGGATGCCTGAGGCGATGACCGCCGGCCGCACGCTTGCCTACGGCCTGCTCGGTCTGCCGCTGGCTTTCGCGGCGCTGCCGATCTACGTCCATGTGCCACGCTTCTATGCCGAGGTGACCGGCATAGAACTGGCGCTGCTCGGCGCCATCCTGCTCGGCACGCGCCTGCTCGATGCCGGCATCGATCCGTGGCTGGGCTGGCTCGCCGATCGCGTGCCGCGCCCGACCATGGTGGCGCTGGCCCTGCTGCCCTTCGCCGCCGGCTTCGTCGCGCTGCTCAACCCGCCGGCAGAGCACGCGGCGCTCTGGCTGGCCGGCTCGCTGGCGCTGACCTACCTCGGCTTCTCGGCCGCCTCGGTCGCCTACCAGGCCTGGGGCGCCGATGTCGGCAGCACCTCCGCCCAGCGCACGCGCCTGACCGCGGCGCGCGAGGGCTTCGGGCTGGTCGGCGTCGTCCTCGCCGCCACGCTGCCGGTGTTGCTGGCCAGCGATCTCGCCGAAGGCATCCGGCGCCTCTCCTGGGTCCTGCCGCCGCTGCTGCTGATCGCCGCCGCAACGACCTTCAGCCGGGTCGGCACCGGGCAACCGGTGCCGGCGCCCAGTCAACCCCTGCTCCCCAGCCTGCGCCTGGTCATGAACGACAGCGCCTTCCGCCGCCTGCTCGGCGTCTTCGTCGCCAACGGCATCGCCGCCGCGCTGCCGGCGACGCTCTTTCTCTTCTTCGTCGCCGACGTACTGCAGCTGGAGAGGTCGAGTGGCCCCTTGCTCGCCCTGTACTTCGTCGCCGGCGCCGCCTCGCTGCCGCTCTGGGTGAGCCTGTCGGCCCGTTTCGGCCGGGTTCATGCCTGGCTCGCGGCGATGGGCCTGTCGATCGTCTCCTTCGCCGGCGCCAGCCTGCTCGGCAGCGGCGACCTCTGGCCGTTCGCCGCCATCTGTATCGCTTCCGGGCTGGCGCTCGGCGCCGACCTCGCGTTGCCCGCCGCCATCGCCGCCGATCTCGGCGAGCGCCAGGGGCGGGCGGGCGCGTGCTTCGGCGTCTGGAACTTCGTTGCCAAGCTCAACCTGGCGCTGGCCGCCGGCCTGGCGCTGCCGCTCCTCGCCCTGCTCGGTTACGTGCCGGGAGATGGCGAAGGACTGGCTTTCCTCACCTTCGCCTACGCCCTGTTGCCGCTGGCGTTCAAGGCGCTGGCCGGAGCGCTGCTCTGGCGCTGGCGCCGTTCCCTGGAGATGCAGACATGAACCTTGTCCTTGTCGCCGCCTTCGCCCTCGGCCTGACCGCCTGCGCCTCGAAGGGCGTCGAACAGTACCGCGCCGAGACTCCGGCGCTCGACCTCAAGAGCTATCTCAACGGCACCCTCGACGCCTGGGGCATCTTCCAGGGGCGCTCCGGCGAAGTGCAGAAGCGCTTCCATGTCGTCATCGACGCCAAATGGAGCGGCGATACCGGCGTCCTCGACGAGCACTTCAGCTGGTCCGACGGCACGACCTCGCGCCGCGTCTGGACTCTGACCCGGCAGGCAGACGGCACCTGGCGCGGCACTGCCGACGACGTCGTCGGCGAGGCGGTCGGCGAGGTCGCGGGCAACGCGCTGCGCTGGCGCTACGTGCTGGCGCTGCCGGTCGACGGCAGGGTCTACCACGTCGACTTCGATGACTGGATGTTCCTGATGGATGACAAGGTGATGCTCAACCGCTCCTACATGAGCAAGTGGGGCTTCGATCTCGGCGAGGTCACGCTGACCTTCGTCAAGCGATGAACCCGAAGATCACCGACTGGACCGGCAAGCGCGTCTGGCTGGTCGGCGCCTCGAGCGGCATCGGTGCCGCGCTGGCCAGCGAACTGGCGCGGCGCGGCGCGCGCGTCGCGCTCTCGGCGCGCAGCGCCGACCGACTGCGCGCGCTCGGCATCGACGGCGCGCTGCTGCTGCCCTGCGACGCGACCGACAGCGCCAGCCTGGCGGCTGCCCGCGCGAGCCTGCTGGCAGCCAGGAGCGGCATCGACCTGGTGATCTATCTGGCTGGAGACTACGTGCCGATGCGCGCCGGTGACTTCGACTTGGCGGCCGCCGAGAAGATCGTCAGCGTCAACTTCAACGGCGCCATGCGTCTCGCCGCGACCGTCCTGCCCGACCTGCGGGCCGGCGGCGGCATCGCCTTCGTCGCCAGTGTCGCCGGCTACCGTGGTCTGCCCAAGGCGCTCGCCTACGGGCCGGGCAAGGCGGCGCTGATCCATTTCGCCGAATGTCTCCACCTCGATCTCGCGCCGCAGGGGATCGGCGTCTGGCTCGTGAATCCCGGCTTCGTTGCGACGCAGCTCACCGCGCGGAACGATTTCGCCATGCCCGCCCTGCTGACTGCGGAGGAGGCGGCGCTGGCCACGGTCGAAGGCTTGCGCACGGGCCGATTCGAGATCCACTACCCGAAGCGTTTCACGCGCATCATGAAGTTGCTCGCGCTGCTGCCCTACGGGTTGTATTTTCCCCTCGTCCGCCGCCTGACCGGAAGTTGAGATGAAGCTCGATGAGCTGATCAAATTCTTCCAGGGTTTGTCGCCGGAGAGTATCGCCCGCTTCCCCGAGTTCTACAGCGCCGACGCCTGCTTCAAGGATCCGTTCAACGAAGTGCGCGGCGTCGCCGCGATCCAGCGCATCTTCGCCCACATGTTCGAGCAGGTCGGCGAGCCACGCTTCGTCGTCAGCGAAAAGGTGGCCGATGAAGGCGGCGCCATGCTGATCTGGACCTTCACTTTCCGGGCGGCGCGCTGGGGCGGCGGCAGGACGCAGCTCATCCGCGGCGTTTCCCATCTCAAGTTCGACGCCGCCGGCAAGGTCGCTTACCATCGCGATTACTGGGATGCCGCCGAGGAGCTCTACATGAAGCTGCCGGTTCTCGGTGTGCTGATGCGCGGCCTGCGGCGAGGGCTGGCGGCGCCGGGGGGTCTCGAGACTCGTGAGCCTTGATGTGAAGGAAGCGGTCTCCAGGCGTGCGCATACCGGACCGCGCTGGGCCATGGCGAGCCGTTGTCGTGAAGCAGGCGGCTGCGGCGATGAAGCCGAATCATGGTTTTCGGCGAGTCACTTGATCTGGATACCGACAACGCGCCATGGCCAGGCTTCGCCGTCCCCAAGAACATCGAGCCGCTGGAGAGTCCGGAAACCCGACAATGCAGCCAGAAAACGGTCATGACTGTGCAAGGCGCCCGCGATCATGATGGTCATGACCGTTTCCCGCACCCCCGACCCCTCCCGCCAATGTGCGAGGAGCGATCCGCGAGTCGCCATATCGTTCGCAGCTCAGCGCCGCTCGCGCAGGACGAAGGGTTCGATCAGCGCTTCCGGCACCGAGGGCGGCAGGTTGCGGGCGCCGCTGAAGTTCGCATTCCAGACATCGGCATTGGCGAGGTCGGCCTGCGCCATGTCGGCATCGCTGAAGACCGCGTGGCGCAGGGTGGCTCCGAGGAGTTTCGTGCCGACCAGTCGCGCGCCGGAGAAGTCGGCGCTTTCGGCCGCGGCGCCAGTCAGATCGGCGCCGGACAGATCGGTACCAAGCAGCCTGGCGCCGAGCAGCACGCCGCGAAACGCATAGCAGCCCTTGATCGAACCGCCGGAGATGTCGATGCCTTCCATCAGGATGTCCTTGAGATAGGCGCGGCCGAAATCTGCCCGCGGCGCGCGGGTGTTGATCAGATTGGCGCCGAAGAGATTGGCGCCACTCAGGCGGGCGTCGGACAGATCGGCATCATCGAAGGTGGCATGAAAGAGATCGGCGTCGCGGAAATCCGCCCCGGCGAGCTGCGCTCCGGTGAAGTTGGCCCACTTGGCATTGCTGCGACTGAAGTCGGCCCCTTCCAGGCGCGCCTCGCGCAGATCCGCGTTTTCCAGCTTGGCGCCGGCGAAGCGCGCACCGCGCAGGTCGCGACCACTCAGCCTGGCCCGGCTCAAGTCACAGGCCGACAGATCGGTGGCTGCCGCGGGACGGGCGCAATCGCCCGGCGGCAGATCGGCTGCCCGCGCCGGCACGACACCGGCGGCAGCGAGTACAAGCAGTACAGACCAGCCTTTCATCGTCGTCCTCCACTCGAAAGTCTGCTACGATCCATCCGACTGCCGCAGCTTCTCTTCCCAGCTTCCCCTGCGGCAGACCACCAGCCATGACCCTGCCATCGGCCACCGAGCACAGCCTGCTGACCACGCTGTTGGGCCTGAGCGAGCTGTTGCCCCCGGCTTACACGCGCTTTCGTCCACTGCTGGCGGACGCGCTGCTGTTCTTCCTCGACCGCCTCTCGCCACGCCGCCAGCAGGAAATCTTCGCCGCCCAGCTGGCGCTGCCGGTCAATGCCAGCCGATCGCGGCGGCTGCTCGCGCTCTTCCGCCTCTGCCCCACCCTGCACAAGCTCGGACAGGTGGTCGCGCACGACCGGCGCCTGTCGGGCGACCTGCGCCGGCGACTGCAGGAACTCGAGACGCTCGTGCCGACCGATTCCTTGCGGGCCGTCCGCCCGCAGCTTGAACGCGAGCTGGGCCAGGTCACCGGCCTGCGCATCGCGCGCAAGGCACTCGCCGAAGCCAGCGTCGCCGTCGTCGTCCCCTTCGTCTGGCAGCCGGCGGCGAACGGACCGCCACAGCATGGCGTCTGCAAGGTGTTGCGGCCGGGCGTCGAGGAGCGGCTGCAAGAGGAACTCGTCATCTGGCCGGCGCTCGGCAGCCACCTCGAGGAACGCTGCGTCGCGCATGGGCTGCCGGTTTTCGACTACGCCAACACCCTCGACAGCGTTGCCCGCCTGCTTGCCAACGAAGTCCGCCTCGACCGCGAGCAGGCTCATCTGCGCCAGGCCGCCGAGTTCCATGCCGGCGCAGCGGACATCGTCATCCCGCACGTCTTTCCTTTTTCGACACCGACCGTCACCGCCATGCAGCGGCTCGATGGCTGCAAGGTGACGGTACAGGATCTGCCGCCGAGGGAGATGCGACGGCGCGCCGAACGAGTGATCCGCGCCCTGCTCGCCCAGCCCTTCTGGCGAAGCGGCGAGGCAGGAGCCACTTTCCATGCCGACCCGCATGCGGGCAACCTGCTGGCGACGCCGGACGGGCGACTGGCCATTCTCGACTGGGCGCTGACGACGA
>JFAX01000040.1:8034-10205 GCA_000585015.1 Candidatus Accumulibacter adjunctus | reverse complement strand
TCGCCAGCCTCTGGTGGCGGCCCTGGTTCTGGCCGGACCTGCGCCCGCGCGGCGGCGCCCATCTCTCGAATGCCGACCTGTTCGGTCTCGGCGCCGAGCTACCGGCCAGCGCGCTCCGTTTCTGGGCCGGCAGCCGCATCTGATCGCAACCGCGGGCCCGCCCGGCGGCCGCGCCGGCATCAGCGCGCGCAGGTCGCGGGCTCGGCGACGATGACCGCCTGCAGGACGGCAGCGACATCCGTGTTGGTGATGTAGCGGCCATCATTGAAGCCGAGCACGTGGGCCAGCCCGGGGTCCACACCGTCGACCTCCTTGTAGAACCGGTCGGCACCGGCCCCCTTGGCCCACAGCAGGGTGTTCTCGTTGGTGTGGGTGTGGTAATGCCACTTGACCCCGGGCAGGTTGCCCGCGCCGTTGTTGCGGATGGGCTCGAAGGCGACGCTGTCGGAATGCGGGCCCATGGGCATGCCGTTGCCGTGATCGGTGAGAACGATCAGCAGGGTCTCGTTGATGCCGGCGGTATCCCTGGCGTGCGCGGCCCAATCCACCGCGCCGCCCTCGACCATCAGGAAGAAGCCATCGCGGCCCTTGCTCAGGACGTTCAGGGCACCCCAAGTCATCGTCTCCAGGGTTGGCACGGTGTCGATGTAGGCCTTGCGCGCGACGGTAGCTCCGTCGGGCGACGTATTCCAGGTTTCCAGCAGAGCCATGGAAAATTCCCAGGCCCCAAAAAGTCTGATGGCGAAGCCGGTTGAGTGTGGTTGGGGAGAGAAAACCGTTCTCGCTCGAATGGGTGCAGAACGGCAAGTTCCGAGAAGGTCAGGCGGCTTCGAGTACCCGCATCTCGATGTGAAGTCCGGCAGCCGTCGCCATATTCACCAGTGCATCAAGCCCGAACAGGTTGATCTTGCCGCGCATCAGGTCAGACACACGCGGTTGAGTCACGCCCAGGAGCTTGGCGGCTTGCGCCTGGCTCATTTCGGTGCGGCTAAGGTGGTTCTTCAGCGCCGTCATCAGAACGGAACGTAGCTTCATGTTTTCCGCTTCTTCCGGGGTGTCCTCGATGGCATCCCAGACGCTATCAAATCGTTGGTTGCTCATTGACCTAGCTCCTTCAACAAGTCGCGGTAACGTTTCGAGGCCAAGTCCAAATCGGCTTTGCTGGTCTTCTCTGTCTTCTTCTGGAAACAGTGAAGCACATAGACGGCATCGGCGAACTTGGCAACATAGATGACCCGGAATGTCCCGGCTGCGTCACGAATCCGAATTTCCTTCGCACCTTGGCCCACGGTGCTCATGGGCTTCCAGTCGGAAGACTCCTGGCCGTTCTGAACCTGATCGAGCTGATGACCTGCCTCGCGCCTGGCCGGAAGCGGAAACGCGCGAAGATCATCAAGGGAACTGCCCCGGAACTCGACGGGTTTGGGATCGATCATGCCCATACTATACAAATTACTGTATACCGCAGCAAGCGGGTATCAGGTGATTGCCGCGAAGAGTCATACCGTGCATCTTCGTTGACGACACCAGGAGGGGTGTGCTTCCCTTGGCACCGCATGTCGTGGTCGGCCGCCTGGTTGTCACCCGCGTCGTGCCACCGCGCGAGCAGTCGCCGATATTTACCGTTGCCTTGCACGATCGCGTCAACCGACTGGTCAACATGCTGCTCTATGAGAGCAGGATCCGCCTTGCCTTCGACGACATGCGAATCAACGCCCCGCAATACACGATTCTTTCCATGCCGCTTGATCGCGGACGGCCGCTGCCTCTCGACGAAGTCCGGCATGCGCCCTGGTACGGCAGCCTCTATCTGAAGCTCAGCAGACCGCGCACCATGACCCTGCCATTGGCCACCGAGCACAGCCTTCTCACCACGCTGTCGCGCCTGAGCGAACTGTTGCCGCCGGCGTACGCGCACTTTCGTCCGCTGCTGGCGGACGCACTGCTGTTCTTCCTCGACCGCCTCTCGCCACGCCGCCAGCAGGAAATCTTCGCCACCCAGCTGGCGCTGCCGGTCAATACCAGCCGATCGCGGCGGCGGCTCGCGCTGTTCCGCCTCTGCCCCACCCTGCACAAGCTCGGACAGGTGGTCGCCCACGATCGGCGCCTGTCGGGTGACCTGCGCCGGCGTCTGCAGGAACTCGACATTCTCGACTGGGCGCTGACGACGA
>JFAX01000040.1:3939-6566 GCA_000585015.1 Candidatus Accumulibacter adjunctus | reverse complement strand
TCGCCGTAGTTGTTGCGATTGCGGTTGGTCGCAGCGAAAGCGGCGGGCGTGGCATGCGAAAAGGGCACGCTCGAGACGATTCCCGTAGCCTTGCCCTGCGCCTTGGCACACTGGGTGATGTAGGCGAGGTCCTGGGCGAAGTTGTCGACGCCGATGGCGTTGTTGTAGGTTTTCACGCCCGTCGCCAGGGCGGTGCCGGCGGCGGCGGAATCGGTGTAGTCGCGCTTGATGTAGTCGTAGCCGTTGAAGTGACTCGGAAAGCCACCGTACGTCCCGGCGTTTGGCGTCTTGTCCCACGCGCTGGCAGGATCGTACGACACCGTCGGCACAGCGTTGTGGGTCGGTGTGGTCGAGGTGTTCAACGGATAGGTGGTCATTCCCAGCTTCACCGGGAACCGGTCATAGGCCTGCATGCCCTTCTGACCGTACTGATAGTAGCTGGCCATGTCCCAGGTGCCCCAACTGGCACCGTCGCTGATGAACAGCAGCACGTTCCGCGCCGGGGCGGCCTGGGCGAAGGTGGCGGCAAGGCAGAGGGTGAGCAGGCCGAGGGTGGCGAGCAGGTGGCTGGCGATTCGCGCGCGCATCATGGTCTCTCCGGCAAAGAACAGGGAGCGGGAGCCGACTTTATACCCGAAAGCTGGCCGGAAGCCAGACGCCGGCCACGGCCGGATTGCAGACGCTCGAGCGCCATGCCGACACGCTCGTGACTGGTGATCGCCATCGCATCCCTATCCGCTGGCCGTCGCGGCCTTCAGTTGGGCAATCAACATCGGCAGGGAACGGTGCACCGTATCCCACAGAATGTTGCGGTTGACGTCGAAATAGGCATGCACGAGCCGATTGCACATGCCGACGACTTGTGCCCAGGGAATTGCCGGCAGTCCGTCGCGCCCCGCTTCGCTGACTTGCGCCGCTGCGTCGCCGACGATCTCGGCGGCACGGGCCAGGGCGAGACAGCGCATGGCATCGCCATCCAGGTCGGCGCGTTGCCGCCCCGCGTGAACGCCAGCGCCTGCCCGGCTGCCTCGATCATGTGGCCGATGCGCCAGCGGTCATCCGGCTACATATTGCACCTCGGCCATGCGCACGACCTCGTCGCGGAAACAGCGGCTCAAGTCCTCGGGAGTGCGCACATCCACTCTCTTGCCGCCGAGCGCCTGCGACAGTTCGCTTTCGATCTGCGCCAGGTCGAGAAAGGTCGGATGGGCATCCGGCTCGAATTCGACCAGCAAGTCGATGTCGCTGTCCGGCGTTGCCGTGCCTTTCAGTTGCGATCCGAACAGGGACAGTCGACGGATGTGGTGAGGCCGGCAAAACCAAGCCAGCGTCGCCAGGTCGAGATTCAGGGATGGGTGCATGTCGCCTCCCGGGACTGTCATCGCTTGGCCCTGCCAAGAGGATTTCCCCAGCGTTTCACCGGTTTTCTGAACATCTCGTAATGCCGTTGCAAGCGCCGCACATAACTCTGGTCCTTGATCAGTTCCTCGAAGACCGCCAGAAAATAATCCGCATGGACCGACTGCGGATTCAGCGGGTCGAGCATCGGCCGGCACAGCGATTCCACATCGGCAAAGCCTGCGCCGCCCCAGTTGCGGTAAAACGCCGGCGTCTCCCAGCCGTAGCTGATGGTGGCCCAGGCTTGGTCGCCACTGTGTCGCCCCAGCACCTTGATCATCACGCGCCGGCAGTCGCAAGACCGATCGTCGCAATAGAACTCCAGAAAGCCATACTCGTCGGCCGGCACTTCCTTGCCGGGCAGCACGGTCAGTACGCGCGTCTCCCTGAAGGCGAGGTCATGGTAACGGGTGAAAAATGCGCGGACGGCCATTTCAGTTCTCCCCTTCGTGCAGATGTTGTTCTGCCCGCTCCAGCGTCCGCGTCACCACGGCATCCAGCCCCATCGGATCGGTCGGTGGTGGCGCATCGAGAATCCTGTCTTCGTAACGCAACACCACGCCGAATGGCACCAGTTGGCCCAAGTCATCGGCATCGGGCGGCAGCGGACAGGATGGATGCAGCAACCCCGCCATCAATCGCCGCACCACAAACGCATCGTCGCGGGCACGCGCCAGGAGTGCACGGCCATTGTCAAGCGGCGAGTTCGACGGCCCTGGTATGGTGTGGTCAGGCGCAAGGTGGCGAGGTCGCCCCGCGTGAGCTTGCGCAGGGGAGCAAACGACTCGGAAGCGACTCGGAAGTCGATGGCTTCCGAGTCGAGTTCCGGCATGGGTTGCCGATCGTAGCCTTCGCCCAGTGCGTAGCGGCGCATTTCGCCGATCAGCACCGCATTGGCACGGCGACTGGTGGGCTCGATGCGCATACGTACCGCTTTCGGCGCCCTCGCGGCGCAGGTGGTGCGGCCGGTTCTGGCTGGGAAAGACTGTGACGGCGATGATCTGGGTCTGCCGCCATGGCAGGATTTCCATGTCTGGGAGCAGCCGGGGTTCGACGGAATCGGCGATCAGGCGGGCCGGACGTTCTTCCTGCACCATCGGGTCGCTCACGCCGCACACTGCCCGGGTGGCGTCTTCGACGCCGATCGACAGCTTGCCGCCAGCCGTGTTGGCAGAGGCGACCAAGGTGCGCAACACGCACGGCGGGTAATCGTTCACACCCCCTTAAGA
>JFAX01000040.1:0-2217 GCA_000585015.1 Candidatus Accumulibacter adjunctus | reverse complement strand
TGTAGGGGAGTGAATGATTACCACGGCGGCGAATCGGGGCCGCGCTTGAATTCAAGCGTATTGCCTTCGATTCCGCGGAGCAGCTCGGTCAGGTCCATGACTGCGAAATCTACCCTGAAGTCGCCGGCCGGATCAAGCTTCCGAGTCTGGTGTCCATCATCGCTGCGTTTCCGCAGCGATGATCAGTTCGGCAAGATCGCAAGTCACGGTGTTGGCCTTGAAATCCGGCTCGCGGGCGAACGGCCGACGCACGTCATGAACCTTGTGCGTCGCTTGATCGCGACATTCGACGATGGCCAGGATGAAGTCGTCGGGCTCCCTGTCATGCGGTTCTTGGATTTCCCTTCATTTCCTCGGATTGCCTTGGGCACTCGGCTAAACTGTCGTACTTCTCAGCATGTGGCGAAAAACAGGTGGAGCCATGCCCAGAATATTCGACAATATCGACAAGGCCCTGCTACCCGCGCTGCAGCGCACCATGGAAGTGACCGAGCGTGCGGATTTCTGCGTCGGCTACTTCAACCTGCGCGGCTGGCGGCACCTCTCCGGTTACGTCGATCGCTGGGCCGGAGGCGCCGGGCAATGCTGCCGCCTCCTGATCGGCATGCACGTCAGCCCCTCCGACGGACTCCACCGGGCCCTTCGCGCCCGAGATGAGGGCGAGGCTCTCGACAACCAGACGGCCATCCGCGAAAAGCGCCAAGTCGCCGAGGACTTCCGCGATCAGCTCACCTTCGGCGTGCCCACCAACGCGGACGAAGCCGGCCTGCACCAGCTTTCGAGACAGCCCCGGTCCGGAAAACTGGTCGTCAAAGTTCACCTGCGCCATCCCTTGCACGCAAAGCTCTACCTCCTTTTCCGCAGGACCCGATCAATCCGGTTACTGGCTGTCTTGGGAGCAGCAACTTGACGCTGGCCGGGCTTTCCCAGCAGGGCGAACTGAACGTGGACGTCGTCGATTCCGATGCCACAGCCAAACTGGCCGACTGGTTCGAGGACCGCTGGCGCGACCGTTGGTGCCTCGACATCTCGAAGGAACTTGCGGAGATCATCGACCAGAGCTGGGCCGGCCAGGAACTGGTTCCGCCGTACCACGTTTACCTAAAGGGGGCTTACCACTTGGCACAGGAAGCGCGCGCCGGCCTGTCCGAGTTCCGCATCCCTGCCGCATTCGGCAACAGCCTGTTCGACTTTCAGGTCATCAAGTACCGCATGAGTGGCACGGAGGGGGAATGAAACCGCTCGCCACCCTTCGCGCGCAGTTGGCCGCGGGCGAATTCGTGTTCACCGGGCATGCGCTCCGGCGCGTGGTGGAGCGCAACATCTCCACTGCCGAAATCCGGGAAGCGGGTTCCCGCGCGGTCATCATCGAGGATTACCCGAGCGACAAGTACGGCCCGAGCTGTCTGCTGCTCGGGCTGACGCTGGCGCTACGGCCCCTGCACATCCAGGTCGCCCGGCTGAGCGGCCCGCGCACGAAGATCATCACCCTCTACGAACCCGATCCGGCAGAATGGGTCGATCTTGTCGAAAGGAAAAAATAGCCATGCAGAAATGCGAAATCTGCGGCGGGCGTGAATTCCGCCAGGAAGAAGTCGACGACGTGTTCCGCGTCGGCAGCCGCTATGTCCTCGTCGAGCATATTCCCGCCACCGTCTGCGTCCAGTGCGGCGAACGAAGCTTCGATGCCGCCACCGCCGAAAGCCTTCGCAAGAGACTCAACGAAGGAGAACAGCGCTCAGCTCGCAAGGTGGAGTTGGAGGTGTTCGCGTATTGACCCCCTACGACGTGCGACCGATCAAGGATTCCTGCAGTCGCCGCTTTCATTGCACGAGCCATGCAGCCTTGCTCGACGGCCTTAGCCAACCGCTGCTCGACCGTTACCGACGTCGCAGAGGAATGGGAAGCCCGCACGGATGCCGTCAGCAAGCCGACGCGTTTCCTGCGCAAAGCGTTGCCCGCTTGGCTCTGCCGACTGAAAGCGATTCACGACCCGCAAGAAACCGGGAACATGACCGGGATTGCCAAGGCGCAGCGGTCACGCGCTTGAGCATGGACTGCAAGGCGACGGTGAATATTGGCGAGTACTCGCGCGGTGGCAAGACGCGGGGTGACAACCAGGCGGCAGACCACGACATGGGATGCCAAGAGAAGCACACCCCATTTGGTGTCGTCAACGAAGACAGTGGCTCCCTCCTTGGCGCTCACCAGAATTGA
>JFAX01000039.1:17564-17655 GCA_000585015.1 Candidatus Accumulibacter adjunctus | reverse complement strand
GCGGCCGAACCGGTGGGTCAAGCCTAGGGGGGCCACGACGAAAGCGCCTCGGTGAGTTGCTCGGACGGCAACTGTCCGCCGGACTCATCGA
>JFAX01000039.1:17268-17478 GCA_000585015.1 Candidatus Accumulibacter adjunctus | reverse complement strand
TGGACGAGACGCCGTGGCGAGAAGGTGGCCAGTTGCTGTGGCTGTGGCTGTTCAACGCCGTGACGACGGTGGTCCATTTCATCGGCGCACACAGCGCCGAGATCTTCATCAATGCCCTGCAGGGCGGTTTCGCTGGCTGCCTGATGAGCGACGGCTACGCAGTTTAGCGTTCGTACCTCAACCGTATTCGCTGCCTGGCGCATCTCCTGC
>JFAX01000039.1:17109-17187 GCA_000585015.1 Candidatus Accumulibacter adjunctus | reverse complement strand
TGATACAGGCGACCCAGGCTGCCCGCGATGGCCCTTTCGACGACTAGGCCGAGTGCCAGGCGCCAGCCCTCGCCCAAC
>JFAX01000039.1:0-17100 GCA_000585015.1 Candidatus Accumulibacter adjunctus | reverse complement strand
TGTGCGAACGCCACCAACACAGTCCACGGTATCGCGGCAATCGGCGAAGCGCACTGCAGAGGAACCATGCTCAATCAGCCCGCACTGAACTACATCGCGTTGTCGCAAGGCAGAGCGTTGCCGGCCGTTTTCGCTGAGGTCACCGGCCTCAGCGAACGGACCCTGCGCAACAAGGCGAATGCGGAGCCGCGCCCCGGCACGCTCGCAAGGGTCCGGCAGCACTCAATCGCCCATGCGCGAGATACCCTGGCCAAAATTGGACTCTCACCGGAAGACTCCGAAGCCTGGCTTGGCCAGCATCCGGGGATGACGAAGCGGGGCGCCTTGTACGCCGGCATGGTCTACGAAACGCAGGTCAACCGAGTGATGGCGTTCCCCCACACGCTGCAACTCGCGCTCGCGATCGACAAGCTCAGCACCCGGCTGTGGGCGGCCCGCAGGGCAGACCGGCTGGAGGAGTTCCGGCAGGCCTTGCGCGAAAGCCCGCTGGCTGATGCGGGAAACTTCGCGGGGAGCAGCGATGAAGCGGCTGAAGGCTGCCCGCCCAAGCTGCTCGCTCGCCTGGAATCGGTCGCCAGTTGGGCGGGGATGGACGAAATCGTCCGCACCGTTGCGGTGAACACGCTCCTCTCGCTGCTCGCACGCTGGGATGTCGAATTCTGCAGCCAGTTCTTCTCCGGATACGAGGCTCGTCCGTTTTTCGCCCTCGTTCTGCCGCGCCTCGATCCCAAGGCTGGCGATGCGGACGGATGCGGCGAGCTGCCTCGCCGCCGAGGAATGTTCCAGTACCCCGTGCGCCGCTGTCTCGAGGTCTTGGCCTGCATGGGCGAATTCGTTCGTCGCGAGCGCTGGCCAGATAGCGTGCCATCGGTGAAGCGCATGTCCATCGATTCCGGCGAACCCGAGGCCAACCTGATCAACTGGCGGGACAGCACGAAAGCCTTCACCCGCCGAGATTTCGCAAGGCTGTGGGAGCATCTATGTTCCCGTGGTCGAGGTTCGAGCAGACACTGCGAGGCGCCGCCACCTTGGCCGCTCTACGTCGCCACCGTCCTCTGGCAGAAGTCTCTGAGTCCGACGAGCAAGGACGGAAGCAGGTCGATTTTCGTCGTCGACGACTGGTATCTCGGTTGGTGGCGCACACACTACGACACACTGGCGGCCACAGGATGTGCGTTCGGCACGTCGCCGTGGCCGCCTTGTTTCACTGCCGTCTAGCTCTCGTCTTCGGCCTCTCCGTTATCCGAGTCGAGCCGATCCTCCCAATCGTCCGGTCGGCCATCCTCACCACGCGCGTCCCAGTACGCGTCGTTGTTTGGGTTGAGCTGGTTGCTGTGGTTGTCGAGATCGTCTTTGCGGGACATGACTGCTCCTCCAGAAATGGGTCAAAGGGTCACTTGCCGGGGGGCCTACGGGAAGTCTTGGCTACGGTGGCCTGCATGCGGCCAACGTAGCTTCCCGGCGGCACGCCGCCGCCATTGCGGCGGGAAACTGCGGACTGGACTCGGGCGGTCGCCGCGGTAGTCGTAGCGTTGGCACGTGGGTTGGAACTGTGTGCTGTTTTCAATCGGCTCTCCTTTATGGATGGGTTGATGAAGTCGTCCGATCACCTCGGACGAGCAACATTCTGTTGCCAGCCGGTCGATGAGAAGTTCCAGATTTCGGAAGTTTCCGTCCGGGCACGTGCCCGTCTGGCGCCGCCGCCTGCGCCGGCAACACCTTGGCGCTGATGTGGCGAACCTGGGCAGCCCAAGCTCAGACCGGGGTCGTTCGAGGAAACCGCCCGTCAATTAACCCTAACGCGCGGTCGGCCCGTCCATCGTCGGCACGCAGCGAGGAAGCGACTCGGGCGTTTGCGTTGCTCGCCGGCATCGTCGATACTTGTAGCGCAACGAAGGCATCCGCTTGGGATTAACTCCCTCCAGGCCGAAGCCAGGGCCGAAAAATTCCGTCTTTGCCCGCCGCCATATTAGTGGCTGATTACTGACATGGGTAGTTTTTATAGTATGCTAATGCCTATCTTGAGCCTCACTACATGACTCGCCTACTTCGTAAGCTTATCTCTTCAGCAATGCACTTATACCTCTCGCGGTTCGCCGTGATTCCCCCAGAGACGGTGCTATCACGGTACTCTGGAATTCGCTTGGAAGATGGTTCAGGAAAGGGTGACGTGCAGATTGGTCGCAACGTGATGCTTCTGGGGCATCTTGTTTCTCAAGCGGGCGGAAAAATCATTCTGCATGATTACGTCAACATTCGCTACGAAACCTTCATTGGTGCCGTGTCGAGAGTCGAGATCGGAGCCGGAACAATCATAAGCAATAACGTAGTGATAATGGATAACAATAGTCACCCCACTGAGCCAGACGCTCGTCGAGCGATGGTGTTATCCGGGTGGGGAACAGAAGACTGGCGATGGAGGCGCTCCCAAGCTCGAGACATTATCATCGGCGAGAATGTTTGGATCGGGCAATATTCCAGAATAAACAAAGGCGTCAAGGTCGGCAAGAATTCGATCATCGCCGCCAACGCGGTGGTGACGAAGGACGTCCCCGAAAATAGCATAGTTGCTGGCAATCCGGCCAAAGTGGTGCGCCTTCTGCAATGAAGCTCTTGGTTCTGAAGCTTGGTGTTTCCCGGGCATTTTCGGCTTTGGTGGCGTTTGCCGGCGTTGCCGTTATCGCGCGAACCCATCCGCTTGATGTCGTGGGAGAAATTAATGCCTCTCTCGCTCTCATCCAAGTCGCTGCCTTGTGCCTTGGTTTCGGCCTGAACACAGCGATCGTCTACTTCTCGAAGTCTGACATTGCGATCACTCGATGGCTGACAATGCATGCGTGCATGCTGACTGTCGGGCTGACGATACCAGCAGTCGCTCTTGCCAGCATGTTTTCCGCCACCTATGCGCTGCTGGCAGCGTGTTCCGGGCTTGTGGCTATACTCACGCATGTTGCTGGGTTTCTGCAGTCGAACCAAGATTTCGACAAGCAGGCCGTATTGATAGTAATGCAGCCCTGCGCCATCCCGCTGGCCAATCAAATGGGGTTGCTTGTTTCCAATGAAGTGCTTTGGTTCTTTTTGGCGTACGCCACGGTTAACCTCGCTCTAGCGTCTGCGTTTCTGGTATTGGTGGTAAGGCCGTGGTTGATCTCAGAACCGAGGCCGGGTTATCCAGGAAAGACCTTCTACGCCTACGGGTTGGCTGCCCTGGGACACAATGGAGTCAACGCAGTCTGGTATTCAGCCGATGTGCTTCTTGTCCGATACGGCCTGAGCAGCGATTTCCTGGGGATTTATTCTGTCGCCGCAAGCGTCGCGAAGAGTTCTTGGTTGGTGGTGGATTCTGTTGGGCTGATCATCTTCCCGAGGAAGATTGCGGGAACACTGTCCCGGAGTCAGTACGGACGGGTACAGATGCTTTGTCTGGTGTACGGTTTTGGCGTAATCGGCGCCTGGATATGGCTAGGGGACGCGTTTCTGGAGCTGGTATTCGGACGGCAGTACATGGGCGCGTTTCCGATGGTGCTTACGCTCCTGGCTGGTTCTCTGGCAGTTGGGGTCTACAAGCTGCAGTCGCGATTGTTCGCGGCCACAGGCGGCTGGCGCATCTTGAGTATGGCGCAACTTTGCGGTCTGAGCACTAGCTTGGGTGCGGCGGCGGTATTGGTCGGCTCGAACGGCGGCATCGGCGTGGCACTTGGCCAGAGCCTTGGCTTCCTGGTTTGCGCCGCTGGTCTCTGCGGCTTAGGTTACCGGTCGAGGTTTCGGCTTTGGGAGAGGTGAGGGGATTGGGAAGGACTGGGAACGCAGATGCGAACGGTGTTGGTGCGGAAGGTGGATGGTTCAGAGATAGTGAATGGATCGACGGGGAAGAGGACCCGCAGGTGCCTGTTGACAGACGCGGACTTACGACCAAACAGAGACTCTGGGGTGTAAGAAGTATGAGAGAGAGTACCTGCCAGCTAGGCGAAGGTCGCTCGAAGGCGGTCGAAATCGTCGTCTGGGCGTACTGGCTAGTTTTGTCACATCGCGGTGATCGGTTCCTTTCATCGGTCAACTTGGCGTACCTCAGGTTCGCCGCAAGCCGCTACGAGAAAGTGTACCTCCTTGCGCCATGCCGCGAGGTTGCCACTCGCCCAGAGATCGGAATAATCGATCTGCCGAACATCGTGTTCCTTGACCTCCCGTATCGCAGTGGCGGCCATCTGAAGTACAGTATCGACGTCTTGGTGTCCCTCCAACGTTTATGGCAACTGCCGAGAGATATTCCTGTCTACCTCCGTGTTCCGGATCCCTTGCGCTGGCTTCCCTTTGTCATGGGATTTAGAAGGATCACTTATCACTTCGTGGGGAACCCACTCGAAGTGCTTTCACTGGGAAACGACGCCCAACTGCCGAGATTCTTGATGAGGCTGCTATATGGCGGGGAGGAGCGCATGATCGCATACGCAATACGGCACCGCAGTGAGTCGCGTGTCTTCTTTAACGGTGAAACTCTGAGGGAGCATCTGGCATTGCGGGGGCTGGGTGGCACCGTAGTGTCATCTTCTACTCTGCAGGAAGCTGAGAAAAGGGAGCTTCGAGCACGGACTGGCACCAAGCTGATACACGTTGGCTACTTGCGGCGCTCGAAGAACCTGGACGTGCTGGTCGACATGATGGTGGCTCTGAGAAGGCGGGATGTCTTTGCTTCACTCGATATAGTGGGCGATGGGGATCACCGAGAGGCTTTACAAGAGAAATTCGCGGCCGCTGGTCTCTCGCCGGCCATCAAGTTCTGGGGACACGTTGACGACCGCGAGAGACTTGCCGTGCTGCTCCAGGACGCGAATCTCTTCGTCTTTCCTTCGCTCTCCGAGGGCTCGCCAAGAGTGGTCGTTGAAGCGATGGCTTTTGGTACTGTCGTAGTGTCCAGCCGGGTGGGCTCGCTACCCACTGTGTTTTCCGACGGTCGAGAAATCGTGTTTGTGTCCCATGCCACCGGCGAAGGCTTCGCGGACGCGGTTGCGAGCGTTCTTGGCGACCCGGCGCGCCTTGAGAGGATTCGGCAGGCTGGCTATGCGAAAGTCTGGGAAGAACTAACGATGCAGAAGTTTCTGGCGCGGGTGTTTCCGTGAGGCGGCGCCGGTTGAGCCTGCTGTATGCATGCGTGGTCCGGTCGATCATGCTCCTCTTTCCGGATCCTACGATCGCGATGGGTGTCCGGGGAGCTTACTACAGGCTCGCGATAGCGCACAACAGTGTGTTGAGTTCGAGCAACCATGCCTTCGTCGCTGGATCGTACCGTTGGGGTGTGGTCGCTAGCGGGCGGATCCTTGTCGGGGACGGCGCGTTGGTCGGCGCCAACTGTACATTCCTCGGCGGTAGAGAACTGCCTGCGGGCTATGTTCTGGCTGCCGGCAGTGTCCGGAGGCACAGGAGCAGCACAAGGACTGCTGTTTTCGCGGACGTCCCGAAAATTGGGGCGGGGCTTTAGGTGGCTATGCCCCAGTTTCGGGAATGGTCATCGGCTGCAACCATTGCAGTCCTTGGTGTCAGCCAGTTAAGGCTAGGCGTTGCCGACGTCGACTTGCCGCTCGTGTACGTGCTGGTTGCAGTTTGGTTTGGGAGCACGGTAACTGGCGCTCGCAGGGCGCTGTTTGGGAGGCGCCGTGCACTAGACGTCGACGTGACTCGTATTCTTTGGGCTCTGATGGCTTTGGCAGGCTTCTATGCTTTGGACTTTGTTCGGACTGGGGGCGACCCGCGGGTGGCCCAGTTGGCGGTCAAGCAGTTATTGGGGTGTGCTGTCTTTCTCTATTTTGCTTCGGTGGATCTCTCGCCGACGGCCTTTGTGCGAGCCCTCGCCACACTATCGTCGATGATAGTCGGATTCTATGTCTATAACTCGTTGGTGGTGTTGGGTTCGCCCTACTTGGCAAATCACTTGCAAGAAGTGACGCAAGAAGGCCGGAACCAGTTGGGGATGTATCTTGCGGCGATGACGACTGTGTTGTTGTTCTCCCTGATAGTGGAGCGTCGGCGGGTCGCAAGGTACTTGCTCATTGGACCGGCCTTTATTCTGCATGGGACTGCTCTTGCGTACTGCATGTCGAGGGGAGCGTGGATCGCGTTCGCTGTGAGCGCGACAGTAGGCATGATTGGCTTCCGGCGGGGCCGCGGGCCCCTCATTCTTCTTGGGGTGGCTTCAGCGTCGGTGGTCGGTATTGTCGTGCTCAGTAAGGGGCTTCCGGTCGGCGTTCTTGGAGACGCGATGGAGGCGCTGGGCGAGCGCTATCAGACGTTGCTGGCGGTTCAGGACTCAGCGTCAGAAAGTTCAGTCGGACTACGGTGGAGCTTGCTTGCCAGCGCGCTTGAGGAGTACTCGAGCAGCCCGCTACTGGGGATCGGCACGGAGCAGTTCCTCTCTCGACACCAGTACGTTACGCACAACAGTTACTTGCAACTCCTCGTGGAGAACGGTATTGTCGGCCTATTGCTGTTTCTCGTTCCGCAGGGAGTTGTCATCGCAGTCTTGATCAGGTTGCTGAAGCAATCGCGACAAACTGGGTCCGAAGCCTCCCGTCTTCCCTATGGCCTGGGGGCGGTCGCCGTCTTTGTCGAGATGCTGTTCCTCAACGTTCTGTCTGGCCCGCTGTATTTCGTGTTTGTTGGTCTAGCGGTGAATTCTTGGCTTGGCTCGGTCGCGTGTTCGCGAGGTGGGGGCAGCAGCGGCGGCCAGAGTGAGAGAGCAGGTGGTCGAATTCGGGATACAGATGCGGCTATTTCGAGGCAGGGCTTTTGGGGATTTCGGCGGACTGGGTAAACGATGAGCATGGTCAGCGTAGTGGTGCCTTGTCGGAATGAGGCGGAGCACATTGGGAACGTTCTTGATTCGATTCTGCGGAGTGGCTACCCTGACGAACTCCTGGAAGTCTTGGTGGTGGACGGGTTGAGCGACGATGGAACGCGGGAGATAGTAAGGGAATACACAGTCTCTCATGCTAACGTTCGTATGATAGACAATCCGGCCAGATACACCGCGCATGGCATGAACGTGGGGATAAGGGCTGCCAAGGGAGAGATCATCATTCGCGTGGATTCGCACGCGATCTACCCACCGGACTATATTGCAACGCTCGTCTGTTACAGCCAACGCTTGTTGGCAGATAACGTCGGCCCGTGTTTGGAAACCGTTCCGGGAGACAGCAGCAGGACTGCAGTGGCGATAAGCCGGGTGCTGAGCAACAGATTCGGAGTAGGTAATTCTGCCTTTCGTCTGGCCTCATCGCAGGCTGACTATGCGGAAGCCGACACGGTGCCATTCGGGTGTTTCAGGAGGGAGGTGTTCGAGCGGATCGGTTTTTTTGATGAGGATCTTATCAGGAATCAGGACAACGAGTTCAATGAGCGGATTTTGGCGGCAGGCGGAAGTATCTATCTTATTCCGAGCTTGAAGGTTCGCTATTTCGCGAGGAAAACCTATCGTGACCTTTGGCTAATGCTGTTCCAGTACGGGTACTATGGGCCGATGGTTGACAGGAAGCTGAAGCGCCGGTCTCAACTCAGACGGTACGTTCCGGCGGCGTTCATTGCGGCGCTGGCAGTTCCATTGTTGGCGATACCGCTGGAACCTTGGGTGGCGATCGTCAGTGTCGCGACCATCAGCGCTCACTCCTCGCTCAATCTGGGAGTTTCTTTGGCGCAGACGACTCGAGAGGGCGATCTCCGATTGGCGCCGTACCTTTTTTGGGGATTCGTTGTTGCCCACCTGTCGTACGGCGTCGGGTATTGGTTCGGTCTGTGGAATGAGAAGGTTCGGAAAGGGAAGGGGGGTCTTCGAATTTCGGAGCGCCTGAGTCGGTAGCACCCAACGGGGACAAGTTACTATCCTGTTGTATTTTTTGATAAGGCCGCGAGACTAGCTGGCGCCAGTCTCCGCGTCATGCAAGGTGCACCCAAGATAAAATCGGAGACGTGGACAAATGTTTATTTGCAGATGCCTGAAGGACCGGGTCCGCGGAATTGGCGCCGAGAAGTGGAAGGCGAGCCTTTCGCACCTGCGACCTGGCGGGAGGTGGCTGACTTGGTCTGCAGCGGGGTTCGAGTGTGCGGTTTTCGTAAGCCCCCATCGATGGGACGTGTTTGCGCATCAGGAGGAGCGTCGACTGCTACTAAGGCTCGGCCTGGCGCATCAAGGCAGCCGGGATGTTGCGGGGGCGTCAACCCGCGCTCACGTTCCTGATCCATGGCCAGCCGACAGTCATACACATGGCTGCGAGAACACTGACGAGGGCATCTTTTCGGTCGTCTCCTATAACGCCGATACAGAGGAACTCGTCGCCTTCACCGATCGGACGGGGATGTGGGGACTGTATCTCGCCGAGGACGAATCCGGCATTTGGTTGAGTTCCTCTTCGTTGGCGATAGGATGCTTGCGGAGCGTGTCTCTCGACGATGCTGCGTTGGGGGCTATGCGAGCCGCCGGCTACTTGCTGGGCGACATCAGCCTTTTCAGGGAGGTGAAGAGGCTCGACGCGGGTGAGCGCCTTGTAATGAATCGGAGCGGAATGCGTGTTACAAGATGGTGGACGCCTCCGGAGATACGATTGGACGCCGATGTCAAGGCGGAGACCACGAACTTTGTTGAGAGTGTGACCCATAGGCTGGGCACGGTGGTTGGCGGTCGGTGTGCGTTGACCACCCTGACTGCAGGGCTCGACTCCAGGTGCTTGATGGCGCTGGTTCGAGGCGCGGGACTCGATAGCAGATTTTTCACCGCGGCCTCTGAGTCGCCTGAGGATATTGAAGTGGCTCAGCGCATAGCGCGCGAGCTTGGCCTGAACTGGTTCGAGTTGGCTCCCACCGGGATCGACGCAGAGGGGTTTCGAACTGTAATCACGTTAAGTACGCTGCTTTGCGATGGTGAGAACCAGCCCTTCCGAGGAACTACGTACTGGGCCGCTGCTCTGGCGGACTTGGAAGTACCGGTAATATGGGGATTCGGAGGCGAGGCGTTTCGCCGATATTGGTCAAAGCAGGAGCAGGCGCGAATGATATTGAAGGGAGCGTCTCCGCTGGAGCGGCTGGTGAGATACCGTATGGCGGCGTGGTCAGTACCGCCTGAGGTCTTGGAATCGCCGCTGGCGCAAAATCCTGAAGATGTCGCCTGCGAGTTGCTCGGACGCGATTATGACTTCTTTGCCACGCGGTCTGTGGATGAGCGGCTGGAAGCGATGTACCTCAGCGAGCGAATCCGCCGCTGGGCTTCCGCTCACCTGAAGACGATGGCATGGTGGATAGAGCCAGAGTTGCCTTTTATCGGTCAGAAACTGGTGGAGCAGGCGTATGGTCTGCCAATGGCAGTCCGGGAAGGCGCGCAACTGTTCCGAGGCGCAATTTGGCAGTGCATGCCCGACGCAGGGCGTATCCCACACAACGAAGGCTACCACACCTTGCCGTATGGCGAGGCGAGTTTCCGGGATCGCCTGCGGACGATTCGCCTCGACAGCGCGAAGTTGGTGCGAAAGATTTGGCCTTCCAGAACTGTGGGACATCCTTATCCTCCCGCAGGGGTCTCTGTGACATACAGGAAGTGTTTCGAGGATGAATTGGATCCGTCCCGAATGATTTCGCGCTTCTTGTATCGCGAAAAGGTCTTGCGTGACCGGCTTAGACCACTGTTGGATGAGCCAGCAGGAACTGTGAAAATGGTCAACGAGGTCTTGGGTCTGGAGATCGCTCTGCGCGCAGTGACAATGCTTCGGACCTAGGTGCAGGATGCGACAACATCTGTACGGAATGGTCGATAGCGGCCGTGATCCGTGCGCAGCTCCAGCGCTGTGGAGCCGCTATTGCCAATAGGTGGAGACCGGATGCGACGGGAGTTTGCAGTTTTCATCACAGCGAGTCACTTGGTTGTGATCCAGATTACCAACCTGTCGAGCGGTCCGGCTTGCCCGAGGATCAGCTGAAGGTTTTGCGGCGTCCGTAAATTAATCTGGATCTGGTTGCTTTTCCCAGTCGGATGAACTGGCCGCGGCAATTCGAGAGCGTCCCGCTCCGTGGAATCAGGAAGTGAGCCTCGTCATCCAGCGGCAGGGAAGATGTCAGGGGCCGCAGCTGGGAAAGGCTACCATTGGCCTGTGGCATGAACATAAGTTGCCGTTACGGTTGGACGGACGTATCGTGCGTGGCAAGCGACGAAGAGTGGGAG
Source organism: Candidatus Accumulibacter adjunctus (assembly GCA_000585015.1). Taxonomy (GTDB): domain Bacteria; phylum Pseudomonadota; class Gammaproteobacteria; order Burkholderiales; family Rhodocyclaceae; genus Accumulibacter; species Accumulibacter adjunctus. The sequence goes on along the minus strand of JFAX01000039.1, from coordinate 6,905 downwards.
GTGTCTGATGTGGAAAGTGCAGCTGTTCAAGCTGAACTACGATGAGCAGGAAGTTCAAGCGGTATGCGAGGTTCTTCGCTCGGCGTGGATTACTATGGGGCCAAAGACCGAGGAGTTTGAGCGAGCTTTCGCTGCGCACCTTGGAGCCGATTCCAGGGCAACCGCTGTTGCCAATGGCACCGCGGCATTGCATCTCGCGCTCCTGGCATTGGGGGTTGGGCCCGGTGACGAGGTGATCGTCCCTTCGCTGACTTTTGTGGCGGATCTCAATACGGTCATGCTCGTTGGGGCGAAGCCGGTTCTTGCTGATTGTACGTCGTTGTCGGACTGGAACATGGATCCGGCTGACATAGAGCGAAAAGTCACGCCGCGAACCAAAGCGGTCATGATCGTTCATTACGCCGGCTACCCGTGTGCGATGGACCGGATTCTGGCTGTGTGCGATCGGCATCGGCTGCCGCTGATCGAGGACTGTGCCCACGCCCCAGGGGCGAAGTACCGCGGCCGATCGCTTGGAACCTTCGGCGCTTTTGGCTGTTTCAGCTTCTTCACGAACAAGAATCTGTCGGTCGGTGAGGGCGGGATGGTGGTAAGTCAATACGATGAGGGTGACAGGGAGATCAGGTATCTCCGGTCGCACGGAATGACCGCGCTGACGCTTGATCGGCACCTCGGGCGCTCGATCTCCTATGACGTGATCCGGCCGGGGCTTAACTACCGGATCGACGAAATGCGTGCTGCTCTCGGGGTGGTCCAGCTTGCCAAACTCCCCAATGCCCAGCAAAGGCGTGCGGCAATCGTGGCACGCTACACCAAGGAGCTTGCCGGGATCGCGGGGCTGATGATCCCATTTGCGAGCGGATGTGACGACATCGAACCGGCGTATCACATCTTTCCAGTACTGCTGCCGGTGGATTGCCATCGGTCGCAGGTCATCGCATCGCTCAAGGCTGAGGGTGTGCAGTCGAGCATTCACTACCCGGCGTGTCAGGACTTCAGTGCATACTGTAAGTTGCAACTGGGCGAAACTCCGATCGCTTGTGAGATCACGCACCGGGAGTTGACCCTGCCGCTCTATCCGACCATGACCGACGGGGAAGTCGACATTGTGATTGGCGCGTTCACCAAAGCACTCGAGAAGGGGCGTGCATGAATACTCTTGAGCTGATCGGTCGTCAGGAAGAATTGTTTGATGGCGACCTCGCTGCTCGCGCGAGCGAGATGTCTACGCGGGTTGCGGCCAGCCGCTTTTTGGTCATTGGCGGCGCTGGGTCGATCGGTCAGGCGGTGACACGGGAGATTTTCGCACGGCAGCCGAAGGTGCTCCATGTCGTGGACATCAGCGAAAACAACATGGTCGAACTGGTGCGCGACATTCGAAGCACGCTGGGCTACATCGACGGTGATTTCAGCACCTTTGCCATTGATTGCGGCTCGCGGGAGTTCGAGGCGCTGATGGCGGCCTCGGACGGCTACGATTACATCCTCAATCTGTCGGCGCTCAAGCACGTTCGCAGCGAAAAGGATCCGTTCACGCTAATGCGCATGATCGAGGTCAATATTCTGAATACCATCAGGACGATCGAGTTCGGACGGCAGATGAACGCCAGGAAATACTTCTGCGTGTCGACGGACAAGGCGGCCAACCCGGTCAACATGATGGGTGCGAGCAAGCGAGTGATGGAGATGTTTCTCATGCGCGACAGCTTGGAGACGCCTGTTTCGACAGCCCGCTTTGCGAATGTGGCATTTTCCGACGGCAGCCTCCTGCATGGATTCAACCAGCGTCTTGCGAAACGGCAGCCGATTTCCGCTCCGCGGGATGTGCGGCGCTATTTCGTGACGCCCCAGGAGTCTGGCCAGTTGTGCTTGATGTCCTGTTTGCTGGGAGACAACCGGGACATCTTCTTCCCGAAGCTAAGCGCAAAGCTTCACCTGATCACGTTCTCGGAGATTGCCGTGAAGTATCTGCGCGCTCTGGGTTATGAAGCCTTCGTCTGCTCCAGTGAGGAGGAAGCGCGGTCGCTGGCAGCTGAACTCATCCCGGCTAGAAAGTGGCCGTGCTATTTTTTCGACAGCGACACGACGGGCGAAAAGGATTTCGAGGAGTTCTTTACGGGCACGGAAGTCCTTGACATGGCGCGCTTCGAGAGTATCGGAGTTATCAGGAACAACGCAACATTCGATGCCGACAAGTTGAGCCGCTTCGTCGACGCCGTAATTTCGCTGCGGCAACGAGGCAGGTGGGAGAAGCGGGAACTCGTGGAACTCTTCCTCTCGATGCTCCCGGATTTCGGGCATAAGGAAACGGGCAAGTACCTCGACGGGAGAATGTGACCGTGAGTCGCTTCTTTGATCTGCTCCTCTCGGCCGTGGCGATGATGGTGCTCTCGCCGTTGCTCGTTCCGGTGGTGATTCTCTTGCGGTTGACCGGGGAAGGCGAGATCTTCTACGTCCAGCAGAGAGTCGGCCTGAACGGTCGGCGCTTCGGTCTGCTCAAGTTCGCGACGATGTTGAAGAACAGTCCGGCGATGGGCACGGGAACCGTTACCTTGAAGAACGATCCGCGCATTCTTCCATTAGGGCGGTTTTTGCGCAAGACCAAGCTCAATGAGCTGCCGCAGCTCCTCAATATCTTCGTCGGCGATATGAGCGTGATCGGGCCAAGACCGCAGGCGGAACGATGCTTCAACGCTTTCCCTGAGGACGTTCAGAGGCAGATCGTCAAGGTTCGACCTGGGCTTTCGGGGATTGGCTCCATCGTGTTCCGTGACGAGGAGGAGTTGTTGCATGGCGCGCAGAATGATGTGGCCTTCTACGATAGGGTGATCGCACCGTACAAAGGGGAACTGGAGAACTGGTACATCGCCAAGCAGGGAATGGGCACCTATTTCTTGCTGATCTTCGCGACGGTGTGGGTCGTGCTGTTTCCCAGGAGCAGGATCGTCTGGCACCTGTTTAGAGACCTGCCGCCACCCCCGGTCGAACTTGCAGGCTTAATCTGACCCACCATCCAGATAGCGGACGGGCTGCCCGCACAGCTCGCGGCTGACGCGGTTCCAAGTTGGGCAGCCGGAGGGAGGGCCGCGGTCGCTCGATACGATGCCTGTTGCCGCGGCTATCGGCGTGGAGCGCAATCGATGGCCGAGTTGAGCGCCAAGATTGGCCAGCGAAGTAGCACTGGCACGGGCGGGTGAGGCTTCACTAAGCGCGCAGCGCTGGCCCGCCCCCCCGACCACTGGTGCTGGCGGGGCGGTGGCGTTGACTTCCGGCACGCTACGGCCAAGAGCACCACCTCCGGTGGTCATGCGAAACTTCTTGGCCAAGCGCGGACGGGAACCCTGGGCAAGGCACTGGGAAAGCAATAGGCGGACCCTCGCGGCACCATACCGCGGCGGTCAGCCGTCATCCGGGAACGTCCCCGGCATCCGCCCATCGTGCGTTTCTCATTCCTGTGGGGCCCCCCGCGATTCGCAGCGGGCTGCCCACCCGGGGACTGCTGCTCCGGAGGGCAGGTCTTCTTGCGAAGCGCTGTCAACTTTCACGTGACCACGAAGTCGAGGTTGGTGAGCGCCAAGCCGACGGCAACGGTGGCGAACTTGACTGCGGCGCCAGCACCGTTGCCGTCGGCATCGTAGAAAAGGCCGCCGGTGCTGCTGTCGTAGAGCACGTAGTCGTTGGCATCGAGCGCAGCCGTGCCGACGACGAACGATCCGGCTGAGAGCGCACCCGTCGTCGGCAGTGATGTGAAAACCGCATTCTCGAGCTGAATGGTATCGTCGGGCACGATGAAGTCAGTAATCGTGTCGAGATTCGTGCTGCTGTTGAGCGCTGCATCGAAGCGGAAGATGTCGGCACCGCTGCCACCGGTCAGCAGATCATTGCCCAGACCACCCGTGAGCGTGTCGTTGCCCAAGTTGCCGTTGAGTGTGTCGCCGCCGTTGTTGCCGCGCAGGTAGTTGGCAAGTTCGTTACCGTTCAGGGTCTTGCCGACCGTGACGTAAAGGAACAGGTACTCGACCGAAACGCCAGCGGCGAGAGTGTAGCTATCGTAGCAGTTCGCGACATCGCTGCCCTCTCCAGCCAGTTCGACGATGCTGTCATTGCTTCTGACTTCGTAGGTGTCGTTGCCCGCACCACCAATCAGGGTATCTGCGAAGGCACTGTCGTGGCCATAGAGCTTGTTGGCCAGTCCGTTACCCGTTCCAGTAACCCCTTGCGCCGTGCTGTACAGGTAAAGCCGCTCGATGTTGTCCCCCAGCGTCCAGCTGATCTTGCTGTACACGACATCGTTGCCTTCTCCGGCCACTTCGACGACGCTGTCGTTGGCGCCGACGTAGTACGCGTCGTCGCCGCCCCTACCGGTCAGTACGTTGGCGGCACCGTTGTCGCGCCCGGAGAGCGTGTTGGCGAGTTCGTTGCCGGTTGCATTGACTGCCCCACTACCCGTGAGGGTAAGCTGCTCGATGTTGTCGCCGAGCGTCCAGCTTACCGAGCTGTTGACCAGGTCGTTGCCGTCAGCCGAGTATTCGACCACGCTGTCCCCCGCATCGTCCACCGTGTAGACGTCGTTACCTTGGCCGCCGTACATGGCGTCGGCGCCGGTGGCCCCGTTGAGCGTGTCGTTGCCCAAACTGCCGTAAAGCGTGTCGTTGCCGTTGTTGCCGCGAAGGTAGTTGGCGAATTCGTTTCCGGTCAGTGTCTTGGCCGCAGTTACGTAAAGAAGGAGGTTCTCGACCGACACGCCAGCAGCAAGAGTGTAGTTATCGTAGCAATTCGCGGTATCGCTACCCTGGCTGGTCAGTTCGACGATGACGTCGTTGCTTCGGACTTCGTAGATGTCGTCGCCTTGCCCACCCACCAAGGTATCCGCGAAGCCATTGTCGTGAGCGTGGAGTTTGTTGGCCAGTCCATTGCCCGTGCCGGTTACCCCTTGCGTCGTACCGTACAGGTAGAGCCGCTCGACGTTCGCGCTCAGCGTCCAACTGATCTTGCTGTAGACGATGTCGTTCCCTCCTCCGGCGGCTTCGTTGACACTGTCGCCCATGCCGACGTAGTAGGCGTCGTCGCCCGCACCACCGGTAAGGGCGTTGGCTGCACCGTTGTTTTGGCCAGACAACGTGTTCGCGAGCCCGTTGCCGGTTGCACTAACCGCCGCGCTACCGGTGAGAGACAGGCGCTCGACGTTGTCGGGGAGTGTCCAGCTTACCGAGCTGTACACGAGGTCGCTGCCTTCACCTGGCTCTTCCCTCACGCTGTCCGCCAAGCTATCCACGGTGTAGATGTCGTCCCCCAGACCACCGTACATCGTGTCGGTGCCTCCGCCGCCATTGATCGTGTCGTTGCCGGCGAGCCCGTAGAACTGCTCATCAGCCGCGGTGCCGACGAGACTGTCAGGTCCTGGCGTCCCAGTATAGACGAGGCTATACACGTAAGAGTGGCTGGCACCGGACACGGCGTTTCCTGCCGTGTCGACGGTACGGGTCGTGAGCGTGCCCGATCCGTTGACGAGCGCGACGTCAGTAGCGACCCAGACGGGACTACTGATGCCTGCAGTGACCCAGGTAGCGCCGCCGTTGGCCGACACCTGGATCGTTTCGCCCACGCCGAGGGCACCGGAGAAAGTGCCGCTGACGGTCACGACGCCATCACTGGTGATGAAATCGCCGGGAGTGCCAGTGTCGTCGACGATCTGCGAGATGACTGAAACCACCGCTATGGGATTGAGGGTGTCCACGGTGATCGGCGAACCGTTGCTCGTCGCACTGCTTGCATTACCCGCTTGATCGGTTTGCCGGACTTGGACCGTGCCCGCTGCGTAGGTGGCATTGCCGCCCAGCGTGAAGCTGCTGCCTGTGCCTGTGGTCCAACCGCCGCCGCTGTTGGTCGTGTATTCCCAGGTTGCGCCGGCTTCAACGCCGAAAACGTTGATCAGGCCGTTGCTGGTAATGCCGTCGCTGCCGCTGCCGCCGGTGTCGGCCGCCAGGGCGAAAGTCGGCGGCGCGACAGTCTGGTCGACGGTGATGGTGGCGCCATTAGTGCTGACCGGGCCAGTGTTGCCGGCAAGGTCGGTCTGGCGGACCTGAATCTGCCCGGCGGCATAGGCGCCCTCAGCGATCTCGAAGGTGCTTGCTGAGCCGTTGGTCCAGGTGCTGCCACCGTTGGTGCTGTACTGCCATGTGGCGGTGCCTTCCACACCACTGACCGAGATATTGTCGTTGCTGGTATAGCCGTCGCTGGCGTTGCCGCCGGTGTCGCTGACCAGGCTGAACGATGGCGCCACTGGGTCGACGGTATCGACCGTGATGGATGCGCTGTTGCTGGCCTCGGCGCTGAGGTTATCAGCGAGGTCCGTCTGCCGCACACGAATCAGACCGGCGGCATAGGTGGTGTTGGCAGTGAGATCGAAGGTGGTGCCGGTGCCGGTGCTCCAGCCAGTGCCGCCGTCCGTGCTGTATTCCCAGGTGGCCCCGGCCTCCAGGCTGTTGACCACCAGCGTGCCGACCTTGGTCACTCCGTCACCCGATGAGGCTCCGGTATCTTGCTGCAGCGAGAAGGAGGGCGCGGCCACGGTCTGGTCGAGGGTGTAGCCACGGCTCACCCCGCCGGTGGCGTTGCCTGCCGCGTCGATGGTGCGCGTGCTGAGTGTGCCGATCCCGGCACTCAGGGTCACCGTGGCAAACCAGACCCCGGCCACCGATGTGGCGTCGGCCCATGATGAGCCACCATCAGCGGAGACTTGGAACTTCTCGCCGCCATCCAGTGTGCCGGTGTAAGCACCCTGAACGGTCACGCTGGCCTGGTTGGTGATGAAGTCGCCAGCAATCCGGCTGTCGATGGAGATTGAGGCGATCGTGGTGGTCTGGGCAAGAGGCGCTGAGGTATCGCGGGTGAAGACAAGCGAG
>JFAX01000038.1 GCA_000585015.1 Candidatus Accumulibacter adjunctus | reverse complement strand
CCGAGCGAGAACGGCACCGCGACCAGCATCGCCAGCCCGGTGACGCTCGCCGTTCCGGCCATCAGCGCGAGGATGCCGTATTCCGGATCCTCGGCATCGCTCGGCGACCAGTACGGCGTCAGGAAGAACTCGCGGAAATCCATCTTCTCGAAGACGAAACCGATCCCCTCCCTGGTGACGAAGAAGAAGATGCCGAGGACGAAGAGGATCGCCGAGATGCCGCAGATGAAGACGAGGCCGGCGATCAGCTTGTCGACGTACCAGTCCGGGTTGCGGCGGTCGAAGTTCTCGGCCACTTGTGCGCTGGTGGCGCGGTTGCCCAGCGCCTGCGTACCGGTGCTCATCTTAGCTGCCCTCCTCGCCACGCAGGACGCCCATCAGGTTGCTGACGCGCAGGGCGATCTCCCGGCTCAGCGTCCGCAGGTCCGGCGGCCCGCCAGCGGCGCGGCTGACTTCCCATTCGAGCGCCACCGTGTGGAAGGGAATCTGCTCGACGTAGGATTTGACCGGTCCCTGCAGGCTGACGATGATCTGGTAGGCGGCAAGTTCCCGGTGGTGTGCGGGCATCGCCTGCGGCTGGTGGCTCCCGAGATCGATCCCCAATTCCTGCAGCAAGGCAATCGACTGTGCGTCGGCGACACCGGCAGTGCGGCCGCGGCTGTGATACTCGCCCACTTCGGGAAAGTTCTTGCGCGCGATCGCCTCGGCGATCGGGCCGAGCAGGCTGTTGTCCTCGTCGAGAAAGAGGATGCGGAAGAACTTCGGCCCCTTGGCCTGGCCGGTGACCGCAAAGACCGTGTCTTCACAGATGTTCTTCGCCTGGTCGGAAACCCGCTCGAGCGAATTGAACACCGTCAGGTAGGCGAACAGATCCTGGATGTTGAAATGATCGCCCTCGCCGAGCAGGTCGCTGAACGCCATGTCGAAGGTGCGCTCGACCTGGTCGGCGATGACCATCGTCGCCTTTGCCCCCTCGGCATTGCCGTCGAGGAAGGCATCGACGGCCTGTTTCAGCATTTGCCGCGACTCGCTCGCCATCAGTTCGATCTCGCGCGCCATCAGCCCCTGCGGGCGACCGAGACGCACCGCCTCGCGACAGATGGTGACGGCGTAGTCGCCGATCCGTTCGAGCGCGACGTTGGTGTGGACGACGGCGCCCATCAGGCGCAGGTGGCTGCCGGTCGGCAGGTGCACGCCGATGAAGGCCATGCGCATGCGGTCGAGTTCGTTGCTGACGGCATTGATCCGGTTGTCCGCCAGGATCGTCGCGTAGGCCAGCGGGTCATCGTCGGCGAGCAGCGCATGGACGGCATCGGCGAGGGCCTTCTCGACCAGGCCGGCGAGCAGGGCCAACTGTTTCTTGATCTGGGACAGGTCTCTCTCGAGACGTTCTTCGTAGTGACTCATCGCGGTCTTCTTCCTCAGGCGCGGGAACACGGGCTCTGGCGGTGCGCCGGCAGCGCCGGCGCACCGCCGCCAACGGGATTTACTTGCACTTCACTTTCTTGATCGGCGCGTAACCTTCCTTCTCGATGATGCACTGGCCGGCGTCGCTCTTGATCCAGTCCACGTACTTCTTCAGCTCGCCGGTCGGCGCCCCGTTGGTGTACATGAACAGCGGCCGGGCGATCGGATAGGTGCCATTGAAGGCCGTCTCCTCGGTCGGCTTGACGCACGGCTTGCCGGCCTCCGGCGCGACGCAGAGCGCCTTCATGTGGTCGGTGACGTAGGCGAGACCGCTGTAGCCGATCGCGCAGGGAGTCTTCTCGACGAGGTCGGCGACGTCCTTGGAACCGTGCAGGTCGAGCGTCCCCTGGCGGAACTTGCCCTTCTCGCCGAGCACCGCCTCCTTGAAGTAGGCATAGGTGCCGGAGTTGTTCTGCCGGCTGACGACGACGATCTCGCCCTTGCAGCCGGGAATGGTGATGCCGAGGTCGGCCCACTTGGTGGCGCCGCCGTCACGGCCGTAGATCTTCGCCAGGTCGGTGACGGTGATCGAATCCTTCGGGAAATTCTTGTGCGCATAGATCGCCAGCGCGTCGTAACCGATGATGTGCTCGGCCGGTTGGCGGCCCTTCGCCTGCGCCGCCTGGATCTCCTTCTCCGACATCTTGCGGCTCGAGTTGGCCAGGTCGACGGTGCCGTTGATCATCGCCGCGATGCCGGTGCCGGAACCGCCGCCGGAGACCGCCACAGCCACGTTGGGATTGATCTTGCCGTATTGCTCGGCGAGCGACTGCGCGGCATTGACCAGGGTGTCGGAGCCCTTGTTCTGGATTTCGGTGCGGGCCGATGCGCCGGCGGCGGCCGTCACGCCAAGAGTCAGGACGGCAAGCTTGCACCACTGCGAGCGAGAGTTCATCTGTGTTTCTCCGGGTATCGTTGGATGGCTGGATTCGTCGCCTGCCGATGACAGGACGATTGATCATCGCAGGCTTTCGCGCGGCTGAAAATTCGGGCAACGACGTAAGCGATGCTGCCAGTGTCGCAAGCCCCGCGGCAGGTGCGGACCGCCCGCGCAGCGGGCATTGCGGGCGCCCGTAAGGGCAACCCTTACGTAGTCTTCCCTATTCCCAAACTGCGGCGGCGCCGGCAGAATGGGCGCTCGATCAACCCGCGACGGCCCAACATGCCGAAATCGGCGACCCGGCGACCCGGTTGGCGCGACGCACTGCTGCTCGTCGGCGGCTACGTTGCCCTCGACTGGGCGAGTCACATCCACCGCCTGCACGGACTCGATGTCACGCCATGGAGTCCGGCGCCGGCGCTTGGCCTGCTCTTCCTCGCCCGTTTCCGCGGCCGCGTCGCGCCACTGCTGGCGCTCGCGATATTCATCAGCGACGCCTGGGTACGCGCACCGCAGCTTCCCTGGCTGCTCGCCTGCGGCCAGGCGCTGCAACTGACCGCCGGCTACTGGCTGATCGCCGAAGTCCTGCGGCGCCGGATCGGCAGCAAGGGAGTCTTCGCCAACCGGCCGGGGTTGATCACCTGGGTGACGATCATCGTCGCCGGCACCCTGCTCAACAGCCTGCTGCTGATCGGCGGGCTGACCCTCACCGGCCATCTGCCGCAGGCAGCCGCAGGCGAGACGCTGCTGGCGCACTGGCTGGCCGACGTCACCGGCATCCTGATCTCGATGCCGCTGCTCGCGATGCTGCTCGACGAGCGCAGCCGTGGCCGCCTGCGCCAGCTCTTGCTCGGTCGCGAATCGCTCAGCCTGCTGACCACCGGCGGCGTTCTCGTGCTCACCTTCTTCGCCGGCGAGATGAGCGAGCTGCGCTACTTCCCGGCCCTGTTCCTGCCGATCGCCTGGGCCGCCGCTCGCCAGGGGCTCGCCGGTGCGGTGCTGACGATCGGCCTGACGCAGGTCGGCGTCGTCGTCGGCACCTACCTGCTCGGTCTCTCGCCGCTGGCGCTGATCGAACTCGAGGTGCTGATCCTGGTGCTCGCCCTGTCGGGCTTCTTCATCGGCGTCGTCGTCGACGAGAAGCAACGGGTGAGTGCCGAACTGCAGCAGACGCTGCGGCTGGCAGCGGCGGGCGAGATGGCGGGGGCGCTGTCGCACGAGCTGCACCAGCCACTGACGGCGCTGCTCGCCTACACGCGCGCCTGCCAGCAGCTGCTCGCACAGGGCGAAAGGGGCGACCGGCTGCGCGACGTCATCGATCGCGTCGTCGCCGAATCGCAACGCGCCGCCGACGTCGTCAGCCGCCTGCGCGATTTCTTCCGCACCGGCACCACCCGGCTCGAGCGGATCTGGCTGCGCGAGCTGCTGTCTTCGGCAGCAGCCCGCTTTGCCACGCAGGCGCGGCAACAGGGCATCGAACTGTCGCTGCTGCCGGCACCGCCCTGTGCCCTGTTCGCCGACCGGCTGCAGCTCGAGGTGGTACTGCGCAACCTGCTCGCCAATGCCTTCGAGGCGGCTGCCGAAAGGCCGCCGGCAGAGAGACTGGTGCGCCTGTCGGCAGAGCAGGAAGGCGCTGTGCGTGTCTGCATCACCGTCGAGGACAGCGGTCCGGGAGTCACCGACCAGATGGCCGAGCACCTCTTCGAGGCGTTCCAGTCATCGAAAGCCAGCGGCCTCGGACTCGGACTGGCGATCAGCCGGGCGATCGTCGAGGCGCACGGCGGCGCCCTGTGGGCCGAGGTCGCCGACCGCGGCCTGTTCCGCCTGACGCTGCCGATCGAGGAGGCAACGAGCGATGCCGCATAGAAGCAATACCGTCTTCATCGTCGAGGACGACCCGTCGGTGCGCGACGCGCTGGCACTCCTGCTCGGCCTGAACGGTCTCTCGGTGGTGCTCTTTGCCGACGCCGAGAGCTTCCTGGCGGCGCGCCGGCCCGACTGGTACGGCTGCCTGCTGGTCGACATCCGCATGCCGGGGATGGACGGCCTGACGCTGCAGAGGCGCCTGCGCGAGAGCGGCTCGTGGCTGCCGGTGATCGTCATGACCGGCCACGGCGATGTCGAATCGGCGCGCCAGGCCTTCCGCAGCGAGGCCGTCGACTTTCTCGAGAAGCCGATCGATCACAGCCGGCTGCTGTCGGCGATCGAGGACGCGTTCGCGCGACAGCATCTGCGCCAGGACGATGCCGAACGCGACACGGCCGTCGCCAACCTGCTGCAGACACTGACCCCGCGCGAGCGGGAGGTCATGGCGCAGGTCGTCGCCGGCCGGCACAATCGCGAGATCGCGCGCCAGCTGGCGATCAGTCCGCGCACCGTCGAGGTGCACAAGGCGCGACTGTTGGCCAAGCTGCAGGTCGGCAGCATCGCCGACCTCGTCCGCCTGAGCCTGCGCGCGGCGGAGAAGGATCGCCGCTGATTCCCGGCCGGTGCGCCCGCCGCCACCGACTGCCCGCCGCGGCAGACAGCCTGCGTCGCGCGCGACTAGTCGTCGATCGCGTGCATCCGCTGCACGACCGCCGCCAGGACGGCCGTCGACCAGCCGAACATCAGCATGCCGGTCATCGCCTCGAAACCACCGAAACCGGCCCAGCCGTCGGGCAGCTTGCGCACACCGACGCCGAGCGTCGTGTAGTACTCCATCGAGTAGTACATCGCGACTTCGGTGCTCGGCACGAGGTCGAGCAGCCGGAAGGCGACCGCCCAGACGACGATGCCGGAGAAATGGGTCAGCACCATCACGCCGACGATGCCGATGGTGAAGAGCGTGCGCGCACCGCGGTCCCGCTCCCGCTTCAGCAACGGCTTGCCGAAGCGCTCGAAGCTGTTGCGCACCAGGCCCATGCCGACGCCGTGCAGGGCGACGGTCAGCGCCATCGGCACGAGCGCCGCCAGGATCTGCGTCAGATACTCGAGGTCCACCATCCCCGTCCGCGACCTCCGCTGCAATCCATCAAGCACAAGACCGGTGGTGGCCACCGGTCACGGCGCTGCCGCTGGCCCCGCTCAAGTGGCGGGCGGATCCTTCTCCTTCGCTTCCTTCGCCGGCCTGGGCGGGGCGTAGGCATCGTAGAGCGTCTGCATCCGGCGCAGCTTGAGCACGCCGTGGAAGACCGTCACCAGCATGGCGATCACCAGCAGCGAGACGAAGCTCTTCTCGAGGTCGAATGCCCCCTGCCGGTTGGCGACCGTGGCGGCGACGATGAGCGCGACGATGCCGATGTTGATCGCCCAGTTGAGCTGCCGCGAAACGACGAAGTGCAGGGTTCCCATGCCGGCGAGCTGATAGAGCATGAACGGCAGGATGGCGACCGCCGGGATCAGTTCCGAGGCGCCGAGCGACACGTTCACCGCGCCGGGCGCCATGGCGTGCAGCAGGCGACTGTTCGCCAGTTCGTGGAATAGCGACGGGATGGCGCAGAGGATCGGCACGACCGAGAGCAGCTCGAGAATCAGCGCGCCGCTCCAGGTGCCGATGCGCGACGAATGATCCGAGCCCTCCTCGTTCGACTGGGCACCGATGAACAGCCCGCCGACGATCGCCGAGATGCTCGCCAGCATCAGCAGTTCCACCGAGATGCCGAAGCCGGCCGGTTCGCCGGTCTTGATCAGCAGCAGGGCAAGGAAGCCGGGGGTGTAGAACATCACGCGCACCAGCCGCGCCCAGACGCGCGCGTCGCGCTCCGGCGGCAGGACAGGCAGCGCGACGCCATTGGTGCCGATGGTCGCTCGTTCCTTGGACATGTCGAAGCCTCCCTATGGCAGAGAACAAGAGAAGGGCGAGAAGATAACACGAAAGCCCGTCCGTTTCAGGCCCCGGCATGGCCCGCGAGCCCTCGGCGACGATACGGGCGACGATGCCGCCGTGGCGCGTCGGCCACTCCCGCAGCACCGCTTCGCCGGCGCCGCGGACGCTGCCGCCGGCAGGCCAGTGAGGGATGCGTGTGGCCTCACCTCTGGTCACCGCGAAGCGATGGCTGCGCGGCGGAAAAGGGCGTTCGACAAGTCTCCGGCGCTCCGGATATACTGCCGCTCGACAAGCCCTTGCTTGCCTTACACCCGTCCATGCCGAACCGCCACGACGTCCTCGCCGGCGACCGCCGACACCGGTGCAAGGGCCGCATCGCTACCATTCTTTTTCGCCAGGAGCGACAGGTGGACAAGCTATCGAGCAGATTGCGGATCGGCGAGAAGATCGGTCTCGGCTTTGCACTCGTCGGCGTGCTGCTCACTGGTGTGATCTGGCACTACCACCAAACTCTGCGCTCGGTGATCGACGATTACCAGCAGTTGCAGCGGGTCTTCGAGGTCCGCAAGTCGCTCGCGGTCGGCATCGAGATCGAGATGGCAGCTGCGCGTGACGCGGAGAAGAGCTTCCTGCTGCTGCATCAGGAGCGCTTCGCCGCGGACGTCGATCGCCACCTGCAGGCGATGCGCGAAAAGGTCAGCGCGCTGGGCGCGGTCGATGAGGAGTCGCAGCGCACCGCCGAGCAACTGCAGGCGTTGATGGACGTTTACCAGCAACGTTTCGCCGCCGTCGCCGAAGCATGGCGAGCGATGGGCCTGGACGAGAACTCGGGCATCCAGGGCGCCTTCCGGCAGAAGATCCATCGCCTGCACGAACTGTCGGCGCAGTACAACGTCGACCGCCTGCTCACCGTCCTGCTGCAGATTCGCCGCAACGAGAAGGATCTCGCGTTGCGCCAGGACGTCGCTTACCGCGACCGCGTGCGCCGCCTGCTGCGCGAATTCCGCCAGCTCGTGGATACTTCGGAACTGCCCGAGGTGACGCGGCAGAAGCTGCTCGCCGAGGTGGCGGCCTACGCGAAGGGCTTCGAAAGCTACGCCTCGAGCGCACTCAAGCCGGGCTACGACGGCGCCGGCAGAGGGCCGTTCCGCGACGCCGCGCAGCGCATCGAAGCGATTCTCCACGCCCACTACGTACCCAACCTGGAGACCAACATCCTCAAGCTGCGGCGCCGCGAGAAGGACTTCCTGCTGCGCGGCGATGAGTCGTACCCGCCGATGGTGGTGGAAATCGCGCGCGCGATCCGCGTGCAGATCGGCGAGTCCGCTCTCGCCGAAAGCGACAGGGCGCAGCTGTTGGCCCTGCTGCGCGATTACCAGCGAGGCTTCCTCGTCCTGGTCTCGCAACGTGCCCACATCGCCGCCCTGACGGCCGAGATGAACGCCGCCGCCGACCAGGTGGCGCCACTGATCGAGGCCAACGTCGCGCAGGCCAACGAGACCATGGTCAGGCGCGCGCGCGAGATCGACGAAGACGCGCAAGCCAGGGTCCGGCTGGACCTGATCGTCGCCGCGTCGACGCTCCTCCTCGCCGCCCTGCTGGCGCTCGGCATCACCATCCGCATCGTCCGCCCGGTGCGCAGGATGGCCGGGATCCTCGACGACCTGGCCTACGGCACACCGACCGAACGCGTCCCGACCGTCCCCGGTGGACGCAACGAGATCAATGCCATGGGCGAGTCGCTGAATGCCCTGCTCGATCATCGCGCCACATTCCTCGGCTGGTGGAAGGCGTCGATGGACGAGCTGATCGCACGTCGCGCGCTGCTCGCCAGCAGCGGCGACGAGGAACGCGACGAAACGCTCACCGAGCTGCGCGCCGCCAGCATCGTCAAGGTGCACAAGCTGAACGCGATCCGCGGCCGCCTGCTGCAGCACGCACACGGCATGGTCGAGGTCGGCCGGCGCCTGTGCGCTGCCGGCAGCCTGCCGACAGGCGACGCCAAGAAGCTCGAACATGCGGCGCAGGCGATGGAGTCGCTGCTCGACGTGCTGGCGGTCGAGGAGGCGACGCCGGATGCTGCCGCGAACAGCGTCGCCGCCACGACCGACGACGGCAATCCTCGTGGCGTCGGCGCCTAGCAGCCGGTGCGGCCCGGCTGCACCGGCAGATCGCGCCAGCGACCGTCGACGAGCCCTTCGATCGGCCGGAAACCCGCCTTGTAGGCCATCTTGCGGCTGTCGCGAATCCAGTAACCCAGATAGAGATGGGGCAACTCGTTGGCCGCGCATTGGGCGATCTGCCAGACGATGTTGTAGGTGCCCAGACTCGCCGCCGGCAGCGTCGGATCGAAGAAGGTGTACACCGATGACAGTCCGTCGCTGAGCACATCGACGATGCTCACCATGCGCAGCGCTCCGTCATCGGTGAATTCGATCAGGCGCGTATCGACCCGGCTCTGCAGCAGGAAGTGGGTGTATTGCTCGTGGCTGTCCTGGTCCATGCCGCCACCGGCATGGCGCGCCGACTGATAGCGCAGGTAGAGCTGGTAGTGCTCCTCGCGAAAGGCGAGCGGCAGCTCGCGCGCCTGCAGGCCGCCGTGCAATCTGAGGCTGCGGCGCTGGCTGCGCGACGGCGTGAAGCGATCGACCGGCACGCGCACCGGAATGCACGCCTGGCAGTGGTCGCACTTCGGCCGGTAGGTGAAGACGCCGCTGCGGCGGAAGCCCGCGCGCACGAGTTCGCCGTAGACCTCGCTGCTGATCAGGTGGCTCGGCGTTGCCACCTGCGAGCGCGCCGATTGCCCCGGCAGATAGCTGCAGGCGTACGGCGCCGTTGAGTAGAACTGCAGCAGCGAGAAGGGCAGATTGGAATCGTTGAGTCGCGACATTGGTCTAGGTCCAGGGTTGGCCAGCGGCATCGACCGGCCAGCGGCCGGGCTCCCACGCCTGGCTGACGAGGGTCCGCAGGCGCTCGAGGAAGACCGTCCGCGGCATCTCGCGCGCGCCGAGCGAGGCCAGGTGCGGGGTGCTCATCTGGCAATCTATCATGCCGAATCGCTCTTCCTCAAGGAAGCGGGCGAGGTGGGCGGCGGCCACCTTCGAGGCGTCCGAGGCAAGCGAGAACATCGATTCGCCGTAGAACATGCGACCGATCGCCACGCCGTAGAGACCGCCGACCAGCTGGCCGTCGCGCCAGGTTTCCACCGAGTGGGCGATGCCGAGCTGGAACAGCTTCCAGTACGCCTCCTGCATCGCCGGCGTGATCCACGTACCGCCCTGACCGGCGCGCGGCACCTCGGCACAGGCGCGAATCACCGCCACGAAATCGCTGTCCAGCCGCACCTGGAAGCGACCCGAGCGAAGGCAGCGGCGCAGCGAGCGCGAGATGCGGAACTCCGCCGGCAACAGCACCATGCGCGGGTCCGGGCTCCACCAGAGGATGGGCTCACCGGGCGAGAACCAGGGGAAGATGCCGTACTGGTAGGCGGTCAGCAGCCGCGTCGGCGACAGGTCGCCACCGGCACAGAGCAGCCCGTTCGGTTCGCGCAGCGCCCTTTCCAGCGGCGGGAAAGCCGCGCCCCGCTCGAGCCACGGGATCATCGCGCGAAGCGGATCGGCTGCCGGGCAGCGGCCACTTGCCGGGGCGGCGTCTTGAAGGCGACGACATGATCGACGTCGAGGCGGATGCCGATCCGCTCGCCGATCGCGTGATCGTGATGCGACGGCACCAGCGACAGCACCTCGAGGCCACTGGCAAGACGCAGCGAGTACAGGATCTCGGCGCCGCGGAAAGCCTTGTGCCGGACTTCCGCCTGCAACCCGGCCTGATCGTCGTGAACCACGTCGTCCGGCCGCAACAGGACCTCGACGCCGCAACCCTTGCCGCAGGTGGCGCATCCCTGGCTGCATTCGAGCGGCAGGCGCGATTCGAGCATGCCGAGCTCGACGCGCACCCGGTTCTCGTCCACGACGACACCGGGCAGAAAGACGCCCTGGCCGACGAAGTCGGCGACGAAACGGTTGCATGGCTGATGATAGACGCGGTAGGGGCTGTCCCACTGCTCGATCCGGCCCTCGGCCATGACGCCGACCTCGTCGGCCATGGCGAAGGCCTCGTGCTGGTCATGCGTGACCAACACGGCGGTCGTCGCCTCGCGCCGCAGGATCTCGCGCACCTCCAGCGACAGGTGCTCGCGCAGATCGACGTCGAGGTTGGAAAACGGCTCGTCGAGCAGGATCAACCGTGGCCGCGGCGCCAGCGCCCGCGCCAGCGCCACGCGCTGTTGCTGACCGCCGGAAAGCTCGTGCGGGTAACGCTTGCCATGGCCGCCCAGACCGACCAGCTCGAGCAGTTCATCGATACGCTGCTGCCGCTGCCTGCCGGCAAGACCGGCAAGACCGAAGCCGACGTTGGCGGCGACCGTCAGATGTGGAAACAGTGCGTACTCTTGGAAAACCATGCCGATACGCCGCTGCTCCGGCGGCAGCCGGTACCCGGCGCGACTGAGCACCTCACCGTCGACGCGGATCTCGCCGGCAACGATGTCCTCGAAACCGGCAATGCAGCGCAGCAGGGTCGTCTTGCCGCAACCGGAAGGGCCTAGCAGGCAGGCGATGCTCCCCGACTCGACGCGGAAACCGACCGCATCGACCACGGTGTGCGATCCGTAGCGCTGGACGACGCCCTGCAGTTCAAGCTGTGCCATCAGAACCCGCTCATCAGTTGACCGATCCCTGCGCCGCGCCGGCCGCGCGCTGCCAGCGGCCGCCGGGTGCCCGGAAATTGCGACCGGTCAATTATAATTCTCATTCACCCACCGAGCCATGACCAGCCGCCACCTCAACCCCCTGCTCCTCGTCGGCGTCGCCATTGCCGCGCTCGTCGGCATGCCCGTCTTCAGCGTCCTGAGCAACGTCCTCAGCGGCGGCACCGGCGCCACTTGGTCACACCTGGCGGCAACGGTACTGCCGGATTACATTGCCAACACGCTGCTCCTGTGCGTCACCGTCGGCATCGGCGTCATCGTCGTCGGCGTCACCAGCGCCTGGCTGACGGCAATGCATGAGTTCCCCGGCCGGCGGATCTTCGCCTGGGCACTGGTGCTGCCCATGGCGATGCCGGCCTATGTGCTGGCCTATGTCTACACCGATTTCCTGCAGTTCGTCGGCCCACTGCAGACCTGGTTGCGCGACACCTTCGCCTGGAGCAGGGACGACTACTGGTTTCCCGAGATTCGCAGTCTCGGGGGCGCCGCGGCGATGTTCGTCTTCGTCCTCTACCCCTACGTCTACCTGCTCTCCCGCACGGCATTCATCGAGCGCAGCAGCGGCATGCTCGAAGCCGCCCGCACGCTCGGTCTCGGGCCCTGGCAGAGCTTCTTCCGCATCTCGCTGCCGCTCGCGCGACCGGCGGTCGCCGCCGGTGCGACGCTGGCCCTGATGGAAACGCTCGCCGACTATGGCACGGTCTCCTACTTCGGCGTCCAGACCTTCACCACCGGCATCTACCGTGCCTGGTTCTCGCTCGGCGATCGCGTCGCGGCGGCGCAACTGTCTGCCGCGCTGCTCGCCTTCGTCGTCGTGCTGCTGCTCGTCGAATGGCGCTCGCGTGGCCGTTCCCGGTTCCACAACACGACCGGCCGTCGGCGTCAGCTCGCCGAGCGACGGCTGGCGGGCGGGCGCGCGTGGCTGGCCACCGCCGCCTGCGCGCTGCCCCTCTGCATCGGCTTCGTGCTGCCGGCGGCCCTGCTCCTGCGACTGACGCTGGCCGAAAGCGAGATGCCGCTCGGCGCGCAGTTCGTCACCCTGGCGCGCAACAGCTTCCTGCTCGCCGGACTGACGGCCTTCGTCGCGCTGGCGCTGGCGGTTCTCCTCGCCTACGGCGCCCGCCTGACGAAGGGAGTCGTTGCGCCAGCGCTCAACCGCGTGGTTGGGCTCGGCTACGCCGTCCCCGGCTCAGTCATCGCCGTCGGCGTGCTGATCCCGGTCACCCGCCTCGACCACTGGCTGGCGGCGACGTGGCAGAACTGGTCGGGAGAGAATCCGGGGCTGCTGCTCACCGGCGGCATCGCGGCCCTGGTCTACGCCTACCTCGTCCGCTTCCTCGCGGTGGCGCTGCAGTCCGTCGGCAGCAGCCTGGGGAAGATCACCCACAGCATGGACGATGCGGCGCGCAGCCTGGGACTCGGACAGGCGGCGACGCTGCGCCGGGTACACCTGCCGATCCTGCGCAGCAGCCTGTTCACCGCCGCCCTGCTGGTCTTCGTCGACGTCATGAAGGAACTGCCGGCGACGCTGGTGATGCGTCCCTTCGACTTCGACACGCTGGCGACACAGGCCTACACGCTGGCCGCCGACGAGCGGCTGGCGGAAGCCGCAGGCGCCTCGCTGGCGATCGTCGCCGTCGGCCTGCTGCCGCTGATCGTCCTCTCGCAACAGATCTCGCGCCGCCGCGGCTGACCGCAGCCGGCGGCTGCGGTGCCACCGGCTGCGGTCAGCGATGACCCACGCGATCGAAGATCAGTTGTGCCTTGGCGCGGTAGGTTGCCAGCGAGCCCACCGGCAGGTTGTCGGCCTTGAACTTGCCGAGTGCGTCGAGGGCCGGGTTGCCGACCTTGACCCCGGGCACCACCGGCCACTCATTGTTGCCATCGGCAAAGTAGCGCTGCGCTTCGTCGCTGGCAAGGTACTCGAGGAACTTGATCGCCGCTTCCCGGTGTGGCGCGGTCTTCAGCATGCCGCCGCCGGACACATTGACATGCGTCCCGCTGCCGTTCTGGTCGGGCCAGACGATACCGATGCGCTCGATCGTCTTGCGGTCCTCGGCTTTGTCGGAACGCATCAGGCGCGCCAGGTAGTAGGTGTTGGCGAGCGCGACGCCGCATTCACCGGCAGCCACCGAGCGAATCTGATCGGTGTCGCCGCCCTTCGGTGCGCGCGCGAAGTTGGCGACCACTCCGCGCGCCCACTCCTCGGCCTTCGCCTCGCCCTGATGCGCGATGATCGACGCCAGCAGCGACAGGTTGTAGGGATGGGAGCCGGAGCGAGAACAGAGCTTGCCACGCAGTCTCGGGTTGGCCAGGTCGGCGTAGCTCTGCACCGTCTGCGGATCGACGACGCCTTTCGCGTAGACGATGACGCGCGCGCGCAGCGAGAAGGCGAACCAGTCGTCGGTGCGCAGGTGCGCCGGGATGCGCGTTTCGAGGAGCTTCGAGCGCACCGGCGCCAGCAGGCCCATCTCGTGCGCCACTGCCAGACGGGCGGCATCGACCGTCAGCAGGACGTCGGCCGGACTGTTCGCTCCCTCGTTGCGAATCCGCTCGAGCAGTTCGTCTTCCTTGCCTTCGATGCGCTTGACGGTGATGCCCGTCTGCCGCGTGAAGTTGCCGTACAGCGCTTCGTCGGTCTGGTAGTGGCGGGCCGAGTAGAGGTTGAGGACCTTCTCCTGTGCCTGCGCACCGGCCAGCGAGGCGCTGGCCAGGGCAACGGCGATGAAGGTACGCAGGAACGAGAGTTGCATGGTGCTGCCTCCAGGGTTGGCGATGAGAACCGTTTCGAGGCGCCGATCATAGCAGCGGCCGGCAGCTTTGTAAATGCGAATCGTTCTTGAAAGCGGCTGAAAAAAAAGCGACGGCAACCGTCGCTTTCTCCGACCGGCGGTGCGCCTCAGCGCGACAGCAGGCGGCGGGCGCCGTTGTAACGCTGCACCCAGTAACTCTGCCGCATGTCGTCGATGCGGATCGAGGCGCCGGTGCGCGGCGCGTGCAGGAAGCGGTTGTCGCCGAGATAGATGCCGACGTGCGAGAACGCATGCCGCATGGTATTGAAGAAGACGAGATCGCCGGCCTTCAGTTCGTCGCGGTCGATCACCGATCCGACCTCGCTCTGCTCGCGCGCGCTGCGCGGCAGAAGGATGCCCATGGCTTCCTTGAAGACGATCTGGACAAAGCCGCTGCAGTCGAGCCCGGTATCCGGATTCGTACCGCCGAAGCGGTAGTTGATGCCGATCAGCTCGAAGCCCTTGAGGATCAGATCCTGCGCGCTGTTGCTGTAGCGCTCGAGCAACGACGGTTCCTCGAGGGCCACCTGCGCTTCGCTGGCGTGGACGGAGCCGAACCCGGCGATACTCACCAGGGCGGCGCTCAAGACGGTGCGGAGGAGATGTTTTCTGAGCATGGGACCGGAATTTATGTGAAAAAAGTCACACTGTAAACCCCCTTTGGTCAAATGCCGCTCTCCCGGAGCACGCCACCGCCGCCGCGCAGGAGCATCAATCCAAGGAGAAAAGCAGCCTGCCGCCTGCTGCACGGGAGCATTCTGCGGCAATCCGCGCTGGCCGCGTCCCTGTCGCCGGGATCGGTCCACGCCTCTGCTCTTCCCTCTCCGGCGGGCAGCCGGAGCTGGCTCGAGCCACGGTCGGAAGAGGAACGTGCGTACCGTGGTTTGTGTTTATAATCGCCGCTCTGCCAGCGCGTTGCCAGGCTGCCGCTGGCGCAACCGTCGCAACCGATCCACTTCATGGAGTGCGCATGAACCCCTTCAAGGCTTTTCTGATCGAGGACCGCGACGGTCGCACGCACGCCGCTCTGCTGCGGATCGATCCGGCGCAGCTCGATGACGGCGAAGTGACCATCCGCGTCGCCTACTCGAGCGTCAATTACAAGGACGCGCTTGCCGCCACCGGCGCTGGCCGGATCATCCGCCGTTATCCCTGCGTCGGCGGCATCGACCTTTCCGGAACCGTCACCGACAGCAGCGACCCGCGCTTCCGGTCGGGAGACGAGGTGATCGCCACCAGCTTCGACATCGGCGTCGCGCATCACGGCGGCTACGCCGAGTATGCCCGCATCCCCGCACGCTGGGTCGTTCCCCTGCCGGCCGGGCTGTCCCTGCACGATGCCATGGCCCTCGGCACGGCGGGCTTCACCGCCGCACTCGGCGTGGTGCGCATGGAAGAGAATGGCCTGCGGCCCACCAAGGGCCCGGTGGTGGTCAGCGGCGCGACCGGCGGCGTCGGCAGCCTGGCGATCGACATGCTTGCCGCGCGCGGCTACCAGGTGACGGCACTCACCGGCAAGGAGAGCGAGCGCGATTATCTGCTGCGCCTCGGCGCCAGCGAGGTGATGCTTCGCTCGCAACTCGACACGACGCGCATCCGGCCTCTCGACAGAACCCTCTGGGCAGGTGCCGTGGACAACCTGGGCGGCGACGTGCTGGCCTGGATGGCGAGCACGATGCGCCAGGGCGGAACGATCGCCAGCATCGGTCTCGCCGCCAGCCATGAACTGAAGACGACGGTGATGCCCTTCATCCTGCGCGGCGCCTGTCTGCTCGGCATCGATTCCGGCTACATCGGCGAACCGTACCGCAGCGGCGTCTGGCAGCGCCTGGCGAGCGACCTGCGACCGCAGCACCTGCAGCAGATGACGCGCACCATCGCCTTCGACGACCTGCCGCAGGTCTTCGATGACTTCATCCGCGGCCATGCGCGCGGCCGTGTCGTTGTCGCCATTGCTGGCAGCTGAGGCGATCGGCCACGATCGGGACACTGCAGGCGCGATGGAAGACCCGTCCCAGAGCCCGCGCATCCTGATCGTCGACGAATCGCGGATGGCCCGTGCAGCCCTTATCAAGCGGGTCCGCGAACGCTACGGCTTTCGCGAGGAGGTCAATGGCGAAGCAGCCTGGCAGGCCCTGGTGCTCGACCACTCGATCCAGCTGGTGATCTGCCCGCTGACGCTGCCGCTGCTCGAAGGCGACGGGCTGCTGGTCAGGATACGCGCATCGCGACTGGCGCGACTGCGACAGATGCCGGTGCTGGTGATCGCCGGCGACAATCAGGAGGCCAACCAGCGCGCGCGCGAGCTCGGAGCGTCGGAGCTCGTCAGCCGCAGTATCGATGGCAGCGAACTGCTGTCGCGCATCGCCACGCTGATCGATCTCGCACAGGTGGAGAGCGAACTTGCCCGGCAGGCGACGAACCCGGCGCAGCACCCACTGACCGGTCTGCCGACGCGGCAACACGTCGAGCTGCAGGCGGCGAGTGCGCTCGCCCGGTCCCTGCGGCACGACGCTCCGGCAAGCATCCTGGTGATGGGCTTCGACCGCTTCGACGCCCTGCGCAGCGAACACGGCGACGATCTGGCGGGCAAGCTGCAGCAGCGCCTGGCCAGCATCCTGGCGCAGAAAGTGCGCAAGGAAGACACCCTCGGTCACTACTCGGACAGCGAGTTGGCGGTCGTCTCGCCGGGCACGCCCTACCCGGCGTGCGAGGCTTTCGCCAATCGCCTGCGCGAGGCCTTTGCCCTGGCGCACATCGCGGTACACGGCCAGCGCCTCGCGCTGTCGGTCAGCGTCGGTGTCGCCAACACGCCGGTCGATCGGGCGGCGTCGGCCACCTCGTTGCTCGCCCTCGCCGGCGAGCGACTGAAGACCGCCCGCCAGGCCGGCGGCAACCGGGTCCTGGCCTGTGTCGACCAGGCGCCACCACGGGTGCCAGTGCCGCGGCTCGGGCACGCGATCGACCTCATCCGCGCCGGGCACGCCGATGCAGTGGTCCCGCATCTGGCACAGCTCGGCAGGGAAATACTGCCCTTTCTCGAGTTGCTCGAAAGGGAGTGGAAGTTGGGCCTGCCGCTGGCAGGCATTCGTGAACGCATGCTGGAACGGGAGCGCGATTCCGAAGACACCCGACAGGCATGAAAACCATTGGTGCAGGTGGTACATTTTTTTGGAGAGGGAGTTACATGACGACAGTCAAGGAATTTCACAAGCACTCGATCGACAATCCGGAGGAGTTCTGGGGTGAACAGGCGAAGCTGGTCTCGTGGCACAAGCCGTTCACCAAGGTGCTCGATTTTTCCCGGCCGCCGTTTGCCAAGTGGTTCGTCGGCGGCGAAACCAACCTGTGCTACAACGCCGTCGACCGGCACGCCGAAAAGCGCCCGAACGACCGCGCACTGGTCTTCATCTCGACCGAGACCGACCAGGAAGTCGTCTACAGCTTCGCCGAGCTGAAGAAGGAAGTCATGCGCACGGCGGCGATCATGCAGAGCCTCGGCGTCGGCAAGGGCGACCGCGTCCTGATCTACATGCCGATGATCGCCGAAGCGCTGTTTGCCATGCTTGCCTGCACGCGCATCGGCGCCATCCACTCGGTCGTCTTCGGTGGCTTTGCCTCCGGCTCGCTGGCGACGCGCATCGACGACGCGGCGCCGAAACTGGTGGTCTCGTCCGACGCCGGCATGCGCGGCGGCAAGGCGGTACCCTACAAGGACCTGCTCGACGAAGCGATCACGCTGGCGCAGCACAAGCCGGCCAAGGTGCTGATGATCGATCGCGGGCTCGACAAGGACTTCAACAAGGTCGAAGGTCGCGATGTCGACTACGCGACGCTGCGCGCGCAGTTCATGGACGCCGAGGTGCCGGTCACCTGGCTCGAATCCTCCGAGCCGTCGTACATCCTCTACACCTCGGGCACCANNNNCAAGCCGAAGGGCGTGCAGCGCGACACCGGCGGTTACGCCGTCGCACTCGCCTCGTCGATCAAGAACATCTACTGCGGCAACGAAGGCGAAACCTACTTCGCGACCTCCGACATCGGCTGGGTCGTCGGCCACTCGTACATCGTCTACGGGCCGCTGATCGCCGGCATGGCGACGATCATGTACGAGGGAACGCCGCTGCGCCCCGACCCCGGCATCTGGTGGCAGATCGTCGAGAAATACAAGGTCAGCGTCATGTTCTCGGCGCCGACAGCGGCGCGCGTCCTCAAGAAGCACGACCCGGCGTACATGCACAAGTACGACCTGTCGAGCCTGCGCCACCTGTTCCTCGCCGGCGAGCCGCTCGACCAGCCGACGCACGAATGGATCATGAGCGAGCTGGGCCGGCCGGTGATCGACAACTACTGGNAGACCGAGACCGGCTGGCCGATCCTGTCGGCAATGCCCGGCGTCGAGAAGACCGAGATCCGCTTCGGCACGCCGAGCTTCCCGGTCTACGGCTACAACCTGAAGATCTTCCGCGAGGACGGCACGGTCTGTGATCCGGACGAGAAGGGCATCGTCGGCATCCT
>JFAX01000037.1:20393-23946 GCA_000585015.1 Candidatus Accumulibacter adjunctus | reverse complement strand
GCTCGCCCAGGGATCAAGATGGAGCTTGCGGGTCTCCAGGCATCCGGGCATCCAAGCATCAAGGCTCCCAGGCATCCGTGTAGCCCGCCCACCCGGATGTCTCCTCCCGCGTCGTCTCCAGTTCGCCCAAATCACCCCACTCCACCAATACAACGGCATCCGCTTTCGAGTCGTCAGTTTCGCGCCACTTTCACGCCGGCGGCGACACCTTGCTGCATGCCTTGCTGCATGCCCTTCTCAATACCGATACGTTCTACCGAGGTGATGTAGGGCATGGTTCGGTTCCTCTCCAGTTGTTCGATGTCTTGCCAGAGTTGATTCTGCAGGTCCTTCGGCACTTGCATCATCCAGTCGATGACGCTGAACAGGTCAATGATGCGTTGCTTGTCCCAGTTCCGGTCGTACAGCAGTTTGGCCAGACGCCATTTTGCGGCAAGCCTTTGCCGGTCGTCGCCCTTGGTCTGCTGGGTGAGCAGATGAGCGGCAGTAACCAGGGCGAAAGGGTTGGGATCAACCAGCAGGGCTTGCGCTTGCGGCTGGTAGTCGAGCAGCTTTACGGTGGGAAATTCGAGGTAGTGCCGACAACCGAGGAGTTCATATCCATAGCTTTACGGCTTCCAATGTGGGCGATCGTCAGCAAGAACGGCGAGGCTGGCGATCGGGCGCCGGTATTTGTCGTAGAGGCGGTAGTTGTAGGTGAACAGACCAAGACAAGGGTGACAGTATGTGACCTCCCTTGCGAAGGCAAGAAAAGTATACCGTCACCGTTTTTTCGTTTCTTCGCACGCTACCGCCATGCCCGGATGCTCGAGAGCATTCAGCACGGTTCACTTGTCGCCGGCCCGGGAGCAGCCGTCAGGTCAGTAACGCTCCTCCTGCACACCCAGTTCGGCGCGCATGGCGTCGATCTCGGCCTTCACGGCCAGGTACTCCTGCTCCTTGCGCGCCAGGTAGTTGCGCGTGAGCTGCAGCTTGGCACTGATGCCTTCCGGCGTGAGCAGGTAGACATACTTCGCCTTGTCCTCGGCGCGCAGGAAATTTCCGGCCTTGATGTGGCCCTTGTCCAGCAGTGCCTTGAGCAGATAGTTGATCTTGCCGAGGCTGACCCCGAGTCGTTCGGCAAGCTGCCGCTGGCTGATGGCCGGCTCGGCGTCGACGATCTTGAGGATGCGCAGCTGTGCCTGTTCTGCCGGAGTCATGGTTTCTGTTCAATGGGTGAACGCGAATGATAGGGCAAGCCTGAGCGCGAGACAAGCTCCCCACAGCACGCGCCGCCCCCGGCGATCAGGGCACCAGCACCTCGATCCCGGGATGCCGCTCGCGGATCGCCGCCGCCAGCGCCCGCTTCGCGGATTCCTCGCCATGCACCAGGCGCACCTGCCGCGGCGGCCGGCGCATGCGGCCGATGAAGTTGAGGAGGTCCTTCTGGTCGGCGTGCGCGGAGTAGCCTCCGAGAGTGTGCACGGCGGCCCGGATCGGGTAGCGCTGGCCATCGAGCTCGACATGGCCGCCTTTCGGGCCGTAGCGCTGGATGTCGCGGCCCGGCGTCCCCACCGCCTGATAACCGGTGAACAGGATGTCGTGCCGTGGGTCGCCGAGCATCGCCTTGAGGTAGTTGACGATGCGCCCGCCGCTGCACATGCCGCTGGCGGCGATGACGACCACCGGCCGGGCGGTGCGCGCCAGGTACTCGACGGCGCGCAGGTGGGTGGCATGGTCGTCGATGGTGGTCAGTTGCTCGAAGTCGAGCGGATGGCGACCGGCGGCGAGCTTGCGGCGGGCTTCGGCGTCCCAGTGCTGGCGCAGCTGCATGTAACCACTGGTGAAGTCGGCGGCGAGTGGCGAATCGACGATGATGTCGAGGTCCTCCCAGCGGACCCCGGGAGCGGCGGCGCGCTGGCGGTTGCGGTGGATGATCTCTTCGAGTTCGTAGAGCAGCTCCTGTGTGCGGCCAATGCTGAAGGCGGGGATGAGCAGTGCCCCCTTGTTGCCGAAGGCGTGTTCGCAGACCGCCTGCAGCCGCTGCCGGCGGTCCCGCCGGCTGTCGTGGCAGCGGTCGCCGTAGGTGCTCTCGAGGACGACGACGTCGGCCGCGTAGGGTGACTGCGGTGCCGGCAGCAGGGGCGTGTGCGGCGCGCCGAGGTCGCCGGAGAAGACGATCCGCTGCCGCTCGCTGCCCTGTCGCAGTTCACATTCGACGTAGGCCGAGCCGAGGATGTGGCCGGCCGGCGAGAGCTTGACGCGCAGCTCGACCTCGCCGTCGACGAC
Organism: Candidatus Accumulibacter adjunctus; assembly: GCA_000585015.1. Taxonomy (GTDB): domain Bacteria; phylum Pseudomonadota; class Gammaproteobacteria; order Burkholderiales; family Rhodocyclaceae; genus Accumulibacter; species Accumulibacter adjunctus. The sequence goes on along the minus strand of JFAX01000037.1, from coordinate 21,678 downwards.
CGTCTGCCATTCCTTGTACGGCAAGGCGACGATCTGCCTGCGGATCTGCTCGAGAAAGCGTTCGGCGAGCGCCCGCTCGCGCGTGAAGCCGACCTTGATGGCATCCTCGAGAACCAGCGGCAGCAGCTTCGCCGATGCCTCGCTGCAGATGATCGGCGCGCGGTAGCCGGCGGCGAGGAGATGCGGCAGGCGCCCGACATGGTCGATATGGACGTGCGTGACGACGAGGGCACGCACCCGACCGACCGGGAAGTTGACCGCGAGGCGCTCGGCGCTGGCGCCCTCGCGCGAGGTCTCGGCACCCTGGAAGAGACCGCAGTCGATCAGCAGCGACTGCCCGTCAGCGAGACTGAGCTGGTGGCACGAGCCGGTGACGCCATCGACCGCACCGTGGTGGCTGATGCGCCAGGCCGGTTTCGACTCCTGCCCGCCGGACATCAGCGGCGACCCGCTGGCCGCCGCGCGCGGCGGTCCGCCAGCCCCGGCGGCCGGCAGCGGCTCAGCGTTGCAGGAAGTCGGCATAGGCCTGCCGCAGGCCCTCTGCGAGCCCGATCCGGGCGCGGCAGCCGAGCGCGTGCAGCCGCGAGACGTCGAGCAGCTTGCGTGGGGTGCCGTCGGGCTTGCTGGGATCGAACTCGATGCGGCCGCCGTAACCGACGACCTGCGCCACCATTTCCGCCAGTTGCCGGATGCTGAGATCCTCACCGGTACCGACGTTGATGTGCGACAGCATCGGTTGCGTGTGGGCGTCGTAGCTCGCCTTGTCGAGGTTCATCACGTGCACGCTGGCGGCCGCCATATCGTCCACATGGAGGAACTCACGCTTCGGCGTGCCGGTCCCCCAGAGCGTCAGGCACGGTGCCAGACCGGCATTGCTGGTGCCGTGCAGCTGTTGCCGCAGTTCGTCTGGGATCGGGCCGTTGCGCGCCTCGTCGCGCGCGATTCCCGGCCAGTCGTGTGCCGCCGCCAGCTTGGCGAGATGCAGCTTGCGGATCATCGCCGGGATGACATGGCTGTTCTGCAGGTCGTAGTGGTCGCCCGGGCCGTACAGGTTGGTCGGCATGACGCTGCGGTAATCGGTGGCGTACTGCCGGTTGTAGCTTTCGCAGAGCTTGATGCCGGCGATCTTGGCGACGGCGTAGGCTTCGTTGGTCGGCTCGAGGGTGCCGGTGAGCAGCGCGTCCTCGGCCATCGGCTGCGCCGCGAGCTTGGGATAGATGCAGCTGCTGCCGAGGAAGAGCAGCCTGCGGACGCCGGCACGCCAGGCCTGGTGGATGATGTTGGC
>JFAX01000037.1:14753-20388 GCA_000585015.1 Candidatus Accumulibacter adjunctus | reverse complement strand
TCATCAGGTTCTGGTAGATGAACTCGGCCGGGTAGCTATTGTTGGCGTGGATGCCGCCGACGCGGGCGGCGGCGAGATAGACCTGCTCGGGCTTCTCGCTGGCGAAGAACTGGCGCACTGCGGCCTGGTCGGTGAGATCGAGTTCGGCGTGGCTGCGGGTGATCAGGTGCGGCTGCCCCTGGCCCTGCAGGATGCGGACGATCGCCGAGCCGACCATGCCGCGGTGGCCGGCGACGTAGATGCGGGGTTCAGTCATCGTCGTCGGCCGTCATTCGTGATGATCGAAGGTCTGGAATCCGGCGAGCTTGACCATCGCATCGCGCCGCGCCGAGCTGTAGTCGGCGAGGACCATTTCCCGCACCAGTTGCTGCACGCTGGTGGTCGGCGTCCAGCCGAGTTTCTCGCGCGCCCGCGTCGGATCGCCGAGCAGCGTCTCGACTTCGGTCGGCCGGAAATAGCGCGGGTCCACGCGGACGATGACGTCGCCGGGCTTGACCTTGGCGCGCGTGCCTTCGACGCCGCTGACGATGCCCACCTCATCGACACCCTCGCCCTCGAAGCGAACGCCGATTCCGAGTTCGGCGGCGGCGAACTCGACGAACTGGCGAACGCTGTACTGCACGCCGGTGGCGATGACGAAGTCCTCGGGGTGATCCTGCTGCAGCATCAGCCACTGCATCTCGACGTAGTCGCGGGCGTGCCCCCAGTCGCGCAGGGCACTGAGGTTGCCGAGATAGAGGCAGTCCTGCAGCCCGAGCGCGATGCGCGCGATGGCACGGGTGATCTTGCGCGTGACGAAGGTCTCGCCGCGCACCGGACTCTCGTGGTTGAACAGGATGCCGTTGCAGGCATAGATGCCGTAGGCCTCGCGGTAGTTGACGGTGATCCAGTAGGCGTAGAGCTTGGCGACCGCATACGGGCTGCGCGGGTAGAACGGCGTCGTCTCCTTCTGCGGTATTTCCTGGACGAGGCCGTAGAGTTCCGAGGTGCTCGCCTGGTAGAAGCGGGTCTTCTTCTCGAGGCCGAGGATGCGGATCGCCTCGAGCAGGCGCAGCGCGCCGATGCCGTCGGCGTTGGCCGTGTATTCGGGTTCCTCGAAGCTGACGGCGACGTGGCTTTGCGCCGCCAGGTTGTAGATCTCGTCCGGCTGCACCTGCTGGATGACGCGGATCAGGCTCGTCGAGTCGGTCAGGTCGCCGTGATGCAGGATGAAGCGGCGGTCCTGCTCGTGCGGATCCTGGTACAGGTGGTCGATGCGGTCGGTGTTGAACAGCGAGCTGCGGCGCTTGATGCCGTGAACCTCGTAACCCTTGGTGAGCAGGAGCTCGGCGAGGTAGGCGCCATCCTGGCCGGTGACGCCGGTGATCAGGGCAATCTTCTTCTGCACGGTCATGCCGGTTGTTCTCCTCAAGGTCGGGTTGGAGTCTGTCAGGGCGACCATTCTGCCGTCGCGCGGCGATTCCGGCGCGGGACTATATCACGCCAGGGTGAGGTGGGCTGCCGGTACGGCGACCGGCTTCTCGCGCCCGAGCAGGCTGAGCATGACGGTGACGCGCTCGGCGGCCACCGCCGAGACGATGCCCGACATCCCCTTCAGCGGCCCGTCGGCGATGTCGACCGTGTCGCCGGCACGAAACGGCGTGCGCCCCGCCGCAACGGCGCCCGCCTGCTTGTCGACGAGCGCGCGCAGCGCCTCGATGATGGTTTCGTCGAGCGTCGCCGGCTGGTTGCCGAAGGTGACCAGTCCGCTGACCCCGGGCGTGCTGCGTATCGGCGCGATGCTCTGGCCGCTGCGGCCACAGCGCAGGAAGCAGTAGCGCGGGAACATCACCTGCTGCCGCGGCTGCCAGCCGTCCTTCGCCTTCTCCCAGCGCGTCAGCAACGGCAGGAAGACGTCGTAGCCCTGCTCCTCCAGCTTGCGCAACGCGAACGCCTCGCGTCGCGGCTTGCAGAAGCAGACGTACCAGGGATTGTCGGGAGGTGCGGTGAGTGACACGCGTTGTCGGCCGGCAGGGCGGTCTGCCGCCAGACGGCGCAGAACCGCGTGGGGAAGGAGTCAAACAGCCAAACGGCAGGACGAAGTATCCCCGCAAATCGCACCGCCGGTCAATTCGCCTGCCGCTGCGGCGGCGGCCTGAAACATTTGCTAACGGCAGGCGAGCGCAACGAGCCGCTGGCAATGCGGCGGAATCGGTCGCGGGCTGGCTATACTAGCGGCCGATGAGCCCCCTGCCCATTTGCCAACCGGCGAGCGTCACCCGCTCTTCCGCCGCCGCCCTGCACCGCTTCGTCGCCGCCGGCCTGTTCGCGCTCCTCAGCGTCGAGTTGCCGGCGTTCGAGCTCGGCGACCCCTTCGCCACCCGCGACATCACGCCGGAGCGGCCGGCGCTGCGCATCGACGGCCGCGCCCTGCCGTGCCAGCTGCCGGCGGCGGATGCGCCCTACGGCATCGTCGAGGCGGTCGACCTGGCGCTGTGCCGCAACCCGACGACGCGCGAGATCTGGTCCGCGGCGCGCATACAGGCGGCCGACGTCGGCCTGGCGCAGGCCGAGTTCCTGCCGACCATCGATGGCCGCGCCACCGCCAGCCGCGTCCGTGTCGACTCGCGCAGCGCCAGCCAGCGCAACGCCTCACTGAGCCTGTCGTGGCTGCTCTTCGACTTCGGCGCGCGCTCGGCCAACCTCGAAGTGGCGCGGCAACTGATGCGCGCCGCCACCTCGACGCTCGACGCGGGCGTGCAGACGGTCTTCCTCAACGCCATGCAGGCCTACTACAACGCGCAGGCGGCGCGGGCGGCGGTCGCCGCGGCGATCGAGTCGGAGAAGGCCAGCCGCGAGAGCCTGAACGCGGCGGAGGTCCGCTATCGCGTCGGCACCGGCACGCCGGCCGACCGGCTGCAGGCGCAGACGGCGGCGTCGCAGGCGACGCTGACCCGCATCCGTGCCGAAGGCGTGCGCGAGAACAGCCTCGGGCGCCTGGCCAACGTCATGGGACTCGACGCCAACCAGCCGCTGCGCCTCGACGAACCACCGTCGGCGAAACCGGACGAGCGTTTCAGCGACGACGTCGCGGCGCTGATCGGCGAAGCGCGCCTGCGGCGGCCGGACCTGCAGGCGGCGGAAGCGGAATACCGCGCCAGCGTCGCCGGCATCGACTACGCGCGGGCGAGCGGCCTGCCGACCCTGTCGCTCGGTGCCGGCCCGAGCTGGGAGAACATCGGCGGCGTCTCGGCGAATGCCAGCTCGATCGGCCTGACGATCAACCTGCCGTTGTTCTCGGGCTTCAACACCACCTACAACGTGCGCGCCGCGCAGGCGCGCAGCGACGTCGCCGCCGCGCGCCGCGACAACGTCCGCCAGCAGGTGGCGCTGGAGGTATGGGAGTCCTGGCAGAGCCTGAATACCGCAACGCAGACGCTGCGCACGACCGCCGACCTGCTGGCCAGCGCCGAACATTCGGAGCGCGTCGCCCTCGGTCGCTACAAGGCCGGCGTCGGCAACATCCTCGACGTGCTCAACGCGCAGAGCGCGCTCGCCAACGCCCGCCTGCAGCGGGTGCAGGCGGCACTCGACTGGCACATCTCGCGCGCCACGCTGGCCCGCGCACTCGGCATCCTCGACGGCCAGTTGCTGTCATCGACCCCCAGCCGGCAGGACGAAGCACGATGAAGATTTCCGCCCGCAAACCCCTGCTGCTCGTCGCCGCCGCCGCGTTGGCCGCCGGTGCTTTCTGGTGGTACCGCCAGAGCGGCAGCGAGTCGCTCGAACAGCGCTACAAGCTGCAGACCATCGAACGGGGTGACATCACGCAGACGGTGTCGGCCAACGGCACGCTGAATCCGATCGTGCTGGTCAACGTCGGCACACAGGTTTCCGGCACCGTCACCAGGCTCTACGTGGATTTCAACGACCAGGTCGAGAAGGGCCAGGCGCTGCTCGAACTCGACGACCGCCTGCTCGCCGCACAGGCCCGGCAGTCGGCGGCGAACGTGCTCAATGTGGCGGCCGCGGTCGACCTGGCGCGAGCCAACGAGGCCCGCCTGCAGGCGCTCTTCAAGGAGGAGTACGTCTCGCGGCAGGAACTCGAGCAGGCGATCCAGGCACGCCGCTCGAGCGAGGCACAACTGGCGCAGGCGAAGGCGGCGGCCGACAAGGACGAGGTCAACCTGCGCTACACGACGATCCGCTCGCCGGTCTCGGGCGTCGTCGTCGATCGCGTCGTCGACCTCGGGCAGACGGTCGCCGCCAGCCTGCAGACGCCGACGCTGATCAAGATCGCGCAGGATCTGTCGGAAATGCGCATCGACTCGAGCTTCGCCGAGGCCGACATCGGCAAGATTCGCGAGGGACAGAAGGTGCGTTTCACCGTCGACGCCTTTCCCAATCGCAGCTTCCAGGGCGAAGTGCAGCAGATCCGGCTCAACCCGACGACGCAGCAGAACGTCGTCACCTACAACGTGCGCGTCTCGCTGTCGAACCCGGACCACATCCTGTTGCCGGGGATGACGGCCTACGTCAGCATCGGTGTCGCCAGCCGGCAGGACGTGCTGCTGGTGCCGAACGCGGCGCTGCGCTTCAAGCCGGCCGACGGCAACGGCGCCCGCCCGCCGGCGGCGGCGGGCGGTGGCCAGCGACCGCCCGGCGAGGGTCCCGCGCGCAAGCGCGAGGCCGCCGCCAGCGGCACCGTCTATCGCATCGAGCAGGGCACACTGAAGCCGGTCAGCGTGCAGCTCGGCATCACCGACAACCGCAACACCGAGGTCGTCGGCGGCGAGCTGAAGGCCGGCGACAGCGTGGTCGTCGGCGAGAACGTCGCGACGCCGAGCGGCAAGCCGAGCAGCGTCGGGATGCGGCTGTTCTGATGCCCGGGGCAGTCATCCGGACGGTCGGCCTGGGCAAGACCTACCAGACCGCGGCCGGTTCGTTCGCGGCCTTGAAGGGGGTCGACCTGAGCATCGCCAGCGGCGAGTTCGTCGCCATCATGGGGCCTTCCGGATCGGGCAAGTCGACCTTCATGAACCTGCTCGGCTGCCTCGACACACCGAGCAGTGGCGACTACTTCCTCGTCGGCAGCAACGTCGCCCACCTCAGCCGGGATGAACTCGCCGTCCTGCGCAACCGCTGCATCGGCTTCGTCTTCCAGGGCTTCAACCTGTTGCCGCGCATGAGCATCGAGGACAACGTCGCACTGCCGCTGGTCTACGCCGGCTGCCGACGCGACGAACGGCGGCAGCGGGCACGGCGCGAACTGGCACGGGTTGGCCTCGCCGGCTACGAAAACGCGCGGCCGAACCAGATTTCGGGCGGCCAGCAGCAACGGGTGGCGATCGCCCGCGCGCTGGTCAATTCGCCGCAACTGATCCTCGCCGACGAACCGACGGGCAACCTCGACAGCCACACCAGCGCCGAGATCATGGGTCTCTTCGCCGACCTCAACCGGCAGGGGATCAGCGTCGTCCTCGTCACCCATGAAGCGGACATCGCCGCCTGCGCCACCCGCCAGGTGCGTTTTCGCGACGGCCTGCTGGTCAGCGACGAGCCGACCCGGCAGGCAGCGCCATGCTGAAGGCGATGCTCGGCGAAGCCTGGCAGGCGATGGGCGCCAACCGCCTGCGCAGCGGCCTGACGATGCTCG
>JFAX01000037.1:11350-14747 GCA_000585015.1 Candidatus Accumulibacter adjunctus | reverse complement strand
TGATCGGCGTCGGCTCGGTGGTGCTGATGCTGGCCATCGGCCAGGGTGCGCAGTACTCGGTGGCGCAGACGATCAGCACGATGGGCAGCAACCTGTACATCGTCATCTCCGGCTCGACGAGCGCCGGCGGACTGCGCAGCGGCAGCGGCGGCGGGCCGACGTTGACCATCGCCGACGCCGAGGCGATCGCCGAGCTCGACGGCGTCGCCAACGTGGCGCCGGTGCAGCAGGGAACGCAGCAACTCGTGCACGGCCCGAACAACTGGAGCGCGACGGTCGTCGGCACGACGCCGCCGTACCTCGATGCGCGCGCATGGACGCTGCAGAGCGGCTATCCCTTCGGCGATTCCGACGTGCGCGCGGCGACGCGCGTGGCGTTGATCGGGCAGACCGCGGCCGACAACCTGTTCCCGAACGATGATCCGCTCGGGCAGACGGTGCGCATCCGCCAGAGCCCGTTCGTCATCATCGGCGTCCTCGCCCGCAAGGGCCAGAATCTCGACGGCCGCGACCAGGACGATACGCTGATCATCCCGCTGACGACCGCGCAGCGGAAGGTTTTCGGCAACCCGTTTCCCGGCTCGGTGCGGATGATCATGGTGCAGGCGACTTCGGCCGAGGCGATGCCGGCGGTCGAGGCGGGCATGGTGGCGCTGCTGCGCCAGCGACACCGCCTGCGCGAGGGACAGGACAACGACTTCTTCCTGCGCAACCTGGCGGCGGCGGCGGACTCGGCAGCCGAAACGACGCGCGTGATGTCGCTGCTGCTCGGCGCGATCGCTTCCGTGTCGCTGCTCGTCGGCGGCATCGGCATCATGAACATCATGCTCGTCTCGGTCACCGAGCGGACGCGCGAGATCGGCATCCGCATGGCGATCGGCGCGCGCCAGCGCGACATCCTGGCGCAGTTCCTGTTCGAGGCGCTGATGATCTCGGTCGCCGGCTGCCTGATCGGGCTCTTCGTCGGCATCGGCGGCGCACTGCTGACGAACGCGCTGACCGACATGGTGATCGTCATCTCCGGCACCTCGGTGCTCGTCAGCTTCGCCGTCGCTGCCGGTGTCGGCGTCTTCTTCGGCTACTATCCGGCCCGCCGCGCCGCCGCGCTCGACCCGATCGAGGCACTGCGCCACCAGTAGCCGCAGCGGGCGCGACGCAGGCTACAATCCGTCCGTCCCCACCACAGCGAGTCCGTTCCCATGCCCATCTACCTTCTCGGCAGCCGCCGCCCGCAGCTCGACCCGCACAGCTGGGTCGCTCCCAACGCGATCGTCATCGGCGACGTCCGGCTGGCGAACAACGCGTCGATCTGGTGGAACGCGACGGTGCGCGGCGACAACGATCCGATCAGCATCGGCGAGGACAGCAACATCCAGGACCAGTGCGTGCTGCACACCGACGAGGGGGTGCCGCTGACGATCGGCCGCGAGGTCACCGTCGGTCACCTGGTGATGCTGCATGGCTGCACGATCGGCGACGGCTCGCTGATCGGCATCGGTTCGGTGCTGCTCAACCGGGCGGTGATCGGCCAGGGCTGCATCGTCGGCGCCAACACGCTGATCCCCGAAGGCAAGGTCTTTCCCGACCATTCGCTGATCGTCGGTTCACCGGGCAAGGTGGTGCGCCAGCTCGACGCCGACCAGGTCGCGCGCATCCGCCTCAGCGCGGCGCATTACGTGCACAACTGGCAGCGCTACCAGAGCGAACTGCAGGCCATCTGAGCCGCCCGGCAGCGGCGGGCGCCAGGCGGAGGCTTTTTGCTGCACCGCAAAAACTTTTTTTGATTCTGATCTGAATCAAAAAAATGCCTTCGCGGCCGATTTAGAGTGTGCCCCTGAAGCACGATCGGGCGGCCGCCTGCGGCAGCTTTTCGCATGCCGCCCGGACTGCTTGCCAACCCGGAGCGACCCGCCTACATGAACATCTCCAGCGTGCTGGTGCACGCTCTCCCGCACGCACTGGCCGAGGTGCAGGCGGCGCTGTCGGCACTCGCCGGCGTCGAGGTGCACGCCGTGACCGACGAGGGTCGCCTCATCGTCACCATCGAAAGCGATTCGCTGCAGGGCAGCAGCGAACTCTTCACCCAGATCAACCAGCAGCCGGGAGTGCTCTCGGCGTCCATGGTCTATCACCAGTTCGAACCCGACACCGATAAGGAAGCCTGAAATGAAACTGAGCCTGACCCGTCGTGACTTCATCAAGAGCCAGGCGGTTGCCGCCGCCGCCAGCGTCGCCGGCATCAGCGTTCCCGGCCTGGCGCAGGCGGCCGCGGCGAAGGCGGATGACGGCGTCCGCTGGGACAAGGGCGCCTGCCGCTATTGCGGCACCGGCTGCGGCGTTCTCGTCGGCACCCGGAACGGCCGCATCGTCGCCACCCAGGGCGATCCGGACGCGCCGGTCAACAAGGGGTTGAACTGCATCAAGGGTTACTTCCTGTCGAAGGTCCAGTATGGCAAGGACCGCCTGACGACACCCCTGCTGCGCATGAAGGACGGCAAGTTCGACAAGAACGGCGAGTTCACGCCGATCTCCTGGGAGCAGGCCTTCGACATCATGGCCGACAAGTGCAAGGCGGCGATGAAGAAGGGCGGCCCGCGCAACATCGCCATGTTCGGCTCCGGCCAATGGACGATCTGGGAGGGCTACGCCGCCGCCAAGCTGATGAAGGCCGGCCTGCTGAGCAACAACATCGATCCCAACGCGCGCCACTGCATGGCGTCGGCGGTCGCCGGCTTCATGCGCACCTTCGGCATCGACGAACCGATGGGCTGCTACGACGACATCGAGCATGCCGACGCGTTCGTCCTCTGGGGTTCGAACATGGCCGAGATGCACCCGATCCTCTGGTCGCGCGTCACCGACCGCCGCCTGACCGGCAAGGACGTCAAGATCCACGTGCTCTCGACCTTCGGCCACCGCTCGACCGAACTCGCCGACAACGAGCTGATCTTCAAGCCGCAGAGTGACCTGGCGATCCTCAACTACATCTGCAACCACATCATCCAGAACAACGCCGTCAACCAGGACTTCGTCGCCCGCAACGTGAACTTCAAGAAGGGTGTCACCGACATCGGCTACGGCCTGCGGCCGAACCACCCGCTCGAGAAGGTGGCGCTGAACAATGGCTATCCGGGCGAGGACGGCAAGCCGAAGGGCAACCCGAACAACGCCAGCCCGATGACTTTCGACGAGTTCAAGGCTTTCGTCGCCGAGTACACGCTCGACCGGGCGCACGAACTCTCGGGTGTGCCGAAGGACAAGCTGGAGGCACTGGCCCGGGCTTACGCCGATCCGAAGGTCAAGGTCACCTCGTTCTGGACGATGGGCTTCAACCAGCACACGCGCGGCACCTGGGTCAACAACATGGTCTACAACGTGCACCTGCTGGTCGGCAAGA
>JFAX01000037.1:9031-10963 GCA_000585015.1 Candidatus Accumulibacter adjunctus | reverse complement strand
GTGCACCTGCTGGTCGGCAAGATTTCGGAGCCGGGCAACAGCCCGTTCTCGCTCACCGGGCAGCCGTCGGCCTGCGGCACCGCGCGCGAGGTCGGCACCTTCGCGCATCGCCTGCCGGCCGACATGGTGGTGACGAATCCGAAGCACCGTGAAGCCTCCGAGAAGGTGTGGAAGCTGCCGGCGGGAACGCTCCCCGACTGGATCGGCGCGCACGCCGTCGCGCAGAGCCGCCTGCTCAAGGACGGCAAGATCAACTTCTACTGGACGACGACGACCAACAACATGCAGGCCGGTCCGAACGTCAATGACGAGATCTTCCCCGGCTGGCGCAATCCGGACAACTTCATCGTCGTCTCCGATGCCTACCCGACGGTGTCGGCGATGTCGGCCGACCTGATCCTGCCGTCGGCGATGTGGATGGAAAAGGAAGGCGCCTTTGGCAACGCCGAGCGCCGCACGCAGTTCTGGCGGCAGCAGGTGAAGGCGCCCGGCCAGGCACGCTCGGACCTCTGGCAGTACATCGAGTTCGCCAAGCGCTTCACGACCGACGAGGTGTGGCCGGCCGCCCTGCTCGAGAAGAATCCGGAGTACAAGGGCAAGACGCTCTACCAGGTGCTGTTCGCCAATGGCCAGGCCGACCGGTTCCCGCTCAGCCAGACCTACAAGGGATTCGACAACGACGAGTCGAAGGCGCTCGGCTTCTACGTGCAGAAGGGTCTGTTCGAGGAGTACGCGGCGTTTGGCCGCGGTCATGCGCACGACCTCGCCGCCTTCGACGTCTACCACAAGGCGCGCGGCCTGCGCTGGCCGGTGGTCGACAACAAGGAGACACTGTGGCGCTTCCGCGAGGGCTACGATCCCTACGTCAAGAAGGGTGAGGGCGTGAAGTTCTACGGCCATCCCGACGGCAAAGCGGTGATCTTCGCCCTGCCCTACCAGCCGGCGGCCGAGATGCCCGACAAGGACTACGACCTCTGGCTGTGCACCGGCCGCGTGCTCGAACACTGGCACACCGGCTCGATGACCCGCCGCATTCCCGAGCTGTACAAGGCGATGCCCGATGCCTGGCTGTACATGCATCCGGACGATGCGAAGAAGCGCAACCTGCAGCGCGGCGACGTCGTCAAGCTGAGCACACGGCGGGGCGAGATCCAGGTGCGGGTCGAGACGCGCGGGCGCAACAAGCCGCCGGTCGGCCTGGTCTTCGTTCCGTTCTTCGATGAGCACCGGCTGGTGAACAAGCTGACGCTCGACGCCACCTGCCCGATCTCCAAGGAAACCGACTTCAAGAAGTGTGCGTGCAAGGTGGTCAAGGCCTGAGTGACTGCGGGCCGCGGCGGCGCCAGCGAAACAATCAGGGAGTGCCCGGGCGGGCGGATCATTGCCCGCCCAGCGGCTGCCCGGGTTTCGTGCAGCGCCCGCTGCGACCGTCATGCCCAGGTAGCCCATAGCCATGTCGAGGACCTCCGACCAGCCCCGTCAGCGCGGGGCAAGCGCATCCGGCAGCGACAGCACGCGGTCGCCGGCCCGTCGCCAGTTCGTCTTCGATACGGCGCGACTGCTCTGCGGCGTCGGCATCCTCGGTCTCGGCCTCGCCGGCTACCAGCGCAACGCGCTGGCGCGACCGCCGCTGGCGATCCGTCCGCCGGGCGCCGGCGCCGAAGAGGACTTCCTGGGTGCCTGCATCCGCTGCGGCATGTGCGTGCGCGACTGTCCCTACGACATTCTCGCGCTGGCAAAGCCGGAGTCGCCCGTCGCCAGCGGTACGCCGCATTTCACCGCGCGCAGCGGGCCGTGCGAGATGTGCGAGGACATTCCCTGCGTCAAGGCCTGTCCGACCGGTGCCCTCGACCATTCGCTGACCGACATCAACCAGTCGCGAATGGGGCTCGCGATCCTCTCCGACCAGGAGACCTGCCTCAACTTCCTCGG
>JFAX01000037.1:0-8760 GCA_000585015.1 Candidatus Accumulibacter adjunctus | reverse complement strand
GACCTGCCTCAACTTCCTCGGACTGCGCTGCGACGTCTGCTACCGCGTCTGCCCGGTCATCGACAAGGCGATCACGCTCGAACTGCGGCCCAACACGCGTACCGGACGGCACACGATGTTCATTCCAACGGTGCATTCCGAGCACTGCACCGGCTGCGGCAAATGCGAGAACGCGTGCGTCACCGAGGAGGCATCGATCAGGGTGCTGCCGGCGCCACTGATCAAGGGATCGCTCGGCGAACACTACCGCCTCGGCTGGGAGGAGAAAAGGAAGGCCGGCGGTCGCTCGCTGGTCGAGGAGCGCGGCATCGTCGACCTGCCCGACCGCCTGCCGGAAGGAATGAAGCTCGACGGACACTTCGATCCGGGCAGCGAACGACTGCCCGCGGGGATGCCGGGAAGCAGCGAAGCGCAGGTCCTTCCCAGCCTGCCGCCCGGCCTCGGTGCTACGGCGCCGACGGGCAACGGCGGCGCTACGGCGGCAGCCAAGGGTGCCGGCGGCAGGACGCTGCCGATGGAGGCCGGGCGATGAACGGCCGTCGCGCCGGTGCCGAAGCGGTGGCCGAAAAGGGATGGCTGGCAGCGCACCGATGGCTGCTGGCCAGGCGCTTCTGCCAAGTCGCGATCCTCGCCCTCTTCCTCGTCGGTCCACTGGCCGGGATCTGGATCGTCAAGGGCAATCTCGCCTACAGCCTGACCCTCGACACGCTGCCGCTGACCGACCCCTACGTCCTGCTGCAGTCGCTGCTCGCTGGCCACCGGCCGGAAAGACTCGGGCTGATCGGCGCAGCGATCGTCCTCGTCTTCTATCTGCTCGTCGGCGGCCGTGTTTTCTGCTCGTGGGTCTGCCCGCTGAATGCCGTCACCGACCTCGCCGGCTGGCTGCGCGACCGCCTCGGCATCCGCGGCAGCGCGCACGTCGCGCGCAGCACCCGCTACTGGATCCTGGCGATGACGCTGCTGCTCGCAGCGCTCAGCGGCAGCATCGCCTGGGAACTGGTCAATCCGGTGTCGATGCTGCAGCGCGGCCTGATCTTCGGTCTCGGTGCCGCCTGGATGCTGGCTCTGGCAGTCTTCGTCTTCGATCTCTTCGTCATGAGCCGCGGCTGGTGCGGCCACCTCTGTCCGGTCGGCGCTTTCTACAGCCTGCTCGCCAAGTGGAGCCCGCTGCGCGTGACGGCCGCGAAGCGTGCAGCGTGCAACGACTGCATGGACTGTTTCGAGGTCTGCCCGGAACCGCAGGTCATCCGCCCGGCGCTGAAGGGCGCCGCCCGGGGACTCGGGCCGGTGATCCTTGCCGCCAACTGCACCAATTGCGGGCGCTGCGTCGATGTCTGCTCGAAGGACGTCTTCGCCTTCGGGCTACGCTTCAACAATCACCCCGACGACGGCGCGCAGCCGGCAGCGCGGTCGTCGACCGCCGCACCCTGAAAGCCGGGGAATCACCGTCAACAGAGCCCGCATGCCAATCCGTCGCAATGCCTGCAACCATCCCTTGAAGTGGAGGAAACGCCAACCATGAACCAGTCACTGAAACTCATCCTGGCGATCGCCGCGAGCTCCCTGGCAGCGCTGGCGTTTGCTGCCGACAGCGCGAGTTCAATGCGCGGCGCCGACGTTGCCGCCCCCGACCAGGCGCCGGAGGTGAAGACCTACGTCGGCAAGCGGCCCGGCACCGAAGCACCGGTGGCACGGACCTTCAGCACGCAGCCGCCGGTCATTCCGCACGCCGTCGAGAACTTCGACGAGATCAACCTCGAGGGCAACCAGTGCATGGACTGCCACTCGGCCGCGACCTACAGGAAGAAGAACGCGCCGAAGATCGGCGACAGCCACTTCGTCGACCGTGACGGCAAGAAGCACGCCGAAGCCACCGGTGGTCGCTACAACTGCGTGCAGTGCCACGTGCCGCAGGTCGACGCGCCGCCGCTGGTCGACAACACCTTCAAGGGTGACGCCGTCAAGAAGGTCGTCAAGAAGAACTGATCGCGTCTCGTCGGCGGGCGTTGGGCACGGACTCAGGCTTCGAGGTCGTGCTCGCCGCAAAGCGGCAGCATGGCCCGGCGGCAGGCGTCGCGCAGCCGCACCGCCGCCGCCCAGTCGTCACCTTGCGGCGGCAGGAGCGGCCCGAGGCCGAAGGCGAGCGGGCCACGCCTCGGCATCCAGGTGCGGTCGCGCAGGGCGCTGCGCGTCCCGCGCAGGCCACCGACCAGCGCCGGGACGCCGGCGCGCACGGCGGCGACGAAGGCGCCCATGCGAAAGGGCTTGAGCCCGGCCTCGCGCGAAAAGGTGCCTTCGGGAAAGACGAGCACCTTCTGCCCGCGTGCCAGTGCGGCGATGATCTCGTCGACATCCTCGACGCTCCGCAGCGCATCGAAGCGCTCGACGAAGAGCGTTCCGAGTGCACGCAGAAAGGCGTGCACCAGTGGCTGGCCGACGAACTCGCGCTTGGCGACGAAGCTGTAGGCGGCAGCCGGCGGCAGCACGGCACAGAGAACGAGCGAGTCGAGATAGCTGCAGTGGTTGACCAGCAGCAGGTGGGGTCCGGCCGGCAGGGCGCCAGCGGCGACGACGGGTACCGGCATGCCGACGAGGCGCAGGAATGCGCGCGCGGCATGATGGACGATGCGCCGGCCGGCCGGCGGTGAGCGCAGTGCGATCACCAGCGCCATCACCGGCAGCGCGAGCAGCAGGAAGACCGTCCAGCAGCAGGCGCCGTAGGCTCGCCGGGCGAATCTGCGCGCGGCGTCGGCCGCGCGTGCCTGCCCGGCGGCGATCGCCAGGCGCACGAGCTGCCGCCGGGAACTGGCACCGGCGACGCCGAGCAGGCCGCGTTCGAAGGCTTCGCGCGAGGCGTTGCGGCGGATCTTGCCGCTCGAGGTCTTGAGCACCGAATTCGGCGGCGCCAGCACGACTTCGTCGGCCGGCAGGCCGATCGCGGTCACTGCCGCCTCGTTGATCCTCTGCCGCAATTCCTCGCGTCGCTGCGGATCCTCCTCGCGCGTCTCGGCGACGACGACCAGACGCTCGCTGGCGGTGACCGGGTCGCTGCTGGCGAAGACCGCGACGCAGCCGCGGCGCACTCCCGGCAGGTTGCCGACCGCCTGCTCGAGTTCGTAGGGATAGAGGTTGCGGCCACCGCGGATGATCAGGTCCTTGACCCGCCCGGTGAGGTAGATCTCGCCCGCGACGGTGTACGCGAAATCGCCGGAGTCGAGCCAGCCGTCGCGGAAGAGCGCCTGCGTTGCCGCCGGATTGCGGTGGTAACCGGCGGTCGCCGACGGACCGCGAAACTGCAGGCCACCGACCTGCCGGTCAGGCAGTTCGCCACCGTCATCGCCGACGATGCGGATCTCGTGCCGCGGCAACGGTCGACCGCAGGCGGGCACGCGCACGACGTCGCTGGCATCGGCAGCCGCCGGTAGCGCGAGCTTGCGCTGCAACAGCGCGGCGCGCTCGATGACGTCGATGCGCGGCCCGCGTCCGAGCGGCGGGAAGGCGAGTCCGACCGAGCACTCGGCGAGGCCATAGACCGGCGTGATCGCCGTTCGCCGCAGTCCGCAGGGGGCGAAACGATCGGCAAAGGCCTGCAGCGTCGCCGGGCTCACCGGCTCGGCGCCGTTCAGCGCCAGCCGCCAGGAGGCGAGATCGAGGCCGGCGAGGTCAGTGTCGGCGAGCTTGCGCGCGCACAGGTCATNGGCGAAGTTGGGCGCCGGCGACAGCGTGCCGCGATGCCGCGAGATCATCTGCAGCCAGCGCACCGGTCGCGCGAGGAAGGCGAGCGGCGACATCAGGACGAGCAGCATGCCGAAGTAGAGCGAGCCGAACCAGGCGCCGATCAGGCCCATGTCGTGATAGAGCGGCAGCCAGGAGACGAAGACGTCGTCACTGGTCACGGCGACGGCCTCGCCCATCGCCCGCAGGTTGGCGAGCAGGTTGGCGTGGCTGAGAACGACGCCCTTTGGGTCGCCGGTACTGCCCGAGGTGTACTGCAGGAAGGCGGTGTCGCTCGCTGCCGGCCGGTAGAGCAGCGGCATCGCCACCGCCGACAGTTCGTCGGGCGTCAGGACTTCGCTCAGCGTCGGTGCCTGGGCGCGCAGCAGGGCGGCGACGCCCTTCGCCTGCGGCACGGTGATGATGAACACGGCTTCGGCATTCGCCAGGATGCGCGCATGCCGCTGCAGGTGGTCCTCGATCTGCGCCAGCCGCGCCGGCGGGTAGATCGGCACCGGGATGCCACCGGCGAGCATGACGCCGAAGAAGCTGCTGAGATAGTCGCGACCGGTCGGCAGCATCAACGCCACCGCCTGCCGCGGCTGCAGACCGCGCGACACCAGCGCGCTGGCGACGCGGCGCGATTCGGCGAGCAGTTCGCCATAGGAAAGCGGCTGGCAGCGCGGCTCGCCGGTGGCGGCGTCGATGTCACCGTACAGCAGCACGTGACACCGCCCGGGCTGCCGCTCGGCGTGCCACTCGAGGACATCGACCAGCGTCTCTGCCCGCTCGGGAAGACTGATCGGCCCGCCGGCGGCCACCCGGTCGATGGCGACCACTGGCAGCATCGCGGCGCCGGCGCGGTCGATCAGGCGCAGCAGATCGGCGGGCGTCTCGGCTTCGCTGAGTGCGGCCTCGGGCAGCGAGCGGCCGAATTCGCTGCCGACGCGCAGCAGAAGTTCGACGCGCGCCAGGCTGTCGAGCCCGAGATCGCGTTCGAGGTGGCTGTGCAGGCCGACGCGGCCGGCGCGGCCGGGGCGCGTCTCTTCGACCAGCAGGCTGACCACGCGCAGCAGGCGCGGCGCCGCGTCGGCGGCCGTCCCGCCAGCCGGTCCGGCCGCCGCGCTCTGGTCGTGCCGATCGGCGCTCATCGCAGCCGCTCAGCCGACATCGCTGCCCTCGGCAACAACGATCGCCCGCGCCGGACAAGGGGCGACGCAGGCGCCGCAGCCGCTGCAGCGCGTCGCGTCGAGCAGCGGCTGCGCAGCGCCACCCCGCTGCGGCAGGAAGCGGATCGCCGCCGCCGCGCAGAGATCGCCGCAGACGCGGCATTCGACCCGCTGTCGCGCGAGGCAGGCATCGCCGATCGCCGCCCGCAGCGACCACGGCGACTGGCCGTCCTGCCGCTGCAACGCGCCACTCCGGCAGGCAGCCACGCAGGCGGCGCAGAAGCTGCACTCGCCGCGCGCGAAGTCGAGTGTCGGATAGCCCGCGTCGCCGGCAACGATGACGCGCGTCGGACAGGCAGCGGCACAGTCGCCGCAACGGGTACACCGCTGCGCGAAGTCCACCTCGGCAAGCGCCCACGGTGGACGCAGCGGCGGCACGCGGACAGCGAAACGGCCACGCAGGAAGTTGCGGCGGCTGGGCGCGTCACCCATCTTCAGGCAGCAGCACCGCCCGACCTGCCGTCGCGCTTCAAGGCGGCGGCAGCCGGCGACGCGTCGGCAAGGACGAAGTCGATGCGTCCGCTCTCGAGATCGGCGCGCACCAGCCGCACGAGCAGGCGGTCGCCCAGGCGATGGCGCTTGCCAGTGCGTTCGCCCAGCATCTGGTGACGCGTGGCGTCGAACTGGAAGTATTCGTCGCCGAGCTCCGAGACATGCACCAGACCCTCGACGTAGACCTCGTCGAGGGCAACGAAGAGACCGAAGGGAACGACGGCGGCGATCGTTCCGGCGAAGGTCTCGCCGATCCGCTCGCGCATGTAATAGCACTTGAGCCAGTTGCTGACGTCGCGGGTCGCCTCGTCGGCCCGGCGCTCGGTCAGCGAACAGTGCACGCCGATCTCCTGCCATTTCCCCGGCGTGTATGTTCCGCCGGCGAGCGCCGCCTTGATCGAGCGATGCACCAGCAGATCGGGATAGCGACGGATCGGCGAGGTGAAATGGGTGTAGTGCTCGTAGGCGAGGCCGAAATGGCCGACGTTGTCGGGACTGTAGACCGCCTGGCGGAGCGAGCGCAGCATCACTGTCTGCAGCAACTGGACGTCGGGACGACCCTGGATGCCCGCCAGCAGGTCGGCATAATCGCGTGCCGACGGTTCGTCGCCGCCGCCGAGCGCGAGGCCGAACTCGGCGAGGAAACGTCGCAGGGCGTCCAGCTTCTCGGCGGTCGGGCCTTCGTGAATCCGGTACAGGCAGGCCTGCTTCCGCGCCTGCAGGAAGTTCGAGGCGCAGACGTTGGCGGCGAGCATGCACTCTTCGATCAGCCGATGCGCATCGTTGCGGAAGACCGGGACGATGCTCTCGATCTTGCCCTGGTCGTTGAACAGCATCATCGTCTCGATGGTCTCGA
Source organism: Candidatus Accumulibacter adjunctus (assembly GCA_000585015.1). GTDB lineage: Bacteria > Pseudomonadota > Gammaproteobacteria > Burkholderiales > Rhodocyclaceae > Accumulibacter > Accumulibacter adjunctus. The sequence continues at coordinate 2,469 of JFAX01000037.1, read as the reverse complement.
AGTCGATCGCACCGCGTTTGCCACGCGCCGCGACGAGCACCCGATAGAGCGCGTAGAGCGCCTGCAGATGCGGCAGCAGGCGGCGATGGCGCTCGTCCGCGGGTTCGCTCGCCTGCGACAGCCAGCTCCACACCTCGTCGTAAGTGAGTCGCGCCTGCGAACGGAAGACGGCTTCGGCGAAACGGTAGCCGCTGATCCCGCCCGCGTCGTCGATCGTCATGTCACACACCATCGCCAGGCGGTCGACTTCCGGATTCAGCGAGCACAGGCCGTTCGACAGCTTCTCCGGCAACATCGGAATCACCCGCCGCGGGAAGTAGACCGAGTTGCCGCGCTCGCAGGCGTCGCGATCGAGCGCCGAGGCAGGCTGCACGTAGTGGCTGACGTCGGCGATCGCCACCACCAGTCGCCAGCCATGCTCCTGCCGCTCGGCGAACACGGCGTCGTCGAAATCCTTCGCCGTCGCACCGTCGATCGTCAGCAGCGGCAGCTCGCGCAGGTCGACGCGCCCCTGCCAGGAATGCGGCGCCACCATTTCCGGCAGGCTGGCCGCCTCAGCCAGCGCCGCCGGCGAAAACTCGAAGGGCAGCGCGTGCTTGCGCAGCGCGATCTCGATCTCCATGCCCGGATCGGCGTAGTTGCCGAGCACCTCGACGATCCGCCCCAGCGGCTTGGTATGGCGGTCGGGCTGCTCGATGATCTCGACCGTCACCACCGCTCCGGCACGCACGTCGTGCACATCTTCCGGCGCAATCAGGATGTCCTGGTTGATCCGCCGGTCCTCGGGCACCACCAGCGTGATGCCATGCTCGACGAGGACGCGACCGACGACGCGGCTGTTGGCGCGCTCGAGGACCTCGACGATGACCGCCTCACGGCGCCCGCGGCGGTCTACGCCGACGACACGCGCCAGCGCCCGGTCGCGATGCAGCACCTTCGACATCTGCCGCGCTTCGAGCGAGAGATGCTCGCTGCCATCATCGGGAACGAGAAAGCCGTAACCGTCTGGATGTCCCTCGACCCGGCCGGCGATCAGGCTGGCGCGCTGCGGCAGCAGGTAGCACTCCCGGCGGTTGCGCAGCAACTGGCCTTCCCGCTCCATCGCCCGCAGGCGGCGCTGGAAGGCGCCGGACTCTTCGTCCTGGATGTCGAGCAACTCCTGCAGCGCCTCGCAGGCGACCGGCCTGCCCTGTTCGGCCAGCACCTGCAGAATGTACTCACGCGACGGCAGCGGCTGCTCGTAGCGCTTCTGCTCACGCTCGAGCTGCGGATCGCGGCGGCGGATCGCCGACAGGCTGGTCATTGACATCTGCTGATGTTCCTATAGAATTCGGCCTTCGCTGGAAATGCCCAGGTGGCGAAATTGGTAGACGCGCTAGGTTCAGGTCCTAGTGGTGGCAACACCGTGGAGGTTCGATTCCTCTCTTGGGCACCAGCCGCAACAACGCAAGCCCGACGATTCGAAAGCCCCGAGAAAGCTCACTTTCTTCGGGGCTTTTCCGTTTCTGTTGCAGGGCTTTCCCGTTTCTGTCGTCCGCTCATCGAACGGCATCCTCGCCGGCATTGGCTCCCCGCATCAGCCTCGCATTCTACGCCAGGACGGCCGGATTGCCGCGGCAATCGGTTCGCCGGGACGCGCCGGCGCCTCCGGCCGCCGCCGCGTGCGGCCGCTCCCGATCGCGCAACAGGAAAGAATTTTTTTCGAACCACTAGCCAACACAAGGCAAAGTATGGATACTACGCTGCCGGGAGCTCGCCAGCAGGTCGCTGCTGAAAAATGAGAATCAGTTCAGGCTCAGACACCGATAGGAATCCACATGACCATAAAACCGGAGTTGATCGACAAGCTGCGCGCCAAGCGCGACAAGCTGATTGACCATGTCAGCCCCGAGAAGCTGGAAGCCCTGCACGCGAAAGGACTGCTGTCCGCCCGCGAACGGCTTCTGACCCTCTTCGACGAGGGCACCTTCCAGGAACTCGGGCTCTATGCCTCACACGCCGCGACCTCCTTCGGCCTTGCCGGGCGCACGCTGCCGGCCGATGGCGTCATCGCCGGCAACGGCTACTTTGGAACGTTGCAGATCGCGGCGTTCAGCCAGGACTTCAATGTCGTCGCCGGCACGCTGGGCAAGATGCAGGCACGCAAGATCACGCGCATCATGCGCCACGCGCTGAAGACCGGGGTGCCGCTGGTCGCCTTCAAGGACTCCGGCGGCGCCCGCATCCAGGAGGGCGTCGATGCCCTCTCGGGCTACGGCGACGTCTTCTACACCAACGTCCTGCTGTCCGGCGTCGTGCCGCAGATCGCGGTGATCTGCGGACCCTGCGCCGGCGGCGCGGCGTACTCGCCGGCGCTGATGGACTTCGTCATCATGACGCGGCACAACGCGCACATGTTCCTCACCGGTCCGGAAGTCATCAAGGCGGTGACCGGCCGCGCGACGACGATGGCCGAGGTCGGCGGCGCCG
>JFAX01000036.1:1478-26420 GCA_000585015.1 Candidatus Accumulibacter adjunctus | reverse complement strand
TCACCGCCAGCGTCGCCGACGCCGCCGGCAACGCCGCCAGCCCGGCGACGCGACCCGTCCGCACCGTGGACAGCACTACGCCGGTACCGACGATCAGCCTCGACCCGAACATCACCGCCGACGACATCCTCAACGCCGCCGAAGCTTCGGGTCCAGTCACCCTCACCGGCCGCGTCGGAGGCGACGCGCAGGTCGGCGACACCGTCACCCTGGCGATCAACGGCCAGAGCTTCAGTGGCCCGGTCGTGTCCGGTCCCGGCGGCAGCCTCGTCTTCTCCGTCGTCGTTCCCGGCGCCGACCTCGCCGCCGACCCCGACCGCACCATCGACGCCAGCATCAGCACGACCGACGCTGCCGGCAACAGCGGCAGCGCCAGCACCAGCGAACGCTACACGGTCGATGTCAGTGCTGCGGCGTCGATTGCCGTCGATCCGATCACGGCCGATGACGTCCTGAACGACGCCGAGGCAAGAGGCCGGGTTACTGTCACCGGGACGGTTGGTGGTGACGCAGCTCCCGGCGACACGGTGGTCCTCAGGATCAACGGCACCACCTACGTCGGCTCGGTGCTGCCAGGGAACACCTTCAACATCGATGTAGCCGGTGCTGATCTCGCGGTCGATACCCGCTTCCTGGCCTCGGTCAGCGGTTTCGACGATGCGGGCAATCCCTTCGTCGGCACCGCGCTGTCGGAACACACGGTTGACCGCACGGCTTCGGCCACCATCACGGTGGACAACATCACCGCCGATGACCTGTTGACCGCCAGTGAAGCAGCTGGGATGGTGCCGGTGACCGGACGAGTTGGCGGTGATGCGGCGCCGGGTGACACGGTCGCGCTCTCGATCAACGGCATCTCCTATGTGACGACGGTTCTTCCCGGCAACACTTTCAGGGTCAACGTTGCCGGATCCGACCTGGCTGCCGGAACCCAATTCACGGCGACGGTCAGCGGTACGGATGCCGTGGGCAATCCCTTCACCGCAACCGATACCTCGACCTACCGACTTGGCCCGGTGGCGGTCGATGACCGGGCGATGGTCTACGAACTGCCGGCGCAGCGGATCTACTACAACGACTCGGCTGGAAACATCGGTACCGTCAATCCAGCAACCGGAACCCGCACGCTGATCGGTAATGCCGGCCGGGTCTTCGGCGACATCGCGGTTGGTTCGACGGGCACGCTGTTCGGGATCACTCTCGACTCGACGAGTGTGCTCTACAGCATCAATCCGGTGACCGGCAGCGCAACCCGCATCGGAACGGTGACCGGCGCAGGTTTCATCAACGCCCTGGTCGCAAGTCCTGATGGCCGGCTTTTTGCTTCGGGAAACACTGGCGATCTGTACCAGTTGTCCACCACCACCGGTGCGGCGACACGGATCGGTACTTTCGGTTCCGGGCAAGGCTCGTCGGGCGACTTGCTGTTTGCCGACAATGCGCTCTACTTGGCGACGACGAACGGGACGATACGCAAGTTCGACCTTGCCACCGGTATTGCCACCACGGCCGTCTCCGGCCTGCCGAACGACCTCTACAATCTGGCGCAGACCGACGTCGGGACCTTCGTTGGCAGCCGGGCAGGGGGCGCCCTGTACAGGATCGATCTGGCTGCGGGAACGGCCACGCCCACTGGTGTCTCCTCGGCTGGACCATCGATGTATGGTTTCGCTGCCGCGGCTGTTGGCGGACCACTGGTGACGATTACCGGTGACGTGACGCCGACCACCCCAGGCCAGGACCGCGATCCCGATGGCTCGACGCTGGCCGTTGTCGGCGTCGTCGCCGGCGACGTCCCGGCGCCGGCGGCAACCGGTGTGGGTGCCGTCATCGATGGCACCTACGGGACGCTCACCATCGCTGCCGATGGCAGTTACAGTTATTCCCTCGACCATTCCCGAGCCGCCGTTCAGAGCCTCGGCGCGGGCCAGGTTGCCGACGACGTGTTCACCTACACGATCCGGGATGCCGACGGTGCGGTCGATACCGCCACCCTGACCGTCCAGGTGAGCGGTGCCAGCGAGGTCCCGCCGCCGGTGAGCACGACGGGTGGCGCCGGCGCTGACACGCTCGCCGGTGGTATCGGCGCCGAGACCATGCTGGGTGGCGCTGGCAACGACCTGATGAGCGGCGGGCTGGGTGCCGACGTGTTCGCCTGGCGTCTTGCCGACAGCGGGGCGCCGGCAGCGCCGGCGGTCGACACGATCACCGATTTCTCGGTCGCCTCGCGGACGGCCGGTGGCGACGTCCTCGACCTGCGTGACCTGCTGCAGGGCGAGAACTCCTCGCCAGGCAGTTTGGACAACTATCTGCACTTCCGCGTCGAGGGTGGGGCAACGACTGTGGACATCAGCAGTTCAGGCGGCTTCGCGGCCGGCTACGATCCCGCTGCGGTCGACCAGCAGATCGTCCTCGCCGGCGTCGACCTCTCGGCCGGAGGCCTGAGTACCGATCAACTGATCATTCAGGATCTGCTCAGCAAAAACAAGCTGATCACCGACTAGCTCTGGCGTTTCCTCCTGTCTGCCGACGGTTGCCTCTGCCCCGGCAGGCAGGCGGTGGCGGTAGCGCTGGTCGCCGCCGTCCGCACGCTGCAATGCGAGGTCGGCGTGCCGCTACCGGCGCGCGGGGGTCAGTCCCACTGCGGGTTCGCTGCCGGCGCCAGCACTGCCGGACCGGTGGCGCCGTCAAAGCCCAGGTCGGCGACAGCGGAAAGTTCATCGGCTGTCGCCACCCCCTCGGCGAAAACCTGCCAATCGAGTGCATGGGCGATCGTCGTCAGCCCCTTGAGAAAAGCCTGGTTGCCCCGGTTCGATGTGATGCCGCCAATGAAGCTGGCATCGACCTTGATGTAGTCGAGCGCGAGATCGTGGAGCGATCCGACTTGGCTGAAGCGGTTGCCGAAGTGCTCCAGGCCGACGCGGCAGCCGCCTGCTCTGGCGTCACGGCAGAACTCGCGGAACGCCGTGAGATGCCGCAGGGCGCCGCTTTCGCCCACTTCCAGCCAAAGCTGCCGGGCATCGCTGGCGGCGTCGGCCAGCATGCTCAGGAGGGTCTGCCGGAAGCGTGTGTTCGCCAGCGAACTGGCGGCGAGGTTGATTGCCAGTCCATGGGCCGCAGGGTACGCCCGCAGTTGGCCGATGGCCAGGCTCACCGCCGCGAGATCGAGCGCAGGAGTCAGACGCAGCCGTTCCGCGACCGGCAGGAAGACGCCAGCCGCCAGCCACTCCCCCTCTTCCGCGAAGCGCAGTCGCAGGGGGCATTCACGGTGCGACAGCCTGCCCGCCGTGTCGGTCACGGGGAAGGATGCCAGCCGCAGCCACTTCCTGTCGACGGCGCGGGTGATGGCTTGCGCCCATTGATCGGCCGTCGGCGGCAGCGCTTGCGCTGCGTCCGCGGTCGCCCCGCGGGTGCAGCTGGTCCCGGTTGCTTCCGCGGCGGCGAGTGCGTGGTCGACCCTGGCGAGAAGATCGGCAAGCGGCGTCCCGTGCCTGGCGTGGCCGTAGCCGATCCAGGCGAATGCCTCATCGTCCGAGTAGGGTCTGCCGGCCTCGCGCAGCGCCGCCAACAGCTCGGCCGCTGCCGCCTGCGGATCGCGTCCGCTCGACAACATCATCGCGAAATCGGCGCCGTTCAGCCGACCGGCAAGCGACTGACCGTCCCTTGCCGTGTGCTCCCGTATCGTTGCCGCAAGGCAGCGCAGGAGCTCGTCCGTCGTCGCGCGGCCGAGGTGTCGGTTGCGGTCGGCCAGGTGCGCGAGGCGGATCAGAAGCAGGCTGCCCTCGCCGGCATGCTCTGCGTCGAGCCACTGCTGCAGTTGTGCCATGAAGTGGCCGCGGTTGGCGAGACCCGTCAAAGGATCGAGGTTGGCTTCCTGGTGGAGCTTGTCGAGCCGCGCGGCTTCGTCGGCGAAGATCGTTGCGAGTCGCCCCACAGTCGCGTTCATCGCCATCGCCAGACGCTTCAATTCGGGTACCCTCGGCTCGTCGATGGTGACGAAGCGCCGCTCGGTGATCGCCGTGGCCTGCTCGATCACCGCCTGCAGCGGCGCCTTGAGGCGGCCGACGATGAACCAGCCGAGGCCGCCGGCGACCAGGCTGGCCAGCGCCAGTGCCACCACTACCCGCCAGACGCCCTGCCAGAGGACCGTGTAGGCGAAACGCCGGTTGCTGATCACCGTCAGGGTGCCGATCTGATCCCAGCCGCTGCTGATCTGCGCCGTACCCGGTATCGCCTCGATCGGCAGCAGCCGGACAAACCAATCGGGAGCGTCGGGATCGTCTGGCAGGGCGGCTTTCTCGACCAGCGTTGCGCCTTCAGCATCGACGACCCGGATCAACTCGTAGCGGCCGCTGTCGAAAAGCGCCGCCGCACTCAGTTCGACCATCGCCGCGTCCGGTTTGCCAAGGCTGATGGCCAGTGCCAGCGCCGTGGCATTGTCGGCGTTCTTGATCGACAGCTCCGCCTCGAGGTAGGCACGCGCGCTCAGCAACGAGGCGACCAGACTGCCTCCGAAAGCGAGCAGCATGCTGGTGACGATGGCAAGCCAGAATTGGCGGTAGATGGACATGATCGTGATCCTCTCTGTCGGCCCCTCAGTGGAAGCCCTCGCTGCGCGCCCGTTGCAACAGTCTCTCCCAGCGCGAGAGGCGACCAAGTGGCCCGGCGCTGGCCGACGTGGTTCCGGCGATCCCGGGATAGAGCCCCTCGCTGTTGAAGCTGAACACCGGCTGCAGGTCGCGGCGTTGCGCTGCCGGTTTAATGGTGGTGTGCAGATTGTCCAGCAGGACCGGTTCGGCGCGCGGGTTCGCGTAGTAGGCGAGGACCATGTGCGCCTGCTGTGCCGCCCCTGATGGCGTCGTCGTGCTGGCACGGACGTAGATGAGGCGCATCTTGCGCACCGGAATGCCGGCAAGCTGCAGCGAGAAGTACTTGGCAATGGCGAAATCCTCGCAGTCGCCCCTGCCGCGGCCGATGGTCTCGAGCGGCGTCGCCCAGTAGTCCGACTCCTGCCAGATCGCCCGGTCGTCGTCGAAGCTGATGTTCTGATTGAAAAAATCGTTGATTCGCCGCAACTTTTCGCTGTCGTTCAGGACGCTGGTCGAGGCGATCATGCGGGCCCAGTCGCGCAACAGGGTGATCCGGGCGGGACCGAAGCGGGCGATCAGCTGTTGCTCCATGGCCGCCAGATCTGGGTTGGCGGCTGCGTACCAGCTGGCGACGAGCAGCAGCGAGGCCGCGACGCAGGCCTGCACGCTGGCCGCGAGAGCGCCGAGCGCCGGCCGGATCGGTGCAAGGCGGGAGAAGGTGAGCAAGATCGATCAATCCCGGGGCATGAGCGGCCGTGTCGCCACGGACCAAGTGCTGAGTATAATGCGGCAAGCCTCACACTTTCGGGTCCACTTTGACATGAAAAACAAGAGACAGGGTTCAAGCCTGGCCGCCGTGTCGTTCCTGCTGGTGGCCCTGCTGCCGCTGATGACTTCCTCTGCCGCCAGTGCAACGAATCCCGAGCATGTCTCTCTGCACGAGGCGGCGCAGATCGCAGTGCTGCGGAACCCCGAGGTGCAGGCGCGCTGGCATGCCTTTCGCGAAGGGCGGGAGGAGGTCGATGTCGCGCGCGGCGGTTTCCTGCCACAGGTCGACGTCGCGGCTGGCGTCGGTCGTGAGAGGCTGACGCCGCGAAGCGATCCCGCCGCCGAGACGTCGTGGAGCCGAAATTACGCATTGATCAACCTGCGGCAGATGCTGTTCGACGGTTTCGCCACCGCCAGCGAGGTCAAGAGGCTGGGCAAGGCCAAGCTCGTGCGTTACTTCGAACTGCTCGATGCCTCCGAGAATACGGCTCTCGAAGCGGGCCGCGCCTATCTCGACGTCGTCCGCCATCGTCGTCTGGTCTATCTTGCCGAGGAGAACTACATCCAGCATCAGGCGGCGCTCGATCAGCTCCGCTTGCGGGCCGAATCGGGTGTCGGCAAGCGGGTCGATGTCGATCAGGCCGCCAGCCGGTTGGCTCTGGCGGATGTCAACCTGACCACCGCACTCGCCAACCTGCACGATGTGACGGCGCGCTATCTGCGATTGATTGGCGAGCAGCCGGCGAAAGTCATGTTCGCTCCGGCCAACCTTGCGACTTCGTTTCCCGATCGCGCCGAGGCCGTCCTCGTCGTGGCACTGGCGAACAACCCGGCCTTGCAGGCGACGGTCGAGAACGTCGAAGCATCGCAGCACGACCTCGAAAAGCAGCGCGCCGCCTTCATGCCGCGACTGCACCTGATTGCCCGCAGCGAGCATTTCAGTGACTTCGCGGGCCTCGGCGATGCTCGCGACAACAGCGTCGTGGAAATGCGGCTCGACTACAATCTCTACAACGGCGGCTCGGATCTGGCGCGCAACCGCCAGTATCGAGAGCGCAAGAACATCGCCCTCGACCAGCGCGAGAAGGCGTGTCGGGACATCCGGCAGACGCTGTCGATCGCTTTCCACGACACGATCCGCCTGCGCGACCAGATCGGCCAGATCGCCATGCAGGTCGAACTGGTCGAGAAGACGCGCAACGCCTATCGCGACCAGTTCAACATTGGCCAGCGTACGCTGCTCGACCTGCTCAACACCCAGAACGAGTATTTCGATGCCCGCCGCTCGCAGGTCAATGCCGAGATCGAGCTTGCCCTGGCCTATTTGCGCAGCTACGCCGGCATGGGTCGACTGCTCGAAAAGCTCGGTCTGAAACGTGCGGAAGGCGATGAAGCGCCGGCAGCCAGGGAAATGGCGGCGGCCGATCCGGCGCAACTCTGCCCGCCAGCGGCACCCACCTACGCCCAGCCGGATCGCGAACTGCTCGGGCGCAGGGCCAGGGAACTGAGCGATGGGGCAGCGGCTGGCCTGGTCGGCGGTCGCAACCAGCCGGCGGTGCCCGGGCAGTTCCCCGCGACACGGCCGGTTGTGCCGTGAACCCGGCTGGCCGCCGCTTGACGACCGACGTCGCTGCCGCCGTGCGCAGCGCCACGGCAGCTGACGCTGGCAACACTTTCGGCGTGCGCGCGGCATATCGTTCCGCCATTGGCCGCGTCGCCCGGGTCGGCCGGTTCAACCACGGAGGTCGTGACATGAGAGTTGCCGCTGCGTGCCTGTCCCGCGCGTTGCTTGCTGCCGCCTGCCTGTTCCTCCTCGTCCCGGCGCCGAGCGCCGAGGAAGGAGCGGCGTCACCGACCCTGGCGAAGATTCGTACGGCGAACGCGGTCTATATCGGCTACCGTGAAGCCGCCATCCCCTTCTCCTATCTGGCTGGCGGGGAGGAGGCGATCGGTTTCGCGATCGACCTCTGTCGTCATGTCACCGAGGCCATCCAGGTGCAGCTGAACCTGCCGCATCTGACTGCGGTGCCGGTTCCGACGACGCCCGGTGCGCGCCAGATCATGCTCGAGACCGGAACGATCGACCTCGATTGTGGCGCAACGATCAACACCGAACATCGGCAGCGCGACCTCGCTTTCAGCAGCACCATCTTCGTTGCCGGAATCCAGGCGCTGGTCAGCAAGGATGCCGGCATCCGTTCATTCGCCGACCTGCAGGGCAAGACCGTGGCGACCGTATTCGGGACGACGGCAGCGGCCTACCTGACTTCGGCAGCCGCTCGCCAGGGACTGCAAGTCAGCCATCGCGGCAGCCGTGATCAGGCGGAGGGACTGCAGCTCCTGCTGCGTGGCGAGGTCGCGGCGCTGGTGCTCGACGACGTTTCGCTGCGCGGCCTGTTGCTGCAGCTTGCCGCCGTTGAGCGCGAGCGCTTCATGTTGCTCGACGACCGCTTCGGTTTCGAGCCTTACGCCATCGCCTTCCGCCGCCATGACGCGCAGTTGAAGAAGCTGGTCGATCGGACACTGAGCGGCCTGATGCAGAGCGGCGAGTTAGCGCGTATCTACGAGCGCTGGTTCACCTCGCCGATTCCGCCGGACGGTGGCAATCTGCATCTGCCGATGAGCGACGCCCTGCGGCAACTCATGCTGACGCCCAACGATCGCGGTGCCTGAAGCGGACGCGCAAGCGATGCGCCACCGGGCCGCGGCTGAACGCCCCTTCTCCTGCTAGAATCGGCGCCTTTGGCAAAGCACCGGGGCGAGCTGCCGCCATGCCCATCGATTACCTCGAGCGAATTCTCAACGCCCGCGTCTATGACGTGGCGATCGAAACCCCCCTCGACCGGGCACCCGGCCTGTCGGCACGCATCGGCAATCGGGTGCTGCTCAAGCGCGAGGATCTGCAGCCCGTCTTCTCGTTCAAACTGCGCGGCGCCTACAACAAGATCGTGCACCTGTCGAAGGAGAAGCTGAAACGCGGCGTGATCTGCGCTTCGGCAGGCAACCATGCGCAGGGCGTCGCGCTGGCAGCCGCCAAGGTGGGTTGCCGGGCGGTGATCGTCATGCCGACGACGACGCCACAGATCAAGATCGAGGCGGTCCGGCAACGCGGTGGTGAAGTGGTTCTGGCCGGCGAGTCGTACGATGACGCCTACGCGCATGCGCAGGCGATCGAGAAGAGCGAGCGCCTGAGCTTCGTGCATCCCTTCGACGATCCCGAGGTGATCGCCGGCCAAGGCACGATCGGCATGGAGATCCTGCGCCAGCACGCGGAGCCGATCGACGCCATCTTCTGCTGTGTCGGTGGCGGCGGTCTGATCTCGGGAGTCGCCGCCTACGTCAAGCGCCTGCGACCGGCGACCCGGATCGTCGGCGTCGAAGCGGTTGACGCCGACGCCATGGCTCGTTCCCTGCGTGCCGGCAAGCGTGTCCGGCTCGAGCACGTCGGCCTGTTCGCCGATGGCGCCGCAGTCAAGTACGTCGGCGAGGAGACCTTCCGCCTCTGTCAGACCCACGTCGATGAAATGGTGCTGGTCGACACCGACGCCATCTGCGCCGCGATCAAGGACGTCTTCGAGGACACGCGCGCAGTGCTCGAACCGGCCGGCGCGCTGGCAGTCGCCGGCGCCAAGGAGTATGCCGCGCGGCACCGGCTGCAGGGCAGGACACTGGTCGCCACGGCATCGGGCGCGAACATCAACTTCGACCGGCTGCGCTTCGTCGCCGAACGGGCGGAGATCGGCGAGCAGCGCGAGGCGGTCTTCGCCGTGACCTTGCCCGAGCGGCCAGGAGCCTACAAGCAGTTCGTCGCCCTGATTGGTGCCCGCAGCATCACCGAGTTCAATTACCGCTACAACGATCAGCGAGAGGCACACGTCTTCGTCGGCATCCAGGTTGCTTCCCGTGCCGAGTCGGTACGCCTGTTGCAGCATTTGCGCAAGCACGGCTACCCGACCCTCGACCTGACCGACGACGAAGTGGCGAAAGGCCACATCCGTCACCTGGTCGGCGGTCACTCGCCGGCGATCAGCAACGAGATTGTCTACCGCTTCGAGTTCCCGGAGCGACCGGGAGCACTGATGAACTTCCTCAACCGGATGAGTGCCGGTTGGAACATCAGCCTCTTCCACTATCGCAACCACGGCGCCGACTACGGCCGCGTGCTGGTCGGCATGCAGGTGCCACCGGACGAGATGGGCGACTTCCGGCAGTTCCTGCGCACGCTCGGTTACGCGCACTGGGACGAAACCGGCAACCACGCCTACCGGCTCTTCCTCGCCTAGCGGGCGGCTTCGGCCGATCGTCGATCCTTTCCAGGAGAGCCATCATGTCCATGATTCAGCGAGCGCCGCCTGATGACGCGGTTGCCCACTCTCTGCGCAGCGTGCGCAGCCACGCCGCCGATCTGCCGGCTCACGACTTCGAGCGGGTCATCGACCGCTCGTGTGGCGATTCGCTGAAATGGAACCGTTACGCCGGGCGCGACGTGCTGCCGCTGTGGGTTGCCGACATGGATTTCGCTGCGCCGCCGGCGATCATCGCTGCACTCGAACGCCGCGTCGCGCACGGCTGTTTCGGTTACGCCGAACCGATGCCAGAACTCCACGAGGCCGTCATCGGCCATCTGCAGCGCGAGTACGGTTGGCAGGTCGAGGCGGACTGGCTGCTCTGGTTGCCCGGCCTGGTCAGCGGACTCAACGTCGCCTGCCGCGCCGTCGATGGTGACGTGATCACGGCGACGCCGGTCTATCCGCCGTTCCTCAGCGCACCGCGCCTGTCCGATCGGCGGTTGACGACGGCGCCGCTGTGCCAGGTCCACGAGCGCTGGACCTACGATTTCGCGGCGCTGCAGGACGCGGTACTGCCGAGCAGCCGGCTGCTGTTGCTCTGCCATCCGCACAACCCGGTCGGTCGCGCCTGGGAGCGCGAAGAACTCGAGCGGATCGCGGCCTTCTGCCTGCGCAACGACCTCATCGTCTGCTCCGACGAGATCCACTGCGGGCTCGTCCTTGACGCGCATCGCCGGCACCTGCCGCTGGCAATGCTCGACGAGGAGGTGGCGCGGCGAACGATCACGCTCATGGCACCATCCAAGACGTGGAACATCCCCGGCCTCGGCTGTGCCTTCGCCGTCATCGCCGACGCCGCCCTGCGTCGCCGTTTCAGCGCCGCCATGCGGGGCATCGTGCCGCATGTCAATGCGCTCGGGCTGGCGGCCTGCGAAGCCGCCTACCGCGACTGTGACGACTGGCAGCGCGCCCTGATCGCAACCCTGCGGCGCAACCGCGACACCGTCGAGGCTGCCGTCCGCGCGTTGCCCGGCCTTGCCATGAACCATGTCGAGGCGACCTACCTGGCGTGGATCGATGCGCGCGGACTCGCCGTCGCCGATCCGGCGGCCTTCTTCGAGGCAGCCGGTGTCGGCCTGTCGAGTGGCGCCGAGTTTGGCCTGGCGGGGTGGGTCCGGCTCAATTTCGGCTGCCCGCGACAGACCCTCGCCACCGCACTCGACCGGATGGCCGCCGCCTGCACGGCCGCGCTGCGATCATGAGCGCTGCCGCCAACTGGTGGCAGACCGGCATCATCTACCAAGTCTACCCGCGTTCGTTCCAGGACAGCAATGGCGATGGCGTCGGCGACCTGGCGGGGATCATCGCCCGTCTCAATTACCTGCACAGCCTCAACGTCGATATCCTCTGGCTGTCGCCGATCTATCCGTCGCCGATGCATGACTTCGGTTACGACGTCGCCGATTACTGCGCCATCCACCCCCTCTTCGGCACGATGGCCGACTTCGACCGCCTGCTGGCCGAGGTGCACGCGCGCGGCATGCGGCTTCTTCTCGATCTGGTTCCCAACCACAGCTCGCATCTCCATCCCTGGTTCATCGCCAGCCGCAGCGCGCGCGACGACCCGCGGCGAGCTTGGTACATCTGGCGCGACCCGGCGCCCGGCGGCGGTCCGCCGAACAACTGGCTGAGCCACTTCGGCGGTCCGGCATGGACCTTCGACGAGGCCAGCGGCCAGTACTACATGCACCAGTTCCTGCCGCAACAACCGGAGCTGAACCATCGCCACCCGGAAGTCCTGCCGGCGATCCTGGACTGCATGCGCTTCTGGCTCGACAAGGGTGTCGACGGCTTCCGCGTCGACGTCATCGGCATGCTGCTGAAGGACCCGCTGTTCCGCGACGAACCGGAGAACCCGAGCTGGAATGGGGTGCGCGAGTACCAGCGGCTGCTGCATGTGCACACCGCCAACCTGCCCGAAGTGCATGCCCTGATCCGCCGCATGCGGGCCTTTCTCGACGGCTGGGACGACCGCCTGATGATCGGCGAACTCTACCTGCCGAACGCCGACCTGGTCCGCTACTACGGCGATGAGCAAGGCGCGGAGTGCCATTTGCCGTTCAACTTCCAGCTCATCCGGGCCCCCTGGGACGCCGCCGTCGTCCGCCACCTGGTGGACGCCTACGAAGCGGCCCTGCCCCGGCACGCCTGGCCCAACTGGGTGCTCGGCAATCACGATCAGAAGCGGCTGGCCAGTCGTGTGGGATCGCGCCAGGCACGGGTCGCGCACATGCTGTTGCTCACCCTGCGCGGTACGCCGACCTGCTACTACGGCGACGAGATCGGCATGCTCGACGTGCCGCTGCCCCTGGCACTGATGCAGGATCCGCCGGCGCTCAGGCAGCCGGAAATCGCCCATCTCGTCGGCCGCGACCCGCAGCGCACGCCGATGCAGTGGGATGCCTCGGCGAATGCCGGCTTTGCGGCTGCCGGGGTCCGTCCGTGGTTGCCGTTGGCGCCGGACTGCGGCGCGCACAACGTCGCCCGCCAATTGGCCGACCCGAGTTCAGCGCTTGCCTTCTTCCGCGCCATGAGCGCGCTGCGGCGGGCCGAGCCGGCACTCGCCAGCGGTTCCTACCGTTCACTCGACGCCGGGAAGCCGGACGTCTTCGCCTACCTGCGCGGTGACCCGGGCAACGCTCTGCTCGTGCTGCTCAACTTCGCCGCCGAGCCACGCTGCCCGGTGTTGCCGCTGTCCTGCGCGGCGGCCGACCTGCTGCTGTCAACAACCATGACTCCGCCACGACGGGTCAGCCTCTCGCAGTTGGTCCTCGCGGCCGACGAGGGCATGGTCCTGCGGCTTCCCGTCGCCGGCTGCGTCGCCTGAACGGTGTTCCGGCCGGCCGACGGCCGGGCGGGCCGGTCGCGCGGGTACCGCCAGTGCATGCGGGCCGATCGCCCGGTCTGCGACGAGGAGTCAGCGACGGTTGACAACGCGGCGCCGATCGGCAATCGTGACGCGCGCCGGTGGCGGGCAAGACGGACAGGCCGTGGCGCAGGACGGGTGCAGGGTCGCCGGCTGGGGCCGCGGTGGCGGGTCACGGCCGCGCAGCGTCGGTCCTGTCGTCTCGCGCTGTCGTCACGGCGACGCAGCGCCGGTCTGCCAACGGGCTGTTGCTGGCTGACCATTCCCGGGAGGGGGGGAAATGTTCAAGGGTCTGCTGTCACTGTTTCGACCGCGGCAGGTGGAGCAGCCTGTCGCCGCACCATCGCCGCCGGCATCGCCGGCGGTCGACATGGAGCAGCCGGGCTACCTGCGACATCGCCCCATTCTCGACCGCGAGCAACGGGTCGTCGCGCACGAACTGACCGTCGCGCGGCCGCGGCCGGCGCACGCGGCACAATGGCAGACGCCTTCGCGGCGGCTGTTCGCGGACGCGCTGCTCTGGCACTTTGTGCAAGCCAGGCTGGAGGCGCTGCTGGCACAGCGGCTGGTCTTTCTGCCGGTGGGCCTCGGCGTTCTCGAGCATCCGGCGCTGCCGGGGCTGCCCAGGCACAACGTGGTTCTCCACCTTGCCTGGCATGAGGACGAGCTGGGGGGCGACGGTGAAGCGCTGCTTGCCGGCATGTCCCGTCTGCGCGCAATGGGCTTCTCCCTTGCCTGTGCGCAGGAACTCCTCGCTGGCGACGAGCGGCTCGCCGCATTGTCGGACTATGTCGTCGTCGACGCCGGCCGGCTCGCTCCGCCCGATCTCCTGACGGTGCAGCGGCGACTGGCTGGATGGCTCGAGCACAAGCCACTGGTGGCCATGAACGTCGACTTTCTCGAAATGTACGAGGCGTGTCGGTTGCTGCGCTTCACCTTCTTTCATGGCGCGTTCGTCGCCGGCCGCGAACAGGGCGAGAGCAATGTCGTCGTGCCGCCATACAAGGTGGCAGCGATGGAACTGCTCAACGCGATTCGCCGGCAGGCCGCCCCGGACGAACTGGCAGAGAAGGCCTGGGCAGACCCGACGCTGGTCCTGCGCCTGCTGCGGGTCGTCAATTCTCCCGCTTTCCGGCTGCGCAGTCCGATCAGGGATCTGAAGCAGGCGATCGCCTATCTCGGCCATGACGAACTCTATCGCTGGGCGACGCTGCTGCTCTTCTCCAGCCAGCAGCCGGAGGACAGGCATCCGATGGAGCACGCCTGGCGCGAGGCAGCGCTGGTCCGCGGTCGTTTCATGGAACTGCTCGCTGGCAGCCAAGTGCCGGACAGCGAACGCCGCGATCTCTTCATCGTCGGCGTTCTGTCGATGATCGACCGAATCTTTTCGATGAGCATGCCGCGAGCGCTGCAGCATTTCAGCCTGCCGTCAGAGGTGACGGAGGCACTGTTGCACTGCAGCGGCAGGCATGCGCCTTACCTCGAACTGGCCATTGCCTGCGAACGTGGCGACGAGGCGTCGATCGAAACGTTGGCCACGGTTTGCGGCCACGACCTCGTCGCGGTGAACCGTTGCCAGATCGAGGCTCTCGAGTGGATCCTCGGCTTTGCCGGACTTGCGGACTGAGAGGTGGTGAACCTCTGTGGGGGTTGAGCAGCGGCTGAGCAGCGGCGCGCCGCTCCGGCGACCGCGGCCGCCACCGCCAGCGGCACGGCCAAGCTGCTACAGCGAGAACTGGCCGACCGACTTCTCCATCCGGTCGACCATCGCCGTCAGTTCAACCACCATGGAGTCGGTCTGGCTGGCGAGCGCGACGCAGGCGGCGGTCATTGCCGATACCTGTCTGACGTTTTCCCCCAGTTGTGCCATCGCGGCGTTCTGGCCCACCGAGGCTTGCGAGATTTCCTCCACGCGCCGGATCGTCTCGTCCATCTCGACCTTGATCCGCTGCAGGATCTCCTTCGACGAAGTGACCCGTTCGACGCCCTCACCGACCTGCGCTGCACCGGCGCGCATGCCATCGACCGCGGTCGTGGTTTCGGCGTGGATGGCGGTGACCAGGTCGCTGATCTGCTGCGTCGCCTTGCCGGTGCGCTCGGCCAGTTTCCGCACTTCATCGGCCACCACGGCGAAGCCCCGTCCCTGCTCGCCGGCCCGCGCAGCCTCGATGGCGGCGTTCAGCGCCAGCAGATTGGTCTGATCGGCGATCTCCTTGATCACCGAGGTGATCTGGCTGATCTCGGTCGACCGCTGGCCGAGCGTCTCGACCTGTTCGGCCGACAGGCGGACCGTGTCGGCGAGGGAGCCGATCGCCGCACAGGCCTGCTCGGACTCCTTGGCTCCGGCACGCGAGACGCCGCCTGTCTGGCTGGCGACTGCATGCGTTGCGCGGGCATTGTCGGCAACGCGGGCGATCAGCGCGGTCACTTCATCGACCGCGGCGGTTGCTGATGCGGTCGCCACGTTCTGCTTGCCCGTCGCTTCCTGGACCTGTTGCACACCACGTCCGACATCGCGCGTCGCGTCGCCGACCTGCGCCGCGACGTCGGCCATCCCCTGCACGGTCGCCTGTACCGACGAGACGAAGCGGTCGGTCTGGCGGATGATGGTGCCGATCAGGTCGCTGCGTGGCGAATCGATTCGTTGCCTGAGATTGCCGCTGGTCAGCAGTTGCTCGAGCCACTCGGCGAATCCGTGCAGCTCGCCATGCAGGCGCGGCACATAGGCGAAGAGGAAGAACAGGCCGTAAAGAACGGAAGCAACCGCCAGCAGGTCGAGAAGCGTACCGAGGACGCCGCCGCTGAAGCCCGTACCGCCAAGGCGCATCGCCGCACCGAACAGCGCGACGCTGCCGACCAGCGGCAGCTGTACGGGTAACGAGAACAGGCGGGCGATGCCTGCGGCGCGACGATCCACGACGCGGCCCTGCTCGATGCGCAGTCGCGGGTCGCCCTGGCGGATGCGCTGGTAGGCGCTCGCCGTGGCATCGATCTCGGCGCGGGTCGGCCGGCTGCGCACCGACTGATAGCCAACCACGTGGCCAGCTTCACGGACCGGCGAGACGTTCGCCACCACCCAGTAGAAGCCGCCGTCCTTGCGCCGGTTCTTGACGATGCCACGCCAGGGGCGACCACTCTTCAGTTCGCGCCAGAGGTCGGCGAACGCCTCGACCGGCATGTCGGGGTGGCGCACGATGTTGTGTGGCTGGCCGACCATCTCCCGCCGCTCGAAGCCGCTGACACTGGCAAGGGCTTCATTGGCCTCGACGATCACGCCCTTCAGATCGGTCCGGGAGTAGATGAACGCGTTCTCGGGCAGCATCGTCTCGACATCAGTCACCGGCAGGTTCTGGCGCATCGGCGTCCTCCATTGCTTGCTGTGGGAGTGTGGATGATAACCGACGCCTATGGCGAAGCGAAAACCTGCTGCCAGAGTGCCAGCACCGCCTCGATGCGACGGCTGACCGTGGCCCGTTCGACGCGCGCGCGGCGGCCGGCGTTCAGCCGCATGACGTGCTGCATGCGGCGATACTCGCGGTAGGCATCGCGCACCGCTGCCGCGGCTGCGGCAGGAATCAGGCCCAGATCGGCGGCGATGCCGAGCAGCGCGATGTTGCCGAGGTTGCCGCAGAGGCGGGGGTGTTGTCGTGCATTGCCGAGGATCAGGTACTGGACGATGAACTCGACATCGATCAGGCCGCCGCGGTCGTGTTTGATGTCGAACGACTCCTGGCTGCCCGAGCCATGCTGCTCGAGCATGCGCTGCCGCATCGCCAGCACTTCCCGGCGCAGCGTCGCCAGATCGCGGGGCTGGCGCAGGATCTCGGTGCGGATGGCCTCGAACTTCTCCCCGAGAGCCCGGTCTCCGGCGCAGAAGCGTGCGCGCGTCAGGGCCTGGTGTTCCCACACCCAGGCGTGCTGCAGTTGGTAGTCGCGAAAGGCGTCGACCGGGCAGACGAGCATTCCTGCATCGCCGTTCGGGCGCAGCCGCAGATCCACCTCGAAGAGCGTTCCGGCAGCCGTCTGGCTCGACATCCAGGTGCTCATGCGCTGGCCGAGGCGGGCATAGATCTCGCCGGCGCCGCTCTCCGGGTCGTCATGCAGATAGACGAGGTCGAGGTCGGAGGCGAAGCCCAGTTCCTTGCCGCCGAGCTTGCCGTAGGCGATGACGGCAAACTGTGGCGGCAGTTCCGGCCGCGGGTGGCGGGACTTCAGCTTCTGCCAGCAGAGATCGAGGGTCGTCTGCACCATGATGTCGGCAAGCTCGCTGAGCCGGTCGGCGAGATGCTCGACCGTGTGCATGCCCGCCAGGTCCTGCGCCAGGAAATGGAAGACCTGCGCATGGTGGGTCTCGCGCAGGATGTCCATTTCGCGCTCGGTGTCATCGACGTGTTCCGCCAGCCGCGCCTGCAGGTTGTCGCGAAACTGCTGCCAATCGGTGGTGACGTCGAAGATGCGCGAATCGAGGAGTTCGTCGAGCAGGATCGGGTGGCGGGTCAGGTAGTCGGCTGCCCAGGACGAACTGCCGATCAGCTCGGCAAGCTTGTGCAACGCCTGTGGATACTGCTGCAGGAGCGCGAGATAGGCGCCGCGACGGCTGATCGTGTCGAGAAAGTCGAGGCCGCGCTGCCAGGTTGCGTCGGGTGTCGCCGTCGCGGCGGCCGCATCGATCAGTCGCGGACCCAGCGCGTCGAGCCGCTCGCGGTTGCTCGCCGGCAGCTGCAGATAGCGACCGCTGTCGCGGAAGCGCTGTACCCGTTCGATCAGCGCCTGTGGCTGGCGGAAACCGAGCGCCGCGAGTCGCTCGAGACTGTCCTCGTTGGCCGTCGCGCCGTCCCAGATGCCGGCCAGCGGGTGCCGTCCCTCCTCGGGCTCGGAGAACACCTGCTCGAAGTGGCGGGCGACGAGCGCGCGATGCGCGTCGAGCGCCACCATGAACGATGCCCAGTCGTGGCAAGCCATCGAGGTCGCGATCGCCTGGCGCTCATCGTCACCGGCCGGCAGGCGGTGTGTCTGCGCGTCAGCGACGTACTGCAGGCGGTGCTCGAGGCGGCGCAGGAATTCGTAGGCGGTCGCCAGCTCGCGTTCGCCGTCCGCCGGCAGCAGCCGACGCTCGGCGAGCAGGGCGAGGACACGCAACGTCGGGCGAACCTGCAGTGCCGGGTCGCGCCCACCGCGGATGAGCTGGAAAACCTGGGCGATGAACTCGATTTCGCGGATGCCTCCGGGGCCGAGCTTGATGTGCTCGGCCATGTCGCGACGCGCCACTTCGCGCCGGATCTGCGCGTGCAGCTCGCGCATGGCGTTGATCGCCCCGAAATCGAGATACTTGCGAAAGACGAACGGGCGACAGATGCGCTGCAGGGCGTCGACCCACTCCGGTTGCAGATTGGCTCCCTCGTTCATCACCCGTGCCTTGATCCAGGCGTAACGCTCCCACTCGCGGCCCTGCGCGATGAAGTAGTTCTCGAGCGAGCCGAGCGAGCCGACCAGCGCCCCGGAATCGCCGTTCGGCCGCAGTCGCATGTCGACACGGAAGACCTGGCCATCCCCGGTGGCGTCGCCGAGGGCGCCGATCAGCCGCTTGCCGAGGCGCAGGAAGAACTCGTAGTTGTCGAGGCGGCGACCGTTGCCAGCGGTTCGCCCCTCCTCCGGGTAAACGAAGATGTAATCGACGTCCGACGAAACGTTGAGTTCGCGGCCGCCGAGCTTGCCCATGCCGATGACGAGCAGCCGCTGCGGCCGGCCGTGCTCGTCGAGGGGCTCGCCGAACTGTCCGGCAAGCTGTCGATGCAGGAAGTCGAGCGCGAAGTTGGTGACGACGTCAGCCAGCCCGGTCATCGTCTCGACGACCTCGGAGAGCGGCGCCAGACCACCGATGTCGCGCACGATCAGCGTCGCCATGACGCGTTGCCGCAGGTGTCGCAGGCAGCGCTTCAGTTCCTCTTCGTTGAGCGGTGCGGCCGCGCTGAGGAAGGCGCTCATCCGCTCCGCGGCAAGCGGGCTGGCGGCGTTGTCGTCGAGCCAGACGGCGACTTCCGGGCGCGCCGCCAGCAGCTGACGCAGGTAGCGGCTGTGCGCGGTCGCCGCCAGCCGCGCGGCAGCGAGATCGGGTGGCCTGGTGTCGCGGGAGCTGTTCATGGTTCCTTCGTCTCGTCTGGCTCCGGATCGCGCGCTGCGCCACGGGCGCTGAAGCGGTGCGGCAAAGCCGTTACAATGGGACATTGGCCAATGCGACCGGGTACCCCGACATTCTAGTGACGCGCACCGACTGTTGGCAAAAGTCTCTCCGCGCGGGCCCCTTCTGATGCGGCAGGAGGAGCTGCGCCCGGCGCTCTACCATCGCCTGCACCGTCTGGTGCCCTTCGTCTCGCATCCGGCGGTGCGCAGCGGCTGGCGCTGGGCCGTGCGCGCCGCCCTCGTGCTCTACTTCGCCTTCGTCCTGCTGGTGCTTGGCCTGCGTTACCTGATCCTGCCGAACATTGACCACTATCGGCCGGAAATCGAACGTGCCGCTGGCCGGGCGCTCGGCCTCTCGGTCGCCATTGGCGGCATCGAGGCGAGTTGGGCCGGTCTCAATCCGGATCTCGTCCTCTCCGACGTGCGCATCGCCGATGCCCAGGGCGAGCCCGCGCTGGCCTTCTCGCGCGTCGAGAGCGTGCTGTCCTGGTCCTCGCTGCCGCGGCTGCAGTTGCGCCTGCGCCTGCTGCGCATCGATGAGCCGACGCTGCATCTGCGGCGTGACCACGACGGCCGCTTCTTCATCGCCGGCATCGCCGTCACCGAGGATGACCGCGATGGCGGTGTCGTGGACTGGGTCCTGGCGCAGAAACAGATTCGCGTCAATGGCGCAACGGTGCTCTGGGAGGACGCCAGACGCGGCGCCCCGCCACTGGTACTGGAAGACGTCAACCTGGCGCTCGACAACGACGGTCGCCACCACCGCTTCGGACTGACCGCGCTGCCGCCTGCCGAGCTGGCGTCGGCGATCGACCTGCGCGGCGACTTCCGCGGCAGGGACCTGGAGAACGCCGCCAGCTGGAAAGGCGAGGCCTTCGTCCAGGTCGACTACGTCGATCTCGCGGCCTGGCGGGCATGGATCGACTATCCCTTCGCGCTGCCGCATGGTCGTGGCGCGATACGCGCGTGGGCAGGCTTTGCCGAGGGGGCGCTGCAGAACCTCACCGCCGACCTGTCGCTCGCCAGCGTCAACCTCCGGTTGGCCAGGAACCTGCCGGAACTGGCTCTGGATCGGCTCTCCGGGCGTGTCGCGGCGCACTTCCTGGCGGCGGGCATGCGCCTTGACGGACGTCGCGTCGAACTCCTCGCCCAGTCGCCGGCGCCAGCGGTGGTTGCCGATGCCGCCGCCGCGGGACCGCCGGAGCAGGCAGCCGGACTGCGCATCGAGCCGACCGATTTCCACCTCGAATGGCAGCAGGAGAAGCCGCCGAGCGCTTCGCTGCGCGGCAGTGCGACGGCGACAGCGGTGGACCTCGGCGTCCTCGGCGGACTCGCCGCCTACCTGCCGCTCGACCCGCAGTCGCGCCGCCTGCTCGACGAGTTCGCGCCGCGCGGCCACATTGGCGACCTGCGCGCCAGTTGGCGCGGCAGCGCCGAGGAGCTGCAGGCCTATTCGCTGCAGGCTTCGTTCTCCGACCTCGCGTTGCGACCGGTGCGGCAGTTCCCCGGCGCCAGTGGCCTGTCGGGCTCGCTCGACGCCAGCGAAAAGGGCGGTGCCGTGCAACTGCGCTCGCGGCAGGTGCGTGTCGAGCTGCCGCAGGTCTTTCCCGAGTCGGCG
This sequence comes from Candidatus Accumulibacter adjunctus, assembly GCA_000585015.1. Taxonomy (GTDB): domain Bacteria; phylum Pseudomonadota; class Gammaproteobacteria; order Burkholderiales; family Rhodocyclaceae; genus Accumulibacter; species Accumulibacter adjunctus. The sequence goes on along the minus strand of JFAX01000036.1, from coordinate 6,050 downwards.
ATCGCCCTCGACACGCTGCACGCGCAGGCGAAGTGGAAGGTCAGCCAGGGTCGGCTCGAGGCCGAGCTGTCGCGTGCCGAGTTCGCCGGCGCCGACGCGGCCGGTTCGGCGCAGGGAACTTACCGCAGCAGTCCGGACGGGCCGGGCAGCATCGACCTGACGGCTGCGCTGACGCGTGCCGAAGCGACCGCGGTCTGGCGCTACCTGCCGGCGGCGATCAACGTCGATGCCCGCCACTGGGTGCGCGACGCGCTGCTGGCGGGAACCGCCAGCGAAGCCCGGCTGATCCTCCAGGGCGATCTGGCGCACTTCCCCTTTCTCGACCGCAAACAGGGACAGTTCCTCGTCACCGTCAAGGCGCAGGATGTCGTCCTCGACTACGGCACCGGCTGGCCACCGATCAGGAGCATCGATGCCGACCTGCGTTTCGCCGGCAACGGCATGGTGGTGCAGGCGCGCCACGGCACGATCCTCGGTGCGACGCTGGCGCAGACGCGGGCCGAGATCCCGGATTTCGACGCGCCGGTAAGCACGCTCAAGCTCAAGGGCCAAGTCGCCGGACCGACCGCCGAGTTCCTCAAGTTCATCGACCAGAGTCCGGTGGCAGCGCAGATCGACCACTTCACCGAGAAGATGAGTGCACGCGGAGCGGGCCGGCTGGAGATCGGTCTGGTCATTCCGCTCGAGGAGGCGCGGCTCGGCGATTCGAAGATCGACGGCACCTACACTTTCCAGGCCAACGAGGTCGTCGTCGATCCCGTGCTGCCACCGTTGCAGCAAGTGAAAGGCAACCTGCAGTTCTCGGAAAGGGAGCTGCGCGTCCCCGGGATCAACGCGACGCTTTTCGGCGGCCCGCTGCGCATCACCGGGGGCACCGAGTCCGGCAGGGTGCGGGTGCTGGCAAGCGGCTCGCTGCTGGTCGACGATCTGCGCCGGCACATCGGCTCGCCCGTACTCGCCGCTTTCGCCGGCGGCACCGGCTATCGCGCCGAGATCCGGGTGCGCAAGCGCGATGTCGACGTCCTGGTGGACAGCGATCTGCTTGGCGTCAGTTCGACCCTGCCGGCGCCGCTTGGCAAGTCTGCCAGCGAAGCGATGCCGCTGCATTTCGAGAACGGACTGCTGCCGGCGGCCGCTGGCGGCGAGGGCATCGTCCGCGATCAGGTGCGTGCCACTCTCGGCGACGTGCTCAGCCTGCAGCTGATCCGCCGCAGGAAGGACGGCGAGGCACAGATCGAGCGCGGCATGATCGCGATCGGCCGGCCGGCTGCGGCGCTGCCCGAGCGCGGGCTCAACGTCGGCATCAGCGCGCGCAGCATCGATCTGGACGCCTGGCAGAGCCTCCTCGGCGGCGGCCGGAAGGGTGGTGAGTCCGGAGCGACCGCTTTGCCCGTCGCCGTCGATGTCAAGGCCGACGAGTTGGTCGTCATCGGTCAGACCTACACCGGCGTCGGTGTCCGCGTCACCGGCATCACGACGCGCTGGCGCGGCAATGTCGAGTCGGAGCAGGCGATCGGCAACTTCCAGTGGGACAGCAGCGGTGCCGGCAGGCTGAAGGCGCATTTCAGCAAGTGGCGGCGTCCCGACCGGGTGCGCAGCGATACCGCCAGCCGCGAGCCGCTGAAGGAACTGCCGGCGCTCGACGTCATCGTCGATGATTTCACCATCGGTCCGAAGCGCTTCGGACGCCTCGAGGTGCAGGCGCACAACGACGGCGGCATCTGGCGCCTGGACCGCATCGATCTGCGCAACCCGTATGGCAGCCTGGCGGCCAGTGGGCAGTGGCAGCTCAGTGCCGGGAACCGGACGCAGCTTGATTTCGCCCTCGAGAGCAGCGATGTCGGGCGGCTGCTCGACCGCCTCGGCTACGGTGGCACGATACGCGGCGGCAAGGCGGCGATGAAGGGCCGCATCGGCTGGACCGGCGCGCCGGCCGAGCTGGACCATGCAACCCTTGCTGGCGACATCCAGGTCGAGGCAAGCCACGGCCAATTCCTCAAGGTCGATCCCGGCGTCGGCAAGCTGCTCGGGCTGATCAGCCTGCAGGGGCTGCCGCGACGCTTCACCTTCGACTTTGGCGACATCTTCAGCGAGGGTTTCGCGTTCGACGGCATCACCGGCAGCATTGCGGTCAAGAGCGGCGTCATGCACACCGATCGGCTGCAGATCAGCGGCCCAGCGGCGCGCGTCGTTCTCAGCGGCGACGCTGACCTGAAAAGTGAGACGCAGCGCCTCGAAGTCAGCGTCCAGCCCGACCTCGGCAGCAGTGCGGCGCTCGGTGTGGCGGTGCTCAACCCGCTGGCCGGTGTCGCAACGCTGCTTGCCGACAAGATCCTGCAGGGGCCGCTGAGCAAGGCCTTCAGTTTCGAGTACCTGGTCACCGGCAGGTGGGACGACCCCAAGGTGGAGCGCCTGTCGCGGCCGCCGGCGGTCGTTACGACGCCGTGACCGAAGGCAACGAAACCAACCGGAGTCAATGATGATGATCAGCCCCGACGGGCGGCCGCCGGCCGCACCAGCCCCCGCCACCCTGCGCGTCGCTGCCCTGCAGATGGTGTCGACGCCGCGCGTGGACGAGAACCTGCGCGCCGCTGCCGCGCTGATCGACGAGGCCGTTGCGCAGGGCGCCGAACTGCTGGCGCTGCCTGAGTACTTCGCGATCATGGGCATGACCGACGCCGACAAGCTGCGGCTGCGGGAGAGCGACGGCAGCGGCCCGATCCAGGATTTCCTCGCGGCCAGTGCGCGCGAACACGCGGTCTGGCTGATCGGCGGCTCGCTGCCGCTGCTGGCCGGCAGTCCCGACAAGGTGCTCAACTCGGCGCTGGTCTACGATCCGCAGGGGCGGCGTGTCGCCCGCTACGACAAGATCCACCTCTTCGGCTTCCAGCAGGGCAGCGAGCGTTACGATGAGAGCACGACCATCGAAGCCGGCCGCCAGCCAGCCGCTTTCCAGACGCCCTTCGGCCGCGTCGGTCTGTCGATCTGTTACGACCTGCGCTTTCCGGAGCTTTATCGCGCCATCGGTGTCACAGATTTGCTCGTCGTGCCGGCGGCCTTCACCGAGACGACCGGCCGTGCCCACTGGGAGATCCTCCTGCGCGCGCGGGCGATCGAGAACCAGTGCTACGTGCTGGCGGTCGCGCAGGGCGGCCGGCACGAGAACGGCCGCGAAACGCACGGCAACAGCATGCTCATCGACCCTTGGGGGACGATCCTCGATCGCAAGCAGAAGGGCCCCGGCATCGTCATCGGCGACCTCGCAAGAAATCGCCTGGATGAGGTCCGCGCCAGCCTGCCGGCACTCGCGCACCGTGTCATGTAGACGTCGGCGGCAAAACACCGCAGCAAACAGGGAAACCCTATGACCACCAGAGCCCAGACCCTCCTCACGCAGGCACGCAAGACCCTGCTCACGCCCTATGGCCTCGATGTCGCCGACCTGACGCCGGTGTTCGGCAGGATCATGGCGCACCAGGTCGATCATGCCGATCTCTACTTCCAGTACAGCCGTTCCGAGGCCTGGAGCCTCGAAGAGGGCATCGTCAAGAGTGGCAGCTTCAGCATCGACGAAGGCGTCGGCGTGCGTGCCCTTGCCGGCGAGAAGACCGCTTTCGCCTATTCGGACGACATCAGCAGACCGGCGCTCGACGCTGCTGCCGCCGCCGTGCGGGCAATTGCCGGCGCCGGGCAGGAACGGCGCGTGCCGGCGCTGAAGAGGAGCACTGCGCACCGCCTCTACCTGCCGAACGATCCGCTGGCTTCACTGGCTGCGGACAGCAAGGTCCGCCTGCTCGAGCGACTCGAAGCGCTGGCGCGCGCTGCCGACCCGCGGGTGACGCAGGTCATGGCGCACCTCGCCGGCGAGTACGAGGTGGTCCTGGTCGCCGGCAGTGATGGCCGCCTGGCAGCCGATGTACGGCCGCTGGTGCGGGTCTCGCTGACGGTCATCGTCGAACAGGGCGGAAAGCGTGAACAGGGGTCGGCCGGCGGCGGTGGCCGCAGCGACTACGGCTTCTTCACCGATGCCGTGCTGCAGGACTACGCGCGCGAAGCCGTACACCAGGCCGTCACCAACCTGGCGGCGCGACCGGCGCCGGCGGGAACGATGACCGTCGTCCTCGGTGCCGGCTGGCCGGGCATTCTGCTGCACGAAGCCGTTGGCCACGGACTCGAGGGTGACTTCAACCGCAAGGGCAGCTCGACCTTCGCCGGTCGCATCGGCAGCCGCGTCGCCGCCAGCGGCGTGACGGTCGTCGACGACGGCACGATCGCCGGCCGGCGCGGTTCGCTGAACATCGACGACGAAGGCAACCCGACGCAGCGGACGGTGCTGATCGAGGACGGCATCCTGCGGGGCTACATGCAGGACAGCCTCAACGCGCGCCTGATGGGCGTCGCTCCGACCGGCAACGGCCGTCGCGAGTCCTTCGCCCACCTGCCGCTGCCGCGCATGACCAACACCACGATGCTCAATGGCGAGTCCACTCCGGAAGAGATCATCCGCTCGGTGAAGAAAGGAATCTACGCGGTCAATTTCGGCGGCGGACAGGTCGACATCACCAACGGCAA
>JFAX01000036.1:0-1473 GCA_000585015.1 Candidatus Accumulibacter adjunctus | reverse complement strand
TCTTCTCGATGTCCGAGGCCTACCTGATCGAGAATGGCCGCGTGACCACGCCGGTCAAGGGGGCGACCCTGATCGGCAGCGGCCCGGAGGCGATGAAGCAGGTATCGATGATCGGCAACGACATGCGCCTCGACCCCGGTGTCGGCACCTGCGGCAAGGACGGACAGAGCGTGCCGGTCGGTGTCGGCCAGCCGACCCTGCGCATCGACGGCCTGACGGTCGGCGGCACCGCCTGATCATTGGCCGGTCGCGATCGGCGCTCGCGGCAAAGCCATGCTGCCGGGCAGGGGCGATGATCGCAGCCCAGTCCAGACCGTCACCCACCTGCCCGAAAAGGTCATCGACGCGCATCCCGAGTCCAGCGGCTTCCGCTGGGCGCGCCCATGGCTGGGCGCTGGTGCAGCGGCCCGCGCAGCCGGTGAAGGGCTTTCTCTGGCTGAGCGTCGCCTACCTCTGGCTGACCTTCGTCCTCGCGCGCTTCCCGCTGACCGAGCCACTTGGCGACCGCCTGACCGGCTTCCTGGCTCGAGCGGGTACCGGTGCTCTCCGCACTGCACGCCAACATCCAGGATCAGTTCAACGCCTACGGCGTGCAGATCATGTCGCCGCATTTCGTCATGCAGCCGGCGAGCAACGTCGTCGTCCCGCGCGAGAGCTGGCATGCAACAGCATGATGCCGTATCGCCTCTACGCGCTGTCGAACCTGGCGTCGATGCTCGCGCTGCTCTCCTATCCGGTGCTCGTCGAGCCCTTCTTCGTCGTCGTGCAGCAGGCGCACGCCTGGTCGGTCGGCTACGTCTTCTTCGTCGTCGCCTGTCTGGCCAGTGTCTGGCAGTCGTGGCAGGGTGTCTCGGGCGAACTCGAGCGCCGCCCGGCCAGTTCGGAGCCAGTGCCGCGGCCGCCGCTGCGCGAGTGCCTGCTGTGGATCGGCCTGGCGATGACCGCCTCGATTCTCCTCCTCGCGCTGACCCGTCACCTGACGCAGGACGTTGCGCCGGTGCCGTTCCTCTGGGTGCTGCCGCTGAGCATCTAGCTGCTGAGTTTCATTCTCTGCTATGGCGAACTGGTGCGGCGGCGCCCGCCGGTGCGCCACCTGACGCTGTTCTACCTGATGCTGTCGATCGGCGGCGCGCCTGCTTGGCGGCAGTCTGGTCGGTCTGCTCGCGCCGGCGCTGTTCAATGCCTACTTCGAGCTGCCGATCGGGCTTTTCCTCTGCGCCGTACTGGTGATCATCGTCCTCTGGCCGCAAGTGAAGCCGATCTGGCGCTGGCTGCTGCTCGCGGCCCTCGCCATCGACGTCCTCGGCGCCGGCACGCTCGCGACCTACGGCCGCCAGGGCGACGAAATGCGGCTGTACGAGATCGACGACCAGGTCCTCGATCTCGCGCGCAGCGACTTCAGCTACCTGGCCGAGAGCCGGGCGCGCATCGAACTCGAGCCGGCTGATGGCGACGTCTTCTGCCGCCGCTCGC
>JFAX01000035.1:27399-28871 GCA_000585015.1 Candidatus Accumulibacter adjunctus | reverse complement strand
TTCCTGACGCCGCTGCGGCCGCACTGCTCGATGACCCCGGGTACCGTCTGCGGGCGGGTGACGATCACCGCCATTTCGACACGCGCGCTGATCTCTTCGATCGACTTGTAGGCCTGCACGCCCTGGATGGTCTCGTGGGCCGGGTTGATCGGGTACAGCCGGCCGCGGTAACCGGAATCGAGAATGTTCCGGAAAAGCACGTTGCCGACCGAATTCTCCCGGTCGGAGGCGCCGATGACGGCGACGGATTTCGGTTCAAACAGCGTCGTGAGGTAGTGGTGTTCTAGCATGATCGAGAATCGCCCCCCGTTCCGGAGGCGTCACTGGGGTGGATGGTGCACTGCATCAATGTACCACACTCGCCTGCCGAAGTCTGTAGGGCACTGACTCCAATCGACCATCGCTGCGACATAGTGCACACTGATGGCCGGTTCCTGCCGTGCGCCCGGCGGGCGTTCCAAGCGACCGCCGCGATGGTGGCGCAGGGGGCTGCGGTTGCCGCCTCGACGCGCTGCCTCATTCGACGACCATGCTGTCGATCTGCAGGTCGGAGCGCAGCGTCCGGTACATCGGGCACTTGTTGGCGATCGCCAGCAGTGCGTCGCGCTGCTCTGCGCTCAGGTCGCCTTCGAGGCTGATGCGGCGAACGATGTGATCGCTCTTGCCACCACCCGCGGCAGCGATGCGGTCGTGCTGCAGTTCGATACGCACCCGTGTCAGCGGCATCAGCTTGCGCTCGGCGTACATGCGCAGGGTGATCGAGGTGCAGGCGCCGAGGCTGGCGAGCAGCAGGTCGAAGGGCGCCGGACCGGCGTCGTCGCCACCCAGGGCGGGGGGCTCGTCGGCGAGCAGCAAGTGCTTGCCGATCGCGATCGTCTGTTGGTAAGGTCCGCGTCCGTTTTCGCTGACGACGACCCGATCATGCTGCATGTCCTCTGCCATTCTGCTTCTCCGACGCGACTGGTCGGATAATAATCGAAAGGAGTCCGATGCTCACATTTTCTTCGGCAGAATCTCCGCCATCGGCCTGGGTGAAGCGCTTTGCACCGCTGCTGCCGGCGGCCGGCGAGGTGCTCGATCTCGCCTGCGGTGGCGGTCGCCATGCGCGCCTGCTTGCCGGGCAGGGGCTGCGGGTGGAGGCGGTGGATCGCGATGGTGAGGCGCTGGCATCGTTGCGCGGCGTCGCCGGCGTGTCGCTGTGCCAGGCGGACCTCGAGAGCGGCGGCTGGCCCTATCCTGGCCGCCTGTTTTCCGGCATCGTCGTCACCAACTACCTCTTTCGACCCGGCGTCGAACGACTGCTGGCGTCGCTGGCCGACCCGGGTGTGCTGATCTACGAGACCTTCATGGTCGGCAATGAACGTTTTGGCCGGCCGGCGAACCCGCAGCACCTGCTGCAGTCGCAGGAGATGCTCGCCTGGGCCAAACGGCCGGGTTGGCGCGTGCTGGCGTTCGAGGAGGGACTGGTCGAC
>JFAX01000035.1:16757-27378 GCA_000585015.1 Candidatus Accumulibacter adjunctus | reverse complement strand
CCGGCGATGGTGCAACGCCTCTGTGCCGTGCGTGGCGCTCTCGTCGGGCGGCTTTGACTAGCCGGCGCAGATGCGGCTGGCCAGCGTGTCGATTCCGCTGGTGCTCAGGTCGGTGGTCGACAGGGTCTTCGGCGCGGCGAAGCCGGAGTAGTTCTGTTTCTGCGAACGGCAGTAGAGTGGGTCATAGTGCAGCTGCAACAACTCCCGCACCAGATCGCGCCAGCTGGCATGGCGCGTGTACTCTGCCCAACGCCGGATGGTCTCGCTGCCCTGCAGATGGCGCAGGGCGTGCAGGCGAGCGAGCAGCAAGTCCGGGTCATTCAGGAAATAATCGTAATCGCGCAGGAGGAAGTCGACGCGGGACTCGATCGCCGCCTCGATGGTGATGCATGCACCGGCGCGCATGGTTTCGATCAGTGCTTCCGGCACCTGCAGCGAGCCGATCTTGCGGCTTTCCGCTTCGACGAACACCCGCCGCCGCGGGTCGAGTGTCGCCAGCGAGGTCAGCAGGCGGGACTCGAACATCTTCTGCGACGGCTGCGGACAATTGGGCAGGAGGCCGAGCACCGAACCCTTGTGGCAGGCCAGTTCCTCGAGATCCAGTATCTGCTCGCCGCGCGCAGCGATGGCCTGCAGGATGCGGCTCTTGCCGCTGCCGGTGGCGCCGCAGATGACGGTCAGCGACAGCCGGCGGGGAATCTCGGCGAGGCTGCCGATGACCAGTCGGCGATAGGTCTTGTAGCCGCCTTCGAGCTGTTGCGCATCCCAGCCGATGCGCCGCAGGATGTGCGTCAGCGAGCCGCTGCGCTGGCCGCCCCGCCAGCAGACGACGAGCGGACGCCAGTTCCGGTCGCGTTGGCAGAAGCGCGTGCGCAGGTGGTCGGCGATGTTCTCGGCGACGTATGCCGCACCAATCCGCCGGGCGGCGAAGGGTGACACCTGCTTGTAGAGCGTGCCGACCTCGCTGCGCTGCCGATCGTCGAGTACCGGGCAGTTTACCGATCCCGGAATGTGGTCCTCGGCGAACTCGGCCGGCGACCGGACATCGATGATCTCGTCGAAGGCGGACAGGTCGGCAAGCTCGCCGATCGTCGCAATGTCATGTTTCATGCGGCCAGCGTCTCCGGCTTGCGGGCCGCTATTTTAGCAGTGGTGCCAGTCCCCGCCAGATATTGTCGAGCAGCAGCGGCTGCGCCTCGGCAGTCGGGTGCAGGTTGTCGGCCTGGAACAGTTGCGCCTGTGTCGCCACGCCATCGAGCAGGAAGTCCACCAGCGCCGTCTTGCGGGCCTTGGCCACTTCGCCGAAGGTGGCGTGGAACTGGGCCGCATAGGCTCCGTAGTTCGGCGGGATGCGCTGGCCGACGAGCAGCACCCGCGCATTCTTCTTCTGCGCGCTGGCGACGATCGCCGTCAGGTTGTCGCGCAGTTGCGGCAGCGGCAGTCCGCGCAGGCCGTCGTTGGCGCCGAGCGCGACGATGACGACCCGCGGCGAGTGCCTGTCCAGGGCGGTGTCGATGCGTGCCCGACCGCCGCTGGTGGTTTCTCCCGAGATGCTGAGGTTGACGACCTTATAATCGAGGTTTTTCTCCTGCAGCCGCCTGCTCAGCAGGGCGGGCCAGGCGGCATCCTGGCGAATGCCGTAGCCCGCCGACAGCGAGTCACCGAAGACGAGGATGTTCGTTGCCGCCCCGGCGGCGCTGCTGGTGAGCAACATCAGGCCGGCAAGCAGCAGGCGGCGACAGTAGGAGAAGGCGGGCATGGCTGGAGAAACATCGATGGTGCGGAGACGGTGGCGATCGTCGGTGCGTCGGGTTCCGGCAAGTCGACGCTGCTCGGCCTGCTGGCCGGGCTGGACCGACCGAGCAGCGGTTCGGTACGGCTGGCAGGCGAGGAACTCGGCGGGCTCGACGAGGACGCGCGGGCGGTGCTGCGCGGGCGTCTGCTGGGCTTCGTCTTTCAGAGCTTCCAGCTGCTGCCGTCGCTGACGGCATTGGAGAACGTGATGCTGCCGCTCGAACTTGCGGGCACCGCCAATGCACGCGACCAGGCCGTGTTCTGGCTGCAGCGGGTTGGCCTGGGCGAGCGCCTGCGGCATTATCCGAAGCACCTGTCGGGCGGTGAGCAGCAGCGCGTCGCCCTGGCGCGCGCTTTTGCCCCCGGGCCGCGGCTGGTACTGGCCGACGAGCCGACGGGCAACCTGGACGCCGCGACCGGCCACCAGGTGATCGAGCTGATGTTCGCGCTCAATGCCGAGCGCGGGACGACGCTGATCCTCGTCACCCACGACGAGGAGATTGCGGCCCGCTGCTCGCGGCGCATGCGCATGCATGCCGGCCAGCTGGAAGAGATGCCCTGATCTCGCGGGCGGCGGCAACGCCGCTGCGGACCGCTGCCTCGAGCGTCGCCGGATAGTCGGCGCAGGCATGATCACCCGCCAGCCACCAGCCGGCGAGTGCCGTCCGTGCGCCCGGGCGCGCCAGACCGGGGCGGCAGGAAAAGGTTGCCCGCTGCTCGCGGATGACCTGCTGCCAGAGAACGGGTGGCAGGCTGCGTCGCAGGGTGGCCGCGAGTTGCCCGGCGAGCCGCGCCGTCAGCGTCGCGTTGTCGAGCTCCTGCCATGGTCCGTGGGCGCTGAGGACGAAGGCCAGGATGCCGGCGGTGCCGCAGAGCGCGCCGCGATCGAAGACCCACTGGCCGACGTCAGTCGACGTACGGGCGGCGAGGCCGAGCATCGGCAGCGGCAGTGAGACTTGCGGCGGAAAGCCGAGGTAGGCAGTGGCGATCGGTTCGAAGCGGTAGTCGGCGAGGGTCTGTGCCAGCTCGGCCGTGGCCCGATGGCCGGCGAGCAGGGCGGGCGCATGCTGCGCCGCGACGGCGAGGACGGCGCAGTCGAAAGCCTCGCCGAGAACTGCCGGTCCCGCTTCGATGCGGCGAATCCGGCAGCCGTTGCGAATCTCGCCACCGTGCCGGCGGATGAAGGTGGCTGCGGCGGCCGGCAGCAGCTGGTCGAGATCGGCCGCCGGCAGCAGCAGGTCGGTTGCCGCGCGACCGCTGCCGAGGCTGTCCCGCAGGGTGTTGGCGAAGATGCGGGCGGAAGCGGCCGCCGGCGGCGTATTCAGCGCGGCGAGGCAGAGTGCTTCCCAGAGATGGCTGCGCAGTGCGCCGCGCTGGCCGTGGCGGTCGAGCAGTTCGGCGACGCTGTCGCTTTCCGGCACGCGATAGCCTTTGCGCTGCAGGGCGCGCAGAAAACGTGCCGCCGCGAGCTTCTCGCTGAGCGTCGGGCCGGCGGCAGCGAGCAGTCCGGCGGCGAGATGCAACGGCGGCGGCAGCTGCGGCAGACGGAGCCGGAAGGGCCGCGGCAGGCTGCCGGGGAAGCGCAGCTCAAGCGGCAGCCGCCGCAGCAGTCGCTCGGGATCGGCGCCGACCGTGCGCATCAGGCGCAGGGTTTCGTGGTAGGCGCCGACCAGGATGTGCTGCCCGTTGTCGAGGCGATGCCCGTGCAGCTCGACGCTGCGTGCGCGGCCGCCGAGTTGCCTGGATGCCTCGAAGACGGTGACCCGGAACCCCGCCTGCGCCAGTTCGACCGCCGCCGCCAGTCCTGCCCAGCCGCCACCGACGACGGCGGCCCTCATCCCCGCGCCCAGGTGCGCCAGGCGATCCACAGCTTGCGCAGCGGCGTCAGCGAAGTCCGCTGCCGCAGCACCTGGCAGCCATCGCGCCGGATCTCGTCGAGCAGCGTGCGATAGATCGCTGCCATCACCAGCCCGGGACGTTGCTGCCGGCGGTCCACGGCCGGCAGTTGCGCGATCGCCTGCGCGTAGTAGCTCTCGGCCCGCTCGACCTGGAAGTTCATCAGGCGGCGGAAGTTTTCCGAATGGCGGGCGTTGAGGATGTCGGCAGCCGGCACCTCGAAGCGTTGCAGTTCGTCGATCGGCAGGTAGATGCGACCCCGCCGGGCATCCTCGCCGACATCACGGATGATGTTGGTGAGCTGGAACGCCAACCCGAGGTCGTGCGCGTACTTGCGTGTCCGGCGATCCTGATAGCCGAAGATCTCCGCCGCGAGCAGACCGACGACGCCGGCGACACGGTGACAGTAGAGCGACAGGGCGCGAAAGTCGAGGTAGCGTGACTGCTGCAGGTCCATCTCCATGCCGTCGATGACCTCCTGCAGCTGTTCCGGTGGCAGGCCATACTCACTGCTCGCCGCCTGCAGCGCCTGCGACACCGGGTGCTGTGCCTGGCCGCTCGCCAGTCGCGCGACTTCCTGGCGCCACCAGGCCAGTTTGGTCGCCGCGAGTTGCGGGTCCTGGCACTCGTCGACGACGTCATCGACCTCGCGGCAGAAGGCGTACAGCGCGGTGATCGCTCGTCGCTGCGCGGCCGGCAGGAAGAGAAAGCTGTAGTAGAAGCTCGAACCGCTGCGGGCCGCTTTCTGTTGGCAGTATTCGTCTGGAGTCATCGGCAGTCTCGGGGTCGCCAGCCGGCGATCATACTCCCAAGACTCGCCGGCGCGGCGGCGATCGCGATGTCGTCGCCGGGCGCGCCGGTGGCCAGGCACGTGTCGCCGTCGGGCGCTGGCGCCGGCCGGGGGCCGGCCTGACGCACGGCGCCGTCGAAAGCGGGTAGACTCTGACGGGTCGCCCGGATTGCTCGCCATCGGCAGCGCTGCGGCGAGCCCGACGAACCATTTTTGCGGCAGGTCACGAGGATGCGCGTGCTGCTGGTTGAAGACGACCCGATGATCGGCAAGAGCGTCCAGCAGGGACTGCGGCAGGATGGCTGCGCGGTCGACTGGGTGCGCGATGCGCGTGCCGGCGAACTGGCGCTGGCGACGGCACCGTACGAGCTGCTGCTGCTCGACCTCGGGCTGCCCGGGGCATCTGGCCTCGATCTGCTGGCCAGGTTGCGGCGTGCTGGCAATCGCGTGCCGGTGCTCGTCATCACTGCCCGCGATTCGGTTGCCGACCGCATCAAGGGGCTCGACACCGGCGCCGACGACTATCTGGTGAAGCCCTTCGATCTCGACGAACTGTCGGCACGAATGCGCGCCGTGCTGCGTCGGCATGCCGGACGGGCGACGCCGCTGCTCGTCGCCGGCGATCTGCAGCTCGATCCGGCAACGCACGAGCTGACGCAGAACGGCCAGCCGGTACTGCTCTCGGCGCGCGAGTTCGCGCTGCTGCAGGCGCTGCTCGAACGTCCGGGCACACCGCTGTCGCGCGCCGACCTCGAGGAGCGCCTGTATGGCTGGGGCGAGGAGATCGCCAGCAACGCCGTCGAGGTGCATATCCACTCGTTGCGGCGCAAGCTGGGCGCCGAGCGGATCAGGAACATCCGTGGCGTCGGCTATCTGGTGCCGTCGGCACCATGAAGTCGATCCGCCGCCAGTTGCTGCTGGCACTCCTGGCGGTGATCACCCTCGCCATTCTGGCGGGGGCGCTGGCGGCCTATCGCACGGCGCGCGACGAAGCCAGCGCGTTGCTCGATTACCAGTTGCGGCAACTGGCGCTGTCGTTCCGTGACGAGGCGCGGCATGGTGCGCTGCGGTGGAAGCCAGGCAGCGACGATGCCGAGGAGTTTTCGGTCCAGATCTGGGCAGCGGACGGGACCCGCATCTACCTGTCGCATCCCCTGCAGGATTTGCCGCACCAGGTGCCTCTGGGCCATGTGACGGTCGATACCGGCAGCGGCAAGTGGCGGGTCTTCGGTCTGCAGCAGGGCGGGCAGGTGATCCAGGTGGCGCAGCCGATGCAGTTGCGCGACCGCCTGGCGCTGGCGGCTGCACTGCGCATCGTCGCGCCTTTCCTGCTCCTGCTGCCGGTGCTCGCGGTGCTGATCTGGGTCGTGATCGGCCGTGGCCTGCGGCCACTGGTCGACGTCGCGCAGGCAGTCGGCACGCGCACCGCCATTGCGCTCGATCCATTGCCCGACCGACAGGTTCCGGCCGAGGTGGTGCCACTGGTCGTGGCGCTGAACGAGCTCCTGCTGCGCCTGCAGCGAGCACTCGAGCAACAGCGCGAGTTCGTCGCCGATGCGGCGCACGAACTGCGGACGCCGCTGGCGGCACTGACGCTGCAGGTGCAGCTGGCCGAGCGCGCCGCCGATGCCGCGGCGCGCGACGAAGCCTTCGGCGAGCTGAAGGGCGGCCTGCAGCGCGCCACCCATTCGGTGCAACAGCTGCTGACGCTGGCGCGACTGGAGCCCGGGGCGGGTGAGTCGACACTGCAGCCGGTCGACTTGCGGCAACTCGCGGCGGAGGTCATCGTCGATCACCTGTTGCTGGCCGAGGCGAGGCAGATCGATCTCGGAGCGCCGCCACAGCAGCAGTCCTGTTTCGTCGCCGGCGACGCCGATGCCCTGCGCATCCTGCTTGCCAACCTGATCAGCAATGCCTTGCGCTTCACACCGCGTGGCGGGCGGGTCGATGTCGTGACCGGCAGCAGCGAAGGTCTGCCGTTCGTCGAAGTCTGTGATTCGGGAGAAGGAATCCCGCCCGCCGAACGCGAGCGGGTTTTCGACCGCTTCTACCGCCGCGCGGCAGCCGGCGAGGCGGGCAGCGGGCTCGGGCTGGCGATCGTCAGGGCAATCGCCGAGCGCCACCGCGCACGCGTCCTGCTCGCCGATGCAAAGCTCGGCGGCCTGCGTGCGCGGGTCGAATTTCCTCGCCTGGCGCCACCTTGACCGAGATGTCCGGGGCCCGTGTTGTGCTAGAGTCTGCAGTGGCAGCATGCCTTGCTCGCGGAGCGGGTCGCGCGGCATGCTGCCGGGGGAAAAAGGACTGAATCGCCGGGGGGGCCCGGTCTTCGCCAGCAAGAGGTTGTCGATGGCCACGGAAACGGAAATCAAGCTGTCCCTGTCGGCGGCTGCGGCTCAACGATTGCTGGAGCTGCCGCTGCTGGCGGCTAGCGAGCGCAGCACCAAGTTGCTGCGCAACACCTACTACGACACAGCGGACCGCCGCCTGCAGCGCGAACGAATCGTCGTTCGCTACCGGCAGCACGGGCGCCAGTGGTTGCTGGGCGTGAAGACGGCGCCGCCGCTTGCTGCCGGGCTGGCGCAGCGTGGCGAATGGGAGGCGCCTGGGCGGGCGGGCGAATTTGATTTCGCGCATGTCGACGACGTCGCCGTCCGCGAGCTTCTCGAATCCCTGCGCGATGAACTGCAACCGGTGTTCACCACCCGCTTCAGGCGTGAGGCGCATGTCTTGGCGCCACGTTCGGGTGTGCGCATCGAAGTCGCGCTCGACCGTGGCCGGATAGAGGCCGCAGGACGCCGTCAGAGCATCCGCGAGGTTGAGATCGAACTGTTGTCGGGGTCGCTGAGCGATCTCTTCGCTGTCGCTCTCGATCTCCAGGCCGGCGTGCCGATGCATCCCGAAGCGGGCAGCAAGTCGGAGCGCGCCTACCGCCTGCTCGATGCCGCACCCCTGCTGGCGGTCAAGGCGCAGCCGGTCGCCGTGCAGGCCGACATGCCGACGATGGACGCCTTTCGTCTGATCGCGGTGGCGTGCATCGGCCATCTGCAGGCCAATGAGCAGGGTGTCCGTGACAGCGAGGAAGCGGAGTTCGTCCATCAGGCACGGGTCGCCATCCGTCGCCTGAGGTCGGCGATCCGCCTCTGGGAGCCGCTGCTGCCCGAAGCTTTCGTCGCCCGCTTCGATCCGCTCTGGCAGGCGCTGGCGACCCAGCTTGGCGACAACCGCAACTGGGATGTCTTCCGTGCCGAGACCATGCCCGTGCTGGCCGAGGTCTTCGCCGGCACAGTTGACGGCGCTCGTCTCGCCAGCCGCGTGCGCGGCCGTTGTGCCAGATACCGCCGGGAGAGCCGCCGGGCGCTGCAATCGGAGGACTATTCGCGGCTGTTGCTCGATTTCAGCGCCGCACTGGTGGATCTGCCCGTTTCGCCGGCTGGCCGGCTGGCCGATTTCGTTCCACGCTGTCTGGGCAAGCGCGCACGGCGCGTCAATGAGCGCGCCGCGGCGCCGTTGCAGACCGACGTCGCCGCTCGTCATCGCCTGCGCGTCGCGTTCAAGCAGCTTCGCTACGGCCTCGAGTTCTTTTCTCCGCTGCTGGCCGGCCCATTGCTGACCGACTACCACCAGTCGGCGACCGCGTTGCAGGAGATGTTGGGGCGGCTCAATGACCTGGCCGTGGCGACGCAACTGGTGGCCGCAGCCCTGCCGGCTGCAAGCCGGGTCGAGGTGCAGGCCTGGCTGGCCGCGCAGACTGCTGCACTGTTGCCCGAGTTTGCGCGGTTGCTCGACGATTTCCAGCAGCGACTGCCGCCGTGGCAGCCGCCGGAGCGGCCGGCCGGTGAGCGTTCGCGCTCGCGACAGCCTGCCTACAGCTTGTAGATCCAGCTGGCAATGACGAAGTAGTTGAGAACGCCGAGGATGTCGATGGCGGTGGTGACGAACGGTCCGGTCGCCACTGCCGGATCGACCTTCATGCGCTGAAAGATCATGGGCAGCAGCACCGCGAGCAGGGCGGCACCGGTCATGTTGCCGAGGATCGTCAGGCCGACGACCTGCCCGAGTTGCAGGCTGTGGTGCATGAAATAGCCATAGACGGCGAGAATGACGCCGTAGAAGGCACCCAGCGCCAAGCCGACCCGCAGCTCCTTGAGGACCAGCGGCAGCGTGTCCTTGACGTCGATGGCGCCGGTCGCCAGGCCGCGTACGGCGACGGTTGCCGACTGCACGCCGACGTTGCCCGCCATCCCCATGATCACCGGCAGGAAGGCGCTGAGGACCAGCACCTGGCCGAGGATCTCTTCGTAGCGTCCGATCACTGCCGTTGCCGCGAGGCCGCCGATGAAGGCCGCCAGCAGCCAGGGCAGGCGGATGGTCGCGATCTTCAGCGCCGAATGGGTGAGTGTCTCCGACTCGCTGGTGCCCGCCATCTTCAGCATGTCGCGCGTCGTTTCCTCCTCGATGACGTCGATCACGTCGTCGACGGTGACCATGCCGACCAGGACGTTGTCCTCGTCCACCACCGGAATGGCGAGCAGTCGATACTTGTCGACGAGCATCGCGACGGTGGTCTGGTCGGTATCCGTGGTCACCTTCATGACTCGCCGGTTCATGACCTTGTGCAGTGGCGTGCCCGCTCGTGTGAGCAGCAACTGCCGCAGCGACACGACACCCACCAGACGGCCCATCTCGTCGGTGAGGTAGAGATAGAACACCATCTCGACGTCCTCACGGCTGCGGATGTTCTCGATCGCTTCCTCGACGCTGAGGCTGTGCGGCAGCGAGAAGAAGTCGGTCGTCATGATGCCGCCGGCGCTGTTCGGGTCGTACTGCAGCAGACTTTCGACCTCATCCTTGCTGTCGCGGCCGAGCAGGGCCATCAGTTGCTCGCGCTGGTCTTCCGGCAACTCGCCGATGAGGTCGGCGAGGTCGTCCGGTGGCAGATGCTCGAGGACGCCGGCGAGCTTCTCGATCGACGACTCGGTCAGCAACTGGGTGCGCCGGTCGGCGGGCAATTGATTGAATACGTCGGCTGCCATCGCAGTGTCGGCAATGGCATGAAAGATGTCGACCACATGCGCCGGCGGCAAGTCGTCGAGGATCGCCGCCATATCGGCCGGATGGATGCGCGAGATCATCTTCTGCAAGGGTGCCCTCGCCTCGCGCAGGTACAGCCGGTCGATCGTTTCCACCAGACGCTTCTTGCGGGCGTCGTAGGCGGCGGAGCCGACGGGCTTGGTTTCAACGTTGATCTGCATGGCGAAGTTCTCCCTGATGCTTGCTGGCGCGGCGATCGGGCCGCAAGTTTACCCTCAGGATCGATGGCGGTCCATCACTCCTGCAGCGGTACCCCGGCGCTCGTCGAACGACCGCCGCCGCCATCCGCTCGCTGCCTCTCGACGCGGCCCGTTCCCGAGCGGTCGACAGCCCGTCTTCTGCGTCGCTTGCCTTCGTGACCGCTTATGGTGCATTCTTTTGCTGGTTTGAAGACTTCGTCATCATACGCCCAAGAGCGTTGCAGTCGCCCAGGAGCTCGGCGATGCCCCGGCGGATGGGCGGCAAGGCGGCGCCTGCCGTTCCGGCAGACTCATTCGGAGCCATGCACATGAATGCTTCCATCGTCTCCAGATTCCTGAATTCAGGCCTGCCGCTGCTCGCCACGTTGCGTGAATATCGCCTCGCCTGGCTGAGCAAGGATTCGATCGCCGGTCTTTCCGCCTGCATCGTCTCGATTCCGTCGGTGATCGCCTACGCCGAACTCGTGCACCTGCCGCCAATCGCCGGCCTCTATGCGGCGCTGGCGGCGGCGATCGGCTATGCGCTGTTTTCCAGTTCGCGGCACGTCATCGCCGGACCGGATGCGGCGATCGGCCTGCTCGCCGGCTCGGCGATCCTGCCGCTGTCCGGCGGCGATCCGGCACGCATCGTCGTCCTGGCGGCGATCCTGAGCATCCTCTCGGGGTGCGTCCTGCTGCTCGCCGCCCGGCTGAAGCTCGGGGTCATCGCCGACCTGCTGTCGCGCCCGGTTCTCATCGGCTATCTGAATGGAGCGTCGCTGGTTCTCATCGCCACCCAGTTGGGCAAGATGTTCGGCATCAAGACCGAGGGCGAGGAGTTTTTCCAGATCGTCTTCACGGTCATCGAGAA
>JFAX01000035.1:10032-16558 GCA_000585015.1 Candidatus Accumulibacter adjunctus | reverse complement strand
GCCTTCCTCGCCTTCTCCGACGGCATCCTGCTGGCGCAGACCTTTGCCGAGAAGAACGGCTACGAGGTGCGGCCGAATCGCGAGCTCGTCGCCCTCGGTTCGGCCAACATCCTCGCCGGCCTCTGGCAGGGCTTTCCGGTGTCCGCCAGCCAGTCGCGCACCTCGATCGTCGATTCGGCCGGCGGTCGGACGCAGGTGGCGCAACTGATCCTGGCGGTCGGGCTGCTGCTCTTCCTGTTCTTCCTCACCGGGCTGGTCGCCCTGCTGCCGAAGGTCGCACTCGGCGCGATCCTGATCGTCACGGCCATCGGCATGCTCGAACTGGCTTCGCTGCGCGGCCTGTACAAGGTCGATCGGGTCGAGTTCGGCATCGCGACGGGCGTGACACTGGCGATCCTGCTGGCCGGAGTCGTGCCGGGAATCATCCTCGGCCTGTTGCTGTCGCTGATTTCGGTTCTCGTCGAGATCTCGCGACCCGACGACGCGGTGCTGCGCCGGCGTCTCATCGACGGCAAGTTCCATGATTGCCGGGACGACGAGGAGGGCGTGGAAAGCGTGCCCGGGCTGCTGGTCTACCGGCTCTACGCGCCGCTGATGTTCGCCAACGCCCGGCACGTCATGAACCGCATCCGCAGCCTGGTCGACGCGGCCGATCCGCCGGTGCGCTGGCTGGTCATCGACGCGCAGGCGATCCACGACATGGACGTGACCGCTGCCCAGCGCTTCGCCGAGCTGCACCGTGAACTCGCCGACGAGGGGGTTGACGTCAAGATCGCCGACGCCCCGCGGCCCTTCCTCGAAGAACTGGCCAAGGTCGGTCTGTCGGAAGAGATCGGCAAGATGGATTTCTTCGTTTCGGTCGGGAAAGCGGCCGAGGCGTTCGCGCGCCAGCATGGCGATGCGGCCGTGCGGGCGGCGGGGCGCTGAGATCCTTGCCGAAACGCGTCAGCCATGGACGCCTGTATCGCGCGCTGTCGGCAGGCGCTGCGATCTCCTAGCGGCTGCGGCCCGGCAGCACCTCGCGCAGCAGCCCGGCGGCACTGCGGATCATCTGTTCGGTGGTTGGCCAGTCGACGCAGGCATCGGTGACCGAGCAGCCATACCTGAGCTGCGAGAGATCTTCGGGAAGTGCCTGATTGCCGGCGACGAGGTTCGACTCGATCATCATGCCGACCAGTGACCGGTTGCCAAGACGGACCTGGTTGACCACGTCGGCCATCACCAGCGGCTGCCACTCGTGCTTCTTGTAGCTGTTGGCGTGTGAGCAGTCGATGACGATGTTGGCCGGCAATCCCGCCTTGGACAGGGCCTGTTCGGCGATCTGCACGCTGACCGTGTCATAGTTCGGTCGCCCGTCGCCGCCGCGCAGGACCAGGTGACCATAGCGGTTGCCGCGCGTGCGCACGATCGCCGTGCGACCCTGACCGTTGATGCCCAGGAAACTGTGCGGTCGCGACGCCGAGACGATGGCGTTGACGGCGATGCCGACGTCGCCACTGGTACCGTTCTTGAACCCGACCGGGGTCGACAGACCCGAGGATATCTCGCGGTGGGTCTGCGACTCGGTGGTGCGGGCGCCGATTGCCGTCCACGAAATGAGGTCGCCGAGATACTGCGGAGCGATCGGGTCGAGGGCCTCGGTGCCGGCGGGCAGACCCAGTTCAGCCAGCTCGAGAAGGAAGCCGCGCGCCTTGCTCATCCCCTGGTCGACGTGGAACGAGTCGTCCATGTCCGGATCGTTGATGTAGCCCTTCCAGCCGGTCGTCGTCCGTGGCTTCTCGAAATACACGCGCATCACCAGGTAGAGCGTCTCACGGACTTCCTCGGCCAGCGCCCGCAGCCGCCTGGCGTAGTCGAGGCCAGCCACCGGATCGTGGATCGAGCACGGGCCGACGACAACGAAGAGCCGGTGGTCGCTGCCATCCAGAATCCGCCGCAGGACGTCGCGGCTGTTCCTGACGACCTCGGCGGCGTGCGTCGACAGGGGCTGCAGGGCGAGGACTTCGTCGGGCGAGGGCATCGGGTCGAAGGCACTGACGTTGATGTTGTCGATGTCGAGAGTGGTCATGGCTGGCGCTCGGCGGTGAGTTGATGAATGATGTCCCTGACCGCGGCGACACGGTCGGCAAGGGTCGGGCACTGGCGCCTGAGGACCAGGCGGTCCTGTCCCGCGAGGCGATAGTTGCGGTCCTTCTGGATGAGCTGGATGATGCGCAACGGATCGAGCGGCGGATTGGCGGCAAACTGCACGACGATCTGTTCGGGGCCGGCATCGAGCCTGCTGATGCCGACCGGCCTGCACAGCAGGCGCAGCCGATGGCTGTCGAGCAGCGCGCGCGCCTGCGGCGGCAGCTCACCGAAGCGATCCACCAGCTCCTCGTGCAGCTGACTCAGTTCGTCGTCAAGCGTGCAATCGGCCAGGCGCTTGTAGAGGGTCAGGCGCTGGTGCACGTCGGGCGCATAGTCGTCGGGCAGCAGGGCCGGCGCGTGCAGCCTGATCTCGGTGGTGACCGCCAGTGGTTGGGACGGGTCCGCATCCTGTCCCTGTTGCAATGCCGCGACGGCACGTCCGAGCATCTCACTGTACATGTGGAAGCCGACTTCCAGCATCTCGCCCGACTGGCTGGCGCCGAGCACCTCGCCGGCGCCACGGATTTCGAGGTCATGCATCGCGAGGTAGAAGCCGGCACCGAGTTCGTCCATCATCTGGATCGCCTCGAGGCGTTGCCTCGCCTGCTTGTTGAGCGCCGCTTCGTCGTGCGTCAGCAGGTAGGCATAGGCTTGGTGGTGCGAACGTCCGACGCGACCGCGCAGCTGGTGCAGTTGCGCCAGCCCGAACTTCTCGGCACGGTTGATGAGGATCGTGTTGGCGTGCGGATTGTCGATGCCGGTCTCGATGATCGTCGTGCACAGCAACAGATTGGCCCGCTGCTGGGTGAACTCGCGCATCACGCGCTCGAGATCGCGCTCCTTCATCTGACCGTGACCAACGACGATGCGGGCTTCGGGCAACAGCTTGCCCAGGCGCTCACGCATGTTTTCGATCGTCTCGACCTCGTTGTGCAGGAAGTACACCTGGCCGCCGCGCTTGAATTCGCGCAGCAGGGCTTCGCGGATGATGCCGTCGGAGAAGCGGCTGACGAAAGTCCGGATCGCCAGACGTTTCTGCGGGGCAGTGGCGATCACCGAGAAGTCGCGCAGTCCCTCGAGCGACATGGCGAGCGTGCGCGGGATCGGTGTCGCGGTCAGCGTCAGGACATCGACCTCGGCGCGCAGTGCCTTCAGCGCTTCCTTCTGCCGGACGCCGAAGCGATGCTCCTCGTCGATCACCACCAGGCCGAGACGCTTGAAATGCACGTCCTTCTGCAACAGGCGATGGGTGCCGATGACGATGTCCAGACGGCCGTCGGCCAGTTCCTGCAGCGCCTGCGCGGCCTCACGCGCAGTCCTGAAGCGGGACAGCTCGGCAATCCGCACCGGCCAATCGGCAAAGCGGTCGCCGAAAGTCTGGAAGTGCTGTTCGCAGAGCAGTGTCGTCGGGCAGAGCACGGCCACCTGCCGGCCGCCGGCGACGGCGCAGAAGGCCGCGCGCAGCGCCACCTCGGTCTTGCCGAAGCCGACATCGCCACAGACCAGACGATCCATCGGCCGTCCGGAACGCATGTCGGCGATCACGGCGGCAATCGCGCCCGCCTGGTCCGGTGTTTCCTCGAAGCCGAAGCCGTCGGCAAAGGCGTCGTAGTCGTGTGCCTTGAAGTCGCAGGCGTGTCCCTGCCGCGCCGCACGCAGGGCGTAGAGGGCCAGCAGTTCGGCGGCCGTGTCGCGCGCCTGCAATGCGGCGCGGCGTTTCGCCTTTTCCCATTGCTGTGAGCCGAGGGTATGCAGCGGCGCGCCGTCGGGGTCGGTTCCCGAATAGCGGGCGATGACGTGCAGTTGCGATACCGGCACATAGAGCCGGGCATCGTTGGCGTAGTGCAGTTCGAGGAACTCGGTGTCGCCTTCTCCGAGATCGAGATGGACCAGCCCCTGGTAACGGCCAATGCCGTGCTGTTCATGCACCACTGGCGAGCCAACCTTCAGCTCGGTCAGGTCGCGCAGCCAGTTGTCGATCGACGTCCGTCGCGCCGCAACATGGCGCGCGCGGCGCGACGGGCTGCCGGCGTAGAGCTCGGCCTCGGTGATGATCGCCAGCCCGTCGAGCAGGAAGCCATCGTGCAGCGGTCCGACGCCCAGCGACAGGGCTGCCTCGCCGGCGCGCAGCTCGTCGAAGCTGCCGCAGGCGCTTGGCTGCAGACCGTAGTCCGCGAGCAGCGCGGCGAGCGTCTCGCGTCGCCCGGCGGACTCGGCGAGCAGCAGCGAGCGGCCGCAGAACCCGTCGAGGAAGCTCTTCAGGCGACGCAGGGGATCGTCGGCGCGGCGGTCGATCGCCACTTCGGGCAGGCCGCGTGCCGGGCCGTCGCCGCCTGCACGCAGGCTGAGGCGGGCATAGGCGCGGGCGGCGACGAAGAACGGTTCTTCTGCCAGGAAGAGTTCTTCCGGTGGCAGCAGCGGGCGGCTGCGTTCGCCCGCGAGCAGCGTGTAGCGCGACTGCGCCTCGCGCCAGAAGGCGCGCACGGCCTCGGCAACATCATTGTGCAGGCAGAGCAGCGTGTCGGCCGGCAGGTAGTCGAAAAGCGTGGCGGTCGCATCGAAGAACAGCGGCAGCCAGTACTCGATACCGGCGCTGGCGACACCGTTCGAGACATCGCGGTAGATCGACGAGCGAGCGGGATCGCCTTCGAAAGCTTCGCGAAAGCGCTGCCGGAAGCGGCTACGCGCGGCGCCGTCGAGCGGGAACTCGCGCGCCGGCAGCAGACGGACCTCGGCGACGGGATACAGCGTGCGCTGGCTATCGACATCGAAGGTCTTGATGTGCTCGATCTCGTCGTCGAAAAGATCCAGGCGGAACGGCAGTTGCGCGCCCATCGGGAAAAGGTCGATGAGGCCGCCGCGGATCGAGTACTCGCCCGGTGCCACCACCTGTGTCACGTGCGCGTAGCCGGCAAGCGTCATCTGGGCGCGGAACCGCTCACCATCCAGACGCTCGCCCTGCTTCAGGAAGAAGGTATAGGCCGCGAGGTAGGCCGGCGGTGCAAGACGGCAGACAGCGGTGCTCGCCGGCACGAGGAGAACGTCACACTCGCCACGTGTCACCGCGTACAGCGTCGCCAGGCGCTCGGAAACGAGGTCGAGATGCGGCGAGAAGCCGTCGTAGGGCAGCGTCTCCCAGTCGGGCAGCAGGCGGACCCGTAGCCCGCCGTCGAACCACGGAATTTCCTGCAGCAGTCGCTGCGCGTCGCTCGCGCTGCTGGTGATGACGGCCAGCAGCCCATCTCGGGCTCGGCTGCGGGCGGCATTGGCAGCCTGCGCCAGGAACAGCGCGTCGGCCGAGCCGGCGAATGACGGCCACTGCAAGCGCTCGCCCGTGGCTGGCAAGGGCAGTGGGGGAAGCGGTGATGACAAGGACGGCGGCTCTGGATTCAGGTGGCGATTGGCGCTTCCCCGCCTGGCGAGGCGTCCAGGCCCGGGGCAACGAAAGCCGCGCATTATAGACGATGCCTCGGTCCGGCCGGCGTCGCCGCCGGCCGGCGGCATTGCGGGCCGTTCTTCCTTCAGTCGCTCGCGAGTCGACTGCAGAGCGCGGAGAAGAACTGCGAGGCACCACTGCGGATCGAGTAGTCGGCCGCCTCGCTGAGCGACGTCGGGTGCGGGTTGACTTCGATCACCGTCGCGCCGGAGTATTTGGCCCAGACTGGCAGGTGGGCGGCTGGCTGGACGGTGAACGAGGTGCCGACGCAGAAGAAGACATCGGCATTGAGGCTGCACGCCTGGGCGGCGGCAAAGACTTCCTCGTCGAGCATTTCGCCGAACATCACCAGATCGGGCCGTACCGGAGCGCCGCAGTCGGGGCACGCAAACGGCTCGCTGGCGGTCTGGTCCCAACTGCTGGCATAGCCGCAATGCCGGTGACAACGGACGCGGTGGATGGTGCCGTGAACCTCGAGCACGTCCTGGTTGCCGGCGAGCGCGTGATAGCCGTCGATGTTCTGCGTGATGACGGTGAACCGACTCGCCGCGCAGAGCTCTTCCAGGCGGGCGATTGCCAGGTGTCCCGGGTTCGGACGCCGGTCATCGACCAGTGCCTTGAGTTCCAGCAGCCAGCTCCAGACGCGTCGGGGATTGCGCAGGAAACCCTGGATGCTGGCCACCTCGTCCGGGTCGACATTGTTCCACAGGCCGGTGGCACCGTCACGGAAGGTCGGGATGCCGCTGTCGGCGGACAGACCCGCACCCGAAAAGACGACGACCCGGCGCGCCGCCTGTACCATCGAAGCGAGCGAATCGAGACTGGCTGCTGGCATCTTCTCCTCCCTTGCCTGAACTCGCGGTGGCTGGCTGGCGCCGCCGCCGTGCCGCCGGACAGCCAGTTTCGTTGCATAAATACTACACAATTCCGGGCCGATGCTTGAAGAAAATCAAGTTTGTA
>JFAX01000035.1:9838-9981 GCA_000585015.1 Candidatus Accumulibacter adjunctus | reverse complement strand
GGACGTAACAGAGATTAATCGAGGAGGAATATCTTGAAATCGAAAACCATCATTACCCTGCTGGCCTCAATCGGCCTCTTCGCGGCGGCTGGCGCTGTGCAGGCGCAAACCGCCGGTGATCGCGTTTACGTGATCGATCAACG
>JFAX01000035.1:7275-9161 GCA_000585015.1 Candidatus Accumulibacter adjunctus | reverse complement strand
AAGCAGGTCATCGAGTGCCTGCAGCCTGACCGTCGTGTCGACATCGAACTCATCGGCACCAAGTAAGGCCGGCGCGCTGCGCAGAAAACCCCGCGAAAGCGGGGTTTTTTTTAGCCTTGGCGCGGCCGTTCGCCGATGACGACGAGTCTGCCGCTGGTCGATCTGGTGATCGAGGCGCGCTGGGTCGTGCCCGTCGAGCCGGCCGGGGCCGTTCTCGACCAGCACGCCGTCGTCGTCGACGGCGGGCGCATCGTCGCCATCGTGCCACGCGCCGAAGTCGACGCTCGTTACCGGGCGCGCAACCGCAAGTGCCTGCCGCAGCACGTGTTGCTGCCCGGGCTGGTCAACCTGCACACACACGCTGCGATGAGCCTGCTGCGCGGTCTCGCGGACGACCTGCCGCTGATGCGGTGGCTGCAGGATCATGTCTGGCCAGCCGAGGCGCGGCACGTCTCGGCGCAGTTCGTCCACGATGGCACCCGGCTCGCGTGTGCCGAGATGCTGCGCGGCGGCATCACCTGTTTCAACGACATGTACTTCTTTCCCGCGGCGGCGGCGGAGGCCGCCCTGGCGTCGGGAATCCGCGCTGCGATCGGCCTGATCACCGTCGACTTTCCGAGCAACTACGCCGCCGATGCGGACGACTATCTGGCGAAGGGACTGGCGGTGCGCGACCGCTTCCTCGGCCAGCCGCTACTCTCGTTCTGCCTCGCTCCGCACGCTCCCTATACCGTCGCCGACCGCAGCTTTGCGCAGGTGCTGACGCTCGCCGAACAGATCGAAGTGCCGCTGCACCTGCACCTGCAC
Organism: Candidatus Accumulibacter adjunctus; assembly: GCA_000585015.1. GTDB lineage: Bacteria > Pseudomonadota > Gammaproteobacteria > Burkholderiales > Rhodocyclaceae > Accumulibacter > Accumulibacter adjunctus. Next base: position 8,354 of record JFAX01000035.1, on the reverse strand, counting down.
GAGACGCAGCAGGAGATCGAGGACAGTCTGCAGCGCTTCGCCGTGCGACCGATCGAGCGCCTGCGTCGCCTCGGGCTGCTTGGCCCGACGCTGATCGCCGTACACGCCGTGCACCTCGAAACGCAGGAGATCGAGTTGCTGGCAGCGCATGGCTGTTCGGTGGCGCATTGCCCGAGTTCCAACCTCAAGCTGGCCAGTGGCATCGCACCGATCGCGCGGCTTGCCGCGCGCGGGGTCAACCTCGGGCTCGGCACCGACGGCGCGGCGAGCAACAATCGCCTCGACCTGTTTCAGGAGATGCGCCTGGCGGCGTTGCTGGCGAAGGAACGTGATGGCCGTGCCGATGCCGTCGCGGCCCACCAGGTGCTGCGCATGGCGACCCTCGGCGGCGCCTGCGCACTCGGTCTCGACGGCGAGATCGGCTCGATCGTCGTCGGCAAGTCGGCCGACCTCTGCGCCGTCAGTTTCGACGACGTCGCGCTCGCTCCCTGCTACGACCCGGTTTCGCATCTCGCCTACGCGGTCGGACGCGAGCACGTCAGCGACGTCTGGGTCGCCGGACGGCAGCGGGTCGAGAACGGGCGCCTGAGCGAAGGCGACGAAAGCGGATTGATCGGAATGGCCCTGTTGTGGCAGAATAAAATCCGTCCGTGATGAGTTCGGTCAAGAAACGAGGCACAACAGGCTTTGCGGGTTCCTGCCGCAGGCTTCAACCAATGAAGGAAACCGAGATGAACAGAACCGCAAGAAACTCCATGCTGGCCGCGCTCCTTGCCGCGACTTTCGGCTTTGGCGCGTCGCTGGCGCAGGCACAGACCTCGATTCCGCTGAATCGGGTATACGTCATCGATCAGCGCGGTGAAGTCGTGATGAGCGGCGCCGGCCTCTGCTGGCGTACCGGTTTCTGGACGCCGGCTGCTGCGGCCAATGACCCGGCCGGTTGCAAGTGCGACAAGGATCTGCTGCCGAAGGAAGTCTGCGAGCCGCCGGCACCGCGGGCTGCCGCCGCCGCGCCGACGGCGAAGCCGACGGGTGACAAGATCACGGTCGCCGCCGACGCGCTGTTCGACTTCGACAAG
>JFAX01000035.1:0-7028 GCA_000585015.1 Candidatus Accumulibacter adjunctus | reverse complement strand
AAGCAGGTCATCGAGTGCCTGCAGCCCGACCGTCGTGTCGATATCGAACTCATCGGCACCAAGTGATCGGTGTGCGCCACGGAAAGCCCTGCCTCGGCAGGGCTTTTTCATTGCACACGGCTAATGACCGAACTGCCCGGCAGGAGCGGGCCTGGTCCGCAGCCGGTGCGGAGAAGCCAAGACGATGACGATCAACGCCGACCCGGGGGAACTCGAGAAATTCAGCCAGCTGGCGCACCGCTGGTGGGACCCGGGGAGCGATTTCAAGCCCTTGCACGAGATCAATCCCCTGCGCCTCGACTGGATCGACAGTCGCTGCACGCTGGCGGGCCGGAGGGTGGTTGACGTCGGCTGCGGTGGCGGCCTGTTGTCCGAGGGCATGTGCGAACGCGGCGCGGTGGTGACGGGAATCGACCTTTCTGCCAAGGCGCTCGCCGTTGCCCGTCTGCATCTGCTCGAGAGCGACCGCAGCGTGGACTATCGCGAGGTGGCGGCGGAAGAACTGGCGGCCAGCGAAGCGGGCCGCTACGACGTCGTCACGTGCATGGAGATGCTCGAGCACGTTCCCGATCCGGCGAGCACCGTCGCCGCCTGTGCCGCTCTCGTCAGACCGGGCGGCAACGTCTTCTTCTCGACCATCAACCGCAACCCGAAGGCCTACCTGCTGGCGGTGATCGGCGCTGAATACGTCTTGCGCCTGCTGCCGCGTGGCACGCACGACTATGCCCGCTTCATCCGGCCGTCCGAACTCCTGCGCTGGGGGCGGCAGTCTGGGCTCGAGGCGCGCGAGTTGCGCGGCATGAGCTACAATCCGTTCAGCGGCCGCTACACGCTGGGCAGCGACTCCGACGTCAACTACCTGCTGCATCTGGTGAAAGGTGTTTGACGCCGTCCTTTTCGACCTCGACGGGACCTTCGCCGATACCGCCCCCGATCTGGCGGCGGCGCTCAACCGGCTGCGTGCCGATCTCGATCTGGCGCCGGTGCCAACCGCCCGCCTGCGCCCGCACACCTCGCACGGGGTGCGCGGCATGCTCGCCGCCGGACTCGACATGCGGCCGGCCGATCCTCTCTATGACGAGTTCCGTGAGCGCTTCCTGCATTACTACAGTGCCGACATCTGTGTGCACACCACGATCTTCGCCGGCATCGATGAAGTCCTCGACGCCTGCGAGCGGCGGGGTGCGGCGTGGGGCATCGTGACCAACAAGGCGCAGCGTTTCACGTTGCCGTTGCTGCACCAGCTCGGTTATGCCCGGCGCGCCGCCTGCGTCGTCAGCGGCGACTCGGCGCGCCGCGCCAAGCCGGCGCCACAACCGATGCAGCTCGCCTGCCGCCTGCTCGCCGCCGATGCGACGCGCTGCCTCTACGTCGGTGACGACCTGCGTGACATCCAGGCCGGCCGGGCGGCCGGCATGGCGACGGTGGCGGTGCGTTACGGTTACCTCGGTGATGGCGAGCCGATCGAGGCCTGGGGCGCCGACCACCTGGTGGCGCGGGCGGAGGACATCGCCGTCGTTGCCGGCTTCGGCTGATCGCTGCCAGCCGGGCTCCGATGCGCTAGACTGTCGCCATGCCGGACACCGCCCTCATCCTCTTCGCGCATGGTGCTCGCGACCCCGAGTGGGCGCGGCCGATGCAGCGCGTGTGTACCCTGCTGCGCCAGCAGGCGCCCGGCCTGCGTGTCGAATTGGCCTTCCTCGAGTTCATGCCGCCGAACCTGCGCGACTGCGCCGAGCGGCTGGTTGCCGATGGCGTCGCGCGCGTCCTCGTCGTGCCGATGTTCATCGCCCGCGGCGGACACCTCAAGCGTGATGTGCCGCTGCTGCTCGCCGAGTTGCGACGGCAGCACCCGGGAACCACCTTCGAACTCGCCGATGCGGTCGGCGAGGCGGAGACGGTGGCGCGGGCGATGGCCAGTCATGCCCTGTCGCTGCTCGACGCCTGAGCCGCTCGCCGCTGGCCCGCGCCCTGGCGCTGAGGGCTCCGGCGGAAGTGCGTGCTAGCGGTGTGCGAGTTCGTCGTCTCACCAATCGGCTATCTGGAGACGCCGTTTCAGGACCGCTTCGGCATTCCGCGCCAGCCGCGACTGGCACCGCATGCCATCGGGCGGCTGCGGTTGCTGCGACCCTATGATCGCGCCGAAGCGGTGCGCGGCCTGGAAGGCTTCTCGCACGTCTGGTTGAGCTTCATCTTCCACCGGGGTGCCGGCGAATGGCGCCCGACCGTCCGCCCGCCGCGTCTCGGCGGCAACCAGCGGGTGGGCGTCTTTGCCAGTCGCAGCCCCTTTCGCCCCAACCCGATCGGCTTGTCGCTCGTCGAACTGACCGCTGTCGACACCCGCGCCGGTGTGGTCCTCGAGCTGGCCGGGGTCGATCTGCTCGACGGCACGCCGGTCATCGACATCAAGCCCTATCTGCCTTTCGTCGACAGCGTGCCGCAGGCACGCTCCGGCTTCGTTGCCGGGGCGCCGCCACGACTGGCCGTCGAATTCCGCCCGTCGGCTCTGGCGCAGTTGCGGCAGCATTCGTCGCGCTGGCCGCATCTGCCGGAACTGCTGAGCGAGCTGCTGGCACAGGACCCACGGCCGGCGTATGCTGATGATGCAGGACGGATCTATGGCTTTCGCCTCGGCGATCTCGAGATCAGGTGGCGTTGCACCGGCGCGCAGGCGATCGTCGAGGAGGTCGTTCCACTGACTGCGGCCGGCGGCGGCGACGCCGGGCTTCGCCGGTCCGAAGGCACTTGACGCGGTGCTCGTCGTGCACCTTCTGTCGGCGGGAAAGGCCCGTCCCGCGTTGTATCGGGATCAGGCCGGATGCCGGGTCGTGCAGAGGCTGTCGACCTCCAGGCTTGAAGCTTGCATCCCGGCGAGCGTGGGAAGGGTGCAGCCCTGGCGCCGGCGAAATGCGGCAGCGGAGAGAGTTGATGATGAAGAAGACATTCGCAGCATTGCTTCTGCTGCTGGCCTGGCAACCCCTTCCCAGTATGGCTGAAGCGCATGGCTACGGCGCGGCTTCGGTCTCCGGCGGCGTCGTCGTCGCCGGCGGGCGCGGTGGTTACTACGGGCCACGCGGTGGTTACTACGGACCGCGTGGCGGCTATTACGGCCCGCCCGGTGGCTACTATGGTCCGCGCTGGAGATCCTACGGTCCGGGTGTCGGCTTCTACTTCGGTGCTGCACCGGGCTGGGGCTGGCCTTGGGGCCCGCCATTGTACTACCCGCCGCCGGTGGTTTACCCGCCCGTGGTGACGGTGCCGCCGCCAGTCGTCTATGTCGAAAGGGGTGCCGACGTGGCTGTCCAGGAGCAGGAAACGGGCCAGGCCCTGGAGCCCGGATACTGGTACTACTGCCGTGCCAACGGCGCTTACTACCCGGCGGTGATGCAGTGCCCGGGGCCGTGGGAGCGGGTCTTGCCGCGCGACGACTAGCTGGCGCCGGCCGCCCGGCCACCGGCAGACCGCTGCGCCCGTACGGCGCCGATGACTTCGCGCGCGCGACACCGACACGGAATGGGTCACCGACCCTGTTCCGAATGCCGATGAGCATGGCAGCGGCAGCCGTTGCCGGCGCCTGTCGATGCTGGACCACCAACGCACGTCGGGAACGGCGGAGCGGTGGAGACGTGTTCGCGCCAGTGCGCTACCATGCCGGCACTCCGGAACGCCAAGGGATGTCGTGTCGAGATTGATCCCGTTCAGTCCACCCCGCTGTGTGACTCGACCATCGGCAAGCCCAGGCCGGACGGCCGCGTGCAGATCAGCGGCGCGTCGCCAAGGTCGCCGTGTGACCGCACGCCCTGACAGAAACTGCCCAATGGACATGCGGGCCAAGCTGGGAAAAGACGAGGAAGCCAGAGGAGCTGTGATGAGCAAACAAGCGAGTTCAACCAGAAGTCAGGGCATCCCGCGCATTGAGTCCTTGCGGGTAGAAAATTACCGTGCGCTGCGTCAGGTCGAGCTGGACAACCTGACGAAGATGACCGTATTGCTGGGACCGAACGGGAGCGGCAAGTCCACTCTCTTCGATGTCTTCAATTTCCTCTCCGAGTGTTTCCAGTCTGGTTTGCGGCATGCCTGGGACCGGCGCGGTCGTGGCAGGGAACTCAAGACGCGTAGCGCATCTGGTCCCATCGTGTTTGATCTCAAGTACCGCGAGAGCCGCGGGACCCCCGTGATCAGCTACCACTTGGCGATTGATGAGGGCAGCAGGGGTCCAGAGGTGATTGAAGAGTGGCTGCAATGGCGGCGCGGCACGAGCGGGAAGCCTTTCCGTTTCCTGGAGTTTCGTCGTGGTGTGGGGCGTGCCGTCAGTGGCGAGTTGCCTGACGCTGAGGATCAACGGAAAGACACGACGCTCCGCTCACCCGATCTGATTGCGGTGAATACCTTGGGGCAGTTGGCCGAGCACCCGCGGGTGGCAGCACTGCGCGAATTCATTACGGACTGGTACGTGTCGTACCTCTCGATCGACCAGACACGAAATCAGCCGGAGGCCGGGCCGCAGGAGCGATTGACCAAGGGAGGCGACAATCTGGCCAACGTCATCCAGCACTTGAAAGAACGGTACCCGGAACGTCTGGAACACATTTTCGCGGTGTTGCGGCAGCGCATTCCCCGCCTCGAACGGGTCGAGGCCGAGCCGATGCCAGACGGTCGATTGCTTCTCCAGATCAAGGATGCGCCGTTCGAGCTGCCGGTACTGTCAAAGTTTGCGTCGGACGGAACGATGAAGATGCTGGCTTACCTGACGGTGCTCTACAACCCCGAACCGCCCCGCTTCATCGGCATCGAGGAGCCAGAGAATTTCCTGCACCCGCGCTTGTTGCCGGAGCTGGCCGAAGAGTGCCGTGCTGCCTCCGAGCACTCGCAATTGCTCATCACCAGTCATTCCCCGTTCCTGCTTGATGCCATCCGCGCCGACGAGGTGCGGGTGCTCTACCGGAATGAGCACGGCTTTACCCGAGCTGTCAGAGCCTGTGATATCCGGGGCATTCCCGAGCTGGTGCGGGCTGGAGCCTCCCTGGGGCATCTGTGGATGGAAGGGCATTTCGGCCTGGGTGATCCGCTCGTGAATCAGGGCGGGCCGCGAGCCGCCGGGAAGGGGCGTGGCTGATGCTCGAGAAGCTGATCGTGTTCGTCGAGGAATACTCGATGGAAGCCGCCTTGCAGCAACTCTTGCCGAAACTGCTCGGCGACATCGAGTTTCAGATCATCCGCTTTCAATGCAAGGATGCACTGCTCAAGTGCGCACCGGATCGCCTGCAGGGCTATGCAGCCTGGCTGCCCGAGAGTTGGCGGATTCTTGTTCTGGTCGATCGAGATGACGATGATTGTGTGGTGCTGAAATCTGAACTGGAGGGCATGGCTGCCGCGGCAGGCCTGCAGACGAAATCGGCCGTCGGACAGGGGGAGGGTTTCCAAGTGGCAAACCGCGTGGCCATTGAGGAGCTGGAAGCGTGGTTCTTCGGCGACTGGGAAGCCGTGCGGGCGGCTTATCCACGTGTTCCGGCCACTGTGCCAGAGAAGGCAGGTTTTCGTGACCCAGACGCGATCGCTGGCGGAACCTGGGAAGCCATGGAGCGCGTGCTCAAGAAAGCGGGCTACTTCGGCACCGGTCTGCGCAAGTTGGAACTGGCTCGATCGGTTGCGGCGCACATGGTCATCCAGCGAAACCGGTCGCGCAGTTTCCAGGCATTTGCCCGTGCCGTTGGCGCGGCCCTGGCGTGAGGATCGATTGTCGACCAAGGCCCCGAAACTGACGCGCAAGAACAGGTGGCCCCGTTCACGCTGTACGCGGAATGCCGAGTGATGTCCCCGCAGGACGACGATGCATGACTGAGACTTTGCCTGCGCACCAGGCCGAATCACGCTACCGAGATCCGGCGGGTGTTTGCCGGTCTCCCTCGGACCTGACGTTTGCAGTGATCGATGCGCTTGGTGGCGGCATCAGCTGGCCGGAGTTGCGAGCCACCCGGTGAGTGGAATCAGCCATCGAGCCGCTTCGAACTGGTCGCGCACGACCTGAGTTTGCGCGGGTATCTGGAGGCGCAGGCGGTCACCTTCAAGGCTGACGGCGGCTGATCCCTCCGCAGTGCGGCACCAAGCCCCGCTCACGGCGCCAGCCGCTCGCGCAACCAGTTGCCGTGCTCGTCGAGCCGGTAGCGCAGGCGATCGTGCAGCCGGCTCTTCCGCCCCTGCCAGAACTCCCAGCGGTCGGGTTGCAGGCGGTAGCCGCCCCAGTGCGGTGGGCGCGGCGGTTGCAGCAGGAAGCGGGCGCCGTAGTGCGCGGCGTTGGCGACGAGGACCGCGCGGCTGGCGATCACTTGGCTCTGCGGGCTGGCCCAGGCGCCGATGCGGGAATCGAGCGGGCGGCTGGCGAAGTAGGCGTCGCTCTCTGCGGCGCTGACCTTGCTGACCCGCCCCTCGATGCGCACCACACGCTCCAGTTCGACCCAGTGGAACTGCAGCGCGGCGCAGGGGTTGGCGGCGAGCTCGCGGCCCTTGCGGCTGTCGTAGTTGGTGTACCAGGTGATGCCTTCGGCACCGTAGCCCTTGATCAGCACGACCCGCGTCGATGGACGCTGCGACTGGTCGACGGTGGCCAGCGTCATCGCGTTCGGTTCAGGCAGTTGCGCGCTGATCGCCTCTCCGAGCCACTGCGCGAACTGTGCGAGCGGGTCGGCGTGCGAAGCCTCCTCGCTCAATTCGGCTTTCTCGTAACTCTTGCGCAGTGCAGCCAGGTTGCTCATTGCAGCCACTCCTCGCGCAGCCGGTTGGGCTGTCGCAGCAATTGCAGATGGTGGCGGTCGCGTACCGGATCGCCGAGCCGCAGCGAGAACTCCATCAGTTCGTCACGGCGAAAGACGTGCAGCCGCAGTACATCGCCGGCCCGGTGCCGGGCGAGCAGGCGCTCGAGATGGGTAGGCGTCACCCGCAGGCCGTCGATCGCCAGCAGGAGGTCGCCGGCGGCGAGGCCGGCCGCCTGCGCGGGACCGCCGTCATAGACCGTCGCCAGGCGCAGCTCG
>JFAX01000034.1:25689-29829 GCA_000585015.1 Candidatus Accumulibacter adjunctus | reverse complement strand
TTCAGTGGGGGAGTGATTGGTTACGGACTGGGCGTGTAGTGGTTGGGAGAGGCGCAACCTGTAACGGCTAGGACTATGAATGAAGCCAACGTGGTCTTGATCATCATTTCATCCTTCGCGTCTTCCCAAGAAGACCCATGAAGCGTTAACAAACACCGTCGGACCAAGTGCACCGACAGGTCTAGCCAAGTCTTGCGCACACCCGAGGTCAAGGTCGGCTTCGGGGAAGGGTCGACACTGCCTGCTCCTGGCCGGCTGCCGCCAGACGCCATCCTGCACGCAGCGACCGATCCTGCTTCAAAACTGCCGATCACGTAAGAATAGCACTGCTGAGTGTAGGGAACAATTAATCTGTCCGGGTTTGTAGCAAATGATCTGTCCGGTTTAACAGCAGTTCTCATTTCAAACCCACGCAAGGCGGCGGTTGGCGTAGGCTGGCGCACGTGGGGAAAAACGGGGACAGACCACAGTTTCTGCGCTCTCCCGCTCGCCCGCCTCGTTGAACCGCCGTCGTGTCTCGTTCAAAGAGGCCTAATCTCTCGCTGCCCTGGCTTCCGTGTTTCCGGCCGCATTTGCGCCACAAAACGTGGTCTGTCCCCGATTACCATACTGCAGCGATGATCCGGCCGGACCTCACATCTCCAGGAACGGATTGGTGATCCGCACCGCCCCAATCACGGCGCCATGCTGCATGTCTGCGGTCAACAACGCCGAGCAACCGCTGGCGATGGCGGCCTGCAGGACCAGTGCGTCATAGAAGGACGTGCCGTGCAACGCATGAAGCGCCAGCGCGCTTTCGATGAGCTCGGGCGTGGCGGGTACAAGGTCGAACCGGGAATACAGATTCAAGCGTTCCTGTATCAGGGGCGGGGGCAGCCCCAGCTTGCGCAAAGCAACGTTGACGAACTCCTGCAACACCTGCGTGGACAGCACGGCCGTCCCCGCTGCGCGGTGGGTCTTGATGAGTTGAACGGCCCGCTGCTGTTTCACCGGCTCGTCCGCTGCATCCGCATAGACCAGCAAGTTGGTATCGAAGAAGCTACGCACGACGGTTGGCTTCTTCGCGATCGAACTTCCAGCCCCTCAGGCGCCCCGGCGTGGCCAGTGCCGAGACTTCGAAAGCGTCCAACTGCTTCTGGAGTTCGTGCGCACGAGCAAGTTGCTCCAGGTAGTCACGCACCGCCTGGTTCAAACTCTTGCCCATGGCACTCGCCGCCTTGCGAGCCTCGTCGGCTACGCGCTCATCCACTGAAAGCGTGATGTTCATTCTGGATCCTCGATATCGCACCGTTTACGTGCGCACGCATTATGTGTCAATCGAACCGCTAGAGGCCATCGAAGCATTTTCGACTCGGGAAATGTCGCGATCGACCTTCAAGCGCAGGTGGTGTTCGGCACGCCCCGCCGCCTGCACCGCCGCGATGATCCGGCTGACGCGCGATACCGAAAGCCCCAGCTCCCGCGCCATCGCGCTCATCGTCAACCCGAGTTCGCGGTAGCCTTCCACCAGCGCGGCATCGCGGTCGCCGCCGTGCCGGCGCAGGCAATCGGCCAGCTTGCCGGGCTGCTTGCGCTGCGCGCGCGGCACCTCGCGTGACTGCAAGCCCGCGGCGCCCTGCTTGGCCTGCATGCGGGCCACGAAGGCTTCGTCGCCCAGATAGATTTGCTGCGTCAACCCGCGCCGCCAGATCGACGCGTCGACGTCCGCCGAGTCCGCCACCAGGCTGGCGTATCGGCGACCGGCCTCGCGCCGGTCGGCCACATGGCGCAGTTCGCGCCCAAGGACATAGGCATGCAGGCCGTCCACGTCCAGCCAATCCGGTGCGATGGATTGCGTCGTGTGCGCCCGGTAGCTGGACCAGGCCCAATCGCCGGGCTCCTTGACGATGCGCGCAGCCACCGGGTTGCGCTCGACATACCGGCACAGGGTCAGCAGGTAGGCATCGCGATCCACCAGGATGGCCTTGAAGCGCCCCTGCAGCACGTGCCCGACCAGCCCATGCCGACGGTTGAAGGTCTGCGCGTACACGCCGTTCAGATGCCGCATGAAGCGGCCGAGGTTGGCGCGGCGCGTGTGCAGCACCAAGTGGTAGTGATTGCCCATCAGGCAATACGCCAGCACCTGCGCTTCGAACCGGTCGGCCGCCTCGCCGAGGATGGCGAGAAACGCCACGCGGTCATTGTCGTCCTCGTAGATCGCCTCGCGCCGGTCGCCCCGGGAGGTGACGTGGTAGACAGCGCCAGGGAATTCGAGGCGAAGGGGGCGGGCCATAAATCAAGTATGTCATCGGCCGGGGCAAAAGGCAAGACCTGACCCCAGACCCCAACTCCGGACCCCAACTCCGCTGACCCCAACTCCGACCCCAACTCCCAACTCCCCCCTGCGACAGCGGGTCGTCCGCCTCGCCCCGCGTACTGGCCCGGCAAATGGCCAGCGCTACTTCCCCCGCCCGAATTGCATTGGCCATGAAACGTCACGTTGTACCTGTAAGATCAGCATCCGGACATCTGTTGCCGCTCCCCCGGCCAACCGGAACACCGAGCTGCCCCAACTCAGCGCCTAACGTTGTAATGCCGTTCAGTCCATCTGCCGTGCCAATTCCTGTGATTTCCTCAGATAGTAGGCCGCCGACACTTCGTTATCTGCCTTTCTCAGTCGCTGACTGAAGGCTCTTGCTGCTGCACTTGCCTGGTCAAATGCATTGATGATCACCTCACGCGGTTGCTCAGGCATCACGGTACCGTCCGAAAACCGGCCTGCCTGATAGCCATCCCGACTTTCTATGACGCCGAGAGCCATTTCCCCTTGCTCCATTCTTCCGTAGAACACGATTGTCTCGTCCCCTTTCCGGTACGCGCGCAGGACTCCCAAGCCGTGTGCCCTTCCCGCTTGGCAGTGCCCGTCCCAGCTCAACGTTCTCTCGCCCCATTGCGGCGGCCGAGCAAACTGGCAGTCCTTGCGCCCGGCTGCCTCCTGTGCGCCGAGGAACCCTTGACCAACGAACACCATGCCCAGTACAAGCAGGATCTTGATGGCTGAAAAGAAACGCATGGCAGTTCCTTAGTGGTTGCGATGACCCGGCGGCAAAAAAACCGGCTCGTGAGCGGTTATCCAATATCGAGTACGAATTGCTCGAGGAGTGCGCGTCCGACTTCAAAATGCATCGCATCTTCGGTCTTGAAAGCCGCGCCCCAATACCACCCATGCTCATTGAAAATCGGTGCGATGACGGTCAGCCCGTACTGCACCATCCCATCGCCACGCTTGTCCAACACGTTGTTCAGGGTCAAGTCGATCGCCGTACCCCACGAGTGGTTGGAAATCGAACTGGTTGAGCCCCGCACATAACGACAGCACAACATGCCTGCACTTCCAAGTACTGCGTAAACTTCGGGCTGCTTCTTGGCGATATCGGTCATTATGTTGCTCAGACTGTCCACCGCCGGCGCCAAGCCAGTTACCTTGAACGGGCCCGTTGACGCCGTCTTGATGTGCTTCTTCAGCTTCTCATTGGTCACGGGCTGACAGTTGCTGCCAAAGGATTCACGCGGCTTGCCAAGACTCTTAAGCATGTAGCTGTTGCTGACTGCGACGAGCCCGGGATTGAGCGGACCGAGCGTGCTCCTCTCTACCAGACGCGTCACCGATGTTCCCGCTTCGGCGGGCGCGGCCTTCCTGATATCCAGCGGCGACACAACTGCAGGTGCCACCCCTTTAGTACTCGCAGGCCGAAATCCGACCATACTCAGGCGCTGCAGCGTCTTTCCACCAGGCTCCACCAAACCATCGGGGCGATGCAGGAAGCCCGCTTGGAAAGTGGTAATGGAGGCGATTGTCTTTGGTCCACACTTGCCATCAGCAAGTCCAACGGGCATCCCCTGCTGAGCAAGCAATTGCTGAACCTTGACAACATCATCTACCCTGTTGCTTCCCAGCTTACCGACTGATGCTTCGATTGTGATCTGCACGTGACTCTCTCCTCAACATCACGAAATGCTGCGACGACCTCCAGTCAACGGGCTGAAAGACCCAGCCACAGGGCTGGGAAGCTCGAAAACTCGAAGCCACTCCAAGATTCAATGTCACTCTGACGACACCGCGTCCAAGACTCTCGAGTCGTAATCATTCACTCCCCTACA
>JFAX01000034.1:0-23984 GCA_000585015.1 Candidatus Accumulibacter adjunctus | reverse complement strand
CTTAAGGGGGTGTGAACGATTACCTCGAGTCGATGTGTCCCTCCTTTCAAAGGTACTCGCTGTTATCTCGAACCACCAATCGCAGTGCCAACTTGCTGGCTATGCCCAACCTCGTGTGAGGCTGACCAGATCGGCCCAAGGATGCTGGCGTGGTGCACGAGCCTTGTTGCCTGTTCAATCTGGCTCAAGAACTCCCGCGTGGCTTGCTCCGTCCTGTTGAGCACATTGGCCACTGGGCCAGAGCTGGCCCGGCCCTGACTTGGCAGACCTTGCATCGTCAGGAGATTTCCGACGCCATCAGAAGACCCGAGCCGGCTTCCCCGAGGCGGTTGCTGCCGCACTCCAGAATAACCACCACCGATTCGTCAACTCCCTTGTGACCCCAACTCCCTTGCTTGACCCCAACTCCCTTGCTCGCTTCCGTGTTTCCGGCCCCATTTGGGCCGCAAACACGTGGTCTGTCCCCTATTTCCTACACTATTTCCTACATCATCATAGACATCGCCTCATCTGCCGCCGTGCGCCGCGGTCGACAAGCCACTAAACCCTCTGCACTATGCCAGTCTGAGCGACGCGATCGGTGCAACGCGCCAGTGATGCGCGGCGAGGATGTTAAGAGCTGCAGCGACAGCCCCGTCGGCCGCCCGTAGCTTGTGGTATGCACGCTCGGCGCGGCATGCAATCGTGGCGAACCCGTCCGCGTAAGACTCGACATGCGATTCCTCGGGGGGATATGGCGCAAGCGCATAGGCCCCATTCCTCACCGCCAATGCCCACACATCAAACTGAGAGTTCAATGTGGCGATGGTTTCGGCCGTTGGACGCACCATGAATTCGATGTCGAACAGAAGCGCATCAGTTTCTGGTCCCTCGTCCTCGACCGGGAACGGCAACGGCTCAAACGGTTCGGGGTATGTCGCAGCGACATCTTCAGACTGCACTATCAACTCGCGGCACAAGGCGATGTGCGTGTTCAATCGCATCGTCGAAACTGCAAGGCGTCGGCGGGCTCCCACAAGTAGGTTGACCAGAACGATCAACGCGGCATCATCGATGGCAACATGCGCAAACGTTGCCAAGGAACACCGCAGACCCTGCAGTGCAAATCCTTTGAACTCAAAGCCCGACCTTGCTGGCTGAATCGACTTACCTCCGAGGGCGCCGGTGGCAGCCAGTCGACTAAACAGTGCTAGCAACGTCCCTAGTCGATGCGCACTGAAACGGTCGATGCGCGCGAATTCGAACGCGATTTCGACGTCACCGCCGCGATTGAACCCTATGCCGTTTGGCAGTTCGATCGAAAACGGCACGGCATAGCCGCACGACAGACCACGGGCGCTCATCGGCTGTCGCCAAGAAAACGGCGCTCCCATTCCCGAAGGCGGGTCGGCTCTTCGTCGGCAAACGCAGTGTGCAGTAGCGCCGGCTCTTCAAATAGCGTGACTGGCTCAAGAAATGCGGCCAGTGCACGTAGGTGAGGCGTATCAATACCTCGATTGCAGTCCCCTATCTCTGGAACTCTCCCTGCTCGCAATAACACGCCTCGGTCTAGTTTGACAGCATGGATGTCGGCCGCTGCAAGCATCGAGATGCGGTCGAATCCGCCAACTCTTCCGACAAGCTCGGGTCCGAGCCAAGTCAGCCAGCGTGCACCTCGTGTATTCGCTCCAAGGTCGGAGCGCGTGACCTCGTTGAAGCTAACGTCGAAACCGGGGTACCGCGCAGCGACCCGGCGCGCTGCGAGCAGCCCTTCACTCTCGGCGACTTCAGCCCAGTGCAGCGCCGGCGACGCATACGCATAGCGGATTGGCAAGTGCTCCGATAGCTGTAGCAGCAGTGAAACGAACACGTCCGCCGACTCAGGCGTGGAAATCGTCGTCGAGGGAAAGTAGAACTCCAGGAGGTTTGATTCCAGCGGCTCCTCAGCGTCGATAGGATTCCCTATTACCGACACACCGTGCTCCGGTGCGTCGCCGTCGGTGCGTCCATCCAGGAGCCGGAAGGCCGTCAATTTCCGTCCCCGAGCTGCCTCGACGCTTAACATCGCCCGGCAGCGCTCAATCGACTTGGCGTTCAGGGGTCGGAATTCTTCCGCATGCGCGCCGACCGATGCCCAGCGCAGCGTCGCCAAGCCGACGTGCGCGAGGTAGCGATCAAATGCGTTCTGGAGCGCTGCGGCGGTGGCCTCAAGTGGAGGTGGGAGGAAGAACGCCGCCGTGATGCCGTCCCGCAGCAGCACTGTCTCGTCGTCGGTCTTCAGTACTTTCGGAATCAGAGTCGGCATAGATTCTAAAGCCTAATGGCAGTAACAGGGCAGTGGAAGGCACGCCGATAGTTCCTCCGCTGCTCTGCGGAGATCTTCGGCTTGCGCTTGTTCTTCCCGCAACGGAATTTGTAGTCGAAGATCCGTGTGACCTTGCCGCCCTTTCGAACGCAGACGTCGAGGCGGTATTTCTTCGTCTTGTATTCGGCGAAGACCTGTCTGTACTTCTTCGGATTGCGCCGCTTCCGCGCGTTCAACGCATCCTGACCGCACTTGTGCTTCATAATGCCCCTGACACGACATCCCACGCCGCGTGCGCGGCGGCTGTTGTTGACCTTCTCATCGCACTGCTTTGCAATCGCCTCAAGTTCCTTCTCGAGCTGCGTCAGAGATACCGGCTGAACAATCGCGCCGGAAAGGTTGACGGTGTTCTCATGATTCTGAAACTTCTTGTCTGCCAACCGACAAGCGTTTTTCCCATCCATCTTCACGTCGAACGAGTACAGAATCCACGTACTCTCCTTCATGAACGTCGATGACTTTACGCCCCCCGCGACGCCTGGGTTGTCGCCGTTGGAGAGTGAGAACTCGGACCCCTTGATGGCAATCATCATGCCGCCGTCGGCCTTGACAGTGGTGGTCCCCTTGGCGAGGGTGGCCGATTGCGAGATGTTGGGATAGGGGATAGGCACCGGACCGCCAGGTGACGGCGTCTTGCACACGTCCGGAATGGTCGCGATGGAAATGGCGTTGCTGCCCTTATGGACCAGCGAGTTGGCAACGCCGTTGACCTTGACGGTGACCGGCATCTAGTTCGTCCGTTTCACGCTCAGCAACGCGGCGCCACGCTCGCCGCCCTCCGAACTCGCCCAAACAAAGGCATAGGGCCCGTTGGCGTAGCTCTTTGCGCCCGAAATGATTGCGAGCCCGACATGAAGCGGGCCACTGGCCGCGGCAACATCTCCCCAGCAATCGGCAGGCGCGATGAAGTCCGATGCGGTATCGAAAGCCTCCTTCGTCCGCAGACAGGTGAATCCGTATTCGTCCGCCCGATAGGGCTCCCCGTTCATGTCGCAATAGACATCGGTAACGCGGGCGCCGTCAGGCAGATTGGCAAGGGCGATCCGGAAAGTCTCGGTCAGTCCCTCTCCGATGCATACAGTCTCGGTCTTGATGCGTCTTGGCTCGAAGCCTGTGCCGACCCCAAGCACTTGCGCCAGCGGATCCAGCTGCAGGCGTCGGATCGCCGCCCCGCGCATCAACAAGACCGATCCGGCCGCCTCGCCCGGAATAAAACCCCAAGCGTTGTTCAGCGGGCCCGCACCATGGAGTTGATCACACGCTTCCAGCCATTCCAGGGTTTCGGGCTGGATGTAGGAGTCTACCCCGGCAACGACGCAGGCGTCGAGTTCGCCCATTGCGAGCTTCCTGGTTGCGGCGTCCAGAGCAATCAGCCCGCCAGCATGGCCGGCGGCGAAGGAGGCGGCAGCACCGAAGGTGCCGTGATACTTCCGGGCGCAACGCCTGGTCAATTCCTTCTGCAGTTCTTCCGGAAGTCCTGGACGCGGCGCCGGCAGCCCTAGTGCGATGGCAATGTTCAGATCCTCCTGCGGACGCGCAAGGATCGGCTCCAATGCCTGGTCGATCGCGGGCAACATCAAAGCCTCGAACCGATCGGCACCTGTCAACCCGATATCCAGCCAGGGAGCCCGCGCCACCCGCATCGGTTCACCCGCGGTGTCGACCATGTAGGGATGCTGCCCGAAGCCGGTTATGCCTGCACGCACGGCCGCGGCGCTCGACCACGCACAACGACCGACGGGGGTCGAGGCACCGAGGCAGACCACGTAGACCGGTTCGGCGTCCATTTCAGGCCAGTTCCAGTTCATCTTCGGTTGCTGCAGACTCACCACCATTGAGGAACGTCTTGAGCGTGGCGATGGTACGTTCCAGCTTCTGCACCTTGAAGTGGCACGGCAGGGCCGAGTGCCAGACCATCGAGACACGAGGGAAATCAGGTTCCACAATCACCGAGTGCAGTCTGCGCGTCTTGTGAATCTCGCGACTGCCATCGTAGAAACGGGTCTCGAAGCCCAGATAAACCTTGGGTAGAAGGAAGCGCAGATCGCCTTCTGGCGTCAGCCGGTAGAGCACGACGGGTTCGCCGCCGCGAAGGAAATCGGGAGCCTGCTGATCTACAGGCGCGCACTGAAAGAACCCGTCGTCAAAGTCCTCTGGCAGCAATGGCTGCCGCGTGCTCATCCACTTGTCGTCGTAGGTGCCTGCCAACCCGGCTCGGGGCTGCCAGTGCCCTGCGAGGGAACCGAAACCGGCGGGCGGCGGGCGATCGTTCCATGCGTTGAAGAGAGCATCCGGGTACTCAATGTTGGGCAGGAGGCGATCGGTCAGATGCGGCTTGTCCACCGCGAAGCCGGTACCCACGGGATTGCGCCAGTCCCAGTCGCGTTCGGGGTTGTCTGAGAGCCAGTCGACGCCTCCGAACGCTCGCTCATATACGAGCGGCATGTTGACGAAGGGTTGCGGCGCGCTTGGCCCCAACCCTCCCCAGATCCGGTCTCCGAAAACCCGGAGAATCTTCTGCACAGGTCCCACCTTGAATCCGACATCCAATTCCGTGACCGCTTTGCCTCCCGGAGCATGCGCGTGCCCGACCACCAGCACGTCCGTCGTCTTCTTTGTCAGGACGAGGTCGGCTTCGTACTTGATGCTGCTCTTTCCTGGCTCGCCGTGGTACTCGGGCGCGCGCAGTACCGGAGGCTGTTCCTGCGACGGCATGGTCGATCCATCCGGGAGAATGTCGAATGTCGCTTTCACCGCGACCAGCCAAACCTCCGCGCCGTCGCGATCGCGGACCCAACCGCGCTCGGCTGCGAAGGGTGTTCGGTTATCGACCTGCCACATGTACGCTGCGCCTAGTTGATATCGATTGCCGCACCCTTGATCTTGTTGCACCCAGTCGAGCGGCTGAGGATGTAGTTTCCCTTGATGATGACTTTACCGGCTCGTGTCAGCGTGATGCTCGCGTCACCACAGCGCAGGACGATCTCACGCTCTGCCGTTACCACGTAACGCTCACCATCGGCCTGTATCGCCACCTGCCGGACACCCTCTGCTTGCTCCGGGAGCAAGTTCGGCTGCTGTTGCAGCACGCCAAGTATGATGGGCCGAAACGGATCCCCTGACTCCAGAGCCACGACCACCTCTGATCCCACCATCGCTCGCCACAGCGGAACGGTGGATTGCGCTGTCAGGATCTCACCCGGAAGTTGCAGCAACGAGCCAATCAGCGGCCGCTCGTCGAGATCGAAGCCGTGCAAACGCGCCGTCGTCACACCCGCGGAGAAAGCACTCTCCGCGTGAGGTGCCATTGTTTTTTGCTGGAAGACAGCAAACTCGTCGCTGGCCAGTTTTTCCACCAGTGGTTCGAAAGGATCTTCGCGCCTGCCCATGTCTGGTTCCCTAGTTGACTCCAACCTTGCTGCCCTTGATCACCACATCGCTGCTCGCCTTGACGTTGATCTTGCCCGAGCCATTGATCGTTATGTCCTTGCCTTTGATGCTGATGGTACCGTCCTTCTTCATCGTGATGCTGGCGCTACCGGTCTTGATCGTCACGGAATCGCCGGCATCGATCACCAAGTTCTTGCCCACTTTGAGAGAGTCATCGCTGCCCACATCGACCGATCGGTTCTTGCCGACATTCGTCGACTGATTGACCCCCACTGCAAGAACGCGGCTGGCGCCTACGACCACTTCCTGCGCAGCGCCGATGGCGATTGCTTCGTTGACCCCGACGGCCCGCGTCCGCATCAGAGCAACTGTGATGGTCTCGTTCTGGCCGACCGTCTCGGTGCGATCGACGCCTATGGTGATCGTTTCGTTGTTGAGAACGGTTTCGGTGCGATCATGCTTGACGAGCGTGGTCTCGTCGTTGTCGATCGTTTTTGTCCGATCGTGCCCGACCCAGTGCGTCTCGTCGTTCTCGACCTCGATCATCTGGTCCTTTTCGGCGTGGATCAGCAGGTGTTCGCTGCCGGTCATGTCCTCGAAGCGAATCTCGTTGAAATTCTCGACTCCACCACCCTTGCTGGAACGGGTCTTGATTCCCGTCTGGGTCATGTTGGCGGGCAGGTCGTAGGGGGGCATCTGGTTGGCGTTGTACACGCGCCCGGTGATGATCGGGCGATCCGGGTCCCCCTCGAGAAAGTCGACGATGACCTCCTGCCCGACCCGGGGGATGGCGACCATCCCCCAGTTCTGGCCCGCCCAGTGATGCGCCACGCGAATCCAGCAGGAGCTGTTCTCATCACCCTGGCCATAGCGATCCCAGTGAAACTGCACCTTCACCCGCCCGTACTTGTCGGTGTAGATCTCGTCGCCCTGTGCGCCGACGACGATGGCGGTCTGCGGCCCCTGGACCGCAGGCTTCGGCGTCAGCCGCGGCGGCTGGAACGTCTGTGTCGATGGAATCGCACGAAAACGAACGCTGAACACCTCGTCATCGGCCCTGGCGGACTCGTGCGGACTTTCCTCGAGCTGATAATCGGCCGCGACGATCAGGTACTCCTGGTTCTGATCGGCGCGCGGGTGACGGGCAAGCTTGAACACGCCGCCACTGGCCAGCCCATGCGCATTGCTTTCACCATTGAACAGATCGAACTGGTGACGCAGTTCCTCGACGCGCAGGCGCGCGTATTGCTGGCCCTCGCCCAACTCGTCGTACTCGCCCGGATAGTCGAAGATCTCGAACTTGTCCTTGTAGTCGTGGCCCAGGGAGCGCGCCGGGGCGGCGTCCGCCTGCATGTCCGCACGCGGCTTTTCGAAGTTGAAATCCCGCGTGACGAAACTCGTCGGCTGGATCTCGCAGCCATGCGACCACTGCCGAACACCCTCCTCCTGCCGGGAATTGACCGCCTCCGGGTCAAGATAGGGCACGGAGTCGTAGCGGGTTGCCGCCACATGTGCCGACGGCCCGTCGGCAATCACCAGGGTGTGCTTTCCCTTGACGTGGCGAAAGAAGAAATGCATGCCCTCCTGCTCCATCAGTCGGGCAATGAAGTTGAAATCGGTTTCCCGATACTGCACGCAATAGGACCATCGCCGGTAACTGGCGGTCAGTTGGAACTCGAAATCGGCGTAGGGGTGTTCCTTGAACACATCCTCGATCACCTCGCGAACCGTCTTGTCCTGGAAAATCCGGCAGTCGCTGGTGCGCGTCAGCAGCCAGGTCCAGGGCCGGACGACGATCAGGTAGCGGTGGTATCGCCCCTGTGCACCGAGCTGAAAGAAACCGGCCGCCAGACCGTTGAATTCGCGCTGGGTGCCATGTGGCGTGGTCAGTACGACCGAAACGCTCTTGCCGAGCAGTTCATTCGCCTTGATGTCGCCACGCGCCGAGAGGACGGAAACCCGGAATTCACCGTTGCGTGACAGGCCGTCACTGCCGTCAAGGGCCATGAACGACAGCTCGTCCTTGAGCGTGGTGACAACCTTCACCAGTCTTTTTACCACTGTCGCCTGGACCATCGCGTCCTCCGCATCCCCTCCCGGACCATTGCAAGCTCATGATAGCGCATGCAGTCCGATTCCGCTTCCGTCAGATCATGACGTGCGCGATTTCTCCTCGCTGCCGCCGACGCGGGCGGCCCGCGCGACGACGATCAGCCCGACCACCGGACGCCCGCCCTCGGTTCGCAGGCTTGCCGACTGCATCTCGAGGACGACGAAACCGGCATCCTCGAGGCACTTGCGGACGTAACCCGCGCTGTGCGCGTAGCGCCCGTGCGGGTTGATCAGATGACCGGTCGCCAGCGCCCGCTCGCCGCCGTCCTCGAGCGAGAACGCCAGCCAGCCACCTTCGCGCAACGCCCGGCCTGCCGCCGCGAACACCCCGTCAAGCGGACCGAAGTAGCACAGTGTGTCGGCGGAGAGAACGACATCCCAGGCCTCAGCCTGCTCGGGCATGTCGAGGAAGGCCGTCAGTTCAATCCGGTAGAGCCGGTCGTAACAGGCCTTCCCCTCGGCGCGCTGCAGCATGCCCACCGACAGGTCGACACCGGTCAGCCGCGCGGCGTGGGCAGCGATCAGCGGACCGCACAGCCCGGTACCACAGCCCGCGTCCAGCACCTCGAACTGCCGCGCCGGCGGCGGCAGATGCCTGCTCAGCGCCGCCACCACGAGTTCCGGTGCCTTGTAGGAAAGCCGCGTCTGCAACTGCTCCTCGAAGCTCTCGGCAAAGCTGTCGAAGGTTTGCACGATGTAATCGTCAGCGGCACGGGGTGGCACATCCCGGCCGGAGCAGGCGGCGTACATGTGGCGAGCCATCGGATCGTCCGGCTGCTGCAGAAGCCACTGCCGAAAGACCTCGGCGGCCTCATCGACCTGACCAATCGTGTAATAGGCCAGACCCAGCAGCTTGTGCCCATCCGGGTGCTCCGGCATCAGGGTGATCGACCGGCAGTAGTGCTCCACCGCCTGCTGTGGCTTGTCCTGGGCGGCGTAGAGCATGCCCAGGTTGTTGTAGGCACGAAAATGCCCGGGGTCGAGCTGGACCGCACGCTGCAGTTCGGCTTCCGCCCGCTTCTGGTCACCGGTCACGCGATACAGGACGCCGAGGTTGTTGTGGAAATCGGCGCGCTGCGGGTCGAGCGCGATGGCTCGGCGATAGCTCTCCTCGGCTTCTGCCAGCCTGCCGAGCGCGGTGTACAGGTTGCCCAGATTGCCGTGGAAATCGGGAAAGTCGGGCGCCTGGGCAATCGCCTGCAAAAGCAGCCCCACCGCCTCCTCCGGGCGACCGCGCTGGAAACGCAGCAGGCCGAGAAAATGCAGCGCATCCGGATGCCCGGGTGCGGCTTCGAGAACGCGACCATAGAGCGCCTCGGCGCCATCGAGCTGCCGCTGGCGCTGCAGTCGCGTCGCATAGACGATTGCCTCCGGGATGCTCAGCTCGCTGACGGCTTCCGCTTCGGCTGTCGCTGACGACGAGTCAGGCATTCCCATCTCGAATCCTCGGCCACGATTTCCCCAGCAACGATGCGCACCCACCGCCGGCGCCGGCTACCCGACGCTGCCGTTCACTCAAACCCATACTGAAAGTCCTCCCCCTCGACACCGACGTGCACGCGCTCGACGGGCTTGCCTTCGAGCATGCGGGTGAGAAACTCGGAACTGATGCGCGGCAGCATGGTGTTGGTGAGAATCGCGTCGATCATCCGCCCGCCACTCTCGAGTTCGGTGCAACGGCTGGCGATCAGCTTGACGACGGAATCATCGTAGGTGAACGGGATGCGGTGATTGGCGCGCACGCGTTCTTCGATGCGGCCAAGCTGCAGGCGGGCAATCGCGCCGATCATCTCGTCGTTGAGCGGGTAGTAGGGGATGACCACCAAGCGGCCGAGCAGAGCCGGCGGAAAGACCTTCAGCAGCGGCTCGCGCAGCGCCTTCGCCATCCCGTCTGCGTCGGGCATCAGATCCGGGTCCTTACACAGGCTGGTGATCAGCTCCGAGCCGGCGTTGGTCGTCAGCAGGATCAGCGTGTTCTTGAAGTTGATGACGCGGCCTTCGCCATCCTCCATCCAGCCCTTGTCGAACACCTGGAAGAATACCTCGTGCACGTCCGGGTGCGCCTTCTCCACCTCGTCGAGCAGCACGACGCTGTACGGCCGCCGCCGCACGGCTTCGGTCAGCACGCCGCCTTCGCCGTAGCCGACGTAGCCCGGCGGTGCCCCCTTGAGGGTGGACACCGTGTGCGCCTCCTGGTACTCGCTCATGTTGATGGTGATCACGTTCTGCTCGCCGCCGTAGAGCGCCTCGGCCAGCGCCAGGGCGGTCTCGGTCTTGCCCACCCCCGAGGTGCCGGCGAGCATGAAGACGCCGATCGGCTTGTTCGGGTTGTCGAGTCCAGCGCGCGAGGTCTGGATGCGGCGGGCGATCATCTCCATCGCGTGGTCCTGGCCGATGATGCGCTGCGCCAGGATCTGCGGCAGCCTGAGCACGGTCTCGATCTCGTTGCGCGCCATGCGGCCGACCGGAATCCCCGTCCAGTCGGCGACGACGCTCGCCACCGCCTGGTAGTCGACGGTCGGCAGGATCAGCGGGTGCTCGCCCTGCAGTTCGCTCAGTTGCCGCTGCACCCCCTCGAGACGCGCCAGGAGGGCCTGTCGATCCGTCGCCGCGTCGTCCGCCGGGGCTTCGGCAGCAGCCGTCGCGCTTGTCGCCGCGGCGTCGGCCGCGACCGGCGGGCTGGCCTCGCCAGCCGCTGCCCCTGCCGCCTGCGAAGCGCTCCGCAGCCGGGCACGCAATGAGAGCAGTTCATCGACCAACGCCCGCTCCTGCTCCCAGCGACGCTCGACGTCCTGCAGCCGCAGCCTTTCGGCGCTCAGCCCGGCTGCGACCTGCGCCTCGCGCTCGGCGACATCGATACCGATATCCTTCTCGCGCGCGATGATCTCGTCTTCGGTTTCCAGCGCCGAGATCCTCCTGCGGCTGTCGTCCACCTCGGCCGGCGTCGCATGCAGGCTGACGGCGACGCGCGCGCAGGCGGTGTCGAGCAGGCTCACCGACTTGTCGGGCAACTGGCGCGCCGGGATGTAGCGGTGCGAGAGCTTGACCGCGGCCTCGAGCGCCTCGTCGAGAATCTGCACCTGATGGTGCTTCTCCATGATCGCCGCAACACCGCGCATCATCAGCGTCGCCTTCTTCTCGCCGGGCTCGGCGACCTGGATCGACTGGAAGCGGCGGGTCAGCGCCGGATCCTTCTCGATGTACTTCTTGTATTCGGCGAAGGTCGTCGCGCCGATCGTCCGCAGGGTGCCGCGCGCCAGCGCGGGTTTCAGGAGATTGGCTGCATCGCCGGTCCCCGCCGCACCGCCGGCGCCGACGAGGGTATGCGTCTCGTCGATGAACAGGATGATCGGCCTCGCACTCGCCTGCACCTCGTCGATCACCGACCGCAGGCGCTGCTCGAACTCGCCTTTCATGCTGGCTCCGGCCTGCAGCAGGCCGACGTCGAGCGTGCGCAGTTCGACACCCCGCAGACTCGGTGGCACGTCGCCGCGCACGATGCGCTGCGCGAAGCCCTCGACCACCGCCGTCTTGCCGACGCCCGCTTCACCGATCAGGATCGGATTGTTCTGGCGGCGGCGCATCAGGATATCGACCACCTGGCGGATTTCCTCGTCGCGGCCGACGATCGGGTCCATCTTGCCGGAGCGCGCCTGCGCCGTCAGATCGACCGTGAAGCGCTTGAGTGCCTCCTGCTTGCCCATCTCGGCCGGCGCGATGGCGCCGCTCGCCTCGCCGGGAGCGGCCCCGCGCCCTGAGCCATCGGTGGCGAACAGCAGTTCCTCCGGCGAACCGGCGACGATGCGGGCGAACTCGTCGGTCAGGGTATCGGCGCGAACGCGCTCGAACTGGCGAGAAATGGCAAACAACGAGTTGCGCAGGGTCGAGGTCTTCAGCGCGCCAATCAGCAGATGCCCGGTCCGCACCTGCGTCTCGCGATACATCAGCGAGCCATAGACCCAGCCCCGCTCGACCACGTTCTCGACCTGCGCCGAGAGATCGGAGATCGAGGTCGATCCGCGCGGCAGGCGGTCGAGTGCGGCCGTGATGTCGGCTGCCAGCTTGCCGGTGTCGAGTTCGAAATGCCGGACGATGTGGTGCAGGTCGGAATCCTGCGTCTGCAGGATCTGCTCGATCCAGTGCACCAGTTCGACGTAGGGATTGCCGCGCAACTTGCAGAACACCGTCGCACCCTCGATGGCCTTGTAGCCGAGGCTGTTCAGCTTGCCGAAAAGCGCCACCCGGCTGATCTCACTCATCTTCGTGTCCTTGTCAAGAATTGGCCGTCCGAGCACCCACCGCGCCTGCGGACGATCGATGGCGTTGCAGTGCCGTTTCCACATCGAGCACCAGGTCGTCGGCTGCAGCATCGCTGCCACGCCCTGCCAGCCAGGTGGTGTAGCCCAGCCGACGAGCGCCGTCGAGCCGCAACTCCGGAACCTCTTCGGCATGCAGCAGCAGTTGCGCGTCCCAGGCGTATTCGAGACCCGCATAGTTGCGGACGCAGGCTTCCAGTTCGCCGATTGCCTGGCCGCCCGGCAACAGCCCAACATAGCGCGGCAGGCTCATCGGCCCGATGCGCAGGCGGAACTTGTGCTGGCGATCCCACACCCGCCTGCCGACGACGGCGTCGCGCCCCAGGCAATGCCGGGCCACTCCGAGACGGGTGCGATCGCGCCGCGGGATCTTCATCCAATGGCCGACAAACTGCTCGACCTCGACCGGCAGGCGGAAGAATCCCGCCACCAGCATCGCCAGCCCTTCCGCATTGCGGACCTGCCGGTTGAGTATCGCCGCGTGGTGCAGCTTGGCGAAATCCGGCAAGGCATCGCGATTGCGCCAGGCCGGCAAGCCGATCCCCGCCAGCGATCCGAGATAGACCCCGAAACGATCCTCGGCCGGCCGGTCGAGACTGACGCAGGGTTGTGCCTGTGCCCAGGCGCGGTAGAACAGGCTGAGGTAGCGGTGGTGAATGAGATCGGCGAAACGCGCCAGGGTCGGATCGTTGTGATGCCGCATCCGGCCCAGCGCATACTCGGTGAGGTACAGTGGCAACGGTCCGTTGGGGCCAAAGAGACCGAAGAAGCGCACCTCCAGCCGCGGTGGCAGACCCTTGTCGTTGCTGACGAAAGCCGACACGCTGGCGGGCGCAAACGACAGCGCGGGCTCCTGCCCAAGCCGTACCGCTTCGTGCCGCGGCAGGTCGGCGGTGCCCATGCGTGGCGAATCAAGGCACAGGCTATCGATTCGCCGCAGCACCTGATAGAAGCTCCATGCCCAGGGCTCGCGCGCGATGGCCGCAAAGAGCGCCTGCAGGCGCTCTACAGAATCGGTCGCAGTCCGCATCGCGCCGGCCAGTGCATGATCTCACCGCGCTTGACGGTGCGCAGCACGGTTTCGGTAAAGCTGTTGATGCTGACGTGACGCGCGAGAAAGCGCTCCAGGACGCTGCCGAGCAGGAAGGCGCTGCCGCCTTCGAAACACAACTCATCGATCTCGAGGCTGATCCGGATCCCGCGGCCGAAACACAGCGGACCTGCCAGCGGCAGGCGGCTGACCACCTGCTCGCAGTTGATCGAGCGCAGGCCCTCGACCTGTCGGTGCATGCCCGCGTCCGCCGTCGTCGCGTACAGGCTGAGAAGCTCCCGCAGGGCAGCCGCGCCCTCATCGGGACTGGTGTCGAGCAGGGAAAGGTAATTCAGTGACAACTGGCTGATGAAGCTCCATGCCTGTGCGCCATCGACGACCGCCGGATAGGGTTTCGAGGGCCCCTGCACACAGCGGATCGCTTCCACGGGAGCCGCAATCTCAAGCGAGAAGTCGCTCTTGCCGCCACCAAGAACCATGTACAGCGGCAGGTCCCGGTTGGTGCACCGGGCACGCAGCGAAAGCTGTCGCAACTCGGTCCGGTATGGTGCTTCGTTCGGATCGACGAGCGACAGGAACACCTCACTGCCGATGTAGCCGCTCGCTGCCGCGCCGACCCGCTGTTGCTTTTCGGAGGGAAGCCGCGGTTCCCGTCGCAGCGAGAAATAGCCTTGCGACCGGTCCTCCGCGGCATGATGGTCGGCATAAAACGGCCGGAAGACCTGCTCGTTGTCGGCACCGGTTCCGTAGCCGACGACCTTGCGCAGATCGTAGAGCTCGAAATCGGTCGGCCGTGTGCGGTCCGGCACGACGTGGAACTCATGCGCACTGTCGGTCAGATGGATGCGGTCGATGACCTTCTCGAAAAGATTGATCGCCGGCGTACAGTGCAACATGAAGTTGCTCGTGTCGACGAGCTTCTCCAGCCCGGCCTCGCCGCGGCCAAACAGAACCACCAGTTCGAGTTCGTTGCTGTTGTTCGCCCGAACGGCTTCCCTGAGGCCCGACACTTCGAAGAACAGGTAGCGCTGCGGCAAGCTGAAGTACTCCTGCAGGAGCCGATAGCCACCGAAGTTGCGCGCCGGCACCGGCAACAACGCCTGCTCATCGTCGAAACCCATGAGCTGTACTCGATCGGCCGGCAGGAAGGCGTAGGAAGACTCGGATCGCGGGCCTCCGGCAATACAGAGCGCCCCGAGAACCGAGGTCCCGAGGAGTTCATGCAACCTGTACGCCTCGTCGGCGCCGCCGAGATGAAAACACAGGCGGTCGATCACCGTCTGCGCAAAGCGCAAACCCGAGGTGCAGCGCAACTTGAGGCGAAAGCCGCCCTTGCAGCGCTCGGCAAGCGGCAGCCGCGAGATCGGCAGGTCGGCGGCAAAACTGAAGTAGCTCGCCTCGATCAGTTCAGCCGGCCAGAGCGTCACCGACTGCGAGGTCGAGAACACGCATTTCGTCCCCGAAGCCTTGCCGGAAGCCGCGCGCAACGCGGTTCCGCGGGGCACGATGGCTTTTCCGGCAGCCAGGTTGGCGTCGGCGAGCACTGGCTGGAACTGCGCCACCAGCATCGACGGCGTCGGCGCCAGGTAATGCGGGTAGAGCATCTCCAGCAGGCGATGCGAGAAACGCGGAAACTCCGCATCGAGCTTCATCTGGATCCGTGCGGCGAGAAAGGCGGTCCCCTGCAGGAGCCGCTCGACATACGGATCGCGGATCTCGAAGCCGCCGATGTCGAGGCGGCCGGCAATCTTCGGAAAGGCAGCCGCGAACTCGGTCCCCATCATCCTGAGGTGTCGCAATTCGCGCTCGTAGTGTTCGAGAAAGTGCGAATTCATTCTTTGGCGCGCTTCAATGTGGCAGTTCCAGCGGTGTCACCAGCCCCGTCTCGAGGTCGACTTCAGCCCGCAAGAGCAACTCGAAGGGTACGGGTTGGGCCCAGACCTGCGCCGAGATGCGCACACCGACGACGTTGTGGCAATCGAGCATGTTCTCGTTCTCGTCCGCCGTCACCTCGAGGCTGGTCGGCAGGATGCGTGGCTCGAAGCAGATGATGGCATCACGAATCGCGCTCTCCAGGTCCTGGACATTCAGTGACGAAGCCGTCTCGCCGGAAAACGCCGGCAGGCCGAAGTTGAGAATCGAAGTCTCGACCTCGGGCCAGCCGCTGAGGTCCGTTGACACCGACAGTCGCGTCGCGTTCATCAGCCAATGGAGATTGTCCTTGACGTCATCGCGCAACTGCCGCTTCGACAGCACGCGTGCCTCGAGCGGCTCCTTCGTCGTCCCGCGCTGGTCATCACGCAGCCGGTCGAGCAACGATGGCTGCAGCCGCTCGGGAGGAATGCGTTCGGCCACCCTCAGGCCTCGACCTCGCCATCGCTGGCGATCACGATCTCGCGAATGTCCATCAGCGGGAAATCCCCCTGATCCGTCGCCAGAACGCGCTGTCCGAGTCCATGAAAGACGCCGGCAGACACCTCCTGCCAGTCGGTCTTCCGCGCCAGGCGGAGCAACGGGTCGGCGTGGCTTTCCGAACCCGGATAACGCGTCGGGATGACGCCAACACCGTCACCGCCGTTGGCGAAGTGGAACTGCGCCGGCATCCACACCGAATCGCGCAGGTCGGCGGGCTCGTCGATGACGATGCGCGCCAGGCGCGCGAACGGCAGCCAGTAGTAGTGGCCGTTGATCACCGCTTCACAGACCGGGCCCAGGCGCATGTCGGCGTCGGCGATCCAGGTGAAGGGCTGACCGTTGATGGTCCCCGATGTCCCCGGTGCGAGGTCGAACGCTCTCTGCCGGAGCTCCTCTGCTGCCTGCGCGTCGCCCTGCCCGGCAGTGAGGAGCGATTCGATCAGCAGCGCCAGCCAGGTCTCCGGCTCGCCCAGGATCAGCGGCGAGCGCTTGCCGGCAAAGACATCGGCCCGCAGCGACTCGCAGCGCAAGGTCTCGCGGTACATCTGCGCCATCGGCAACGCGGCCGCCTGCAGCTCGGCCACCGTGTTGAGCTGCGCCAGCGCCCGCTCCCACTGACCGAGGACCGCCAGCAACTGGAAGAGAAAGGTGCGCAGCGCGGCGTCACCGGGCCGGCTGCGAACGCTCGCCTGCAGAAGCTGCAGCGCCCGGTCGACGTCGCCCTCGCGCAGAGCCTGTTCGGCGGACGAACTCGTATTCATGCTCATAACCTTTCGCGCCGGGTCTCCCGAGCACTGGTCAATGTCAGGTCAGGAATTGATCTCGGTCTGGAAGGTCGTCGTGCCCCGGCCGCTGCCGGTCCGGCCCTGCGGCACGTATTCGACCATGACTTTCTGGAAACTCAGCGAAAAGTCCTCGCTGAGTTCCGCCGAATCGGCGCCCTGTCCGCCGCCCACCTGATGCTGGACGATGCGCGCCCGTTCGAGCGTGATCGTCAGATACTCGAGCGCTTCGGTACCCGCGGACTTGCGCACGGTGAGGACCGCCTTCTTCACCATTTCGTTGAAGCGCAGTGCCGA
Organism: Candidatus Accumulibacter adjunctus; assembly: GCA_000585015.1. GTDB lineage: Bacteria > Pseudomonadota > Gammaproteobacteria > Burkholderiales > Rhodocyclaceae > Accumulibacter > Accumulibacter adjunctus. The sequence continues at coordinate 7,277 of JFAX01000034.1, read as the reverse complement.
CATCAGGGCCGTCGTCGCCGAGTCCACCCGTTTCGTGATGCGCAGGACGTCGAACGAGGTTCGCGCCGTCGCCGCAGCAAAAGGGTCACCCGGGCTCTGCATTCCCCACGACCACGACATGACCTCGATCTCACCCGCGTGCTTGGGATCGCTCGCCTCCCCCCTGATCGGCCCCTGCTTGGCACCGTCGATCTTGAGAAACATGTCACGCAAAGCCATGAGCCACCTCCCGAGTCCCCACTCGTACGAACACCGCTCCAATCATGGCAAACGCTGCAGGCGCAGACCCTTTGAGCAAGCCCAGCGGGTCCGCGCCGCACCTCGCATCCGCTCTCGTTGCGGCAGCCGGTTGCCGCAAACACATACGGCAACGCGCGCCAGCCGCTGCGGCACTCAGCCAGCAGCCGCGTTCTGCGAAATGTTCCAGGCGGCGATCTTGGCGCCGCCTTCCTTGCCGCCCTTGGCGTTCTGCGGCTGGTACTCGAACTTGAACTCGGCAAAGTTCAGCGTCACGTTCTCGGTCAGGCGATCCTCGCCGCCGCTGCCGCCGGTGCTGACGGAACTGATCAGCACCTGCTTCATGGTCAGCTTGATGTACTCGAGAGGCTCCTTGCCGGCCTTGCGGATGACCAGCACCGCCTCGTCGAAGTGCTCGCCCGTGCAGGCACCGAGCATGAGCGCGTTGCTCGCACTGTCGATGTACTTGGTGAACGAAAGGTCGTTGACCGACACCTTGCCCGAGCCACCACCACCGCCCATGTGCGAGGTGCCACTCTGCGACATTCCCCAGCTCCAGGCGAGCACATCGATTTCCTTGGCGTGCGTCTTGTCGGTCGATTCACCTTCAATCGTCTTGATCTTCATGAACATATCAACGGCCATGTGCTTCTCCTTCAGAGTTGGCCCAAACACCACATGTCCCGCAACCGCAGGACCCCAGGACTACCAGACAGGGCATCCGCCGCATGCTGCAACCACACTGCGAACTCCATGCTTTCCAACAAATCACCTGCCGCGACCCACCACCCACCGATGGCGCCGGCAGGAACAGCCAGGCAGCTCCCAGCCTGGCTGCCCCGCGACGGTGTCCCGCGTCCGCCGCCTGAGCTGACCGTGATGCGCCCTCACTTCGTCGGCAGCTTCGAAACCAGTCGCAGGGAGACGGTCAAGCCCTCCAGTTGATAATGCGGTCTGAGGAAGAACTTCGAAGAGTAGTACCCCGGATTGCCCTCGATCTCCTCGACGACGACCTCCGCTGCCGCCAGCGGCCGCCGCGCCTTGGTCTGCTCGGTCGAATGCGCCGGATCCCCATCGACGTAGTTCATGATCCAGTCGCGCAACCAGCGCTCCATGTCTGCCCGCTCCTTGAACGAGCCGATCTTGTCGCGCACCATGCATTTAAGATAGTGGGCGAAACGGCAACATGCAAACATATAAGGCAGCCGTGCGGCCAGATTGGCGTTGGCCGTCGCGTCCGGGTTGTCGTACTCGACCGGCTTCTGCAGCGACTGTGCGCCGATGAATGCCGCCAGGTCGGTGTTCTTGCGGTGGATCAGCGGCATGAAGCCGTTCTTCGCCAGTTCCGCTTCGCGCCGGTCGCTGATGGCGATCTCGGTCGGGCACTTCATGTCGACGCCACCGTCGTCGGTCGGGAAGGTGTGCACGGGCAGGTTCTCGACGACGCCACCCGATTCGACACCGCGAATCCGCGAACACCAACCGTAGAGCTTGAAGGCGCGGTTGATGTTCGTCGCCATCGCATAGGCGGCGTTCGCCCAGGTGTACTTCCGGTGGTCCGCCGCGCCGGTATCCTCCTCGAAATCGAACTCCTCGACCGGTTGCGTACCGACCGCCGAGCCATAGGGCAGACGCGAGAGAAAGCGCGGCATCGTCAGTCCGATGTAGCGTGAGTCATCCGAGTTGCGCAGCGATCGCCAGGCGGCATACTCCGGCGTCAGGAAGATCTTCGTCAGGTCACGCGGATTCGACAGTTCCTGCCACGAACCCATCTGGAACAGGCTGGGCGAGACTCCGGCGATGAACGGCGCGTGCGCGGCGGCAGCGATCTTCGACATCTCTCCGAGCAGTTCGACATCCGGAGCACCCTGGTCGAAGAAGTAGTCGCCGATCAGGCAACCGAAGGGCTCGCCGCCGAGCACGCCATATTCTTCTTCATAGATCTTCTTGAACAGCGGGCTCTGGTCCCAGGCAACGCCCTTGTACCGCTTCAGCGTCTTGCCGAGATCCGCCTTGGAGATGTTCATCACGCGAATCTTAAGGTTCTCGTCCGTTTCGGTATTGCTCACCAGGTAATGCAGACCGCGCCACGCGCCCTCGAGCTTCTGGAAGTCGGCGTGGTGGAGAATCTGGTTGACCTGCTCGGAGAGCTTGCGGTCCAGTTCGGCGATGATCGCCTCGATCGACTTGACGACATCGTCGCTGATCAGCTTCGTCTGCGCCAGGGCCTGCTGTGCGAGGGTCTGCACGGCGACGCTGACGGCGTCTTTGGCCTGTTCGGTCTTCGGCTTGAATTCCTTCTGCAGAAGGGCAGCGAAGTCGCTGCCTTCCATGACGACTGCGCCCGATGCGAGATCGGACTGAACTTGTGTATCTGCCATTCAGAGCTTCTCCAAAATGCTGATGCGTTTTCCTGCGACGACAACTTGCCTTTTCAGTGCCGCTGACGGCAGCGGGTCACGCCCCTGCCGCCTCTGCTGCCGGTGGCGGCGGGTTTGCCGCCAGCGCCTGCAGCAGCGCCGGATCCTGCAGCACCTTGGCCAGCAGCTCCTCGGCGCCACTCTTGCCATCCATGTAGGCGATCAGGCTGGAGAGCTGCTGTCGCGCCGTCAGCAGCTTGTTCAGCGCGTCCACCTTGCGGGCCACCGCCGCCGGCGAGAAGTCATCCATCGACGAGAAGGTCAGTTCGACGTTGAGGTTGCCCTCACCGGTCAGCGTGTTCGGCACCTGGAAGGCAACGCGCGGCTTCATCGCCTTCATTCTGCTGTCGAAGTTGTCGACGTCGATATTGTCGAAATGCCGCTGATCGACCGGCGCCAGGGGATCGGCCGGCTTGCCCGAGAGATCGGCGAGAACTCCCATCACGAAGGGAATCTGTACCTTCTTCTGCGCATCGCCGACCTGCACGTCGTACTCGATCTGAACCCGTGGAGCGCGATTGCGCGCGATGAACTTCTGACTGCTGTCTGCCATTGTGGCCTCCCGATGAATGGTACAAAAAACGCAGCCCAGCCGAACCGGACCCGCAGGGCTATTCCTCTTCCTTGTTCAGCTTTTCGCCAACCACCGTCTCGGCCTGTTCAAGACCGTCCGGAGCCAGATCGTGCATCAGCTCGAGAAACGACATGTTCATCATCCGCTGTGCGCGGCGGAGCAGGATCTGAACCGGATTGGTCGGCTCATGCCGGACCAGATATTCGCACAAACGTCCGAGGATGCGCACGACGTCTTCCCGCGAGTTGATCTCGCCGGCGGCAACCGCGGCGCGCGCCCGGACCGCTGGCAGTTCGGAACCGTTCTGCGCTGCGTCGGCATCATCCGTCGCTGCACCCTCCGCCACATCCTCGGGTAGCGCAGTGGCAAAAGCCTGATCCACGTTGAACAGGACCGTCTGCAACGCCTTGAGGTCGAGGACGAACGACGGACCGGCACGCTCGGAGATGGTCGCCGTCAGCGCCTTCAGGCTGGCCAGCGCCTGCCCCGCAACTTTCCGCACCGCGGGATTCTCTTCCACTGCTGCAGCAAGCAGCACGCCGAGTTCGGATTCCGAATGCACTTTCGCATCGGTTGGCGGTTTCAGCCGACCCTGCGCCATCTCGATCTCGCGCACGGCGAGCTGGCCATAGCGCCTCGACGTCAGGACCACGCTGCCCCGGAGGTCGGCCACCACGGCATCCAGCGACCCGAGAGGCACCAGCGCATTGACGCGAATCGTCGCATCCTGGTCCTCCTCCTCGAGCCGCGGATGGACACCCTCCCAGAAGTTCTCGAAGAGGCCGTTGATCAAGGCCAGCCCGTCGGCGATACCGGAAAAGCCCTGCACATGCAGCAGCGCGCGCGTCAGGTAGACCGCGACGCGCAGGTCCTTCGAGCGGGTGAGCAGCCCCTCGGCAAGCGTCCGCACCTCGTTCCAGTTGACCGCCTTGCCTTCGATCCGCATGACATCGCCGCCATCGCGCCCGAACTCCTCACCGCGCTTCTCGACGGCCGCGTCCTCAAGCTGCTGGAACTCGGCATCGTATTCCAGGTTGGGGCCGCATGGATCGTCGCCGGCAACCGGCTGCAGCCAGACATCAAGCGTCATCGTCCATCACTCCATCGCCCCCTCATCGCCTCCACACCCGCTCCCCTTCTGCTGGGCTCGCTGAAACCCGGCCGCATCGCACCAGTGCGGGCTCAGTTCCGCGCATCCGGCGCCGAAACACAGCTCAGCGCTCCGCTCGCGACGGCACCATCACAGGCTTCGGCTCCGGCCACACCGAGGAACCGGTCAACTGCAGCCTCGCCAACACCAGTTTCGGTGATGACGCCCTTGCGCAACTGCGCCGCAACGTTCTCGTTCGAGAAACCGCTCTCGAACTGCTCCAACCGCAGCTGGTTCAGAATCGCAGCGTTCGCCGCCTGGATCGACTGATACGCAGACGTGTCAACGACCATCTTGCCGTCGATCACAACGGTACGCACGTCCGACAGCGCCACGGCCGCCGGACGGGTCAGCAGGACCTGCACAGTCCCGGTCGGTCCAACGCCGCCATTGTTGATCGTGCTCAGGTAGATCGGCACCGGGCCCGCGGCGCCACCCGTCTTGCGGAACGGATACGGCGCGATCGTCTGCAGGGTACTGTTGCCGGCAGTGCCCGTCCCGCCGAAGCTGACGGCAATCGGCGAGAATTCCGACCCGTAGTGGAAACCGCCGGCTTCACCCGGGTCGTCAGCGATCAGGAAGACCGACGGCAGGATCGAGAAACCGTTGTCGTTCACCCCGGCCGGATCGGTCGCGATGTTCCCGCCACCCCGCCTCTGCGTCGCCGCAACCCAGGTCTGGATGCTGCCGCCGCCGCCCTCGATGACGCGCCCGAGGAGCATGACGGTGTCCGAATTGACGACTGGAGTCGGGCTCGCCGCGACCCGGATGGTGTCGGAGGCGATCGCCACGATGCTCTTCACACCACCGGTCTGCGCGCGGTCGTCGCTGGTGACCGCCATCAGCGGCCCGAGCAGCTTGTTCGTGCCCAGCTTGTTCGTGCCGCTTGCAGGATGGGTGATCCCCTGGCCATCGACGGGAATGGCAAAGGCCTCGACCAGACCGACCAGGTCAGCCGGCTTGGCCGCCACCTTCGCGCCGGCGGTCAGGTCGATCGACGCCTTCCCGGCCTTGAGGCTGAGCGTGACACCGGAGTCGGAGGCGATCGTCGTTCCCGCTCTCTGGAAGATTCCCGCATCGTAGATGAAGAGCTCGAGTGGCGTTCCGGCCGCATCCTGCACCGAGACGCCCTCGACCTTTTTCGTCGGCATGGCGGCCCCATCCGTGTTCGAAACCAGATGAGCGGTGCCGGAACCGGCGAACTCCAGATTGCCGAGTTCGATCGTCGTCCGGCTGCTCCACAGCGACGAGCCGGCGAGCCGGACCTTGCCTTCAGGCTTGACTTCAAGCTTGAGCTTCCCGGCCGTGAGCTGGGTATTCGTCGTGTCAAGCCGCGCATCGAGGAGGTTGCTGTCCCGCAGCGCGGTCTCGCCAGCGGTGAGGGTTAACGGAGCGACGAAGTCGTTGTCCGGGCGATCCAGGGTGACCGGCTGCCCGGGCGCGTCGATCGTCGTCGTGGACTTGAACAGAAGGTGACCATCCTGCGTCACCGGGCCGCTGGAACTGATCCGTGCGATGCCATCGACCGTCGTTGGGCCCAGGAGCAGGCCCTGGCTGGTGGTGGTCAGGGTGCCGCTGACGGTGCCCGCAAGCTCGAGTGCACTGGCATCGAGCAGGATCACGTTGCCCGCGTCGACCTGCACGCGACTCCGGAAGTCGTTCGCCAGATCAAGGGTGACGTTCTGACCGGCGGCGTTGATCGTTGTCGTGCCGCTGATGTCGACGATGCCGTCCTGCGTCACGGGACCAGCGGTGGCGTTGAACTCCGCCTTGCCGCGCACCGTCGTCGCGCCCAGCCGCAGACCCTGGCCCGTGTTGGCCAAGAGGTTGCCGCCCACTTGGCCCTCGAGGGTGAGCGTATTGGCATCACCCAGCGTCACGTCCTGCGCGCTGACCGTCACGCGGCCGCCGAAGTCGTTGCGTGAACGGTCGAGAAGGACGTCCTGGCCCGCCGCGTTGATCGTCGTCGTGCCGACCACTCGCACGTCACCATCCTGCATCACCGAGCCGCCGGTGTTGAAAACAGCCGTCCCGCCCACCGTCGTCGTGCCCAGCAACAAACCCTGGCTCGTCGTGGTCAGGAGATTGCCACCGACAGAACCCGCCAGACTAAGGGTGTTGGCATCGCGAAGCGTCACGTTCTGAGCCCTGACCGTCAGGCGGCCACTGAAGTCGTTGCCGGCATTGTCCGCCTCGATGGACCCGCCCTGAGTGCTGGTCAGACCGACATCGGTTCCGGTAACGACTCCGCGGTAAACCTGTCCGAACCTCGTCTCGACCGTCTGACCTGACCCCAGGTCAATCTTGCTGCTTGCCGGTTGCTCGATGCTCCCCGCATCGCTCACTTTTCCCACCAAAACGACGGTCCCGGAACCTGCGATGGTGAATGCCTTGCCGCCACCGTTGATCGGGCCATTCAGGGTCAGCCGGTCGTTGAAGCTGCTGGCGGTGACCTGGGCGTCCCCGAGAAGGCTGATAAGGCCCGTGTAACCGGCCGTACCCGTGCCGGTCAGCGCGCCGACGCCGCCGGCTCCCGTTCCGGACAGATCAAGACCGTTGGCCAGAGACAGGTCCACATTGTCGATATCCAGCGTGCCGCCATTCGCGACGCTGACCTTGCCCTGGCTCAGCGCCTGCGCATGCCTGGCGATCAGCGTGCCCTGCTGGACCGTCGTTTCGCCGAGGGTGTTCGAATTGCTCAGGATCAGCGTCCCGGTACTGGTCTTGCCGAGGCGGCCGGCACTGCCGCCGATGTGGCCCGCGAAGTCGCCGTCGCGCACCGTCAGGGTGGCGCTGCCCAGCGTCACGCTGCCGTCGCCCGTCAGGGTGCCGATCGACTGGTCNNNNCTCAGCAGGTCGAGTGTTCCACTGGTGCCGACGCGCACGGCCCGGTCAT
>JFAX01000033.1:22924-32427 GCA_000585015.1 Candidatus Accumulibacter adjunctus | reverse complement strand
ACCAGCACCACCGTCTCGCCCATCGAAACCACCACGGCGCCGCTCGCCTGGCGCGCGATCTCCCCGGTTTCCAGCGTGACCTGTTGCGCACCGTAGGCGAAGCTCTTCTTGACGATATTAAACATTTTTCCCTTTCTCGATAGTCTGGCGCGAGCCCGCCCACGATTCCGGCGGGCAATTCAATCGACGCGCCCATTGGCCAACCAGGCCGCTGCAGCACGAACAGCGGCCAGCCCACCTGGGGCTGGCCGCTGACGGCTTCGGGGTTGCCTGCACATGCCGACCGCGGTGCGGTTCGGTGGGCAGGCCTACTTGCGCAGGCCGAGACGCTGAATCAGGTTGCGGTACGAGTCAACGTTGGTGCGTTTGAGGTAGTCCAGCAACTTGCGGCGGCGGCTGACCATGCGCAGCAGGCCGCGACGCGAGTGATTGTCCTTCTTGTGTTCCTTGAAGTGGCCGGTGAGGTCATTGATGCGGGCGGTCAGCAGGGCGACCTGGACTTCCGAGGAGCCCGTGTCGCCAGCCGCACGCTGGTAATCGCCCATGATCTGCGCCTTCTGCGCAACACTTATCGCCATGTCAAACTCTCTTTCCTTGGAATCGGCGCCGCCCCGGTTTGATAGAGCCAACGCCCGGTTGATGAATGTGCTGAATCGCTTGGCGAAGCGAACCGCGGATTCTATCCGCTGCCGCTGTGGACGGCAAGGCTGCAGCGCTCTTTCTGCCGATTGCGGCAGGTCGCGGCCGCGGCCGGGCGGTTCGTCGTCGTCGGCAGTCAGGCCAGCGCCCGGCCAACGACTTCGCGCACGTCGGGCGACAGGTCGCTGCCTGCCTGCAGTTCGCTCAGCGCCGACCGGGCGTACGCCTGTCGCTGTGCATCGAAGCGGCGCCAGCGGTCGAAGCGCCGCGTCAGGCGCGCCGCCACTTGCGGGTTGAAGCGGTCGATGCCGGCGATCTGCCGCGCAAGGAAGCGGTAGCCGGCGCCGTCGGCGGCATGGAAGCGGACGTGGTTGTTGCCGAAGCTGTTGAGCAGCGAGTAGACCTTGTTTGGATTGTGCAGATCGAACGAGGGATGCGCGAGCAGTCCTTCGACGATGGCCAGGGTCTCCGGCAGCCGGCTCGACGCCTGCACCGCAAGCCATTTGTCGATCACCAGCGCCTCGCTCTGCCAGCGTTCGTGGAACGTCGCCAGCGCCTGTCGGCGCTGCCCGCAGTCGTGCTGCGCGAGGACGGCGAGGGCGGCGAACTGGTCGCTCATGTTGTCCGCCGACGCAAACTGGCGCATCGCCAGCGTGTGCATGGCGTCCGTCGCCAGTTCGCCGAGGTATCCCAGACAGAGGTTGCGCAGTGCTCGCCGGCCGACCGCTGCCGGCGTCGCCTGGTACGGGCCGGCCGCCGCCAGCGACTCGTAGCCATGCAGGAAGCTGTCCTGCAGCCGCTCGGCGAGGAACAGACGGAGTGCGTTGCGCGCCGTGTGCAGTGCGTCCGGGTCGACGACGGCCATTTCCTCGGCGAGCGTGGCTTCGCCGGGCAGCGTCAGTACCTCGGCGGCGAAAGCGGGGTCGCTGCCGGCGTGCAGCAGGACCTGCCGCAGGGCATCGGCGAAGTCGGCCGGCCAGTCCGGGGCGCGGCCGGCAGCGATGTCGGCGGCGGCGCCGAGGATCAGGCGGCTCGCCAGGCGCTGCCCGGCTTCCCAGCGATTGAAGGGATCGCTGTCGTGGGCCAGCAGGAAGCTCAGCTCGCCATCGAGCCATTCACGGTCGAGGATCACCGGCGCCGAAAAGTCGCGCAGCAGCGAGGGTAACGGTGGCGCCGGCACCCCCTCGAAGACGAACTGCTGCTCGCCGGCGGTCAGCGACAGGATGCGTGTCGTCTGCCCGCGCTCCGGCACGTCGCCCTCACCGGCGAGGTACAGCGGCAGATCGCGGCCGTCGGCACCGACGAGGCCGATCGCCACCGGGATGTGGAAGGCCGGTGCAGGCGTGCTGGCGGTCGGCCGCGACTGTGACAACCGCAGCAGGTAGCGCTGGCGCACCGCGTCATGCTCGCCGCTGGCGCGCAGGTGTGGCGTGCCGGCATGGTCATACCAGAGCATGAACTGCCGCAGGTCGACGCCCGCCGCGTCGGCCATGGCGGCGACGAAATCGTCGCAGGTGACCGCCTGCCCGTCGTGGCGGCGGAAATAGAGATCCATGCCGCGGCGGAAGGCGTCGCGACCGATCAGGGTCCTGATCATGCGCACCACCTCGGCGCCCTTCTCGTACACGGTGCTGGTGTAGAAGTTGTTGATCTCGATGTAGGAATCGGGGCGTACCGGATGCGCCATCGGACCGGCATCCTCGGGGAACTGGGTCGCGCGCAGGGCGCGTACGTCGCGAATCCGCGTCACCGCCCGACTGTGCATGTCGGCGCCGAATTCCTGGTCGCGGAAGACGGTCAGTCCTTCCTTCAGCGAGAGTTGGAACCAGTCGCGGCAGGTGACCCGGTTGCCGGTCCAGTTGTGAAAGTACTCGTGCGCGACGACGCGGTCGATGTTCTGGTAATCGCCGTCGGTGGCGGTGTCGGTGCGTGCCAGGACGTACTTGGTGTTGAAGATGTTCAGTCCCTTGTTCTCCATCGCGCCCATGTTGAAGTCGCCGACGGCGACGATCATGTAATGGTCGAGGTCGCACTCGAGGCCGAAGACTTCCTCGTCCCAGCGCATCGAGCGCTTCAGGGCGTCCATGGCGTGCGCGCACTGGTCGAGCTTGCCCGGTTCGACAAAGACGGCGAGTTCGACCAGGCGGCCGCTGGCCGTGCTGAAGCGGTCGCGCAGGACGTCGAGGCGGGCGGCGACGAGCGCGAAGAGGTAGCAGGGCTTCGGGAAGGGATCGTGCCAGCGTGCCCAGTGGCGATCCGGCCCCTCGTCGCCGCTGCCGACCGGGTTGCCGTTGGCCAGCAGCACCGGCAGGCTGGAACGTTCGGCACGCAGGGTGACGACGTAGGTCGACATGATGTCCGGCCGGTCGGGAAACCAGGTGATGCGACGGAAGCCCTGTGCTTCGCACTGCGTGCAGTAGCCGTTGGCCGACCGGTAGAGCCCGGACAGGCTGCCGTTGTGGTCGGCGTCGATGCGCACCCGCGTGGCGAGGACCAGTGCATCCGGCGGCGCGGCGATGGTCAGTGTCGTGTCGCTGCACTGGTAGTCGGCCGCGCCGAGCGCTCGGCCGTCGAGGGTCAGCGAGATCGTCTGCAGACCGTGGCCGTCGAGTTGCAACGGCCCGGCGGCGGCAACCGCCGGGTTGCGCCGCAGGTGCAGCCGGCTGTCGACGAGCACCTCGCCGTCGCGGAAGTCGATCTCGAGCTCGACGAGGTCGACGAGAAAGGGGGGTGGCGTGTAATCCTGACGACGGATTCTCTGCGCTTCCGTTGCGTTCATTGCGGTGGCGTTTCCTGGTGGTGGCGCGGCCGCATCGGCTGCCGCGACTGGTTTCGGGCTGCGCCAGCGATCTGCCTGGGCGCCGGTTCAGGGCTGGCCCAGGAGGCCGATGTGGCGCAGCTGGGCGGTGACTTCGCTCGCCAGACGGCGGTAGCCGGCGGCATTCGGGTGGATCGGGTCGGCCTTGAGCTGCGGCTCGGAGAGGATGCCGGCAATGATTCCCGGCAACAGCGGCACTTTCTCCTCGCTCGCCAGTTCGCCATAGATCTTCGCGTCGGGCAACTGGCCGGTGACGGCGCCGAGCAGCGACAGCCGCGGCACGGCCAGCAGCACGACCTCGGCACCCGCCTGCCGGCTGGCGCGGATGATCGCCCGCAGATCCTCCTTGACCTCGGCTTCCGGCCGGCGGCGGAGAAAGTCGTTGCCGCCGAGTTCGACGATCACCAGCCGCGGTTTTGTCGCCTGCAGGGTGTCGCCGATCCGCTCGCGAGCCGTCGCCGCGGTATCGCCGGCAACGCCCGCATTGTGCACGCGCCAGCCGCTGCTCGCCGTCAGGTGGCTCGGCCAGTCCTCGCCCGGCGCGGCGCCGGTGCCCTGGGTGATGCTGTCACCGAAGGCGAGGACCGGCGTGCCGGCCGGCAGGGTGGCCAGCCGCGCCGGTTTCCCGCAGCCGGCAAGGCAGGCGAGCGTCAGCAGCAGGAGCAGGTGGCGGAGGGTGACGGCGCGCCGGCCGCCGGCGCCGGCGTTCACGGCAGCTCGTCGCGATGCAGCAGGAAGACGTACTGGTCACCGGCGCTGGTGTCGAGCCAGGTGAAGGGCGTCTCCGGGAAAGCGGCTTCGAGCGCGTCGCGGTTGTGGCCGATCTCGACCACCAGCAGGCCAGCGGGCTGCAGGTGGCGTTGCGCGCCGCCGAGGATGGCGCGCGTCAGGTCGAGCCCGTCCTCGCCGCTGGCGAGTGCCAGCTCCGGCTCGTGCCGGTACTCGGCCGGCAGGCAGGCCATCGCTGCCGCCCCGACGTAGGGCGGATTGGCGATGATCAGGTCGTAGCGGCGGCCGCCGAGGCCGCTGAAGAGGTCGCCCTGCAGCAGGCGGATGCGCTCGCCCAGGCCGTAGTCGGCGACATTGCGGCGGGCGATGGCGAGCGCGTCGGCAGACAGGTCGACGGCATCGACGCGGGCGGCTGGGAAGGCGTGCGCGGCAATGATCGCCAGGCAGCCCGAGCCGGTGCACAGGTCGAGGACGCTGCCGATCCCGTCCGGCTCATCGATCCACGGTGCCAGCCGTTCGTGCAGCAGTTCGGCAATGAACGAACGCGGCACGATCACCCGCTCGTCCACGTAGAAACGATGCGCGCCGAGCCACGCTTCGTTGCTCAGGTAGGCGGCCGGCAGTCGTTCCTTGACGCGGCGGTCGATCAGGCGCAGCGCGCTGCCGCGTTCCTCGCGGGTCAGCCGCGCGTCGAGGAACGGTTCCAGCCGGTCGAGTGGCAGGTGCAGGTGGTGCAGCAGCAGATAGGCGGCTTCGTCCCAGGCGTTGTCCGACCCGTGGCCGAAGAACAGCTTCGCCTCGTTGAAGCGGCTGACGGCGAAGCGCAGCAGGTCGCGCAGCGTGAACAGTTCGTCGCTCGGGTGCTCAGTCATCGGCGGGCAGCAGCCGCTCGAGGATGCGGCGGTAGATGGCGGCCAGCCGGGGCAGCGAAGCGGCCTCGACGCATTCATTGACCTGGTGGATGGTGGCATTGACCGGGCCGATCTCGACCACCTGTGGACAGATGGCGGCGATGAAGCGGCCGTCGGAGGTGCCGCCGCTGGTCGACAGTTCGGCGGTGAGCCCCGTCTCGTCGTGGACGGCCTGCAGCGCCGCGTCGATCAGTTCGCCGCGACCGGTCAGGAAGGGTCGGGCGCCGAGCGTCCAGCTGATCTCGTAGCTCAGTCCTGCGTCGTCGAGGACGGCGCAGAGGGCGCGCTGCAACTGCTCCGGCTCGCTGGCGGTGGCAAAGCGGAAATTGAAATCGACGACGACACTGCCCGGGATGACGTTGCCGGCGCCGGTGCCGCCGTGGATGTTGGACACCTGCCAGGTCGTCGGCGGGAAGAACTCATTGCCTTCATCCCAGACCATTCCGGCGAGGGTGGCCAGCGCCGGCGCCAGCAGGTGGATCGGGTTCTTCGCCAGATGCGGGTAGGCGATGTGCCCCTGCACCCCGCGCACCGTCAGCCGGCCCGAGAGCGAGCCCCGGCGGCCGTTCTTGATCGTATCGCCGAGGCGGGCGCTGGCCGTCGGTTCGCCGACGACGCAGTAGTCGATCAGCTCGCCGCGGCCGGCGAGGGCTTCGGTGACGGCGACCGTGCCGTCGATCGCGTCGCCTTCCTCGTCGGAAGTGAGCAGGAAGGCGAGCGAGCCGCGGTGCGCCGGCCGGGTGGCGATGAAGTCTTCCGTCGCCGTGACGAAGGCGGCGAGCGAGCCCTTCATGTCGGCGGCGCCACGGCCATGCAGCAGACCGTCGCGCTGCGTCGGCTGGAAGGGGTCGCTGTGCCACTCCGCCAGCGGACCACTGGGGACGACGTCGGTGTGGCCGGCGAAGCAGAGCAGCGGCTTGCCCTCGCCACGGCGTGCCCAGAGGTTGCTCACCGCAGCACGGCGGATGAACTCGCAGCGAAAGCCCGCCCGGTGCAGGCGGTCGGCGATCAGATCGAGGCAACCGGCGTCATCGGGGGTGATCGAGCGGCGGCGAATCAACTCTGTGGCGAGGGCCACGGTCGCATCGTCGCCCGTGGCGACGGGCGCCGTCGCCGCCTCCGCAGCGGGTGTCGAGGAAGCCATCTCTCAGCCGCTGTCGGCGTCGTCAAGGCTGAGGGAGAACTCCTTGTACGACGGGCTGCCGGGGTTGGTCAGCGAAGGATCGAAGCTGGGTTCGCGAGGCTTCTCGTCCATCGCGAGGTTGCCGGCGGACTCGTGGTTGTTGATCAGCCAGGAGAGGTTGGTCGGCGAGTCGGCGTTCTGCAGCGCCTCCTGCAGCGTGATCAGCTCCGAGCGATAGAGCCGGAACAGGTCCTGCTCGAAGGTTCGCGAACCGGGTGCGAGGCTCTGCTCCATCGCATCCTTGAGCGCCGTGATGTCGCCGGCCTCGATCAGCTCCTGGACATGGTAGCTGTTGAGCAGCACCTCGACGGCAGGGATCAGCATGCCATCCTTCTTCTTCACCAGTCGTTGCGAGACGATCGCCTTCAGGGTGACCGAGAGGTCCATGTAGAGCGTCGAGCGGGTGTCGATCGGGAAGAAATTGATCACCCGGTTGAGGGCATGGTAGCTGTTGTTGGCGTGCAGCGTGCCAAGGCAGAGGTGGCCCGTCTGGGCGTAGGCGATCGCTGCCTGCATGGTTTCCCGGTCCCGGATCTCGCCGATCAGGATGCAGTCGGGCGCCTGACGCATCGCATTCTTCAGCGCGTTCTCCCAGCCCAGGGTATCCAAGCCGATCTCGCGCTGGTTGACGATCGACTTCTTGTGCCGGAAGAGGTATTCGATCGGATCCTCGATGGTCAGGATATGCCCGGTGCAGTTGCTGTTCCGGTAGTCGAGCATCGACGCCAGGGTGGTGGACTTCCCCGAGCCGGTCGAGCCGACGATCAGGATCAAGCCGCGTCGCTCCATCACCAGGTCGGCAAGCACCGGCGGCAGCAGCAGCGATTCCAGCGTCGGGATGTTGCCCATCACGTAGCGGATGACGATGGAGATCGACGAGCGCTGGCGGAACAGGTTGATGCGGAAGTTGCCGAGCTTGGCGACGCCGAAGGAGAGGTTCATCTCCTTGGTCTTCTCGAAGCGCTCGACCTGCTCCGGATTGAGGAGTTCGGCGGCGATCTTGTCGATCATCGCCGGTTCCATGATCTGCTGGTTGATCGGGACGGTCGTGCCCTGGATCTTGATGTGGATCGGCGCGCCGGCACAGATGAAGATGTCCGACGCCTGACGTTCGGCCATCGCGTTGAAGAGTTTGTCGAGGATCATCTGCCAGCCCTTGCCTGGGGGCTTCCGGATCGGCTCAGTCGCCGCGCAGCAGGTCGTTGATGCTGGTCTTCGCGCGCGTGCGGGCATCCACCTTCTTGACGATCACCGCGCAGTAGAGGCTGTAGCTGCCGTCCGCCGCCGGCAGGTTGCCGGAGACGACGACCGACCCCGGCGGCACCGAGCCATAGCTGATGCTGCCAGTCTCGCGATCGAAAATCCGCGTCGACTGGCCGATGTAGACCCCCATCGAAATGACTGAACCGGCGCCGATGATGACTCCCTCGACGACTTCCGAGCGCGCGCCGATGAAACAGTCGTCCTCGATGATCGTCGGGTTGGCCTGCAGCGGCTCGAGCACACCGCCGATGCCGACGCCACCCGAGAGGTGGACGTTGCGGCCGATCTGCGCGCACGAGCCGACCGTCGCCCAGGTGTCGACCATCGTGCCTTCGTCGACGTAGGCGCCGATATTGACGTACGACGGCATCAGCACGACGTTGCGGCCGATGAAGGAGCCGCGCCTGGCAGCGGCTGGCGGCACCACGCGGAAACCGCCGCGCGCGAAGCGCTCGCCGTCGTAGTCGGCGAACTTGTTCGCCACCTTGTCGTAGTAACGCATCGCACCGCCGTCGAGCAGGCGGTTTTCCTGCAGGCGAAAGGACAGCAGCACCGCCTTCTTCAGCCACTGGTGGGTGACCCACTGGCCGTCGCGCTTCTCGGCGACGCGCAGGCTGCCCGCATCGAGCTGCTCGATGGCCGCGGCAACGGCCTGCGTGACGGCGACCGGAGCCGCATCGGGCTGCAGCGCGTTGCGGTTTTCCCACGCCTCTTCGATGATCTGCTGGATGTCCTGCATGTCTGCCTTCCTGACTTTCCTATGATCCTGAAATGAACGAGCGGATGCGTTCGGCTGCCTCGATGCAATCGGCGAGCGGCGCAACCAGTGCGATGCGTACGAAGCCTGCACCGGGGTTGCTGCCCTGGACCGTGCGTGCCAGGTAGCTGCCCGGCAGCAGCAGCACATTATAGTCGGCGTAGAGCTGGCGGGCGAAGTCGGTGTCGCTGCCGGGGGTTCGCACCCAGAGATAGAAAGCGGCGTCGGGCGGCGTCGTGCCCGGCAGGACCTCGGCCAGCAGCGGCGTCACCGCGGCGAACTTGGCACCGTACTGGCGGCGGTTCCCGCGCACGTGCTCCTCGTCGTTCCAGGCGGCGACGCTCGCCGCCTGGATCGCCGGATTCATCGCGCTGCCGTGATAGGTGCGGTAGAGGAGGAAGGACCGCAGGATCGCCGGGTCGCCGGCGACGAAACCGGAACGCATGCCGGGGACGTTCGACCGTTTCGACAGGCTCGAGAACATCACCAGCCGCTCGCAGCCGCGGCCGAGCAGGCGCGCCGCCTGCAGGCAGCCGAGCGGTGGCGCCTCTTCGTCCGGGTAGATCTCCGAGTAGCACTCGTCGGCGGCGATGACGAAGCCGTGCCGGTCGGCGAGGGCGAACAGCTGACGCCAGTCGTCGAGTGTCAGCACCTTGCCGGTGGGGTTGCCGGGCGAGCAGACGAAAAAGAGTTGCACGCGCTGCCACTCGGCGTCGCTCAGGGCGGCGAAGTCGAAAGCGAAGTCGTTCTCGGGCAGGGTGTCGAGGAAGCGCGGTTCGGCGCCGGCGAGGATCGCGGCGCCCTCATAGATCTGGTAGAAGGGGTTCGGGCTGACCACCAGCGGCGTGTAGCCGCGGGATGGGTCGACAACCGTCTGGGCAAACGCGAACAGGGCTTCGCGCGAGCCGTTCACCGGTATGACGCCGCTTTCCGGATCGATGCCGGCGAGCCCGTAGCGACGCTCGAGCCAGGCGGCGATGCTGCAGCGCAGGTCGCTGCTGCCGAGCGTGGTAGGATAATTCGCCAGCCCGCCAAGCGCGGCGGTCAGGGCCTCGCGGATGAAAGCCGGCGTCGGGTGTTGCGGTTCGCCGATCGACAGCCTGATCTCGCGCAGATGCGCCGGCGGTGTGATGCCGGCGAGAAGCTGGCGCAGTTTCTCGAAAGGGTAGGGCTGCAGTCTGCTGAGGTGGGGATTCACTGGCC
>JFAX01000033.1:17239-22759 GCA_000585015.1 Candidatus Accumulibacter adjunctus | reverse complement strand
GCTGAGGTGGGGATTCACTGGCCTGCACGGGTCGTGACGGAGCGCCTGATTATAAGGGGCATCGAGCAAGCGTGAAAGGAAGCGGTTGGCAGACGGCGACAGCGGGCGCTGCGGCGGCGGAGCGCCGGACGGCCGTTGCCGCGCTGCTCTGTGGTGCGCTGATCTGGGGCCTGATCTGGTACCCGTACCGGGTCCTGCGCGACGGCGGGGTCGATGGGATCGTCGCGACGACCGCGAGCTATGCGCTCGCCTTCGCCATCGGCTGGCTGTGCTGGCGTCCGCGGTGGCAGCGCGCCGGTGCCTCCTGGACGCTGCTCTGGCTCGCTCTGGCTGCCGCCACCTGCAATCTGGGCTACGTCCTGGCGACGCTGGACGGTGAGGTGATGCGCGTCCTGCTGCTCTTTTATCTGGCGCCGCTGTGGACCGTGCTGTTCGCACGCCTGCTGCTCGACGAGCGCCTGGATGCGGGCGGCGCGCTGGTCATCGGCCTGTCGCTCGCCGGGGCGGCGATCATGCTCTGGCAACCCCGGCTCGGCTTGCCGCTGCCAAGGGATCTCGCCGACTGGCTCGGGCTTTTGGCCGGTCTCGCGTTTGCCCTGTTCAACGTGCTCTCGCGCCGCGCGCGCGACCTCAGCAGCGAGAGCAAGGTGCTGGCCGCATTCGCCGGCGTCGTCGCAACGGGTCTGCTGCTCCTGCTCGCCGGTGCCGGCAGCTGGCGGCTGCCGCGCGAGCCGGCGCTGTGGGCGTTGCTCGCCCTGCTCGGCGGCGTCCTGCTGCTGGCGAACCTCATCGTCCAGTTCGGCCTGGCGAGGGTGGCTGCCAATCGCGCCATCGTCATCATGTTGAGCGAACTCGCGGTCGCCGCGGTCGCCGCGTGGTTGCTGGCGGACGAGGCACTGGCGCCGCGCGAATGGCTTGGCGGCGCCATCATCGTCGCCGCCAGCCTGTTCACGGCGCGTCGCGCGGGTACTTCGCCGGCCTGAAGCTCTGGCGGTCGGTGAGGTCGGTGGCGCTGCCGGCGGCGCCGCTGCCTCTCAGCTCTCGTTGGCGCCGCAGCAGCGCTTGTGCTTGCGGCCGCTGCCGCAAGGGCAGGGATCGTTGCGTCCGACCTTCGGGCCTTGCCGGCGGATGGTGCCGACGCCCCGTTGCGCCCGCCAGAAACGGTAGATGTTGCTCACCGCCTGCGGCAGGTCGTCTTCGCACTCCTGGCGGATGCGCTCGAGTTCCTCGCCCGCCGGCCACTCTTCGCCGGCGGCGCGGGCGGCCGCTTCGGCATCGCCAGTGAGCAGGTAGAGCGGGAACAGGTGCTCGTCGAGGTAGTCGATCTCGTCGCTGGTCTTCTCCTCGTCATCATCCGCACCAAGGAACTCGAACCAGTCCTCCGTCGCCGCATCGACTCCCTGCAGGTAGCCCTCGCACCAGGGGACGTAATCACTCGCCGCGTCCTCGTCGCCGTCGGCGGGGTAGAGCAGCAGGAGCAGTGGCTGGCCGCTCGCCAGTTCGGTTTCGAGGCGCTCGGCCAGCAGGCGCAGCAGCGCGGCGGCCTCGCGCCGGGCCTCGCCACCGCTTTCCTCCGGGCAGCCGAGGAGGTCCTCGAGCCACTGCGCCGCGGGGATCGGCTGCGGGCCGGCGAGGGCGGCGCAGAGGTAGCCCTGGCACTCGTCGAGGCGCATCGCGTCGGGCAGTGCCGGATCGGCGAGCAGTTCCTCGAGTCGCAGCAACTGGTGGTCGGGAAGTTGCGCCTGGATGCTCATGGTTTCAGTTCCGTGTGTTCGACTGGCTGGGAAAGTCGGCCAGATGCACCGCGGGCGCCGGTGTCCAGCCGGGCATGCGCCGTTCGGCGACGACCGTCGTGAAGATGCCGCCGCGGACGTAGAAGCGTGCGGTCAGCCGCATGTAGCGCGGCTCGGTGGCGTCGGCCAGCCGGTCGAGGATGCGGTTGGTGACATCCTCATGAAAGCAGCCGGTATCGCGAAACGACCAGATGAAGAGCTTCAGGCTCTTCAACTCGAGACAGCTGCGGTCCGGGATGTAGTCGAGGAGCAGCGTGGCGAAGTCGGGCTGTCCGGTTTTCGGGCACAGACAGGTGAATTCGGGGATCTCCATGTGGATGTGGTAATCCCGCTGCGGCGCCGGATTGGGGAAGGTGGCAAGCGCAGGTGCTGGCTGTTCGTTCATGGTTGGTGTGGCTGCTCGCGGTGATCGGGTGAATCGGGCGGTCGGGATGCTATCATAGACACCCATCATGGCGTTTCGCCGATCGGTTGTGCCTGCTGCAAAGGCGGCGTGCCGGCGGATTCCAGTGCAACAGCCAACCCCTGGCCACCTCTTTTCGCGTGTCCGTCGTCGCCACGTGCCAGTTCATGCGTCTCACCAGATTGAAACTTGCCGGCTTCAAGTCCTTCGTCGATCCGACGACGCTGGCGCTGCCCGGGCAGCTGGTCGGCGTCGTCGGACCGAACGGCTGCGGCAAGTCGAACGTGATCGATTCGGTGCGCTGGGTGCTCGGCGAGTCGAAGGCCTCCGAGCTGCGTGGCGAATCGATGCAGGACGTGATCTTCAACGGCTCGAGCACGCGCAAGCCGGTGTCGCGCGCTGCCGTCGAGCTGGTCTTCGACAATTCGCTCGGGCGCCTCGCCGGCCAGTGGTCGCAGTATGCCGAACTTTCGGTCAAGCGCCTGCTGACGCGTAGCGGCCAGTCCGAGTACTACATCAACAACCTGCACGTGCGGCGCAAGGACGTCACCGACCTGTTCCTCGGCACCGGCCTCGGCCCGCGCGCCTACGCGATCATCGGCCAGGGAACGATCTCGCGCATCATCGAGGCGAAACCCGACGAGCTGCGGGTGTTCCTGGAAGAAGCGGCGGGCGTCACGCGCTACAAGGAACGGCGCAAGGAGACCGAGCACCGGCTCGCCGACACGCGCGAAAACCTGGCGCGCGTCGAGGACATCCGTGTCGAACTGGGCAACCAGATGGAGCGGCTCGAAGCGCAGGCCGGTGTCGCCCGCCAGTATCGCGAGTACAACGACGAGCTGACGCGCAGGCAGCAACTGCTGTGGCTGTTGCGGCGCAACGAGGCGCAGCTCGAATGTGAGCGGCTGGCGAGCGAGGTGGCGCGGGCGGTGCTCGATCTCGAGGCGCAGAACGGCTCGCTGCGCGAACTCGAGGCGCGCCTCGAGGAGGCGCGCGAGGCGCACTTCAGCGCCAGCGATGGCGTCCATGCGGCGCAGGCCGGGCTGTTTGCCGCCAACGCCGAGGTGGCGCGTCTGGAGACCGAGATCCGTCACCGGCGTGAATCGCGGCGCGAGTACGAGACGCGTCTCGCCCAGCTCGCCGATGACCGGACGCACTGGCAGGGACAGGCGGCGAAGCTGGCGGGCGAAGGCGAACGCTGGCAGCAGCTTCTGGTCGTCGCCGACGAACGTGTCGAGCAGGGGCGGCAGCGCCTCGCTGCGTGCCATGAAAGCCTGCCGCTGGCCGAGCGCGGGCAGGCAGCTGCGCTCGACGAGCTCAACCGCCAGCGCGCGGCGTTGGCGCAGGTGGAGCAGCACCTGCGCGTCGAGGAGGCCAACCGCGGGCATGCGCAGCGCTCGCTGCAGATCATCGCCGGCCGGCGCGAGCGCCTGGCGCTGGAGCGGCAGGCGATGCCGCTGCCCGACGCCGCGGCGGTTGCCGACAAGCAGGAAGAGCTGGCCGCCTTGCGTCTGCGCATCGGCGAGGCACAGGCCGTCGTGCAGCAGCGACAGCAGGAGCAGCCGCGCCTCGAGCAGCAGCGGCGGCAGGTGCTTGGCGAAGTGCAGCAGGCGCAGAAGGAGCGTGCCGAGGCGAATGCCCGCCGCAGCGCGCTGCAACAGCTGCAGCAGCGCCTGCAGACGAATGGCAAGCTGGATGAATGGTTGCGCCGGCACGGTCTGCAGCATGGCCAGCCGCTGTGGCGGTCGCTGCAGGTCGAGCCCGGCTGGGAGGACGCGGTCGAGGCGGTGTTGCGCGAGCGGCTCGCGGCGCTGCCTGCCGAGCGCGCCGACGCGGCGTGGAGCAGGGATCGGCCGGGCGGCAGGCAGACCTTCATGCTGCCTCTGCCGGCGGCGACGCCACCGGCAGAGGTGGCCGCCGACCAGCTGCTGGCCCGCATCCGCTGCGCCGACGCGGCGCTGGCGTCGATCCTCGGCGACTGGCTTGGCGAGGTGCTGACGGCAGCCGATCTGGCGAGCGCGCTGGCCGCCCGTTCCCGGCTGTCGGCGAGTGCGTGTTGCGTGACGCCCGGCGGCGACATCGTCCGCCGGCAGAGCGTGACCCTGTTCGCAGCTGACAGCGTGGCCCATGGGCTGCTCGAGCGGCAGCGCGAAATCGAGCAGCTGGCGGGCGTCATCGCCGAGCACGAGGGGCACGTCGGGCGCGCGCAGGCCGCGCTGGCGGCCGTCGAGCAGGCGCTTGCCGAAGCGCAACAGGCGTTGCACGATGCCCGCAACGAGCTCGGCTTGCTGCAGGACCGGGCGCACGCGATCCAGGTCGAGGCGTTGAAGCTGGCGCAGGCGCAGGAGCGCTTGCGCGAGCGGCAGGCGCAGATCGACGACAGCCTGAGCGAGATGGCCGTCGAGGAAGAGGACGAGCGCGAGCGCCTGTTGCTCGCCGAGGACGCGATCGAGGCGCAGCGCGAGCGGGTCGAGGAACGGCGCGAGGCGATGGCGCTTGCCCGGCATCAGCTCGAACTGGCCGAGCGTGCGTTGCGCGAGGAGCGTGAGCGGGTCAACGGCGCCGAGCGCGAGTGGCGCGAGGCCGAGTTCGCGCAGCGCGAAGCGCAGGGCAGGTTGCAGGAGATCGCCGCCAGCCGCGAACTGGCGTCGCAGCAGCTCGAGCGCATCGGCGACGAGCTGGCGCGCTGCGCAGAGACCGCCAGCGCCCTGCAGGCCGAGGATCTCGAGCCGCGGCTGCAGGCGGCGCTCGAGCATCGTGTGGCGCGCGAGCATGCCCTGGCGGCGGCGCGCGACGCGCTCGAAGCGGCCGCCGGCGGTCTGCGCGCGCTCGACGAGCAGCGCCTCAGGGTCGAGCAGAGCCTCGACCCGCTGCGCGACCGGATCGGTGACCTGAAGCTCAAGGAACAGGCGGCCAGTCTCGCCTGCGAACAGTTCGCGACGCAGCTCAGCGAGGCCCAGGCGGACGAGGCGGCGCTGCGGGGCGAGTTGGCGGGTGCGCGCGCCGGCAGTCTGCAGAACGCGATCGCCGCCCTGCAGCGCTCGATCGAGGCGCTCGGCGCGGTCAACCTGGCGGCGCTCGACGAGTTGCAGGCGGCGCGTGAGCGCAAGGGCTATCTCGATGCCCAGTCGGAGGACCTGACGCAGGCGATGGAGACGCTCGAGAGCGCGATCCGCCGCATCGACCGCGAGACCCGGGATCTGCTGCAGACCACCTACGACGCGGTCAACAGCAGTTTCGGCGAACTCTTTCCGACCCTCTTCGGCGGCGGCGAGGCGCGACTGATCATGACCGGCGACGAGATCCTCGATGCCGGCCTGCAGG
>JFAX01000033.1:0-17098 GCA_000585015.1 Candidatus Accumulibacter adjunctus | reverse complement strand
ATGGAGATGGCGCAGCAGCTCGTCGGCGTCACCATGCAGGAGTCCGGCGTTTCGCGTATCGTTGAAGTCGACATGGAAGAAGCGCTGCGAATGCGCGAGCAACTCGTTTAGGAATCGACATGACGGACTTGCAGATGGGTTTGATCGGCCTCGGTGGCGTCGCCGTGGTGGGCGTCCTGGCCTACAACAAGTGGCAGGAACACAAGCATCGCAAAGTGGCGGAGCAGTTGCTGGGCGCGCGTCAGGCAGACGTCCTGCTCGATGAAAAGGGCAGCGCCGGCAGCAGTGTCTTCGCGGACGTGGGCTCCTCCGGTGGCGACGCCGGCGATTCACCGGCGACGGCTCCCGGCCGCAGCAGCCGCGCGCCGCAGGAGCGCGTCGAACCGCTGCTGCGCCAGCCGGATGTTGCGGCGCGGGCGGCAGCGGACGGCGACGACGGCCGGCCGGAAGGCGGCGGCGACGATGGCGCACCGGCCGGCGAGCGGCGCGCGCGCATCGCCGCGGCGCCGCTCTGCCTGTTGTCGCCGGCGATCGACTACATCGCCGCGATCGAGCTCGCGGAGACGGTTCCGGCCTACCTGATCCGGGATGCGCAACGGGTCGTTCTGGCACGGCTGGGCAAGCCGCTGCACTGGATCGGCTTCAACGAGGAGTCGCATGCCTGGGAGCCGATCAGCGAAGACGGTGACGTGGCCTACCAGCACATCCGCGTCGGGCTGCAGCTCGTCGACCGCAAGGGGCCGCTGCGCGACGCCGACCTGTCGGTCTTCCATGTCGCGATCCAGGATCTGGCGAGCGAGCTGATGGGCGCCGTCGAGCTGCCGCTGCGCGAACCGGCGTTGCAGGTGGCGGCGCAGCTCGACGAGTTCTGTGCCGGCGTCGACATCCAGATCGGCCTCAACGTCGTCAGCCAGGGGCAGGTGTTCGCCGGCACCAAGCTGCGCGGCCTGGCCGAGTCGGCGGGCATGGTGCTCGACGGCGACGGGCGTTTCGTCCGCCTGGACGAGGACGGCAGGCTGCTCTACGCCCTGCTCAACCAGGAGACGCAGGGCTTCACCGGCGAATCCATCCGCAGCCTGACGACGCATGCCATCACCTTCCTGCTCGATGTGCCGCGGGTCGCCAACGGCGACCGTGTCCTCGGCCAGATGGTCGAACAGGCGCGCCGCTTCGCCGACTCGCTGCATGGCCAGCTGGTCGACGACAACCGGCGACCGGTCTCGGAGTCGTCGATCGAGCCGATCCGCCGCCAGGTGGTGCAATACCAGCTGGCGATGGCGCATCGCCAGTTGCCTGCCGGCGGGCCGCTGGCGGAGCGGCTCTTCTCCTGAGCGCGCAGGCCGCTGCGACGGTGTCCAGCAGCGCGAGCGAGCGGGCGAGTCGCCTGCGTGCCGAGATCGGCGAGCACGATCATCGCTATTACGTCCTCGACGCGCCACTGATCAGCGACGCCGAGTATGACCGACTGTTCCGCGAGCTGCAGGCGATCGAGGCCGAGCACCCCGAGCTGGTCTGCAGCGACTCGCCGACGCAGCGGGTCGGCGCGGCACCGCTCACCGGATTCGCCACGGTCGCGCACCGGACACCGATGCTGTCGCTGAACAACGCCTTCAGCGACGACGAGGTGGCTGCCTTCGATCGCCGCGTGCGTGAAGGGCTCGCCGCCGAGGGCGAGGTCAGCTATGTCGCCGAGCCGAAGTTCGACGGCCTGGCGGTCAGCCTGAGCTACGAGCAGGGTGTCCTGCTGCGCGGCGCGACGCGCGGCGACGGCAGCACCGGCGAAGATGTGACGGCCAACCTCCGCACCCTGCGCAGCATCCCGCTGCACCTGCAGGGCAGCGGCTGGCCGGCGCTGCTCGAGGTGCGCGGCGAGGTGCTGATGTGGCGCAGCGATTTCGAACGGATGAACGAGCAGCAGCGGCAGAAGGGCGAGAAGGAGTTCGTCAATCCGCGCAATGCCGCGGCCGGCAGCCTGCGCCAGCTGGATCCACGCATCACCGCGACGCGACCACTGCGTTTCGTTGCCTACGGCGTCGGCGCGGTCGCTGCCGGCGTCCTGCCGGCGACGCACTGGGCGTTGCTCGAGCGGCTTGCCGCGTGGGGCTTCGCGGTTGCCGCCGAGCGACGCCGGGTCAGCGGTCTCGCGGCACTCCTCGCCTGCCAGCGTGAGATCGGCAGTCGCCGCGCGACGCTGCCGTACGACATCGACGGCGTCGTGTACAAGGTCGACGAGCTGGCGGCACAGGAGCGTCTTGGCTTCGTCTCGCGGGCGCCGCGCTTCGCCCTGGCGCACAAGTTCGCGGCGGCGGAAGCGCTGACCGAGGTGCTCGACATCGTGCTGCAGGTCGGTCGTACCGGTGCGCTGACGCCGGTGGCACGGCTGGCACCGGTCTTCGTCGGTGGCGTGACGGTGACCAACGCCACCCTGCACAACGAGGACGAGGTCCGGCGCAAGGACGTGCGCGTCGGCGACACCGTCGTCGTTCGCCGCGCCGGCGACGTGATTCCGGAAATCGTCCGCGTCCTGCCGGAGAAGCGGCCGCCGACGGCGACCGCCTTCGTCATGGCGGCGAGTTGCCCGGTCTGCGGCTCGCAGGTCGTGCGCCAGCAGGACGAGGCGGTTGCCCGCTGCAGCGGCGGTCTCTACTGTCCGGCGCAACGCCGGCAGGCGCTGCTGCACTTCGCCTCGCGCCGGGCGATGGACATCGAGGGTCTCGGCGAGCGGCTGGTCGAACAACTGGTCGAGCACGACGTCGTGCGCACGCCGGCCGACCTCTATCGCCTCGGCCTGCTGGCGCTGCTCAACCTCGAGCGGATGGCCGACAAGTCCGCGGGCAACCTGCTGGCAGCGATCGAGCGGAGCAAGCAGACGACGCTGGCGCGCTTCATTTACGCGCTCGGCATCCGCAACGTCGGCGAGGCGACGGCGCGCGACCTGGCGCGGCACTTCGGCAGCCTCGATCGCCTGCTGGCCGCCGACGAGACGCAACTGCTGCAGGTGCCCGACGTCGGCCCGATCGTCGCGCAGTCGATCCGCCAGTTTCTCGGCGAGCCGCACAACCGCGAGGTCATCGAGCAGTTGCGCGCCGCCGGCGTCGCCTGGAGCGAGGGCGAAGCGGTGGCGCCGGCGGCGTCGGCCCCTGCCGTCGCCGGTCGCAGCTTCGTCCTCACCGGCACCCTGCCGTCGCTGACTCGCGACGCCGCGCGGCAGATGCTCGAAGCGGCAGGCGGCAAGGTCAGCGCGGCCGTGTCGAAGAAGACCGACTTCGTCGTTGCCGGTGCCGATGCCGGCAGCAAGCTGCAGCGGGCGCAGGAACTAGGCGTGCCGATCATCGACGAGGCGCGGATGCTGGCCCTGCTCGGCGGGGTGGAGGCCGACCGGTGAGGCCCTTGCGCTGCGCGCGCCGGCGCCCGCGCGCCGCGCCGCAGGGCGCATGGCCAGTGGGGCCGGCAAGGCAATGATCGATCCGCGGCAGGCATTGGCCATCCTCGCTGCGGCCGAGCTGATCCATTCCGCCGACAGCGTCGCCGCGGCGGTCAGCCGGGTCGCCGGCGCCATCGGCGAGCAGCTGTGCGACCGCAATCCGCTGCTGCTCTGCGTGATGAACGGCGGCGTACCCTTTGCCGGCCACCTGATGACGCAACTCGGCTTTCCGCTCGACTTCGATTACGTCCATGTCAGCCGCTACGGGCAGGAGACCAGCGGCGGTGCCCTCGCCTGGCTGCGCTTGCCGAGCATTCCGGTGCGCGGGCGGACCGTGCTCTTGGTCGACGACATCCTCGACGAGGGCCTGACGCTGGCAGCGATACGCGAGCGCCTGCTGCAGGACGGGGCCGACACCTGCTGCACGGCCGTCGTCGCTGATAAACTGCACGGGCGGGAGAAGCCGATCACGGCCGATTTCGTCGCCCTGACCGTTCCCGATCGCTTTCTCTTCGGCTACGGCATGGACGTCCGCGGTGCCTGGCGCAACCTGCCGGCCATCTACGCCATGCGGGAGGACTGAGATGCTGGCAATCATCGGCGGCAGCGGGCTGGCAGAGTTCGCCGGCCTCGCGATCTCGCATCGCCGGCCGGCGCCGACGCCGTACGGCGAGGCGTCGGCGCCGCTCACCTTCGGTCACCTCGGCGGCCGGCCGGTGGTCTTCCTGGCGCGCCACGGCGATGCACACAGCCTGGCGCCACACGAGGTCAATTACCGGGCGAACATCTGGGCCCTGCGTGACTGCGAGCCGCTCGGCATCGTCGCGGTGGCGGCGGTCGGCAGTATCCGCGCCGACCTGCGGCCCGGCGACCTGCTCATTCCGCACCAGATCCTCGACTACACCTGGGGCCGCGCATCGACCTACCATGAAGGTCCGGGCAGCGCCGTCCATCACGTCGATTTCACCGAGCCCTACGATCGCCGCCTGCGGCGCCGCCTGTGCGCCGCGGCGGCGAAGGCGGTGGTGGCGGTCAGCGATGCCGGGGTTTACGCCGCGACGCAGGGACCGCGCCTGGAGACGGCTGCCGAGATCAACCGCCTCGAGCGCGACGGCGCCGACGTCGTCGGCATGACCGGTATGCCGGAGGCGGCGCTGGCGCGCGAACTGGGTATTCCCTACGCGGCGATCAACGTCGTCGCCAACTACGCCGCCGGTCGCGGCGAGGCGGGCCAGGGGATCAGTCTCGAGACGATCCGGCAGGTGCTTGAAGAGGCGATGGAGCCGGTGCGGCGGCTCATCGAAACCATGCTGGCGAGCGACGATCATGATTAGGCCGCTGCTGCGCATGGGGGATCCGCGGCTGCTGCGGCGGGCGCGGCCGGTCGATCGCTTCGACGCAGCCTGGCTGCACGCGCTGGTTGCCGACATGGAGGAGACGATGCAGCACCACGACGGCGCCGGTCTGGCGGCACCGCAGATCGGTGTCGACCTGCGGCTGGTGATCTTCGGTTTCGAGCGCAGTGCACGCTACCCCGATGCCGAGCCGGTGCCGTGGACGGTGCTGATCAACCCGCTGCTGACACCGCTCTCGCCGGATGTCGAGGAGGGCTGGGAGGGCTGCCTGTCGGTTCCCGGCATGCGCGGCTGGGTGCCGCGCTGGAGCCGGCTGCACTACAGCGGCTTCGATCCCTGCGGGCGGCCGATCGAGCGCAGCGTCAGCGGCTTCCACGCGCGCGTCGTGCAGCACGAGTGCGACCACCTCGACGGCATCCTCTACCCGATGCGCATGGCCGACCTCAGCCGCTTCGGTTTCACTGATGTGCTCGATGCAGCGGCTGCGGACTGATTCTGGCCGCTGCGGCGACCGCTGTCCGCCGCCGCGCTGTTGCCCGTCGCGCGCTGCCCGCCGGCTGCCGGCGACCGGCGTGCAGCCGCTGCACGTGCCGCCGGTCGGGGGTGGCAGGGCTGGCGAATGGACCTGATCAAGGGCATCACGCTCTTTCTCGGCTGGCTGTCGGGCTCGCTTGCCGGCATCGCGGCCGTCCTCTATTCCTTCGGCTATCTGGTCGCGCGGGCGCAGCTCAACCTGCTCGGGCTGCAGGGGCTGGTGGCGCAGGATGCGGACCATTTCCTGCAGGAAGGAGCCAAGTTCCTCGTCGTACTGGCGGCGGACTACCTCAGCCCGGCCTTTCCCTGGCTCTACTTCGCCGGCTGGCTGCTGCTCGCGGCGCTGCCCTTGCTAATGCTCGTCGGTTGGCTCGCAGCGCGCCGGCGGCAGGCGCTGCAGCAGCTTGCCGATCGCCTGGCGCTGCGCGGCACGCAAGTGCTGCAGCAGCTTCCCTGGTCCTGGCGCAAGCTGGCCTTTGCCGCACTCGTGCTGGTGCTGCTGTTGCGGCTGACGACCCATCTCAACCCCTTCGTCGATGTACTGGCGGTGGCCGACATCCTCTACGCGACCCCGGTGAGCAGTGAAAGCCAGGGGTCGGCCGAGATCCGGCAATGGCTGACCTCCCCCGACCGCGCCGATCTCGTGTTGCTCAAGAGCCGCTTCGGCGAGCTCTTGCGTGGCGCAGCCGAGGTTGCCCTGGTGGTGGTCGCGGTCTGGTATCTCGGCGCTGCGTCCCCCTGGCGGCTGTGGCTGGCACTGCCCTTCATGGTCGTCCTGGTGGTCTATACTCTGTTGCTGCCGATGGCCTATGGCGTCCTCGTGCGTCCGAACGAGTATCCTCTGGTTGCCGTCAGCAGCGACAGCCCGCTGCTGGCTGGAGTGCGCGGCGACCTGTTCCTGTTGCGCAGGACCGGCGACGAGTTCGTCTTCTGGGACAAGGCCGCCCGCCGGGTGCTCTGGGTGCCGGCGTCACAGGTTGCCGGTGTCAGCGCGCGCGCCAGCCGCCTGCTGTTCAAGGAGTGATGCGATGACGCTGCACCGACCGTTCCGCCTGCCCCTCTTTGCCCTCGCCTGGTTGCTGCTCCTCGTCGGCGCCGCCTGCGCGCCGCTGCCCGCTGGCGATGCCGGCGGAGCGGCGATCGGCACGCTGCGCGTCGCCGGACCGAACGTCTTCCTCAACGGCGCGCGGGCGCGCGATGGCGCGAGCGTGCGCGAGGGCGATACCGTCACCACCGGCGCCGCTTCGAGTGCCTTCGTCGCCTTCATTGGCGGCGGCTTCGTCCAGCTCGACGAGAACACCGATCCGCGCTTCTCGTTTCGCGTCGAGACGCGCGGCGGGCGGCGCTGCATCCACATCCAGATCGACATCGGGCAGGTGTTCATCGACAAGGATGTGCAGTGCTTTTCGACCCCCGACGTCAACGGCAATCTCGGCAGCCGGGTCAACATCCGCGTCAGTGGCAAGGAAACGATCGTCACCGTCCTCGCCGGCCGGGCGCTGATGTTCGGCGAGCGCGAGCAGAGCGTGCCAGCGGCGGGCGAAGCGTCCTGGCGGCGTGGTCGGCAGATTGGTCCGCTGCGCCAGCTCGACGCGGCGGAACTGACGGCCACGGTCGGCTGGCGCGAGCGCTATCCGGGCTGGTGCTGCGTCGGCGAGCGGCTCGAGCAGCGCCTGCCGGAGCAGTGCGAGCGGCAGCAGTTCTGGTTCGACCGCCGCCAGGCCGAGGCGGGTTGCCGGCAGAGGCCGGCGGCCGGCTGGTGCTGTCAGGCCGGCGGCAGGGTGGTGCAGATGCCGGCAGCGCAATGCCGCGGCTTCTTTTCGCCCGACGAGGACGAGGCGCGGCAGCGCTGCCCGGCACCGCCCCGTTCCGGCTGGTGTTGCCAGGATGGCCGTCTGAGCGAGACGACGGCCAACCAGTGTCGCGGCTACTTCGCCGACGAACGGCGTGAGGCGCAGCGTCGCTGCCAGCCGGAGACCGGCTGGTGCTGCATGCGTGGCAAGGTGGCCGAAATGAGTGCCGAGCAGTGCCGGCGTGCCGACGGCCGTTTCGCCGCCGAGCGCAGCGAACTCGGAAACTGCCGGCCGCGGGTGACCCCGCTGTTGCCCGAGCGGCAGCAGCCGCGCCCGCTGCCGCCGCGGACACCAGCCGTCATCGAGTAGTCGGTCGGGAGAGACCTTGTGGCAAAGGCCCTGTCCGGCAAAGTCGGTTGCGGGCGTCATCGCGGATGTTGTCGGAAAGTATTTGCCGGCCATCGGGTTTTCGTTGCCGGGCGGGATTGACGACTACGCGTGCGTGGGCGCAGCAAGTGAACCTGTCCGATCCGGCAGCTTTTCAGGCTGGCAGCCAATTCGTCGGTAACGCGCTGGCGCAACGCGGCCGGCTCCACGACCGTGCAGTCGGCGCCGTACTTCATGATGTCGATGATCAACTTTCAAACGAAGAATCGGCAGAAATTTGACATCGCAGCGAAAACGGCTGCCAGAGGTGGGAAGCAATGGACGTTTTCGAGTTCAGGGAGAAGTTGGTCGGCGAATACCGCCAGTTCACGCGCAGCTTCACCCGGATCCGGAGTGATGACATTGCGCGCTTCGTCGAGTCGGCCCATGACTCGCAGCGCTCTGGCCGATCCGGAAGGGCGGCAGTTGAAGTTGTTCGGGGCCGCAGAATGCGAACGGGCGCTTGCCGAATGAGCATCGAAAACAAGGGGGGTTGAGTGGATCTCACGAGGACCGAGGGCGATCGTCAGGCGCAGGACATGCTTTGGAACAGCTTCCTTGCGAAATTTCCGCTGGCAAGCTTGTCATCGCTGACGCTGAGCGAATACACCCAGGCTGGCGATCCCGATTCCTTCACCAGCTGGATCGAAAGCCGGCTGGACGGGATGGGCAGCATCTGGGGTGGCTCCGCCTTCAAGTTCGGCATCTATTCGCGCAAGGACAAGAGCGACAAGGCCGGGGGCGAAGGCAACAGCTACTCTGAGGGCTACGGCTGGTATTCCAAGTACGGGGTGGATGAGGAAGCCGCGTTCGGTCAGATCCGTAGCCTCGTTGCCGGGGTGGCCGCCGCGGCGGCAAGGGGCGATCTGGCGACGATCGAAGCGGCCGATCTCGGACAGGCGTTCAAATGGAAGATCGCGTTCCATTATCAGGACCGCCAGAACCCGCGCATCGTCGCCATCTTCACCACCGCGCCGCTCCTGGCGTTTCTCGGCTCATCCGACACGTCGCAGAGCATGGCCGACCTGCAGGCGGCGGTCATGGCGCAGAAGGGCACAGACGAGGAGGTCCTGGATTTCGGCGTGCGCGTCTGGAAGGTCTGGAGCGAGAAGGCGATCAAGGTGTTCAAGCTGTCGCACGGCAACGATGGCAGCTTCGCGCCGGGGGAACGCGAAATGCTGGCCGAACAGCGAATTGCGGTGCTGCATCGCGACACCGGGGCAGGGCAGGCGAAGAAGTTCCGGGAGGCGGCGGAAGGCTCCGTGTTCTATCTCTGTTACGGCAACGACGTTCGCGCCCTGGCACGGCTTGCCGGACCGGTCCGCCCGTCGGCCAAGGGCGAGGAGTGGATCGAACGGCCCTATGAGCTTCTGCTGCAGTGCCAGGGAAACACTGCTGATGCCGGGGCCAGAAAGAAATGGGCGCCGGGTGGTGACTCGACGTTCTGGCAGGTGCCGCCGGGTCAATTGATGCCCTTCGAGGAAACACTGCTCAAGCCTTGCTTCGGCATCAAGCTGGAGGATATTCCGGATCTGCAGCCGATCGGGCCCGGCGGAACAGGCGGCCACCCAGGAAAAGTGGAGCAAGAAATGCAAGGACCATTGAACCGCATCCTCTACGGCCCGCCGGGCACCGGCAAGACCTACCGCGCGGTGGCCGAGGCGGTGGCGATCATCGAGGAGAGAGCGGTTGACGAACTGAAGGCGGTTGACGCGTATCCCGGAACCAAGAAGCGCTTCGACGAGTACCGCGCCGGCGGCCAGGTCGAGTTCGTGAGCTTTCACCCGTCCTACACCTACCAGGATTTCGTGGTCGGCATCCGGCCTTCGACCGAGGGAACGAACGTGGTCTATTCGGTGGAGCCGGGGCCGTTGAAGCGCCTCGCGGATGCCGCCGAGGAGAACTGGCGGGCTTCGCGGCTGACGGCGGGCAACGCGCTCACCGACATGCAGCGCTTCGACCGGGCCTTCGACCGACTGCTCAAGGACATCTCGAATGCGTCGGAGCAGTTCGTCGAGATGACGCTGCACGGCGGCAGGAAGACACAGGCGCGGGCCGGCAAACAGGGCAAGGGAGTGATCCTGAGCAAGACCGAGGAGAGCCTTCGCTACAACGTGGCGCGCCAGAGGCTGGCGGCGCTGTGGCCGCAAAGGGAGAAATTCAAGGCGCCGGGCGACATGGAGACGTGCACCTACAATCAGTCCTTCTTCTTTGCGGTGCTCAAGCATCTGGAAGCGCTCGACGGCAAACTGGGTGCGCCCGAGGAGCGTTCCCCGGAGCCCTTGAGAAACTTCGTACTGGTCATCGACGAAATCAACCGCGGCAACATCGCCAAGATTTTCGGCGAGCTGATCACGTTGATCGAGGACGACAAGCGGCTCGGGGCGGCCAACGAACTGAGCTGCTGCCTGCCCTATGTCGACCCGGAAGAGGAACCGGCATTCGGTTTGCCGCCCAATCTCTACATCGTCGGGACGATGAACACGGCCGACCGCTCGATCGCGCTGCTCGATACGGCGCTGCGCCGCCGCTTCGTGTTCGAGGAACTGATGCCGGATTTCAGCGTGCTGCCGTCTGCTGCGGTCGACGGCGTGGAATTGCCCAGATTGCTCGACACGTTGAACCGGCGCATCGCCTACCTGTTCGACCGCGACCACACGCTGGGCCACGCCTACTTCATGGGCATCAGGACGTTCGCCGATCTCGAACATTGCCTGCTGCGCAAGGTGATCCCGCTGCTGCAGGAATACTTCTTCGAGGACTGGTCGAAGATCAGGCTGATTCTTGGCGACACGCACAAGAGGAAGGAGGCACAGATCGTCCGCGTGCTTGACGTCGATGCGGCGAATCTGTTCGGCGATGGCGCGGAAGTCGGCGACGGGCGGTCGATCTTCGAGGTGGCGCCCAAGCTGACGCCGGGCATGGTCAAGGCGATCTACGAATGAGCCTGGTCAGCTTCCGGGAGTACGAAAAAATCCCGGTCGTTGAGCGCTTGGCGTCGCCTGCCGAACGGAAGCTGTCGGTTGCCGAAATCGATGCGCTGGATGCGCTCGCGGCGCGACTGAAAATTCCGCTCATCGAGCACCTGTCGCGCAGCCGGGTGCGGCCGGCGCAGTACGTCGGCGCCGTGTTCGTGGCGGGGCGGACGATCGAGCTGCTGCCCAAGATCGAGCGGACGGAGGGCGAATGCGAACTGCCCACGGTGCGCCAGAACCTGCTGAAGATGCTCCTGGTGGCCTGCGACCTCGACGGGGCGACGCCCGGTCAGGCGGCGCTGGAGCATTCCGACGATGGCTGGCTGGACATCCTTCTGCGCCTCTTTGCGCGGGCGCTGGCCGACCAGCTGCGGCGCGGGCTGATCCGCCGCTACCGCGCGGAGGCGGACGACCTGCCGGCCGTGCGCGGCCGCCTGCAGATCGAGGAACAGCTGCGGCGCAACCTCGTCCATCGCGAGCGCTCGGCCTGCGAGTTCGACGAGTTCGACGAGGATCATGCGTTGAACCAGCTGTTCCGCGTGGCGATCCGGCGGATGTTGCGCGTGGCCTCGAACACCGTGACCCAGCAGGCGCTGCGCGAATTGCTGCCGGCCTTCGAGGGTGTTTCGGATGTTGAACCGACCGGCGACTGGCTGGCCCGCGTGACGCTCGACCGCATCGACGAGCGCTTCGGTCTCTGCCTCGGCATGGCCAGGCTGTTCCTGCAGGGAACGACGACCGGCCTCTATGCCGGGGGGCGGAGTTCGTTCGCCTTGCTGTTCGACATGAACGACCTCTTCGAGAAATTCGTCGCCCGCACCCTGCGCCGGCAATTGCGCGGTTCCGGGCTCGATCTGTCGATTCAGGACGTGCGTTTCCATCTGGTGCGCGATCCGCAGACCGAGCAGCGCCTGTTCCGCCTGCGGCCGGATATCGTCGTGCGCCATCGGGAGGCGGTCTGCTGCGTCGTCGATACGAAGTGGAAGCGGTTGTCGCCGGAGGAACGCAAGCTCGGCATCGCGCAGGGCGACCTCTACCAGGTGCTGGCCTACGCCGAGGGCTACGCGAGCTCGGCGGTGCTGTTGCTTTACCCTTGGGACCCGGCCGGCGGCGCCCATGAGAGCGCGCGCAAGCGGCTGGTTTTCGAGGGCGGGCGACGGTCGACCGTGACCATCGGCGAAGTGGCGCTGGATGAGCTTGCCGCAGTTGGCGAACGGCTGGAGGATTTGCTGCGGCGCGCGGCGATGCTTGAGGAGGTTTCGCTATGAATGGTGAGTATGAACAGCTGATCCGAGACGCGTTCGATGGGCTTGGCAGTTACTCAAAGCTGGCGAATGGCTTCAGATTGAAGTCCCGGCAAGGGCAGACCTGCGCGGTGTATTTTTCCGGCAATGCGCCGGGCAATGCGGTCGAGATCGGCTTTGCTCCCACGGCGCTGGCGCCGTTGCTCGGACGGACGCGGGGGAATTGGCCGAGTGGCTGGGCAGCCAGCCTGCCGCCGGCCGGGAACGAACGGTCTCGGGCCAGCGCGGCAGCTACCCGGTCGGACTCGCGTTCGCTTCGCGCCGCGATCTGTCGGCTGCTGCAACGGGCCGGTACGGTGGCGCGTCTGCTGGCCGGGTGATTGTCTGTTCAGGGCTATCCGACGCGCAGCGTGCGCTGCTCGGGGTGGACGCGGCGTGGCGGCTGCGCGGGGTCGCGGATCGCCACAAGGCCTATCTGGCGTGGCACCGCAAGCGGTGGAATCGCAGTCGCCGGTCAGTTTGACCGCGAGACAGAGGCCCTCCTCCAGGCTGTAGACGCGCAGGCCGCAGCAGAGGGCGATGGCAAGCGCTTCTTCGCCGACCCAGCCCTGGCCGAGCCGGCGCAGCGCCCGAGCGTGACGACTTCCCACTGGTCTTGATGGCGGGCACGGTAGGCGAAGCTGATGCGACCCGCAACGGCGCAGTGCTTGATGTAGAGATTGCTGGTCAGGTCGTCCGACAGAAGGGTATGCTTTGCAGACGTCGGCAGCGGCGTAGAACGGTATCGGTCGGCTCCATTGCCCGTCCTTCCTGTGTGTCGCTGTACGGCCCATTGAACCGTTGCCGTTGGCAACTTGCCGTCTTGACTTGCCGCCAACCGTTGGATTCTGCGGGGTGTGTATGCCGTATCGCGTGCTTTTCGTCTGCATGGGCAACATCTGCCGTTCGCCGATCGCCGAAGCGGTTGCCCGCACCCTGGCGCAGCAGCAGGGTCTCGGGCGCGCGCTCGACTTCGATTCGGCCGGCACGCACGGCCACTATCACGCCGGCGAGGCGCCCGACCCGCGCGCGCGGCGGGTCGCCGCGCGGCGCGGCTACGATCTTTCGCGCCTGCGGGCGCGGGCGGTCATCGACGCCGATTTCGAGCGTTTCGACCGTATCCTGGTGATGGACGAAGCCAACCTGGCTGCGTTGCGCCGGCAGTGCCCGGCGGTGAACCGGGGCAAGCTCGGCCTGTTCCTCAACTACGCCACCGGCCTCGGCATCTCCGAAGTTCCCGATCCGTACTATGGCGCCGAATCGGGTTTCGAGCGCGTGATCGACCTCTGCGAACTCGCGGTGCGCGGCCTGCTCGCCGATCTCGCCAGTCGCCGCGACGGTTGCTGAGAGCGGCGGGCGATCAGGCGGACGCCGGCGGCGCTTCGCCGGCGAGCGACCAGCGCGCACGCACCGCTTCGCGCTGGCCGGCAAACCAGAACAGCGCAAGCAACGGCCACGCCGAGTCCGTCTTCCCCTGTTGTGCGAGCAGCAAGGCCTCGGCCGCCGGCAGGCGGACGACGCGGATGTCCTCGCCTTCGTCTGCCAGTCCGTGGATGCCGCCGGCGTTCGCGCTGTCCACCCGGCCGAGGAAGAGGTGGGTGCGCTGCGAGGTCTTCGCCGGGCTGGTGTAGAAGCTGCTGATCGGCAGCAGGTCGAGCACCGTGCAGCCGGCTTCCTCGAGCGCCTCGCGCCGCGCCACCTGTGCCGGCGTTTCGCCGGCTTCGATCAGGCCGGCGACGATTTCGAGCAGCCACGGACCGCGTGCGTCATCGCGCGCGCCGATGCGGAACTGCTCGATCATCACCACCTCGTCGCGCAGCGGATCGTAGAGCAACACCGCGGCGACGTCGCCTTTTTCGATCACCTCGCGGACGATCGGCGGGCCCATGCCGCCGGCGAACAGACGGTGGCGCAGGCGCAGACGCTCGAGGCGGTAGAAACCCTGGTAACAGATTTCGCGTTCGATGATCTCGACTTCGTCCTGGCGCATGCGTCGCTCCTTTCCGGATGGGGCGAAGTGTAGCGCAGGCGGAGGCGCTGGCCGACGCCTGCCGTGCCAGCGGCAAGACGCGGCGAAACGAATTGACGGCGCCTGCTCGGGTCCATAGCATCAGCAATCCCGGGCGGCAGCCCTTTTGTTGGTGATGTGAAGCATCGATGGCATCGTTCCGTTCCCGGCTCGGCGAGCTTAAGCAACTGGTTGCCAGGCGTGCGCCGGCCCTTGCCGCGCGCCTCGGCAGCAGCGTCGACGCCCTCCGTCACCCGACGCGGCGCGTGGTGGTCCGCGCGCTGCTGGCGCTGCCGGCGCTGCTGCTGCTCTACGTCCTCATCCTGATTCCGTTCACGCCGGGGATCAGCGACATCCGCAAGGTGTCGTCGGAGCAGCCGGCGCAGATCCTTTCGGCCGACGGCAGGAAGCTGGCCGAGTTCAAGCAGTCCAATCGCGAGTGGGTGCCGCTGGCCGGGATTTCGCCACACGTCATCGACGCCCTCATCGCCACCGAGGACCACCGCTTCCGTGAGCATTTCGGTCTCGACTGGCGACGCACCATCGCTGCGGCGCTCAACACCTTCAGCGGCGACCGCCAGGGCGGTTCGACGCTGACGCAGCAACTCGCGCGCAACCTGTACCCGGAGGCGATCGGCCGTGATCCGACGTTGACGCGCAAGATCAAGGAGGCGATCACGGCGCTGAAGATCGAGGCCGTCCACAGCAAGGACGAAATCCTCGAGACCTACCTCAACACCGTCCCCTTCCTGTACAACGCCTACGGCATCGAGATGGCGGCGCGCACCTATTTCGACACTTCGGCCGACCGGCTCGACGTCCTGCAGGCGGCGACGCTGGTCGGCATGCTCAAGGGCAACAGCTACTACAACCCGGTTCTCAATCCGGAGCGCTCGCTGCAGCGCCGCAACATCGTGCTGCAGCAGATGGTCCGGCGCGGGAAACTGGACGCCGAGCGGTTCGACGCGCTGCGCGAGAAACCGCTGCGCATCGACTTCGAGCGGCAGAGCGAAGTGCCTGGACCGGCGCCGCATTTCGCCAAGCAACTGCGCAAGTGGCTGATCGCCTGGGCCGACCGCAACGACTACAGCATTTACGGCGACGGGCTGATCGTGCGCACAACGATCGACTCCCGCCTGCAGGCGGCGGCCAACCAGGCCGTGTTCCGCCAGGGCAACGCCCTGCAGAGGATCGCCGACGCCGCCTGGGGCAGACGCTCGGCGTGGAGTCCCGACGTGGACCTCGTGCAGTCGTTCATCCGCGAATCGCCGGAGTATCGGGCCGCGATCGGCAAGGGCCGCACTGCGCAGCAGGCGATGCAGGACCTGCAGGCCGACAAGGCCTTCATGACCGCGCTCAAGCGGCAGAAGACGCAGATCCAGATCGGCTTCCTGGCGATCGATCCGCGCAACGGCCATGTCAAGGCCTGGGTCGGCAGCCGCGACTTCGAGCAGGACGCCTTCGACCATGTGCAGCAGGCGCGCCGCCAGCCCGGCTCGACCTTCAAGCCCTTCGTCTATGGCGAGGCGTTT
Source organism: Candidatus Accumulibacter adjunctus (assembly GCA_000585015.1). Taxonomy (GTDB): domain Bacteria; phylum Pseudomonadota; class Gammaproteobacteria; order Burkholderiales; family Rhodocyclaceae; genus Accumulibacter; species Accumulibacter adjunctus. Next base: position 1,768 of record JFAX01000033.1, on the reverse strand, counting down.
CGCCAGGGTGCCAAGCCCAGCGACCGGCTGATCGACCAGGAGGTGGCGATCGCAGTCGGCGGCAGCGAGATCTGGCGGCCGACCGATGGCGGGCCGCCCAGTGGTGAGTCGATGACTCTCGCCGATGCGCTCGCCCAGTCGAAGAACACGATCACCGCGCAGCTCATGCAGCAGGTCGGCGCCGCCAAGGTCGCCCGGCTCGCCCGCGACATGGGCGTGCGCGAGAGCAGGCTCGAGGCGGTGCCGTCGCTCGCCCTTGGCACCAGTCCGGTCACCCTGAAGGAAATGGTCAGCGCCTACGGCACGATCGCCAACGCGGGCGTCTACCGCGAGCCACTGCTGGTCAGCCGCATCGAGGACCGCGACGGCCGGGTCATCGAGGAATTCGGCCCGGCAGATGCCGAGACGGTGCTCAAGCCCGCGGTCGCCTACACGCTGCTCGACAGCATGCGCGGCGTGATCGACCGCGGCACCGGTCGCGCCATCCGCAATCGCTACGGCATCCGCGCCGACGTCGCCGGCAAGACCGGCACGACGCAGGACAACGCCGATGGCTGGTTCATCCTGATGCACCGGCAACTCGTCGCCGGCGCCTGGGTCGGTTTCAACGACGGTCGCGTCACGCTGCGCAGCGACCATTGGGGGCAGGGCGCGCACAGCGCCCTGCCGGTCGTCGGTGACTTCTTCCGCAACGCGCTGCGTGCCCGCATCGTCGACCCGCGGCTTCGCTTCACGGCGCCGGAAGAGACGGGCTGGTGGGCGCGCATCAAGCGCTGGTGGCGCGAGCTGTTCGCGCCCGAGCCGGTCGCCGCGCCCGAGCGCCGCCGCCGGCCGGTCGAAGCCGCGCCAGGGCCGCAGGCGCCCGACGCACCGCCAGAGCCCGCAACCCGCGGCATGCCGGAGCCACCCGGGAGCGATCCGCTGCAGGAGAAGATCGACCAGATCCTGCGCGAGAGCGAGGAAGGCGAAGGGCCGCGCGAGGATTCGCCGGCGCCGGCCGAGGCCGCCGGTGCCCGGTGAGGCGGGCGGTGCGTTGCTTGCGGAGGCGAGCGGGGGCGATGCGCGGCGGTGTCGTGGCGCAAACCCCGTGGCGCAAGCATCGAGCGCGCCTTGCCACCTTTCGCCGGGCGATGGCGCTTGCCTGCCGTCGGCTGCTTCCCTCCGCAAGCCTCTGCAGGCGTGGGTCGAGGAGATTGCTCTAGCCCGTTCAGTCGGGCGATTACTGAGGTGAACGTTCTGAGGTTGCCACCATGCGCCAAGATCAACTATAGTGTTTGCAGCGAAGACGCTAGCCGGGCGGCCCGAGCGTCCGTCGCGGCGGCGCAGCGGCGGGGAGGGGCGTCTTGACGCAATTGCCGGAAATTTTAGTCGACCGATCGATGGCGTACCTCATTGTTCTGTTTAATGAATTCTGATCTGCTGTGCATGCGTACAGGATATTGACGCAAAGCTTTGCGTCTAATAGGCTTGCTACATCACGTTGAACTAAAGCGCTGCGCGCTGGTGTAGGCACCCCACCGCAGCCCACCGCTCCTTCTCTTCTCGCGGTCGCCCCCTGGATTCGCTTTCGTTCTCACCCTGACGGGTCCGGGGCTCGCCTCCCACGCCGCCTGCAAATCCTCGATCCTCCTCGCTGCGGGGGGCGTCCCCGCAGCCATCGAGGAGAGAGTCATGAGTGAGCTACGTGAACGCATGAGCAACGCCATGTGCCTGCNNGGAATGGCGGCACGGACGCAGGAAAGCTATCTCGGCGCGGTGAGGGAACTGG
>JFAX01000032.1:35519-37746 GCA_000585015.1 Candidatus Accumulibacter adjunctus | reverse complement strand
CGCCGAGATCAGGTTGTCTGAACCTGTCGGTGGCGGTCGCCGTCGGCTTCATCGCCCTCGCCGGCGTCGCCGCCGAGACCGGCGTCGTCATGCTCATCTATCTCGACCATGCCTGGCAGGCGATCCGGCAGGAATGCGTTGCCGCCGGGCGCGCAGCGACCGCCGACGACCTCTACCGGGCGGTCATGGAAGGCGCCGTCGAGCGCGTGCGGCCGAAGATGATGACCGTCGTCGCCATCATGGCCGGCCTGCTGCCGATCATGTGGGGAACGGGAACCGGCTCGGAGGTGATGCGCCGCATCGCGGCACCGATGGTCGGCGGCATGGTCTCCTCGACGATCCTCACGCTCGCCGTCATCCCCGCGCTCTACGCGCTGGTCCAGCAATGGTCGCTGCGCCGCGAGGTGGTGGCGATGGCAGCATCGACGGATGCGGGGCAAGCCAGGGCCGGCTGAAGCGAACGTCGCCGGCCGCCGCCAAGTGTTGATCACGCAACGCAATGGCGCCCGCCCGGGCGTCGAGGGTGCCTCGATGCGGCCAAGAGATCAGTGCAGGTCGTCGAGCGGGCTGCGCACGCCCAGCCCGCCGCGATTGAGCACATGCGTGTAGATCATCGTCGTCGACACATCCGCATGCCCCAACAGCTCCTGCACCGTGCGGATGTCGCGACCGCTTTCCAGGAGCGAGGTCGCGAACGAATGGCGCAGGGTGTGCGGCGTGGCCGGCTTGCTGATCCCCGCCTGGCGCAGCGCCGCGCGCATCGCTCGCTGGATGCTCTGCGCTTCGACGTGGTGCCGACGAATCGCTCTCGAGCGTGGGTCGAGCGATCGCCTGGCGGCGACGAAGACATACTGCCAGGCCCACTCGCGCGCCGCATGCGGATACTTGCGTGCCAGCGCAAACGGCAGAAAGACTTCTCCGAAGCCCTCGGCCAGGTCCGCCTCGTGCAGCGCCCTGACGCGCCCGAGGTGGGCCTGCAGCGGGTCGGCCAGCGTCCGCGGCAGCATCGTGACGCGGTCTTTGGCGCCTTTGCCCTCGCGAACCACGATCTCGCCACGCGCGAAGTCGAGGTCCTTCACGCGCAAGCGGAGACATTCCATGATGCGCATGCCCGTGCCGTAGAGCAGCCGCAGGATCAGACCCGTCGTTCCCTCGCACAGCATCAGCAAGCGCTGCACTTCTTCCGGAGTGAGGACGACCGGCAAGCGCCGCGAAGCTTTCGCCGACTCGACCTCGTCGAGCCAGGGCAGCTCGCTGCCGAGCACCTCCTTGTAGAGGAAGAGCAGCGCACCCTTCGCCTGGTTCTGCGTCGACGCCGCAACGCGTCCCGTGACGGCAAGGTGCGTGAGGAAGGATTCGACTTCCGGCGCGCCCATTTCACGCGGATGTCGCTTGTTGTGGAAGAGGATGAAGCGCCGCACCCAGTCGCAGTAGGCTTGCTCGGTGCGCATGCTATAGTGCTTGAAGCGGATGCGGTCGGCGAGCTGGTCGAGCAGCCGACGCGGCGGCGGGGCGGACGGGGCATTGACGCAATTGCCGGAGCTTTTAGTGGACGGGCCCATGGCGTACCTCACTGTTCTGTCGGAAGATTTCGCGATTGCTGTACATGCGTACAGTATAATGACGCAAAGCTCTGCGTCAAGTAGGATTGCTACTTCACGTTAGCCTTCATCAGATTCACTCTACCGCAACCCTAATCAACCAAGGAGCAATCATGTCAGAGCAAATTAAGTTCGCAGTTGGCACTACCGTAAAGCTGAAATCCGGTGGCCCGGAAATGACAGTCCAGAGAGTGCCTGAAAAAACCGATGTGTATTACACCTGTCAGTGGTTTGCTGGCAAAAAGCTTGAGGCTGGCCGTTTTCCAGCCGATTCTCTTGAACTGACAAAGATTGAAAAGCAGTAATGGATTCCAAGGCAGTTGCAAGCTGGATGCTTGCTCAAGTTGAGGAGCACGGCTGCATCTACCAAGACGATGTTGTGGACTACTTGGTAAAAGCAGGCGCCGAGGAGCTGCTCCGAGAAAATAGCGATGGAAACTTGGTGGTGGGGCGTGCAGTGCTCGAAACGTTTAAGGCGGTAACCGAAACAACAGTCGTTTGGGTAAAGCCTGACCGGTACTGGCGCTGGCGCGTTGCCGAAGATGAACCAGGCCGCGAAGCGAGGGGATAGTGCAAGTTTCAAAAAGGCTAACCCGGCGCTCAACCTCGCTCCCTTCGGTCGCTGG
>JFAX01000032.1:30465-35496 GCA_000585015.1 Candidatus Accumulibacter adjunctus | reverse complement strand
GCGCCGGTTAGCTCTACGTTAGGCCTCGCAATCCACTCACAGTGCAGGCCAAGCGCTTCGAATACGCCGTTCAGCACCGCACACGATGCCGCGCTTCGGGCACGCAGTGAATCCCAATTCGAACGCAACGCCCGGCGTGGCTACGGAGAAGCACGTCAAACGCTCCAACGCCAGTGACTGGCCACGGTCAACGCAAGCTCAGCCAGTCGTCGCAGTGGGAAGCCATTCCCTAACCCAGCAAGCTCAGGTCCAGCCGGCCAGCCACGCGAGCAGTTGCACGCCGGGCAAGACGCGAAGCGCCCTGCCAGGTTGCCGGTCGGGTGCAGCGGCAGCCGAGTACGGCTCCCGCTACTGGCTTCAGCGCGCGCCGGAACGGTCAACAGCCGGTCCATGGACATCGAGCCTTCCGCAGCGCGGAGCGGGAAGCGCACGTCGAGCCTTTGGGAAGTCACCCACTGCGGGTTTACCCTCGGCGAGGCCTAACCCCTCGCTCAAGCTGACCCGCTGCGGCAGGCACTGTAAGCCCGGCCTGAGCCACTCGTACTATCGTCTCAGCCCGGGCTTACAGTACCTGCCTCCGCGGGCAGCTTAGCTCGAACGTTGGGCGCTCGTGGGGGAAAGCGCATGAGTGCTCCTGGCGGTCGCAGCCGCCGGCCTCGTCTTCGCGGGAAGCTCTGGTTTGCCGTAGCGCTCCCGGTGGCAGCGTTACCGGGGCTGACGCGGCGGCCTGGTTGGCCGGCCTTCTGGTCCCGGGGCGTCGTCGGCACGCGCGCTTGCGGCGGGAAGCCGTCGGTCGGGTTCTTGCCCGGTGAACTCGTTGCCTTTCCGGTCAGCAGTGGCTACGCTTTGTGCTATTCGCCCAACCCGGCGCTCCAGGCGACCGGCCGCATGAAGCCGCGGCCGTCGCCTGAGCTTACACGTTAGGCATCGCAAACACCGAGTCTGCACACTGAGGGAATCATCGATGACCACCACTCTCTTTGGCTGGGACAAGCCTGAACCCAAGAAGATCACGCGGTTCAGCGATAAGAGCATTCAACGGTTCATGGACGGTGATGAAGCGCTAGAGATAACCGCAGAGACAGTTGAGTCTACGTATAGGACTATTCAAGGTCTTCGCGATGGCACCCGCGCCGACCGGGCAAAGGCCGGTTGCACCTACCTTCGTTTCGCCCAAGGGAGTCTTCGGCCGGCCGGCCTGTCAGAGGCGGAGTGCTATCACCGAGCGGCCAACGAACTGCGAGCCGCAGATGTGCTGGATCGCTCCGCGCAGTGCTACGCATCAGCTGCTGCGGTCGCCTTCAAGGCGATCCCGAACGCGTACCCCACGGACGAGGCGCAGCGAACTGCTGTCAACAAGGAGATTGATCTCGCTCTGCGATCAGCTGGAAGAGCCAAGGCTCAGTACTCTGCAATCGGGGTAGACGACGCCGCTGACGACGCACACCGACTGCAGCAAGAGATACTTCGCAAACGGTACTCCCTCAACGGCAGCCCGCTCGGCGCCGTTCTCTGGATCTGGCGCGTAGTTACCGGTTACGGCACCAGTGTGCGACGTTGGTTCTCTTGGCTTCTAGCGGGCGTCTTGTTCTTCGCAGTGGTCTACGGAGTTCTGCACGCAAGCAAGATGTTGGAACTAGCAAACAGTGCACCGTTCACGCCAGTGGTCACGCCTATTTATCTTGCCATCGTCAATCTCGTGTCGTTCGGCGCATACACGCAGATTGTCCCAAAGTCCCCAGTAACCGAGCTCGCCCTTGTGATGCAGGCGGCAGCATCATTCGTCATTATCGGAACTGGGGTGACGTTCCTGGCCCGCAAGTAGCAATGCTCCACGAGGCGATGCCTAACCCGTCGTTGCACCCGACGTGCGCCAGCCTGCGGCTGTCGCCCGCGGGTGAACTCCAACGTTAGCTGACCCAAGAACACCCAGGGCACTCACGCGTTCCCAATGACAAAACAAGGAGCAAACGGATGACCACACAGACGGCGCGATTGGCAAGATTCATTCTCTTCCTGTTCACGGCGCTTTGGTTTTGGGGGGGCACGGCACACGCGCAGACCAGCAAGCCTTCATCTGCGGGCAAGCCAAACATCCTCATAATTTGGGGCGACGATGTCGGCATGTGGAACATCAGCGCCTACCATCGAGGCATGATGGGCGGCCGTACTCCGAATATCGACCGTATCGCCAAGGAAGGCATGCTCTTCGTCGATCACTACGCACAGGCTTCCTGCACAGCGGGGCGCGCCGCGTTCATCACGGGGCAATACCCGATTCGCGTTGGCCTGAGCACCGTCGGCTTGCCCGGATCACCGGCCGGCATGGCGAAGGAAGACCCGACGCTGGCGAGTCTGCTCAAACCGCTGGGCTATGCCACCGGACAGTTCGGCAAGAACCACCTGGGCGACCGTGACGAGCACCTGCCGACCGCTCACGGCTTCGATGAGTTCTTCGGCATTCTTTACCACCTGAACGCCGGCGAATACGAAGAGCAATATGACTTCCCCAAGAAGGGCTCTCCGTTGGCCGAAAAGTTCAAGCAGCGCGGCGTGGTTCACTCCTGGGCACTGCCAAATGGCACCCAGAAGATCGAAGACAAGGGTCCGTTCGGTCGGGAGCGGCAACGCACGCTGGACTCGGAAATACTGGTCGAATCCAAGCGCTTCATCTCGGATGCGGCCAAGTCAGGCAAGCCGTTCTTCGTGTGGCACAACACCACGCGCATGCACTACCGGACCAATCTGTCGCAGAAATACGAAGGCAAGTCGGGCTATGGCGTTTACGCCGACGGCATGATGGAACTCGACGACACGGTGGGCGAACTGCTCAAGACGCTGGACGATGCCGGTGTGGCAGACAACACCATCGTGATGTTCTCCACCGACAACGGCCCAGCCATGAACAGTTGGCCCGACGGCGGCAACACGCCTTTTGCCGGAGAGAAAGGCGCCGGAGGCAAAGAAGGCGGATTCCGCGTCCCCATGGTCGTCAAATGGCCTGGCAAGATTCCAGCCAACACCACCACTGATGGGTTCATGACCCATGAAGACTGGCTGCCGACTCTGATGGCAGCGGCAGGTGCGCCAGGGGTCAAGGACAAGCTGCTCACGGAATACAAGGCCGGTGGCAACACCTACAAGCGCATCCACCTCGACGGCTATGACCAGACGGCGTTGATTACCGGCAAGGGCCCGAGCCAACGCAAGGAGTTCTTCTACTTCACCGAAACCAAGCTCCACGGCGTGCGCTACGGTGACTGGAAGTTCCTCTTCGTGAACCAGGACAAATGGTTCCGAGCCACGCAGGACAATTTGACGACGCCGATCGTCACCAACCTCAAACTGGACCCGTTCGAGCGTTTCCATGAGGCGCGTGGTTACGATGAATGGGCGGAAAACCGCGCCTGGACCTATGGCCCGGCCTTTGACCAGGTCGGGGTCTTGCTCAAATCCCTCAAGGACTATCCGCCGCGCGCAGCGAGTGTCGATTTCAATATCGATGAGGCCATGCGATCACTCAAACCTGGCGCCGACAGATAAGAGTGGGATAGGGGGCCAGCTAACAAGCGGTTGCAGCGGACGGCGCTACCGCGCCGCCGCTGAACCGCGGCGTTAGGCCGCAAAGTAAGGAGAGCCGTATGCCCGGACCGCTGTGTAGTAATGAATTGGGCGAGGACTGGATTGATCCCGGAACTTTGGCTTTGACTAGGCATCGTCCCCCAGTGCCTCATGGCATCAACTCTTGCCAAGACAATCCACGAGCGCTGCTAACGCAACAGGTCTTGCTCAGCCCGGCGCTCCAGGAAACCGTCCAGATCACCGACAACCTGACCGCGCCGATGACCTGGGACTCCTACTGGCGATTGGCCTACGATCGTGCCGACAAGGTGCTACAGGCGCAAGCCAACGAACTGCTCAGGCGCGGCAACATCACCAGGTTGGAGTTCGACGAACTGGTGAAGGCACGCAACAGACTGGTCGAAGAGTTCCGGAAGCCCCTGAGTCCTTTTGGCAAGCAGTATTCGGAGATCCTGAAGCCAGCCTCGAAACTGCCGCAGCCGGGTGAATTGCTGGCCAAGAAGGGCGGCGTCGAGGCCGTGCTGGAAAGCGTGGGCAAGTCGCGCGCTACCGTCAACCGGTTAAGCATGGTATTCCGCGTGGCAGGACCGGCGCTGCTCATGCTGGACATTACAATCACGACCATCGTGGTGATGAAGGCGCATCCTGAAGGGCGCGGCCGCGTGGCGGCGCGTGAATACACGGGCTTGGGCTTTGGTGTGGCAGGCGGCGCTGCAGGTGCATGGGCGGGTTGCGTCACGCTAGCAGCCCTTGGGTCGCCAAGTCTGGTGGTGCCGGTTGTCGGCGAGGCGGCCGAGGGAACTCTTTGCGTCGTCGGTGGCATTCTGGGCGGACTTGGCGTCGGCTGGGTGGGGCGCGAGGCAGGTAAAGCAACTGGGGAAGCGGTCTACGACTTCGTGACGACGTTCCGATGGGAGTGATCTCACGATACTTCGAGCGGTTGGCCGCAATAGTACGGCCGAGACGCGCCGCGCTTCCCGCAATTTCTGCCGACGCCGAAGGCTTGCGGATCGGCGGCGAAACGGTGGCGTGGAACGACCTACGCCGGTTGGACGCCTACAAACGCGATACCTACGTCGGTGATCTTCTTTGTCTGGCGATTCTCGACTCTAGCGGGCGGGTGTTCGAGATCAACGAGGAGTCGCCGGGCTGGAAGGAGGCTGGGGACGCAATCGACCGGTTTCTGCCGGGTTCGCTACCTCACGCCGAGTGGACGTTACAGCTGATTGCCGCCAACCCGGGTGAGTCGGTGGCCATTTATCCCGTATCACAACCCCGATAGGCCGGGCAATGGCTTTAGCTTCAGCTTTAGCTTTGCTGAGCACTCTATACATGGCGCGGTCTAACGGATAAGGATAGATCGTGCGAAGCCACGATCTGATCCGATTGTTGGACGAGCCCGGGCCGGAGCGCGGGGCTCCCCTCCTGCAAATATCTTTCCTGGATTGA
>JFAX01000032.1:29879-30329 GCA_000585015.1 Candidatus Accumulibacter adjunctus | reverse complement strand
AATATCTTTCCTGGATTGACCCCATGGGCATGAACGCCGGTGGGGCGGGAGCGGAGCGTTTCGACACGCCGGCGCATGCGGGACGCGGATCTCCCGAAAACGGCCCTTTTTTGCGTCCCGGCCACCGCTTTCCGGGCGGCCGGATGACTCAGCCTGGGGAAACTGAAGCCCCGAATGCGGCCGTGGGCCGGGCCGCGCTGAGTTCTCGGCCTACCTCATCAGATGGCGACCCCGACGCGCGGCAAGTCCGGGACGGCTGCGGACGATGTCGCTCGAATCCGCGTCCTGACGATCGCCATCACGGCGCCACAGCACGCGCATAGCATCGCTGGCCGCTCCTTGCGCGCTGGCTTGAAGCGGCTGGGATCGAACTTCAGCAAGAGATGCAGCAAGGCAATCAGGCGCTTGCAGTTGGCGTGCAGGAAGCCGAAGTTGCGTGCGCGGCGAAAG
>JFAX01000032.1:21736-29864 GCA_000585015.1 Candidatus Accumulibacter adjunctus | reverse complement strand
TGCTGGAGAATCAACCAGAGAAAATCGACACCGCTGAGCGTGCGCCTTTCCGACTTGCCGGTTTGGGCGTTGCGATAGCGGAAGCTCACCCGGCCCTTCTCGCAGGCGACGATATCCTGTTCCAGGATGACGCCGCGGTAGAGATAACGACCGAGGATGCGTATTTCGACGCCTATGCGCTGTCCGACGGCACCCTGCGCTTCATCTGCCTTGCCACGCTGCTGCTGCAACCGAACCCGCCCGTGTTGATCTTGCTCGACGAGCCGGACTTGGGCCTGCATCCCTTCGCCATCCGGATTCTGGCCGAGATGATCGCGGCCGCATCCAAGCGCGGGCAGGTGCTGCTGGCAACACAGTCGGTGACGCTGCTCAACAACTTTGCAGTGCAGAACGTAATCGTCGCAGAAAATGATGGCCTGAAAACCACGTTCAACCGGCTCGACCTGGAGAAGCTAAAGGGGTGGCTGGATGACTTCAGCCTGGGCGAGCTGTGGGAGAAGAATGTGCTTGGAGGTCGCCCATGACGCGGCTTCTGATGCTGGTCGAAGGCCAGAGCGAGGAAGTTTTCGTCAAGCGAACGTTGACCCCTCACTTGGCGCAGCATGGCGTGTTCGTGGAGTCGCCCATCGTGCTGTGGACGATGCGCCTGCCCAGCGGTGGTGGCTTTCGTGGCGGCGTGTCGAACTGGAGCCAGATTCGCCGGAGCCTGCTGCCGCTGACGCGCGACGGCGATGCGTGGGTCACTACGCCGCTATTCACCCACGCCGTTGAGCCGACTCTGCAGCGGGAACTGAAACACAAGGCAGCGGCGAATGGCGATGGCAGCTATTCAGCGGAGTTGATCGGGTACGTCGAAATCATCGGTCGGCAGCCCAGCAAAAAGCCCCGGCTTGTGACCGAGGCCAAGTGCTTGATTCTTTGGTGCCGCTGCCCGGAATCGAACTGGGGACCTACGCATTACGAATGCGCTGCTCTACCGACTGAGCTACAGCGGCACGGCGTCAAGTGTCGCCAGTGCAGGACGCGGATTCTAGCAGGGGCCAAGCCGATATGGAACCCCCTCTGCGCACGGCCGCCCACCTTCCGGGCCAGTCGCAACCGCGAAGGGCTGGTAGGCCACCGGCGTCAGTCGAGACGCGCGAGCCGCGACTTGGCGAGCGGCGGGTTCCTGGCAAAGTACTTGCGGATGCCGGACAGGATTGCCTCGGCCATCTTGTCCTGATAGGCGTCGTCGTTCAGTTTCTTCTCCTCCTCCGGGTTGGAGATGAAGGCCGTCTCGATCAGGATCGACGGGATGTCGGGGGCCTTGAGGACGGCAAACCCCGCCTGTTCGACGTTCGCCTTGTGCAGGCGGTTGATGCCGCCGATCTCGCCGAGAACGGCCTTGCCTAGCTTCAGGCTGTCGTTGATCGTCGCCGTCTGCGACAGATCGAGCAGCGTCCGCGCCAGAACCGGATCCTTGACGTCGATGTTGACCCCGCCGATCAGGTCGGCGGCGTTTTCCTTCTGAGCCAGGTAACGCGCTGCCGAACTCGAGGCGCCGCTCTCCGAGAGGACGAAGACCGACGAGCCGTTGGCATCGGGCCGGACGAACGCATCGGCGTGGATCGAGACGAAAAGGTCCGACTGGATTCGGCGCGCCTTCTGCACGCGCGCCTGCAACGGCACGAAGTAGTCGGCGTCCCGGGTGAGCACCGCGCGCATGTTCGGCTCGGCCTCGATCTTGGCCTTCAGCCGCCGGGCGACGGCCAGCGTGACGTTTTTCTCGTAGCTGCCACCGCTGCCGACCGCGCCCGGGTCTTCGCCACCATGCCCGGGATCGAGCGTGATGGTGACCAGGCGATCGACCACCGGGCGGCCCGGGCGCTTGGCCGCAGCCCTCTGCTCGCCTGGCGCCGCTTCGTTCCGGACCTCGCGCCGGCTGTCGGCCACGGCCTCGGGCCGCGCCTCGCTGCGGCTGTCCGGCCTGCTGGCCATCCGGCTCTCGACCACCGCCTGCCCGGGCTCGTTCCTGTCGATCAGCGAGAGCAACGGATCGGGCGGATTGAGTGGATAGACGTCGAGAACCAGACGATGGCCGTAGCCACCGACCGGTGCCAGTTCGAACACCTGTGGATTGGCCTCCCCCTTGAGTTCCATCACCAGGCGAACGACCCCCGGCTTGTAGCGGCCGGCGCGCAGCAGGCGGATGTTGGGGTCATCAGCGGCGACCTTGCTCGCCAGCCCGTCGAGAACCCCGTTGAACTCGACTCCCTCGAGATCGACGACCAGACGGTCGGGGTCCTTGACCAGGAAATGGGTGTATTTCAGTGGTGCGTTGTGCTCGATCGTCACGCGTGTATAGTCGGCCGCCGGCCAGACCCGCACCGCCACGATTCCCACGGCGCGTCCCGCCGCGGCCTGCCCCAGCGGGCTGACCGACAACAGCAGTGACGCGCCGGTAAACTTGATCAGCCGGCGGCGGGCAACCAGCCGCTTCTCAGCGCTCGCAGACATTCTCGACCCTCCTCACTGCCGGCGACGATGTCCACCTCCCTCGCACGCTGCGCGAAACGCAGGCGCAGGACGAGGTCGGCCGCGGGCATGTACCCGGCCGCATTTTGCGGCCATTCGACCAGACAGACCGCATCGTCACGGAAATACTCGCCAAGCCCAGGCCCAGCATCCAGAAACTCTTCCGGAAAGTTGAAACGATAGAAATCAAAGTGATAGAAGTATATCCTCGAAATCACATAAATTTCAACCAGCGCATACGTAGGGCTTTTGACGGGGCCGCAGTGGCCGCGGGCGCGCAACAGCGCGCGCACCAGGGTGGTCTTGCCGGCGCCGAGGTCGCCATCGAGCGCAACGACCATTCCGGGCTCGAGCAGCGGCGCCAGCGCGCCGCCGAGACGAGCGGTGGCGGCGGCATCCGGCAGGTGCAGGCGAAGGGCGGACTGGTTATCATCCGGGCTATGCACGATGAGGACTCCGAGGCGGGTGCGATGCGCGTGGCGGGCGACGCGCCATCATTGAGCGTCGGCGACGCAGCCGCGCTGCGGCGGCAGATCAGCTCCTGGGGCGCCGAACTGGGCTTTGCCGCCATCGGCGTCAGCGGCATCGACGTGGCCGCGGCTGCACCCGGGTTGCTGCGCTGGCTGGATCTGGGACGGCACGGGGAGATGGATTATATGGCCAAACATGCGGCCCTGCGTCTGGCGCCGCAAGCGCTGCTGCCCGGTGTCCGGACGGTGATCGCGGCCCGCCTGCCGTATTGGCCGCCGGCGGCGGACGCCCTGGCGGTTCTGGGCGACGACCGCCTCGCTTACGTTTCCCGTTATGCCCTCGGCCGCGACTACCACAAGACGACGCGGCACCGCCTGCGGAAGATCGCCGCGCGCCTGCAGGAAGCCGCCGCGAAACTCGGCCAGCCCTGCAGTTGCCGTGTCTTGTCGGATTCGGCGCCGGTGCTCGAGACCGAGTTCGCACGGCAGTCGGGAGTCGGCTGGCGCGGCAAGCACACGCTCTCACTGACGCGCGAGGGCTCGTGGCACTTCCTCGGCGAGATTTACACGACCCTGCCACTGCCCGCCGACCCGCCGGCAGAGGAGCATTGCGGCGACTGCCGGCGCTGTCTCGATGTCTGCCCGACGGCGGCGATCGTCGCGCCTTACGAACTCGACGCGCGGCTGTGCATCTCGTATCTGACGATCGAGTTGCCGGGCAGCATCCCGCCGTCGCTCCGGCCACTGATCGGCAACCGCATCTACGGTTGCGACGACTGCCAGCTGCATTGCCCGTGGAATCGTTTTGCCCGCATGGGTGACGCCGACTTCGCCGTGCGCAACGGGCTCGATGCAGCGCCGCTGACGGCACTCCTGGCCTGGAGTGAGAGCGAATTCGACAGTCGCCTGGCGGGCAGCGCGATTCGCCGCATCGGTCACGAGCGCTGGCTGCGCAACGTGTCGGTCGCCCTCGGCAACGCCCACCCGGGAACTCCTGGAGTCGTCACCGCCTTGCGTTCGCGGCTCGACCACCCGTCGCCGCTGGTGCGCGAACACGTCGTCTGGGCGCTCGCGCGCCACCAGGCGGCGGTCTGAGCGACGCCGCCACCTGCCGGCTCACATGTTGGGATAGTTCGGTCCGCCGCCGCCCTCGGGTGCGACCCAGCGGATGTTCTGTGTCGGGTCCTTGATGTCGCAGGTCTTGCAGTGCAGGCAGTTCGATGCGTTGATCTGCAGGCGCGGACCGGCATCCTCCTCGACGATCTCGTACACACCGGCCGGGCAGTAGCGCTGCTCGGGCGACGCATACTCGCGGTAATTGACCGCAATCGCCTTGCTGCTGTCGAGCAGTTGCAGATGGACCGGTTGCTCTTCCTCGTGTGCGGTGTTCGACATGAAGACCGAAGACAGCCGGTCGAAGCTCAGTTTGCCGTCCGGCTTCGGGTATTCGATCGGCTGGAAGCGCGATGCGGGCGCCAGTTGCCCGTGGTCGCTGCTGCGGTCCTTGAGCGTGAAGAACATGCGGCCGCCACAGAGGTTCTGTTGGATCCAGTTGAAGGCACCGCCGAGGAAGGTACCGAACTTGTGCAGCGCCGGGCCGAAGTTGCGCGCCCGGTACAGTTCGCCGTACAGCCACGACTCGCGGCAGGCAGCGGCGTAGGCGACGAGATCGCTGTGCCCCTGGTCGCCGGCCTGCAGCGCCGCGGCGACCGTTTCGGCAGCGAGCATGCCCGACTTCATCGCCGTATGGATGCCCTTGATCTTGGCGAAGTTCAGCGTACCGGCGTCGCAGCCGAGCAGCAAACCGCCGGGAAAACTCTGCTTCGGCAGGCTGTTGAAACCGCCCTTGGTGATCGCGCGCGCCCCATAGCACAGCCGCTTGCCGCCCTCGAGGTACTTCCTGATCTCCGACTGTCGCTTGAAGCGCTGGAACTCCTCGAAGGGCGAGAGGTAGGGATTGGCGTAGTTGAGGTCGGCGATCAGGCCGACGACCACCTGCCGTTCATCGAGATGGTAGAGAAAGGAGCCGCCGGTGGCGCCATGTTCGCTCAGCGGCCAGCCGGCGCCATGCACGACGAGCCCGGGCCGGTGCTTCGCCGGATCGATCTCCCACAGCTCCTTGATGCCAAGACCATAGTGCTGCGCGGTCGCGCCGGCGGCCAGGTCGTAACGTGCGATCACTTCCTTGCCCAGTTGCCCGCGCGAGCCTTCGGCAAGCAACGTGTAACGGGCGTGCAGCTCGAGTCCCGGCTGGAAGCCGTCCTTCGGCTGGCCATGCTTGTCACGACCCATGTCGCCGGTCGCCACGCCCTTCAGCGAGCCATCTTCATGGTAGAGGAGTTCGGCGGCGGCAAAGCCGGGGAAGATCTCGACGCCCAGCGCCTCGGCCTGCTCGGCCAGCCAGCGACAGAGCGAGCCGAGACTGATCACCCAGTTGCCGTCGTTGTGCATCGGCGCCGGAACGGCAAAGCCCGGCAAGCGGACGGCCGAGTTCTCGCTGCGATAGAGGAAAACCTGGTCCTCGCAGACCGGCGTCGTCACCGGCGCACCCCGGGACTGCCAGTCGGGCAGCAACTCATCGAGTGCCCTGGCCTCGAAAAGCGCGCCGGAGAGGATGTGCGCTCCCACTTCCGAACCCTTTTCGAGGACCATCACCGACCAGTCCGGATTCAACTGCTTCAGGCGGATGGCCGCACTCAGGCCCGCCGGACCGGCTCCGACAACCACCACGTCGTACTCCATTGCTTCGCGTTCCATTACCGCTCCCCATGGTTTTTCTATCGAGTCCGCAGCCGCCGCAAGCCCCCCAGGCGCCTCGCCGGGTCTGTCACCGGCAGACTGCACTGCGTCCGTCGTATACCGCAGTCAGCGGGTCCGGTCAACGACCTGCGCGGCGCGATCGCACAAGACCTCGCCCGCCGGCGCCACCCGTCACTCACGCCTCGTCGGCCGCTGGCAGAGGCGGGGACGGCTGTGGCCGCAGCCGCCACTCCGGAAACTCGGCGCGGAAGTTGCTGCCGGCGCCAGGCTGCGAGTCGATCACCAGCGCCGCCTGATGACGCAACAGGATGTGCTTGACGATCGCCAGGCCAGTCGATCACCAGCGCCGCCTGATGACGCAACAGGATGTGCTTGACGATCGCCAGGCCGAGACCGGTGCCGCCGGTGTCGCGCGAGCGGCCCCGGTCGATGCGGTAGAAACGCTCGGTCAGGCGCGGCAGGTGTTCGGCGGCGATGCCGACGCCGGAATCACGCACCGAAAAGACACCGACACCGGCGCGCAGCCTCCAGCGAACGCGGATGTCACCGCCGGCCGGCGTGTAGCGGATCGCGTTCGACACCAGATTGCCGAAGGCGCTGTGCAGCTCATGGCGGTTGCCGCGCAAGCCGGGGCCGCTGCAACGGAACTGCAGGCGATGCCGGCCGCCGCTGAGTCCCTCGGCCTCGGCCTGCAATTGCGCCAGCAGGTCGGCCATGTCGATGTCTTCCTCGCTGGCGGGTGCGTCGTCCGCCTCGAGACGCGACAGCGTCAGCAGATCGTCGACCAGGCTCAGCATGCGCCGCGTCTGCTCGCTCATCAGGCGGACGAAGTGCTGCCGCTGCTCGACGCTCATCGCGCTGTCGTCGCCGAAGTGCTCGAGAAAGCCGCTGACGACGGTCAGCGGCGTGCGCAGTTCGTGCGAGACGTTGGCGACGAAGGTGCTGCGCATCGCCTCGACGCGCCTGGCGTCGGTGACGTCGAGACTGACCAGCAGGGTGTTGCGCTCGCCCAGCGGCACCGCCCGCAGTGAATAGGCGCGACGGCGGGCCGCCGGCGACAGCAGGATGAACGGGGACTGCCCGTCCGGACTGCTCAGGTACTCGGCGAAACCGGGCGCGCGCACGAGCTGCTGGATGATCGCACCGCCATCGCGCGGCAGGCGGATGCCGAGGTGCTCGCCGGCGGCGCGATTGGCCCACTGCACCTGATGGTTCTCGCTGAGCACGACCAGACCATCGGGGACGGCGTCCATGGCGTCGCTGAACGAGCCCAGTCGCGCCTCGACCTCCGCCAGCGCGCGTGCGTCGAGGCGCAGCTTGCGCGACAGCTTGCGGAACACCTCGCCCCAGGCGCCACCCGAATCAGGCACCTCGCCGTGCTGCGGGCCATCGATCCACGCCGCGAGCAACGCCAGCCGCCGCGTCTGCAACAAGACGACGAGCATCAGCCCGCCGGCTGCCACCACCCAGCCCCAGATGGCGCCATGGAGCGCCGCCAGCAGCAGCGCGAGGCAGACGATCGGCAGCACGCCGGTGAGAACGATCCGCGCGCACCAGCGGCTGGCGGCAGTCATGCCTCGCTCGGCGGCGTTCCTGGCTGGGCGCAGAGCTTGTAGCCGGCGCCGCGCACCGTCTCGACGACATGCTCGGCTGCCGGGCCGAGCGCGACGCGCAGGCGACGGACATGGATGTCCACCGTGCGGTCCTCGATATACACGTGGTCACCCCAGACGTTGTCGAGCAACTGCTGGCGCGAATAGACGCGCCCGGGATTGGCCATCAGGAAGCGCAGCAGGCGGAACTCGGTCGGCGTCAGGTTGATGCGCTGGCCGGCAACGCGCACCTCGTGCGCCACGGTATCGAGCGCCAGCGGTCCGACGGTCAGCGTGCCGGCGGCGAACTCGGGTGCGCAGCGGCGCAGGACGGACTGGACACGCGCCATCAGTTCCTTCGGGCTGAACGGCTTGACGATGTAGTCGTCGGCGCCGCCTTCGAGTCCGGCAACGCGGTCGGCCTCCTCGCCGCGCGCAGTCAGGATGATGATCGGCAGCCGCCGCGTCCGTCGCTCGCCACGCAGTTTGCGTGTCAGCGCCAGGCCCGACTTGCCGGGCAGCATCCAGTCGATCAGCGCCAGGTCCGGCAGCGTCCCGCCGAGCGCGGTCTCCGCCTGTTCGGCAGTTTCCACGCACAGCGGCTGGTAGCCACCGCAGACGAGCGTGAAGCGCAGCAGTTCCTGGATTCCCTTGTCGTCCTCGACGACCAGTACCTGCGCCCGGCCGGCATCGCTGCGCGTCATGCTTCGTCCGTCTTGCTGGCGGCGACCGCGCTGTGCCGGATGTCGATGCCGCTGACGATGTAGATCACGTTCTCGGCGATGTTCGTCG
>JFAX01000032.1:0-21703 GCA_000585015.1 Candidatus Accumulibacter adjunctus | reverse complement strand
CGCGGATCCTCCATCATGTAGGTGATCAACTGCCGCAGGATGGCGTTGAAAGCGGCATCGATCGCCTTGTCGGCGCCGATCACCTGCCGTGCTGCATCGATGTCCATGCGCGCCAGCGAATCGAGCGACCGCTGCAGCATGTCGCTCGCCAGGCGCCCGCAATGGTGTACATCGGACAGCCGCGGAATCCGCTGCGAACCCGCCTGGTGCAGCTTCTGCGACATGCGTGCGATCTTCGACGCCTTGTCGCCCACCCGCTCGAGATCGGTGACGATGCGCGAAATCGCCATCACCAGCCGCAGATCACGCGCCGTCGGCTGCCGCCGCGCGATCAGCAGCGTGCAGTCCTCGTCGATCCCGACCTCGAGCACGTCGACCTCGCGATCGCTGCCGATGACCTGCTGCATTTCGTCGAGGTTGCCGCTGCTGAAGGCATCGACCGCCGCCAGCACCTGTCTTTCGACCAGGCCACCCATCTGCAGGATGCGGGTACGGATGTTCTCCAGTTCGAGATCGAATTGTTTGCTCAGGTGGTCGCTCATGGGACACGGGCTCGTTTCGGGTGGCGGACAGAAGTATCGACGGCGGCAGCTTAGAACGCCAATGTTACGGGACAATGACGGCACGGGCAGCCTGCGCCGGCAGCGGCAGCTGCCGGCAGCGACGAGCGGACGTCCATCACGGCAACGCGCGGCGCGATGCCGCCTATAATCGCGTTTCCGACAACACGGACCGGCGCTTCGCCAATGGCGCATTCCCATGACTCGAACCTGCTGCTCGCGGCGATCCCGGCACTCGCCTTCGCCGGCTGCCTGCTGCCACTGCTGCTGCAGCGCTGCGGCCGGGCGGTGGCGGCGATCGCTGCCGCGGCGGTCATGGCCGGCTGCCTCGGCCTGCTGCTGCGCCTGGCTGCAGCCGCCTTCGCCGGTCAGACGCAATTCTTCCGGCTCGCCTGGCTGCCGGCGTGGGGCCTCGACTTCAGCCTGCGACTCGACGGCCTCGGCCTGCTCTTCTGCCTGCTGATCCTCGGCATCGGCCTGCTCGTCGTGCTCTATGCCGCCTGGTACCTGCCGGAGGAGGATCGGCTCGGCCGCTTCTACTCGATCCTGCTGCTCTTCATGGCCGCGATGCTTGGCGTCGTGCTGGCCGAGAACCTGCTGTTGCTGCTGGTCTTCTGGGAGATCACCAGCCTCTCCTCGTTCCTCCTCGTCGCCTACCGCAGCGATAGGCACGAATCCCGCATCAGCGCGCGCATGGCGCTGGCGGTCACCGGCGGCGGCGGTCTGGCTCTGTTCGCCGGCATCCTGCTGCTCGGCGAGATCGTCGGCAGCCACGAGCTGTCGGCCATTCTCGATGCCGGCGAGCGGATTCGTTCCAGCCCGCTGTACACGCCGGCGCTGCTCCTGATCCTGCTCGGCGCGTTCACCAAGTCGGCGCAGTTTCCCTTCCACTTCTGGCTGCCGAACGCGATGGCGGCGCCCACCCCCGTCTCCGCCTACCTGCATTCGGCGACGATGGTCAAGGCCGGCGTCTTCCTGCTCGCCCGCCTCTATCCTGCGCTCGGCAGCAGCGACCTCTGGTTCTGGCTGGTCGGCGGCACCGGCGCAGTGACCCTGGTCTACGCTGCGGCGATCGCGCTCTTCCGCAATGACATCAAGGGCCTGCTCGCCTACTCGACGATCAGTCACCTCGGCCTGATCACCCTCCTCTTCGGCCTCGACACCCCGCTGTCGGTGATCGCCGGCATCTTCCACATCATCAACCACGCGATTTTCAAGGCCTCGCTGTTCATGGCCGCCGGCATCGTCGACCACGAGTGCGGCACCCGCGACATGCGCCGGGTCAACGGCATGTTCCGCTACATGCCGATCACCGCGACGCTGGCGATCATCGCCGCCGGCTCGATGGCCGGCGTGCCGCTGCTCAACGGCTTCCTGAGCAAGGAGATGTTCTTTGCCGAGGCGGTCAGCTACAGCGAGCCGATCAGCTGGGCACTGCCGCTGCTGGCGACGGTGGCGGGCATGCTGGCCGTCGCCTACTCGGCGCGTTTCGTGCATGACGTCTTCTTCAACGGCGAGCCGGTCGACCTGCCGCGCCAGCCGCACGAGCCACCGCGCTGGATGCGCGCCCCGATCGAACTGCTGGTGCTGCTCTGCCTGCTGGTCGGCGTCGTACCGGCATGGACGGTGGCGCCGCTGCTCGATGCGGCAGCGGGCGCTGCGCTGCAGGGCCCGCTGCCGGACTTCCACCTGGCGCTCTGGCACGGCTTCAACAAGCCCCTGCTGATGAGCCTGCTGGCGCTCGCCGGCGGCGTCCTGATCTATGCCCTGCGCCGGCCGCTCTTCGCCTGGCAGGAGCAGTTGCCGCCCATGCACCCGCGCACCGCCTTCGAGCGTTTCTACCGCTTGCTTGCGCTCTCCGCCCGGCGCTGCGTCTTCCTGCTCGACAACGGCTCGCTGCAACGCTACAGCGCGCTGCTTTTCGCCTTCGTCTTCGTGCTCGCGACCTGGGCCCACCTCTCCGGGCCACCCGGCGGCGGCATCAGCGTACCGGCGCTGGTCGCCGACGAGGCAGCGGTCGCCGCGCTCTGCGTCCTGCTGCTGGGTACCGTTGGCGCGACGGCGCTCTACCGCGAGCGGCTGCTGGCAGTCATTCTGGTCAGTCTCGTCGGCCTGGCGGTGACCCTCACCTTCATCCGCCTGTCGGCGCCGGACCTCGCGCTGACCCAGCTCGCGGTCGAGATGGGGACGATCATCCTGATGCTGCTCGTGCTCTATTACCTGCCGCCGCGCAGCGCACCGAAGAGCAGCGCGGCGCGCCTGTCCCGCGACCTGCTGCTGGCGCTGCTCGCCGGCGGCGGCATGGCTCTGCTGACGCTGCTGATGCTCAGCGCGCCAGCCGCTTCGATCTCCGGCTTCTACCTGCAGCAATCGGTTCCGGGCGGCGGCGGCGCCAACGTCGTGAATGTCATTCTCGTCGATTTCCGCGGCTTCGACACCCTCGGCGAGATCACTGTCCTGGCGATGGTCGCCCTCGCCTCGCAGGCGCTGCTCGAACGCCTGACGCTGCGCTCGCCGGCGCACGACGCGGACGGTCGCCGCTGGGACAGGGACGTGCATCCGCTGTTTCTCGCCATGCTGACGCGGCCCCTGCTGCCGCTGGCACTGACGGTTTCGGTGTACATCTTCCTGCGCGGTCACAACGTCCCCGGCGGCGGCTTCGTCGCCGGCCTGATCACCAGCGTCGCGCTGGTCATGCAGTATCTCGCCAACGGCATCGACTTCGCGCAACCGCGCCTGCCTGCAAGACCAGCGCCGCTGCTGGCAGTCGGCCTGCTGCTGGCAGCCGGCATCGGGGTCGCCAGCTGGCCTTTTGGCCGTCCCTTCCTGACCAGCGCGCACGGGCACGTGCAACTGCCGCTGCTCGGCGACATCGAACTGGCGAGCGCGATGGTCTTCGACCTCGGCGTCTACGTCGTCGTCGTCACCGTCGTCGTCACCATTCTCGCGGGACTCGGCCGCCTGTCGCTGCGCGCCCGCTCCGGCAACGAGGGGCCGGCCTGATGGAAGCACTGCTGGCAAGCGCGATCGGCGTCCTGACCGCCTGCGGCGTCTTTCTCATCCTGCGCGCCCGGACCTTCCCGGTGCTGCTCGGCCTCACCCTGCTCTCCTATGCCGTCAACCTCTTCCTCTTCGCCAGCGGCCGCCTGCACCTGGATGCGCCACCGCTGATCCGTGCCGGCGCCAGCTACACCGACCCGCTGCCCCAGGCACTGGTGCTGACGGCGATCGTCATCGGCTTCGGCATGACCGGCTATCTGGCGATGCTCGCGCTGCGCGCGCTGGCGGAAGCCGGTGACGACCACGTGGATCCCGGCAAGGATTCGTGATGCACGCCCACCTGCCGATCCTGCCGATCCTCATCCCCTTCGCCGCCGCCCTGCTGCAGATGGCCTGCCCCCGCCTGGCCTGGCAGCGCGCCGTCGGATTCGCTGCCACTGTCCTGCTGCTGCTGGTCTGCGGCTGGCTGACACAGCTCAGCGACGACGGCCAGTTGCGCGTTTATGCGCTTGGCGACTGGCCTGCTCCCTTTGGCATCGTCCTCGTCGTCGACCGGCTGGCGGCGATGATGAGCCTGCTCTGCGCCGTCCTCGGGCTGGCGACCCTGCTCTACGCGAGCGCCGGATTCGACGAACACGGACAGCACTTCCACCCCCTCTTCCAGTTCCAGCTCGTCGGCCTTTGCGGTGCCTTCCTGACCGGCGACCTGTTCAACCTCTTCGTCTTCTTCGAGGTCATGCTGCTCGCCTCGTACACGCTGCTGGCACACGGGGGCGGCCTGGCGCGGACGCGCGCCGGCATCGCCTACGTCGTCCTCAACCTGATCGGTTCGGCGCTTTTCCTGATTGCCCTCGGCCTGCTCTACGCCACGCTCGGCACCCTCAACCTCGCCGACATGGCCAGCCGGCTGCTCGGGCCGCAACACGACGTCGCACTGTCGCGTGTCGCCTTTGCGCTGCTGATCGCCGTCTTCGCCCTGAAGGCCGGCTTGCTGCCGCTCTCGTTCTGGCTGCAGCCGACCTACAGCGCTGCCGGAGCACCGGTCGCGGCGCTGTTTGCAATCATGACGAAGGTCGGCATCGTCGCCATCCTGCGCGTGCAGGCGGTGGCTCTGGCACCGGCGATGCCCGATCTCCTCGCCGGCTGGCTGACGCCGCTGGCGCTGGCAACGGTCGGCTTTGCCGCGCTCGGTACCCTCGTCGCCGACCGCCTGCGGGCGCTGGCAGCCTGGCTGGTCCTGCTGTCGGCGGGCAGCCTGCTGCTGACACCGGTCCATGCGAGCCAACAGGTCGCAACGGCGGCGATCTACTACCTGCTGCAGTCGACGCTGACCGGCGCTGCCTTCTTCCTCGTCGCCGGCCTCATCGCCCGCCAGCGCGCCGACGGTGGCGATTACTTCCGTGCCGGCCCGCCGGTCGCAAGCTGGATCCGGATCGCATTCCTGGTCGTCGCCGCCAGCGCTGCCGGCCTGCCGCCGTTCGCCGGCTTCGTCGGCAAGCTGATGCTGCTGACGACCCTGCGCCAGACGCCGGCCGGAACGGCCATCTGGATCGTTCTCCTTGGCGCCGGTTTCCTGGTCATGGCGGCACTCGCACGCCAGGGCTGCACCCTGCTCTGGAAGCCGCAGGCGCTGCGCTTGGCCGCCACACCGGCACCGGCGGTCGGCTGGCAGCGGGCGCTGGCGACGCTGCTGCTGGTCGCCGCGGCACCGCTTCTGGCGATCTTCGCGGGCCCGCTGAGTGCCTACGCACAGCGCACGGCCAGCCAGCTGCACGCGCCGGGTGCGTACGTCGCCGGCGTCCTCGGGGCGCAGCGATGAGGCGCCGCCTGCTGCCGCGACCGCTGCTCTCGCTCAGCGTCTTCGTCGTCTGGGCGCTGATCACGAATGCAGCGTCGCTCGCGCTGCTCGCCCTCGGCGCCCTGCTGGCGCTCGTCATACCGCGACTGACGGCGCCCTTCTGGCCGCAACCGCCACGCCTCGTCCGTCCGCTGGCGGCCTTGCGCTTTCTCGCCGTTTTCGCCTTCGACATCGTCACCGCCAACTGGCGCGTCGCACGGCAGGTCGTCGGTCCGCTGCATCGGCTGTCGCCAGCCTTCGTCGAAGTACCGCTCGAGCTGCGCGATCCCTTCGTCGCGACGCTGCTCGCCAGTGTCGTCTCGCTGACACCGGGCACGGTGGCCATCGACGTCGACCGGCGCGACTGGATCCTGCTCGTGCACGCCCTCGACGCCCCCGATCCGCGGGCGCTCATCGACGAGATCAAGGAGCGCTACGAGCAACCACTGCGGGAGATCTTCGCATGCTGAACGCGGCCCTCGAAATCGCCTTCGTGTTCATCGCCGTCGCCCTGGCTCTGAACCTCTACCGCCTGCTGCGCGGACCCGACCTCTGCGATCGCATCCTGGCGCTCGACACGCTCGGCATCAACGCGATTGCAATGCTCGTCCTGTTCGGCATCCGCAGCGCCAGCACCGCCTACTTCGAGGTCGCGCTGTTGCTGGCGCTGCTCGGCTTCGTCGGCACCGTCGCGTTGTGCAAGTTCCTCTTGCGCGGCGACATCATCGAATGAGTCCGATCAGCGAAGCGACCGTCGCCGCGCTGATCGTGCTCGGTGCGCTTTTCGTCCTTCTCGGCTCGGTCGGCTTGGCGCGCCTGCCCGACTTCCTGACCCGCCTGCACGGACCGACCAAGGCGACCACCGTCGGCGTCGGCGCGATCCTTCTTGCCTCGGCGATCTTCTTCTCCAGTGGCGGGTCGGCGGCGATCAGCCTGCACGAACTGGCGATCCTCCTCTTCCTCTTCATCACCGCGCCGATCACCGCCCACCTGCTGGCGAAGGCGGCGCTGCACCGGCAGGCGAAGAGGAGCGACGAGGCCGACGCCGAAACACGCGCCGACGACGGGCGACAGGCACCGGACTGAGCGTCCGCCCCTCGCCGGCAGAGCCGGCTGCGGCCGGCGAATGCTAGAATCCGGCTGCGGACTCAGGCCGCACCCGGGACACGCCACCGGCACGGCAGGCGCCGCGGGGAAACAACAAACGAACAACAGGGAGCAGCCCGCGATGTCCGAGGAAGGCCAGTTCTTTCGCCCGGTGAAGGACTTCTGTCAACGCCAAGTCGTCACCTGCGCACCCGACGACCGGCTCGTCGATGTCGTCGGAGTCATGCGCGAGAAGAACATCTCGAGCGTCGTCGTCCTCGAGAACCGCTTGCCGCACGGCATCATGACCGACCGCGATCTGCGCAACAAGGTGGTTGCCACCGGCCTGGATCCGACGACGCTCAGCGTGCGCGCGATCATGAACAGCCCGCTGTCGGTGATCCGGGAGAGTGATCTGCTCTACGAGGCACTCTACCGCATGTCGCGCCAGCGCATCCACCGTCTGGCTGTGGTCGATGGCAAGGGCAGGCTGTCGGGCATCATCACCGACAGTGACATCATCCGGCTGCAGGCGAACACGCCGCACCAGCTCGTCCTCGACATCGAGCGCGCGACCAGCCTCGAGGAACTGCGCAGCGTCTTCGAGCGCATCCAGGGACTGGTCCTGCACATCAGCGACGGCGGTGCGGGGACGCGCAGCGTCCGCGACCTGGTGCGCATGATCGCCCATCTCAACGACCAGGTGCTGCTGCGACTGATCGCCCTGCTGCGCCAGGACCGCTTCGCCGACCTGCCAGCGCGCTTTGCCCTCGTCGTCCTCGGCAGCGAGGGTCGCGGCGAGCAGACGCTGCTGACCGACCAGGACAATGCGATCGTCTATGGTGACGAACTCGGCGCCGATGAGGTCAGCCGGATCGAGGACTTCGCGCAGCACCTCATCGAATCGTTGACCGCCATCGGCATTCCGCCGTGCCCCGGCGGCATCATGGCGAGCAACAAGGAATGGCGGCGCAGCCTCGGCAAGTGGCGCGATCAGCTCGCCCGCTGGTTGCAGGCGCCAACGCCGAAGCATGTCCTGAGCTGCGGCACCTTCGTCGATATCCGGACGATCTTCGGCGACCCGTCGTTCGAGCAGGAACTGAAGGATCAGCTGTACACGCACGTCCGGCGCGACAAGCTGTTCCTCATGCGAATGGTCGAGAACACGCTGCGCTTCGCGCCGCCGATCGGCTGGTTCGGCCGCATCAAGGCGGAGAGCGAAGGCGCGCATTCCGGCATGCTCGAGATCAAGAAGGCCGGCATCTTCGCCATCTCGGAAGGCGTCAAGGCGCTGGCGATCCAGGCCGGCAAGCTGGAAGGCAGCACGCACCAGCGGCTGGACATGCTGGTCAGGGACAAGGTGGTCAACCGCAAGATGGCGGCCACCATTTCCGAAAGCTTCGACTTCCTGGTCCTGATGCGCCTGCGCGCGCAGGTCGAAGCCGTGCGTGAGGGACGCCAGCCGGACAACTACGTCGTGCTCGAACGACTCAACACGATGGAGCTCGGTCGCCTGCAACTGGCGCTCAAGGGGGTCGAGAACTTCCAGGCGTTCATCAAGGGTCACTTCGCCCTGCATCTGCTGCGCTGACCGGCAGCCACGATGCCGCCCGTTCAGAAGATGCCGGCGTCGACGTCGTCGTCCTTCTTGACGCCCGGCTTGCGTCCGCGAGCGGGCGTCGGCGGATCGCAGGAAAGGCGACAACTGATCCCTTCGATCTTGCGACCCTCGATGAAACGGGTGACCCGGCAGCAGATCACGTCTCCCGAAGCGGCAAGCTGGGCGATCTGCTCGCGCAGGTCGGCAAGCGGAATGCGCAACGCCTCCGCCATATCAACGTCGAGCTGCTCGGCATGGGCTCGCAGGTAAGCAACAATCGTTTCGGTCATCAGACACCCCCAAGAAAACGCACCTGCCGATGCGGGAAGGCTGCAGTTTGCGCCAGCGAAGCCGTTCTGGCAATTCCCGCCGCGGGCGCCGGCGTGGCCTTGCAGCCTGTCAGCAGCATGCGCCTGCCAATCCCGTCGCTGGCCCGGACAGCGGGCTGCCGGATGTCCACACGCGATCGCCACTGCCCACGGCACGCCCGCGACTGCCACCGGGACGGCCGCGACTGCCACCGGGACGGCCGCTGGCGCGCGCCGGGCAAGTACATGACGCGCACTGCGAGGGCTGGATTCTAGCGATTGCGCAGCGGCTGTCAATTGCGATGCTGCGCTGCCGCAAGGGACGGCTGCCAGGGGTACAATCGTGCTTCGTCAGCAAACCAGGATCACGCGGCATGCAGGAACAGACCCTCTACCTCCTGCTTGGCGGCGAGACGACCGTCGCCAGGCTTTGCGACCGTTTCTACGAACTGATGGCGCAGGTACCACAATTCGCCACGATTCGCGCACTGCATCCGGACGACCTGCAGTCATCCCGCGACAAGCTCTTCATGTTTCTCTCGGGCTGGCTGGGCGGGCCCGACCTCTATGTGCAGCAGATCGGCCACCCGATGCTGCGCCGCCGACACATGCCCTTTGCCATCGGCGAGGACGAGCGCGACCAATGGGTAGCCTGCATGCTGCTGGCCATGGAGTCGATCGGCATCGAGGAGAGCCTGCGGGAAAAGCTGCTGGCGGCATTCTTCAATACGGCTGACTTCATGCGCAACCAGCCGGGCGCCGGTCGACGGTAGCCGGTGCCGGTGCCGCCGCGTGCCGCCGCCATCCGCAGCAGCCGGGCGGGGCGGCCATGCTAGAATATCGGCCCTTTTCCAGAGGCCGCAGCCGACATGTCCCGTGCCGTTCGCAACATTGCCATCATCGCCCACGTCGACCATGGCAAGACCACCCTCGTGGACAAGCTCCTCGTGCAGGCCGGCAGCTTCGCTGCGCACCAGCACATCACCGAGCGCATGATGGACTCGAACGAGCTCGAGAAGGAGCGCGGGATCACCATCCTGGCGAAGAACCTGGCCGTGGACTACGCCGGAATCCACATCAACATCGTGGACACCCCTGGCCATGCCGACTTCGGCGGCGAGGTCGAGCGCGTCCTGTCGATGGTCGATGGCGTCCTGCTGCTGGTCGATGCGGTCGAGGGGCCGATGCCGCAGACGCGCTTCGTCACCAGGAAGGCGCTCGCCCTCGGGCTGAAGCCGATCGTCGTCGTGAACAAGATCGACCGCGACGGTGCCCGCCCCGACTGGGTCGTCGACCATACCTTCGACCTCTTCGACAAGCTGGGCGCCAACGACGAGCAACTCGATTTTCCGGTGATCTACGCTTCGGCGATCAACGGGCATGCGACGCCCGACCTGGCGAAGCCCTCGCCCGACATGCGGCCGCTGTTCGACGCCATCCTGCGGCACGTGCCGCCACCGCAGGCCGCCGGCATCGACGGCCCGCTGCAGTTGCAGATCTCGGCGCTTGACTACTCGAGCTACGTCGGCCGCATCGGTATCGGTCGCCTGCAGCGGGGTCGACTGAGACCGGCGCAACAGGTGACGGTGATGTACGGCCAGGCGGACGCGGCAGGCCGCTTCGAGCATGGCGCGCCAAAGGGTGCCAAGGTGAATCAGGTTTTCGGTTTTCGCGGCATGGAACGGGTGGCGATGGACGAAGCGGTGGCGGGTGACATCGTTCTCGTCACCGGCATCGAGGATCTGTCGATCGGCTGCACGATCACCGACAGCGAGAAACCCGAGGCGCTGCCGATGCTGAAGATCGACGAACCGACGCTGAACATGACGTTCATGGTCAACAACTCGCCGCTCGCCGGCAGCGAGGGGCGCTTCGTCACCAGCCGGCAAATCGGTGAACGGCTGCGCAAGGAACTGCTGACGAACATGGCGCTGCGCGTCGAGGAGACCTCCGACACGGACAGCTTCCTCGTTTCCGGACGCGGTGAACTGCACCTGACGATCCTCCTCGAAACCATGCGCCGCGAAGGCTATGAGCTTGCCGTCGGGCGCCCGCGGGTGATTCTCAAGGAAATCGACGGCGAAGTCTGCGAACCCTACGAAATGCTCACGCTCGACGTCGAGGAGTCGCATCAGGGCGCCGTGATGGAGGCGCTCGGCTACCGTCGTGGCGACCTGCAGGACATGTCCGCCGACGGCCGTGGCCGCGTCCGCCTCGAATACCGGATTCCCGCCCGCGGCCTGATCGGATTCCAGGGCGAATTCATGAACATCACCCGTGGCACCGGACTCATCAGCCATGTCTTCGACGAGTACGCGGCGGTCAAGGGGGAGATCCCGGGGCGCCGCAATGGCGTCCTGATCTCGGCCGAAAAGGGCGAAGCCGTCGCCTACGCCCTGTGGAAACTGCAGGACCGCGGCCGCATGTTCTCGGTCCCCGGCGACAAGCTGTACGAAGGAATGGTCATCGGCATCCACAGCCGGGAGAACGATCTCGTGGTCAATCCGATCAAGGGCAAGCAACTGACCAACATCCGCGCCTCGGGATCGGACGAGGCGGTGCGGCTGGTACCGGCAGTGGCGCTGACGCTCGAATCGGCGGTCGAATTCATCGCCGACGACGAACTGGTCGAGATCACGCCGAAGAGCATCCGCATCCGCAAACGCCTGCTCACCGACAACGAGCGCCGGCGTGCCGCACGCGAGGGTTAGCGGCGGCCGCGGTCGCCGCTGACCGACCGCCCGACCGTCTCCGCGGCCGGCAGGAGAACGCATGAACGCAACCCGACCCGCTGGCCTGATGAGCGGCAGCGACTACCGCGAATCCTTGCGCCGTTACCGGCCGACGGTCTATCTCGATGGTCACCGCCTCGACTCGGTAGCCGACAGTCGCGAGCTGCGGCCCGGCATCAACGCCCTCGCCGTCACCTACGACTTCGCCCACGATCCGCGGCAGGCGCCGCTGATGACCGCACTGCAGACGAGCCGAGGACGCACGGTGAATCGCATGCTGCACATCGACGAGTCGGCCGCTGACCTGCTGAACAAGCTCGAGGCAGTGCGCCTGTTGTGCCAGGAAACCGGCTGCGCGCAGCGCTACCTGGCACACGACGCGCTCAATGCGATCAACCAGCTCTGCGCGCGTGCCGACGCCGCCGCTGGCAGCAACGAGCGGCGGGCACGCTTTGCGGCGTACCTCGAGCACGTCCAGGACGGCGACCTGGCGCTCGGAATCGCGATGACCGACGCCAAGGGCGACCGTTCGCAGCGACCGCACCGGCAGGCAAGCCGCAACAGCTACGTGCACATCGTCGAGCGCCTCGCCGCCGGCGTCGTCATTTCGGGCACCAAGGCCATCGTCACCGGTGCGCCCTACATGCACGAAATCCTCGTCATGCCGAGCCGCAACATGGGTCCGGCCGACGCCGATTTCGCCATCTGCTGTGCCCTGCCCGTCGATGCAGCGGGACTGACGATGATCGCCCGCCCGGCCGGACGGCCCGGTGAGAAGCTCGAGCACGGTGCCGCTCCGTTCTCGCGCCGCTACGGTCAATCGACAGCCGTCCTCGTCTTCGACCGCGTCTTCGTCCCCTGGGACCGGGTGTTCCTCGCCGGCGAGTGGGAGCATTCGGCCTCGCTGACCTACGCCTATGCCACACACCATCGACACAGTTGCATCGCGGCCCGCGCCGGCTTTGGCGATCTCCTGATCGGCGCCGGCGCGCTGATGTGCGAGGCGAACGGCTTCGATCCGGGGACGAAGGCGAGCCTGCGCGAACCGATGGTCGAGCTGATCAAGATCACCGAGGGCTTCTTTGCCTGCGGCGTCGCGGCCAGCGTCTATGGCGCTGCCGACCCGCACAGCGGCAGCTTCATGCCCGAGCCGGTCTTCGCCAACATCGGCAAGCTGCTGCTGGCGACCCAGATCTACGACATGCACCGGCTGGCGCACGAGGTCTCCGGCGGCCTGATCGTCGCCCTGCCCGGCCCTGACGAAGACCACAATCCAGCGACTGCGGCAACGCTGGCCGAAGTCCTGCGCGCCAGTCCGGACGTTCCCTACGACCGGCGGATCGAAGTCGCGCGCTTCATCGAAGACCTGACGGCGTCGTACCAGGGCGGCTGGTACTCGGTGATCAGCCTGCACGGCGGCGGCTCGCCGGCGGCGATGAAACGGGAGATCTGGCGCAACTACCCGCTCGGCAGCAAGGTCGAGCTGGTCGAGCGGCTGCTCGAGCGCGGTGTCCTGCACGACGAGTCGCGTCCGATCACGCGCAACAGACAACCCGGACGCTGCTGCGCTGCCGGCTGCGCGCTCCCCGGGCAGGCGATGATGGTAGCCCTGCCGGCGGCTGCCGGTTGCCACCCGACTCCCGTCGATGAGGAGCCAGCCGCCGAGTAGGCGAGCCCGGCCGCACCAAGAGCAGTCAGCAGCACGACGACCCTGTTCGTGAGGTGGTAACATGCGAGCCGCGCCGGGTCCGTGGGGCGCCGCCGGCGGAACGACCCGGCGCTCACGGCAGCCGGCGCCGACATCAGCAAGGGAGGAGAGAACGATGCACAAGGCACACAGGCTGCTGCTCCTGGCAGCACCGGCGCTGTTCGCCGTCACTTCGGCAGTGGCGAAGGAGGGGCCGGATCAGTACCCCAACGGTTCCGAGAACTTCATGGCTGGCGCCCTGCCACCACCGGGCAACTACTTCATCAACTATCTCGGCTACTACGAAGGCGACTACCGCGACAACAAGGGCGACAAGGTCCCCGGCCTGAGCGTCAGCGCCACCTTCGATGCCCTGCGCTTCATCCACGTCACCGGCCACAAGATCCTGGGCGGCGACTGGGCAGTGCATGCCATCGTACCGGTCGCATACCAGCGGCTGCACACCCCGATTCCCGGCATCGGCTCCGGCAGCACCTTTGGCCTCGGCGACATCGTCATCGACCCGATCATCATTGGCTGGCACTTCCCGCCCGACTGGCACCTGACGGTCGGCCTCGACATCTATCTGCCGACCGGCAAGTACGACGCCAATGATCCGACCCAGAGCATCGGCGCCAATTACTACAGCTTCGAACCGATCGTCGCGTTCACCTACCTGAACCAGGGCGGCTTCGAGGTGTCGGCGAAACTGATGTACAACATCAAGACGAAGAACAACGACACCGACTACCACTCCGGCCAGGAATTCCACATGGATTACCTGGTTGGTCAGCACTTCGGCCCCTGGGGAGTCGGCCTCGCCGGTTACTACCTGACACAGACCACCGACGACGAGGTCGCTGGCCGCAAGGTTCCTCCCGACGGCCGTCGCGGCAAGGTGTTTGCCTACGGACCGGCGGTCCAGTACAACCACAAGGGAACGAGTTTCATCGCCAGCTGGAACCACGAAGTCGGCGTCGACAACCGCTTCCAGGGCAACAAGTTCTTTCTCAAGCTCGTCACCGGGTTCTAGGGAGCCGGCGGCGATCGGCCGGCGATCGTCTACCCCTCGTCGGCCGTCTGGCGACCGCCGACAACCCGCAGCCGCCCCCCGGCGGCGGTTGCGTGTGGCATCAGGCGCAACAGCAGCACTTCGTCGCCAAGCAGGGCGAGTTGGCCAGGGCGACGATTGTCGCCGGTATCGCTGTACTCGAAGTCGTAGGTCCGTCGCACGCGAAGCCTGCCCTCGTCGTCGCGCTGCAGGCGCAGGTGCGCCAGCGCCACCGTGTCATCGAGCAGCAACAGCCCATCGGCAGCACAGGCGACGCGTGCCGCGTGCATCGCCGCCGCCCGCGCCTGGAAGCCGTCGAACCAGAACCAGCCGGCGAGCAGCAGAACGCTCAGGCCGAAGATCTCCAGCCAGGGCATCATTGACTCTGCGGGCCAGGCAGGTACGAGGCGAAAGTTGCTCGGAGCCTGCCCGCCGATGGACGCCGCAGCCGCCGCATCAGGCAGGCGGCCGCGCGGCGCCGCCTGCCTCCGGCCCCTCCCGGTCCAGCCGCCGGCTGTGGCGAACGAGGCTGCCACTCAGTTGCTCGATGATCTCCGAAGCAGCGTTGACGATCTGCCGCGGCCCGAGACCGACACGATTCATCTCCTTGTAGAAAGAGCGTGCGATGATGCGCGCCACCTGGTCCGGGTTTGGCAGCGGGCTCGCCAACGCCTGTCCGATATCCTTCTCTGCCAGGTCGAGGAGCGCCAACTGGGCAAAACGGGAGTTCAGCAGACCCTGCAACTGGCGGATCTGGATGGCCTTGCCGACCAGCAGCGCAACAATTTCCAGCAGGTGCAGGTCATCCAGGCCGAAGGCACGTCCGGTGCGATGCGCGCTGACGTTGAGAACGCCGATGACCGAGCCGGCATGGCGAACGGGTACGCAGAGCAGGCTCTTGCGCGGGTCGTCCGCCCGCCGCGCGCAACTCGCGAACTCGGAGCGGTCGATGTCGGTGACGAGCAACGTTTCGCCACTGGCGGCGACGCGGCCGGCGATGCCTTCGCCGGCCCGGACATCCTCGAGGTAAGCGCGCTCAGGGAGCGGACCGAAGCTGGCACAAACCCGCCAGCGAAGCTGCGACTGCTCGTCCTCGCTGCGCAGCATCAACGAACAGCGCTCGCTGTCAAGTATCCGCGCGGTCGTTTCGGCCAGCCGTTGCAGGCTGTCCTCGCCACCGGCCTCTTCGAGCAAGCCGGCAAACTGCTTCAGTCGAAGCAGAAGGTTCTCTGTTGCAACCATCGACGTACCATTTCGCAAGTGCCGCCGCGAGAAGCGGTGGCAGATCCATGCAGCACCAGTGCCGAAAGACTCATCGCTGCGGGTCTCGGCCGCCGGCAGCTGCAGCGCGGTGGCCGGCTTCGATTTCTCCGGCAACGACGTCGAAGATGCCGCGCAGCCGCGGATTGAGGTTGGCGATCACCTGCGCCACGTCCATCATCGCCGGAACACGCAGGCCTCGGTGCTCGGCTGCCGCACCGATCTGTCGGTTGCCGATGCCCAAGTGATTGAGATGTCGGGACAGACGCGGCTCGACGAGAAGGAAGAGCGTGTCCAGTCGATGGCGTTGGGCAATGACGAATACCGCCATGTAGAGACCAACGAGCAGATAGGGAAAGCGTGGCTGCTCGGCGGTACCGAAACTGGAAGCGAGCAGTGTGCCGGGGGAACTTTCCTCGCCCCGCCGCCGTCGATAGTCGCGAACAATGGCCAGGCGGGAGACCTCGGCCATCCGATCCCGGCTGCCGGCGAACCGTTCCATCAACGCACGGTCAAGCGTCTCGCCGCAGGTCAGCTCGAACGGCAGGCGCTGACTGGCATCGTCCGTGCGACCGAGAACCAGGCGCACGCAGCCGGCGAGCCGGCCGGACTGCCTGCTGCGGGCAAGGCAATGCAGCGAATGCACGTCATGGGCATCCGTCTCGAGCGCATCGCTCCGCCGCTCCTCCCAACCGAGATCCTCACAATAGACCTCGTGCCGCAGGCGAAAGCTCTGCTCCTGCTCTTCCCTGCTCAGCGCCGGCAGCATCTCGAAGTACTTGCTGAAACCGGCGCCGGTATCGAACGGGTCGGGCAAACCGCTCATCGCCGATCGCCACCGCCGCAGACCGATACCTGCCTGGTTCGGGGAAACAACCGCCGCGCGGCAAGCCGGCGAACGGCCGTCAGGCGGCGCTTGTCGCCATGAACGCGGCTCACGGCCGTCCCGCCCGTTGTTGTGGCGGCGCCTCGCCCGGCAGCAACCTGCCCGAAAGGGCTTCCTGATCGTCACCCACGAGAAAATACCGGTAGAGGCTCCTGCCGGCAGCCGGATCATTCTTCCTGCCGCCGTAAAGTTCGATCTGCCGCGCCGCCACCTCATAGTCGAGACGCAGCAGCACTGCCGGCGCGTTGACCCGCGGGCAGTGCCGCTCCTCGCCGATACAGACGAAGTTGGCTCGACTGACGTAGTAGTCGACATGTCGTGGATTCACCTCGATGATCGCATCGGTGAAGCCCTCTGCTTTGGCACAGGTGTAGAAGACATTCATCAGCGCGGCCACGACCTTTCGCGAATCCACGAAGCCACGATCGATCGCCAGCCGGCTGTACTCGACCAGCCGCCGTCCCTCCCTTCGCAGTCGATCCAGCTCGGCAGGATAGAGCTCATCCGCCAGCAATCCGCCGGGGCCATCGAAACGCAGGGTCGCCGTACCGACCGGCAAGCCATCATTTCCGTAGACCAGACCGGTGATCGTCAGCGCTCCCTCCTTGCGGGCCAATGTCGCATCACCGCTCAGCTTGTAGCCTCGCCAGCCGTACATCTTCTCGACCAACACGGTCGCTGACCGGCGACGTTCCGGACTGCTGCCCGCAAGCCGCAACTTGAAACGCTCACGCTCCACCCGCGAAACGTGATCGGCCGCCAGTGACGGGCGTTCGAACGACATCGGCCGCGTCCGGTCCATGACGGAAAACTCCATGACCGTCTTCTGGATGTCGCTGGGCATGGGAGCAGTAGTCGCCGGCGCCACCTGGCGTCCGATTCCCAACGTCTCACCCAGTCGTCGAATCCACTTCACGCGTTGCTGCCTCCTCCGCTCACGGAGATCGGATGTTCGCCCACCGGGATACGGGTGCGAAGGCCCGGCCCCAGCCGCGATCATCGGCGTAGTGTTTGCAGGGCACATCGTACCATCGCCAAGGCGCAGCACGCAGTACCGTCTTGGTCTGCGTCCTGGCACCCACGCAGCAATCGCGACTGCTGCGCAAGTGGCACGGCGCGAGCAACGTACACCGAGAACAACTGTGGCACAAAATGTGCGCACCGACAAGCCCGCCAACACCACCCGCTGCCGCACCCGGGTGCAGCCCGCTGAGCGTCCGTGACGATCGCCGTCGGCCGGCGGTCGATTGCCCGCGACCTGCGTCGCCCATCACCGGAGCCGGGCCCCGGGCGCCCGAAAGTGTCGGATTTTTTTACAGTCAAGCATCCCGAAAAACCGGAGCTCTTCGACGAGAGAGAATTTTACTCACTAAACCATTGGGTTAATGAATCACCATCCGGCTGGCACACATATTGCTCCTGTTTCGCTGCGCACCCAGGTGCGGGGAACTTTGGGTCATTTTCTAAGAGGAGTAGTAATCATGAGAAAAACTGGCATCGCTCTTGCCATCGCCTTGGCCATGGGTGCGGGTGCGGCAGGCGCGGCAACGGTCAACGGCATCTCCTTTGCCGGCGGCGCATATTTCGAGGTCGGTGACGTCTATGAGGGCAGCCTCGCCTCCGACGGTACCGTACCGATCCTGGCTGCGGGCGACATCCTGGCCGGCGTCGGCCGCATCGACACGATCAAGGATTCGCAAGGGAACGTGACTTGGTCGCGTGGCCAGAACGGCGTATACCTGAGCTACTGGTTCGACAGCTACAAGACGCAGGCGATCAACTCCGCCGTGCCGGCGACGCCGCCCTTCAACGTCATCTTCTCCGGCGGCTCGATCCACTTCTACACGTCGGCGACCGAATTCACCCCGACGGGGAGCTTCGCAGCCGACAAGGCAACGATTTCCGCCGGCAACCTCTGGGTTGACGCCACTGGCGCGACGACGCGGTTGTGCACCGCCGCCGACAACTGCGTCGATGGTGTCGGCACGCCGATCGCCCTCGACTCGTTCATCCTCAGCGGCAGCCTCGGCTCGATCGGCAGCGGCGCCGGCAACGGTCTGCTGAACTTCACTGGCGGTCCTGCGCAGATCTATCTCGACACCAACGCCTTCCCGGGTGGCAGTGATGCGGCCCTGGGCAGCAGCTTCAACAGCGGTTCGGCCACCGCCGGTTATGCCGCCAGCGGCAGTATCGACATCCGCGGCGTCGCGCTGCCGGAACCGGCAACGCTGAGCGTGATGGGCCTCGCCCTGCTTGGCATGGCCGGCATTCGCCGCCGCAAGGCCTCCTGAGTCGCAGGACACCGGGCAACGGGCCATTGCACCCGCCCGGTTGAAACGAAAACCCCGCCGGGCTCTGGCCAAGCGGGGTTTTCGCATTTGCTGGGAGGGTGTTTTCTCCAGTTTGGCGCGTCCATCTCCCGCGCAACCGGCCGACGACAGCGCTCGCTCCTCACCGCCGCCCATCGACCTGGTCGATCGCTCGCGGCAAGCATCGCCACCTGCTGGCGAGACCCTTCAGGCAAGCTCTCAGTGCGGCAACTTGCGGCGCAAGAGAGCGATCTTCAGTCTCTGAATCGGCCCACGCATCCCCCAGCGGTAGCGCGCCCGGCGAAAACGCCGCAGGAGCGCGTCGAACTGGATCAGTTCCGGCACCGCGATGCTGGGTTGACGGCGTGTCAGCAGGTTCATCACTTCCGTGGCTATGACTCCGGCGATCATGAAGGGGGCAGCGCCGACCGAAGGCAGGCGGTGCCCTTTCGGATCAAGGCCGCCCTGCGTCTGGTATTGCATCAGCCAGGGCCGCGGTGCGATGCCGGCAATCAGTGACACGCTCAGTTCAAACTCGCTCATTCCCTCTTCGAAGGCAAAGTAGTCCTCGAAGCTCATTCCCTTGGGATCGAAGACCAGCAGCGTATAGCCAAAGCCGAGCGGTGGTGAGGTGATGACCCAGATGCCGCGCTCGCGGGCACTGCGGTAGAGCAGGAAGCGCTCCCGGAAGCAATAGAAGTCGAGCGAGTCCACCACGACATCGACCCCGTCGAGGAAGGCTGCAATGTTCTCCGGGCTGACGCCGTTCGCGAACAGTCGGACATCCGCTTCCGGGTTGATCGAATGCACGAGTTCCGCCATCACGGCCGTCTTGGCACGGCCGATGGAGTTCATCGTCGCGCCGATCTGGCGGTTGAAGTTGACCAACTCGAAAACGTCGGGATCAGCGAGACTGAAAGCACCGATGCCCATGCGGCAGAGCGCATGCACCTGCGCGCCACCGGTCCCGCCAAGACCGGCGATCGCGACGCGGGCATGGCGCAGCTTTTCCTGTTCGGCCCGGGTAAGAAAGCCGAGGTTACGCTGGAAGGCAGTGAAATAGTCGAAAGCAGCGGTTGGCGATTCCATCGGATTCGTTCGACCTTGGCCAGTTCGTCAGTTCTTGTGGGCAACCAGCATGCCATGGTGCAGCGGCAGGCCGCCGACTTCGACAACGCGCGTGAACCCGGCCTCGAGCATGGCTTGCTGATAGTCCTTGCGAGCGTGCAGCATCCCCTCGCCAGTCGCGATCGCCAGAAAATAGGGCGAACCGAGCGCCGTGCCGATCGGCCCGGTATCGTCGTCGTTGCCCATCATGTTGAACACGACGACGGCACCATCGGCCGGCAGCGACCGCCAGCATTTGCGCAGCAGGTCGCGATTGCGCTCCATCGACCAGATGGTGAGGATGTGGCAGAAGAGGATCGCATCGACGCCGGCCGGGAAAGGGTCCTGCAGGAAATTGCCGACACAGGTGAAGACGCGATCCGCCAGGCCCGCGGCGGCGATCTTCTCGCTGGCGATGTGGCACACCGATTCCGAGTCGTAGACCGTAACCCGCAATGACGGGTAACGACGGGCGAGCGCGATGGCATTGGTTCCGTCACCGCCGCCGGCATCGACGACATGGGTGAAACGACCGAAGTCAAAGGCATCGACGATGAGCCGGTTGGCCTGCCGGGACAGCGAACTCATCGCGTCCTGGAACACCTGCTCGAGTTCCGGATGGCTGACGAGACGCTCGTAGAGTGTCTCGCCGCTGCCGGGAAAACGGCTCAGGCCGAGGTTTCGTCCGGCACGCAGCGATGGCAGGAAGTCCTGCAATCCCGGATAGACGATCTCGGCCTGCCAGCCGAGGACCGGCGCCATCGAGTCCGGCCTGTCGCGAACGAGCACGCTCTCGGCCACGGCCGAGTTGCGAAATCGTCCATCGACCTTGACGATCAGGCCGAGAGCGGCAAGACCCGTCAACAGCACGCGGCAGGGATAGGCCTGCAGCCCCATGCTCTGGCCCAATTGATCGGCGCTCGAGTCGGGCTGACGCGATAGCGTATCGAACAAACCCAACTGGACGCCCGACCACAGCAACTGGAAAGCACTGTGACCCTGGGCGACCAGAAGGAACCCGTCCATGTCAATCTCTCTGGGCTGACTCATGCTTCCCTCCTTGTCAATGCGAAACCAGCGTCGAGAAACTGCGCGCGAGCGGCAGGCGTCTGGAACGTGCCGGATCGGCGACGCGTGGCACCCCAACCCGCAGCAGCATGAGAACCGTTTCGTTCCGCGAAGCCAGCAGTTCGCCGACACCGGCCTCGATGCGGCGTACTTCGTGCACGAACTCCGGCGCGACGCGGCCGCGTCGGAGACGGTACAACTGGTCAGGAAGAACGAAATACGGATGGACAGCCACCCCCTCCTCGTTCAAGGCAATCCAGACCCGTTGCAACAGCCTGCCGGCGGCCACCTCGACGCCGAAGCCCGCAGGCGGACCGGTGAGCACGACGAGTGCCGCGCAGTTCTTCAGCATCGCCGCCTCGAGCATGGCAAACAGCTTGCAGCCGCCGAAGCGGTTGAGCAGCTCCATTCGCCGCCAGTCCAGGGACAGGCGGAGAAGCGATTCCCCACCGGGAGGCAGCAGCAGAGTCGCGACATCGAGGCCATCGCCGCGCGCGACCTCTTCCGGCGTGAAACGCAGACTGCCGGCCAGCCAGCGGTGAATCTCCTCGGTTTGAAAGCGCAGCTCGGATGCCTTGCGAACCAGAGCGGACCACCGTTCGCGCTGCTGCCGCTCGGTGACGATGACGACCCGCACCGGCGCCTCCTGCAAGGCCGCCACTGCGGCCAGCAGTTCCGGATCCAGTGCGGTCGTCGCAAAGGGACCGCGATTGGTGTGCCGCTGCTGCACACCTGCCGGCAGTGCTCCGAGTGGCTGCAACCCCGCTGCATCCCAAACCACGCGCGCCATGCATCCGGTCCCCGTCGGGTCTCCGGTCTGCAAAGCGTCGGCCGGCATCCCCAAGGCGCCGGCTGCCTGCGACAGATTCTCGACGACCGCCCCCAGCGCCATCAGGTTTGCCGGATGGTCTGCCCCCAGACCATCCTTGCCCCGCTCCTCATGCATGAAGAGTTCGAGGCTGTGGCCGTCCCAGACGAAACGCCAAGGCTGCGAGTTGTCGGCTGAAGGCGCGTGCAGACCGGAGCGCACCAGATAGTCCACCCAGTCAGGAATTCCCCGCAGACTCATCACGAATGACCTTGCAAGTTCGATCCACCATCGCTGCCAACGCCGTACCGCGCGTAGTTTCCCACACTAACAGGCGCAACGGGAGAGGAGACGCCGCCTTTTTCCCGCCGTCGGCGCTGCCGGCAGCAGTTCTCATTTCAAAC
>JFAX01000031.1:11023-38046 GCA_000585015.1 Candidatus Accumulibacter adjunctus | reverse complement strand
TCAATTCTGGTGAGCGCCAAGGAGTGCCGGAACTATCGGGTCCGCGTCCGTGCCTACCGTGACGCGAAGTCACGCGAAGTGCTCGACACGCTCGAGCAGCAAATCCAGTCGCGCATCGATTCCACAGTCTGGCAGCAGCTCGGTGAGGAATACGCGATCGAGCGTCTGTCGCTGCACGGCCACGTCTGCCGCTGAACACCGCGCGGACGGCCGGCGGCCGACGAAGCCGGCGAATGCCGTCCGGTCCCCGCGCAGCAGCCGCTTTGCTCGCGCCGCCGGGGGAGCCGTCCGGCGCGAGCGATCGTCAGCGGAAGCCGTCGCTGGGCCTCGACGTTACCGGCGGCGAATCAGGCGGCTGGCGCCTCGCCGCCGAGGGCTGCCATGAGGTCGGCAAGGAGTTGCGCCACTTCTCCGGCCATCAGCGTGAAGTCGATGTCGAAGCGCTCGTCGGCGTCCTCGGCCTGGCTTTCCGACTGCTCCTTGAGGATGTCGAGAAAGGCCAGTCGCTTGATTTGCAGCAGGTCGTTGAGGACGAAGGAGATGCGGTCGTTCCAGGTCATCGCCAGGCGGGTGACGACCTTGCCGTCGGCGATGTGCTGCCGGATCTCATCCCCGTCGAGCGAATGGTTGGCGTAGCGCACGGTGGCCTTCTCCGACGAGCGCAGTTCGAGATCCTGGTCGAGGGTGAAACCGGCAGGTGCTTCGCCGGCGGCAACCCAACCGGTCATCGCCGCCGACGGCGACTGCAGCGGCTTGACGACCTTCGCCGGCAGGCTGTCGAGCGAGCGCCGCAGGTGCTCGAGCACTTCTTCGGCCTTGGCCGGCGACGCGGCGTCGACGAGCAGCCAGCCGTTGCCGCGATCGATCCAGGCAAAAGTCGTGCGGCGGCGGATGAAGGCGCGCGGCAGCAGTTCGAGGGTCATCTGTTCCTGCAGTTCGCGCAGCTCACGGCGGCCGATGCGGCGGCCGTCGGTTTCCTCGATCTCGCGCGCCCGCTCACTGGCCAGCCGCTTGACGATCGAAGCCGGCAAGAGCTTGTCCTCGACGCCGAGCGCGATGAGCCACTGCTGGTTGACGGAATGCAGCAGTGACCCGCCGTCGCGCGGCGCCACCCAGCCGAGGCTGCGCGGATCGGTCGCGCCGCAGTCCTGCAGCGGCAGTCGGGCGAGCTGCTGCTCGAAGCTCTCGGCTTCGGCCGCCCAGCCCTGCGGCAGGCGATAGAGTTGAAGGTTCTTGAACCACATCGGCATGGGCCTGCAAAAAGCTCGGCATTATAGGCTGGAAAGTCGTCCTGGTCGTCGGCCGACCCGCCTGCGCAGCGTTTGCCGTGGCTGCTGCGCCCGTGGGCAGAAGCCGAACCGCCACCGGGCGGCAGCGACCGGGTTGCGCGGTAGGCTCAGCCCTTTCGATCAGCCCGCAGAGCCACGGGAACCGGCGCTCGCATTCCTTCAGAATAGAACCAGGCCTTGAACTTTGGCAACTGCTTGATCAGATCCGTGTACAGGCTCTGTCGTACCGAGGGGGCGAAGATCCTGGCCATCCACCGGGCATCAGGCTCGCTGACCCGCAGCGCCAGGTAACTCGCAATGGCGGTCAACAACGAAGAATCGAGGTCCTTCGCCTCCTGCGAGGCGTCCACGAGCGGTCGCCCGTATTTTCCACATTGGCCATCGTCGGAATCAGCTGCACGCGCGACGCCCGGTGCGCCTCGTTTCTCCTCGGCTTCCCTCATCCCGCGCGCTGCGCGCCTGTGCCGCCAGCAGCGTCGGGCTCGACCGAGGCGGACCCGCGTGCTCGCACGTGCACGGCGCCGCCCATCCCGCTGAAGGAGGCGAACTCGCCGCGTCTGATCCGCAGGCGCTGACGAATCGCCTGCGCGCCTCTTGGGGCGCGCCGCCGCCGATTCTTGGTCTTGTGCGGGATGGCGCGTAAGGTTTGCGATCCCTGTCTGACGAAGCCGGGTACCGCCGCTTCGCTCGGGAATGCATCATGCGCGACATCTGTCCTCTTCGCCGCCCGACCGACTGCCCGACCCTGCGCCGGGCGCCGCCAGCGGCCCCGCGCGCGCAAGTCGGCATCGCCGCAACCGCTCCTGCGGGCACTGCCCGGTCG
This sequence comes from Candidatus Accumulibacter adjunctus, assembly GCA_000585015.1. Classification (GTDB taxonomy): domain Bacteria; phylum Pseudomonadota; class Gammaproteobacteria; order Burkholderiales; family Rhodocyclaceae; genus Accumulibacter; species Accumulibacter adjunctus. Next base: position 35,934 of record JFAX01000031.1, on the reverse strand, counting down.
CCGCCCGCCCGCAGAGCATGGAGGAGATCGCCCGGCAGAGCATGCAACGGCTGCCCGCGCAGGCGCGCCGTCACGAGCCGCCAACACTGGATCGCCGCGGCGGGGCGGGAGGTGGGTCGCCGCTTCGACGGCCCGCCCGGTCCGACGCTGCCGCCGGAGCCGACGAAGCTGCCGCCATCCTGCAAGAAACTGCTCGCCACCAGCTACCATGTCATCTTCAACTGCCTGCCGAGCCGCCGTTTCGGCAGGCAGCCGCGGCCGCCATCGCCGGCTGATCCGGCCGGTCCCCTGCTTTTACTGGAGAACCCGATGCACGAAATCGTCAAGGACTACTACGGTCGCCAGCTGCAGTCATCAGAGGACCTCAAGACTTCCGCCTGCTGCGACGCATCGAGTGCGCCGGCCTGGCTGAAGCCGCTGCTCGCGCGCATCCATCCCGAGGTACTGTCGCGTTATTACGGTTGCGGGCTCGTCTGCCCGCCGGCGCTGGCCGGCTGTCGCGTGCTCGATCTCGGCAGCGGCTCGGGGCGCGACGTCTATGCGCTGGCGCAACTCGTTGGCGCCGAGGGCGAGGTCGTCGGCGTCGACATGACCGAGGAGCAGCTGGCGGTCGCCGAGCGCCACCGCGTCTACCACCGCGACGCCTTCGGCTACGACAACGTGCGCTTCCGGCACGGCTACATCGAGCGCCTGGATGAACTCGGCCTCGAAGAGGGCCATTTCGATGTCATCGTCTCCAACTGCGTCGTCAATCTCTGCCCCGACAAGGAGGCCGTTCTCCGCGGTGCGCTCCGCCTCCTCAAGCCCGGCGGCGAGTTCTACTTCGCCGACGTCTACGCCGACCGCCGCGTGCCGGACGAGCTGCGCAATGACCCGGTGCTCTACGGCGAATGCCTCGGCGGCGCGCTCTACTGGAACGATTTCCAGAATCTCGCCAGGCAGGTGGGTTTTGGCGATCCGCGCCTGGTCGACGACCGGCCGCTGGCGATCACCGACGCCGCGCTGCAGTCCCGCGTCGGTTCGCTGCGCTTCTTCTCCGCCACCTGGCGACTGTTCCGCATCGGCGGCCTCGAACCAGCCTGCGAGGACTACGGCCAGGCGGTGATCTACCGCGGCACCTTGCCCGAAGCGCGGCAGGTCTTCATCCTCGACAAGCACCACGCGATCGAGGCCGGCCGCGTCTTCCCGGTCTGCGGCAACAGCTTCCGCATGCTTGCCGAGAGCCGCTTCGCGCCGCACTTCGATTTCATCGGCGACAGTGCGCGGCACTTTGGCATCTTCGCCGGCTGTGGCAGCGCAATGCCATTCGGCAGCGCCGAGCAGCCGCTGCGGCGCGCCGATTACGACGGGGGCTGTTGTTGAGCACCGGAAAGGATCCGTGACGCTGATGGCTGCCCTGTCGCTGGCCGACACAGCATTGCTCACCCTGCTCGCCGAGGCCGTCTTCGGCCTCCTCTGGGACACCTCAATCGGCGCCTTCGCCTCGATCCTCGGAGCCATGCTGGCTTTCCTGATGGCTCCTTCTACCTGTTCACGCTGCGTCTGGTGCCGGCCTTCCCGTTCTTCCCGGTGAACCTCCTGCTCGGCCTGACCGCGATGACGGCGCGCACCTTCTACCGGCTCAGCCAGATCGGCATGCTCGTCGGCACCGTCGTCTGCGTGAATGCCGGCACGCAGCTGGCGCAGATCGGTCGGGACGGCGAGTTCGGGGTCGAGGCGACTGGTCGTGCCGATTTCGCAGCGGTCATGCAACGGGTGCAGTCGGTCAAGGGCTACGGGCCGGAGGAACTGGGCATCTCAACCAGCCGTATGGCTGACACCAACGAATTCGCGCAGACGAAATATCCCGACAACTACGCCGCCGGCGATGTCGCCGGCCCGTCCCGGTTCACGCACACGGCGGCGCATCAGGCATCGCATGCGGCGGTGAATGCGCTCTTCGATCCGCTGAGCAAGTTCAAGGCCGACGACTCGGTGATCCCGTGGGTGGCGTTCGTCGAGCCGGAAGTTGCCCGCGTCGGATTGACGAACCGGATGCGCGGGAAAAGGGCGTCGCCGGCGAAGCCACGGTCTACCGCATCGACGACCGCGACCGCGCCATCTCCGACGGCGAGACACACGGCCTGGTCAAGGTGCTGAACGTGCCGCAAAACCCCCTCGTCAGCTGCAACGGGCCAGCCGGAGCGTCACCAGGCCTGAGGTCGTGACATGCGCCGCTGGCTCCTGTCGCCCGTTGTTCTCTCGCGTGTTCACGACGGACGCCGCCGCTCATGGCGCGTCGGCGCTCGCCGCACGGATCCCCGCCGCCTGCCGGCGAATCGCCGTGCGCGCGGCATCGTCGAGGCGCGCGAGGTTGCGCAACTGCATCGCCATGCGCGGGTTCTGCCGCAGCAGCGCTTCGTGCCGGAGCAGGAAGTCCCAGTAGAGCGTGGTGAACGGGCACGCCTGCGGGCCGCTTGCCGCGGCGGGATCGAAGCGGCAGCCGGCGCAGTGGTTCGACATGCGCTGGATGTACTTGCCGCTGGCGATGTACGGCTTGCTTGCCATGAGGCCGCCGTCGCCGTACTGCGACATGCCGAGCGTGTTCGGCAGTTCCACCCACTCGACGGCATCGACGTAAACGGCGAGATACCACTCGTGCAGCGCGCGCGGTCGCACGCCCAGCAGGAGCGCATACAGGCCGGTGACCATGAGCCGCTGGATGTGATGTGCGTAACCGAGCCGCAAGCTCTGTCCGATGGCGTCGCGCAGACAGGCCATCACGGTGTCGCCGGTCCAGTAGAAGCGCGGCAGCGGCTGCTCCGCGCCCAGCGCGTTCAGCTCGACGTAGCCCGGCATGAAGCGCCAGTAGATGCCGCGCACGTATTCGCGCCAGCCGAGGATCTGCCGGATGAATCCCTCGACGCTCGCCAGCGGCGCGGCGCCGTCGCGATACGCTCGCTGCGCGGTGGTGATGACCTGGCGCGGGTCGAGCAGCTTGAGGTTCATCGCTGCGCTCAGGCGGCTGTGGAAGAGCCATGGCTCGCCGGCCCACATCGCGTCCTGCCAGTCGCCGAATGACGCCAGTCGGTGCGCGACGAAGTCCTGCAGCGCCAGCGCCGCATCGGCTGCCGTCAGCGGCCAGTCGAATGCCGCAAGCTCGCCGGGATGCCCGGCGAAACGCGCATTCACCATGGCGATGACGTCGCGCGTGAGTTCGTCCGGTGGAAAGGGGCGCGGCGCCTGGCGCTTCGGCGGGCCGTTCTTGCCGAAGCGCTTGCGATTCTCGCCGTCGAAATTCCAGTCGCCGCCCGTCGGTTGGCCGTCCTCTTCGAGGAGCACCGCGTGGCGCCGGCGCATCTCGCGGTAGAAGAACTCCATGCGCAGTTGCTTCCGGCCCTGCGCGTGCGCCGCGAACTCCGCGTGGCTGCACAGGAAGTGCCGGTCTTCGCGCATCTCCAGCGGCAGTGAAATCGCCGCACGGATTTCCTCCCGCACACTCCATTCTCCCGGCTCGACCAGTACCACCCGCTCGGGCTGGAGACTCGCCAGCGACTCGCGCAGCGCGTCGGCAAGGGTCTCGCCCGGCGCCGGCTCCGCGCGTCCATCGGCAGCGCGCCACACGGCGGCGGCAGGGGTGAGTTCGCGGTAGAACACCGTCCATCCGCGCTCGCGCAGTGCGTCGCGAAAGTGTCGCATCGCGGCGAGAAAGATCGCGACGCGTGGCTTCGTGCTCCACACCTTGGTGCTCTCGTGCGCCACCTCGGCCATCCATACCGCGTCCCGCCGGGCATCGAAGCCGTCGAAGGCCGCGGAATGCGCATCGAGTTGGTCGCCGAGGATGAGAACGAGCTTACGCATCGACCGATCGACATGACGTTGCGCCGTTCAGGCGCCGACGGTTGCCGCAGAGGCTCCGATCACGCCGGACACGCGGCCACTTTCCCTGCCAGGAAACTGCGCGCGCAGAGCGAGGACGCGCGTGCGTGACGCACTCGTTCCCCGGCCACTGCCTCTGCCGCTGGCGCAGGCCTGTCATTCCGCGGGCTCTTCGCTGTCGTTCATGTGGCGCAGCCTGTCGAGATACGGGTTCCCTGCCGCGGGCTTCGCCGGGCGCGCCTCACTCATCAGCATGCGCGCCACGCGCTGTTCGCTGCCGGCGATGAGTTCGGGGATGAGTTCGGCCTCGGGCAGATTCTTCCAGTATTTCTTCGGCATCGCGGCATGCATCGCTTTCACTTTCAGCCGCGCCGGATTGAAGATGCTGCGGAAGTAGGTGCGCCACAGCTCATCGAGGGCGTCTTCGTCCGCTGCCGCGCTGCGCGGCACGCCGGGCGTGAAGTGCAGCGTGGCGCCATCCCAGTGCACGCATTCATGCGGCGTCAGGATGGACCAGTCCATGCCCGCGAACCGCTTCTGAAAGAAGGGCGCAACCAGTCGCACGAGGGGATAATCGGGTTCGAACCAGGCGACGAACTGCTCGCGGCCCGTGGCATCGTCCGTGCCGACGAGGCGGAAGCGAACGAAGGCGCGCATCTTGTGAACCCCGCGACGGACGGCCTTGCACCATTCCTGCACGGTGCGCACGTCGCGGTCGGTGGGGATGGAAAGGAGATGCCGTTCGCCGCCGTGCGTAAGCCGCCAGAGCAGACGATACAGAGTGGCCCAGCGCTGCGGCGCCGTGTGCGCGGCAGCAGTGCGGGCGATGGCGAGGAATGCGGCGGACACTTTCGCTACCGGCACAGCATGCGGAGCGACGGCTTCGCTCGCCGGAAACAACGCGGCCTGTTCGCCCTGCTCGGACCAGAGCACCTCTTCCGGCGGTACGGCCGCGGCGAGCAGGGCGCGCGCCTGTTGGCGCCATGCTTCGAAGCTCGGTTCGATGAACACGCTGCGCATCGCTAGAACTCGCCGCTGCGGACGGACACGAGGTCAGCCGGGGTGGCTTGCGGTGCGCCAAAATCCAGCGCCATCTGCACTGGCGGCGGCAAGAAGCGGGCACGAAAATCGTCTGCATCGAGGCCCGACCGAGTCGGTACATGATCGGCGGCGATGATGAACGGCAGCACCTTCTTCATCGCGATGCGCAGCCGCAGCAGGTCCGCCAGCCGCAAGCGCGTGTGGCGGCGCGCGGCGATGATGCGGTCGACATTGCGCACGCCGAGGCCCGGCACGCGGAGCAGGATCTCGCGCGGTGCGCGGTTCACGTCGGCGGGAAAGCGCGCGCGATTGCGCAGGGCCCAAGCGAGCTTCGGGTCCAGCGCGAGGTCCAGATTCGGCTCGTCGGCGGTGGTCAGCTCGCCGACCTTGAACTCGTAAAAGCGCAGCAGCCAATCCGCCTGGTACAGCCGGTGCTCGCGCACGAGTGGCGGCGCGTTGATCGGCAGCAGCTTCGACGGCTGCGGGATGGGGCTGAAGCCCGAATAGTAGACGCGCCGCAGGCGGTAGCTTCGGTAGAGCACATCGGCGCGCTGCAGAATGGTCGCGTCAGTCGACGCATCGGCGCCAACGAGCATCTGCGTGCTCTGTCCAGTGGCAAAGGGCGGCGGCCGCGGCGCATCGGGCTTTCGCTTGTCCGCAAGGCGCTCGTCGATCCGGTCACGAATGTGAGCCATCGCCCGCTGCGTGCGCGCGAGACTCTTCTCCGGCGCCAGCGAGTCGAGCCCCGCCTGCGTCGGCAGTTCGATGTTGATGCTGATGCGATCGGCAAAGCTGCCCGCCAGACCGATGAGCGCCGGCGAAGCCTCCGGGATGGTCTTCAGGTGAATGTAGCCGCGAAAGTGATGCTCCTCGCGCAGCTTGCGTGCGACGGAGACGAGCAACTCCATCGTGTAGTCGGCACTCTGGATGATGCCGCTGCTGAGAAACAATCCCTCGATGTAGTTTCTCTTGTAGAAATCGACCGTGAGCTTCACGACCTCGTCCGGCGTGAAGCGGGCGCGCTGGACATTGCTCGAACGGCGATTGATGCAGTAATGGCAGTCGTAAAGGCAGGAATTCGTCAGCAGCAGCTTCAACAACGAAATGCAGCGGCCATCCGGCGCATACGAATGGCAGATCCCGGCGCCACCGGTTGAACCCACGCCCTTGCCGCCGCGCGAGTCCTTGCGTGCCGCGCCGCTGCTCGCGCAGGAGGCATCATACTTTGCGGCATCGGCGAGTATTTCCAGTTTGCGCTGAAGTTCCATCGGCGGTCCGAACGTGTGGGCAGCGAGGCTGCCGGTTGCCGTGGACGTCGCGTTGACGACTCACGAATCTCCCCGGGATCGCTTGTCGGCCAGCCGGGGATGCGGGAAACGGTCATGCGTATCATGAGCGCGGTTGCTGCGACCCTTGTGACCATCAATCGGCATGGGCGTTGCGACAGCGCCAGCCAGAGATGTCGGGCAAGAGCGTCTGCGTTTCGCCGCTTGGTCGATCCATGCGATCGTCTGGCGGCTGGTCGCAGGCGAGGGCGACAGCGCACAAGAACCGCCATCGTTCAGCTCCCGGCGTTCTGCGCCCGGCCGGTTCCGGTCATCGGCGCTGGTGAACCGGCCATCCGGGGTGACCGGCAGGGCCATGGTGCGAACTGGTGTCGTGCACGCGATCCATTGTGCATTGGGACGCGCCCGTTGATCAATCCCTGGCCCGGTCCCCGGTCCCGTTCGGCTCTGGACAGGGGCCGTGCCGGCGATCGGCACAGGACCTCCGGGTCGAGCCGTCCGTCCGTCACATTTCCGTCACCTGGGAGCGCGATCATGCGCTTTGCAATCGTGCTATCGTCCATTACCGATGAAGCTCAGGCTTGTCCCGGGCTTCGCCCCGCCACGCGTGCAACTCGTCGCGTCGCGCCAGGTGCGCGGCACCACAGCATCCTCTACCGGAGTCCCGACATGCACCGACCCTTTCGCCTGCTCCCACTCTCCCTGGCGTGCGCCATCGTGGCGCCCGTCCTCAGTCTCTCCGCGCTGGCCGCGCCGACGCTGAACAGCAAGGCATGGACCTACGCACACGACCCTGCCAACGGTTACCTGTCCGAGATCGTCGCTTTCGACGGTGCCAGCCAGACCCTGTGGGTGGCCGGCGTCAGCGGTGTGGACGTGCTCGACGCCCGTAGTGGTGCCTTGGTGCAGCGCATCGACACGCGCGCCTACGGCAGCATCAACAGCGTTGCCATACGCGGCGGCATCGCGGCCATGGCTTTCGAGGCGCCGGTACGCACTGACCCGGGCAACGTCCGGCTCTTCGACACCGCGACGCGCAGCCCTCTGGCCGGCACGAATACCTTTGCCGTCGGCGCCTTGCCCGACATGCTGACCTTCACGCCCGATGGCAGCAGGATCCTGGTCGCCAACGAGGGCACGCCGCGCACCTACGGTCCTCCGACCTCGGCGTCGGGTGTCTTTCCTCGCACCTACGGGCCGGCCGCGCTGGATCCGGTGGGCAGCGTCAGCATCATCGACATGGCCACGCGCAGCGTCAGCGTTACGGCCACGTTGGCCGGCGTGACGACTACGGGAGCACAGATCCGCACCAACACGGGCATGGATTTCGAGCCGGAGTACATCGCCGTCAATGCCGCCGGCACGAAGGCCTACGTCTCGTTGCAGGAGGCCAACGCCATGGGCGTGCTGGACATTCAGAACGGGTCCTTCGAACGGATCGTCGGCCTCGGGGTGAAGGACTTCAGTCTGCCCGGGAACCGCATCGATCCCCTGAACGACGGTAACGCCAACCTGATCAGCGTCAATGCCAAGGGCCTGTATCAGCCCGATGCCATGGCCACCTTCGAACGTGGTGGCCAGACCTTCGTGGTGATGGCCAACGAAGGCGATTTCCGCGAAGACGATGGCGATCGCTCAAGAGCGGGCTCTGCAGGCCTGAATGCCGCGCCACCACTGAATGAGCTGCGCGTGTCGAACACCGACTCGTCAGCGGGCAACCTGTTCACCGCCGGCGCACGTTCGTTCTCGATTCGCGACGCCAACGGCGCCCTGATTTACGACAGTGGCGAGATCCTCGACCGCGAAGCCATCGCCGCCGGCATCTACGACGACGGTCGCAGCCGTGACAAGGGTGTCGAGCCCGAAGGCGTCGAACTGATGGAAATCAACGGCCGCCTCTTCGCCTTCATCGGGCTCGAACGGACACTGCAGGCGGCAATTGCCGCCTTCGACATCACCGATCCGGCCCACTCGACTTTCATCGGGCTGTTGATTGCCAATGGCGATCGCGCGCCCGAGGGTCTCGAGGGCTACGTTCTCGACGGGCAGTATTACTTGGCCTTCGCGAATGAAGGCTCAAGCACCACTTCGGCCTTCTGGCTGGCGCCGGTGCCGGAACCCGGCAGCTTGGCACTGGCTGGCTTGGCGCTGATGGCGGTGGTGGGGACGCGGGTGCGGCGAGCGCGCCGAGCGGCCTGATCTGAGGGCCGCTCCGGCGTGGGCGTCTGCCGCACTGGCTGATCGCGCGCCGCACGATCCCGGGATGCGCCGGACGAAGGAGGACAGCCCGTCGCACCTCGGGACGCAGGCGCCGCCACCTCAACCCTGGCTGCGGCCGTAGAGCCTCGCCAGTTCAGCCAGACGCCGTGCGTGCCCGTCCGCCACCTGTTGCCAGCTGAAGCGCCATTCCCAGGATCCTTCGCTCTGGCTTGGTTCGTTCATCCGGTGTGACGAGTCGAGGCCGAGGACATCCTGCATCGGGATGACGCAGAGCGTTGCCACCGAAGCACAGGCGAGGCGGATCATTTGCCAGTGCATTTCGCTGTCGGCGTCCTCCTCGACCCCGAGATAGGCGCGCACGTAGGCCTGCTCGGGATGGCCGAGCGACTCCCACCAGCCGCGCGTCGTGTCGTTGTCGTGCGTGCCGGTGTAGACGACCGTATCGGCTTCGTAGTTGTGCGGCAGGTAGGGGTTGCGGGGATCGCCGTCGAAGGCGAACTGCAGGATGCGCATTCCCGGCAGGCCGATCGCCTGCCGCAGAGCGTTCACTTGCGGCGTGATGATGCCGAGATCCTCGGCAATGATCGGCAGCCGCCCCCGGCTGTCAGCCAGCTCGCGGCGCATGGCGGCGAAGACCGCCTCGCCCGGTCCCGGTCGCCACTGACCGTCGATCGCCGTCTCGGCAGCGGCGGGAATCTCCCAGAACGACTCGAAGCCGCGGAAGTGATCGATGCGAACGATATCGCACAGGCTCATCGTCTGGCGCATGCGTGAAACCCACCAACGGTAGCCTTCGGCGGCATGCGCCGGCCAGCGATAGAGCGGATTGCCCCAGCGCTGGCCGGTGGCGCTGAAGTAGTCGGGCGGCACGCCGGCGACGGCGCGCGGGCGGCCCTGCAGGTCGAGGTCGAAGAGGCCCGGATTGGCCCACACATCGGCGCTGTGCGCGGCGACGAAGATCGGCAGGTCGCCGACGATCTCGATCTGGTGCGAGTTGGCGTAACGCTTCACCGCCGCCCACTGTTCGGCGAAACGCCACTGGCAGAACTTCCAGAAGGAGATCTCCGCCGCATGTTCGACGCGTGCTGCGCGCAGCGCGGCTGGCTGTCGGGCAGCGAGCGGCGCTGGCCAGTCCTGCCACATCCTGCCGTCGCCGCCATGCGCCCGGTCGAGCGCCATGAACAGCGCGTAATCGTCCAGCCAGGGGTCGGCTGCGCTGCAGAAGCGGGCAAAGGCCTTGTCCTGGGCCGTGTCGCGCCGTTCGTGAAAGTTTTTCGCCGCCTGCCTCAGCCGCGGCAGGCGATAGCGTCGGCTGGCGTCGTAGTCGACCCGCTCGGCGGGGAATGCCGGCAACGGCCGCAAGTCTTCCTGGCTCAGCCAGCCGAGATCGCGCAGCTGGCCGAGGTCGATCAGCAGTTCGTTGCCGGCGAAGGCCGATGGGCTGATGTAGGGCGAGTTGCCGGGGCCGACGCTGCCGAGTGGCAGCACCTGCCAGAGCGCCTGACCGGCGGTGCGCAGCCAGTCGACGAAATGATAGGCTGCCGGGCCGAGATCGCCGCAGCCGTGGGCGCCAGGGAGTGAGGTCGGGTGCAGGAGAATGCCGTTGCGGCGGGGAAGGGAGGTCATGCCGGTCCTTGTCGGTGTCGTCGGTCGGGTGCCCGCGGTCGGGGCGTTGCGGTGCCGTAATCCTAACCTGCAACGGCCTGCGCGGTCACCGTGATGGGTGCCCACAGGTGGCGATCGGTCTCGTCGTTCGCTTGCTCGCGCCTTGCCTCTCGCCCTGCTCGCGACGATTCCGTCACGACCTTTCAGGCGTCGGCCGATGGGCGAGTCTGTAGCCAGTCGATCAACTCGGCCTCGGGCATCGGCCGTGCGAAGTGATAGCCCTGCGCCTCATGGCAGCCGAGTGCATGGGCGGCAGTGGCGACCGACTGCTGCTCGACGCCCTCGGCAACGATGCGCAGGCCGAGTTCGCGACCCAGGGCGATGATGGTCCGCGGAATGCGCGGGTTGCGATCTTCATCCGGCAGGGTGGCGACGAAGCTGCGGTCGATCTTGAGGCGATCGGCCGGCAGGCGGTCAAGGTAGGCCAGCGACGAGTAGCCGGTACCAAAATCATCGATGGCCACCGTCACGCCACTGGCGCGCAACGCGGCGAGCGCCTCGATCGTCGCCTCACAGTTGCCAATGGCCAGCGACTCGGTGATTTCCAGCTCGAGGGCAGCGGCCGGGATTGCCAGGTCGCGCAGCGTCGTCTGCACATTGCTGGCGAATTCGGGGTGGCGCAGTTCGATCGCCGAGACGTTCACCGCCAGCCGCAGGTCGGGGACACCCGCCGCACGCAGGCGATGCAGCCCCTGCAGTCCCTCGCGCAGAAGCCAGCGGCCGAGGTCGATGATCAGTCCCGATTGTTCGGCGATCGGAATGAAGTCCGCGGGTGGAACCATCGTCCCGTCGCCTTGGCACCAGCGCAGGAGTGCTTCGACGCCGACCACCCGATTGCTGGCGAGATCGATCTGAGGCTGGTAGGCAAGGTGGAGCTGGCGGCCCTGGAAGGCTCGGCGCAGATCGTCGAGCAGGCGCGCTCGCGAACGAACCTCGTTCGCGAGGTCGGCTGTGAAGGTGACGACTTGCGCCAGGCCGCTCGCCTTGGCGCGCTTGAGCGCCAGATAGGCGTCCGCGAGGTATTCGCCGCCGGCGCGAAAACCGGCGTTGAGGTGTACGACTCCCGCCGACACCGACAGCGGTTGCTGGATGCCCATCAGGACGAAGGGGCTGGCAAAGCAGTCCCGGATCGACGCCGGACCGAGTTCATCATGCTGCCCGACGATGGCGAAGGCGTCACCGGCGAGACGGGCGACAAATGCCGGCGGCGCGAAGCGCTCGCGCAGCCTCGCAGCCGCCCTCTGCAGCACGAGGTCGCCGTAGTGCTGTCCGAGGATGTCATTGACGGTGGCGAACTGGTCGACGTCGACCACCGCCAGAACGCCGTCGCCGTGGGGTGCCACCTGCGCCCGGCGATTGAGCTCGACGATCAGGGCGTTCCGGTTCGGCAGCGCGAGCTGACGGTCGACGAAGGCGTCACGCCGGAGTTCGGCGACGAGATCGACGTTCTTGGCACACAGCGCGATGTTGCTGCAGAAGACCTCGATCAGCTCCAGGTCGATTGGCGGAATTGGCTGTGCCGATCCGACGAAGGCGGCAAATCCGGTGTCGGCGGTCTTGGCAAAGAAGAGCGTCGCGCTGTGACGGCCGATGTGGCTCGCCCTCTCCTGCAGCGCGCCCTGCAGGGCACGCCTGATGCGCGGATCGTCGATTTCGTTCAGCCGATGGTGGATGAGCGGCGCAAACTGGCCGGCAGCGGCGATCACCTGGTGCTGGATGCCGTCCCCTGCCTGGGTCGGTTTCTCGGCACAGGCGCAGACGAGACCGTCGGCAGGCACGCCAACGAGCGCCGCAATCTGCGTGATCAGACCTTCGGCAAAGGCTCGCACCCCCGGCTTGGCGTTGAGCTGGTTGCTCGCGCTGACGATCATTTCCAGCCCGCGCCGGTGGGCATCCAGCCGCTGCAGCTGGTCGAAGGAGCGGATGGCCATGGTCAGGCTGGCGAGAAGCCGCCTTTCGCTCAGCTCAGCCTTGGTCCGGTAGTCGTTGATATCGTAGCGGGAGATGGTTTCGGCTTCCGGCGCATGCCCCGGCTGTCCCGTGCGCAGGATGATGCGGGTGTTGGCCAGCGACTGGTCGCTGCGGATCGCTTCGACCAACCGCAGCCCGGCGTCATCGCTCTCCATCACCACATCGAGCAGGATGACCGCGATATCGGGTTGCTGGCGCAGCATCACCAGGGCTTCGGCGCCGGAATGCGCGTGCAGCAGGGCAAGCGGCCGGCCGAGGACGCTTACCGTTGCCAGCGCGAAGCGAGTCACATCGTGCACCCCCTCGTCGTCGTCGGCCACGAGGATGCGCCAGGGCGGCGCTTCGTTGGGCTCCTCGGCAGGCTGCTGTTCATCGTCGATGAAGACGAGGTCGTCGTTGTCAGACATCTTCCATCCCGTTTTCCACTCTGGGTGCCCGTGGCGGCACGCTACGACGCAGCCCCGTCCTTGGCCGGCTGGGCGTGCGCAAAACCCTGCAAGTATAGGGCAAATCGGCCTCATTCTGGTGCCAGACAGGGGAAGATCGCCGCGGTCCAGCAGCATGCGCCGAGCCGCATCGTGCGCGGCGCATGCTGCTTCCGGATGGGCATCGCTGCTGCCGGTTATCATCGCGTCCATGAGCGATACTTCTCCCAGGGGCTGCGGCGAACGGCCGCGCAGGCCACGCTGCCTGTCGATCGATCTGGAGATCAGTCTGCGCAGTGGACGCATCCGGCAGCTGGCCGCGGTGCGCGGCGACAGCGGCGAGCGCCTGCACTGCCGCGTCGGCGATCTGGCCGCGGCGCTGGCCCGTCTCGATGCGCTGGCCGAGGGTTGCAGCTTCGTCCTCGGGCACAATCTGCTCGCCTTCGACCGCCCGCATCTCGCCGCGGTCGCGCCGCGCCTGCGACTCCTCGAACTGCCGGTCGTCGATACGCTGTGGCTGAATCCGCTGGCCTTTCCGCGCCACCCGTATCACCACCTCGTCAAGCACTACCAGGATGGTGGGCTCAGGCGTGCGCAAGTGAACGACCCGCTGCTCGATGCGCAGCTGACCCTCGACCTGTTCCATGATCAGATGATCGCGCTGCAGCAGCGACAGCGCGAGGAACCCGACCTGATGCTCGCCTGGCACTGGCTTACGACGTCAGGGCAGTCGTCGGACGCCGTCCACAGCCTGTTCGCGACGCTGCGCCGGCGACCGCGTCCGGACGACACCGAGGCGCGACAGGCGATCGCCCGTTTTCTCGCCGGCCGCGGCTGTGCGCAGCATGCCCTGGCGGTCGTGGACGAGGCCGCGGCGAGTGGCTGGTCGCTGGCCTACGCGCTCGCCTGGCTGTCGGTTGCCGGCGGCAATTCGGTGCTGCCGCCGTGGGTGCGCCACCAGTTTCCCGCTGCCGGCAAGCTCATCCGGCATCTGCGCGATGCGGCCTGTGCCCGTGCTGACTGCCGCTGGTGCCGCGAACACCACGACGCACGCCGGGAACTGCGGCGCTGGTTCGGCTTTTCCGAGTTCCGGGCGGAACCGGCTGCGGCCGACGGGGATTCGTTGCAGCAGCGCATCGTCGAGGCAGCGCTGCGTGGCGAGCACCTGCTGGCGATCCTGCCGACCGGCACGGGCAAGTCGCTGTGTTACCAGATTCCGGCGCTGTCGCGCTTCACCCGCATCGGTGCACTGAGCGTCGTGATCTCGCCGCTGGTGGCGCTGATGGCCGATCAGGTGGCCGGCTTGCGCAGTCGTGGCATCGATGCCTGCGTCGCCATCAACGGCCTGCTGTCGATGCCGGAACGGGCCGACGCGCTCGACCGCGTGCGCCTCGGCGATGTCGGCATCGTCATCGTCTCGCCGGAACAGCTGCGCAGCCCGATGCTGCGCAAGGTGCTGGCGCAACGGGAGATCGGCGCCTGGATTCTCGACGAGGCGCACTGCCTGTCGAAGTGGGGGCACGACTTCCGGCCCGACTACCGCTACGTCGCGCGCTTCATCCGCGAGCAGGCCGGCGATGCTCCGCTGCCGCCGGTGATGTGCCTGACGGCAACCGCCAAGCCCGACGTGGTCGCCGACATCGTTGCCCATTTCGCCGACAGGGTCGGCATCGACCTGCGCCTGTTCGACGGCGGTGCGAGTCGCCACAACCTCGACTTCTCGGTGCTGCCGACGACGCCGGCCGAGAAGCTGGCGCACATCCATGAGTTGCTGGCGGCCGAGTTGCCGCGCGACGGATCGGGCGGCGCCATCGTCTATTGCGCGACGCGTGGCAACAGCGAGGAGGTGGCTGCCTTCCTGCGCCAGAAAGGGATGGCGGCGGCCCATTTCCATGCCCGGCTGCCTCCCGAAAGCAGGAAGAACGTCCAGGAGGCGTTCATTCGCGGCGATTTGCGGGTGATCGCCGCGACCAACGCCTTCGGCATGGGCATCGACAAGCCGGACGTGCGTCTGGTGGTGCACGCCGACATTCCGGGATCGCTCGAGAACTACCTGCAGGAGGCGGGCCGCGCCGGCCGCGATCAGCAGGCGGCGCGCTGCGTCCTCCTGTACACCACCGATGACGTCGAGCGGCAGTTCGGCATGTCGGCGCGCTCGCGGCTGAGCCGACGGGAAATCCAGGCGATCCTGCGCGCCCTGCGGCAGCTCGATCGTCGCCAGCGCCGGGGTGGCGAAGTCATTGCCACCGCCGGCGAGATCCTGTCCGAGGAAGACGAGGGCGAGTTCGAGCGTGACGCCACGACCGACGACACTCGTGTCCGCACCGCGGTCTGCTGGCTCGAGGAAGCGCAGCTGCTGACGCGCGAGGAGAACCGGGTGCAGGTCTTCCCGTCGTCGCTGCGCGTTGCCTCGCTCGACCAGGCGCGGCAGCGGCTGGCGCGCGCCCGGCTGCAAGCCGAATATCAACGACAGTTGCTGGCGCTGGTCGAGGCGCTGATCGGCGCGTCGCCGGACGAGGGATTGTCGACCGACGAACTGATGGCCGTCAGCGGGCTCGCCCCGGAACGGCTGCGGGCCGCGCTGTACGATCTCGAGCGGCTGGGGATTGCGAGCAACGACACGGCGCTGACTGCCTACCTGCAGGTCGGCGTCGACAAGCCGTCGGCGCAGCGACTGGCCAGCGCCGCGCAGCTCGAGCAGGCGCTGATCGACCTTTTGCGCGAGCAGGCACCCGATCTCGCGCGCGGCGAGTCGGCGCTGCTCCACCTGCGACGACTGAGCCAGCGCCTGCAGGACGATGGCCATCGGCAGGCGCTGCCGGCGAGGCTGCGGCAGCTGTTGGGCAGCCTCGCGGGCGACGGTCGCGGCGACGAGGGTGGCGTCGGCAGCCTCGCGATGCGGCGACTCGATGCCGAGACGGTGAGCATCGTCCTGCAGCGCGAGTGGTCGACGCTGGCGCGTACGGCCGAACTGCGCCGGGCCGCTGCGACGCAGCTCCTCGACCATCTGCTGGCCTGCCTGCCGCCAGGTACCCGCGGCGCCGACCTGCTGGCCGAGACGACGCTCGGCCGGCTGCTTGCGGCGATCGAGGGCGACCTGCTGCTGCGGTCGGAGGTCCGCGAGTGCACCCGCCTGCTCGACCGGGCGCTGCTGTGGCTGCACGAGCAGGAGGTGATCCGTCTCAACAAGGGGCTCGCGGTCTTTCGGCCGGCGATGACCATCCGCCTCGATGCGGACTGGAAGCGCCAGTTCCGGCAACCGGACTTCGCGCCGCTGCAGCTGCACTACGAGGAGCAGGTGCTGCAGATCCACGTCATGGCCGAGTACGTGCAGCGCGGCTTGCGGGCGATGGCGGATGCCCTGCAACTGGCGCTCGACTACTTCCGGCTGTCGCGCTCCGAGTTCATGCAGCGCTGGCTGCCGGCGCGGCAGCAGGAGGTGGCGCGGCAGACGACGCCGCAGTCGTGGCGCCTGATCGTCGAGGTCCTGGCGAATCCGGGGCAGCAGGCGATCGTCGCCGACGAGCGCGAGAGCGGCAATGTGCTCGTTCTCGCCGGTCCCGGTTCGGGCAAGACGCGCGTCCTCGTCCATCGCATCGCCTATCTGCTGCGGGTGCGGCGCGAGAATCCGCGCGGCATTCTGGCGCTGGCCTACAATCGCCACGCCGCGGCGCAGATTCGCCAGCGGCTGGCGGCACTGGTCGGCGACGACGCGCGCGCGGTCAGCGTCCTGACCTGTGATGCCTTGGCGATGCGGCTGGTTGGCGCCAGCTTCGCCGGGCGCGAACGGGAGCTTGCCGACGGCGGTCTGGAGGCCGCGTTGCAGATCATCCGGCAACGTGCCATCGCCCTGCTGCGCGGCGACGAAGGGCCGCCCGAGGAAGCCGACGAGCAGCGCGAGCGACTGTTGCGCGGTCTGCGCTGGATCCTGGTGGACGAGTACCAGGACATCGGTCCCCAGCAGTATGAGTTGATCGCCGCGCTGGCCGGGCGCAACCTCGCCGCCGGGGATGCACGGCTGAACCTTTTTGCCGTCGGTGACGACGATCAGAACATCTACGCCTTCAGTGGTGCATCGGTCGAGTTCATCCGCCGCTTCGCGGCCGACTACGGCGCCCGGACGCTGCATCTGGTGGACAACTACCGCTCGACGGCACACCTGATCGAGATCGCCAACCACGTGATCGGGCCAGCAGCGCAGCGCATGAAGGCCGCCCAGCCGATCCGCATCGACCGTGCGCGCCGGCAGCAGCCGGCGGGCGGCGAGTGGGCGCGCATCGACTCCGTGGCGCAGGGTCGCGTGCAGATCCTGCCGGCGGGAGAGGACGCGCGAACGCAGGCGCTGGCGGTGATCGGCGAACTGCAGCGCCTGGCCGGCCTGACGGCCGCATGGGACTGGGCGCGCTGCGCCGTGATCGCGCGCGAGTGGCAATGGCTGGAGCCGGTGCGCAGCCACTGCGAGCAGCAGGGACTGCCTGTCCAGGTCGCGCGTGCGGAGGGCCTGCGCTTTTGGCGGCAACGGGAAACACAGCAATTGCTCGACTGGCTGCACGGCACGGGTTCACTGGTCAGCGGGCGAACGGTCGCCGAGTGGGTTGCCGGGCAGGCGTCGACATCGGTCTGGGCGATGCTTGCGGAAGCGGTTGCCGAATACCGCGATGAGACCGGTGATGCCGAACTGCCGCGGCAGCATTTCATCGAATGGCTGGTCGACTGGGGCCGTGAAGCCCGGCGTCGGCAGAGCGGGCTGTTGTTGCTCACGGCGCACCGGGCGAAGGGGCTCGAGTTCGATCATGTCGCGGTCCTCGATGGCGGCTGGGGAGCAGGCAGCCGGCTCGAGGCTCCGGCGGAGGCCGACGTCGACGCCGAACGGCGCCTGTACTACGTGGCGATGACCCGCGCCCGGCTGACACTGCTGCTGGCGCAGTTCGCCCGGCGTGCGCCACTGCTCGACGCACTGCCCGCGTCTGCCGCCCTGCTGCGCCGACCGCCGGTGGCGCTGCCGGCGCCGCCGCCCGAGCTGTCCTGGCAGTACCGGCAGCTCCACCCGGGCGAGGTGGACATCGGTTTTGCCGGGCGCCAGGCAGCGGGCCATCCGGTGCAGCGAGCGATTGCCGCGCTGCAACCCGGAGATCCGCTGCACTTGCGCCATGACGGCCGGCGCTGGCTGCTGCTGGACGGGAAAGACCGGCTGGTCGGCCGTCTCGCCGCCAGCTACGCCCCGCCGGCCGGGATGGACTGCGTCGCCGCGCGCGTTGCGGCGATCGTGGTTCGCTGGCGCAGCGATGACCGCTCGACCGAACACGCGCACCGAATCCGCTGCGAACGCTGGGAGGTCGTCCTGCCGGAGCTGGTGTTCGCCCCGGCGCACCACCGGGCATAGGCTGGCCCATTTCACCGACGAGAATCGCCTTTCGCATTGCGGAAGGCGCCGGCCAAGCGGCTGTTTCGGTTCGCAAAAAAATATATCTTATGTCTTATATAAGACTGTTGCCGGCGTGGCAAAAGATCTCTATACTTCTCCCCATTGGCCGCCCCGGCTTTGCCATGCAACGCTTCCCCAGCCAAGCTGCGGGCGTCGCCATAGCCCCCTCTGCACTTGCCAATTTTTCGTGAGGACAATCATGAGCACTAGAGAGCAACAGATCGCTGAACTTGAGAAGGACTGGGCCGAGAACCCCCGCTGGAAGGGAATCAAGCGCGGCTATTCGGCGGCCGATGTCGTCCGCCTGCGCGGCTCGTTCCCGATCGAGTACACGGTCGCCCGGCGCGGCGCCGAGAAGCTCTGGAAGCTGGTCAATAGCGAACCCTATGTCAACTGCCTCGGCGCGCTGACCGGTGGTCAGGCGATGCAACAGGTCAAGGCGGGAGTCAAGGCGATCTACCTGTCGGGCTGGCAGGTTGCCGCCGACAACAACTCCTACGCCGCGATGTATCCCGACCAGTCGCTGTATCCGGTCGATTCGGTACCGAAGGTCGTCGAGCGGATCAACAACTCCTTCCGCCGCGCCGATGAAATCCAGTTCTCGAAGAACGTGAACCCGGGCGACAAGGGCTACATCGATTACTTCGCACCGATCGTGGCGGACGCCGAGGCCGGCTTCGGCGGCGTGTTGAACGCGTTTGAACTGATGAAGGCGATGATCCGGGCCGGGGCGGGCGGGGTACACTGGGAAGACCAGCTGGCGTCCGTCAAGAAATGCGGCCACATGGGCGGCAAGGTGCTGGTGCCGACGCAGGAAGCGGTGCAGAAGCTGATCGCCGCCCGTTTCGCCGCTGACGTCTGCGGTGTGCCGACGCTGGTGATCGCGCGCACCGACGCCGAGGCGGCCGATCTGCTGACCTCCGACTGCGACGACAACGACAAGCCGTTCGTCACCGGCGAGCGGACATCGGAAGGCTTCTACAAGACCCGCAAGGGTCTGCAGCAGGCCATTTCGCGTGCCGTCGCCTATGCCGAATATGCCGACCTCGTGTGGTGCGAGACGGGTACGCCGGATCTCGATTTCGCCCGCCAGTTCGCCGAGGCGGTGCGCGGCAAGCACCCGGGCAAGCTGCTCGCCTACAACTGCTCGCCTTCGTTCAACTGGAAGAAGAACCTCGACGACGCGACGATCGCCAGGTTCCAGCGGGAACTCGGCGCCATGGGCTACAAGTACCAGTTCNTCACCCTCGCCGGCATTCACAACATGTGGTACCACATGTTCGACCTGGCACAGGACTATGTCGCACGCGGCATGACGGCCTACGTCGAGAAGGTGCAGGAACCCGAGTTCGCCGCGCGTGATCGCGGCTACACCTTCGTCTCGCACCAGCAGGAGGTCGGCACCGGTTACTTCGACGAGGTGACGACGGTCATCCAGGGTGGCACGTCGTCGGTCACCGCGTTGACGGGATCGACCGAGGAAGAGCAGTTCCACTAGGTCGCTGGCGCGGCGTGCAGCGACGGGGGGCCGTACCCGATCGCTGCATGCCACCCGATGGCCGAAGCCGCGCCGCAAGCGCGGCTTTTTCGTCTCTGGCCAGCGCGGGCCTCGGCGTTCCATGCGGCGGCGGTCGAATTGGTTGCGGCACAGCAATCGGGCCGTGTGGCGCGAATCCGACGTAACTGCCGCGAAAACGTCCTGCTGCCGCTCCTGGCCTTGATCCGGCAACGGCTGCAGCGCTAACATCCGCCGGTTTCGCTGCCGGATCGCTGAGCGGCAGCGGACGCTCCACTTTCTCTGATCGTTCGCCGGGAGATCCCTTTGGAAGACGCGACAGGCCTGCTGCCCCACCTCTCCTCACTCTTTGGCGGCGGCAGTGTCATCGAGATTTCGGCTGCTGCGGCAACCAGCTTCGCGCTCATCGCTGCGGCCGAGATCGGTGACAAGAGCCAGCTGGTCTGCATGACACTGGCCTCGCGACATCGGCCCCTGCCGGTGATGCTCGGCGCCTTGGCGGCCTTCTCGCTGCTCAACACGCTGGCTGTCGTCTTCGGCGTCGCCATCGCCAGCTGGTTGCCCGAATGGGTCGTCAGCGCCGTCGTCGCCTTGCTGTTCTTCGCCTTCGGCCTGCACGCCCTGCGCGCGACGGCTGACGACGATGACGACGAGGTCGAGGAAAGAAGCGGTCACGGCATCTTCCTCACCACCTTCCTGCTGCTGACAGTGGCGGAGTTCGGCGACAAGACACAGCTCGCCGTCGTCGCGATGAGCAGCACGCACGTTCCGGCTGGCGTCTGGCTCGGGGCGACGCTCGCCCTGGCGACGACGTCGGCGCTCGGAATCCTTGCCGGCAGGACGATCCTGCAGAAGATTCCGCTGCAGCTGCTGCACCGCATCAGCGGCGCCTTTTTCGTCGCTCTGGCGGTATTCGCCGCCTATCAGGCGTATTCGGCGCTCGTCGCCGGCTGAGGCGGCGCGCCCGGGCGGCCGCCACCGATCGGCTGCAGCGAGCAGGCAACCGGGGCGGAAACCTCGCTCGAAAGGTGGATTACTTCACGGCTGGCGTGGTTCGCACGGGCTATGCTGCAGACAGATCGGGAGGTCATGGTGTCAGGAGAATGACAGCGCAGCCTCCCGCATCCGCCGACTGGAGAATGGTTCAGGGGCCCTGTCGGGCACGTTCAGTTCGGCACTTGCGAGGAGATCCCGCCAATGGCTTGAAGCCGGTCGCGTGACCAGCAGTCTAGAGGAAATTACTCACTTTTCCGAACGACATTCGCTATAATCATGCTGCACTGCAACAGAGGCCCGCTGCGCGGCGGATGGTCCGCCCCCGGGGTCGAGCAGCACCAGAATTCCAGGAGTACCTTGATGAAAGCACCGAAAATCCTGCCGTGGATCGCGCACCGCGCCGGTATCAGCGAAGAGCTGGCGCTCAAGCTGTGGCGTCGGGCTGCTGGCGAGGCCGAAGTGATCGCCGGTTGCTGCACCAGTTCCGAATACCATCGCTTGGCGGTGGAACGTTTCATCGACTATGCCGAGGCCGAGGGCGACCGTTCGGTGGCCCGTGATGCGCTCGCTTCGAGAACCTGCGTTTCCTGGCTGTTGCGCCACCAGAACCGCATCTCGAAACTCAACCTGATCACCGCGCACAGCCTCGTCCGCCTGTGGCAGTCGCAGTGGGTGGAGTTCTTCGGCCCGCAGCGGCACGCCTTCTAGCCGCAGTCGCCGAGCAGGCGTCGCACCCTGCCCGGCCGGCAAGGCGCGAGCGCAGCGGCTTGATCCTCGCGGTCTCGGTCAGCAAGGTCCGTCGCCGCTCCGCCGGTTGGCAGCGGCGCGCGGGACTCAGTTGCGAACGAGGCTCAGCGGCGCAGCCGGCAGTGCGTTGCCGATTTCCGCGGCGAGGGCCGCTGCCTCTTCTTCGGAGGACAACGGTCCGAGGCGGAGCGCGTAGCGGTAGCCACCACCGGCTGCGGGCAGGGGCCTGATGCGGACGCCGTAGCCGGCAGCGCGCGCGCGATCGTGGATCGAGAGCGCCTCTGCTTCGCCATCGACGGCAGCCACTTCGACCGACCAGCTGCCGCGACGCGCAGTGCGTGCCATGCGCGCGGGCCTCGACGCAGTCGCCGTCTCCGCCTGGTTCGCAGCGGCCGCCGCGGGCGGCATTGCCGTCTGTGCCGCCGACCACGCCAGCTGCGCCGCGGTGACCGTCTGCAGAACGGCCGGGCTGCCATCCTTTGCCGCCAGATAGCAACTGCCTGCTTCGCTGACCTGGCGCGCGTCGCGATCCGGCTGGAGCAGCGTGATGCGGCCCTCGAGCAGGCAGATGCGGTCGCCGGCGCCGTCGGCGGTACCCCAGAGGTCGGTGCCACGGACGCTGGCGGTGAGCGTGCCGACGCGCAGATTGACCGCCCGTTGCCGCAGGCTGTGCGCCAGATGGCCGGTGGTGAAGCGGACTGCGCCCTGCGGCACGTCGATCGCGGCGGTGAAGACCTCCGGCTCGCGTACGCCGAGCGCATTCAGTTCGCAGTGCGTGTCAGCGGCCAGGCGCAGCACGCTGCCGTCGCGCAGGCGGACCTCGACGCGCGCATTGGTGCCGGTGAGCAGCCGGTCGCGGTTCTGCAGCGCGATACCTGCCGTCAGCTCCTGCCGTGAGCCCTGACGCTCGAGCCAGGCCGGCATGAGGACGCCGGCGACGACGGCGTCGGCGCTCTGTCCCGACCCTGACGGCGCGGCGATCGACGTCAGGGCACCGGCAAGCAGGCCGCAAGCGACGAGAGCGTGTAGGCGACTCCGGTTCATGAGCTGCTCCTCGCGACGATGAAGCGGCGATTCTAGCACTGCCCGCAGCGACTCCGCTGCGACGCGGCGGTGGCTTGCGTTTGCCGCCGCAGTGGCTAGACTGGCGCCATGCAGACGGACTGGAGCGACGAACGACTGATGCTGGCCTACCGCGCAGGCGATGCCAATGCCTTCACCATTCTCTATCGCCGCCATCGCGGCCCGCTCTACCGCTATCTCGCGCGGCAGTGCGGCAGTGCCGCCGAGGCCGACGAGCTGCATCAGGACGTCTGGTTGAAGGTGGTCCATGCGCGCCGCCAGTACGAACCGTTGGCGCGCTTCCTGACCTGGCTTTTCCGCATTGCCCGTCACCGCCTGATCGACCACTATCGCCAGCATGCCCGGCATCTGCTGGCGCATTACGAGGCCGCCGCCGACGAGGATGCCGAGGGATCTGAGGATTGGATCGAACGGTTGCCGGCAGCGAGTGAGGAAATGCCGCATGTCCTGCACGAGCGGCACGATACGGCGCGCCGGATCAGCCTGGCGCTGGCCGAGCTGCCACCGCTGCAGCGTGAGGTCTTTCTGCTCGCCGAGGAGGGGCAGCTGACGCTGGAAGAGATTGCTGCCGCTACCGGTTGCGGGCGCGAAACGACCAAGAGTCGCATGCGCTATGCTCTTGTCAGACTCCGGAAGAGCCTGCAGGATCTGTTATGAGCGAACGGCCAAAGGATTTCCCGGGCGACGCGCAACTCTCGGCACTCTACCGGGAGCATGCCCGCGATGAGCCCTCGGTAGAGATCGACGAGCGCATTCTCGCCGCTGCGCGGGCGGCGGTGACTGTGCCGGTGAGCGCCGCGCGGCGCAGTTGGTGGCAGCGCTGGCGAACGACGCTGGCGCTGACGACGACCCTGACATTGACCCTGACGCTGGCGCTGCTGCAGCAGCGGCTTCCCGGCGACTCGCGCCGGGAAGCCGAGGTCGCGCCGCCGCGGCCGGTGGCGCCGGGGAGCGCGCTGCCATCCGCCGCGCGCGACGTTGCTGCACCGGCGGCGTCGGCGCCGGCCGGCGTCACGGGCGACGCCGTGGCGGGTGCCGGCGCAGCAGCGGTGGGCGTGGCCCCGCGGCCGCAGGCCAGGGAGGAGAGTTCGGTTGGGCAGCGCTTGGCGCAGCCGGCTGGCGGGAGTGGGCCGCGCCCGGCGGACGGTGACACGCCGCATCGCGAGGGCAGATTGGCCGGCGGCCGGCAGGAGGTGGTTCCCGAATCGTCGGCCGCAGCGGGGAAGGAAGGCAATGCGCTGCCAGCCGCCGCTGCGGCGGCGCCGGCGGCGGCGAGCGCGGAGCAGCAGACTGCCGCCGTCGGGCAGCCGCCGGCCGCGCGTCAGCAGGCGAGGGCGGTGGCCAAGTCGCGGGCCGATGATGGGCGCAGTGCCGACGACTGGCTGGAAGAGATTCGCGCGCTGCGCCGCGAGGGCCGCAATGCGGACGCAGCGAAGCAGCTCGCCGACTTTCGTCGTGTCCATCCGGACTACCCGCTGCCGGAGGAATTTCGCCAGTGACTTGACCCCGTTCAGTGGTCGGCAACGTTTACACGGTCACCAAGCCCATCCAGGAGACCATCATGAACAGATTCGCCACCCTGCTTGCCGCCCTGCCACTGGCAGGCTGCCTGAGTATCGCCGACGCCGGCGCTTTGGTCGACGTCAGCGTCGTCGATCGCCAGACCGGCGAGCGACTCGAGGTCCATCGCCACCAGGGCCGCTTTTACGTTGCCGGCACGCCGGGCAGCGGCTATGTCGTACGACTGCACAACCGGACTGCCGGGCGGCTGCTGACGGTGCTCTCGGTCGACGGCATCAACGCCATCAGCGGCGAAACTGCCGCGACATCGCAGTCAGGCTACGTTCTGCCAGCGGGCCAGTCGGCCGAGGTTGCGGGCTGGCGCAAGAGCATGGACGAGGTCGCTGCCTTCTACTTCACCAGCCTCGCCGACAGTTACGCCGCTCGTACCGATCGGCCACGCAACGTCGGCGTGATTGCCGTCGCCGTGTTCCGCGAGAGCGTCGCGCCGGCGCCGGCGGTGGCGCGGTCGTCGCGCGACAGCGAGGCTGATGCCGCCGGCGCGAGTCCGTCGGCGGCTGCGGCAGCGAAGGCAGCGCCGGCTGCCGAAGCGTCCGCCAACGAGGCGGCGCGTGCCAGGCAGCAGGCGGCCAGCCGTCTCGGCACGGGGCACGGCGAGCGCCTCAGCGCGCCGACGCAGTACACCGATTTCCGTCGCGCCAGCGACCATCCGGTCGAGATCGTCAGCATCCACTACGACAGCCGTGCGCGCCTGCTCGCCCAGGGCGTCATCCCGCGGCCACGCCAGTCGCCACAGCCGAACCCGTTCCCGGGCGGCTTCGCCCCGGATCCGCGAAGCTGAGGCGTCCCGTTGCGCCCGGCGGCCAGCCAGCCTGCACATCGGTGACGCGCCGGGCAGCGGGGGACGAGGAGGGCGATGCGCGTATAATTCGCCCCTCAGCCACTTTCGGATCGCCGCCGGCCATGCAGGAAAAGTACCAGCCCGCCGAAGTTGAAGTCGCCGCCCAGGATCTCTGGCAGCGCAGCGGCGCAGCGCGCGCCATCGAGGATGCGGAACGGCCGAAGTATTACTGCCTGTCGATGTTTCCCTATCCGTCGGGCAAGCTGCACATGGGGCACGTGCGCAACTACACGATCGGCGATGTGCTGGCGCGCTT
>JFAX01000031.1:9133-10919 GCA_000585015.1 Candidatus Accumulibacter adjunctus | reverse complement strand
ATCGGCGATGTGCTGGCGCGCTTCCACCGCATGCTCGGCTACAACGTCCTGCAACCGATGGGCTGGGACGCCTTCGGCATGCCGGCGGAAAACGCGGCGATGCAGAACAACGTTCCGCCGGCCGAATGGACCTACGCCAACATCGGCTACATGAAGGCGCAGCTGCAGCGCTTGGGTTTCGCCCTCGACTGGGAGCGCGAACTGGCCACCTGCCGGCCGGAATACTATCGCTGGGAACAGTGGCTGTTCACCCGCCTGTACGAAAAGGGTCTGATCTACAAGCGTCTGGGGACCGTGAACTGGGATCCGGTCGACCAGACGGTGCTCGCCAACGAACAGGTGATCGATGGCCGTGGCTGGCGTTCGGGGGCGCTGATCGAGAAGCGCGAGATCCCCATGTACTACATGAAGATCACCGCCTACGCCGAGGAACTGCTCGCCGATCTCGACCGGCTGCCGGGCTGGCCGGAGCAGGTTCGCCTGATGCAGAAGAACTGGATCGGCAAGAGCACCGGTGTCCGTTTTGCCTTTCCCTACGAACTCGATGGCCGGCCCGGACAGCTCTGGGTGTTCACCACCCGCGTCGATACCATCATGGGTGTCACCTTCTGCGCCGTCGCCGCCGAGCACCCGCTGGCGACGCACGCGGCCGCGCGCGATCCACGGGTGGCTGCTTTCGTCGACGAGTGCAAGCGCGGCGGTGTCGCCGAGGCCGACCTGGCGACGATGGAGAAGAAGGGCGTCGCCACGGGCATCCACGTCAGCCACCCGTTGACCGGCGAGCAGGTCGAGGTGTGGGTCTGCAACTATGTCCTGATGGGTTATGGCGATGGCGCGGTGATGGCGGTGCCGGCACACGACGAAAGGGACTTCGCCTTTGCCCGCAAGTACGGTTTGCCGATCAGGCAGGTGATCGCGCTGCCCGGCGAGCGTTTCTCGACCGAAGCCTGGCAGGACTGGTATGCCGACAAGCAGGGGAGCGTCTGCGTCAATTCGGGCCCTTACGATGGTCTCGGCCATGCCGCCGCGGTCGACGCGATCGCTGCCGACCTGGCTGCCAGGGGCCTCGGCGAGAAGAAGGTCCAGTTTCGCCTGCGCGACTGGGGAATCTCGCGGCAGCGCTACTGGGGCTGCCCGATCCCGATCGTCCACTGTGCCACCTGCGGCGACGTGCCGGTGCCGGATGCCGACCTGCCGGTCGTCCTGCCCGAGGACGTGACGATCACCGGCGCCGGTTCGCCATTGGCGCGGCTGCCCAGCTTCCACGAATGCGCCTGCCCGAAGTGTGGCCAACCGGCGCGACGCGAAACCGATACGATGGACACCTTCGTCGAGTCCTCGTGGTACTTCCTGCGCTACTGTTGCCCGGACAACGAGCAGGCGATGGTCGATCAGCGGGTGGCCTACTGGTGTCGCGGTGGCATCGATCAGTACATTGGCGGCATCGAGCACGCCATCCTGCACCTCCTGTATTCGCGCTTCTGGACGAAGCTGATGCGTGACCTCGGGCTGTTCGGCGATGCGCCGCTCGCTGAACCATTCGCCAACCTGCTGACGCAGGGAATGGTCGTCGCGCCGACCTTCTACCGCGAGGATGCGCACGGCAAGAAGCAGTGGATCAATCCGGCCGAGGTGGACGCGGTGCATGACGAGCGCGGGCGGGCGATTGGCGCCAGCCTGCGTGCCGATGGCTTGCCGGTCGTCGTCGGTGGCATCGAGAAGATGTCGAAGTCGAAGAACAACGGCGTCGATCCGCAGGCGCTGATCGACCAGTTCGGCGCCGATA
>JFAX01000031.1:0-9037 GCA_000585015.1 Candidatus Accumulibacter adjunctus | reverse complement strand
TGATCGACCAGTTCGGCGCCGATACGGCTCGTCTGTTCATCATGTTCGCGAGTCCGCCCGATCAATCGCTCGAATGGTCGGATGCCGGCGTCGAGGGCGCCTTCCGTTTTCTCAAGCGGCTCTGGCGAATGGTCTGGGAGCATCTCGCCGCCGGCCCGCTGCCACCGTCTGCGCCGGCTGAGTTGAGCGGCGAGCTGAAGGCACTGCGCCGCCAGTTGCACCAGACGATCGGCAAGGTCGCCGACGACTACGGCCGGCGCAAGCAGTTCAATACGGCCATCGCCGCGGTGATGGAACTGCTCAACGCCTGCAGCCGGATCAGTGAGGATTCGCCTGCCGCGCGTGCCGTCCGCCAGGAGACGCTCGAGGCAGTGACGCTGCTGCTCAGCCCGATCGTCCCGCATGTCTGCGAGGCGCTCTACGCCTCGCTCAGGCCGGGCCAGTCCGCGTCCGGGCAGGCGTTTCCGCAGGCCGATGCCGGCGCTCTCGAGCAGGACGAAGTCGAGCTCGTGCTGCAGATCAACGGCAAGCTGCGTGGCAGCCTGCGCGTTGCCGCCGCTGCCGACCGGGCGACGATCGAAGCCAGCGCTCTGGCCAGCGAGGTCGCGCGCAAGCATCTCGCCGGCGCGCCGCCGCGGAAGCTGGTCGTCGTCCCCGGTCGCCTGGTCAACATCGTCGTCTGAGACCGCGAGGAAACCTGCCATGCCCGCCGCCCTGCGCTCTCTCGTCCTCTTTGCCGCCGGCACGCTGCTCGTTGCCGCCTGCGGCTTTCAGTTGCGCGGTTCCTACTCGTTTCCCTTCGAAAGCCTGTATCTTTCGATTGCCGATTACTCGGTGATCGGCGCCCAGCTCAGGCGATCGATCAAGGCGTCGAACCCGAACCTGCTGGTGGCGACCGCGAGCGAAGCGCAGGTCATCTTCGTTCCCGGCAACGAGTATCGCGACCGTGTGATCCTGACCGTCTCGGGTACCGGCCGGGTCAGTGAGCTGCGCCTGCGCTATCTGTTTCCCTACCGGTTGACCGACAACAAGGGCCGCGACGTCGTGCCGCCGGCCAGCGTCGAGCTGGTGCGTGACCTCACCTACGACGATTCGCAGGTGCTTGCGAAGCAGCAGGAAGAGTCCCTGCTCTGGCGCGACATGGAGCTGGATCTGGTGCAACAGCTGATGCGTCGCCTGGCGGCGGCCAAGCCGGTGTTCGTGGACGCCGGCACGTAGGGCTGGCGGCGTGCTGCTCAAGGGCGAACAACTGCCAGCGCACCTCGCGCGCGAGCTGCAGCCCGTCTATCTCGTCCACGGCGACGAACCTCTGCTGGTCATCGAGGCGTCGGACGCGATCCGTGCCGCCGCCCGTCGTCAGGGCTTCGACGAGCGCCAGGTGCTCATCGCCATCGCCGGCTTCAACTGGAACGAGCTGCATCACGCGGCTGGCAGCATGTCGCTGTTCGGCGGCCGGACGCTGCTCGACCTGCGCATCCCGGGCGGCAAGCCGGGGCGCGAGGGCAGCCTGGCGCTGCAGGAGTATTGCGCGCGTCCGTCACCCGATTCGCTGTTGCTCGTGAGCATGATCGGCGTCGAATGGCGGGAGGAGAAGTCCGCCTGGATGTCTGCCGTCGCCGCTGCCGGCGTCGTCGTCAAGCTGCTCGCGCCTGGTCTTGCCGAGCTGCCCGGCTGGCTTGCCGGCCGCCTTGCACGGCAGCAGCAGAGCGCTGATGCCGCAGGTTTGCGTTTCATTGCCGAGCGGGTCGAGGGCAACCTGCTGGCGGCCCATCAGGAGATCCTCAAGCTCGGCGTGCTCTACCCGGAAGGCCGGCTGAGACTGGAGCAGATTCGCGATGCCGTGCTCGATGTCGCCCGCTACGACCTCGACGCCTTGCGCGAAGCTCTCTTGAGTGGCGATGTGGCACGCCTGACGCGCACCCTCGATGGCTTGCAGCAGGAAGGCGAGGCGCCGCCGCTGATCCTCTGGGCATTCACCGAGGAGGTGCGGGCACTGGCGCAGGTGTGCGCCGGTCTCGAACGGGGTCAGCCGCTCGACGGGCTGCTGCGCGCAGCGCGTGTCTGGGGGCCGCGACAGGCACCGTTCCGGCGGGCGCTGCAGCGGCTGCGGGCGGCGCAGGCAAGCGCTGCCCTGGAGCACGCCGCGCGCATCGACCGGATGATCAAGGGGGCCGCGCGGGGAGACGTTTGGGACGAATTCCGGCAACTGGCACTGCGGCTCGTCGCAGCGTGAGCGACAAGCAGCTGCGTCGTTCGCCGCCTGCCGGCGAGGCGGCGCTTCTCAACCGCCGGCCGGTGGGTCGCCGGGAGACGGACCGGCGCCCGCAGCATCCGGGGCCAGGTGTTCCCAGACGCAATCGTCAGGGCTGTGATGCCGGACATCACTGAGGCCGTGGCTGCCCTCGCCCCGTACCAGGCACTCGCCGGCGCAATCATCGGCAATGACCACCAGCCGCAGTTCGGTATCGACCCGTCGCTCGCCGTCCCAGTAGCTGCAGGTGGCACAGACTTTGGCTTCGGCGGGCAGGATCAGCTTTTTCTTCATGGTCGGTCCGGGCAAGAGGGGCGGCAGGTGACGGCGACGATGGTGCTGAGAGTGCGCCTGGCACCAGAGGTTCCGTTGACGTTTGCCGACGTGCGCTGGCTATAATCGATCCTTGCCGATGACAGAGGGCCAGATGGATATCGAGAACTATGTGCAGCAGCTGGGTCGTGAGGCGCGTGCCGCGTCGCGCATCATCGCACGTGCCGACAGCAATGCCAAGAACCACGCACTGCGCGCGATCGCCGCAGCGATCCGCCGCGAGAGCGAGGCGCTCGTCGCCGCCAACCGGCAGGACGTGGACGCCGCCCGATCCGCCGGCCTGGAAGCGGCACTGCTCGACCGGCTGACGCTCTCAGCGCAGGCTGTGGCGGCGATGGCGGAGGGGGTCGAGCAGGTCGCCGCATTGCCCGATCCGGTCGGCGAGATCAGCGACTTGCGCCGGCGGCCGAGTGGCATCCAGGTCGGCCGCATGCGCGTGCCACTGGGCGTCATCGGCATCATCTACGAGGCGCGGCCGAACGTCACCGCCGATGCCGCGGCGTTGTGCCTCAAGTCGGGCAACGCCTCGATCCTGCGTGGCGGCTCGGAAGCGATCCACTGCAACCAGGCGATCGCCGCGCTGGTCCACGAGGGACTCGCCAGCGCCGGCCTTCCGGGCAGCGTGGTGCAGGTCGTCTCGACCACCGACCGCGCCGTCGTCGGTCACCTGATCCGCATGCGCGAGCATGTGGACGTGATCGTGCCGCGCGGTGGCAAGGGACTGGTCGCGCGTCTGCTGGCCGAAGCCAGGGTGCCGATGATCCAGCATCTGGACGGCAACTGCCATGTCTATGTCGATGACGGGGCCGACCTCGGGCAGGCGCTGCGCATCGTCGAGAATGCCAAGACGCAGCGCTACGGTACCTGCAACACCGCCGAGTCGCTGCTCATCGCACGCTCGCTGGCTGGCCGGCTGCTGCCGCCGCTCGCCGCCATGCTGACGCGCAAGGGGGTCGAGATCCGTGGCTGCCCGGAGACCAGGGCGCTGGTCAGCGAGGCGTCGGCGGCAAGCGAGGAGGATTACGCCAGCGAGTTCCTGGCGCCGATCATCTCGGTACGGGTGGTCGACGGCATCGGGCAGGCGATCGAGCACATCAATCATTACGGCTCGCATCACACCGACGCCATCGTCACCGAGAACTACAGTGCGGCGATGCGCTTCCTGCGCGAGGTCGATTCGGCCTCGGTGATGGTCAACGCATCGACGCGTTTTGCCGACGGCTTCGAGTACGGCCTCGGCGCCGAGATCGGCATTTCGACCGACAAGATTCACGCCCGCGGTCCGGTCGGTCTCGAGGGATTGACCAGTCAGAAGTGGATCGTCCTGGGTCAGGGCGAGGTGCGTGGCTGAAGCCGATGCGAAGTCTTTCCCGTCGCCGGCAGAGCCTGCCGGCGACGACGCAGTGGCGGCAGGCGGGTGCCGCCACTGCTTCTTCCCCTGACCGCCGAATCAGCCTGTTCAGCCTCTTGCAGGCCAAGGAGACGACATGAAACACCTGCTTCTGGCGGCCGCTGCCGCCCTTGCGTTCAACCTGGCCAGCGCCGTCGAAGTCGCTGGCGTCAAGTTCGAGGACAAGTCGCACGTCGGCGCTGCCGATCTCGTGGTCAATGGCGCCGGCCTGCGCAAGAAGGCGGTGTTCAAGGTGTATGCGATGGCGCTCTACCTGCCCGAGAAGCGCGGTGACGCCGAGGCGGTGCTTGCCGCCAAGGGCGGCAAGCGGGTGGCGATCACACTGCTGCGCGATCTCTCGGCACAGCAGTTCGTCGAAGCGCTGCAGGAAGGCATGGCGAGCAATCATTCGGAAGCCGAGATGGCCGCTCTCAAGGACCGCCTGAAGCAGTTCTCGGACAGCATGCTGGCGGCCGGTGAACCGAAGACCGGCACCGTCGTCCTGATCGACTGGTTGCCGGAGAGCGGCACACGGCTGACGGTCAATGGACAGGTCAAGGGCAAGGACATTGCCGGCGAGGATTTCTACCGCGCGCTGCTGAAGATCTGGCTGGGCAGCAAGCCGGTGCAGGACGATCTCAAGCAGGCGCTGCTCGGCAAGGCATCCTGAGCGCGATGAGCACCGCCGGCCCGTCCCCGTGGCAGGCGGTGATCGCGGCGCCGGGTTTCCGGCTCGGCGTGCGCTGCGACGAAGGGACGCTGCACGGCATCGTCTTCCTGCCGCCGGGCCCTGCACAGGCGCCGGCCAACGCGCTCGCCGCGGAGGCGGCGCGGCAGCTCGCGGCTTACCTGACGGACCCGGAGCATGCTTTCGCGCTACCCTTGCTGCCGGTCGGAACGCCCTTCCAGCGCCGCGTCTGGCGCGAGATCGCCGCCATTCCGGTGCACCAGACGCGCAGCTATGGCGACATCGCCCGCGAACTCTGCAGTGCGGCGCGCGCCGTCGGCCAGGCCTGCGGTCGCAATCCCTACCCGGTGGTCGTTCCCTGTCACCGCGTCCTCGCGGCCGCCGGTGGCCTCGGCGGCTTTGCCCGGCAGCGCGACGGCCATCTGCTCGACGTCAAGCGCTGGCTGCTGGCGCATGAAGCCCGCTGAGCCCGCTGCGGCCGACCTCGCCGCGATCGATTCGTTCTGCGATACGCTCTGGCTCGAGGACGGGCTGGCGCGGGCTTCGCTCGCCAGCTATCGCAGCGACCTCCTGCAGCTCGCCGGCTGGCTTGCCGGGGAGCGGCGCGGCAGCCTCTGCGACCTGGACGAAGCGACCCTGCTGGCCTTCGTCGCGACACGTTTGCAAAGCCTGCGTGCTTCATCGCAGGCGCGTTACCTGTCGACCCTGCGCCGCTTCTACCGCCATCGGCTGGCGCGTGGACTGCGCCCAGACGATCCGACGTCGCGCATCGCCATGCCGGCGAAGCCTTCACGCTTGCCGAAGGTGCTGTCCGAGGCGCAGGTCGAAGCCCTGCTCGCCGCGCCGGGGAGCGAGACGACGCTCGGCCAGCGCGATCGCGCGATGCTCGAAACGCTCTACGCCACCGGCCTGCGCGTCAGCGAACTCGTCGGCCTGCGGCTGCACGAGCTCAGCCTCGACATGGGCGTTTTGCGCGTGTTCGGCAAGGGCAGCAAGGAGCGCCTGGTGCCGCTGGGCGAGGAGGCGGCCGACTGGCTGCGGCGCTACCTTGCCGAGGGGCGGCGGGTGCTGCTCGACGGCAGACAAAGCGACGACCTCTTCGTCACCGCCCGCGCGGCGGCGATGACGCGGCAGGCGTTCTGGCAGTTGATCAAGCGCTACGCGGTCGTCGCCGGGATCGACCCCGCCCGGCTGTCGCCGCATGTCCTGCGCCACGCCTTCGCCACGCATCTCATCAACCACGGCGCCGACCTGCGCGTCGTCCAGTTGCTGCTCGGTCACGCCGACATCTCGACGACGCAGATCTATACCCATGTCGCGCGCGAACGACTGAAGCAGCTGCACGCGCAGCACCACCCACGCGGCTGATCAGAAGGCGCCAGCGCCGCCGCGCCGGTTGAGGTAGTGCAGGATGGCGCCGCTGCCTGAGCGCCCGCCACCATTGCCGGCGGCGAGTTCGAGCAGCGTGATGCTGCCGAAGTCGAGCGGCAGCCGGCTCCACTCGTCGAGCGGCAGGCGCAGCCAGTGGCCGAGCAGCACGCGGATGACGCCGGCGTGGGTGACGAGGGCACAATCGTTCGCCGGCAGGTCGCCGACGCAGTCGATCGCGCGCGCCCGCAGCATGGCGACCGACTCGCCTCCGGGCGGCACGAAGTGCAGCACATCGGCAGCCCAGGCGTCGAGCAGCCGACGCTCGATGCACTCCCAGCGGAGTCCCTCCCAGTCGCCGAAGTCGATCTCCTGCAAACGCGCATCGCAGGACGGTCGTGGGTGCAGGGCGCTTGCCAGGCGGTGCGCCCTCTGCAGCGGACTGCTGATCACCGGCGTGGCGTCGGGCAGCAGCGGGCGCAGGCGTGCGGCGACCGGCTGCGGGTCCTCGGCGTCGACATCGAGCCGGCCGTAGCAGATGCCGTCGTCGAGCAGAGGGCGCGGATGGCGGATCAGGAAAAGTCGCACAGCAGTCCGCAGTAGAAAGCCACCTCCGCCAGTTGCTGTGTCGCACCGAGGCAGTCGCCGGTGTAGCCACCGATCCGTCGCCGGTAGAGGCGGGCCAGCCAGAGGGTGGCCAGTGCCGCCAGCAGGCAGCCGAAGGCCGCCGGCAGAGCAGGCAGAAGCAGCAGCGGCAGCAGCGCCGTGCCACCGGCAAAGGCGAGTTCGCCGCTGCCGATCCGCGTTGCCAGCGGCTTGGCCTTGCCTTCGTCGCGCACGTAGTCGAGGCCGTGCAGTAGCGTCGTCGCGGCGAAGCGCGACAGGCTGTGGCCGGCGATCAGCGTTGCCGGGATCAGCAGCGGATCGATCTCGATCAGCGCGCAGAAGCGCGCGAGCAGCAGCATGACGAGGGCGATGGCGCCGAAGCTGCCGATCCGCGAATCCTTCATGATGTTCAGGATCTGCGCCTTCTCCCAGCCGCCGCCGAAGCCGTCGACCATGTCGCTCCAGCCGTCCTCGTGAAAGGCCCCGGTAAGGTACAGCGCGCTCGCCATGGCGGCGAGAACCGCGAGAGTCGTCGGCCAGATGGACGCGGCCAGCAGGTACACCAGCGCCGCCAGCGCGCCGACGAGGACGCCGACTGCCGGGAAGTAGCGCGCCGAGTGGTCGAGGGCGATGCTGTCGTGACCCACCCACGCCGGCACCGGCAGCCGCGTGAAGAAGCGCAGCGCAGCGAAGAAGTATTCGAGCTCGCGCCTAAGCATGTCGGTCTCGCCGTCCGTCTGTGCCGGCGTGCCGGCGCGGATGAAATGATGTGGTCGGCTGCTCTGTCGCTGTTCGTGCGCACATGGTTTCGAGGATCCCGAAGGCGATGCGCGATGGTATCCTGATCGGGCGGCGGACGGACAGCCGTACTCGCGGCGTCGCCGGATCGGCGGCCCGAGTCGACCGGGCGGACTGATGAGAGGGCGAGAAGAGATGGACGTGCAGTCGTGCGATGCCGCTGCCGATCTGCTGCAACGGGTCGGTGGACGCAAGTTTCGCACCGTTCTGGCCGATCCGCCATGGCAGTTCGAGAACCGTACCGGCAAGATGGCGCCCGAGCACAAGCGCCTGAACCGCTACGCGACGCTGAGCCTGGACGGGATTCTGCAGCTGCCGGTGGCGAGCATCGTCGAGGATACCGCGCACCTCTACCTGTGGGTGCCGAATGCGCTCTTGCCGCAGGGCTTGCGCGTGCTTGTCGCCTGGGGATTCGACTACAAGAGCAACATCGTCTGGCACAAGGTGCGCAAGGATGGTGGCCCGGACGGGCGCGGTGTCGGTTTCTACTTCCGCAACACGACCGAGCTGATCCTCTTTGGCGTGCGCGGCAGGAATGCCCGCACGCTGGCGCCTGGCCGCCGCCAGGTGAACATCATCAAGAGCCGCAAGCGGGAGCACTCGCGCAAGCCGGACGAGGCCTACGAGCTGATCGAGTCGTGCTCGCCCGGCCCCTTCCTCGAGCTCTTCGCGCGCGGATCACGCGCCGGCTGGCAGACCTGGGGCAGCCAGGCGGACGCCTACGTTCCGGATTGGCCGACCTACGCGC
This sequence comes from Candidatus Accumulibacter adjunctus, assembly GCA_000585015.1. GTDB lineage: Bacteria > Pseudomonadota > Gammaproteobacteria > Burkholderiales > Rhodocyclaceae > Accumulibacter > Accumulibacter adjunctus. Next base: position 855 of record JFAX01000031.1, on the reverse strand, counting down.
ACCACTCGCAGGCAGCCGTGAAGGATTGACGGCCGCTTCCCGCGTTGCCACGGTGCTGGCGCGGGTGTCGCGGGGGCTTGAGTTTTCGGCATCGCTTGCGCATAGTGGCGGCTTTGCCCGCGGCTCCCGGCGATCTCCTTGGGCGCCGTTGCCGGATGCCGCTCCTGCCGCCGTTCGCCGCCCGGCAAGCAGTTCCGGCGACACCTGCCAACCCGGCCGGCGGAGCAACAATGCCACGAGAAAACATGAACCAGACGAACGACAGGGCGAACCGCAAGGGGCGCAAGACCAGCCAGCGCAGCACGACGCCGCCGCGCCTGTCGCGGCAACGCCAACCGGCCGATCTGCCGGTCGACGATTGGCAGCGCGAACTGCGCCGGCAGTACGGACGCGAGCAACGCTTCGGCTTCGAGAATCTCGGTGACGACCCGGTGTTTTCCGAGTTCGCGGTGTACAACCCCGACAGCCGGCGGCGCTACCGCGTCGTCATCCGCGGCGACCAGCCCGGCGACAACCGCTGCTCGTGTCCGGACTTCTCGACCAACGACCTCGGAACCTGCAAGCACATCGAATTCACGCTGGCGCAGATCGGCAATCGCCCGGACGGCAGGCAGGCACTCGCCGCGGGTTTCCAGGGTGCATTCAGCGAGCTCTTCCTCGATTACGCCGGGCAGCGTCGCGTGCGCCTGCGCCCCGGCGACGAGTTGCCGGCGGACTTGCTGCCGGCGGCCTGCGAGCTGTTCGACCGCGATGCGGGGTGGCAATTGCCGAGCGAGCGTTTCGTCGATCTGCCGGCTTTCATCGACCGCGTCCGTGCCGCCGGTCACGAACTGCGCTGCGACGACGATGCGCTGG
>JFAX01000030.1:37616-38690 GCA_000585015.1 Candidatus Accumulibacter adjunctus | reverse complement strand
ACCGTCGCGTCGAGCACCATCTCGACGACGCCCTCGACGTGCCGATCGACCGGCGCCAAAGCGCCGATATCCACGCCCAGCCGGCGCGCGATGCTGGAGCGGACGGACTCGACGCTGAGCTGTTCGCCCTCGATCGCGCTGGTCTTGACCACGTCCTCGGTCAGTGCCGAAAGGCTGGCGTGGTCGCGCAAAGCCATGCCAAGATCCGCCAGGCGGCCGAGCAACAGGCCCTGGGCACGGCTGACCTCGGCCAGTGAGCCGGCCAGCACGGTCAGGTCGTAACGCCAGTTCGGCCAATCGGCAGCCTGCCAGACGTACGTGTAATCTCCGCTATCCATGCGGCGATCATGGCCCCGATTCGCCGCAGACGCAAGACTTCCCCGCTCTTCGTGCGGTGAATGGGAGCATGATTCTCCGCAGTGGATCGAGATTGCCGTCGCCAAGCGGCAGCACGCCGTCTGGCGTTGCCCGCTGTTACTCCAGCTTGGTCAGCTCCGTCCTACCTTGTGAGATTCGCGATCAAGCAGCGCCCCACTGATCGAACGGCCAGGCATCACAGAGGTGGCGCCGGAAAGTCGTAAAGCGGGACAAGTGGTAGCCTTGCCCCATTGAACGACTGCGGAAGCAGCCCCAACAGGAGCGAAAATGCGCTCACCAAGGCGGGCTTGCCGAGCGCAAGAAGAATTACCGCAAGCACGAGCTCCCTGTCGCGCATCAGTGCGCCCCCTCCTCGGGGTCGCCCGTTCGAGCGCGTAGGACACGCCCCGCGAGGTCTCGGCGGAGGATCTGGCGCTGATGCGCCGGATCGACGAGTTGCACCTGGAGCATCCCTTCGCCGGCGCCCGCATGTTGCGCGATCTGCGGCGCCGCGAGGGCTTCCAGGCCCGCCGCCGACACATCGGCACCCTGATGGCGCGCATCGGCATCGAGGCCCTGCTTCGGAAGCCCAACACCTCTCGTCGGCGGCGCGGTGACGAGATCCATCCGTATCTCCTGCGCGATCTTGCCGTCGAGCGGCCCAACCAGGTGTGGGCGGCGGACATCACCTGCATTCCGATGCGCCGGGGCTTCCTC
>JFAX01000030.1:37479-37603 GCA_000585015.1 Candidatus Accumulibacter adjunctus | reverse complement strand
TGATCGACTGGTACTCGCGGCGGGTGCTCCCTTGGCGGCTGTCCAACACCTTGACGACCGACTTCCGTCTGGACGCGGTCCGGGAAGCCATCCACCGGCACGGCTGCCCGGAGATCTTCAACAC
>JFAX01000030.1:32115-37469 GCA_000585015.1 Candidatus Accumulibacter adjunctus | reverse complement strand
TGCCAGTTCACCAGCGGCGAATTCACCGGGATGCTCAAGGCGCACGGCATCCGGATCAGCATGGACGGCAAGGGGTCCTGCGATGCGCTCAAGCGCACCGGGCCGCTTGCCGTGGAAAAGTCTGGCGACTTTCCCACCGCGCGTCCCTTCAAACCCAAGCTCCACCGAGTTCCATTCGGTTCGGATAGAATTCCCGAAGGTCAAGACCAATCGTATCACCGGCCAACCAGACCACGGCCGGCAGGGCTCCACTTATCCTCGTGCATTTCCTGTCCAAACAAACGGGGCCACATCTATCCAGACCGTCAAGGATGATATGACCACAGAGTTTCCGGCGCAGGGTGTCTTGCGGCAGGCGTGAGCAAGAGAGCGGAGAGTCAGACAAGAAATCTTGTGTTGACGGGGTGTTGAGATGTGCGGTCGGTATGCCCTCCATGGCCCGAGCTCCCGCATTCGGGAGCAGTTCGATCTCAATGGCGAGTTCGACTTCGGGCCGCGCTACAACATCGCGCCGACCATGAAGGTCTTGGTTGTTCACCCAGGAGAGCGCGGCGAGCGAGCGGCGAGCATCTATCGCTGGGGCCTCATCCCCTCTTGGGCCAAGGATGTCTCGATCGGCGCCAAGCTCATCAACGCGCGCGGGGAAACCGTAGCCGAAAAGCCAGCATTCCGGGCCGCCTTTCGTCGCTGGCGATGCATCGTTCCGGCGAGCGGTTTCTACGAGTGGAGGGCGGTGCAGGAGGCCGGTCGCACCATCAAGCAACCGTACTTCATTCGCCCGCGAGAGAAAGGCGACCTGTTCGGGTTTGCCGGGCTCACCGAGCGCTGGGTGTCGCCGGAGGGCGAAGAGGTTCGCACGTGCTGCATCATCACGACGGACGCCAACGAGTTGATGATGCCGATCCACAACCGGATGCCCGTGATCCTTGGCTTCGACGATTACGGCGCGTGGCTGGCGTCGGACAACATCGAAGTGGTCAGCCTGCGCGCGTTGCTGCGCCCGGCCGCGGCTGACGGCATGATCGCCTACAAGGTCTGCCGGGCGGTCAACTCGTCGCGCGGCGACTCGTCGACCTTCGTCGAGGCGGTGTGAGCCTGCGCTTGCGGCCATCAGCCGACAGCGGTGAGCTTGCCCATCGCCCAGGTTGACGCGGAGCGATCAACCGCAAGCGCTCATTTTCGACTGGGAAGATCAATTTTCCTCGCCGGACCGGTCGCTGAGCCGCCGAGAATGGCCAGTGGGTGTAGGATGGCGTTAGCCTGCACCGGCCAACACCTGCAGCCAAGTGTCTCCGACGGGGACGTCGGTTAAAACCTGGCAAAGGGCTGTGGCGAGGCCATTGAGGCAAGCATGCAAGCAAGAGACTTGCCTGCTGATCCTTTTTCGCGATGGGGAATATGATGACTCGTCTGATTGCCTTTGCTTTGTTGAGCTTTGCGTTTGCTGTTCCGCCGGCTGGCGCTGTTGTTTATTGCAAGGCCGTGGGCGTACCCAAAGGCTGTGTCGCGCGCCCAGCAGGGTCCGCCGGGGTAGGCGCTCCCGGTGCGGGGGTGGTCGACCCCGGCATCAACCAGCCCGGTGCTGCCGGGAATGTCGGTGCACGCCGGGCCGGGGTAGGCGCTCCTGGTGTGGGCGTGGTCGACCCCGGCATCAACCAGCCCGGTGCTGCCGGGAATGTCGGTGCACGCCGGCCCGGGGCAGGCGCTCCTGGTGTGGGCGTGGTCGACCCCGGCATCAACCAGCCCGGTGCTGCCGGGAATGTCGGCGGCGGAGCGGTGGGTGGGCCGGCCAACCGCGGTGGCCCAGTGGACCGCGTTGGCCGCCATTGATTCCTTTTCGATCGTGCGCCGTCAGAGCCGGAAAGCTCGCCAGCAACTCGTCGTCAAGCGCCAGGGTGCCACTTCGAGCAAGCCGCCCAACCCCATGGACAGGATTCAACCAGTTCCTCGGCCTCGCCGTCTCCAAGCCGGTCATCCCGATGCTCTCTCGCCGGCAAGTCGCGAACGGCGATATCGACGAGCCGCCGGAGCTCTTGCGCGCGCTGGCGTGACCGCGGTCCTCCATGCCTGACTCTCCCCGCCGACCACCCCGACCGGCATCGCAGCGTATCTGGGCTCCGGCATGGTCAAAGGGATCGGCCCCTTGTACGCTGGCAAACCGGTCAAGTCCTTCGGCGCGGCGGTGTTTGACGTCATCGGGCAATCGCCCGAACGTCCTCGAGAAATTCCGGCTATCGGCGAAGTCCGCGCGAGAAGGATCACAACCGCCATCGCGCGCGAAATCGCCGACGAGGTGCTGTTCCCCGACACCGTCGACGGCCAGCCCTGCGTGTCCTTGGCACCCCTGTACGACGCCGAGCAATCGATTGCTGCTCGAGTCCGACGCGTCAAGACCAGCGACCCGGGACCCGAATTCCGCCTGGATTCCGTAGAGGCCGCCGCCAAGAGCACCTGACCCAATGAATCCATGGCACGCCCGAGACGATTCGAACGTCCGACCCCTGCCTTCGGAGGGCAGTACTCTATCCAGCTGAGCTACGGGCGCGTGCAGGGTCGCAAGCTTAACCGGTTTGTCGCCGCCAGTCCAGCGTGCGAGCCCTTCCCGCCACTTCTGGACGGCGCCAAACGGCGGTAGAATATTGTCTTTGACCAGCAGACCACTAAGGACTTGGTATGGCTCAGCAGCAATCCTCCTCGCGCTTGATTCTCGTGATCACCATTGTCGTCGCGCTCCTCCTCATCGTCGTCATCTGGCCGTTGTCGCTGCTGGGCAAGGGTGCACCCGCAGCCCGCGCTACCGATGACGCGGACGCGCGCATCCAGCCGGTCGCGAAGGTGGAACTGGCGAAGGCGGCTGCCGCCAAGTCCGATGGCAAGCCACGCGACGGGGCAACCGTCTATCAGTCGGTGTGCATGGCCTGTCATGCCAGCGGCGCGGCCGGAGCGCCAAAGGCGGGCGACAAGGCTGCGTGGGCACCGCGCATCGCGACGGGCACCGCCGCACTGGTCAAGAGCGTCACCAACGGCAAGGGCGCCATGCCGCCGAAGGGAGGCGGCGCGGATCTCAGCGACGCCGAGATCAAGGCAGCGGTGGAACATCTCGTCGGTCTCGCCAAATAGACTGCGCCGGGGCAGCATGAAAAAGGAGGCCGTGGGCCTCCTTTTCTTTTCCGCTCGCAGCCAGCACCGCTGCCGGGCAACGGCGCCTGCTGCGCCCTGCTGGTGATTACTTGCCTGCTGCCGGAGCGGAACCGGTGGTGGCAGCGGGAGCCGGGGTCGTCGCAGCGGCAGGAGCTTGCGTCTTCTTCGCCTGCGGTTTCGCGTGCGGCGTCTTCTCGACCGCAACCGTTTCGCCCTTCGCCGGCGTCGCGGTCGTTGCGCTGCCGGTGGTCGTTGTGGCGGCGACAGGGGCGGGCGCCGTGGCGACCTGGCCGACCGGCTTGGCGGACTCGACCGGCTTCGCCGGGCTGGTGGCGACGGCAGCGGCTGGCGCGGCGACAGCCTGGGCCGCCGGCTTGGTGGCGTCGGCCGCTTTCGCGGGGCTGGTGGCGGTGCCCTGAGCAAAGGCGGCGGTACCGAAAGCAGCGGCGACGGCGATGGCGATGATGTTCTTCAGCATGATGATCTCCTTGAGTTGATTGGGGTTTGCTCGGCCGCTCCAGGGAACTGTCGGATTGTCCTGCGGCCTTGCACCGATCAACGCAGTGGCCGACGGCTGCGATGTCAGCAGTTGCGTAACGCGCTGTGACGCGCGTTGACCTCCTGCTGCAGCCCGCTTACCGAGCTTCGCCGAGCATCGCCCGCAGCGCCGCCAGGCGCTGCGCGCCACCCGCCCGGTCCGGCACGCCGTCGCTGCCACGCCCGACGAAGCGCAGGTCGGCACGGCCCATCTCGCCAATGAAGCGTGAGGCCTCGCTGGGCATCACCTGCCGGCCCTGCAGGCGTCTCTCGGCGTAGCTCAGATGCAGCGATCGCTGCGCGCGGGTGATCCCGACGTACATCAGTCGACGCTCTTCCTCGAGCCGGTTCTCGGCCTGCGCTTCGCGGTGCGGCAGCACGCCTTCCTCGACACCGATCAGGAAGACATGCTTGAACTCGAGGCCCTTGGCGGCGTGCAGCGTCGACAACTGGACGGCGTCGGCGTCGACCTCGTCCTTCTCGATCATGCTCATCAGGGCGATTCCCTGCGTCACCGCGAGCAGGGTCTTGCCTTCCTCCGCAGCCTTCCGGCCCAGCCAGTCGCACAACTCGCGCACGTTCTCCAGCCGGCTGCGCGCCGTGCGCGCGTCGTCCTGCGTGCGCAACCAGTCCTCGTAGGCGATCCCGGCAAGCAGCTCGTCGAGCACCGACGCCGCCGGCGCGTGCTCGGCGCGCTGCTGCAGGCGGCGGACGAAAGCGGCGAACTCGAGCAGTGGCGCGAGCTGGCGGGCCTGCACCCGCTGCGCGAACCCCTCCTCGAAGGCAGCCGTGAACAGCGGCAGATGGCGTTCGCCCGCATACTCGCCGAGTGCCTGCAGCGTGCTGCTGCCGACACCACGCCGTGGTGTGCTGACCGCACGAATGAACGCCGGGTCGTCGTCGGTGTTGGCCAGCAGGCGCAGATGGGCGGCAATGTCGCGAATCTCGCTCTTGTCGAAGAACGACTGGCCGCCCGACAACCGGTAAGGAACGCGCTGCTTGCGCAGGAACTCTTCAACCGCACGCGCCTGGAAATTGCCGCGGTAGAGGATCGCGTAGTCGCTGAACCGGCCGCGGTGCTCGAAGCGGTGCGCCTGCAGCTTCATGACCACCGACTCGGCCTCGCGCTCCTGATCCGGGCAGGCGCTGACGGTGATCGGATCGCCCGGTCCGAGCTCCGACCACAGGCTCTTGTCGAACAGCTTCTCGTTGTTGGCGATCAGCGCGTTGGCCGCTTGCAGGATGCGCGCCGTCGAACGGTAGTTCTGCTCCAGCTTGATCAGCCTGAGGTTCGGGTAATCGCGTGGCAAGCCGCGCAGATTGGCGAGGTCGGCACCGCGCCAGCCATAGATCGACTGATCGTCGTCGCCGACTGCGGTGAAGGCCGCGCGCTGCCCGGCTAGCAGGCGGAGCAACGCGTACTGGCCGGCATTGGTATCCTGGTACTCGTCGACCAGCAGGTAGCGCAGGCGGTTCTGCCACTTCTCGCGCAGTGCAGGCTGCGTCTCCAGCAGGCGCACGGGCAAGGCGATCAGATCATCGAAGTCGACCGCCTGATAGGCGCGCAAGGTCTCGGCGTAACTCGCGTAGGCCCGGGCAGCGCGCGCTTCGCCTTCGTTGCCGGCAATCCGTGCCGCCTCCCCGGGAAGCACCAGCGCGCTCTTCCAGCTCGAAAT
>JFAX01000030.1:13131-30159 GCA_000585015.1 Candidatus Accumulibacter adjunctus | reverse complement strand
ATGGCATTCATGCGATTGCCCTGCCCCCGCTGCAGCACGCTGGCAGCCGGCCGCGGCCAGCGCAGGCGGGCCTCGAAGCCCCCTTCCACGAGGTTCTCGACCTCCAGACGCGCACCGTGCAGTTCGGCGATCCGCTGCGCGATGGCGAGGCCGAGGCCACTGCCATCGCCGCCGGCCTCGCTGCCACGATGGAAGCGTTCGGCAAGGCGCGGCAGTTCGTCCGCGTCGACCCCCGGCCCGTCGTCGGCCACGGCGAGCGCCACTTCCCCCGCCTCGCGGCGGACAAAGACCGTGATCCGCGCTTCGTCCGGGGTATGCCGCAGGGCGTTGTCGAGCAGCGTGCGCAGCGCGATCTCGAGCAGTTCGCCGTCGCCGCTGACTGACAGCGGCGTCCCGCGTGTCTGCAGGCGCGGCTCCGGCCGGCTCGCCGGCACCTGCGTATCGGCGAGAACCCTTTGCGCAAGTTCCGCCAGGTTGATTTCGCTCGAGGTCGGCAGCCGCGCCAGCGGGTCGAGGCGTGCCAGGCGCAACAGCTGCTCGACCACCCGCGTCGCCCGGTCGGTACCGGCCAGGACCTGGTCGAGCGCGTGCTGCCGATCGGCGCTGTCGGCAGTGAGCTGCGCCACCTGCGCCTGGATGCGGACCACCGCCAGCGGTGTTCGCAGCTCGTGCGCGGCATCGGCGGTGAAGCGACGTTCGTTTTCGAGGGTGGCGCGCAGCCTGAACAACAGGCGGTTGAGCGCGACCACCAGCGGCTGCGCTTCGGTCGGCACGTGCCGCCCGGCCAGCGGCATCAGGTTGTCCGGTGAGCGGGCGGCGACGTCGGCGGTCAGGTCGTCGAGCGGCTTCAAGCCACGCCGCACCGAGTAGTACAGCAGCAACAGCAGCAAAGGCGACATCAGCGCGATCGGCAGGACCGATTGCACCGCCACCTCCAGCGCCGCCCGGTCGCGCAGTGCGATCGACTGGCCGACCTGCACCCGGTAATCACCCGAGTTGGCGACGAGACTGAGGATCCGCCAGGGCTGGCCATCGTGTTCGATGTCCGTGTAGCCGGCTGGAGCGGAGAGATCGACCGGCGGCGCGTGTTCGGAGCGCAACAGCAAGGCTCCGTCGCCGCCGCCGATCTGGAATTCGAGCGGCGGCTCGTAGACGTTCTCCTCGTTGCTGCGCACCGTCGCCAATCGTGTTGCCAGGTCGCCGAGATGCGCCTCGTTGTCGCGCACCAGCGCCAGCAGGAGCCGGGCGGACTGCGCCAGGTGCCCATCCATCAGCTCCTCGGCCTCATGCTGCGCCTGCCAATAGCTCATCGTCGCGGTCAACGCCAAGCCGCACAGCGAAGCGAGGCAGACGGTGCGCAGCAGGCGCCAGCGCAGCGACTGCAGGCGAACACTCTGCAGCGAACCGGGCATCAGGCCGGATCGCCGAGCTGGTAACCAAGCCCGCGCACCGTGCGGATGAAGTCCGCACCCAGCTTCTTGCGCAAGTGATGGATATACACTTCGACCGTATTGCTGCCGGTTTCCTCACCCCAGGAATAGAGGCTTTCCTCGAGCTGGGCGCGGGTGCGGATGTGGTTCCTGTGCCGCAGCAGGTCGAGCAGCAGCGTGTACTCGCGCGCCGACAGGCTGACGGCCTCGCCGTCGCGGGTCACCCGCTTGCTCGCCGGGTCGAGCACGACGCCGGCATGCTCGAGCGTCGGTGTCGCCGTGCCGCCGGCGCGGCGCAGCAGCGCACGCAGGCGCGCCTGCAGTTCCGGCAGATCGAAGGGCTTCGTGAGGTAGTCGTCGGCACCGGCATCGAGCCCGGCAATCTTGTCGGCGCTGCTGTCGCGCGCGGTCAGGATGAGGACGGGAAGCTGGTTGCCGCGCTCGCGCAATTCCTTCAATACGGCCAGGCCGCCGCGCTTCGGCAGCCCGAGGTCGAGCACGCAGGCCTGGTAGGCGTGGTCGAGCAGCGCCAGTCGCGCTGCCTCGCCATCGCGCACCCAGTCAACCGTGCACCCACCCAGCTTCAGGCCGGCGCGGACGCCGTCGCCAAGCAGGGCATCATCTTCGACGAGCAGGACGCGCAATTACCTGGTTTCCTTCTTCAGTTTTGCCAGCAAGGCCTGAATCTCCTGCCGCCGGCCACTGTCGGCGAGTTCGCGCCCCGGACGGGGTGGCGCCTTCAGTGCCTTCTCGAGGTACGGCAGCGCTTCGGCCGGGCGGCCCCGATCGGCCAGATACTCGCCGTAAAAGAAGTTGGGGTCAATACCATCGGGGTTGATCGCCAGCGCCTTGCGGAAGTACTCCTCGGCGCGTTCCTTGTCGCCAAAACCTACCGGCCAGCCCGGCACCTTGGCGTAGAGCGTCGCCAGGCTGGTGTAGGCCGATCCATTCAGCGCCCTGTCGTTCAGCTTGAGCGCCTCGTCGAGTCGCTGCCGGGCTTCCTTCGCCAGAGACAGAGCCCCGAGGCCACCCTTGGCACCCGCTTCACTGGAAAGGACGATGCCTTCCCAGATCAGCACCTCGGGCATCTTCGGGTTGGCTTCGACGATCCTGCGCGCCTGCTCGGCCAGAGCATGGTAGCCCTCGGCCTGTTGCTTCTCGGGCTGGCGGTACTTGATCTCGGCCCATTGCTCCTGGATCGGCCGGATGAGATCGTCGGCGGTGCTGGCGGCGGCCAGCGAGCCGCCGGCAAGAAAGGCGAGCAGCGTGATGGACCTGCCCAGGACAAGCGCAATTTTCATGGGAATGTTCCTTTCGATACGGTTCAGGATGATGGACTGTGCTGCTTGACGATCGGCAGCTTGCCGGCCAGGCCGCGGTCGATCAACGATGGAGCGACGCCGTTGAGCCAGGCGAACAAGCGTTCCGGAAAGCCGAAATGGTGCTCGCCGTCGCCACGGCGGAGGGCGGCGACGATCTGTCGCGCCACCTCTGCAGCCGGGTCGCTGTGGTTCTTCAGCGCCCGGTTCAGTGCGTTGACCGCAGCGCTGTTGAGCGGCGTATCGATCGCCCGCGGCGCGACGTGGATGACGGCAACGAGCGAATCCGCCAGCTCTCGGCGCAGCGCCTGCGAGAAGCCGCGCAGGCCCGCCTTGGCCGCCGAGTAGGCGGCGAAACCCGGGAACGGCAGGCTGCCGAAGGTCGACCCGATGTTGACGATCGCCGCCTGCGGCTGTGCCTTGAGCCACGGCAGCAAGGCGTGCGTGAGGTGGATCGGGCCTTCGAGGTTGGTCGCCAGCACCTCCTCGACGGTGCTCCACTCCTGCGTATCGAGAAGGCCGAAGGCGCCGACGCCGGCATTGTTGATCAGCACGTTGAGCTCGAAGTCACGCGCTGCCGCAGCCAGCGCCGCGACGCCGGCGGGGCGGCCGAGATCGCCGGTGACGCACGCCGCGCCGTTGCCGAGAGAGGCACTCAGCGAGCGCAGGCGGGCATGGTCACGCCCGGCAAGCAGCAACACGGCACCGGCGGCGGCCAGCTGGCGGGCCAGTTCCTGCCCGAGTCCGCCGCTGGCACCGGTGAGGAGGATGCGGGCATGGTTCAGCTGCATGCCTCTTCCTCGACGCAAGGCAGGGCGCGAAAGACGTCGCCATAGAGTTTGTAGAAGACCCGCGCGCTGCGCACGACGTCGGCCTGGTCGTCCGGCGTCATCCGCTCGAGCAGGCGGGCCAGGTGCATCGTGTGCTCCTGATCCAGCGTTCCGTGCGAACGCAGGTAGGAGAAGGCATTGTCGGGCAGACCGAGTGTCTGCTGGATGCGGTCGGCCGCCTGCAGCGCGAGCGCGACGCTGGTGCCCTCGAGGACGAAGACCATGCCGAAGAAGGCCGCCGGGTTGCCGCGATGGAGCAGGTCGTAGGCATAGGCGACCATCAGCTCGGCTGGCAGATCCGGCTGGCTGGCACGCACCGCGTCGGCATCGCCACCGGCCACGGCAATGTCGTCGAGAATCCACTCCTCGTGGCCGATTTCCTCGTCGATGTAGGCGGCGACCGGCCGCCGCAGCCACGACAACCGCTCCGGCAGCCGACCGCCGAGTGTCATCAGCAGTGGCGTGGTCTGCCGCACGTGGTGATAGGCCTGGCCGAGGAAGGCGAGGTAGGTGCCCAGGCTGACCCGTCCCTGCAGGCAGTCGGCGATCACCGGCGCGGCCAGCAGGCGTGCGCGCTCGGTGGCCGTGGCGGCGATCAGTCGTTCATGAAAGGACATCGTTTGCTTCCCTTTCTGGATGGAAGAGCGCCGCCAGATCGGCAGCGTGATGTTGCAGGATGGCGTTGCGGCGCGGCCGTCCGTTGCCGGTGGCCAGCCCGTTGTCGACGCTGAAGGGGGCTACCGGCAGCCAGTCGGCGATGCGCGCGTAATCCGGCAATCCGGCGTTGACCCGCGCCACCGCCGCGCCCAGGGCGCCGCGCTCGGCTCCCGGCGCGGCGACCAGCAGCGCACACAGGCCGGGCATGCCGTCGCCGCAGACGATCGTCTGAGCGATTGCGGGCTCGGCGAGGAGCAGCGACTCGATCCATTCCGGCGCGACGTTGCGGCCGAAGGAGGTGATCAGCAGGTTCTTGCGACGCCCGTCGAGGTGCAGATGGCCATTGCCGTCGAGCCGGCCGAGGTCGCCGGTGGCGAACTCCGGCAGCTTCGCCGCCGTCGCCGGCTGCGGCCACTCGTCGCCGACGTAGCCGAGAAAGGCGCGCCCGCCCACCAGCACTTCACCGTCGGCGATGCGCACGCGAACATGCGGCAGCGGACGCCCGACACCGTCGGCATCGTCGCCGGGACGGTTGAGGCTGACGACCGAACCGCACTCGGTCAGTCCGTACCCCTGATAGGCCGGCAGACCGACGGCACGCGCCCGCGCCAGCAGCTCCGGGGCGACACGCGCGCCGCCGACGGCAACATACCGCAGATCGTTCGCCGCCGCGGGTTCGCCTGCCGCCCGCTGCGCGCTCCACATCTTGAGCAGTTCGGGCACCAGGATCAGGCTGTTGGCAGCGCTGGCGACGACGGTCCGCTGCAGCGCGACCGGGTCGAAACCCACCATGCCGCGCCAGCCAAGCGTCTGCAGTCCGGCGACGCGAATCTCGGCGCCGAGCAGCAGCGACGCGTGGATGCCGGCGCTGTTCTCGAGCAGCAGCGACAGCGGCAGGACGGCCAGATGCCGTTCGATCGCCAGGTCGGCGAAGCAGCCGGCAACGGCAACGGCGGTATCGAGCAGGCCGGCGGCGCTCAGGCAGACGCCGCGGGGAGCGCCGGTACTGCCGGAGGTGAACGAGATCTTGGTGGTTGCCGGCGGCAGCGGCGCTGCCGGCGTCACGCGCGCCATCCGCAGCAGCCCGTCCGCCTTGCCGACCACGGCGAATCCGAGGCCCAGACTGGCGATCCGCGCCGGCTGGTCGGTCAGCACCGTGTCGGCGCCGGCCTGCGTCAGGGCGTGCGCCAGTTGCGCCGGGCTGAAGAAGCCCGGCAACGGCAAATGGACGACGCCGGCACGCAAGGCGGCGAGGTCGGCGATCACCCAGGCCGGCCCGTTGTCCGCCAGCACGGCGAGCACCCGCACGCCGGCGAGGCAGCAGGCCAGCGAGTCGATCGCCGACTGCAACTCGGCGGCCCGCCAGGTCTCGCTGTCGCCACGCAGGACGACCGCATCGCGCGGACGCGCGGACAGCGAATCGAACAGCTGCTCGCCCAGGCCCTGCGCGGTCTGCGGAGCGCCGCTCATGCGCGCCGGCCGACGCGCGCCAGGGCCGTCCGGATACGCCCGGCGACGACGACGGGCTGCTGGCTGTAATAGCTGCCCCAGGCTGCCGCAGCCTCGCCCAGCCGCTGCGGATCGGCCGGCGCCAGTGCCAGCGCCGGCAGCCCCAGTCGGTTCAGGATGGCGATCAGCTCGCGCGTGGCGGTGAAGCTGAGCCACTTGTAGCCCAGCCGATCGAGGTGGGCCGTCAGCGCCAGCACGACCTGGATCGTACCGCCCGGCTTGTCCGCCGCCAGGTTGCCGACCTCGACGATCTCGTCACGGCGAACCGGCTGCTGCGCCAGGCCGGTGATCGCGTGCTCGATGGGCTGCTCGAGATAGCATTCGAGAAACAGCTTCTCGCTGGCTGCCGGCCGCCAGCCGCAGGCGGCAACGATATGCTGGCGACGCTCGAAGAGCACCAGGTTGGGCGCGAAGGAAGTGACGTCGGCGGCATGGTGGCGCGCGAAGACCTGGCGAATGAACGACTCGGCCTCCGCGCGACGGGGTGATGCTGGATCGGCGTGCGTCACGGTGACCGCGTCGCTCTGGTTGTCGAAGAAGTGGCGGCGTGCTGGCTGCATGGCAGGAACCCTCTGAGCAAGTGCGCGCAGCTTGAGGGCGCTTCCTTAACAAGCTCTTAAACGGCAATGCCGCGGGACATGCAAGCGAAAGGAAGATGGGCAGGCGCCTAGGGCAAGACGCCGCAGCGCCTGAGCAACTGCGCCGTCTCGCACAGCGGCAGACCCATGACCCCGGAGTAGCTGCCGGCGAGATGCTCGACGAACATTCCCGCGCGACCCTGGATGCCATAGGCACCGGCCTTGTCCAGCGGCTCGCCGCTGGCAACGTAGCGGGCGATCTCGCCATCGTCGAGTGGACGGAAGCGCACCACGCTGTCCGACAGCGCGAGTTCGATGCGGCCCTGGAAGGCAACCGCGACGGCGGTCAGCACGCGATGGCTGCGACCCGAAAGACAGCGCAGGATGCGGCAGGCATCGTCGGCATCGGCCGGCTTGCCGATCAGCTCACCGGCCAGTTCCAGAGTCGTGTCGGCGGCGAGAACCGGTTGTGGCAACAGCCGTCGCCAGCGAACCAGATCGCAACCGTGCTCCGCCTTGCTGCGCGCCAGGCGTTCGACGCAATGGCGCGCATCCTCCCCGGGCAGCGGCGTCTCGTCGAGCGCAGCATCTTCGCGCGCCGCACTGCGGAAACTGATGGTGTCGAAGGCAACGCCGATCTGCGCCAGCAGCTCGCGCCGGCGCGGGCTGCGCGAGGCGAGATGGATGCGCCGCTGCAGCGGGCCGGCAGGCACTCAGTCCTCGCGATGGTAGGGATGGTTGCGGATCACGCTGCAGGCGCGGTAGAGCTGCTCGCACAGCAGCAACCGCGCCAGCGCGTGCGGCAGGGTCAGGCGCGAGAGGCGAATGAGCTCGTCGGCCTGCTGCTTCAACGCCGCGTCGACGCCGTCGGCACTGCCGATGACGAAGGCGGTGTCGCCGCCAGCCTGCATCCAGCCGGCAAGGCGCTGCGCCAGTTCGAGCGTGCTCAGGTCGGATCCGCGCTCGTCGAGTACCACCAGCCGGCGGAAACCCTGCAGCGCCGCCAGCAGGCGCGTCCGCTCGGCGGCCAGGAGCTGCTCGCGGCTCTTCGCGCCGCGCACCTCGGCCTTGACCTCGATCACCGACAGCGGCAGTTCGCGTGGCATGCGCTTGAGGTACTCGGCGCAGCCAGCGCTGACCCAGGCGGGCGACTTGTTGCCGACGGCGACGATGGCCAGCTTCATGCCTCGCCGAGGCTGGCCTCCGCGAGCTGGCGACCTGCCTGGCGAACGCGCAGCGGACCCTTGCCGCCCCACAGTTCCTCAAGGTTGTAATAGCTGCGGACCGGCGGCTGCATGACATGGACGATGATGTCGCCGAGATCGACGAGGATCCACTCGCCCACCTCCTCACCCTCGCAGGAGAGGACGCTGCCTCCGGCCTCACTCACCTTTTCCTGTACGTTGCGTGCCAGCGACCTGACCTGACGGTTCGAATCGCCACAGGCGATGATCATCCGGTCGAACAGCGCCGTCAGGCGGCTGGTGTCGATGACCTCGATATCGCGGCCCTTGATGTCGTCGAGGGCAGCGACGACCAGCTTTTCGAGATCGGCAAGTTTCATGGGCAGCTCAGCAGTGAGGATAAAGACGATGGCGCCGAATATAAGCGATAACCGGATCGGGCAGCAAATAGCGGACGCTCTCGCCATTGGCGAGCAGCTGGCGGACGCGCGTCGCCGAGATCGCCAGCTGTGTCATCGCAAAGGTGGCGACCAGCCCCGCCGGCGAAGCGGCAAGCTCGGCCGGGCTGCTGCAGAAGCGGTCGCGGCAGTGCGCCGCCAGCTCCGGCGGCAACTGCGCCGGGTCGAGCGGATAGCCCGGGCGATGGGCGACCGCGAGGTGCGCCAGGGCAAACAGCGACTGCCAGCGATGCCAGCCTGGCAGGCCGGCAAAGGCGTCGGCACCGAGCAGCAGGACGAGCGGCCGGCGGCCGCCGCAGTGTTCGGGCGAACGCAGTCGTTCCAGCGTCGGCACGGTCTGGCTCGGACGCGCGGCCGTCACCTCGCTCTCGTCGACCTCGAAAAGCGGGTTGTCGGCGGTCGCCAGACGGACCATCGCCAGCCGCTGCCCGGCGCTCACCCGCGGCGCGTCACGCAGCCGTGGCTGACCTGCCGGCAGCCAGCGGATCGTGCTCAGCGCGAGTGCGCCGACGGCCTCCTCGGCAAGGCGCAGGTGGCCGTAATGAACCGGGTCGAAAGTGCCACCGAAGATCCCCAGCGGGCCATCGCCGCCACCCGCATCAGGCATCGCTGTCGACGGTGCTGACGAAGACGTCGCGATAACTGACGTAGAAGCTGGCAAAGACCGTCGGCGCGACGACGAGGAGAACGAGGACGGTCATGCCGGTGGCTACCAGCGACGCGCCGAGCTGCAGCAGCGTCCCGACGACGCCGAGCAACAGCGCTGGCAGCACCACCGCGACGAGCGCCAGCGCCAGCGAGTAGACGAGAAAGGCGCGCCAGTTGCGGGCGCAGGCGACGAAGCTGAAGAACAGCGCCTTCGCCGGTGGCAGCGAATGCCAGCCGACGAGAACCGGCGCATACCAGTAGGCCATCACCAGCGGGCAGAGGAACAGCAGGGAGACCTGTGCCGCAAGAAGCATGTCGCCACTCGCCAGCACGTCTTCCGCCGGTTTCGTGCCGAGCAGCATCATCGCCATCAGCGCGCCGCCATCGGCCACCGCCGAGATCGCCAGGATGCCGACCGTCGCCGCCAGATACGCGGCGCCGAGAACCAGCAGCGAACGCTGGTTGCTGCGAAAGCCCGAGAACAGCATCTGCGGCGTCACCGGCAGCGAGCGGTCGATGTTGCGGCAGACGTTCATCAGGCTGACCGAGAAGGCCGGGATGCACAGCGTGGTGAGCACCGTGCCGATCACCGGCAACAGGTTGACCATCGCCATCAGCAGCCAGTAGCTGACGACGAGGAAGGTCAGCATCACGTGCCCCCGGCGAAAGATGCGGAAACCATCGGCGAGCCAGCGCCATCCCTGCGCTGCGGAAAGAGTCAGTGCTTGCATGTTTTCGGGCGGCTCAGGCGGTCATGAAGGTATCGCGATACGAAGCATACACGGAGCCCGCCAGCACCGGTCCGAGAACCAGGAATCCGAGGCCGAGCGGCAGGGCGGCGAAGAAGCACAGGATCATGGTCAGCAATCCATACACCAGCAGGCAGGGAAGGTTCTTCATGCAGGCATGGAAGCTGGCCTTGAGCGCCGCCGTCGGCGGCATGCCGTTGAACACGACCAGCGCCGGCGCGAACCAGACGGCCATGACGATCAGCAGCGACAGCAGCAACCAGATGAGGCCGGCGACGGCGATGCCGCCGAGCGCGATGCCGACGCCGAGCGGGTTTGCCAGCACCAGGCCACCGGCGATGCCGCCACCCAGCGAGAGAAAGACCAGCAAGAAAAGCAGCAGCATCGCCAACATGTAGAAAACGCCCAGCGTCATCAACGCACCCGTGTCGCGCCTGAAACCGGCGAACAGGTCGCCGATCTCGAGCGCTTCGCCGCTCACCGCCTTGCGGCAGGCGAGCAACATTCCGGCTGCCAGCAAGGGCGTCAGCAGGTAGCCGGCAAGGTAGCCGATGACCGGAACGACCGCCAGACCGACGTAGATGACGATCAGCAGGACCATCATGGCGATCCAGACGGCCGGGTTGGCGGCGAAGATCGCCCAGCCCTGGCGAAACCAGTCGAACACGCTGCCCGCTTCGAGCCGGCGGCTGGCGCCGTCGAACTGCGGCGCGGGGATCGGAAATTGCTCCATGGGGATCGCGGCCTGATGACAAAGGGTAGGAGATGCTAGCGTCCCGCAACGAACGAGGCAAGCCGCACCGCTGTTCGGCGTCGTCTTCAGGTCGGGCGATGCGTCAGCAGCATGCGCTCGATGGCGTTGAGAAAGCCGTAGAGCGGCGCGAAGTCGGCGAACAGCGTGGCATCGTCGGGCGGCGAGCGGCGGAACTTCTCCTCGCCGCGCACCAGCGCGAAGATCTCGGCAAAGCTGCGCCGGCCGTCGATGTACTTGAGGATGAACTTGCCGAAGCGGCCGACGTCGAGTGGCAGGCTGATGCCGGTATGGCTGTGCCGCATGATGAAGGGGACCTCGGTGCTGCGATGGATGATGGCCGACAACTCGGGCCCGGTGACCGGTTCGTGGCAGAAGAACGGGATGTACTGCGGGTCGCCATAGGGAGCGACGCGCGCACCGTGGCAAAGATAGAAGGAGTGCGTCACCAGCGTACCGCCGAGCAATTCGGCGATCGCCTGCTGCTGGCGCAGCGGCAGGTGCGCGACGGCGTCGAGGAACGGCGGCCGTCGCGGCGCCAGCACCAGCGCCGGCAGGTACGGTGCCCGCCCGCGGCCGACGTCGGAGAACTCGATGTGCAGGCCGTGCGTGTCGTGCAGCCACGCGTACAGCTCCTCGACGGTGTACGAGCGGTCCTGCGCATGCAGCAGCAGATCGTAGATGCCGGCGTCACCGCGTCGGTGGTCGGAGACCAAGGCTTCGCCGCGGGCAAACCAGTTCGTCGGCGGCAAAGCCGCCAGCAGCTGGCGGGCGTGGTCGAGGCGCTGCTCGATGCTGCCGCAGCCGACGTTGATCCGGCGCAGCAGTTCCTGCATCTGGTAGACGCCGGTACGGCCGTAGGTCGCGTAGACCAGCACGCCGATCGCGCCGCCGGCAGCCAGGACGGCGAGCAGCGCGCACAGGCCCGCATCGGGGTCCGGCAGGTGGTGCAGGACCCCCGAGCAGTTGATGTAGTCGAACTCGCCCAGCCCAAGCCGGGGCAGCTCGAGCAGCGACGCCTGCAGCCAGCGGATGTTATCGAGTCCGCGGATTTCGGCCCGGCGGCGCGCGATGGCGATGCTCGCCGCGCTCAGGTCGAGGTGCACGATCTCGGCGTCGGTCGCGCGCAATTGTTCCGCGAGATAGATCGTCGCGTCGCCGGTACCGCCACCGGCAACGAGAACGCGCCAGCCGCGGCGAAAATCCTGCCGGCCGGCGAAGCAGTAGTGGTTGATCATCGACAGCGAGTCGAGCCAGGTCGGCAGCAGCCGCCGTCTTTCCTCGTCGGGATCGCGCGGCGGATAGGGCAGCGCTTCGTATTGCTCCCGGACCTGTGGCAGGACCGAGTCACTCATGCCATGCCGCCCTGGGCACTTCGTCTGCCGGAAGTCCATCGGAAACCGGCGCCCAGCCTTGCCGGCGGCCGTCGCTCGCCCGGTGCGCCAGCAGAATCTCCTCGTACACGGCTGGATCGCGCTGCGTCACCACCTCACCGGATCGGGGCAGCAACCGGTCCTGCAGGCGCGAGAGCCAGAAACGCAGGGCCGCGGCACGCAACAGCAGCGGCCACGCCGCCCGTTCGCCGGCAGTCAGTGGCCGCCGGCGATGATAGGCTGTCAGCAGCAGCTGGCAGCGATCGGCATCGATGCCGCCGCCAGCCGCCGCACACCAGTCGTTGGCGACCACCGCCAGGTCGAAAAGCAGGTCGTCGACACCGGCGAAATAGAAGTCGAGCAGACCGCTGAGGCGGTCACCGACGAAGAGGACGTTGTCGCGAAAGAGATCGGCATGGATGATGCCACGCGGCAGGCCGCCGGGCCGGAAGGCCCGTTGCTGCTGCAGCTCGTCGGCCAACAGGGCGGCCGTGCCGGGACTGAGGCGCGGCGCGAGCTGCGCGGCGACTGCGGCGCACCACTCCGGGCCGCGCGGGTGCGGCTGGCCCAGTGGGCACGATTGCGCGGCAAGGTGCAGCTCCGCCAGCGCCGCACCGACCGCCGCACACTGCCGCGCGCTCGGAACGGCCTCGGAAGCACCGGCGAGACGACTGACGACCAGCGCCGGCCTGCCCGCGAGTTCGCCGAGATGGCCGCCGCGCCGATCGGCGACCGGCGCCGGGCAGGGAATTCCGCGCGCCGCCAGATGAACCAGCAACTGCGTGTAGAACGGAAGCTGGGCGTGCGGCACCTGCTCGAAGAGCGTCAGGACGTAATCACCGCTCGTGGTGCCGAGGTAGAAGTTCGAGTTCTGGACGCCCTCGGCAATCCCGGTGAGGTTCCGCAGCGTGCCGATCGAATGGTTCTCGAGCCAGGCAGACACCACACTCGCGCTGAGTTCGGTGAACACCGACATGGGCGCGCGATGTCGGGCGGGCAGCGGCAGGAGGGCTGGCGACCCGCAGCTCAGAAGGTGCCGATGGTCCACATCGGCACACTGATCGGCGGACCGCCGATCGAATGCCGCGCGAAGTTCCCGTCGCCCTGGTGGTCGACCAGGATGTACGGCACGCCGTGCGCCGGCGTCACCCGGATCATGTAGAGCCTGCCACCGACCCGGTGTTCCTCGATCGTCTCGCCGTCACGCCTGACGATCGTCACCTCCGGCTCCAGCGAAGCGTCGAGCGGGGCCATCTCCGGCGGTGGCGGCGGCACTGCCGGCAAGGGCTGCAGATCGGGCGGAGTCTGGGCAAGCACTGGCGCCGTGGCAAGAACCAGAGTGGCCAGAAAAGCATGGGTGCGGCGCATCGGCGGTCTCTTCCGGTTGATTGATCGGTTCGCCGACATGCGGCCGGCCAGCACCGATTGTAGTACAGAATCACGCGCTGTCTGCGACTGCCGGCAATCCGCGCAATCCGCAGGCGGCGCGGCCGACCGCCGAACTCTGCCATAATGCGGATGGTTCGTCGCGGCCGCGCTGGCGATGGCACGACGCGAGGCCCGCTGATCGTTCATCTCCATTGCCCTGACCCCGCCCATGCCCACCCTGCTGCTGGTCGACGGATCCTCCTATCTCTACCGCGCCTTCCACGCGCTGCCCGACCTGCGCACGACGCGGAGCGAGCCGACCGGCGCCCTGCACGGCGTGCTCAACATGCTGCGGCGGATCGAGAGCGACCACCAGCAGCCAGGAGTCGACTACAAGGCCTGCGTCTTCGACGCCAAGGGGCGCACCTTCCGCGACGACTGGTACGCCCCCTACAAGGCCAACCGGCCACCGATGCCCGGCGACCTCGTCCGCCAGATCGAGCCTCTGTACGCCGCGATCGCAGCGCTCGGCTGGCCGCTGCTGGTCGTCGACGGGGTCGAGGCGGACGACGTCATCGGCACGCTGGCGACGCAGGCGGCGGCGCAGGGCATGCAGGTGGTGGTGTCCACCGGCGACAAGGATCTGGCGCAACTCGTCGGCCCGCAGGTCCGTCTGGTCAACACGATGAGCAACGAAACGCTCGACGAGGCCGGCGTCGTCAGCCGCTTCGGCGTCCCCGCCGGGCGCATCGTCGATTACCTGGCGCTGGTCGGCGACACCGTCGACAACGTCCCCGGCGTCGCCAAGGTGGGAGCGAAGACCGCCGTCCGCTGGTTGCAGCAGTACGGCTCGCTCGACGGGGTGATCGCCGCCGCCAACGACATCGGCGGCGCCGTCGGCGACAACCTGCGGCGCGCGCTCGACTTCCTGCCGCTGGCACGCCGCCTGCTGACCGTGCGCTGCGACCTCGAGCTGCCGCTGACGCTCGCCGAGCTGCAGCCGCGCGCCCTCGACCGCGAACGGCTGCTCGAGCTCTTCCGGCACTACGAGATGCGCTCGTGGTTGCGCGAGGTACAGGGCACGGCTGACGCCGCGGCAGCGCCGGCAGCGACGCCGCCCGCCACCACGCCGGTGGCGGCCGACGGCGCGCACCGCGCGGCTTACGAGACGATCCTCGACTGGCCGGCCTTCGACCGCTGGCTGCAGAAGATCGGCCACTGTGCGCTGACCGCGCTCGATACCGAGACCACCAGCCTCGACCCCTTCGCCGCCCGCCTCGTCGGCCTGTCGCTGGCGGTCGCGCCGGGCGAGGCAGCCTACCTGCCGCTCGCCCACCGCTACCCCGGCGCGCCGTCACAACTGCCGCAGGACGCCGTGCTGGCTCGCCTGCAGCCGTGGCTCGAAAACCCGGCACAGGCGAAGATCGGCCAGAACCTGAAGTACGACCAGCACGTCCTCGCCAACCACGGCATCCGCCTCGCCGGCGTGCGGCACGACACGCTGCTCGAGTCCTACGTCCTCGAATCGGGCCGCGACGGCGTCCGCGGGCACGACCTCGGCCAGCTCGCCAGCCGCCACCTCGGGCTGCAGACGATCCCCTACGAAGCGCTTTGCGGCAAGGGCGCGAAGCAGATCGGTTTCGAGCAGGTGGCGATCGACCAGGCGGCAGCCTACGCCGCCGAGGACGCCGACCTCTGCCTGCGCCTGCAGCAGCAGCTCCAGCCGCAGATCGACGGCGACGCCGGCCTGCGGCGGATCTACGAAGAGATCGAGATACCGGTGCGCGACGTGCTCTTCCGCATGGAGCGTACCGGCATCCTGATCGATGCCGGGCTGCTGACGCAGCAGAGCCACGAGATCGGCAAGCGCCTGCTCGAACTCGAGGAACGCGCGCATGCCGCCGCCGGGCAACCGTTCAACCTCAATTCGCCGAAGCAGCTCGCCGAGATCCTGTTCGACCGCCTCGGGCTGCCGGTGAAGAAGAAGACCCCGACGGGAACGCCGTCGACCGACGAGGAAGTGCTCTCCGAGCTCGCGCTCGACTACCCGCTGCCGAAGATCCTGCTCGAATCGCGGCAGCTCGCCAAGCTCAAGGGCACCTACACCGACAAGCTGCCGAAGATGATCAACGCCACCACCGGCCGCGTGCACACCAGCTACGCGCAGGCAGTGGCGGTCACCGGCCGTCTCGCGTCGAACGACCCCAACCTGCAGAACATCCCGGTGCGCACCGCCGAAGGCCGCCGCATCCGTGCCGCTTTCATCGCCCCGCCCGGCAGCCATCTGCTCTCCGCCGACTACTCGCAGGTCGAGCTGCGCATCATGGCGCACCTGTCGCAGGACGCGCGCCTGCTCGCCGCCTTCGCCGCCGGCGAGGACGTACACCGGGCGACGGCGAGCGAGATCTTCGGCGTCGCGGCGGCGGAAGTCGGCGCCGACCAGCGGCGTGTCGCCAAGGTGATCAACTTCGGCCTGATTTACGGCATGAGCGCCTTCGGCCTGGCGCGCCAGCTCGACCTCGAACGCGGTGCGGCGCAGTCGTACATCGACCGCTACTTCGCACGCTACCCGGGCGTCGCCGCCTACATGGAAGAGACGCGCGCGGCGGCGAAGCGCCAGGGCTACGTCGAGACCGTCTTCGGTCGCCGCCTGTGGCTGCCCGAGATCCGCTCGAGCAACGTCGGCCGCCGCCAGGGCGCCGAACGTGCGGCGATCAACGCGCCGATGCAGGGCACCGCCGCCGACCTGATCAAGTCGGCGATGATCGCCGTCCAGCGTTGGCTCGACGGCGAAGGGCTGCGCACCCGCCTGTTGCTGCAGGTGCATGACGAACTCGTCCTCGAGGTGCCGGCGAACGAACTGCCGCGCGTGCGCGGCGAGCTGCCGCGGCTGATGTGCGAGGTCGCCGCGCTGCGCGTGCCGCTGGTCGTCGACGTCGGCGTCGGCGGCAACTGGGACGAGGCACATTGAGACGACGCGACAGGGCCGTCCGCAACATGCGCCCCGCGTACCGCCAGCCACACGCGCAGCAACTGACATGCCTGCGGCCAGGGCGCGCGCGCGGCCTGCTGCTGGCGGCGCTGCTCGCCTGCGGCCTCGCCGCCTGTGGCGGAGCGACGCGCAACGTCGCCGTCTACCAGAGCGAGGATTTCGCCGCCGACGAGACCTTCTCGCGCCTCTTCGACGCCAGCCCCGAAGCGACCTGCGAAGCGGCTCGGCGCGCGCTGCTCAGCCAGGGTTACCTGCTGACCGCCGTCAAGCCGGATGCGGTCAGCGCCAGCAAGAACTTCCAGCCGCAGGGCGACGTGCATGTGCAGATCGTCTTCAACGTCGTGTGCACCAGCGAGGGCGGCAACGAAGAGCTGGCGACGGCCTACGTCAGCGCCATCGAGGACCGCTACACGCTGAAGAAGAACCCGAACTCGGCCAGCGTCGGCGTCGCCGCAATCGGCTCGCTGTCGATCCCGCTCGGCGCGAACGAGGATTCGCTGGTCAAGGTCGCCAGCGAGACGATCCCCGCCGGCCCGTTCTACGACCGCTTCTTCGCCCTGATGCACCGCAACCTGGCACAGCAGGCGGGTGGGCGGTAGACGGCAGCGGCATCGCCCGGCAGCAACCGGGCCCTTGGCTCGGGTGGGCGCCCGGCTTACCCGGCGCGTGCGCGGATGCGTGCGACCCTGCCGTGGCATTGCCGGTCCGGAGAGCCGCGAGTCGGCGGCGTGATGAGCCCTTACCAGACAAGCGAGATCCCCGCCCGCTACGAGACGCTGATGGTCCTGCACCATCTGGGGCGGGGCGAACCGTTCATGATGCTGCCGGGGGACGAAGACGGCTACGGCACCCGCTGGACGCTCGGCGGGCAGCAGGTGCAGCCGGCGATCGCGCAGTTCCTGATGCGGCACGCCTTCGTCCGGGATGCCGGGCTGACCGAGTTCGGCGCCCACCAACTGCGCCTGACGCCGACGGGGCGCAGCTTTCACGACAGGGGACGGCAATGGTGGGACGGGCTCGGCTTCTACGACAAGCTCAAGGTCATCGTTCTCGGTTGAACACGCCCGCCACCCGGCGGCCGCCCGCGACGTGCAGTGGCGCCCGGGTCGCGGTCGGCGCGGGCGCCGGCCGCGACGGCCAGGGCATCAGGAGACGGACGTGCGGATCAGGTGATCGAAGGCG
>JFAX01000030.1:591-11511 GCA_000585015.1 Candidatus Accumulibacter adjunctus | reverse complement strand
TCCTTGGCGTCGCGGCCGATGCCGAGATCGTGGATTTCGCAGACCTTGATGACGCCCTCCGGATTGACGACGAAGGTGCCGCGCAGCGCCAGGCCCTCGGTCTCGATCATGACGTCGAAGTTGCGCGTGATGTTGCCGGTCGGGTCGCCGATCATCGGATAGCGGATCTTCTTGATCGTCTCCGAAGCATCGGCCCACGCCTTGTGCGTGAAGTGGGTGTCGGTGGACACGGCATAGACTTCGACGCCGATCTTCTGGAAGGCATCGTACTCATCGGCCAGGTCGCCGAGTTCGGTCGGGCAGACGAAGGTGAAGTCGGCCGGGTAGAAGACGACGACGGACCACTTGCCCTTCAGGTCGGCATCGGAAACGGGGACGAACTTGCCATTGTGAAAAGCGGTGGCTTTGAACGGCTTGATTTCGGTGTTGATCAAGGACATCGTGAGCTCTCCTTCGAGTTCGGTGGATGAAAAGAAGCGACGAACGAATCGTAGTGCAGGCGGCGGATTGGTTCCAATTGATTCTGGTAATTTCTGCCATAGCCCGGCGCTATCCGGCACGACCGCGGGCGACCGGCGGCCCCCGGCGCAAGGAGCAATGGCGGCGGGATCGCGCCAGCGGGACGGACGCGGATTGACGGCCGACGACCATTTCGCCGATACTCGGGGCTCTGCCGAAGAGCACGAACCCCCCGCTCGGCAAGGTGATCGCCCGGTCATTGCGGCGCGCCACCTGGCGGTTGACCGGGACCGGTCCGGGCAGTGGCACGGCACGCGGCCGTTCGACGCAGGCAACCTTGTTTCAGGATCCGGACCGGTGAATCCCCCTTTCCCTGCACCACCCCTGCCGGCGGGCCGGCCGGCGAACGCCATGGCGGAGCCCTGGCGATGAGCATGGTCGACGTCATCGATGGCGCCAGCTTTCCGCGGCTCGAGCCGATCGCCTGCCCGCTCTGCGGCCAATCGAACCCGGCGCGCGTCATCGCCGCCCGCTTCGGCATGCTGACGTCGGTGGCCGAGTGCCCTCCCTGCCGCCTCGCCTACCAGACGCCGCGGCCATCCGAGGAAGCGTCGCGCGCCTACATGAACTGGCGCTGGTCCTCCGGCGACAGCTACGTGACCGATTCGGAGAACAAGCGCCGCGCCGCGCGCGCCAAAATGGCGCACGTGCAGGAAGTGCGCCCGCTGCCTGGCCGGCTGCTCGACTTCGGCGCCGGTTCCGGCGCCTTCGTCCGCGCCAGCCTCGATGCCGGCTGGCAGGCCATCGGCGTCGAACAGAGCGAAGCGGCGATCGCCCGCGCGCGCGAGTACTACGGCGTTGAACTGCAGGCGACGCTGCCCGACGAGGAGTTCGACGTGATCACCATGTGGGACGTCGTCGAGCACCTGCGCGATCCACTCAGCGTGTTGCGGCTGCTGCACGACCGCCTGCGCCGGGAAGGCGTGCTGCTGCTGGAAACCGGCAATTACGAGAACTGGCGCCGGGTCCTCGAAGGAGAGCGCTGGAGCCTCTATCTCCTCGACCACCACTTCTACTTCTCGCCGCAGAGCGCTGGAGCCTCTATCTCCTCGACCACCACTTCTACTTCTCGCCGCACAGCCTGGAGACGGTCGTCACGCGTGCCGGCTTCTCCGCCTTCCGGGTACTCGACGTCGACCACTCGGCGCCCTCGCTGCGCCGCACGCTGACGCGGCCACGCTGGAGCCTGCGCGCCTGGCAGACCTACCTCGCATCGAAGCGCGCCTGGCCCGAGCACGGCGACATCAACGTCATGGTCGCTGCCGCCACCGCCTGAGCGGGCCACAGGCGGGCAGCGGCCACACCCGCCGGGCGAGCGGTGACCAACCCACAGGGCGGGAGAGGGACTCTTGAAGCCGATCAGACTCTACTGGTGGCAGGGCGAAGGCCGCGATGACCCGACCCGGCAGAATTTTGGCGACTACCTGTCGCCGCTGATCGTCGGCATGGTTTCGGGACGGCCGGTGGTTCACGCCCCGGTCGCCAGCGCCGACCTGCTCGCCATCGGCACGATCCTGAAACGCGAACGGCAGGCCCGCCGACTCCTGCTGCCGCGCCGCCTGCACATCTGGGGCAGCGGTGCCGGCGACGCCAGCGAACGATTCCCTGGCCGCCACCACTATCACGCCGTCCGCGGCCGCCACACGCTGGCGGCAATCGCCGGCGGCGGCCAGGGTGCCGCGCTCGGCGACCCGGGACTGCTCGTCGGCCACTACTGGAGCGGCCGGCCGCGGCCGCCGAGGCGGCATGCGCTCGGCGTCATCCCGCACTTCGTCGACCAGGACAGCGCCGCCGTCGCCGCGCTGCTGCGCATCCCCGGCGCGCGGCTGATCAACGTCTTCGCGCCGATCGACGACATCCTGCACGAGGTGCTCTCCTGCGCGCAGGTGCTGTCATCGAGCCTGCACGGACTGATCATCAGCGACGCGCTCGAGGTCCCGAACCGACGCATGATCATCTCCGACCACATCCGCTCGACGCTCAAGTTCGCCGACTACTACTCGGCCTTCGGCCTCGCCGAACCGGCCCCGCTCGACGCGCGGCTGCTGCGCGGCAACGAAAGCCCCGAGCGCCTCGTCGGCGACTATCGCCGACCCGACGTCGACAGCCGTTGCGCCGAGCTGCTGCGCTCGTTTCCGGACGTCGTCTGAGCGGTCGTCACGAAGCCGTCGCGAGCAGTCGGGGATGCCCGTCTCGACAGGGGAAGTTGAAATCTTCCCGCAACGACACCGGCGACGCTCAGGTCTTCGTCAAGCTCTTCCCAGCGCAGCGCATGTCCATCGACTTCGACCCGGACCTCCTTGAGCTGATCGTCAGACGCCTGGCAAAGAATGCGAAAACGGTCTGCCGGAAAACCGAATACCCTTCCGTCGGTCAGTTCGAGATAGATGAGCCGCTTTTCAGACCAGGCCCTGATGGCTACGGGTTCGGTTTCAGTGATCATGGTATCGCTCGTTCAATGGTCGTTCGTTTTCAAGGCCCAGCCGCTCGATTTCCCGCAAATCCCGGGGCGCCAAAACGCGGTTGCCGGCGGAGTGCACCGATCGCCCCGACCTGCCGTACCATCGTGTGCTGACAGACAGTGCTCGGCAGGAGACCCGCATGGCCCGCATCATCCCCGACGGCTGGCGCGAACTCTCGGTCACCGGAGGCGCGCAGCGCGAGATCGAAACCCTCGCCCTCCTCGCCGCCGGCCTGCCCGACGCGTATTCGGTGTATCACGCCGTGCACTGGACCGCGACCGAAGGGCGCCAGGCCATTTTCGGCGAGATCGACTTCGCCGTGGTGAACCTCGCCGGCGACATCCTGCTGATCGAACAGAAGAGCGGCTTCCTCGGCGAGACCGCCGCGGGGCTGGTCAAACAGTACCCCGGCCGGTCGAAGAGCGTCCCCGTGCAGATCTCGCGCATGGTCGGCAAGCTGCGCGGCAAGCTCGCCAGCCGCGCCGACATCCCGTCGGTGCACACCGATGCCCTGCTCTACTGCCCGGATTACACGGTCCGCAACCCGGAAACCGCCGGCCTCGTCCGCGAACGCATCGTCGACGCCAGCGCGCGCGAGCAGCTGTGCCGCATCATCCAGGAACTGCTGCCGGCGCGCGCGAAGACGCCCGCGACGCCGAAAATCCACGCCTTCCTGCGCGACCTGATCCAGCTCGACACCGACGTCAGCGCGCTGATGGGCCATGCGCGCAAGCTCGTCACGCGGGTTTCCGGCGGCCTCGCCCACTGGGCGCGGCGGCTCGAATTCGAGCCCTTCCGGCTGCGCATCAGCGGCACGGCCGGATCGGGCAAGACGCAACTCGCGCTGGCCGAATACCGCACCACCATCGAGGCCGGCAAGGGGCCGCTCTACGTCTGCTTCAACCGCCCGCTGGCCGACCATTTCAAGCGCATCGCCCCGCGCGGCGGCGTCGCCTGCACCTTCCACCAGCTCTGCGACCAGCGGCTGCGTGACGCCGGCAAGAAAGCGGACTTCAGCGCACCCGACGCCTTCGAGCGACTGCAGCAAAGCGCTGCGGAACTGCCGGTGGACGCCACCTTCGTCTTCGACACGATCATCGTCGACGAGGGCCAGGACATCTCCGAGACGTGGCGCGATTTCATCTTCCGCCATGCCCGGGCCGATGCGCGCCTCCTCTGGCTGGAAGACCCGATGCAGAACCTCTACGGCCGCCCGCCGACGCCGCTGCCGGGCTGGGTGACGCTGCGCTCGCAGAGCAACTACCGCAGCCCGCGGCCAATCGTCGAGCTGCTGCGTCGTCTGCTCCCCGGCGAACCCGCGATCGAGGCCGCCTCGCCGATCGCCGCCGACGAGATCGAGTTCCTCGACTACGCCGACACCGCCGGCCTGCTCGCGCGCGTCAAGGAAGCCATCCGCACCTGCTACTCGGCGGGCTTCAGGAAGCACGACCTCGCCATCGTCAGCTACCACGGCCGCGAGCGCTCGCAGCTGATGGCCCTCGACCGGCTCGGCCAGACCAGCCTGCGCCACTTCACCGGCAACTACGACCTCTTCGGGCAGCCGGTGTACACGGGTGGCGACGTACTGGTCGAATCGGTCTACCGCTTCAAGGGCCAGTCGGCGCCCGCGGTGATCCTCGCCGAGGTCGACTTCGAGGCGCTCGACGACCGGGCGGTGCGCAAGTTATTCGTCGGCGCGACGCGCTGTTCGATGAAGCTGATCCTTGTCGTGCAAGAGAGGTCCGCGGCCCGGCTGCTCGAGCGTATGGGCTGAGCGATCGTCTCCCGCGAAGCGGATTGTGCGAGTCTGGCGATGGTGCTCCGGCCTGCATCGGCCGGCAGTGGCGCTGGACGAAAAGGAGAGCCGCGGGTGGACCACGACGCCCACCCGATCCTCCTCCAGGCGCTCAAGCGCGCTCTTGTCGGAGCGGCAGGCCCATATCACAGACTGAAAATTACGCTCATCGGGCGAGTGCCTTCGTGTGACCGGTACTTCACCTTGCCGATGTACACGAAGGGCGCTGCCTTGCCGCCCTTCAGCTTCGTCTCCCGCACGAAGAGGTGAATGCGGATGCCTGACATCTCGTGCTGGATCAGCTCCTGCCCGCGCTTGCTGGTCGGCGTCGTGGCGTTCTGGCTCTGCCAGTGGAAGGTGTTCTCGTCGATCCAGTAGTCGTGAAAGCGGAGTTGAATAGCCTTGCCTTGTTTGTTGAGCGTCACCAGCAGCACGTGGATCTTCTGCTCGTTGAGAACGACGTGGCCGACGTTCCAGTTGCCGGGATTGAAGGTCTCGCCGAACAGCGTCGGAATCTGTTCGCGATCGAAGCTCTCGCCAAGGACGAAGTCTAGTGGATCGACGACGGCCTTGAGTCGCGCCAGCGTTCGCATCTCGTCGGTGGCAGGCAGGTCTTCGTAGTCGGGATTGTTGGCCTTCAGCATGTAGGCACCGCCAGCCACTTTCTTGACGACGCGCAGTAGATACTGGTTATCGCCGCTGAAGTCCTGACGTTCGATCGCCATCACGTTGCCGGTGATCGAACCGGCGCTACTGGGTGTCACGAGTTCAAGGAGGAGGTAGTCACCGTCGCGAATCGGCTGCTTGCCACCGTTCATCGAATCACCTATGGCGCGTGCGATGAAATGCCTCTGCGGCTCGAGTCGGCCATACTCGACCGGCAGGGCCTTGTACTCCTCGGCGTCGTGTCTGCCGGTGCGAAAGTGACCACAGGCGATCTTGAGGTTCGGGAAGTACGGCAGTTCGACCCGCTCCCTCGTCGTCGGCTTTGCGAAGGGGATCACGTTTGGCGGCGTCTCTTGCGCCGCCTGCCGGACCTCGTAGGCTGCGAGGCGGTAGTCGACCAGTTCCTGGAGCATTGCCTCTGCGTCGGCAACCTCTTCGGCGGATACCTCAGCGAGCAGGCGGAACCGATCGCCTTCCAGCTTGAACTGCGCCGCCGCTCGCTCGGCTAGATTGCCACCGATCCAGGCGTTGATCGGGTTGCCCCGCCAGTAGCGTTGCCACTCGGCCGATCGGCCGTCGGGTAGCGTGCGAAGTGCTTCCGGCAGATCGGCCAGGAATTGGTGCCGCCGGTTCAGGATTTGCCAGGAACGTTCCGTCAGTTGCGGCAGCGGCGGCGGATCCCGCAAGCCATCGAGTTCGAGCAGAGCCTGCAGCGTGACCATCTTGAAGCTCTTCGTCATCGCCGTGGTTTCGATCTCGCGCAACAGCGCGAGTTGAGCATGCAGCACGACGGCCTGACCGGCCTCGAGATCGCTCATGGCTTCCACCAGTTCGAACCAACTGCCGTATTGCCGCCGCATCTCCTGCATGCTGCTGCCGGCGCGGTAATACTCCGCGAGTGTCGGCCGGCGACCAAGGCTCAGGCGTAGTGCCTCGTAGTCCTTCGCCGGCCCGTTGCTGTCGAGCGACTTGAGGAACTCGATGATGCGGATGTCGTAGTTGACGTAGCAACCCTCGGGCAATTGGAGCCGTCCCGACTCCACATCGCGGGCGAACGCCGCCAGCGCGCGATAGGTCGAGCCGGCGCCGAACAGCGCCTGCGGCTTCTGCAAGAAAGCCAGATGGTTGCCGATAAAGTCGAGTACCACGAGGTGCGACTTGCCTTCGTCGCGCCGTAGCCCACGGCCCAATTGCTGCAGGAACAGGATCTTGGACTCTGTCGGCCGAAGCATCATGACCGTGTCGATGCTCGGCAGGTCAACCCCTTCATTGAACAGATCAACCGAGAAAATGACCTGCAGGCGGCCGGCACGCAAACCCTCCAACGCTTCGGCACGACCCATCTGCGAACCAGCGTAAACCGCCGCTGCCGCTACCCCGGCCTTGCGGAAGTGCTCCGCCATGTAATCCGCGTGACGCGTCGACACACAGAAGGCCAGTGTGCGTTGCTGAGCACGGGCGCGCCATTCCCTCTGGACATGGCGAGCGCGCGCCAGCGTGGCCAGTTTGTGCGCCAGTTGCTCCGGGTCGAAGCGGCCGTTACGCCAAGGCAACTCCTGGTAGTCGACTGAGTCGTCCAGGATGCCGTAGTAGTGGAACGGGGCGAGCCGACCGGCTTCGATGCCCTCGAACAGGCCGCAGGTGAAAACCAGGTTGTCGTCACACAGCGACAGGATGTCGGACTGGTCCGTTCGGTCGGGCGTCGCGGTCAGGCCCAGCAAGAAGGTCGGCCGGAAGTGAGCGAGCAGACGCCGATACGTCGGCGCCTCGGCGTGATGAAATTCGTCGACCACCAGGTAGTCGAAGTGCCGCGGGTTGAAGCGCTCCAGGTGCACTGCACGCCCCAGGGTCTGGATCGATGCGCAGAGCACGTCGGCATCGACGTCGGGGCCAAGGCCCGTGTAGAAGCCGATCCGACTCCTGGGCCGAATGCGCAGGAAGGTTTGCGCCGCCTGGCTGAGAATCTCCTGCCGGTGCGCAACGAACAAGACCCTGCGCGCCTTCGCACGGTCCACATCAAAGGCCGCCAGCCAGGTCTTGCCAAGGCCCGTCGCCAGCACCACGAGGCCCCGCCCGAAGCCTTCGGCGCGCGTGTTGGCCAGCGCCACGAGCGCCCGTTCCTGGATCTCGGTCGGAATCGGCGGTGGCTCCTCTTCATTGCTACCGGGCGCAACGGCGCGCGGCAGCGGAACGCGGCGCTGCTCGTAGCGCTCAACCCAGGCCGCAGTCAGTGGCAACGACCGCCGGTGGGCAAAGAGTTCTTCGAACTTGCGCCGCGCTTCGAGGAAGCCGTCGTCACCAGGGTAGCTGACCCGGTAGTTCCACTCCAGGCCGTCGGTCAAAGCCTGGCGGCTGATGTTGCTGGAACCGACAAATGCCGTTCCCTCGGCGACCCGTCCATCTGTGGCGCTGGCGAAGAGGTAGGCTTTGAGGTGGAAGCTCGTGTGGCCGGCCTCGAACACGCGCGTATCGGCGCCCTGCTCCTGTAGCAGCATCAGAAGGCGCAGCGCTTCCGGGTCGGTGACATCAAGGTAGTCACTGGTCAGGATGCGCACACTGCAGGGCGTCTGGTGGGAATCCTCTGCCGGCGACAGCGCCACCAGCAGATCGGGCATCAACAAACGCAAACCCGTGGTCTTGACGAAAGCGACGGCGATATCGATTTCGCTGGCCCGGCCGATGGACTTCAACAAGTGCGGGAGGAAGGGGTCGTCGCCACCCGTGATCAGCTTGCCGACCGGCGCCTCGGCGCGGCAAACCAGCCCATTGATCCATCGATCTTGACGCCCCGGCCGACGGTCAGCGGTGATCCACGACTCGACCGAAGCCACGTCTTGCAACTGATCAAACCAGACCTTGAGCATCTCGTCATCCGCGTCGGTGAACCGGCGCCCTTCGTGCTCACGTTCGCCGCGGCCAAGCTTGAAACTCAGGTAAAGGCAGCCACCGGGCCGCAAGGCACGCCACAGCCGACCGAGCGTATCGACCATCTGCGCGACCGAGACGTGCAATAAGCTGGCGCAGGCCCAAATGCCGTCGTAAGCGCCAACTTCGCCGACATCGGTGAAACTGCGCACCTCCACTTCGAAACCGCAGTGCTCAGTCGCCAACGCCGCCAGCGCCGGGGAGGCATCGAATGCGGTCACTCGGTAACCTCGATCCCGGAAGGCCCGGGCATCACGCCCCGACCCGCACCCGGCGTCAAGAATGGTAGCCGCGGCAGGCAACTTCGCCAGAAAGACCCCATACAGCGGCGACATGTCGACACTGACGGTCGCGTCGAAGAAATCTCGAGCGTGACTGTCGTAGTACGAGGCGTTGTCGGCGGTCAAATCCGTAGCTTGCGGAAAATGGGCCAACTGGTCAGCCGGCCGTTCAATTCGGCGATTTTAGCTTGTTGAGGCGTTCATCGCCCGGCGGAGAGCAGCGGCGGTGGGGACGAGCTTAACGCAGGAAAGGGCTTGGTGCCAGAACTGCTGGGTGCAGGCGCCTTCCGAACGACGCGCCGCAGACCACAGTCGAGACGGGCGGCGGCAAGGCGGGCAAGCGAGAACGGCGTGGCCTGCTGGGGCGGCCAACTGGGCGTGGTGCTACTCAAGGTTTCGAACCTTCCTCGCGCCTCGGCGGCAAGCGCCTCTGGCACGGGGTGATGATTGCCTGGTAACTTCATGAGGTCGTTGGGGGCTGACCTCAGCGCGCGTTCGCCCGCGTGGCCGCTCCCGCACATGAACAGTGACTCAGCGCCGGGGGCTTGACGACGGCAAACGACCCAGAGCAGACGGTCGAGGCTCTTGAAAGCGACCGTTGCTCGCAACCGCCCGCCACGCAGAAGCGGCCGTTCGATTTCCAGGGGTGCTATTCTTGCGCGACCCGCAGCTTTGAAGGAGGAGCGGCCAGTGTGTGCGGGATGGCGTCCGTCGGCAGCCGGCCAATACCTGCCCGTCGAGGTCGCTATCCAGTTTCAATACGCGAAGCGTTATCTGGTTCAGTTGAACGTCAGGCTTTCGGCCAGCAAATTGAAACCCACACTACCGTGTCTCGGCCACAACCGGTAGTCCTAAATTGGCCGCGATAGCGGACACCCAAGCTGACTTCCAGACGTCTAAATTGTTGGAGTTGTTATACCGGCCCAGTCAAGCGAACCTCCTTGCTGGGCAAGGGATTCCCAATGCATAATGGGTGCATGTACATCACGTAATGGACGGACCCTGCGGTTCCGTCTAGTAACTATTAGGCAAAGGAAACATATGAGCGATTGGGACTTTCTGCACGACATGCTTAATCACGGCTATAGTCCAGAGCAAATTGCTGATGCTGCTGCTTGCGGATATAACCCTTGGGAGTGGGGGCCCGTACTCGAGAACGAATTACCGGCTTTGTGCCCGCATGATGATCCTCAACTTGCTGGGATTTTCGAGAGCCTCGTCGAGAACGCAATGTCTTACTACGAACTCACAGGGCGCTACCTGCAAATTTGGGGCGAGCTGGGTGAGTTATATGCTGAACTCAAATACGGAATTAAGCGCCACAAACCACACACCCAGGGTTCCGATGGCAAGCTGGGAAATGACTTTGTGGAAATAAAAACCATCTCCCCTGAGAAAGACGGGGGACAAGTTCAAGTCAAACGCGCCGGGAATTTCAACAAGCTATTGGTAGTCAAAATCAGCGAGAATTTCGAGTTCGAGGGTCGCTTCATTGAACGCAAGCGGCTATCAAGAAGCGACGGAACGTACGCGAGGGTATCTTGGTCGGCTCTCACGCCTTCCGGGAAAGAGCCTCAAATATGAACCAAGCACCGGACGCACTGGGCGGTGATGGCGCCCCTGGCCGGTTAGACGATGTCCAGAAGGGCCGGCAATGACCCGGGTATCGATATTCCTCAGCCACGCCACTCCGGAGGACAACGGGTTCGTCCACTGGCTCGGCGCCCGCTTAGAGCTTGCTGGGTTTTCCGTTTGGCACGATCTCGGGCAGCTCAAAGGGGGCGACTATTTCTGGGACAAGATCGAAGGCACCATCCGCAACGAGTCCTTCCGTTTCTTGGCCGTGGTGTCCAAGGCCGCGGTCAACAAGCCCGGCGTCAAGGACGAATGGGCGTTGGCGCAGACCATCGAGAAGTCCATGCCGGGCTTCGTGATCCCGCTGCGCCTCGACGACTATGACTTCTCGCAACTGCCAATCGGCATCCATCGCAAGAATGTCATCGACTTCGCCAATGGCTGGCACAAAGGATTGGCTGCGCTGCTCGATACCTTGACCGAGGCCAATGCGCCCAAGGTATCCGCCCCCGATCCACGCTCGGCCAGGCACTGGCTCGCCGAAGTGAAGGAGGGCGCGATCCTACGCACCGAGGCCAAGGAGTCGCTAGATTCGACATGGCTGAGCGTCATC
This sequence comes from Candidatus Accumulibacter adjunctus, assembly GCA_000585015.1. Taxonomy (GTDB): domain Bacteria; phylum Pseudomonadota; class Gammaproteobacteria; order Burkholderiales; family Rhodocyclaceae; genus Accumulibacter; species Accumulibacter adjunctus. Next base: position 675 of record JFAX01000030.1, on the reverse strand, counting down.
TCCTTGGTGTCCTTTCGGCAGAGCTGCAAACCCCGGTGCAGCGCTTGAGTCCGGCACCGCACCGGGCACCGGAGACACTCCTTG
>JFAX01000030.1:425-586 GCA_000585015.1 Candidatus Accumulibacter adjunctus | reverse complement strand
GCTCGTCCGACGAAGGCAAGCGGCGGAAGCCGCCTGCCGGGTGCCGGCGTGCTCAGCGCACGGCAGCGGGCTTGGCCTGGCGCCGGCAGTCAGCGAACCGCCGGATCGACGCAAGGCGCGATCAGTTCGCCGCGAGCTCGGATTCGGCGACGGCCAGCGCC
>JFAX01000030.1:123-201 GCA_000585015.1 Candidatus Accumulibacter adjunctus | reverse complement strand
TCCCGAGTTGGGCTCCACGGTGTGCTCCGCGAACTGCCTGGTCATCCAGTCGTTGAGGGCCTGCATGCGCGGTGCACT
>JFAX01000030.1:0-104 GCA_000585015.1 Candidatus Accumulibacter adjunctus | reverse complement strand
AGACGCTCTGGCGGCGACAGACCGTTGCGCTTCGCCTTCTGGTCGGTGCGAAAGACCTCGCGCAGGGTCCGGAGGACGAAGTGTCAATGGCGGTCAAGAAGTGC
>JFAX01000029.1:35208-38873 GCA_000585015.1 Candidatus Accumulibacter adjunctus | reverse complement strand
GTCAGCTTCGACAGGTCCAGCTGGTCGACCACCTCCACAATAAAGCGCGCCAGATGATCCTGGTTTAGCCAATCATCCAGTGACGGCGGTAGCAGGTAGTCGGTCTTGCGGTCGGTGACGATGAAGTGGGACATGCCGGACCTCGGTTGCTTCAACAGCCATGATCTTAGCATATCCGGTCGGAAGCAAGCCCAAAGTCCGACAGGCTGCTAGGTGCTGCGCGTACTGACCGACCGTTTCGCGGCGGCCGAGAGCATCACCGTGGCGAAGGCGGAAATCGACGCTTTCGTCGCGTCCACCGCAGTGGCGCTGGCCGGCGAGCGCGCCGAAGCGGCCGCCCGGCGAGATGCGTTGAAGCATGAGCTGGCGGCCGGCAAGCTGCCGGCCGAGCGGAAGGCGCAGGTCGAGCGCGAAATCGCCAGCGCCGACCCGGCGCTGGCAGAACCCTTCTGGTCGTATTACCGCGACCATGCGCGGCACAGCTTCTACCAGCCGGGCAGCCGAGCGGAAAAGGCGGCCTTCACGACGCCGCCGTGGGGGGCGCGATGAACATCGGCAAGTCGCGACAGGGAACGGAGCAAGGGTGCGGCAAGGAATCGGCGCAGTGGTCGCAGTGGTCGCAGTGGTCATCAGCCTCACGTTCGGCGCAGGCGCTCATGCCGAGGTGGTGGCAAGGGCCGGTGGCGCCAGTCGCCTCCGGGGGCCAAAGGCGCGCGCCGCGCATTGCCGGGCCGCCAAGCGGCTGTCGGCTCCGGAGTTCGTGTTGAAGTTGCATTTGCTGAAGTATGTATTTAGAATTTGCATATGATTCCCAGGCATCTCGAGTCCCATATCGTCACCCTGCTGGGATGTTTTCCCTGCGTGGCCGTCAATGGCGTGCGCCAGTCGGGCAAGACCACGCTGATCGGCAGCCTGCCCGGTGAATGGCGACGCTTCGACATGGAGAGTGCGGCGGACCGGGCGCAGGTGCTGGCCGATCCCGATCTGTTTCTGCGCCTGCACCCGCAGGGAGTGATCGTCGACGAGGCGCAGCTGGCGCCGCCCCTGTTTCCCGCGCTGCGCGTGGCGATCGACAGCAACCGCGGCCGGAAGGGGCGCTTCGTGCTGTCCGGATCGAGCTCGCCGGATCTGGCGAGGAACGTTTCCGAGAGCCTGGCGGGGCGCATCGCTCTGGTCGAGTTGGCGCCGCTGTCCCTGGCCGAGGCGTATCGGCTGCCCGCATCCCCGATCTACCCGCTGCTCCGGGAGCGGGCCTCGCCGCAGGACGTCATGGCTGCCGCCGCGCCGCGTCTCGATCTGCGCCAGGTGCTCGAGCACTGGTTTCAGGGGGGGTATCCGGAGCCATGGAGCAGCGCGGATGCCGAATTTCGCCGCTTCTGGCACCGCCACTATCTCGACACTTACCTCATGCGCGACATCGGCGGGCTGTTTCCCGGCCTGAACCGCGACCGCTTCCGCCAGTTCATCCAGTTGCTGTCCAATCTCTCGGGGGCGATTCTCAACAATGCCGAGATCGCGCGCGCGCTCGGTGTTTCGGAACCGACCGTGCGCGACTGGCTCACCATCGCGCACGGCACCTATCTCTGGCGCCACCTGCCGGCCTGGGACCGTTCGCCGCACAAGCAGCTGGTTCGCCATCCCAAGGGCTGGTTGCGTGACAGCGGCCTTCTCCATCGCCTGCTGCAGGTTCCCGATGCGGATGCGCTGCTTGCCCATCCCCTGGCCGGCCGTTCCTGGGAAGCCTATGCGGGCGAAATGTTGCTGCGCGGCTTCGCGGCGGCGGGCATCGATGTCACGCCGGCCCATTACCGGACCCGTGGCGGAGCGGAAATCGACCTCGTCCTGGCCGGTGAGGCCGGGGTTCTGCCCGTCGAGATCAAGCTGGCCAGCACGACCGAGCCACGCTCGCTGCGTGCGCTATCGGAATTCGTCACCGGACACGGCTGCCCGCTCGGAGTGGTTGTCAACAATGACGACCAGCCGCGCCTGCTGGCCGAGCGCATCGTCGCGATCCCGGCGGCGGCACTGTAGGCGACGCCGCAACCCGGAACTTGCCGCGCTGGCCGGGAAGGGCAGCGGGGACAACCCGCAGCGGATCGCTGACGACCTCCCGGCCAGCTTGTTCACCAGCCGGAAGACGAACAGGATCAGCATGGCGCCGAGGATGGACCCGATCCAGCTGAGCCGGAAGACGCCGAGACGATGGCGAGCCGGGATCACGGTGACGGCTTGTCGCTCGACGCTGGGTTGCGCATCGAAGCGACCGACCGCCAGGGCCTGGAACGGCTGCTGCGCGACTGTGCTCGCACCGCCTTCGCGCTGGAGCGTCTGCGTGAAGTCGACGCCGACCATCTGGTCCATGAACGCATCAAAGCAGGCCGCGGCGGCGGCGTCAGAGCGATGCTGACGCCGCTCGAACTGATCGAGCGCCTGGCGGCGCTGATTCCGCCAACGCGCCGACATCGCCGCCACGCCTGCTGCCCGCCGTGCGCCGCCGCTCTGCGACATGCAGGGCGCCACCATCGCCGAGGACGACCCACAGGCGCGATCGGCGCCGGAGTACGACTTCGACCGGCGTGTCGCCTGGTCGGTGCGGGATGAAAGCAAGACGAGCTGCCATCGCCCGTCGTGCGCCGTGGGCCGACTCGTGCCAGGGGCCATCCGCCCGGCCGGTCCGGCCCGACGGATGGTCCCTGGCGCTGAACGGGGCGGGATTCGGATGACTTTTCAAGGGCCACCGACGCGAGATTCGAGATTGCCGCCCCTTGCTGAAGGCTCATGTACGCTCCGTGCCGTCGTTGGATTTCCTGCCCGTTCGCCACATCGCCAACCGGCGCGCTGGCGTGGGATTGCTTGCTGCACCGCGAGAGTCGGCGCTGTGGCGGGACGCCAGCTCTCAGCCGCGCTCGCGCTCGACCCGGAGACGCTCGCGTATCCCGGCGAGTGGCACTGCCTCGATGCGCTGGCCCATGAGCCAAGAGAGGTGGCGCCGCAAATTCGGACAGCAGGACAAGTGATGGTCTTGCCCCATTGAACGGCTGCGGAAGCAGCCCCAACAGGAGCGAGAGCATGTCGAGAAGGAGCACGCCACGACATCCCATTCGAGCGCTTCATGGGCCTCCCGCTGGCCCTCTCGAGAGGCGGGCGCTATCCTGCCCGTATTGCGAGTGTGCGATCGAGGTGCCCCATGATGGTCAAGAAGCTCGCCGCGGTCGGCAACAGCCTGGGCCTCATCATCGAGCGCCCCATCCTCGATCTGCTCGAGATCAGCAAGGACACGCCGCTTGAAGTCACGACTGACGGCGAGGCGCTCATCATCCGCCCGGTGAAGAAGGCGCCGCTGATGGGTCGGGCGCTCGCCGCCGCTGACCGGCTGATGGACGCGCACGAGGAGACGTACCGGAAGCTCGCGAAGTGAGTGACGTGCCCGCCGAGATCGAGTTCCTCACGGTCGACGTGGTGCTCGCCATGCACCAGCGCCAACTCGATCGCTTTGGTGGCGGCGAGGGCCTGCGCGATCGCGGCCTGCTGGAATCGGCGGTGGCCCAGCCGCAGGCGTCGTTCGGCGGCACGTACGCGCACGACGGCCTGTTCGCGATGGCGGCGGCGTACCTGTTCCACATCGTTTCGAACCATCCCTTCGTCGACGGCAACAAGCGGGCGGG
>JFAX01000029.1:31451-33937 GCA_000585015.1 Candidatus Accumulibacter adjunctus | reverse complement strand
AGGAATTGGCCCAGCCAACCCGGTTGTTGAAAACCGCCTGCTGGCCACTGGCCAGGAGTTCGCTTCGTTCGGCCGGAGTGAGCTGAAACTCGGTGGCGAGAACCTCGACGGCTTCACGTGTGGTGTGGTCGTTGCCGTCGGCAGCAAAGCGAAGCAGCGGCAGCATCAGCGTCTGGTAGTCAGGAATGGGCATGCGGTTCCTTTGACTCGTGGCCAGTTCGCGAAGTGCCTCGCTGGCACCGATCGGGCGGTCGATGGCCAAGCTCGCTGGCTGGATGCCAGCGGCGTCAGGCCTTCTTCAGCAGACGGTAGACGAAGAGGATCAGCATGGCTCCGAGGATCGAGCCGATCCAGCCGACCGGCGCATGCAGTCCCAGTCCCTTGGCGACGAAGTTGCCGACGAAGGCGCCGGCGATGCCGAGCAGGGTGGTGACGATCACGCCGCCCGGGTCGCGTCCGGGCATCAGCAACTTGGCGATGGCGCCGACGATGAGGCCGACGATCAGGGTAACGATGAGGTCCATGGTCTTGTCCTGGGTGGGAGGGCAGGCCGTCCCGCGGCGGACGGGACGACGGTCGTCAAGGGGCCTGGTTCCTGGCCGAGAAGGAGAGGAACCTGCACCGCCATGCGGGAAGTATCTCCGCTGCTGCAAGCGATCGTCAACCGCGGAATTGCCCAAGTCCAGACGGCCTTTCTCTGGCTCGGGCAACAGACCCGGCGATTGACGCCGTTTGCTGGCCGTCCATGCGCGCCGCGCGGGCGGCTGGATTTCGGGTTCGCGTGATCTCCGCACGGCTGCGCACAGCATGCGTGCATCCGGCTTGACCCGCGGCCGCTGCCGACGAGCGCCGGAGTGATGCACGGCCGGCATCGCAGGCAGCCCGATTGACCGCAGTTGAGCAGCTGCGTATCCTCGCCTGGTGTCAGCGAACTTCCTGTCCCGCGACGAAAGTCTGCTTCCCCGGTCACGCTTGCGTGTCATCGCGGGCATCATCCTGGGCTTGCTGGCGATCGTGCCGCTGCTCGGCGCGGGTATCTACTACCTGGAGTCCCCGCGACTGCAGCAGCAGGCGTTCGCCGATCTGAATGCGATCGCCAACCTGAAGGTGGGTCAGATCGAAGCCTGGCTGGACGAGAGAAGAGGGGACGCGCTGGTCCTCAGCGCCAGCCCCGGGCTCATCGACGATGCGCTACGGTTGGCACGGGATGCCGATGCCGGCGCACGACAGCGCATCGACGAACGTCTGGCTACGCTGCGACGGGCGTACGCCTACGACGGTTTCGTGCTGGTGGACGACGAGGCTCGACCGATCCTGGTCACCGGCTCGCACGAAAGCAGCGCCGAAGTGCCCGTACGCAAGGCGCTGCAGACCGCGTTCGAGACTGGCGAGGTGGCGACAACGGATCTCTATCGGAGCGCTGCGGGACGTGTCCACCTGGACTGGATCGCGCCGCTGGTGAAAGAAGTGGATGGCCGGCGGGGCGTGGTCGGCGCCGTCATCCTCGACACTCCGGTCGAACGGGTCGTCTTTCCGTTGATCCAGAGCTGGCCGACGCCGAGTCCGACCGCCGAGACCCTGCTGGTGCGCCGACACGCAGACCGGGTCCTCTATCTGAACGAGTTGCGCCATCGCCCGGACACCGCACTGATCTTCAGTCAGGCCCTCGACGATCCGCAACTGCCGGCAGCCCGCGCCGTCCTGGTGGGCAGCGCACAGATCATGGAGGGGACCGATTACCGCGGGGTCAGAGTTCTCGCAGCGACGAGACCGGTCCGCGGTACGCCGTGGCATCTGGTGGCGAAGATCGATCGCGATGAGGTCCTGTCGCCGCTGCGCAGACTGGTTTTCTGGGTCAGCCTCGTGGCAAGCCTGGCCGTTCTCGCCGTCACGGTCCTGATCCTGCTGCTGTTGCGCGAGCAAAGGCGAACGCACGAGCTCGAACTGGCTGCGCAGGGCATCGAGAAGGACCGCCTGCTCCGCTTCTTCTTTGATCTTCCACTCGTCGGCATGACGATCCTTGCGGCCGACAGCATGCGCTGGCTGCATTTCAACGACCGCCTGTGCGAAATTCTCGGTCATTCGCGCGACGAGATGCTCGAGCTGAGCTGGCCGCGGCTCACCCACCCCGACGATCTCGCTGCCGACGGCATGCACTTCGAACGTCTGCGCAGTGGCGCGAGCGACGGCTTCCAGGCCGACAAGCGATTCGTTCGCAAGGATGGCAGGGTGATCAATGTGACGACGGACGTGCAGACCGTTCGTCATGAGGACGGCCGCGTGGACTTCTTCGTCGCCATGGTGCAGGACATCACGGCACGCCTGCAGGCCGAGGGTTTCGCGCAGGAGATCCTGGATCATGTCGAACAGGGCTTTGTCGTCTATGACCGGACGCTCCGGGTGGTCGTCTGGAACCGCTTCCTCGAGCGGACGATCGGTTTGCCGCGCGAGGCAGCAATCGGCAGGCATCTGCTCGAGCTGTTCCC
>JFAX01000029.1:28250-31177 GCA_000585015.1 Candidatus Accumulibacter adjunctus | reverse complement strand
GGCAGGCATCTGCTCGAGCTGTTCCCGGAGGCGGGTCGCTACGGCATCGATGCGCTTGTGGCGCGCGCGCTGGCGGGTGAAGTCGCCGTGGCGGACGACTTCCTGCCGCGCCTGCGTGGTACGACGAAGCTCTTGACGCCGGAGGAGGCAGCGGCCCTGCGCGACGATCCGCGCCTTTTCTGGACCCTGTCGACGTATGCGCCACATCGGGACATCAATGGTGAAATCGATGGTGTCCTGGTCAACGTCGTCGACATGACGACGCTGAAGAACAGCCAGGACTCCCTGCTGGTGTCCAACGACCAACTGCGACAACTGTCCCAGTATCTGGAGCGGGTTCGCGAGGACGAGCGGGTGCGCATCGCGCGCGAACTGCACGATGATCTCGGCAGCACGCTGACCGGCGTCAAATGGGCGATCGCGAGTGCCATCGAGCGCGCGCAACGCGCCGCCTTGCCAGCCGACGCCCAGCTTGCCAACGCGTCACAGCTGCTTGATTCGGCGGTGGATACGATGCGTCGCATCATCAGTGACCTGCGACCGAGCGTCCTCGACCACCTTGGGGTGTGGACGGCGATCGAGTGGTATGCCGGGCAGGTCGAAGAACGGACGGGCCTGCAGTGCAGGGTTGACCTTGCCGACGAGGTGGCGGCAATCGAGGTGGATCCGGAGCGCGCAACCGCGATGTTTCGCATCGTCCAGGAAGCGCTGAACAACTGCGTTCGCCATGCCCGCGCGTCGCGCGCCGAAATCCGCATCCGCTGCGCAGCAGGTGCCGTTATGATTGCGGTCGAGGACGACGGCGTGGGCATCGGCGACGATGCCCTGGTCAGGACCGAATCCTGGGGCTTGCTCGGAATGCAGGAGCGTGCCGCCCGCTTCGGTGGCGACATCGCGCTGTCGCGCGGAGTCAAGGAGGGCACCATCCTTGTCTTGCACATGCCGGTTTGAGGAGCGATGAGCGGACGCAAGCTGCGCATCCTGCTGGTGGACGATCACGCCGTGGTGCGGGGCGGCTTGCGGCTTCTGTTGGCCGAGAGCGGTGAGATGGAGGTGGCAGGCGAGGCCGACAGTGCCGAGCAGGCGATCGGCATGATCCGCCAGAACGAGTTCGATGTCGCACTGCTCGATATCGGTCTGCCGGGCAAGGGTGGCCTCGATCTGTTGAAGCAGCTTCGCTCGGAGCGGCCCGGACTGGCTGTGCTGATGCTCAGCATGTACGCCGAGGAGGTCTATGCCGTGCGGGCGCTGAAAGCCGGTGCGGCGGGCTACCTGACCAAGAACAGCGCGCCGGCAACGCTCCTCGCGGCGATCCGGAAGGTGGCCCGCGGCGGCAAGCACGTCAGCCCGGCGCTCCTGGATCAGTTGGCCGTCGAGGTCGGACAGGGCAGGAAATCGGGGTCGGATGCCCTGTCTGACCGGGAGATCGAGGTGCTGCGGCGGATTGCCGCGGGCGAGAGCCTGACCCATATCGCCGCGGCGCTGCATCTCAGCCCGAAGACGGTGACCACCTACCGTGCCCGAATCGTCGAGAAGACCGGGCTGCAGAGCAACGCCGAGCTCGCACGGCATGCCCTCGAGAAGGGGTTGCTGTCCTGAACGGACGTCGCCCGCAGCAGCGGGCAGGATCGTCCACTGCCGGTACGCCCCGCACGTTCGTCGCCCGGGCGCTGCCGCTGCCGGCATCCTGAGTGCCGTCGCCGACCTCGTGTGGGGGATCCCCTACTGTCGCCGTATCGTCCATCGCCTACAGCGAGATGACACGCGATGCCGATAGCCGCTCATTGCGGTCTGCGGGATGATGTGGTCTCGTAATCGACCTGCGCGACCGGGCGCCCTTTCCCGAAGCGGATCGATGACTGGAGACCACCTTGAATGCCCACGCATTGCCCGCTTCGCAGCAACACCGCACCCGCCTCCTGCTGGTCGATACGGAAGGCTTCTTTGTGGACGATGTTGGCGGCACGCTGCGCGCGCATGAGGGATTCGCCGTCGTCGCGGTCACTCGTTCGATCGAAGACGCCCACGAATGCGCGGCAAGGCACACGCCCGATGTGATCGTGATCGGCTGGGGCGAGGGTTCGCGGGCTTTCGTCCATGCCACGCTGGCCGGGCGATCAGATGGCCAGCCAGAGCCTCTGGTGGTGATCGTCCTGCGCCGCGGGATCACCAGTGTCCCCGGCTTGACTTCGCTCAGTCTCCTGCCCAACGTTGCCGTGTTGATGCAGGACCAGTTCGACAGACTGCTGCCCCGGCACGGTCCCTCGAAGCCGGCCGAGCGGGCGCATTGAGGCTGCTGGCGCGGCGGTATCCCGTGTGGCGACCATGGCGATCCAGCCCTGCCGGGGAGCAGCGCGTGCTCGACGAGCCGGGCTCGCGTTTCGCCATGCCGTCGCTTACCTCTCTCCATGACCGGACGTGATGTCAAGAACGTGATGTCAACAATCCTGATCGTCGATGATTCGGCCGTTGCCCGACAGGTGCTGCGCGAGATGCTCGCGGAGGTGGCAGGTGCCGAAGTGGTGGGCGAGTTCGCCAGTGCTGCGCCGGCGATCGAAAGCCTGCGCGGAAACCCGCCGGACATCGTCCTGCTCGATATCCAGCTCGTCGATGGCAGCGGGCTGGAGGTCCTGCGCGAAGTGCGTGCGAACCATCAGCGAACGAAAGTCCTGATGTTCACGAATCACGCCGAGGAGGTGTACCGCAAGCGATGCCTGAGAGCCGGGGCGCATGGCTTCTATGACAAGAAGAGCGACCTGCAGGCACTCCGGCAAGACCTGCATCGCCTGGCCGCGCCTCGTCGCGAGAGCGGCAGCGGACCCACAGGCAGGGGCGCCTGAATCTGCGCCTGCTGTCATGCCCAAGGACTCGGGGCCGAGCCCTGCTAACGGTCATGACTGTAGAGACACCCGTGATGATGAAAGTCA
>JFAX01000029.1:9919-28211 GCA_000585015.1 Candidatus Accumulibacter adjunctus | reverse complement strand
GGAGAAGGGAGATTCGCGAGTCGCATGCGCGACTTTCACATTGACGCACTGCCAGCCGATTCGCCTGCGGCCCCCGCTGCAGGTGCCGGGCACGAGGCCGCGGCAGGCTCCCGTCAGGCGTCTTCGGAGGCGAAGTTGAGTTCGACGCCGTTGCCTGCCGGATCCTGGATGAACAGCTGAACCTGCGTCGTTCCCGGCACGCGGGCCGTTGTGAAGGCGATTCCCGACTGCTCGAGCCTGCGCGCGAACTCGGCGCGACCGCAACAGCTGAACGCCGCGTGGTCGAAGGTCGATGCGCCGGCCGCCACGGGTGGATCGCCAGCCCGGGTCTCGGATAGGTGCAGGACCGGCTGGTCGCCGGCATACAGCCAGTAGCCAAAACTGGCGAACGGCGGCCGCTCGCCCGGCACCAGGCCGACCACGTCGCAGTAGAAGCGGCGCAGTTGCTCCATGAGTGGGCGCGGAGCGCGCAGATTGTAGTGATTCAGGCCCAGGGTCGGCATGGCTGCCTCGCCGGCGTCGTGGGAATCACCTCGCTGACCGGCGAGGCCCGTTCGCGCCCAGCCCGGCGAGGACGCTGCCGACACCCGCTCGTGCACGGGCGGCCGAGCGGGTGGAGCCCGGCCGGGCGAACCAGAGGCTGCCAGCGGATCGCGCGCACGACGAGTGGATCACACCCCTGCGTGCGCGACGATAGCCCACGTTGCGGATGGTCGAGCGCCATGCGAGAAGTATCCCCGCTCCAGCAACCCGCGGTCAACCGGAAAGCTGCGCGGAATCGTTCCCGGCGCCCGGCAGCATCCGCCGTCGCAGCCGCGTGCGTGCGCGACGCTGCCGGTCATCAAGCGGGGAGCCCAGGTCACTCGTCTCCTCCACTTGCCTACGGCAACGAGTCTGTCATCATATGCCCCGTGTCCTGCCCGGCCGGCGGCACAATGGGGGCGTGGCAGCGGCGGGGCTGCTCGCGCCGCGCAGCGACTCGATCACACATCGGAAGGAGGTGCAACATGGGACTGCTGGACGGAATGCTCGGCGGTGTATTCGGCAATGCGGGCGGCGCGTCGCCCGCCGCAGGTCAGGCGGGCGGAGGCAACCCACTGCTGGCGGCGCTGTTGCCGGTGGTGCTCGGCATGCTGCTGAATCGGCAGGGCGGCGCAACGTCCGCTGCTGGCGGCGGTGGTCTTGCTGATGTGCTCGGCGGCATGCTCGGCGGTGGTCGCCAGGGCGCTGGTCTCGGCGATGCCCTTGGCGGCATGCTCGGCGGTGGCGGCGGCGGTTCTGGCACGGCTGGCCTGGGCTCGGTGCTTGGCGGTCTGCTGGCAGGCGGTGCCGCCGGTGCTGGCGGTGCCGGCGGTGCCGGCGGCTTGGGCGCGCTGCTCGAGCAGTTCCAGCGCGCCGGTTTCGGCGAACAGGCGAGTTCGTGGGTGTCGACCGGTGACAACCTGCCGCTGCCGCCGGGGGCGATCGGCCAGGTCTTCGGCGACGATGCCCTGGCGCAGATCGCCCGCCAGGCTGGTGTCAGCGAAGCCGAAGCCGGCGCCGGACTGGCGCAGTTGCTGCCTGAGGTGATCGATCGCGTCACGCCGGGTGGCCAGGCGCCCGACCTCGACCAACTCGTCGCCAGTGTCGCCAACCTGACGCGGCAGTTCGGTGGCGGCTGAGGGGTAGCGCCGGTGCGAGGTCGGCGGTCCGGGTGCTCGCCGCCGGAGCCGCCAGCGACACCGCTTGCCGTTCACCGGGGACGAGGAAACGACATGAAGACCGTGCGAATCATGCTGCTGCTGACCATCGCGCTGCTGGCCATGCCGCAGACGCGGGCCGAGGTTCTTGGCGCACACGACGAGGCCATCCACGACGCCGCCCGGCTGGGCACGGGGGCGCAGGTGGCGGCCATCCTGAAGGCCGATCCGGCGATGCGGGACGCACGCACCAACAGCGGCGCGACGCCGCTGCACCTCGCTGCGACCAACCCCGACCGGTCCGCGCTGAAGACCCTCCTCGCCGCCGGCGCCGACGCCAATGCGCGCGACAACGAAGGCGTCACGCCCTTGCACATGGCGGCCTATACGCAGAAGGCCGCGCATGCGCAACTGCTGCTCGAGGCCGGCGCCGATCCGGCGATCAAGAGCAATGCCGGCCGCGACGCCACTTCCATGGCGCGCAAGGCGATGGCGCACGAGGCCGCGGGTGTCATCTCGCTGTGGATCCTCAAAGGCTGCAAGGCAGGACAACCGTGTTGAGGCCGCAAGCCGTCGCGCTGCCCGGTCTCTCGGTCTCTTCGCGACCGCTGCGGGGGCGGCGGCAATGCTGCCGTCCAGCGACATCCACGGCCCGAAGGTCTGCATCGCCTGCTGGGGCCACGTCCCGGCCGCGGACATCAAGCCGCTGCCACCTGCTCTGGTCAACCGCGCCGAGACCGGCGGGTGCCGGAGGTGGCGAGAAAACCCATTCTTGGGCATACTTGCCGCGCCCGGCCAGCGGCTTGCCGGGCCGGAACGTCACCCCAACCCACATCAAGGACAAGCCATCATGCTGAAAAGAACCCTGTTGCTTGCCGGCGTCGCCGCGAGTCTTGCTCTGGTCGCGCCGGTCAGCGCGTCGGAATCGACCCTCAACCGGATCAAGCAGAGCGGCACGCTGAAGCTCGGCTACCGCGAGAACTCGGTTCCCTTCTCTTTCACCGGCGACGACAGGCAGCCGCGTGGTTACACCGTCGACCTCTGCCGGATCGTCGCCGACGACATCGGCAAGCAGTTGAACGTGCCGAAACTCGATGTCCGCTGGGTGCCGGTAACGGCCCAGAGCCGCTTCGCGGCGCTGAAGAGCGGCGAGATCGACCTCGAATGCGGCAACACGACGCAGACCATCTCGCGCCGGGCCGACTTCGATTTCAGCCTGATGACCTTCGTCGACGGCGCCGGGCTGCTCTTCCGCGAGGGCGAGGTGCCGACCACGGTCGAGTCGCTGAAGGGCCAGCGGGTGGCGGTGGTCGCCGGCACGACGACCGAGACGACGCTCGACCAGATGATCAAGGCCGGCAAGCTCGGCATGCTGCTGATTCGGGTGCCGGATCACGACGCGGCGATCAAGGCTCTGACCGACAAGACTGCGACCGCGTATGCCGCCGACCGTACCGTCCTCGTCACGACGGCGTTGATTCGCGGCAAGGGACAGCCGTTCGCGCTGGCCGAGATGCAGTTCAGCTATGAGCCTTACGGGCTGATGATGCGTCGCGATGACGATCTCCGGCTGGCGGTGGACCGGACGCTGGCGCGCCTCTATCGCTCGGGCGAGATCGGTCCGATCGTCAAGCGCTGGTTCGAGCCCTTCGGCAAGCCGGGTGATGCCCTGCAGGCCATGTTCCTGCTCAACGGCCTGCCCGAATAGCCGCCCCGCTCTTGCGCGGCGGCTTGCTGCGGGCGGCCGTCGCCGAACTGCCGGCACGCCGCGCGGCGTTCGCTCAGCCGCGCGTCGCGTCGCCGATCGCTCCGGGATAGAGCCGTTCGAGCACCTCGCGGGCAGCATCCGCGAGGTGCCGGCGCAGCTTCGCCGCGAGCATTTCCTCGCTGGCGCTGGTCACGTTGCTGGCTCGCGGCCGCTCGGCCCAGAGCGCGGCTAGAGCCGGTCGACGGGTTGCAAGAACCTCCTCGACGACTTCGCGCCAGAACGGCGGGTACTCGCTTTCGGCCCATTCGCCGCGACCGCGACCGAAGTGTGCGACGGCGAGATAGCGCAGCAGGGCCGAGACGACGAGGCTGTCGAGCAGTTCGTCGTCCCAGCCGACTCGTGCCTCGCTGTGCCCCCGCAGCTTGTTGACGCCGCGCGCCACGCCGGCACCACCGGCGGCGCCGGCGAGTGCGCCGAGCAGCGTGCCGGCGCCGAAACTCAGTCCACCGGCAGCCAGGTCGGCCGCCAGCCCGGAGAGTGCCCCGGAAACGACGCCGCTGACGGCCGCCGCCTTGCCGCTGTGCAGCGGCGTCTGCGTGCGCAGATGCGCGCCGATGCGTGCGCGCACTGCGTCGGCGGCGTGGCCGCTGAGTTCGTGGACAGCGATCAGGCGCTCGGTGCTCGCGCGCAGCCGTCCGTCGAGACGGCTGGCCAGCGCTTTCGCGGCACGCTGCCGGTCGACGTTCTCCTGTTCGCCGGCGACGACCGAGCGCAGCGCCGTGCGCAACTGGTCGCGCAGGCGAGGGGTGGTGAGCGTTTCGCTGTCGCAGGCGGCGCCGGCTATCGCCTTCGCCAGCGCCGCCATCGCCTCGGCGAATTGCCGCTCGCGCCGGCTCGTCCAGGCGGCGACCAGGCGTTGGCAGGCGGCGGCCTTGTCGGCGACGATCGACGCGGCCAGCGTCCGCAGGAGGACGATCTCCTGTACCCAGCAGCGTGCGAAGGCGTCCAGCGTCAGCACGTCGCGGACGAAGGCTCGTTCGCCGAGCGCTGCGCGCCAGCTTTGCACCTCCGCCTGTTCCGCCGTGTGTGGCCGCGGCGGTCCGGTCTGATTGAGCAGGACGACGACCGGCCGGCCGATCCACGCCAGCACGTCGAGTTCCGGCGCGAGATAGCCGGCGTCGGCAGGCGCCTCGGCAGCGTTCACCAGGTAAAGGACGACATCGGCCTCGTCACGCACGTTGCGCACCGCTTGCTGCGAAAGGTAGAAGGGCTGGTCGCGAAAGCGGTCCCAAATCTGCGACAGGAACCAGCCGATCGGATTTCCCTGCTGCGCCAGCCGTCGCGCCAGGCGGGCGCTGTCGCCAAAGCCGGGCGTGTCCCAGAGCAGCAGGGTGTCGCCCTCGGCGGTGTCGATCAGCGGGTAGGGCGTCGCTTCGGTCGTGACGTGCGCGGCGTCGCGCACCTCGCCGACGTCGCGGCCGAGCAGGGTGCGCGCCAGAGTCGTCTTGCCGGCGTTGGTGTGCGAGATCAGCGACAGGGCGATGGCACGCGCGTCGGTGTGCATCACCCGTTCTCCGCGAGGTTGCCGGCGAGCGCGCTGGCGGCCGCGTCGAGGCTGCCGTTGCCGGCGCTGCCGGCGTTGGCGATTGCCGCGAGGTCGGCGAAAACGCAGCCGACGCGCAGCGTCGCGCACAGTTCGCGCCAGGCGGCGCGGCGTCCCTCGACCCGCGCCGGTTGGCGGCCACGGGCGAGAAAGCTGCTCTCATCGACCAGCGCGACGAGCCGTCGGGCGCCGCCGCCCGCATTGCCGAGCGCGCGCAGGAAAGCGCCGTGCGCCTCGCGTTCCGGCGTCGCCGTCGCGTTGAACAGCGCGATGATCTGGCCGCCAACGCTTTCCACGCCAGCGTGCAGCGGTGCGTCCTCGTCACCATAGCGCACCGCCGGGCCGACGGTCAGCATCGTGTTGCCGCCGAGCGCGCGGGCGACCAGGCGCTCGAGGCCGCTGCTCGCCTCGGGCGGCAGCGTGTAGCTGTAGGGGATCACGGCGAGCCGCAGCGGGCCGCCGCGAAAGTCGCGCAGCAGGCGACCGAAGTAGGGTTCGTCGAAGTCGATCGGCAGGCTGCTCGAGCGGCGGCACTCGAGCAGCCAGGCGAGCAGGGCGAGCACGAGACGCGGCACGATGACGATGGCGGCGACGCTTGCCGCCAGCAGGTGCAGCCAGCGCGCCGCATTCTCGCCGGCGGGTGCGCGGATGGCCGCGATCTCGTCTGCCGTCGGCAGGGGAATCCCGCTCAGCGCCATGCCGGGTGCGAGCGCGATGGCGAGCAGCCGATGCACGTCGTCGGCAGCGAGAAAGGTGCTCTGCCAAGTGGCCTCGTAGGCCAATGCGAGGCCGCGCAGATAGAAGCCGGCGAGCACGCCGCTCGCCAGCAGCGCTGCCGCGAGGTGCAGGATGCGCGTCGCGCGGGCGCCATGCAGCGGCGCCGAGAGACGGCCCCAGTCACTCGCGAGGCGGGCGACGGTGGCCCCGAGTTCGCCTCCCGGGCGGGGTTGCAGCCCCGTCGCGAGCCGCGACACGGCTCGTCGCCAGGGCTGCGGCAGCGCATCGCCCGGCCGGCGCAGGCAGAACCTCGCCGCCAGCAGCAGGTAGACGGCGAGGTTCCAGGCGAGCAGTGCCAGCACCGGCGGCATCAGGATGTTGATTCGCTGGCCACCGCCGAGCCGGTCAAGCAGCAGGCCGCCGATGAAGGCGGCGGCGGCGATCGCACCCGCCAACCAAGGGCGCCAGGACAGCGCGCGGACCGCCCGCGGAATCATCGGAAAGCGGTCGCCGAACCGCCCGAGCGCCAGCCGCGCGCGCTGCGCCACGAAGTCCGTGTCCGTTGCCCCTTCGCCGACGACCTCGGCGGCGGCCCGGCTGGCCCAGGCCCGGTCGCCATCGGACCACAGCGCGTGCGCGCTGTCCGCGGTCTCGAAAGCGCGCACGGCGACGATCTCCAGCGCCCTCAATTCGGTGACAGTATACTTAATCGAGCGCGTTTCATGGGGTGAGCCGCCTGACGGACGTGGGCTCAATCGCGAGGCGGGGCGGCGGTCGGGGTGTCCCGTGGACGAAGCAAGCTTGCCGTCACCGGATTCCGGGGGCATCAGGACATCTCCCCGCGTGCCGGCGGTCGCCGACGATGATTGACCGGCGCCGAGGCAATCCCCGACAATGGCGCGCTCGCGGACGTCTTCAAGCAAGGGCGGGGCCTCGCATGTATCACGGTGAGAAACTCAACGCATGGACGCATCTGGTCGGGGCGGTTCTGGCGCTGATTGGGGCGGTCGTCCTGGTCGTTCTCGCGGCGAGGACAGGCGACCCCTGGAAGATCGTCAGCGTTTCGATCTACGGCGCAACCCTCGTTCTCCTCTACAGCTTCTCGACGCTGTACCACAGCTTCCGTGGCCGCGCCAAGACGATCTTCCAGAAGCTCGACCACCTCAGCATCTATCTGCTGATTGCCGGCAGTTACACGCCCTTCTGCCTGGTCACCCTGCGCGGCCCCTGGGGGTGGTCGCTGTTTGCCGTCGTCTGGGGTCTGGCGGTGGTCGGCTCGCTGCAGGAGTTCTGGCTGAAGAGCGAAGCGCGCGTGCTGTCCGTGTTGATCTACGTCGTCATGGGCTGGGCAGTGCTGGCCGCACTGCCTCCATTGCTGCAGGCGCTCGGAACGGCCGGCTTCGTCTGGCTGGCGGCCGGCGGCGCTGCCTATACGCTCGGCATCGTCTTCTACGCTCTCGACTCGCGCCTGCGGCACGCGCACGGCATCTGGCACCTCTTCGTACTTGCCGGCAGCGCTGCCCAGTACGTCGCCATCGTGCTCCATGTGCTTTGAGCGACAGGCGCGGCTTCGCCGCCGGCGCTCAGTGCTTGTGTTCGCCCGCCGGCGAAGCGGCGGCGGTGAGGTCGCGCACTTCGGCCTTGACCTCGATGGCCTCGATCCTGCGGTCCTTGCCCTCGATCTGCAGGGTCAGCGGCACCGATTCGCCCTTCAGCAGCGGCTGCTTGAGACGGATCAACATCACGTGGTAGCCACTCGGACCGAGTTGCACCGTCTTGCCGGCGGGCAGTTCGAGGCGGGGAATGGCGCGCATGCGCATCACCTGACCGTCCATCTTCATCTCGTGGATCTCGGTGACGGCGGCTGCCGGGCTGCTGGCGCCGATGAGCGTCGCACCGGCCTTGCTGCTGATCTCCATGAAGGCGCCGGTGGCCTGTTGGCCGGTGACGGTACCGCGCACCCAGGCGTTGCGCACCTCGACATCGGCCGCCAGCGCCGCGCCCGATCCCACCCCGAACAGCAGCAGCGACGCGGAAAACATCATGCTCTTGTTCAATGCAGCCTCCCTTCCTTGTCAGAAAAACGATCATGAACCGATACTTGCGGATCACTCCGCGGAACGGTGGCGCAGCCCGCGTTGGCCGGACCCAGCGGACCGGCCGCCATGTCGGATGGTGGCCAAGAAGATCAGCGCTTGATCGACCATTGGCCCTGCGCGTCCTCGATCCACCAGCCAGCGTGCCACTGTGCCTTCCAGCGCTGGACCTGTGCGGCACGCACCGCCGGCTCCCAGTACTGTCCGCCATGCCCTTCGGCGAGCGCATAGATCAGCGAGTTGCGGTCGGGATTCTCGCTGTCGATCAGCTTCTCGGCGATCTGGCGCTGCGCCAGGTTGAGGCGGCTGGCATCGCGCAGCCTGACCATGCCATCGTAGCCGAGACCGATGATGCCCGCGTCGTAGAAACGGACGAGGCGCGAGGCGCGCTGCGCCAGGCCGTGTTTGACGATCACCACCGGTGGCGTACCCAGATCAAGGTTGACCTGGTCGGGGCTCGGCGCCGCGGCAACCGGCAGGGCGAGAAAGGCGAGCAGCAGCAGAAGGCGTTTCATTTCAGGGCTCCAGGGTCATCACTTGCCGGCGAGCAGCAGTTTCAGGTCGGCAGCGACATGGTCGGGTGCCTCGCCGTGGCGGACGAGCAGCCGCAGCCGACCCTGCGGATCGAAGACGTAACTGCCGGTCGAGTGATCGATGCTGTAGCTGTCGGGCGTGCTTCCCGGTTGCCGGACATAGAAGACCTTGAACTCCCTCGCCGCCGCTGCGGTCGCCGCCTCGTCGCCGCGCAGGCCGATGAACCCCGGGTTGAATGCGGTCACATACTCGGCGAGCAGTTGCTGCGTGTCACGCGCCGGGTCGAGGGTGACGAAGAGCACCTGCACGCGTCCGGCGTCGCTGCCGAGGCGGGCGACGGTCTCGCGCATCGACAGCAGCGTCGTCGGGCAGACATCCGGACACTGCGTATAACCGAAGAACACGATCACCGCCTTGCCCTTGAAATCGGCCAGCCGGCGCGGCTGACCCGTGTGATCGGTGAGCGCCAGTTCCTTGCCCCAGTCGACACCCGTGATGTCGGTCGATTTGAAGGCCGGCGGTCCGGAACAGGCGACAAGCATCAGGTTGAGGAGCAGGACCAGGCTGGCGAGGGAGGGGAATGTCTTCATCGTCTTCGCGGTTCGGTGGTGCGGGCCGCTGCCGGAAGCAGGGCGGAATCTCCGTGCGGCCCGACATTGTCGTTCGCGACGGCTTTCTGGGCAAGGTCTGGCTTGCGGCAAGCCGCAGCTTGTCGACTGACGGTCGATCGGGCGCCTGCCGCAAGCGGATCACCTTCGCCATCGACGGGCCGATGAGCCAGCACGTCTGCATCGTCGGCGCCGGCATCGTCGGGCTGTTTTCCGCCTGGCGACTGCTGCGCGAGGGTCATCGCGTGACGCTGCTCGAAGGCCGCAACGGCCCCGGACTGGCGACGAGTTTCGCCAACGGCGCGCAGTTGTCGTACAGCTACGTCGCACCGCTGGCCGAGCCAGCGGCCCTCGGCAGTTTTCCCGGCTACCTGCTCGACGCCCGTGCGCCGCTCTGCTTTCGGCCGTCGCTGTCGCCCCGGTTCTGGTCCTGGTGCTGCCGCTTCGCCGCCCACTGCACGACTGCCCGTGCTCAGCGGACGACGCGCGAACTGCTGGCGCTGGGCTTCCTGTCACGCCGCTGCCTGCACGCGTTGCTGGACGAGTATCCCGATCCGGCGCTGCATCATCGGCAGAACGGCAAGCTCGTCCTCTACCGTGATGCTGACTCCTTCCGCGCCGCGCAGCGGCGGCTCCGCTTCCAGGCGCAGTTCGGCTGCGAGCAGTTCGCGTTGCAGGCCGCCGAGTGCGTTGCCGTCGAGCCGGCGCTGGCGGGGCTGCAGGAGCGGCTCACTGGTGGCATCCACACGCCATCGGAGGACGTCATCGACAGCCATGCCCTGTGCCTGCACCTGGCTGCCCTGATCCGCCGCGGCGGCGGCGAAATCCGTTACGCGGCGCCGGTGCGCGGGCAGCGCTTTGCCGGCGGCCGCATCGCAGCCCTGCTGCTGCCGGATTCGGAGATCGCTGCCGACCAGTTCGTTCTCGCCGGGGGCATCGAGAGCCGCGATCTGCTGGCCGGCATGGGGCTGCGCGTGCCGCTGCTCGGCCTCAAGGGCTACTCTCTGACCGTCGACTGTGCGCAAGGTGTGGCGCCTTCGCTGTCGATCACCGACAGTCGGCACAGGATTGTCTTTGCCCGTCTCGGCGACCGCTTGCGGGTAGCCGGGATGGTCGACATGGGGAACGAGCGGACCGACATTCCGGCGCGCCGGCTGGCGACGCTGATTCGCCAGGCACGCGCGGTCTTTCCGCTCGCGGGCGACTACGACCAGGCGGAGCCATGGGCGGGTCTGCGGCCAGCGACCCCTTCCGGGAGGCCGCTGATCGACCGCGTCGGCCATGCCAACCTGTACGTGAACGTCGGCCACGGGACCCTCGGCCTGACCCTGGCGGCGGGCAGTGCCGAACTGCTGGCCGACCGCCTGGCCGGGCGGCCCTGCCGCATCGATGCGACTCCTTTCCTGCTCGCCAACGCCTGAGCTGAACGGAAGATCGCGCCGGCGACTGCCGCAGCATCCGTCACCTTCGACCTGGCGAAGGGAGGCGGAACCATGGTCGTGCGCATGGGGTTGAGGGTCAGCGTCGTCCCGCCAAGCCCGGGTCGCCGGCCGGCGCCTGTCGCGGATTTGCATCAGCGGCGGCGAAAGACAGCTCTCAGCGGCCCATCCCGGTTGACATCAGGCCGGTTCGAGATGAAACAATATTCCAGCGCTACAGTACGTTAGGCGATGTAGTTAAATTTGTTTGTGACTACTTCTGCCGGCGAGTTCGCGTCTGCCGGCGTGGTCGCCCTTTCACGCGCGGTTGTCGGGCGGCAGCTGGCAGTGCGTGTTGCGGGCTGTCGCTGCGAGGCCCACTTGCCTCGATGGGAGCAGAGCATGGATATGCCAGATGACCCGGCCAAAAGGTTTCTTAGCTGCTCTGCAGGCAGCCTGGTGGATGCCGATTCCCCGGAAATCGAGTTCCTGCAGACCCAGTTGGCCGTGATCGAGGACTATCTACGGCACTTCCCGGATGACCAGCGAGACTTCCGCGCCCTGGCATGGATCGAAGCGCATGCTTGTGCCTATCGCCAGCAGTGGCAGGTACAGGCAGCGAACAGGCGCGACTGTTGGCTGTCGGCGTGAGCGCGCGGACCATGCCGGCGACGCCTGGCGGGCATCGGCTGCCGCTGACGATGTCTGCCGGATCGACCACGCGCTAGGATCGGTCTTCGCGGGCAACGATGGTCGGTCCGTCTGCGCCCGTTTGCGCCCGTGCGTCCAGGCCGACGATCGATGCAGCTCAGTCGCGGCGCATCGCTCCGTCGCTCAGCCGGGCGGAGGGTGGCGATCCCAAATTCAGTATACTGTCACCGAAAAAGATCATGGAGCATTCGCCTTCATGGTTTCAAGATTGCGCACACATGCGGCCTTGCTTTCGTAAACCAGGTACTCGCTCTTCTCGTTCCTGCGACAGGCGAACGCTGGATCGCGCAAGCCGAATGTACCATCCGCGTGATATTCGCAGGAGCGAAAGTCTTTCAGGGCGGTCTCGCTGATCACGCTACATCTGGCGCTGCTCGGCCGCAGCCAGTCGAAGCCGAATGAACCGGCTGGCGGTGCTGCGGGGGCAGCGACACACGGGATGAGCGCGCTGCTGGCAAGGAAGAAAAAGGAGGGTCTGGGCATGTGGGACGGAAGCCGGGGTGGGAGATGAAACAAAAAAAAGCGCGACTCGTGGGAGTCGCGCTAAATCCACACCAAAGGAGGAGGGTGGAGGAGACAAGCCGAGTGGGAGGAAGGTCCCGCTGCAAGTGTTACGTTGAGCGCATTATGGCTGCTCCGAAAGGAAAGGTCAACTATTTTTTGTGCGTTGCGGAATATTTTTCGTCGAGGTTCGCGGCCGATCTCTGTGAATTGTAAAAGGCTTTTAATATTCATGATATTGATCCTTGTCTCGTAGATGCTTTTCACTATGTGCAACGCTGCTCGTTTTCCCGGATGGCTTTCTTGCGATTGATCATGCTGCGCCGCAGCATGGTGCGCTGCTGTTCGGGCAGGCACTTGCGGCTACAATCGGCAACCTGATCGAAGCGTTCTGCAGCCAAGGAGGAGCAAATGGAATGTACGGTGAAGTGGACCGGCAGCGGGATGTCCTTTCTCGCCGAGACGGGTAGCAATCATGCGCTGGTGATGGACGGTGCTCCCGAAGCGGGCGGGCGCAATCTGGCTCCGCGGCCGATGGAACTGCTGCTGGCCGGCACCGGCGGCTGTACCGCCTATGATGTGGTGCTGATCCTGAAGAAGGGTCGCCAAGCCGTCGCCGGATGCGAAGTCAGCTTGCGGGCGGAGCGGGCCGAGAGCGAGCCACGCGTGTTCACGAGCATCCATTTCCACTTCCGCGTCAGCGGCAAGCAACTGAAGCCGGACGTCGTCGCGCGGGCGATCGAGCTGTCAAAGGAGAAATACTGCTCGGCGTCGATCATGCTTGGCAAGACGGCGGCGATCAGCCACGACTTCGAGATCATCGAAATCTAGACGTAGTAGGCGGTCCGCGTCATCGCCTTCGCCGCGAGCCGCATCGCCGCGATCGCCGGGGGCGGGAGCTCGCGCGCCCCGAGGCGCGTTGCCGTTTCGGCATGCACGATCTCGTCGCTGCGCATCTGGGCGACGATCGCTCGCGACCGCGTGTCCTGCTCGGGCAGTTCGCTGAGGTGGTGGTCCAGGTGCGCCTCGACCTGGCGCTCGGTTTCGGCGAGGAAGCCAAGACTCCAGTCATCTCCCAGTTTGCCGGCGACGACACCGATCGCCAGTGCACCCAGATACCAGAACGGGTTGAGCAGGCTCGTGCGGCTCCCCAGTTCAGCCAGGCGACGCTCGGTCCATGCCAGATGCTCGGTTTCTTCGCGCGCGGCCTCCTCGAGTGCCCGGCGAACGCCGTCCTCGCGCGACGTCAGAGACTGACCCTGATACAGCGCCTGTGCACAGATTTCGCCAACGTGGTTCACGCGCATCAGCGCTGCCGCATGGGCTTTCTCGGCTGCCGACATGACCGGCTCCGCCTCGCTGTTGCCCGGGACTTCCCGTACCGTCGAGGCCGGTGCGCACAGCGTGCGCAACGCCCTGTCGAACTCGATGATGAAGCGATCGCTGATCATTGTTGCCTCGCACGTGCCGTTGCCTTCGAGGGTTGCGCTACCGGCCGCCGAAAAGTGCCTCGTCGGCTGGCGGCAGCAGTGGGAAGTGGGCGAGAAGGCGCTGTCTGCAGCCGTGGTGCTGCGTGCTGCCGGCGGCCGATCATGGCCTGACGCGCAACGCCGCGTGCCCGCCGCGCCGCAAGGTCTCGAGCATCTGTTCGGGTGTCTGCTGCACGACCGTGATCGGACAGAAATACTCGGAGAAGAGCGCCGCATGATGCCGGTTGAGCGTGCTGTTGGTGATCCGCACCCAGCGATCGTTCCGTGCCCGGGCCCACGTCTCGTCGCTGCGGCCGAGCGCGTACAGCCGACGTTCGCCGGTCGCGCACTTCATTCCTTCGTAACTGACGTTGCGCGCCCCCGAGGGGCTGATGATGACCAGCGCGTAGCGGATGACGCCATCGCTGCCGACGCTGAGCGAGGCACTGTCGATCAGGAACTGGTTGTTCGTCGTCGCGCTGACGGTGAAGGGCAGCAGGTTTTCGCTCCGCGGAAAGGGCGGCAACTCGACTTCCGCTTCCGGAGCAGGCCTCTGCTCACCATCGGGGTCGTAGCTTTCAGGCCGTGCCGTCGACGGCCAGGCCAGGACGACGGCCAGCAGCCAGCACGCGCGGGTAGCGACGGGGCGCAGCCGGACGGCGGCACCAAGGGCGCGAGCGGTCGTCGGCACCCTCATTCCTTGCCGGGCAGCCCGGTCGGCGGCGGCGAGCGGAACTGTGCCGCCGCGCGCTGGGCGCGGCGGGCATCGGCATTGAGGAAGCGGGCGAGCTCGTTGAGCGCCTGCTCGTACACCCGGCGCTTGAACTCGATCACTGCGTCGAGCGAGACCCAGTAGCTGTTCCAGCGCCAGGCGTCGAACTCGGGGTGGTCGCAGGCCCGCAGCGATACGTCGCAGTCGCGACCGACCAGGCGCAGCAGGAACCAGATCTGTTTCTGTCCGCGGTAACTGCCGCGCCACTCCCTCCTGACCCAGTGGGTGGGTACGTCGTAGCGCAACCAGTCCTTGGTCCGGCCGAGAACGAGTACGTGCTCGGGCAGCAGGCCGATCTCTTCATGGAGTTCCCGATACATGGCCTGCTCGGGCGTCTCACCCCGCTTGATGCCGCCCTGCGGGAACTGCCATGAATGCTCGCGAATGCGCTTGCCCCAGAAGACCTCGTTCCTGGCATTGCAAAGAATGATGCCGACGTTCGGGCGATAGCCTTCACGGTCCAGCATGTCCGACACCTGCCAATCAAATCGTTGAGCGCATTCTTCCACAATTCCCGTGGCTTGCAAAGCATCGCGGGAAGCGAAGGGAGTCTGCGGCCGTGTTCGCCGCGGTCAGCCAGCTGCGGCTGGCGTGCGCTGCGCGCCACGCGGCATCGTCGTTACCAGCGGCGGGCAGCCAGCGCAACCATTTTGGCCCTCCGTCCAGTAGAATCGCGGTTTTCTTTCGTCTGGCGCCGATCCCGATGCGCACTTCACGGTTCTTTCTGTCAACGCTCAAGGAGGCGCCTGCCGACGCCGAGGTGGTGAGCCACAAGCTCATGCTGCGCGCCGGCATGATCAAACGGCTGGCGGGGGGCATCTACACCTGGATGCCGCTCGGCTTGCGTGTCGTGCGCAAGGTCGAGGCGATCGTCCGCGAAGAGATGGATCGCGCCGGCGCCATCGAGCTGTCGATGCCGGCCGTTCAACCGGGTGAGCTGTGGCAGGAGTCCGGGCGCTGGGAAAAGTACGGTCCCGAGCTTCTGCGCTGCAAGGATCGACACCAGCGGGATTTCGTCATCGGTCCGACGCACGAGGAGGTGATCACCGACGTCGTGCGTCGCGAGGTGAAGAGCTACCGACAACTGCCCCTCCACTTCTACCAGATCCAGGTCAAGTTCCGCGACGAGATCCGGCCCCGCTTCGGGGTCATGCGCGGGCGCGAGTTCCTGATGAAGGACGGTTACTCGTTTCACGCCAGCTTCGAGGACCTGCAGCGCGAGTACCGCAACATGTTCGCGACCTACACGCGCATCTTCGATCGCCTGGGTCTGAAGTTCCGCGCCGTCGCCGCCGACACCGGCTCGATTGGCGGTACCGGTTCGCACGAGTTCCACGTGCTTGCCGAATCGGGCGAGGACGCGCTGGCCTATTGTCCGCAATCCGATTACGCGGCCAACGTCGAACTGGCGGAGGCGCTGGCGCCGGCGGGCGGCCGCCCGCCTGCCGGCAATGCGCTGCAGAAGGTGGCGACGCCCGGCCGGACACGCTGCGAGGATGTGGCCGATCTGCTGGGGGTCGCGCTGCACACGACGGTGAAGGCGATCGCCGTCGTTCTTGCCGGGAGCGAGGCTGCCGCCGGC
Organism: Candidatus Accumulibacter adjunctus; assembly: GCA_000585015.1. Classification (GTDB taxonomy): domain Bacteria; phylum Pseudomonadota; class Gammaproteobacteria; order Burkholderiales; family Rhodocyclaceae; genus Accumulibacter; species Accumulibacter adjunctus. Next base: position 12,813 of record JFAX01000029.1, on the reverse strand, counting down.
GCTTTCGCGCTGATCCTGCTGCGCGGCGATCACAGCCTCAACGAGCTGAAGGCGCAGAAGCTGCTCGGCGAATTCCGCTTCGCGCGCGACGACGAGATCCAGGCGGCGCTCGGCTGCCAGCCGGGATACATCGGCCCGGTCGGCATCAGCGGCATCGCCGTCCATGCCGACAGCAGCGTGGCAGCGATGGCTGACTTCGTCTGCGGCGCCAACGAGGCAGGTTTTCACCTGACCGGAGTCAACTTCGCTCGCGACCTGCCGGAGCCGACGCGGGTCGGCGACCTGCGCAACGTCATTGCCGGCGATCCATCTCCCGATGGCAAGGGTCGGCTGGAACTGTGTCGCGGCATCGAGGTCGGCCACATCTTCCAGCTGCGGAAGAAGTACGCCGAGGCCCTCAAGTGCAGCTTCCTCGACGAAGGGGGGCAGAGCCGCATCATGGAAATGGGTTGCTATGGCATTGGCGTTACGCGCATCGTCGGTGCCGCCATCGAGCAGGGGCACGACGAGCGTGGCATCGTCTTCCCGGCAGCGATCGCTCCCTTCGCCGTGTGCATCGTGCCGATGGGCTACGGCAAGAGTGCCGCCGTCAGGGCGGCTGCCGACGCGCTCTACGCCGAACTGGTCGCTGCCGGTGTCGACGTGCTGCTCGATGACCGCAACGAAAGACCGGGGGTGATGTTCGCCGAAATGGAACTGATCGGCGTTCCGCATCGTGTCGTCGTCGGCGAGCGCGGTCTCGCCGAGGGCCGTTTCGAATACAAGGGCCGCCTCGACAGCGAGCCGCGGATGGTCGCCATGGCCGAGATCGGCCGCTTCCTGCAGGACCGCCTGTGCGCTGCCTGATCGCTCTCGTCGCCTTGCTGCTGCCGCTGGCGGTGCACGCCGGCGCGCAGAAGTATGAGCCGCTGTCGGCGAGCGTGCGGGCTGCCCTGTCGCGCACGGTGTCCGATCGTGCGCCGCCACGCAGTTCGTTCACCGATTCGACCGAGGCCATCGGCTGGCTGAGCGAGATGTCGCAGCGGCTCGAGAAACGGATGCCAGATCGCGATGCACGCCTGGACTTCCTGCGCGCCGTGCATTACGAGGCGACGCGCGCCGGGCTCGACCCGCAACTGGTGCTCGGCCTGATCCAGGTCGAGAGCGGTTTCAAGAAGTATGCCGTGTCGACTGCCGGCGCCCGCGGCTTCATGCAGGTGATGCCGTTCTGGGTCAAGCTCGTCGGTGGCAGCGAGGACAATCTCTTCCACCTGCGTACCAACCTGCGTTACGGTTGCACGATCCTGCGTCACTACCTCGACATCGAACGGGGTGACCTCTACCGGGCGCTCGGCCGCTACAACGGCAGCCTCGGCCAGCCACAGTACCCGAACATGGTGCGCGCCGCCTGGCAGACGCACTGGAATTACAGCAAACGCAACCTGGCGATGCGCTGACCCGCCAGCCAGTCCCAGCTTCTGCTCCGTCAGCGCATTCCCGGCAGCATGCCCTTGAGGCCGCGCATCAGTTGCGCCATGCCGCCGCGCGAGAACTGCTTCATCATCTTCTGCGTCTGCTCGAACTGCCTCAGCAGACGGTTGAGCTCCTGCACCTGCACGCCGGCGCCGAGTGCGACGCGCCGCTTGCGCGAGGCCTTGAGCAGTTCGGGGTGGCTGCGCTCGGCCGGCGTCATCGAGTTGATGATCCCCTCGATGCGTGCCACCGCCTTCTCCTCACCACCGGCGGGCAACTGACCGGCTGCCTGCGAGAACTGTGCCGGCAGTTTCTCGAGCATCGACGACAGCCCGCCCATCTTGCGCATCTGGCTGATCTGGTCCTTGAAATCGTTGAGATCGAAGGTCTTGCCCGACTTCAGCTTGCGCGCGAACTCGATCGCCTTCTCTTCATCGATGCCCTTCTTCGCTTCCTCGATCAGCGACAGGACGTCGCCCATGCCGAGAATGCGCGAGGCCATGCGCTCGGGGTGGAAGGCCTCGATGCCGGTCAGCTTCTCGCCGACGCCGGCGTACTTGATCGGCCGCCCGGTGACGTGGCGGACCGACAGCGCGGCGCCGCCACGCGCGTCCCCGTCGAGCTTGGTGAGGATGACGCCGGTCAGCGGCAAGGCCTCGTTGAAGGCGCGCGCGGTATTGATCGCGTCCTGGCCCTGCATCGCGTCGACGACGAAGAGCGTCTCGATCGGCCGCATCGCCGCGTGCAGCTCGGCGATCTCGCGCATCATCGCCTCGTCGATCGACAGCCGGCCGGCGGTGTCGACCAGCAGCACGTCGTGGTAGTGGCGCCGCGCCCAGTCGACCGCGTTGCGCGCGATGTCGACCGGCTTCTCGCTGGCTGTCGAGGGAAAGAAATCCGCCCCGGCCTGGCCGGCAACGGTCTTCAACTGCTCGATCGCGGCGGGCCGATAGACGTCGCAGGAGACGACCAGGACCTTCTTCTTCTGCGTCTCGCGCAGCAGCTTGGCCAGCTTGCCGACGGTGGTCGTCTTGCCCGATCCCTGAAGGCCGGCCATCAGGATGATCGCCGGTGGCTGCGTCGCCAGGTTGAGACCGGCGTGCGCTTCGCCCATCAACTGTGTCAGCTCGCGGTGCACGACGCCGACGAGCGCCTGCCCGGGGCTCAGCGAGCCGATGACTTCCTCGCCGACGGCCTTCTCCTTCACGGCGGCGATCAGGTGCTTGACCGCCGGCAGCGCGACGTCGGCTTCGAGCAGGGCGAGGCGGACCTCACGCAAGGCGTCGGCGATGTTGGACTCGGTCAGGCGTGCTTCACCGCGCAGCGTCTTCATGACGCGGGAAAGGCGTTGGGTCAGGTTGTCGAGCATCTGGATTCCGGCTTGGTGTAAACTCGAAAAATGCCCGACATTCTACTGCACCTGCTGCCGCACGTCGTTTCGT
>JFAX01000029.1:0-9792 GCA_000585015.1 Candidatus Accumulibacter adjunctus | reverse complement strand
CACCTGCTGCCGCACGTCGTTTCGTCGCTGCTCTACGCCGCTCTCGGGATCCATTTCTGGCACACGCGCTGGCGCGAGACCGAGCGCTCGCTGGTGACCCTGCCGATGCAGCCGTGGGAGCGGGCAGCGATCGTCGTCGCGCTGCTGATCCAGGGTTTCGGTCTCTATCAGGGGGTCTTCGCTGGCGGCGGCATGCGCTTCTCGTTCAGCTACGCGCTGTCGTTGATGCTCTGGCTGGCGGTGCTGATCTACTGGCTGGAGAGCTTCCGTTCGCGCATGGACGGCCTGCAGCCGATGGTCCTGCCGCTCGCCGCCGCCGGCGCGGCGGCGCCGGCGATCTTCCCGCAGTTGCGGGTCATCGGCCATGCTGGCGGCGCCGGGTTCCTGGTGCACTTTCTGGCAGCGATGCTCGCCTACAGCCTGTTCACGCTGTCGGCGCTGCACGCCGTGTTCATGGGTTTTGCCGAACGCAAGCTGCACCAGCGCTCGATGACCCGCAGCCTCGGCAGCCTGCCGCCGATCCTGACCATGGAGGCGCTGCTCTTTCGCATGATCACCGTCGCCTTCTGTCTGCTGACCGTCGCCCTGGTCAGCGGCGTGTGGTTCTCGGAGGAGATTTTCGGCAAGGCGGCGGCAGTCGACCACAAGACGCTCTTTGCCTTCGCCTCGTGGGCGATCTTCGCCGCGCTGCTGGTCGGGCGTCGCGTCTATGGCTGGCGCGGGCGCATCGCGCTGCGCTGGACCCTGGCCGGCTTCATGGTCCTGTTGCTGGCCTACATCGGCAGCCGCTTCGTCGTCGAAGTCGTGCTTGGCCGCATCTGAGCGGTGGCGAAGAATTCGTCGCCAGCGGGTCGGGATGCAGGGAGTCGGCGGTTGAGCGACGCCGCACGGCGATCGCGCGGTCGATTCACCCCCCGCTGCTGAGCGCGATGGCCTTCCGTCTGCCGCCGATGCATGCGCTCGAGGCTTTCGAATCAGCCGCCCGCCACCAGTCCTTCGTCAAGGCGGCCGAGGATCTCTGTGTCACGCAGTCGGCAGTCAGCCATCGCATCAGGCAGCTCGAGGACGATCTCGGCGTGCGGCTGTTCCTGCGCCTGAACCGCAACATCGTCCTGACGCCAGCGGGCGAGGCCTACCTTGCCAGCATCCGCGGCGCCCTCGCCGACATCGAAGGCGCGACGCGCGCCATCGCCCACGGCGCACGGCACGAACTGCGCGTCAGCGTCGCACCGGCGATCGGCAGCAAGTGGCTGGTCAGTCGCCTGGCCGATTTCCAGCGCCAGTACCCGGCAGTCGACCTCATTCTTTCCACGTCGACCCAGCTCGGCAACATCCGCTCGGGCGAGGTCGACCTCGCGGTGCGCTATGGTGACGGCCGCTGGCCGGGTCTGGAGAGTTTCAAGATGTCGGACGAGGTCCTGGTGACAGTCTGCAGCCCCGCCTACCCGGCCAGCGTCGGCGGACTCGGCGAGCCCGCGCAGCTCCTTCGTGCCCGGCTGCTGCACCACCCGATCCTGCCCTGGCGCCCCTGGCTCGAGGCCGCCGGTCTCGACTGGCCGGAGCCGGCGGGCGGTGTCCGTTTCGACGATGCCGTGATGATGATCGAAGCGGCAGCGGCAGGCCACGGCCTTGCCCTGTGCCCGCGCCGCTTGGTCGAGTCGCAGCTGGCGGCGGGCAGCCTGATCCAGCCCTTTGCCGTGGCAGCGCTGGATCGCGGCTACCACGTGCTGCTCGCGCCCGATGGCTCGTCGCGGCCGTGGGTGATGGCCTTCGTCCGCTGGTTGCTGGCGGCGGCGCAAGCGGCGCCCCCGGCCAGCGGCGGCGCGGCGTAGCGCCGCGGTCGGCCCGCTCGCGCGGCGACGCGCTGCCCTGCGGCCGACGATGATCCCGTCGGCGGCAAGGCGGCCGGCATGAATCCGGCTCATCCTCGCACGCAGTCTTTTCGTTTGTCAGGCTCGCCGGCGGCTGCGATGCTGTGCGCTCGACAGTCAAGGCGGGAGAAGGCAATGAGCGGCGAAGATCAGGATGGCTGGATCTGGCTCGACGGTGAGTTCGTCCCCTGGCGCGAAGCCCGGGTGCATGTGCTGACGCACTCGCTGCATTATGGCCTGGGCGTTTTCGAGGGCATTCGCGCCTACGCGACGGCCAGCGGGCCGGCGATCTTCAGGCTCGACGAGCACCTGCAGCGGCTCGTCGAATCGGCGCACATCCTCGGCCTGACGCACGACTTCGATCGCGAGACCCTCGCCGACGCCTGCCGGCGGATCATCGCCCGCAATCGCCTCGCCGCCGGCTACATCCGCCCGCTGCTCTTTCTCGGCGCCGAGAAGGTCGGCCTCGACCCGGTCGGCGCGCGCGTGCACACCACGATCGCAGCCTGGCCGTGGCGCGCCCATCTCGGCGAGCGGGCGCTCGACGATGGCATCCGCGTCCGCGTCTCGTCCTTCGCGCGGCATCACGTCAATGTCCAGATGTGTCGGGCGAAGTCGGTGTCGACCTACACCAACTCGATCCTTGCCAGCCGCGAGGCGCGCGCCGACGGCTACGACGACGCGCTCCTGCTCGACACCGCCGGCTTCGTCGCCGAGGGCGCCAGCGCCAATCTCTTCCTCGTGCGGGGGGGGACGCTGCTCGAGCCGGAGGTCACGTCGGCACTCGACGGCATCACCCGCCGCAGCATGATCGAAATCGCCGGCGACATGGGTCTGCCGGTGCGGTCACGGCGCATCACGCGCGACGAACTCTACTGTGCCGACGAAGTTCTGCTCACCGGGACCGCCGCCGAGATCACGCCGGTGGTCGAGGTCGACCGGCGGCGGGTCGGCGATGGACGCCCGGGGCCACTGACGCGGGCGTTGCAACGCCGCTACTTCGATTGCGTGCACGGACGCGACGCGGCGCGGGGCGAGTGGCTGACGCCGGTCGTCGAGCACGGGTAGGTGCCGGCCGGTCGACGCGGGAGCCGGTCGTCAGCCGGGCGGCACTGCGACGACCGGCTCGCAGCAGACTTCGCAGCGCACCGAATTGGCGATGAAGCACTCGTCGTGCGCCGCGTGATGCATCTGGCGGATTTCCTCGTCGGTCGGCAGGCGATCGCCGGAGAACTGCACCGCCGGTCGCAGGGTGACGCGCGTCATCGCCAGTCTGCCGTCGCTGTTGCGGCCCATGACCCCGCTGGGTTGGTCGCTGTAGCGGTCGACGCGATGGCCGCGGCCGGCGGCGATGGCGAGGAACCAGAGCAGGTGGCAACTCGCGAGCGAGGCGACGAAAGCTTCCTCCGGGTCTACCGCCGCCGCGTCGGAGTAAGGCAGCGGCACGACATGCGGCGACGATGAGGCAGCCAGCTCGATACCGCCGTCGAAGCGCAACAGGTGGCGGCGGCTGTAGCGGTTGTCGACGAAAGGCTGTTCGCCGCGCAGCCAGAGGACCTCGGCGGAATACTCGGCCATGCTGGATTCCTCCCGTTCAGGCGAAGAGGTCGATGGCGGCGACCTGCGCTTCGCCAGCCGTTGCCGCGACGCCGGCATAGGCAGCGACCGTCGCCGCGCCGGCCGGCCTGCTGTCGGCCGCCGCCGCGGTGCCGGCGGCCGCCCCGTCGCGCCGCAGCGCCAGTTCCATGCTCGCCTGCATCGCCATCCGCGTCGCCATGGCCGCGACCTGCCGATCCTGCGGCGAGGGGTCGGCCGGGGCCAGCGCCGCAGCCCGGATGCGCGCCGCCTTGTCGAGGGTCTCCTCGGGGCTGCGCCCGGGCGAGGTGTCGATGCCGACCTCGCCGCCGACGGCATAGCGTTGGCCGTCGGGACCGATGGCGTAGCTGAAGCTGGCGCCGCTGCGCACCAGACTGCCGCCGGCGGCGACATGCGCCATCTCGTGCGCGCGCACCTGGCGGTCGCTCCGTTGCAGGCTCTGCAGGCGCTGGCGGTCGGCCTCGGAGAGCTGGCCCTTCTGCTGCCCGCTGGCGGCAGCAACCGGCGGCCCGTCGGCCGTCGCTTCGCCCGCCGGCGCGCCATCGGCCGCTGCCGCGCCGGCACCGGTGCGCACCGGTGCCGGGCGGGTCGGGAACGACGGCGCGGTCGAGGCCGCCGATGACAGGGAAGCGATCATGCGGGTTTCAGATCTGGCCGGACGAGAAGCGAAGTATAGGCGGTCTGTGCTGCACTTGCGCGGCGACAGGCTCTTCGGGCAGGCGGATTGCCGATGCCGGGCGGGCCCGGCTCATCCTCTGTTTGTCGCTGCGGCCGCCCGAGTATAAGATTGCTTGTCTTGTAGAAGAAAACTTCCATGCCAGAAGCTGTCCTCGTTTCCTGGATCGGCCGTACCGACTTGCGAGCGGCAGCCGGCGAGACGGCAGTCGGCATGGGACCCCTCGCGCAGGCTGTGCTGGTATCGGACTACCAGCAGATTCTCCTGCTCAGTGATTTCCCGTCCGAGCAGGCGGAGCCCTTCGTCGGCTGGTTGAGCGCGCAGACTGCGGCGAAGATTCGCTTGCGCTGCGTCAAGCTGAGCTCGCCGATCGATTTTGGCGAGATCTACCAGCGTGCCGTCGAGGCTCTGGAGGATCTGGACTGCCGCCAGATCGGCCTGACTTTCCACCTGAGTCCAGGGACGCCGGCGATGGCCTCCGTCTGGATCCTGCTGGCGAAAACGACCCATCCGGCACGGCTGATCCAGTCGTCTCCAGAAGCCGGGGTTGCGGAAGCTGAAGTCCCGTTCGCGATAGCGGCCGAGTTCATACCCCGCTTGTTGCGGCAAGCCGATCAGCGACTGAGCGTGCTGGCTCAGGGCGCACCGGACGAGGCGGCCGAGTTCGCGGCGATCATCCATCGCAGCCCAGCCATGGTGCGGGTCATTGCGCTGGCAAGACGCGTCGCGGTTCGCTCGATTCCGGTACTGATCGAAGGCGAGAGCGGTACCGGCAAGGAGTTGGTGGCGCGTGCCATCCACCAGGCGAGCCCACGCGCGGCCAGAGCGTTCATCACGGTCAATTGCGGCGCGATCCCGCCGGAACTGGTCGAGTCCGAGTTTTTCGGTCATCGCCGCGGTGCATTCACCGGCGCCGTCAGCGACCGCAAGGGCCACTTCGAGCGCGCCGACGGCGGCACGCTGTTCCTCGACGAAATCGGTGAGTTGCCGAAGGCGATCCAGGTCAAGCTCCTGCGCAGCCTGCAGGAAAGCGAAGTCACTCCGGTCGGGTCCAGCGAAGCCAGGAGGGTCGATGTCCGCGTCGTCGCCGCGACCAACCGCGAACTGCTCAGCGAGGTCGCCGCCGGAACTTTCCGTGAGGACCTCTTCTATCGCCTGGCGGTGGCGATCATCCGGCTGCCCCCGCTGCGCGAGCGCGCCGGCGACCTTTCGTTGCTGATCGACGCGCTTCTGCAACAGCTCAACGTTGCTGCCAGCGAACTGGGCATCCCGCACAAGAAATTATCTGCCAGCGCAAGAAATTTTCTGCTGCAGCATCCCTGGCCGGGCAATGTTCGCGAGCTGCTCAATACGCTGCAGCGCGCCGCCGTCTGGTCCGACGACGAGACCATCGGCCTGGATGCGATCAGTGACGCACTTCTGCTCTCGCCGCGGAACCGGTACGGTGAGCACGAGATCCTCAATCGGCCCCTCGAGTCGGGCGTCGAGTTGGAGGCGCTGATGGGGCAGGTCGCACGCCATTACATCGAACGGGCGCTGGCCCACACCCGCAACAACAAGACACAGGCTGCCAGACTGCTGGGTTTCGGCAACTACCAGACCTTCACCAACTGGATGAACCGCTATGGCGTCGGGCACGTTGAGCAGTGACCGGGTCGCGGCGGGATTGCCCTGGCACGCTCGTTGCTAGTGGAGCTACGTGGGAGATTTTCAGCACGGCCAGTCTGAGAGCAGTTTGACCGTGTCTTCAACATTGGCCGACAAGGATTCGAAATGCGCATCACCGCGATAGAAATTGAGAACTTCAAGGGCATCTCCGAGCGGGTGCGCGTGGACCTGAAACCCATCACGCTACTGTTCGGTGCCAACAGCGCCGGCAAGAGCACGATCCTGCATGCGCTGCTGTACATGAAGGATGTGCTCGATCGGCGGAATCTGGATGCGATCAGGACGCCGGTTTCGGGACGGGCTCTGGATCTGGGCGGGTTCCGTAGGTTTGTTCATGGACACGATCTGAGTCGGACTGTTCGGATTGGCGTGCACTTGGAGGTGACGGGAGAGGAGCTGCCGGCGATGGTTTCCGGCTACCCTGCGGATGACAGTGGCTACCGCTGGTCGCCCAAGTGCGAAAAACGTGACCAGGAGTTTCGTTCGGGTCGGTCGTACGTGCACCAATCTATTCACGCTGCATCCGTCGGGATAGAAGTGCGTTGGGACCAAAGCGAGCAGCGTCCTGTTGCCTTCGCATATACCGTGGGGCTAAACGGCGCCGATCTGATACGCATTGAACGGGCTAGTGGCAAACACAAGATAGCCAAGTTCGACATGCTCAACCCGGGAGTGGCACGGCTGCGTCTTGAGACGCAAATCCAAGCTGACAGGGATTTAGCAAAGACAATGCAGGAGATTCGGGAAGCGCTTGGCGAAAGAAGGGACGAGCTTGGCGAAAGTAAGGACAACCCTGCCGAGCCCGAACGTTACGAAACTATGATCAACGAGATTGTTCCCGACTTTGTGGGGCACGGGCCTTTTTCAGGTTTAGTGAACTGGCTTCCGGTGCAGCATGATCCCATCCCGGATTTCGCGTTCCGTCAAGATCTGCGCCTTCCCGTAGTCGACTGGGAGAACATGGACTGCTGGGACGAGTATGAGTTGGGCCGCGAGGCTATAGAGATCGCGAACGGATGGGCTTGGGAGGGTACCTCCTTGCTAGCCAGATTTGTCATTGGTCCCGGAAAGCTAGTGAAAGACTGGCTAGAAAATCTGCGTTACATCGGCCCATTAAGGGCCAGGCCGCCGCGAAAACGCATTGCATCAGATGAGCTGAGCGACTGGTCCGAAGGACTGGCCGCGTGGAAGTCTCTTGAGAGCGAAGAAAGCTCTTCGGACCTCATCGAGCAGGTGAGTCAGTGGCTTGCCGACAAGGATCGCCTGAACTCCGGATATGAACTGAAGAGGAAGCATCGGGCGCAAGTGGATGTCGGCGCCTTTCGGCAGATCGTCGAGGGTGATCTCGACAGGGCGCGACTTCTCGAACTGCTCAAGGAGGCTCCGAAGAGCGCGGAGATCAAGCTCGTCGACAAGCGATCACGCCTCGAACTCGACCCGTCGGATGTCGGGGTCGGGATCTCGCAGGTGCTACCGATCGTTGTTGGCGCGGTGGTGCCAGGCGCGAGCGTGGTGGCGATCGAGCAACCCGAACTTCATATCCACCCGGCCATGCAGGTAGCCTTGGGCGATTTGTTCATCGAAGGGGCCACCAAGCGGGGGATGAGTTTTCTTATCGAAACCCACAGCGAACACCTGATGCTTCGTCTCTCGCGTCGCATCCGTGAAACCAGCGATGGCGAACTGCTGCTTGGCTTGCCGGAGGTAAAACCGGAGGACGTTAGCGTCCTCTATGTGGACAAGGACGCGGGCGGTATGCGAATTTCATCGCTGCCGATTGACGACAGCGGTGAATTCACTGAACGCTGGCCGAGAGGCTTCTTCGTGGAGCGTGGCGAGGAGTTGTTCTGATGCTGAAGGAATTCGCTCTGGAGCCTGAGGCCGTCGCCACCTGGGCCAGCTTCAAGGACTTGATCGAGAAGTTCGGGGTGTCGAAGGGAAGGGTGATTGCTGCGTTTCCTCGGAAGTGGCGCCAAGCGGTTCTGCGAGCCGCCCAGGAACAGGCGCGGGATGTGGAACGTGCGCGGATTGAGGAAAAATTGCGCCGGTTGGAAGGGCTGGTTCTGCTCAATCGGGAGCGTCCGAGCGGTGATGGCGCTTTGCCATGGCTGGATCGTGTACTGATGGAACATGGCCGTCTACCGTTTGACGGAATCATTGTTCGGGAGCGGCAGAACGCTCACCCCAAGGTACTGACCACCGACGAGGTAGACGACGATCCCCCGCTGTTCCAAGCCACGGGACAGAAGCATATCCGTCGCACGGCGGACGAGATCGTCGATTGCGTGGCGTTGCTGGTTTCCTGCGCCCACACCATCAAACTGGTAGACCCGCATTTCAAACCGAACGAGTTGCGCTGGAAGCGACCCCTGATGCACTTGCTCAAGCTGTTGCGCGAAAGCGGCCGAAAAGGCGTGTCCATCGAAGTGCATCGCGCCAACAGCGCCCTGCCCGGCAACATCCGCAGCTATTTCGAACGTGCGATCCCCCAAATGTTGCCCCGTGGGGTGTGTTTGAGCGTGCACCTGCATCCCGAGCAGGCCCTACACAACCGTTTCATCCTGACAGAACGCGGCGGTGCCTCGTATCAAACTGGCCTGGATGACAACAAGGAAGGCAGATCAACCGATGAGGACTTGGTGACACTGTTGGAACCTGCCACTTTTGAACGCGAGTGGAGGGCCTATCCGTCGTCCGACCACCCCTTCCTTTCCTACCCACCGAGCAACTGAACTCTTACGCAAGGTAACACATGGCGCAGATCAACCCCACCCAACTGAAGCGGCGCCTGCTGCTCGATCAATCCGAGAAAGTGATGAGGCGCCGCATCGCAACCAGCGATGCCCCTTTTCTGGGTCTGTTTGGGCAGGTGTTCGATGAATGCCCGGACTGCGGCAGGCGGTGGCCGAAGAGATTCGGGGCAATCCATCTTGCCACGGTTACTGCCACTTCTTGGTCGTTCAGGGCAATGCCAGCCGATGCGTCGCGATGATCCGACGATCCCCTGCTTTCAGGCCGAGTGCAACTCCTCCCGGATCACTCGTCGCAGCGTCTCTTCGATCGTGCTTTTCTGCATCGCTTGGCGCAGGGCGGCGTTGATCAGGGTCTGGTAACCACGTCCTCGCGCCTGCTGCTTGAACCACGCCAGCACATCCGGATCGAGCGTGATGTTGATCTTTTGCTTCTTCATCGCTGTGGTCTGCAAATCGACACGGTGCACGGCCAGCGCGAAGTCTTCGGGCGACCAGACGGGCGCTTCATCGAAATCGTCAGAGGCTTGCAAAGTAGTATTCCCGTTCATGGCGCTCCGCCCTTCGCATCGAAATGACCTGGATCGTGTCTTCGGCTTCGCTGTGCGCGATCACCACCACCTCGACTCCCAACAGCCGCACCGTGGAGAACCGTGCCTCCCCGTAGGGGAAGCGAGCATCGGGGCGCGTCAGGGTATGCCCCGCGAACACCCGTGACGCGTCAGCGAAATCAAGCCGATGCTTCTTCAGGTTGGCCTGTCGCTTCGCATCGCTCCAAGTGAAGTTCATGCGTCAGTATAGGCCATTGTCTCCATTGCCAGGGTGGTCACGCTCTTGCCGCTTTGCGGTGGGCAGGACGCTTCTCGCGGCGGCGCTGCCCACGGCGGCTGTTTTCAGGATCCGTGCGGGGGAGTATGCTTCGCCCCCATGCTGCTGTGGTTGGCGCAGTGGCTTCCCGCGACAGCGAAAGGCGCTTCATGAACCTCGAGAAGGTGGTCTTCGGTTTCTTCATCGTGCTGGCGGCGACGCTGAACTTCGGTTTCTTCATCGGCGACATCGACCAGCCGCGACACCACCACATCTACGAGCTGTTCGCGGCGATCGTCGTCAACCTGATCGCGACGGTGCTGAAGTTCGGCGACCGGACGCAGATCGGCGCGGTACACCTGTCGACCAGCCTGGTGGCCGACCTGCAACTGGTGGCAGCGGCCGTCGTCTGGGCGATCGCCGT
>JFAX01000028.1:42951-44235 GCA_000585015.1 Candidatus Accumulibacter adjunctus | reverse complement strand
TGCTCCACCCCGCGACACGCCGGGAAGTACCCGGCCACCCCCCCAATCAGCACGTCCGACCGGGGCGAATCCCGATGGTTTGAACACGTTCTGGCTGCGAAGAACGAGCATTCTAGCAACGGAGGCCAGCCGCGTCAACCCACTCCGAGGAGAATCGTCGAATTCCTTCCATCCCCCGGCCGGCCGGCTGGCCAGGGCCCTCTCGTCACGGTCCGGCCGCCGGGGCGGCGGGCTGCTGCACCGTCGGCTCTTGAAATCCGAATGAAGGAACCCTATTATTAGCACTCGTTAGCGACGAGTGCCAACACACTCGTCCCCTCGGGCCTCGGCTGCGAGGGGTTCAACAGGCTAGCCGATGTTCTGACTTGTCATCCAACCTAGGAGAAACTGCATGAAGATTCGTCCGCTGCATGATCGCGTGATCGTCAAACGTCTCGAAGAGGAGCGCCGTACCGCATCCGGCATCGTCATCCCGGATACCGCCGCAGAGAAGCCGGACCAAGGCGAAGTTCGCGCCGTCGGCAACGGCAAGATCCTCGATGATGGCAGCGTCCGCGCCCTCGCCGTCAAGGTTGGCGACCGCGTCCTCTTTGGCAAGTACGCCGGCCAGACCGTCAAGGTCGAGGGTGAGGAACTGCTCGTCATGCGCGAGGAAGACATCATGGGCGTCATCGAAGGCTGATGGGCCAGGCCCGGAAGGCGCCTCCCGCGCTTGGCCGGTCGTCCCGCAGTTCGCCCGTTTCAGACATAAATCATTGAAGATACACAGGAGTTAACTCTATGGCAGCTAAAGACGTCAAGTTTGGCGACACCGCACGTGCACGCATGGTCGAGGGCGTAAACATCCTCGCCGACGCGGTGAAGATCACCCTCGGCCCAAAAGGACGCAACGTCGTTCTCGAGCGTTCCTATGGTTCCCCGACAGTCACCAAGGACGGTGTTTCGGTCGCCAAGGAAATCGAACTGAAAGACAAGTTCGCCAACATGGGCGCCCAGATGCTGAAGGAAGTCGCTTCCAAGACCTCCGACATCGCTGGTGACGGTACCACGACCGCTACCGTTCTGGCGCAATCGATCGTGCGCGAAGGCATGAAGTACGTCGCCGCCGGGATGAACCCGATGGACCTCAAGCGCGGTATCGACAAGGCCGTCGTCGCGACCGTCGAGGAACTGAAGGCGCTCTCGAAGCCCTGCTCGACGAGCAAAGAGATTGCTCAGGTGGGCGCCATTTCCGCCAACGCCGACGCCGACATTGGCGACATCATCGCCAAGGCGATGGACAAG
>JFAX01000028.1:13499-42944 GCA_000585015.1 Candidatus Accumulibacter adjunctus | reverse complement strand
AGGAAGGCGTCATCACCGTCGAGGATGGCAAGTCGCTGAACAACGAACTCGACGTCGTCGAGGGGATGCAGTTCGATCGTGGCTACCTGAGCCCATACTTCATCAACAACAACGAGAAACAGAATGCGATCCTCGAGAACCCGTTCATCCTGATTTTCGACAAGAAGATCTCGAACATCCGCGACCTGCTGCCGGTCCTCGAACAGGTCGCGAAGTCAAGCCGGCCGCTGCTGATCGTCGCTGAAGACGTCGACGGCGAGGCACTCGCGACCTTGGTGGTGAACAACATTCGCGGCATCCTGAAGACCTGCGCCGTCAAGGCTCCCGGCTTCGGCGACCGCCGCAAGGCCATGCTCGAGGACATCGCGATCCTCACCGGCGGCCAAGTGATCGCCGAAGAGGTCGGCCTGACGCTCGAGAAGGCAACCCTGGCAGATCTGGGTCAGGCGAAGCGCATCGAGATCGGCAAGGAGAACACGACGATCATCGATGGCGCTGGCGTCAGCGCCAACATCGAGGCACGCGTCAAGCAGATCCGCGCCCAGATCGAGACGGCGACCAGCGATTACGACAAGGAGAAGCTGCAGGAGCGCGTTGCCAAGCTGGCTGGCGGTGTCGCACTGATCAAGGTCGGGGCGGCAACCGAAGTGGAGATGAAGGAGAAGAAGGCGCGCGTCGAGGATGCCTTGCATGCGACCCGCGCGGCGGTCGAGGAAGGCATCGTCGCCGGCGGTGGCGTCGCACTGCTGCGCGCTCGTGCCGGGCTGAGCACGCTCAAGGGCGACAACCACGATCAGGATGCAGGCATCAAGATCGTCCTGCGCGCGATGGAACAGCCGCTGCGCGAGATCGTCGCCAACGCCGGTGACGAGCCCTCGGTAGTGGTCAATGCGGTCCTGCAGGGAAGCGGCAACTTCGGCTACAACGCAGCGACCGGAGACTACGGCGATCTGGTCGAAATGGGTGTTCTCGACCCGACCAAGGTCACTCGGACGGCGCTGCAGAACGCAGCCTCGATTGCCGGCCTGATGCTCACCACCGATTGCATGGTCGCTGAACTGGCGGAAGAGAAGCCGCCGATGGGCGGCGGCATGGGCGGTGGCATGGGTGGCATGGGCGGCATGGGCGGCATGGATATGTGACCCCTGCCCGGGCAAGCGACACCTCCGGACAAGAAAAACCCCGCCACGGCGGGGTTTTTCTTGTGTCGTGCTGGCGGTGCGGCGCGATACGGAAGCGACCGGCGCTACGGCCCCCGTCCCGCACATGCATCTAGCGCTCCTTGCGCTCCAGCGCCGCCCTGTTGATGTCGATCCTGTAGCGCTGGCGCAGACCGGCGAGATAGGCCGCGAAATCCTCCTGCCCCAGAATTTGCGCGTACTCGCGCTGCAGCGCCTGCCGCCGCGCCTCGTCGACGCGATCCGGTTGCGTCACGCTGACAATCTTGTACAGCACATACCCCCCGTCGCCAGCCGCAGCGCCGACGAAGACCGGCAACTTGTGCACGTCGGCGCTGAAGATGGCTTTCGCTGCCGCTGGCGGTAGTTGTCGTGCATCCTGCCGCGAGAGTTTGCGTGGCGGCGTCCAGGCAACGCTGTCTGTGGCGCCCTGCCGCAACTCGGCCAAGCGCGCCTCGCCCGCGGAGCGTGCCAGAGCGGCCTCGCCCTGCAGGATCAACGCTGCCTGGATATCGGCCTTCACCTCCGCGAAAGGTCGCACACTCGCCGGCCGGTGCTCGACGACGCGCGCCGCCAAAAGGGTGTTCGGAGCCACCTCGATCGCTTCGGTGTTGCGCTTGTTGCGAACAGAGTCATCCGAGAAGATCGCTGCAAGAATCTTTGCATTAGCCAGGTGCCCCAGGCTCGCCACCGCCGCGGGAGCTGGGTTGCGTGGCAACCAGTCGGATGTCTGCAGCTTCAGATTGAAGCGTTCGGCAGCCGGTTGCAGACTGTCCGGTTGTTCGTAGACGATGTTGCTGAATGCTTCGGCATCTTCGGCAAATCTGCGCTGCGCTGCCTGTTGCTTGAGTTCGGCCTCGATTTCCGGGCGCACCTCGGCGAAAGTCCGCTGCTTGGCGGCCTTGATGCCCGTTACGATGATGATGTGGTAGCCGAACTCCGACTGTACGACGCCCGAAACCTCGTTCTCGCGCAGGCTGAAGACAGCCTCCTCGAACGGCTTGACCATCGTCCCGCGCGCGACGACGCCCAGATCGCCACCCTTGGCCGCCGAGCCCGGATCCTGCGAATGCTTTCTCGCGAGATCTGCAAATCGTGCTGGCGATTTCCGTACTTCCTCGAGAAGCTCCTCAGCCCTTGCCCTGGCCTTGCCCTGCTCGGACTCACCGCCCTGCGCCAGGAACAGGATGTGACTCACCCGCCTTTCTTCGCCCTGTTGGTAGCGATCCCGGTGGCTCTCGTACCAGTCCTGCAGATCGGCATCCTTGACCGCAGTCTGGTTGATCCGCGCGGCAAGTGACAGCACTACGTACTCGACCCTGGCCTGTTCGGCAATCTCGAAGCGCTTGCCGTTCTCGTCGTAGAACTTGCGCAGAGCCTCCTCGTCGATCCGGACCTGTCCGGCAAACTGTCCCGGAGCGATTCGGAACTCGGCAACCTGCCTTTCCTCGGAGCGGATGGCCAGAATCCTCTCGGTCTCGCTGCGGGCGGCGACGCCCGTATCGCCAATGGCCGAAACCAGCTCCTGCAGAGTCAGATCCTGCCGGATCTGCGCCTCGAACTGCGCCTGCGACAGACCCTGCGCCGCCAACGCCGACTGGTAGCGAGCCATGGAGAAGCGGCCGTTCTCCTGCAAAGCCGGAATGCTGCCGATCATTTCGCGCAGCGCTTCATCGCTCGCGCCCAGCTTGCCCTTGGCCGCTTCGAGAAGCAGCAGGCGCTGGTCGACCAACGAGTTCAGGACGGCAAGGCGTGCCGCCGGGGTATTCATCGACTCGGGACGAAAGCTGTCACCAAGAACCTGGCGCATGCGGTCCTGCTGCACGCGCCAGGCCTGATCGAACTGCTGTTGGGTGATCTTGCTGTCGCCGACACTGGCCAGGTCGGCCCCCGCCCCCCCGCCGCGAACGTAGGAGTCGACGCCCCAGAAGGCGAAAGGCAGGGCGATCAGGGCAAGAAAGACCTGGACGACCCTCTTGTTGTTGCGAACGGTGTCAAAGAACATGGTGGTAGGTCGCTAACTCTTTGAAACGTGTTGAAGCCAAAAGAAAAAAGGCGAACTAGTGTTCGCCTTTCGATGTTGGCGGAGTGGACGGGGCTCGAACCCGCGACCCCCGGCGTGACAGGCCGGTATTCTGACCAACTGAACTACCACTCCAAAATACTCGCTGCACAATCGCTCTGGCTGCTCCTGGTGGGTGCTGACGGGCTCGAACCGCCGACATCCAGCTTGTAAGGCTAGCGCTCTACCAACTGAGCTAAGCACCCTTGGCGTGATCAAGCACTGGAGGCGCGAGTCTAACGCATCCGGCAGCACTTGGCCAGAGCGGCAGACGGTGCGGCAGAGCCCACACCGCCACCACAAGGAGTGTTCAGTGAGTAAGCCCGGCGGACGCAGCCGCAGCAGCATCTGGAGTGCTCGTCTCCACCCCTGGCGGCACTCCGGCATCGTCGACCACAGAGGGCTCAGGTTTGCGCTCGAGAGCGTACTCGAGCACCTGATCGATCCAGCGCACCGGAATGATCTCGAGCCTGTTCTTGATGGTATCCGGAATCTCGGCCAGATCCCGGACGTTCTCTTCCGGAATCAGAACCCTGGCCAGCCCGCCGCGGACGGCCGCCAGCAGCTTCTCCTTGAGACCGCCGATCGGTAGCACTTCGCCGCGCAGAGTGATCTCGCCGGTCATCGCCACATCACAACACACCGGGATGCCGGTCAACACGGACACCAGAGCCGTGCAGATGCCGACGCCTGCCGACGGGCCATCCTTCGGAATCGCCCCCTCCGGGAGATGGATGTGAATATCGCTCTTCTGGTAGAAATCGTGGTCGACACCCAGCGACTGCGCGCGCTTGCGGACCACCGACAGCGCCGCCTGAACCGACTCCTGCATGACTTCGCCGAGCTTGCCGGTGGTCGTCGTCTTCCCTTTGCCGGACAGGACCACTGCCTCGATCGTCAGCAGCTCCCCGCCAACCTCGGTCCACGCCAGGCCCGTGACCTGACCGATCTGGTTCTCGCGCTCGGCAACACCGAAGTTGTAGCGACGGACGCCGAGGAACTTGTCGAGATTGCGTGCACTGACCGCAACCTTGCCCTGACTCTTCCGCAACAGAAGGGTCTTGACCACCTTGCGACAGATCTTCGAGATATCGCGCTCGAGTGAACGGACACCGGCCTCGCGCGTGTAGTAGCGGACGATGTCACGCAGCGCGCTTTCTGCCACCGTCAGCTCGGTCGTCTTCAACCCGTTGTTCTTCATCTGCTTGGGCAACAGGTAGCGCTGCGCAATGTTGACCTTCTCGTCCTCGGTGTAGCCCGAGAGCCGGATCACCTCCATGCGATCGAGCAACGGCGGTGGAATGTTCAAGGTGTTCGCCGTCGCCACGAACATCACTTCCGACAGATCGTACTCGACCTCGACGTAATGGTCGACGAAGGTCGAGTTCTGCTCAGGATCGAGCACCTCGAGCAGCGCGGAACTCGGATCGCCACGAAAATCCTGTCCCATCTTGTCAACTTCGTCGAGCAGGAACAGCGGATTGCGGACGCCGATCTTGCTCATGTTCTGCAGGATCTTGCCCGGCATCGAACCGATGTACGTTCGCCGGTGACCGCGGATTTCCGCTTCGTCGCGCACGCCGCCGAGACTCATGCGAACGAACTTGCGGCCGGTCGCACGCGCTATCGACTGGCCGAGCGATGTCTTGCCCACCCCAGGCGGCCCGACCAGGCAGAGGATCGGTGCCTTCAGGCGATCGACCCGCTGCTGCACGGCGAGGTATTCGATGATCCGTTCCTTGACCTTCTCGAGACCCCAGTGATCAGCGTCGAGAATCCTGCCGGCAGCCGCGAGATCCTTGCTGATGCGCGTCCGTTTGCGCCACGGGAGGGCGATCAGCGTCTCGATGAAGTTGCGCACGACCGTCGCTTCTGCCGACATGGGCGACATCAGCCGCAGCTTGCGAAACTCCGACTGCGCCTTGGCAAGCCCTTCCTTGCTCATCCCGGCAGCCTTGACCTTGCGGTCGAGTTCCTCAAGGTCCGCCCCATCCTCGCCTTCCCCGAGCTCCTTTTGGATCGCCTTGACCTGCTCGTTGAGATAGTACTCGCGCTGACTCTTCTCCATCTGGCGCTTGACGCGGCCGCGAATCCGCTTCTCCACCTGCAGGATGTCGATTTCCGCCTCGAGCTGCGCCAGCAGCCGCTCGATGCGGGCACGGACATCGAACATCTCGAGGATTTCCTGCTTCTGCTCAAGCTTCAGCGGCAGGTGGGCGGCAATCGTGTCGGCAAGACGTCCGGCCTCTTCAATGCCGGCGATCGACGTCAGGATCTCGGGGGGTATCTTCTTGTTCAGCTTGACATACTGATCGAACTGCGCGATGACCGCACGACGCAGGGCCTCCACCTCGTGGTTCACGCCATCCTCGGCCGTCACCGGACGTGCTTCGGCAAAGAACATGTCCGATCGCGAATCGATGGCCTGCAGACGAGCGCGCTGCGCTCCCTCCACCAGGACCTTGACCGTCCCGTCGGGCAACTTGAGCATCTGCAGGATACTGGCGAGACAACCGACGCCATACAGATCCTCCGCTTCGGGCTCGTCCTTGACCGCAGACTTCTGGGCCACGAGGAGAATGCTCTTCCCTCCCTGCATCGCCGTTTCGAGGGCCTTGATCGACTTTGGACGCCCGACGAAGAGCGGGATGACCATATGCGGGAACACGACCACATCGCGCAGCGGCAACAGCGGCAGTTCAACCGGCTCGGCGGACAGCTTCGGGGGTGCAGACATGGATTGTGTCCCGTAGGTTATGGGTCTTGCCACAGATGGTGGCAAGACCCCGAATTTCAAGCCGCAGCAGAAGCGGCCAGGACGTCAGTTGCCGCCGGACACCTTCGGCTGATCGGCGTAGATCAGCAGTGGCTTGGCATCACCAACGATCACCCCCTCGTCGATGACGACTTCCGTGACATTCTCCATGCCGGGAAGTTCATACATCGTGTCGAGCAGGATCCCCTCGAGGATCGAGCGCAAACCCCGTGCTCCGGTCTTCCGTTCGAGCGCCTTGCGAGCAATCGCCATCATCGCTGCCGGCCGGATCTCGAGCGCGACCCCCTCCATGGCGAACAACTTCTGGTACTGCTTCACCAGAGCGTTCTTCGGTTCGACGAGGATTTCCACCAGCGCCGCAGCCGACAGTTCCTCAAGAGTGGCGATCACCGGCAGCCGTCCGATGAGTTCGGGTATCAGACCGAACTTGATCAGGTCCTCGGGCTCCACTGTGCGCAGGACCTCGCCGATCGCACGCTTGTTGTCCTTGCTGCGAACCTCGGCCCCGAAGCCGATGCCACCTCGCTCGGAACGATTGCGAATCACCTTGTCGAGGCCATCGAAGGCGCCACCGCAGACAAACAGGATGTTGGTCGTGTCGACCTGTACGAAGTCCTGGTTGGGATGCTTGCGTCCGCCCTGCGGTGGTACCGAGGCGATCGTCCCTTCGATCAATTTCAGCAGCGCCTGCTGCACGCCTTCGCCCGACACGTCGCGCGTGATCGACGGATTGTCCGACTTGCGCGAGATCTTGTCGATCTCGTCGATATAGACGATTCCCCGCTGCGCCTTCTCGGTATCGTAATCCGCCTTCTGCAGCAGTTTTTGAATAATGTTCTCGACATCCTCACCGACGTAGCCGGCTTCGGTCAGCGTCGTCGCATCAGCCATGACGAAAGGCACGTCGAGCATGCGGGCGAGCGTCTGCGCCAACAGGGTCTTGCCCGAACCGGTCGGTCCGATCAGCAGGATGTTGCTCTTGGCAAGCTCGATCTCGTCGCTCGTCTTGCTGAAGTGCCGCAGCCGCTTGTAATGATTGTAAACGGCCACCGACAGGATTCGCTTCGCCTGGTCCTGCCCGATCACGTACTGGTCGAGAAGCGCCGAGATCTCCCGCGGCGTCGGCAGTTCCACCTTGCCGCCCTTGCCACCACCCTGGTCCGCAGCAATCTCGTCGCGAACGATATCGTTGCACAGCTCGATGCACTCGTCGCAGATGAAGACCGATGGCCCGGCGATCAGTTTCTTGACCTCGTGCTGACTTTTGCCGCAGAACGAGCAGTAGAGGAGTTTCTCGGTACCACTTTTCTTTTCCGACATGTCGTCCACCTCACAATCGAGCCCGACCGGAGCTGCCCGGATGCACCCTCAGAGCGCCGCCTGCCGATTGGCCAGTACCTTGTCGATCAAGCCGTATTCTGCCGCTTCCTGCGCCGAAAGGAAATTGTCGCGATCGGTATCGCGCTCGATCCGGTCGATCGCCTGACCGGTGTGCCGCGCCATGAGTTCATTGAGCTTGGCGCGCAGCGACAGGATCTCCTTGGCATGAATCGCAATATCCGAAGCCTGTCCCTGAAAGCCACCCATCGGCTGGTGAATCATCACCCGTGAGTTCGGCAGGGCAAAACGCTTGCCGGCAGCACCTGCAGCCAGCAGGAAGGCGCCCATCGAGCACGCCTGCCCCATGCACAGGGTCGACACATCGGGCTTGATGAACTGCATCGTGTCGTAGATCGACAGCCCGGCCGACACCGCACCACCCGGCGAGTTGATGTAGAAGTGAACGTCCTTGTCCGGGTTCTCTGCTTCGAGAAACAGGAGCTGGGCGACCACCAGATTCGCCGTCACGTCATTGACGGGGCCTACGAGAAAGATCACGCGCTCCTTCAGGAGGCGCGAGTAGATGTCGTAGGCCCGCTCGCCACGACCGCTTTGCTCGATCACCATCGGCACCAGACCAAGTGCCTGCGGAACCCAACTGCCCGCGTGGTCAATTCCCATTTCGTTTCCCTTGTTACCCTGAAAACCGCTGCCGCGACTCACGACGCCCCGGGATGGATCGAGGAGCGCGAGGTGTCGGCGTAGAGGATACGGCCCGTGGGCGCGCCGCCACTACGGCCGCCTTGCCGCCAGCCGCTTCGATTCCCGCGTCAGGCTTGTTGCCCCATCAGCTCGGCGAAGGCCACTGGCTTTTCGCTGACCTTCACCCGCTGCAGAACCCAGTCGACCACGTTCGCCTCGATGGCCGCCCCTTCGAAGTCGCTCAGGCGCTCGGCCTTGGCATAGTACCAGCGAACAACCTCCGGCGGATTGTCGTAGCTTTGCGCTGCATCCTCCACCAGTTCCCGCACTTGCGCCGGCTGTGCCCGCAGATCGTTGAGCTTGACGATCTCCGAGAGGATGAGGCCAATCGATACGCGCCGCCTGGCCTGGTCGCTGAACCACTCCGGTCGCATCGGCAGGTCCTTGACCTTCATGCCGCGCTGCTCCATGTCCTGGCGTGCCACCTGCATCAGTCGCTCGACCTCCTTCTGGATCAACGCCTCCGGCACCTGCAGCGGGTTGGCCTGCAACAGCACGTCCATCACCTGTGCGGTGATCCGGCCCTGCAGACGTTTCTTCACCTCGCGCCTGAGGTTGGCCTCGATCTCGGCCCGCATCTGCGTCAGATCCCCGTCCTCGACGCCCAGAGCACGGGCAAAATCCCCGTCGAGCTCCGGCAGCACCGGTTCGCAGACCTCCTTCAGCACGATGTCGAAGGTCACCGACTGGCCGGCCAGATCCTTCGAGAAGTACTCGGCCGGAAAGGTCATGTCGAACGACTTGGCTTCGCCGGCGCGCGTGCCGATCACCGCATTCTCGAAGTCGGACAGCATCTTTCCTTCCCCGAGAACGAAGCGGTAGTCCTGGCCCTGCCCACCGGCAAACGGTTCGCCATCCTTCTTGCCAAGGAAGTCGATCGTGACACGGTCGGCCAGAGCCGCCGCACGATCCACCGGCTCGTAGCGCACGCGCTGCTTGCGCAGAATCTCGAGTGTGCTGTCGATCTCCTCCGCACCGACCTCGAGCACTGGCCGCTCGACCTCGACGCCAGCCAGGTCACTCAGAGTGATGTCCGGGTAAACCTCGAAGGTCGCCGAGAAGTCCATATGCGTCGTACTGCCACTCTCGCTCGCCTCGATCTTCGGTGCGCCGGCGACGCGCAGGTTCTGCACCCTGACCGCCTCGCCGAACAGACGCCCCAACGCCTCCTGCAGAGCATCCATGCGGGCCTGATCGCCGTACTGTTGCCTGACGATGCTTGCCGGCACCTTGCCCGGGCGGAAACCCGGCAGTTTCATGTTCTTGCCCAAGCGCCGCAGGCGCTGGTCGACATCCTGCTCGAGTTCGGCTATCGCCACCGACAGTTCGAGACGGCGCTCAAGCGCACTTGCAGCGGGTGCAACAGGGTTAGCAGCGTTAGTTTCCATTCACAATCCTTGTGATACAGGCTGAAATGTGGTCCAGAGCGGAGACCGCTGCGAACCACCCCAGGCGTCTCCAGACAGTGCCGCGCGGGCAGCCGATGTGAGCGCCGACCGAATCGCCAGACTGCCGCCCGCAAGCGGGACAGGCAACGCGCCGCCACACGCGGCCTCGGACGGCATCGGGAGCAACCGGCAGACCCGCAGCCAGCCATCCTGCCGCATCGGTGTGCGCGGAAAGCGAGCGATTCTACAGTATTATTGGGCGCCTCGAAACCCGCGATGTGTGGCACACCCTTGTGTGGCGAGAACTGGCTGACCCTCGGCCCGAAGCGGTTCACACGCCAGCCGGTATTCGCGGGCGTTTCGCACTGCCGGCAGCGCCCTCGGCAGACGATCCGGCTGCAGACAGCCAGCACCGGCCGCCGCGTGCACGACGGCGGTCACGTGTAAGGAAAGGCGCGCCCGCGGCGACAACAACCACGGACATCACTGGAGAACGACCGATGCACGCCACCCTGCCCCTGCTCTCGGCAACCACCTTCCCGGCGCTCGTTCGCCGCTCGGTCGACATCCTGCAGGTCAATCTCGGCTACCGCTGCAACCAGAGTTGTCTCCATTGTCACGTCAATGCCGGTCCGCAGCGACGAGAGGAGATGACCGCCGAGACGGTCGACGCCGTCCTGGACTTCCTCTCGGTCAGCCCGGGAGTCACGACGCTCGACCTGACGGGAGGAGCGCCCGAGCTCAATCCACATTTCCGGCGGCTGGCTGTCGCCGGCCGCCAGCGCGGCTTGCGCGTGATCGATCGCTGCAACCTCACCATCCTCGAGGAACCCGGGCACGAGGATCTGGCAGAGTTCCTCGCGGCGCACCACATCGATGTGGTCGCCTCGCTGCCCTGCTACATCGAGGACAACGTAGACCGGCAGCGCGGCAAAGGCAGCTTTGCCGGCAGCATCCGCGGCTTGCAGCGGCTGAACGCACTCGGCTACGGCATGGCCGACAGCGGGCTGCAACTCAACCTGGTCTTCAATCCACAGGGACCCTCCCTGCCACCACCGCAGGCAGCGCTCACTGCAGCCTACCGGGAACATCTCGGGCATGAGTTCGGCATCACATTCAACCAACTGTTCACCCTGACGAACATGCCGATCCAGCGCTTCGGTTCCGTTCTCGTCTCGCGGGGCCAGTTCAACGACTACCTGCAGCTGCTGCGGGCAGCCCATCGCGATGAAAACCTCGAGCACGTGATGTGCCGCAACCTCCTGTCAGTCGATTGGCAAGGTTATCTCCACGACTGCGACTTCAATCAGCAACTCGGCCTGCCGATCAGCAGAAGCGGCACCTCGCGCTGGCACATCAGCGAAATCGACGCTGCCGCGCTGGAGGGCCATGCCATCCGTGTTGCCGAACACTGTTTCGGCTGCACCGCCGGGCAGGGATCGGGCTGTGGCGGCGCTCTCGGCGACAAGCCGGCACCAGCGCCGACCTGCGGTACCTGACCCCCTGCCTGGTCATACGGTCACAACCCGAGCGGAGCACAGGACAATGAAAGACGGACGACTCGCCGGCATCGAAGCGTGTGTCTTCGACGCTTACGGAACGCTTTTCGACTTCAACAGCGCCGCGCGCGCCGTCAGTGGCGAACTCGGCGACGACTGGCAGAAGCTCTCCGAGATCTGGCGGCAGAAGCAGTTGCAATACACCTGGCTGCGCGGACTGGCTGGCCGACACGCCGATTTCTGGCAGGTCACCGGCGACGCGCTCGACTATGCGTTGAGTACGCTCGGCCTCGAACGGCCCGGCCTGCACGCGCGCCTGCTCGACCTCTACCTGCAGCTTGGCTGTTATCCCGACGTGCCGGCCACGCTGCGGCAGCTGCACGCACGCGGGATGCGACTGGCCATCCTCTCCAACGGTACGCCGGCGATGCTCGCCGCGGTCGTCCGCAACAGCGGGCTCGACGGGTTCTTTGACGCCGTCCTGTCAGTGGAGGAAGTCGGCGTCTTCAAGCCGCACCCGGCGGTGTATCGCCTGGCGCCGGAACGACTGCAGCTCACACCGGAGGCCATCTGCTTCCTTTCAGCGAATGCCTGGGATGCCTGGTGCGCCAAGGCCAGCGGCCTCCGCGTCCTCTGGTGCAACCGCTTCGCGCAGGCGGCGGAACGGCTGCCGGCCGCCCCCGACGGAGAAATCAGCGATCTCACGCAGTTGCCGGCAATCGTCTGCCCGCCACCGCCGTCCTGACGTGACCGGCGCCGGCCGCATCCGGGCACGCCAAACTGCGGTTTCGCGAAGGCTGCACCGCCGCCCGCGGGCATCACTCGGGCGGCAACAGCAGGCTGGCGACCTCCTGCAGATCCTTTTCCGACAGGACACCCGCCGCCGCCCGCAGCTGCAGCAGGCTGAGCAGGTACTCGTAGCGCGCCTGCGCGAGGTCACGCCTGGCAACGAACATCACCCGTTCGGCGTTGAGCACATCGACGTTGCTCCTGATGCCGCCACGCATGCCGCGCAGCGTTCCCTCGACGGCGACCACACTGGCATCGACGGCTTTCTGATAGGCCGCTATCTTGCTGGCACCGGTCTCGACGGCCATGAACTGCTTCCTGACCTCGATCAGCACCTCGTTCACGGCGGCATCCAGCTCGGCCTGGGCGCGCGCCCGGTTGGCGACCGCTTGGCCGGTCAACGCGTCGACCCGGCCGCCGGCGAACAACGGGATGTTGAGCTGCACACCGACCGAATTGATGACGTTCTTCTGATCGACGGTGGACAGCGATTCGCCTTGCGTGCGCGAGGAACGGGCGACGAAGTCGAGTTGTGGATAATGACCTGCCCGATTGCGCTCGACCTCGAGGCTGGCAAACTCGAAGGACTTGCGCCGCGCACGAATCTCCGGGCTGCTCTCCTCGGCCAGCGCCGACCACTGGTCGAGACTGACGGACTGGACGGCGCTCGGCGCGAAATCCGGGCGCAGCGGCCAGAGTGGTGCCATCGCCTTGCCGGTCATGCTTTCCAGCCTGAGGTTGGCCACCGAGAGCCGGTCGATGGCATCGGCGCGACCGGCGCGAGCGAGCTGCAGCCTCGATTCGGCCTCAGCCACCTCGGTCACCGTTCCCTCACCGCCCTTGCGCCGACGCTCTGAGGTCTCGCGATCGACGCGATAGGCGGCGATCTCGGCGTCACTCAGGGCCAGCCTCTCGAGCGAGAAGAGCACCTCGAAGTAGGCTGACGCCAGCTTGACGGCGAACTCTGCCTCCTTGCGATCGAAGACGGCATCGCTGAAGGCAGCCTGCACCCCCCCCTGGCGATAACGGACGATACTGTCGTAGTTGAACAACGGCTGCCGCAAGGCGATCGCGCTCGCCTCCTCGCGGTAGTCGAGATCCTCGGTCGGGCTGCCCGCGCGCGTGAAATAGGTCCGCTCGCCCCTGTTTCTCGAATAGGCGCCGGTGATGCCGACGTTCGGCAGCAATCCGGCCCGGCCGATGGCAACCGCATACTGCCCGGCGTCACGCTCGTGGCGCGCGGCGCGGAAAGACGGATCGTTCTGCCGCGCGGCCTGATAGGCATCCATCAGACCGGCCGCCAGCGCCCCGGACGACCAGAGTGCCAGCGCGCACCCCACCAGCCCGACAGTCCCCCGCACCCTGCTCACTCCTCGGTCAATGCCGTCTTCATGCGATCGAGGATCGGCTTGAACAGGTAGTTCAGCATCGTCCGTTCGCCGGTCTTGATGAACACCTCAGCGGGCATCCCGGCCTTGATCTCGTAGTGCTTGAGCTTCTTCATCCCGTCTTCGCTGACGACCACCTGGCCCCGGTAGAAGGGTGGTACCTTGCCCTGCGGGTCGGTGGTGGCATCGGCCGCCACCTGCACGAAGTCGCCCGGAATCTGCGGCGTCGTGCGCTGGTTGAAGGCGGGAAAGGTGATGTCGACCGGCGAACCGATGCGAACCTTGTCGATCAGCGTCGTCGGAATCTGGACATCGATGCGCAGCGGCTCATTTCGCGGCACCACGTCCATCAGCGGCGTCCCCGGCGCCAGCACGCCGCCAACCGTGTGCACGCTCAGTCCGACGACGATTCCCTCCGCCGGCGCACGGATATCGGTGTTGGCCAGCTCGAAGGCCAGCCCGGCGAGGCGGCTGTCGAGCGATGTCACCTCCTTTTGCACCTCGGCAAGGCCGGTCTCGACGTCCTTGTCGTATTCCTGTTGGCGCGCGCTCATGCGCATCCGGACCTCGGCAATGCTCTGCTGTGTCCGCCCGAGATTGCCGATGTCCTCGGAAATGGCGCCACTGAGCTGGGCCTGCAGGCGTTCCTGTTCGGACAGGCGATTGCGCGGCAGATAGCCTTCAGCAGCCAGATCACGCAAGCCCTTGAGCTCATCGAGCAGCAGCTTGCTCTGCTCTTCCTTGGCCCGTCGCGTCGCTTCGAGACCTTTCGCCGACGACTGCAGCCCGGCAAGCATGCTGCGCATCGCTCCCAACTCCGCTTGCAGCGCCGCCTGGCGGGAGCGCAACAACTGCGCCTGCACCGCCATCGCACTCGTCGCCCGGGGATCATCCCGTGCCTGCAGCAGTTCGTCGGCAAAGACGATTTCCGACTTGCCCTGCGCCTCCGCCAGGAGCCTCGCTTCGGCCGCCTTGGCCACGAACCATTGACTGCGTGCCACCTCGTACTGCGAACTCGCCAGAGTCGGGTCGAGACGCACGAGTACCTGCCCGCTCTGCACCTCGTCCCCGTCCTTGACCAGAATCGCCTCGATCTTGCCTGCACCGAGGTTCTGTACCGTCTTGCGGTTGCCAGTCACGACGACCTGACCACCCGCCGGCACCCCTTGGTCGAGAGGCGCCAGGGCCGCCCACAACATGAAGCCGCCGAAGCCGATGGCGAGAACCAGCCAGCCGAAACGAGAGGCGCGGCCATGATCGATATCGACCGCTGCCGGCCGCTGCCCGCCGGCCTCGGCAACTTCGCTGACATCGGTGATGTCGGCGTCGGACACCTTCTTGCGCGCAAACATCCTGATCGACATCTCCTTGTCTGTGCCCTCAGGCGCCAAAGCGCGGTGTCGCCGGCGTGCTGCCGGCAACCGCCACCGCTGCCGGCCGGCCGGCAGCGGGCTGCCGCTCGGCGCCGGCCTGGTTGCCCGAGCGCAATGCCGCCAGGACCTGATCACGCGGCCCGTGCAGCTTCACCGTC
Organism: Candidatus Accumulibacter adjunctus; assembly: GCA_000585015.1. GTDB lineage: Bacteria > Pseudomonadota > Gammaproteobacteria > Burkholderiales > Rhodocyclaceae > Accumulibacter > Accumulibacter adjunctus. Next base: position 28,251 of record JFAX01000028.1, on the reverse strand, counting down.
CCTTCATGCATCACCAGAATGCTGTCGGCGACGGCCAGCGTGCTCATGCGGTGGGTGATGATCACCACCGTCCGCCTGGCGGCCTTCAGGCGCCGCAGCGTCTCCGCCAGCGCCGCTTCACCCTGGTCGTCCAGATTCGAATTCGGCTCGTCGAGGACGATCAGCGCCGGGTCGCCGTAGAGCGCCCGGGCCAGCCCGATCCGCTGCTTCTGCCCACCTGAAAGGGCGTTGCCGCCGTCGCCCAACGGCGTGTCATAGCCCATCGGCAGCATCAGGACGAGGTCATGGACACCGGCAGCCTGCGCCGCCGCCAGAATCTTCTCGGAATCGAGCTCGCCAAAACGGGCGATGTTCTCGGCGACCGTCCCGTCGAACAACTCGATGTCCTGCGGCAGGTAACCGAGATGACGGCCGAGCTCGTCCTTGTTCCACTTGAACACCTCGGCACCATCGAGCCGTACGGAGCCGGCCAACGGTGGCCATACGCCAACCAGCAGGCGCGCCAGAGTGGACTTCCCGGAGGCACTCGGGCCGATCACCGCCACGACCTCGCCGGCTTTCAGGCTGAAGCTGACATTCTTCAGGATCAGTACCCGACTGCCGGGAGCCGCGGTCGCCGCATTCTCGACCAGCACGACGCCCTCGGGTCGCGGCAGCGGCATGCCGGCAACGCGCGCCGGATAGACCTGCAGCAGTTCGGCCAGGCGCCCGTAGGCAGCGCGCGCCGACACGAGCTGCTTCCAGTTGGCGATCAGCACCTCGACCGGCGCCAGGGCACGGCCGATGATGATCGAGCCGGCGATCATCATGCCGGGCGTGATCTCACCCTCGATCGCCAGCAACGCACCATAACCGAGCGCCAGAGACTGCATCGAAATGCGCACGAAACGGGTGATGGCGTTGAGCACACCCGCACGATCGCTGGCCACTGCCTGCTGCATCAGGAACTTCTGGTGCAGCTTGAACCAGCGGCTGCGAATGGCCGGCAGCATCCCCATCGCCTCGATCACCTCGGCGTTGCGCAGATTGTTGTTGGCTTGCGCATTGGCGGCCATCGCGAGCTTCTGGGCCTCGCCCAGAGGCCCGGCCGAAACCCGCTCATTGATGACCGCGAGGATCACCAACAGCAGCACGCCGATCAGCGCAAAGATACCGAGCTGCACGTGCAGCATGAAGATCACCAGGACGTAGATCGGCATCCACGGCGCATCGGTCAGCGCAATCAGGCCGGCACCCGTCAGCGTCTGCCGCATCGAGGCGAGGTCACTCAGTGCCTGCGCCGGATTCTGGCCCGCCTGGCGCAGATTGCGCTCGAAAGTCGCGTCGAAGACACGCGAATTGATGTCCAGATCGAGACGCGCCCCGACCCGAACCAGTACCATCGACCTGATCCACTCGAGCAGCGACATGAGTCCGAACAGGCCGAGCGTGATCAGCGTCAGCATCAGCAGCGTCGTGACGTTGCGGCTGCCGAGCGCACGATCGTAGATCTGCAGCATGTAGATGGCCGGCGTCAGCATCAGCAGGTTGATGAAGAAGCTGAAGCTGCCGACGGTCAGGAACGCCCGGCGGAAAGACAGCAGCACCTCGGCAAGCTCGCTGCGTTGCTGTGCTGGCCTACTCATCGCCTCCATTCCCTGAAAACACGCGGCATCTCCTTGCCTGTCCGAACCTCAACTGCCACTGACCGGCTGGGCCCACGGCGCCTGGGCCGGGAACCTGCTCTGCCGCAGGGGGCAATGATGACAGAATCGCCAGTCGACAGCCAGCGTTGCAGTTGCGGGTGCCTCGCCCGTCGGGCTGTTCGTTGCGCCGAACCGGTCGCGCTTCAGCGCATCCTTCCCCACCACGCGGCGTTTGCACCCTTGCCACGGGTCGGCGCCTCGCCTGGCAAGACGAAGCATGCATGCCACCGCTGCCCGCAGGAAGCAAAGCAGCTATCGGTCCCGGAAGAGACCGGCTCCGCCAGTCCTGCCGCGTCCGCTGAGCGCCACGAGCAACAGGAAGCAGCCGGCGCCCAGCGCCGCCATCCCACCCTGCAGCAAGGTCAGCAGCTCGAAGCCTGCGAGATAGTGCTTTCCCGTCAAGCGCGTCAGCACCGCAACGACGCACGCCAGCAGACCGCCGCTGCCGACGGCACGTCCAAGCCAGATCAGAAGAGCTTCCATTTGCAACCCCCATTTCACCAAGAATGTGGCAGCCGGTCGGCACCGGATCGCCCTCGGACCAGAGCTCTCGGGCGCTCCTTCGGACCACGACACCCTCCGGCTCGGACACTGCATCGTGCAGGGCGCCGGGCTACTCCGGCAGACCGTTCAGATAATACAGGTTGTCGAGCCGCGCGCCCGGTTTGGCAAGATGACCGAACCACCGATCGTAAATGTCGTAGATCTCGCGGCTGCGCGACAGCCGGGCCAGTACCGAGTTGACCACCAGACGAAAATCGGCGTCGTTGCGCCGCGTCACCAGCGCATAGGGCTCATAGGAGAGGGTCTCGGGACCGATCGTCCAGTCGGTCTGGTTGCCGGAATCGAGCGCCAGCCCGATCAGCAGCGAGCGGTCCGAGGCATAGGCGTCTGCCCTGCCCTGCAAGAGCGCGGCCAGACCGTGCTGGTGGTCGCTGACCAGGACCAGCTCGGCACTGATGCGATGCTGTGCCAGTGCCGTGGCGAGCATACGCTCGCTGGTCGTTCCGCCGGCAACGGCGATCTTCCTCCCCGCCAAGTCCTCGAGGCGCCTGATTCCCACCGCGCGCCGCGAGAGATACGCAGCGCCATCGACGAAGATCGGCAGACTGAAGTCCACCTCCTGCATGCGCGACAGGGACGCCGTCGTCGAACCGCATTCGAGGTCGATCTCGCCGGACTTCAGTTTCGCGATCCGCGTCTCCGGCGTCACCGCCACCCAGAGTAGCTGCAGTTCCTCGATACCCAATTGCCGGGCGACCGCGGCGGCGACACGCGTGCAGAGGTCCACCGAGTAGCCCCAGGGCTGGTTGTCGTTGCCGGTGTACGAAAAGGGGATCGACGAGTCCCGGTAACCGAGCGCGATGGTCCGGCTCGCCTTGATCTTGTCCAGAGTCCCCGCCGCCTGCACCAGCGGCATCAGCGACAGGAGCAGGCTCGCCACGAGCCAACGCCACGAGTGATGCAACCGCATCGGATTCCTCCCGAAAACGCAACGATAAGAGAAAGGAAGCACGCCGCGTGTGACGATTCACACGCGGCAACCACGACCGCGAGATGAGATCGGCGGCGCCTTGCCAGAGACCCCCCTGATCCGCATCAGTAGCGCTGCAGACGGCTGCACCCTCCCTACGTCCACGCAGCGAGGAACTCGCGCCAGTGCAGCTTGTCGAGGCGCTGCACGGCAGCGCGCACGCAAAGCTGCTCCTGCTCGTATTCGCTGGCGGAGATCTCGCCGCGCATCAAGCGAAAGCGGACTCCGACGAGATAGGTATTGACGGCGTCGGTCTCGCAGTAGTCGCGAATCTCGGCACTGCGACCTTCCTGCCACGCCTGCCACACCTTGCTGCCATCCATCCCGAGCTTGCCGGGAAAACCGATCAGCCGCGCCAGTTCGTCCAACGGGACGGCGGCGCGCGGCTGGTAGAGTGCCAGAAGGTCCATCAGATCGAGGTGACGGGTGTGATAGCGGCTGATGTAGTTGTTCCACTTGAAATCGCGACTGTCGGCGTGATCACCATCGCCGAGGTCCCAATAGCGAGGAGCGACCAGCCCGTGAATCAGCCCCCGGTAATGCAGTACGGGCAGGTCGAAGCCACCGCCATTCCAGGACAACAGTTGCGGCGTGAACTTCTCCACACCGTCGAAGAAACGCTGGATGATCTCCGCCTCGCCGAGCTCGGGTGCAGCCAGAGACCAGACACGGAAATCCCTGCCCAAACGCAGCGCACAGGAAATCACCACCACCCGCTGCAGGTGCAGGGGCAGGAAGTCGTTGCCGGTCGCCGCCCGCCGCCGCTGGAAGGCAAGTTCGGCGACTTCCTCGTCGGACAGGCCCGGATCAAGCCGGTGCAGGCGGCGCAGACCAGCAACGTCCGGAACGGTCTCGATGTCAAAAGCGAGAACCGGTTTCATCGACCGCGTTCAGGCCGGGAAGACGCCGGTCGACAGGTAGCGGTCACCGCGGTCGCAGACGATGCTGACGATCGTTGCATTCTCGACTTCGGCTGCCAGCCGCAGCGCGACGGTGAGCCCGCCACCCGAGGAGATGCCGGCGAAGATGCCCTCCTCGCGCGCCAGGCGGCGGGTCATCTCTTCCGCTGCGTCCTGTGACACCGACTCGACACGATCAACCCGCGTGCGGTCGAAGATCTTCGGCAGGTAGGCCTCCGGCCACTTGCGGATCCCCGGGATCTGCGAACCCTCCTCCGGCTGGCAACCGACGATGCAGATCGCCGCGTTCCGTTCCTTGAGATAACGCGAGACACCCATGATCGTCCCGGTGGTTCCCATGCTGCTGACGAAATGGGTGATGCCACCTGCCGTCTGCCGCCAAAGCTCCGGTCCGGTGCCCTCATAATGCGCCAGCGGATTGTCCGGGTTGGCAAACTGGTCGAGGATGATGCCGCGACCGTCCCTCTGCATGCCCTCGGCGATATCGCGTGCCAGTTCCATGCCGCCGTCGCGCGGCGTCAGCACCAGTTCGGCGCCAAAGGCGCGCATCGTCTGCCGCCGCTCGACGCTCTGGTTTTCGGGCATCACCAGCAGCATCCGGTAACCGCGCGCGGCGGCGACCATCGCCAGCGCGATGCCCGTGTTGCCCGAGGTTGCCTCGATCAGCGTATCGCCGGGCCGGATGTCGCCACGTCGCTCGGCGCGCGCGATCATCGACAGAGCCGGGCGATCCTTGACCGATCCGGCCGGATTGTTGCCCTCGAGTTTCGCCAGGATGCGGTTGCCGCGCGCCTCGCCAAGCGCGCCCGGGAGACGTTTCAGGATCACCAGCGGCGTACCGCCAACCTGGTCCTCGAGGGTTTCAGCCATGTGCATTCAGCCAGTCAACGTAGCGTGGAACGGCTTCGCCGACGTCGGCGAAGGGAGCCTGGTAACCCGCCCGGCGCAGCTTCGTGAGATCGGCCTCGGTGAAGCTCTGATACCTGCCCCTGAGATCAGCCGGAAACGGGATGTATTCGATCAAACCCCGCGCGACCAGTTCCGCCAGCGGCAGCGGGCTTTCACCGGCAAGCGCCCGGCAGGCATTGACGTTCGCCACCGCCAGCTCGTTGAAGGTCTGCGCGCGCCCCGTACCGACGTTGTAGATACCCGACCTTTCGGGGTGATCGAGGAAGAAGAGGTTGACCCGGACGACGTCGTCGACGAACACGAAGTCGCGCCGCTGCTCGCCGTCGGCATGACCGTCACAACCGGCGAAGAGTCTGACCTTGCCGTCACCGCGAAACTGGTGGTAGTGATGGAAAGCCACCGACGCCATCCGCCCCTTGTGCGACTCGCGCGGGCCATAGACGTTGAAGTAGCGGAAACCGACCACCTGCGAGCTCGACGAGCCATTCACGGTCAACCTCTGACGGACGATCTGATCGAAGAGGAACTTCGAGTAACCGTAGACGTTCAGCGGCGCCTCGTGCGCCCGCTCCTCGCGGAAAACCCGGCCACCGCCGTAGGTTGCCGCGCTCGAGGCATAGAGCAATGGCACCTCCTGGTCGAGGCACCAGTCGAGGATGCCGAGCGAGTAGCGGTAATTGTTCTCCATCATGTAGCGACCATCGCCTTCCATGGTGTCCGAACATGCGCCCTGATGCAGGATGGCGTCGACGTCGCCGTCGAAATGGCCGGCCAGCAGGCGATCGATGAACTCCTGCTTGTCGAGGTAATCGGCGATGTCGCAATCGACCAGGTTGCGGAACTTGTCGGCCCGTGTCAGGTTGTCGACGGCGATGATCCGGCGCACGCCGCGTTCGTTCAGCGCCCTGACGAGATTGGCGCCAATGAAGCCGGCGGCGCCGGTGACGATGGTGTACATGGAATCACCTCAATTCATTGCACCGCGGCCGCCAGTTCGCCGCCCTCGACAACGGCAGTCCCCAGCTTGCCGACGACCAGCCCAGCGGCGACGTTCGCCGCATGCACCGCGTCCGGCCAGCCGGCGTCGCAGGCGAGCATCACGGCCAGGGTGGCGATCACCGTGTCACCGGCACCCGAGACGTCGAAGACTTCCCGCGCCACCGCCTTCTCGTGGATCAGCCCCGAGCGGTGGAAGAGCGACATCCCTTCTTCACTGCGTGTCACCAGCAAGGCGTCGAGCTGCAACTGCTCACGCAAGGCGGCCGCCTTGCGCGCCAGTTCCTCCTCGTCCTGCCAGCGGCCGACGACCGTCCGCAACTCGGCACGGTTCGGCGTCACCACCGTTGCGCCGGAATACTTCGAGAAATCGTCGCCCTTCGGGTCGACCAGAACCTGCTTGCCGGCTGCGTTCGCCAGCCGGATCATCTCGCCGATGTGTGTCAGGCCTCCCTTGCCGTAGTCGGAGAGGATCACCGCGTCACAGTCCGCCAGCCGGACAGCGAACTCCGCCAGTTTTGCACGCAGGACCTCGTGCGATGGCCAGGTCTCGAAGTCGATGCGCAACAACTGCTGCTGGCGGCCGATCACACGCAGCTTGACCGTCGTGCTGATCGCCGGATCGACATGCAGGCTGACGTCGATACCGCTGGCTGCCAGCAACTGCTGCAGGCTGCGGCCCGCCTCGTCATCGCCGACGACCGACAGCAGCGTGGCGTGCGCCCCCAGCGCAGCGACGTTGCGCGCGACGTTCGCCGCACCACCCGGCCGCTCTTCGCTGCGGCCGATGCGGACCACCGGCACCGGCGCCTCGGGCGAGATGCGCGCGACATCGCCGAACCAGTAGCGGTCGAGCATGACGTCGCCGACGATCAGCAGGTGCGCCGCCGACAGATCAGGCAGCCGCATCGACGCTCCGATCGGGCGCCGCCGGATGCCATGCCAGCCTGGCGCCGCGCGCAGCAGGCAACGATGAATGCAAGGGAGACTCCTAGGGTGTCAGGTCGAACTCTTCGCTGCGCTTGGGGGAATAGGTCTCCCAGCCGCCGCAGGCCGGACAGCGCCAGTAGAACTGGCGCGCCTTGAAGCCGCAATTATCGCACCGATAGCGCGCCAGGCGGCGCGTGTAGGTCTGCACGATACCTTTCGCCAGCTCGAGGTCGGGACGACTCTCGGCACTGGCGAGCAACAGTCTCGCCTCGAGAAGCTTGTCGAAGCCGAGCAGCGTCGGGTTCCGCTTCAGTTCGTCACGCACCAGCTCGTAGGCGGCCTCGGCGCCATCGCCCTCGAGGACGAGCTGGAAGACCACATCCAGCAGGTCGAGCGACGGATAGTGCTCGAGATAGCCGCGCAGCAGCCTGAGACCGGCATCCCGCCGGTCGAGCTTGCGGAAGGCGCCGAGCAGACGCTGCGCCACCAGTGCCAGATAGGCCGGGTCCTGCTGCTCGATCCGCTGCCAGGACGCGATGGCTGCCTCCCACTGCTCCTCCTGCAACAGCATGTCACCCCACAGCAGGCTGGCGCGAACACACTTGCGATTGCGCTCGAGCGCCGTCTGCAGGTAGCCGGCGGCGAGATCGCGGCGTGAACGGATCATCTCGGCTGCCGCCAGCTCGCAATGGTACTCGGCGATTTCCTTGTGCGAAGCAAAATCCGGCAGCTCCGAAGCGATCGCGATCGCCTTCTCCCAATGCTTCTCGAGCTGATAGATCTCGAGCAGGTTGCGCTTCGCCTCCTCGCCGAGCTCGGAGTCACGTAGCTTGTCGAAGACCGCTTCGGCGCGATCGAGCAGGCCTGCCTTGAGATAGTCCTGCCCGAGCTCGGCCAGCGCCTGCAGTTTCAGCTCCTGCTTCAGGTCTTCGCGCTCGATGAGATTCTGGTGCATGCGGATCGCGCGATCGGTCTCGCCGCGCCGGCGGAACAGGCTGCCGAGCGCGAAGTGCAGCTCGATCGTCTGCGGATCGACCTTGACCGCCTCGACGAAAGCCTCGATGGCGCGGTCGGGCTGCGCATTGAGGAGAAAGTTGAGACCCTGGAAGTACGAACGCGGCAGTGTGCGCGACTCGCGCACCAAGTGGCGGATGTCGATCCGTGCCGCCAGCCAGCCGAGGCCGAAGAAGAGCGGGAAGAGCAGCAGCTGCCAGTAGTCGAACTCAATCATTGATCAGGCTTTCCAGGTGCCACGCGATGGCCGGCCGGCAGGGGGACATGCGGATCCGGCAGACCCCTTGCCACAAGTGCATCGATCAGCTCCCACGGACACAGAAACGGGCGGCGACTCTCGTCGCCGCCCGTCAGCTGCCACGGCCCGGCGAGCCGGGGTCATGCTTCACTCCGGCGCGGCGTCCACGCGCTCACGCAACTCCTTTCCGGCCTTGAAATGCGGGACCCATTTCTCCGGCACATCGACCTTCTCGCCGGACTTCGGGTTGCGTCCGACACGCGGCGGCCGGTAGTTCAGGGCAAAGCTGCCGAAACCGCGAATCTCGATCCGGTCGCCCCTGGCCAGCGCATCGGCCATCGCCTCGAGAATCATCTTCACCGACAGGTCGGCGTCCTTGGCAACGAGCTGCGGGAAGCGCCGGGCCAGTTCGGCGATCAGGTCCGACTTGGTCATCCTCCAGCCTTACTGCGGATTGTTCAGCTTGGCCTTGAGCAAGGCACCGAGGTTCGTCGTTCCCGAACTGGCGCTGCTGTCGGCCGAAAACTTCTGCATCGCCTCGTGCTGTTCCGCCTGTTCGCGGGCCCTGATCGAGAGACTGATCGAACGCGTCTTGCGATCGACGTTGATGATCATCGCCTCGATGCGGTCGCCTTCCTTGTACACCTTGGTGAGGTCGTCGATGCGCTCGCGCGAGACCTCGGAGGCGCGCAGGTAGGCTTCGATGTCGCCTTCGAGCATGACCACTGCGCCACGCGCATCGACCGACTTGATGACGCCGCGGGCGATGCTGTTCTTGTCGTGCGTCGCGATGTAGCTGGTGTAGGGATCGCCGTCGAGCTGCTTGATGCCAAGCGAGATGCGCTCCTTGTCGGTATCGATCGCCAGCACCACCGCGTCCACCTCGTCGCCCTTGCGGAAGTTGCGGATCGCTTCCTCGCCGGGAACCGACCACGACAGATCGGAGAGGTGAACCAGACCATCGATGCCGCCGGGCAGGCCGATGAAGACGCCGAAGTCGGTGATCGACTTGATCGCCCCGCGCACCCGGTCGCCCTTCTTGTAGTTCATCGAGAACTCGTCCCACGGATTGGCGGCGCACTGCTTCATGCCGAGCGAGATGCGGCGGCGGTCCTCGTCGATCTCGAGGATCATCACCTCGACCTCGTCGCCGAGCTGGACGACCTTCGACGGGTGGACGTTCTTGTTCGTCCAGTCCATTTCGGAGACATGCACCAGACCCTCGATACCCTGCTCGATCTCGACGAAGGCGCCGTAGTCGGTCAGGTTGGTCACCTTGCCGAAGAGGCGGGTCGTCGGCGGGTAACGGCGCGAGATGCCGACCCACGGATCCTCGCCGAGTTGCTTGAGGCCGAGCGACACGCGGTTCTTTTCCTGGTCGAACTTGAGAATCTTGGCCTGCACTTCGTCGCCGACTGCCAGCACCTCGGACGGGTGGCGGACACGACGCCACGCGAGATCGGTGATGTGCAGCAGGCCATCGATGCCGCCGAGGTCGACGAAGGCGCCGTAATCGGTGATGTTCTTGACCACGCCCTTGACGACGCTGCCTTCGCGCAGCGCCGCGAGCAGCGCTTCGCGCTCTTCGCCGACGCTCGCCTCGAGGACGGCGCGGCGCGACACCACCACGTTGTTGCGCTTGCGGTCGAGCTTGATGACCTTGAACTCGTAGGTCTTGCCTTCGTACGGCGTCGTGTCCTTGACCGGACGCATGTCGACCAGCGAACCCGGCAGGAAGGCGCGCACGCTGTTGGTCATCACCGTCAGGCCACCCTTGACCTTGCCGGTGATCGTGCCGGAGACCAGGCTGCCGTCGTTGAGTGCCTGCTCGAGCGCGTTCCAGGCGGCGACCCGCTTCGCCCGGTCGCGCGACAGACGCGTCTCGCCGAAACCGTTCTCGAGCTGCTCGATCGCGACTTGGACGAAATCGCCGACCTTGACTTCGATGGCGCCCTGGTCGTTGAGGAATTCCGCAAGTTCGATGTAGCTCTCGGACTTGAGGCCGGCATTGACGACGACGAAGTTCTGGTCGATGCGCACGACTTCCGCGGTGATGACCTCGCCGGGCCGCATTTCCTGGCGACCGAGGCTCTCTTCGAAAAGTTGGGCAAAGCTTTCCTGCATGGTGGGATTGGCTGACATATGGATTGACTGACCTGACCGCATGGCTGCGGGGTAAGTTGATGACGATCACCCGCCCTGCCCGTTGCCGCGCGTTCCCTGCGACGGCAGGCCAACGCTTGGCACGCAGGGGCGGGGCAAGCCCCTGCCGACCGCGGCCGCAGCAACGACGCATCTGGCTGGTGACACCTGCTGGCGAACGGCGGCTGCCGTTTCACCCTTTTTCCGGAACCTCGTTGACCCAGTCCAGTACCTGCGCCACCGCTGTTTCGATGGTCAGGTCCGTCGTGTCGAGCAAGTCGGCATCCGAACTCGGCAGCATCGGTGCAACGCTGCGCTGGCCATCCCTGGCGTCGCGCTCCCCGAGGTCCTGCACGAGATCGCGGATATTAGCAGCGATTCCTTTGTCGATCAACTGCTTAAGACGCCTCTCCGCGCGCTTTTCGAGACTGGCGGTGAGAAACACCTTGCTCGTCGCATCCGGGAAGACCACCGTGCCCATGTCGCGCCCGTCGGCCACCAACCCCGGCGGGCGCCGGAATGCGCGCTGCCGGAAGAGAAGCGCGCTGCGCACGGCCGGCAGCGCCGCCACCAGCGACGCCGCACGCGAGATCTCCTCGCTGCGGATGGCATCGCCGACCTCGTCGCCGGCGAGGCGGATCGACGTCCCGGCAAACTCGACGTCGAGCGTCGCGGCGATCGCCGCCACCGCTGCCTCATCGTCGCCGGCGGCGCCGGCGCGCAGCGCGGCGAGCGCCGTCAAGCGGTAAAGGGCGCCCGAATCGAGATAGTGCCAGCCGAGCGCCTGCGCCACGCGCGCGGCGATCGTTCCCTTGCCCGAGGCCGAGGTGCCATCGACCGCAACCACCGGCACCGGTCGCGTCATCGCCGCGAAGCGCTCGAAATAGTCGGGAAAGGTCTTGCCGACGGTGCGCGGATCGTTGATCCGCAGCGGTGCGCCGCGGGCGGCGAGCGACAGGCACATGGCGATGCGGTGATCGTCGTAGGTGTCGATCACCGCCGGCAGCAGCGACTCCGTCGGGCCCGGCGGATGAACACGGATGAAATCCTCGCCGCTGTCGACGCGCACGCCGAGCTTGCCGAGTTCGCTCGCCATCGCGGCGATGCGGTCGGTCTCCTTGACGCGCCAGCTGGCGATGTTGCCGAGCGTCGTCGGCCCGCGGGCGAAAAGCGCCACCGTCGCCAGCGTCATCGCCGCGTCCGGGATGTGGTTGCAGTCGAGATCGATGCCACGCAGGTTGCCGGCGCCGGGGGCCGCAGCCTCGATCCAGTTTTCGCCGTGCGTGATGCGCGCGCCCATCGCCGCCAGCGCGTCGGCGAAGCGGACGTCGCCCTGGATCGAATCCCGTCCCACTCCTTCGACGCGCACCGGCCCGCCGCCGATGGCCCCCAGCGCCAGGAAATACGACGCCGACGACGCGTCGCCCTCGACAGGCAGCACCCCGGGCGAACGGTAGACGCTGCCGGCGGCGACACTGAAGCGTTGCCAGCCGTCGCGCTGCACGAGCACACCGAAGCGCGCCATCGTCGCCAGCGTCATCTCGACGTAGGGCCGCGAGATCAGCTCGCCGACGATCTCGACCGTCGTCTCGGCGCCGCGCAGCGGCAGCGCCATCAGCAGCCCGCTGAGGAACTGGCTCGAGACATCGCCGCGCAGGCGGACGACGGCAGCGGCGGAAGCGCGCGGCGGCCGGATCAGCAGCGGCGGGAAACCCTCGCCCGCCAGGTAGTCGATCTCCGCGCCGAGCTGCCGCAGGCCATCGACGAGATCGGCAATCGGCCGCTCGTGCATGCGCGGCACGCCCGACAGGCGATAGGTGCCGCCGGCCAGCGCCAGCACCGCCGTCAGCGGCCGGAAAGCGGTGCCGGCGTTGCCGAGGAAGAGTTCGGCCGTGCGCACCGGCAGCGCTCCGGCGACGCCATCGACGACGAACGCGCCGTCACCTGCCGGCGCGATGCCGACGCCCAGCGTGCGCAGTGCGTCGAGCATGCGCGCGGTGTCATCCGAGGCGAGCAGATCGCGGATCTCGCTGCGCCCACTGGCCAGCGCCGCCAGCAGCAGGACGCGGTTGGAGAGGCTCTTCGACCCCGGCAGGCGCAGCGTGCCGGCGGCCGAGACGAACTGTGGCAGGTCGAGGAAAGCGGCGCTCATCGGCCACCCCGGCGCTCGCCCCAGTCGCGCCGTGCCCGCCGCGCGATGTCGAAGACCTCTTCCAGCCGCGCGCCGTCGGCCGCCTGCAGCGAATCGCGCAGGGCGTCGAGCTGCGCGCGGTAGCGATCGAGTTCCTCGAGCAGCGCCAGCCGATTGGCGAGGCAGATGTCGCGCCACATCTCGGGATGGCTGGCGGCGATGCGCGTGAAATCACGGAAACCGCTGGCGGCAAAATCGAACAGCAGTTCGCGGTTGTCGCGCCCCGCCAGTTCATGCACCAGAGCGAAGGACAGCAGGTGCGGCAGGTGGCTGACGGCAGCGAAGATGCGGTCGTGCTCGGCGGCACTCAGTTCGCGGATGATCGCGCCGCAAGCCGCCCAGGCGGCGCGGACACAGGCGATGCTGGCGGCGTCGTTCTCCGGCAGTGGCGTCAGCACCACCTGCCGATCGCGGTACAGGTCGGCGCGCGCCGCCGCCGCGCCGCTGTTCTCCGCACCGGCGATCGGATGCGCCGGGACGAACTGGCCGATGCGCCCGCCGAAGTGTTCGCGCGCCGCCGCGACGACGTCTTCCTTGGTGCTGCCGGCGTCGGTGACGACGGTCTGCGGGCCGAGACAGGGCGCGATGCGCGCCATGATCTCGCCGCTCATGCCGACCGGCGCAGCGATCAGGACCAGATCGGCGCTGTACACCTCCTGGCCGATGTTGAAGCCGACGCGATCGAGAATCCCGAGTCGCAACGCCTGGTTCAGCGAGCCCAGGGTACGGCCGAAACCGACCACCTCGCCGACCTGGCCGGCCGCCTTCAGCGCCAGCGCGAAAGAGCCGCCGATCAGACCGGCGCCGAAGACCACGACGCGCCCGAACGGCGCCGCGCCGCTCATCGCCGCACCCCGCTGCCGGCGTTCACAGCGCCCCCTCGAGCGCCGCCAGGAAGCGGGCGTTCTCACCCTCGCTGCCGATCGTCACCCGCAGCCAGTCGGGCAGCCCGTAGCCGGCGATCGGCCGCACGATCACCCCCTGCCGCAGCAGCTTCTCGTTCGTCCGTGCCGCGTCGGCGAGACGGAAGCTGACGAAGTTGCCGTGCGACGGGATGTGCGTCAGGCCGAGCCGCTTCAGGCCGGCGACGATCTGTTCCATGCCCGCCCGGTTCAACGCGTAACTGTCGGCGACGAAGCGGTGGTCGTCGAGTGCCGCCCGCGCCGCCGCCAGCGCCAGGTTGTTGCAGTTGAACGGCTGCCGCACCCGGTTCAGCAGGTCGGCGATGGCCGGCGAGGCCAGCGCGTAGCCGATGCGCAACCCGGCGAGACCATAGATCTTCGAGAAGGTGCGGGTGATCACCAGATTGGGCAGGTCGGCCAGCCAGCTGCTCGTCTCGACGCGTTCGGCCGGTGGCAGGTACTCGTTGTACGCCTCGTCGAGCACGACCACCACGTCGCGCGGCAGCGAGACGATGAAATCGCGCAGTACCGCCGCCGGCAGGAAGGTGCCGGTCGGGTTGTTCGGATTGGCGATCCACAGCACCCGCGTGTCCGCCCGGATCGCCGCCCGCATCGCCGCCGGATCGTGCCCGTAGTCACGCGCGGCGACGGCGATCGGCTCGGCGCCGGCGGCGAGCGTCGCCAGCGGATAGACGGCGAAGGCATACTGCGCGAAGACCGCCGATCGTCCCGGCGCCAGGAACACCCGTGCGACGAGGTCGAGGACGTCGTTCGAACCGTTGCCGAGGACGATCTGCCCGGCGTCGAGACCGCTGCGCTCGGCCAGCGCCTGCAGCAGGGCGAACTGGTCGGGATAGCGCGCCAGATCGTCGATCGCCGCCAGCACCGCCGCGCGCGCCTTCGGGCTCATGCCGAGCGGGTTCTCGTTCGATGCCAGCTTGACGATCCGGTCGACCGCCAGCCCCATCTCGCGCGCCAGCTCGGTGATCGGCTTGCCCGGCTGATAGGGTGAAATCGCCCGCACATAGGGCAGGGACTGCTCGCTGAGTGCCATCATCGGTCCTCGATCAAGTGGGCCCGCCGCGCCGGCGGCCAGTGACCGCTTTGCGCGCGCGGAGCGGGCCGCCGGTCAATAGGCGGCCACCGGGTACGAGCCCAGCAGCTTCAGGTACGGCGCCCGCTGCGCCAGCTCGGCGAGCGCGCGGCGCAGCGACTCGTCGTCGCGGTGACCGTCGAGGTCGACGAAGAAGACGTACTCCCACAGCGTGTGCCGCGCCGGCCGCGACTCCAG
>JFAX01000028.1:11517-13478 GCA_000585015.1 Candidatus Accumulibacter adjunctus | reverse complement strand
AGCCGCGTCATCGACACGCCGGCATCAGCGAACGGGGCCAGCAGGCCGCTGAGGGCGCCCGTCTGGTTCTGCGCCGACATGATCAGCGAGGTCTTGTCGCGTCCGGAACGACCGGCGTCGTGCCGGCCGAGGACGGCGAAGCGGGTGGTGTTGTTCGGCTCGTCCTCGATGTTGCTCGCCAGCTCGGGCAGCCGGTAGCGTTCCGCCGCCGCCTGCCCGGCGATCGCCGCCGCACCGGCCTCGGCCGCCGCCAGTTGCGCCGCCTGCGCGTTGCTGCCGACCGGCACCCGCTGCGCCAGCGGCAGCGAGCGGTTGAGCCACTCGTGGCACTGCGCCAGCGACTGCGCGTGCGAGTACACCTTGTGCACCCCGGCGAGCGCCGTCTCGTTAGACAGCAGATGCTGGTGGATGCGCAGGACGACCTCGCCGCAGATCTTCAGCGGCGTGGTCAGCAGCAGGTCGAGCGTCCGCCCGACGGCACCCTCGGTCGAATTCTCGATCGGCACCACGGCGTAGTCGGCGTGCTGCGCCTCGACCTCGCGGAAGACGTCGTCGATCGAGACCTGCGGCAGCAGCCGTGCCGCATGCCCGAAATGCTTCACCGCCGCGCTCTCGGAAAAGGTGCCGAGCGGGCCGAGGAAAGCGATGCCGAGCGGCTGCTCGAGCGACAGGCAGGCCGACATCACCTCGCGGAAGAACCAGGTCAGGCTCTCGTTCGACAGCGGTCCGGTGTTCATCCCCTGGATCCGCTGCAGCACCTGCGCCTCGCGCTCCGGGCGGTAGATGAAACCCGCCTCGCCGTGCCGNNNNAGCAGCTCGTCGTCGACCTCGTCGATCTGCCGCCGGACGAGCGCCAGCTCGCGTTGCAGATCGTCGCTCATGCGCCCGCCCGCGACATCCGCCGGCGGCACGCGGGCGGCAGCAGCAGCCTGATCATTCCGCCGCCGGCGTGTCCGGATCCGCCGCCGGGGCTTCGGGCGCCGCCACCGGCTCTGGCGCCGCCGCTTCGCCCGGCGCCGCCTCGTCCTCGCTCTCGACGACCTTCTCGAGACCGGCGAGCTTCTCGCCGGCGTCGAGCGCGATCAGCGTCACCCCCTGCGTCGCCCGCCCGAGTTCGCGGATCTCGCGCACGCGCGTGCGGATCAGCACACCGCCGGTGGTGATCAGCATGATCTCGTCGTCGTCGCGCACGAGACGCGCGGCGACGACGCGACCGTTGCGCTCGCTGGCGGCGATCGCGATCACCCCCTGCGTGCCGCGGCCCGAGTGGCGGAAATCGGCCAGCGCCGTGCGCTTGCCATAACCATTCTCGGTCGCCACCAGCACGGTCTGCTGCTCGTTGTCGGCGACCAGCAGCGACAGCACCTGCTGCTGCTCGCCGAGCTTCATGCCGCGGACGCCGCGCGCCGTGCGTCCCATCGGCCGCACGTCCTCCTCGTCGAACCACACCGCCTTGCCGGAGTCGGAAACCAACACCACGTCCTGCCGGCCGTTGGTGATCTCGGCGCCGATCAGGAAATCGTCGGCATCGAGCGCGACGGCGATGATGCCGCTGCGCCGCGGATTCGAGAAATCCGACAGCGGCGTCTTCTTCACCGTCCCCTGCGCCGTGCACATGAATATGAAGCGGTCGTCCGTGAACTCCTTCACCGGCAGGATGGCGCTGATCTTCTCGCCGTCCTCGAAGGGGAAGAGGTTGACGATCGGCTTGCCGCGGCTGGTACGCGTCCCCTGCGGCACCTCGTAGACCTTCAGCCAGTAGACGCGGCCGCGGTTGGTGAAGCAGAGGATGAAATCGTGCGTATTGGCGACGAACAGGTGGTCGATGAAATCGTCGGTCTTCATCGCCGCCGCCTGCTTGCCGCGGCCGCCGCGGCGCTGCGAGCGATAGTCGGCGAGCGGCTGCGACTTGATGTAGCCGGTGTGCGACAGCGTCACCACCATGTCGAGCGGCGTGATGA
>JFAX01000028.1:6812-10961 GCA_000585015.1 Candidatus Accumulibacter adjunctus | reverse complement strand
ACGTTGTCGAGCGCCACCGCCAGCCCTTCCTGGATGTGCGCCCGCTCGCGCGCCTTGCGCAGCTCGAAGACGCTGCGCCGCGTCAGCACTTCGCGCCGGTGCCAGAGGAAACACTCCAGCATCTGCTTCAGGTTGAGCAGGCGCGGCTGGCCATCGACCAGCGCCACCATGTTCATGCCGAAGGTGTCCTGCAACTGCGTCTGCTTGTACAGGCAGTTGAGCACCACCTCGGCCACCTCGCCGCGCTTGAGCTCGATGACGACGCGCATGCCCGACTTGTCGGACTCGTCGCGCAGGTCGGAGATGCCCTCGATGCGCTTCTCGTTGACCAGCTCGCCGATCTTCTCGAGCAGGGTGCGCTTGTTCACCTGGTAGGGCAGCTCGTCGACGATGATCGCCTGCCGATGGCCGCGGTCGATGTCCTCGAAGTGCACCTTGGCGCGCATGATGACGCGGCCGCGGCCGCTGCGGTAGCCCTCGCGCACGCCGGCGACGCCGTAGATGATGCCGGCAGTCGGGAAATCGGGCGCCGGCAGCAGGTCGATCAGCTCGTCGATCGTCACCGCCGGATTGTCGAGCAGCGCCAGGCTGGCATCGATCACCTCGCCGAGATTGTGCGGCGGGATGTTCGTCGCCATGCCGACGGCAATGCCCGACGAGCCGTTGATCAGCAGGTTCGGGATGCGCGCCGGCAGGACCAGCGGCTCCTCCTCGGCGCCATCGTAGTTCGGCCCGAAATCGACCGTCTCCTTGTCGATGTCGGCGAGCAGCTCGTGGCCGATGCGCGCCATGCGCACTTCGGTGTAGCGCATCGCCGCCGCGTTGTCGCCATCGACCGAGCCGAAGTTGCCCTGCCCGTCGATCAGCATGTAGCGCAGCGAGAAGTCCTGCGCCATGCGCACGATGGTGTCGTACACCGCCGTGTCGCCGTGCGGATGGTACTTGCCGATGACGTCGCCGACGACGCGTGCCGACTTCTTGTACGGCTTGTTCCAGTCGTTCGACAGCTCGTGCATGGCGAACAGCACGCGCCGGTGCACCGGCTTCAGGCCATCGCGCGCGTCGGGCAGCGCACGCCCGACGATGACACTCATCGCGTAGTCGAGATACGAACGACGCATCTCGTCTTCGAGACTGATCGGGAGGGTTTCCTTGGCGAAGGCTTCCATCTTCTTTCCGCTGGCGACGCGACTTCGGGGGCCCTGTCGGCGTCTTCTTCGAGCCCGGGATTCTATCATGGCGGCGCTGCCGCGGGCGGCCCGCGGCCCGCGTTGCGGCGCTTCCGGGCAGACACGACAGCGGGCGCCGGTCCGCCAGTTTTCCCTGGCCAGCGGGCTGGTCGATTCAGGTGACCGCTGCGCCGTCCAAGCCGAGCTCACGCCGGCACTCGGCGACAGTCGCAAAGCCAGGGCGCGATCGAGGCAGTGAGTGATACCTTCGGCTGGCGACCCCGGCGAAGCCGCGCACGCCACCGCGCCGGTCCACGATCGGCCTGCCTCGTCAGTCGTCACCGACGCGACGTGCGATTCGGCTGCCAGCGTCGGCGTCAGCGCCGGAAGACGCTGCCGCCAGCAACGCCGCCGCGAGCCGATCTAGCGCTGGGTCGGCCTGACCGAGAATCGACCCTGCTTGCCGACGATACGGGCTGGCGTTCGCCGGATCACCCGGCCGATGATCTCGAGCAGCAACCGGGCGATGCCGGCGAAGCGGTCGGCACGATACGCGACGATGCCCCAGCGTTCGCGGCGGTGGCTCATCCAGGCCTGCTTGTATGGATCGTCGCCGATCAGGTAGTCCACTTCGCTCACGCGGTCCACGTCGATGACCTGCTCCATCAGGTGGGCCGTCAGCAGCGTGCCCGGCGCATGGCTGGAATGCGCCTCATCGTAGGCCATCTTGTAGATGCTCGCCTTGTCGCCACTGACGATCCAGAGCTGGGCCGCAACCGCCTCGCCGGCGAGGCGTGCAATGCCCAGGCGCAACTTGCCGCTGGCGGCGAGCCAACGCATCAAGCCGGGAACGAAGGCGGCGTAGGGCTCGCTCTTCTTCCAGCGCTGACGGTACAGGGCATTGAACTCGGCAATCGCCGGCTCGAGCGCGGCCGTGCCGGTGACGATCTCGAAGCTGCCGCCGGCGGCGAGAAAGCGCCGCCGCTTGCGTCTCAGGGTGTGGCGCAGGATGCCGTCGCGCTGTTCCAGATAGGCGGACCAGGAACCGTCGACCTCGAGGTACCAGTTGCCGAAGCAGAAGTAGCGGAACGGGATCCAGCCGGTGCTGCGCAGGGCGACGACCATCGCCTCGTACACCGGCGAATCGACCGCCATGGGATGAAAGTTCATGACGCGCGCGCGCGCGCAGTCGGCACGCGCCGCCTGCAGCAGCCGGCCGAGGTCGGTCGGGTCGGCGCCCGGGCTGGCGAGTGGCGCGTACAGGGCGGTGTAGAAGTTCGCCAGCGCTTCGATCTCCGCCGCGCGGCGTCCGCTTCGCCGGCTGGCGTGCACGGGCAGGATGGCCGTCGGTGAGCCGTACAGCTCGGCGCCGTAGTAACGGACGGAATCGTCGTCGCCGAAGACCGCCGCCTGCAGGTTGGCGAACCAATCCGGCGACAGCTCCACTTCGCGGCCGGCGGCTGCCTCGAAAAGCGATCGCATCGCCGGCGGCATCGCCGCCGGGCTGTGGTAGGCGGCGACGCTGGTCGCATCGAAGGCCAGCGAATCCTCCGCCGTCTCGCCCCCGGCGAAACGGCAGCGCAGCGCGCGGGCGATGCCGTGGAAGTTGGCGACGGTCGTGTTGCGGTAGAGCTGGTGGTGGCAGACATGGCGCAGATGCGTCGCCCACTCGGCCTGGTCGCGCGTCGCATTGGTATAGAACTCGACGGCGCCGGCGGGCATGTCGGCAAAGGCGAGCTGCAGGGCCTCGTAGAGCAGCTGCCGCCCGGGGGCCATGGCGGCGAGCGACTCGTCATAGGTGGTCTTCAGCATGATCCACATGCGCTGATGACAGACGACCAGGCGCGAGGCGGCGAGCCGGTCGTCGAACCAGAGTTCGACGATCCGCGCCTGGCCCGAGGCAGCGAAGTCGCACAGCAGCTGCTCGTAGAAGAGTCCCTGCGGGTTGTCGCTGCCGATCGCCGTACCGCCCACCGCCTTCCAGCCGGCGCTTTCGACGGCGGCGTAACGACTGACCGCGGCGCCGATCTCCTGCGGCTCAGCGATGACCCGGACGCTGGCCGCATGATCGTCGCTCCGGCGCTGGTAGCGGCGCAGGTTGCTGCGCAGCTTGCCCGGGCGCGCCTGCCAATAGGCCGGAAAATCGCCGCCGGTTGCGACCGCCATCGTCAGCTGGTGGCGGACCACGGTGCGCGGCAGGAGGAGCGGGCTCCAGTCCGGCTCGAAAGCGGGGTCGATGGCGAGCAGATCGATCGTCCACGCGTAACCGGGCAGCGCCGGCATCAACGTTTCGAGGCAGCTTGCGTCCGCGATCAGCAGCGCGCCTGCGGGCGCCTGCGCCGGCAGGAAGAGCGCCCAGCGGCCGAAGCCGCGGGCGCAGAGGATCAGCGCGCCATCGACCGCCTCACCGCTGCGGTGGATGCACAGCGATTCGCTGCCGTTGCCGAAGTGGGTGAGCAGTGCGCCGACGAAACGGCTGTCGAATGCCGGGTGGCCGCCATACAGCTGCCCATTCAGGTGGTCCCAGTCCGTGGCGAAAGACGGAAAGGCATCGCCGGCGGGGCGGATCTCCCAAGTCATGCAGGCATCCACGGAAATTCCGCGGCTGCCACCAGGCGCACGACCTCGCTCATCCATGCTCGCTGCGCGGACGACTGCGCGTGCGCGCCGTAGCGGCAGGGAAGCCGCCGTTGGTGCTCATTCGCAGCTGCCCCAGAGCCGCTCGCGAAGCCGCGCCCCGGCCCACCCGGAATGCCGCGATGACTTCGACTGCGGACGCTCAACGTTTGCCCGGCGGTTGCGCCGCCACAGCCAGGGCATCCCAGACCTGCTCGAGCGTGGCCCGCATCGCGGCAGTGTGCTCCCTCGGATAGGCCGCATAGACGGCGATCACGAGTCGACGATCGAAATCGACATACAGGCTGTTGCCGTATGGACCGATGATGGCGATTCGGTTCTGTGCGCCACCCAGATGGACAAA
>JFAX01000028.1:0-6708 GCA_000585015.1 Candidatus Accumulibacter adjunctus | reverse complement strand
GTTGGCCGAGACGGGCAAAATCGCGCAGCGAGAGCGCCAACCCGGTCGACAGCTCGCTTCCCCGAGCATCGGTCAGCCAGAGGGCGCCATGCTCTGGCCGCAGCTTGCGCAGGATTTCCTGGCAAAAAACCTGCGCCAGCGGCATGCGGTAGCTCTCGGCGATCGCCCACAGCAGGAGCTCCCCTTCGGGTCCGGCCTCACCGGACGTGGCGGCGCTGGCAAGGTCCCTTTCCCAGCGGCCTGGCACGCTGAGCCACGAGCGAACGCCGCCGGCGCCCGCTCCCGAGCGCCAGCCAGCGGCGGCCAGCCAGTCGCCGAGCTCCTCTGGCGACCATTCGAAACGCCCCTCGCCTTCCAGCAAGCGCCGCACCGACAACTTGCGCAGACCGCTCTGCCCACTCAGGGCAGGGATGTACCGACTGATCGCCCGATCCGGGGCCATCTTGCCTTGGGCGACGGCGATGGCACCGAGAAGCGAGAGCAACGGCCGAGTACCACCGAGCAGCAGGCGCTGGTCGCGCGCCGCCAGTCCGTTCCAGTAGCGCTCACTCGCCACTCTGCCGTCGCGCAGCACCACCACCCCGTCGGCATAGAGTCTCGTCGCCAGCAGGAACGCGACATCGCGTTGCTGCTGATCGAGCGGATCGCGTGCCCTGATCCGCTCGAGTTCGAGCATGCGCGACGCCGGGCGGAGGACGGCGCCGGCGGTCGTCGCATCGATCCGCAGCAAGGGCATGAAATGGCCCGGCGACTGCAGGCCGATGCGGAGATTTTCCGCTGCCAGCCAGTTGTCCTGATCGATCCATGGGCCAAGACTGCGTGAGTCGCGCGCCACCGACTCGATGACGCAGGTCTCTGCCGCCAGCAATGGCCACGCCCCGGACAGCATCGACACCAGCAGCACCGTCAGCCAGTACTTCATCGCGACCCCTCGGCACGCGGCGTGTGCTCCGGTCTGCCAAAGCGCATCGCTGCTTCGCGAACGACCTCGTTCAGGTTGCCGTGGCAAGCCTGACGCCGGCGCAACCAGTTGGCGTCCGAGACCTCCACCGACAGGGAGGCGTCGAGCAGTTCCAGCCACGCGGAACAACCCAGTTCGCCCGCATCCTCCGCCAAGACGGCAAGCAACTGGCGGCCAATCTGGCGCAACGGGAGCTGTCGCCGACCAACCGGATCCGAGATCAGGGCGTCGAGACCATAGCGGCAAGCCTGGAACTTGTTGTAGCGGGCGACATGCAGGTGCCGCTGGGTGTCGAGCGCGGGACGGGTGCGCAGCAGATGGCGCACCAGGGACTGTGCCAGCGCTGCCAGTGCCGCCGCTCGCTCGACGGTCAATGGCGTATCGCAGACGCGGATTTCCACCGTGCCGAACTCCGGCTTGGGACGAACGTCCCAGTAGAGGTCCTTGATGCTGCGCGCGATGCCACAGGACTGCAGCAGCGAGAAGTGTTCCAGGAACTCGCCCCAGTCGCGCAAGGCCGGGCATTGACCACTCAACGGAAAGGCCGATACGGCGTTCAGGCGGGCGGACTGGAACAGCGTGTCTTCGCCATCGACAAAGGGCGATGACGCCGACAGGGCGATGAACAGCGGCAAATAGGGTGCCAGCGCCTGGGTCAACCAGATCGCATCGTCGCCTGACGCGCAGCCGACATGGATGTGCTGGCCGAAGACCGTGAATTGCTTGGCGAGGTAGCCATATCGTTGGTAGATCTCGGCGAAGCGGTCACCCGGGCAGATGCGGCGCTCCGACCAGCGATGAAAGGGATGCGTGCCGCCGCCGCAGACGGCGATATGGTTGCGCGCGCACTGCCTGACGAGTGTCTGCCGCAAACCCACCAGATCGCCGGCGATGCCGTCGACGAATGTCCGCGGCAGCGTGCTGACCTCGATCATGCTTTCGGTGATCTCGAGCTTGATGTCACCGAAGCAGCCGTCGTAGTCCATGCTGCCGAGCAGATCGGTCGCGCCGCGGGTCAGATCGAAATCACGCACGGAGAGCAGCTGCAACTCGAGTTCGACCCCCAGGCTCAGTGGCTGGCTCTGCTTGAATGCCGCGATGGCCTGGCTCATGCCACTCCTCTCTCGCCACCCGCGGTCGCCACGGTCTCACCGGCGCGCACGAGGGCGAAGCGGCAGAGCGCCGGGCCGACCAGTTCCATGATGGCCGCCGCGAACAGCGGCAGCGACAGCGACGAACGGCCGATTTCCGGATAGAGTCCGGCGATCTCATAAGCCATGAAGACGGCGGTTGCCGACAACGGCTGAATGCCGATTCCCACCAGAAGGCGCCTTTCGCTGCCCAGTCCGCCGCCAGACCAGACCAGGGCAGCCACCTTGGCCGCCGCCCGGACGAGCAACAGGCCAAGCGCCTGCAGCCCGATCAGCCAGGTGAAGTCCTGCCACGGCAGCGAGGCGCCGACGACGACGAAGAGGATGATGGCGAGCAACCAGTGTCCTTCCGGCAGTGCGGTATAGCTCAGTGTTCGCTCGCGGTCGCTGAACGACAGAATCGCCCCCATCAGGAAAAGCGTCAGAAAGACCGGCACCGCGAGCGTGCGGGCGGTGCCGACGGCGAGCAGCGCCGTCGCGACGAGAACGAAGATCTGCGCCAGCGAACGCTTCGGCAAACGGGACGCGGCGAGCAACGCGAGCAGCACCATCGGCCAGGCGACGATCAAGGCACCGGCCACAACCCACAATGGATGGACCACGCAACTCAGCCAGTCGTCGCTGTACTCGGCATGCACCACGCCGACGACGACGGCAAAGACGACGAATGATGCCGCTGCACTCAGCGCCGTGTGCATGATCGTTCGTTCGGTGACCTGCCCCTGCGCGCCCGATTCCTCGACGATCAGCAGGACGACGGCGGGCGCTGCGGCCATGGTGACGGCCGCGGCTGCGGCCGCCCAGGCCGGTATCAGTCCCACCACCCCCCAGGCGAAGAGGAAGACGGCGGCAAAGGACAGGCTGATCTCGGCCAGCGCTGCCCGCAGCAGTTCGCGCTGCTGAGCCAGCCAGCGCAGATCGAGGCGGCGCCCGATCTCGAGCATCAGCAGTCCGAGTGCGGCATCGGCAATCGGTCGCGCCTGCGCCAGTGCCTCGATGCTGATCCAGCCGAGCACGGAAGGCCCGAACAGCGTTCCTGCCAGGACGTAGCCGACGACCTTCGGCCAGCCCAGTCGCGCGCGCAACCACTCGCCGATCAGCAGACCGACGATCAGCAGCATGCTGAACAGCGCCAGCGAATCGAGTTCATCGGGAAAGGGTGGCAGGAAGTGCAGGCGCTCCTGCAGATCCTCCCAGGCAGACCGTGCCGGCGACAGCACATCTTCGAGCATCACTGCGCCCCGCTCACCAGAGCCGGCCGCGGGCAGCCGCGAGAAACTCGTCGAGTATCGGCGTGCAGTCCAGCAACTCCTCGCTACCAGGTGGATGGAACTCCGGGTGCCACTGCAGGCCGAGAACGTACGGCCGGCCTTGCAGGCGGATGGCCTCGATCACGCCGTCGCCGCTGCTGCGTGCTTCGACCCGCAGTTCCCGGCCCAATGCCCGGATCGCCTGATGATGGATCGACACCACCCGCCCGCCGCCCGCGCCCGGATAGAGCTTCGCCAGGCCGGAGCCGGCGACCCACTCGACGGCATGGCTGTGCCGGTCGTAATCCCCGTGCACATGCTCGCCCGCCGTTTCGATCTGCGTCGCGATGTCCTGATGCAGTGTCCCGCCCAGCGCGACGTTGATCAGTTGCGCGCCGCGACAGATGCCCAGTACCGCCTTTCCCGCCTCCATGAATTCGTGCAGAAGCTCCATTTCGTAAGCGTCACGGACCCGGTCGCCAGCCCAGTCGGGGTGCAGGGGCTCCTCGCCGTAACTCTGCGGGCTGACATCCGCCCCCCCTTGCAATATCAGGCCATCGAGATGATCCGGGTAGTCCGAGAGACGGATGCTGCTGCGATGAACAATGGCGTCGCCACTCACTGCCGGGATCATGAAGACCATCACGTTGCGGGACATCACCCAGTGCGCGACGGACTGCTCGAGGTACTGCAGTGATTTGGACTGCAGGCCGGTCGCACCGACCAGCGGATGGTAGATGCGTGCCGAGAGACCGATGCGCAGCGGCCGTCTGCTCATCGGTCGCCGCCGCAGGAACGCCCGTTGGCGGCCGGCTGCTCGATCGCCGGCTCGCGCGACTGCAGACCGGTCGCCTCGCCAAACCCCTTGATCGCCGTCTGGGTCGCCAGGGGGCCAAACAACTGCATGAGGAGAATCGTCGCCAGCAAGGCGCCCGTCAGTCGCGGCTCGAGGCCGGCATCGAGCGTGTGCACGTTGGCCAGGAGCACCAGGGCCACGCTCGACATCGGCTGCAAGCCGAGCGACAGATGGGCGGCGGATCGAGTGTCCAGGCGCAGGCGACGACGGTTCCACCACACGCCCGTGAACTGTCCGGCGGCGCGGGCGATCACCAGGACGACCGCCTCCAGCCAGTGGCCCGCGAGCACGCCGACATCGAGGACGGCGCCGGCAAGAACGAAGGTGACGACGAGAAAAATCCGGGCATCACTGGCGATGCGGATGGCGACGACCTGATTGCTCCGGTCGAGAGCGCGCGTCAGATAGCCGAAGAGCAGCATCGGCAGCAGCACCGAGACATCGAGGTAGATGGCGTTGCCGACACCGACGACGATGGTGCCGAGGATCAGCAGGTGCTGATGTTCCGGACGCCGCCCCAGCAGCCGCGCTCCGAGCAGCACCAGCACGGCACACGCACCACCGAGGACGACGGCGACAGCAAGTTCGCGGCTGAGCGCCCAGGCGCCGGCAAGACCGAGGACTGGCTCGTCCGCACCCAGGAACGGCAGCGAACACACGGCGGCGACGAAGGCGACACAGCCATTGATCGCCACCATGGTAAACAGCAGGCCGGTCCGCTCGCCCCTGGCGCCGACGTCGCTGCAGGTCGCGATGGTGATCGCCGGTGAGGTGGCGAGACACAGGGCTGCGACAAAAAACGCCGAAGGAACGGAGAAGTCGAGCAGCAGGATGGCGCAGGCGATCGCTGAGCCCGTGATCAGCGAAATCTGCAGAGCCGCGCACAGTCGGTTCCTGGCTTCGCTGGCTGCGACGGGCGGCACCTGGTAACCGAGCTCGAAGAGGATCAGGCCCAGCGCCAGATCGATGAAGAGCTGATTGGCCTCGATGTCGTAGGGTGCGATCCATCCCAGCCCGCTCTGCCCGACCAACAGTCCAAACACCACGTAGCCTGTCGTCCGTGGCACGGAGAGGGCGCGACGCGCGAGTTCGCCTGCTCCCAGACCGCCAAGCAGCGCCATGCCGAAGATCTGGATCGAATTGAACATCGAGTCGTGACTCCCCGCCAGCGCTCTCAGGTTGTCGGCACAAGCCGGGCAGTCACCCGGCACGACTTCCGCTCCACGAGAGCCTGCATCAAAGTACTCCTCGACAAAACATTGCTCCACAATATAATTGCCTTTCTCGACGATAGCAACAGGTGACGCCCGATGACGCTGCCCTTGCCGCCCGACGTGCCGCAGACCCATCTGGCGGTGCTGCAACAGTTCCGCGTGATCTACGGCACGATGCGGCAGTATTTCCGCGTGGTGGAGGAGCGCTGCGGACTTCCCGGTTCGCAGATGTGGATCCTGCAGGAGGTGCAGCGCCGGCCAGGAATTGGCGTCACCGAACTGGCGGCGCGCCTGGCCATACACCAGTCCACCTGCAGTCAACTCGTCGACCGGCTGGCCGTGCGCGGATGCCTCGTCAAGACGCGCCGGCCGGAGGATCACCGCCGGCTTGGACTGCACCTCGCGCCGGACGGCGAGACGGCGATCGCGGCACTGCCGGGATCGGCAGAAGGAGCCCTGCCCGAAGCGCTCACCGCGATGCCGGAAGTCGCACTGAAAACATTGGAAATCAATCTATCCGAACTGATACGGCATCTCCCGGGAAGAGACGACGCCTTCGCCAGCGTGCCGCTCGCCGAAATCGTAGGGAAGGTGACATGAGGAGCGGACCGATCGGTCGGTGGAGTTCGCATGCTACCCTGCTGCTCCTCTGCGTCGCCCTCGCCGGATGTCCCACGCTGCCGCCGTCCGAAGCGCTCCCGGCAGCAGCAGCCGGATCCGCTCCCGCCACCAACGCGCCAGTGGCGCAGCCGCCGGACCGAAACGCCGACGCCGTCGAAGCCGACGAAGCCAATCACATTTACTTCGCGCGACGCAGCACGCAGGTCGACCCCGCCGGACAGGAAAAGCTGCGCCTGCATGCGGCGCGGTTGAAGGAGCATCCGAAGCAGGTGGTCTACCTGGCCGCCTACGCCGAGGACCTTGGCAGCGCCTCATACGAACTGGCCATCGCGAACCAGCGCATCGAAGCCGTGGCCAGGCTCCTGCGCAGCTACGGCGTCGCCACGAGGCAGATGCATCCTCTGCGTCGCTACGGGGTTGCCCGCGGTAGACCGGCGCCCACGTGCGCGACGGCCGATTGCCGCGAAAAAAGGGGCCGTGTGGTGTTGAGCTTTGGCATGCGCTGACAAAGCTCGACCCCTGCCCTGGCCGCATGGCCGGGAGAAACGCGGTTCGCGAACCGCCATTGCCACGCACCGGGCAACGCTGAGACGAGTCCTCAGAAGCGACGGCGTGGCTGCGGACGGGCTGGCTGTCATTTTCAGAAGACGACTGC
>JFAX01000027.1:28234-47587 GCA_000585015.1 Candidatus Accumulibacter adjunctus | reverse complement strand
GCCCGAATCGCGAAGGATCGCCAGGACCCCGGCGATGAAACTTGCCGCACCGAAGTGATCGATATCGCCCTTGAGGCCTGCCGCCCGCTTGATCTGTGCTGCCACGTTCGGTTGTCCGGATACCCAGCTCACCAGGCCTTCGGCCAAGGCCGTGTCGCCGCGCGCCACCGCTTCGCGATACGCGCGCAGGGCTGCCGAAAATGCGGGAGCCACCTTGTTGATACTTGCCAGTCGCTGTTCCATGAGCACGCCGGTAGCGGCCATCAGCCCTTGCGCATCGTTCGGGTCAAGCTGGCCAGCGGCAAGTACATCCTGCTCGAGAACGTAAAACCAGCCATCGATGATTCCGCGGAATGCCCCTTCGCCGGCGTCGGCCGTGGCAAGCCGCTCGATCAGGCGACGATAGATCGTTTCCATGCGGTGCAGAGGGGTTTCTGTCTCCGAGATCTGCACCTCGCTGCTGGCGAAGCCGGCGGCACGCGCCCGTTCCTGCAACCAGCGACCGAAGAACGTCTTGCCGCTGCCATATTCGCCGCGCAGCGCCTTGAACACGGCGCGCCCCGAACTGACCGACGCGAGTTCGTCGTCGAGCGTCGCCTGCAAGCGCTCAACGCCGACTGCGAAAGCATCCAGGCCGTTGCGCGGCACCGTACCCCGACGCAAGGCATCGATGATCTCCGAGCGACGGGCTGGACTGATCATTGTGCTCTCCCGGTGCGCCCACCAAACTGCGTCTCAAGGAGCGTTCGATTCAGTCCGACCGTCCCCTCCGCTTCATCGAGGGTCAGTACCGGAGCCTGGTCTACGTTCAACAGGCGACGCGCCGCACTGACGAAGCCGGAAACCCGCAGCAAAGGCATGCCCAAGCGCGCAGCCAGGGCTTGCTTGGACACTTTTCCGCCTCGCTCCGACAAGGCTTCAAGCAGCGCACGGATCTCTTCATCCGTCACACCAGCACGAGCCACCCACTGTTTCTGCGACAGGAATGCCGTTGATGCAAGCAATGCAGCAATCCAGTCCTGCTCGACTGCCGTGGCCTGAACCACCGCAAGCGCTGGCAGTTCGAACAAGGACTGCTGTCCCGAGGCCACTGGTGTTGGCGGCGTGCTTTTCCTGCCGACTGCTTTGGCCAGAGGCTGCGAGCCGGGGGATGCGGGGCTTGTCTCGGCGGCAAGCTCCCACCAGGCGGGTGCGGCGCTGGGCGCATGGCGCAAACCCTCTGGCAGCACACTGGCAGTAGTCAGAAGGGTGATGGGGACCAGCATTTCCTGGAGACTGATGCCGCCGTGATAGCCGTTCTTGCGCGAGCCATACCGCAGGGTCTCGCTCCACGGAACGACGATCTGCCGTTGACCATTCGGGGGCATCACGCGCCCGCCGGAGAGCATGATCTCTTCGGCAGAGACAGGCGCGCCGGCAACAGTCCGCCAGCGATCACCCATTGCGGGATCTGAACCGCTCGCAACGGCCGTGTCCTGCGCCGGATTCGCCAGGGCATGTGTGGCCTCGTCGATCACATGGCCATGATCGGCAGTGATCAGAACCAGGCGCCCGGCGTTGCGTGCCTCGTAGAGCAGTGGCTTGATCAGGCGCAGATCATCCAGCGCCCAGCGGTGGTTCAGTTGAGCCGAGCCCGACAAGTGATCATCGACACCATTGAAGACAACGGCCACGACTTTTCGCTCGCGGCTGCCGATGGCATCGCGCACCACCTCGGACAGGGTGACGCCATCGCTGGCCGATGTCAGCTCAGCTTTATGGAACAAGACCGGTCTGGCACCAGGCCGGTTCGATGGTACGAGGGGGACGAGTGCGGGATGCTGGGCAAAGCCGGTCTTCTCGTTGGCTGCCTGACCTTGCAGCAGTTTTCCGCAAAACAGACTGGTGCGGGAGATCTCGGTGATGGATGGAATGGTTGCCAGGCCAACCGATGCCTTTTCCTGCGCACTCGGCAAGACTTCATTCCAGCCTTGTCGCTGTGCATCCTCGAGCAACTCCCGATAAATCGGAAACGACAGGCCATCCACGACCAGCAGCAGCACCGGCGCCAGCGTTGCCACGGGAGCGAGCACGTCGGCGATGATCTGCTCTACCGGGACGATAGGGTCGAGTTTTGGGCATCCCCCCTGATTCCAGGCGGACAGAGCCACCGCAAACTGCCTGTTCGACGACTCGCGTCTGACCCGGGCCGCTTCGCGCAAGGCACTGTAGGCACGAGTCACGACAGCCAGGTCATCGCCTCCCATCAAGGCAAGGCGTGCCCAGTCGGCAAAAGCGCCTTCGTCGGCATGGGACTTCGCCAACGAATCCAGCCCGAGGTGGGGGCCAGGCTCCGCGTTCGACAGCCAGCGGACCAGCCGCATGGCCATCTCGACACGGCGCACCCGGTGTGCCTGATGAACCGCGAGGCGATGCTCCTTGACGGCGCCGCCCGCGACCAGCACCGCAGCCGTGGCAGCCGAGCGAGCAGCCGGCTTCTTCGCGGGCCCTGTGGCGAGGAATTCTGCAATTGCGGTGGCGAAAATGCTCAGGCGGGCGCTGAACCCCGAAGGCAAGTCGCTGGATCTTTCGGCGAACGCCGTCAGGTGAAGTGATGCCACAAGCTGGTCTGCCACATCGAGGACAGGCATCAGAGTCGAGGCATCCATGGCTTTTGTAACCTGGACGGCCGCCGCATGCAAACGCAGTCCCTCCCGCAGCGGAATTGGCGTCCCGCCGGTGTAGCGCTCCAGCCGCACGGCCGCGGCCAGCAATTCCGGTGCAAGCGGCGTATCGTCAGGCCGCTTGAGGAGCATGCCGCATACCAGGGCGATCGGCATCAACTCGCCGCCGTAGCCCGCCTCCAGCACCTGTGCGAGCAACCGTGCACAGGAACCGAGAATCTCGATCAGCCATTCACCGACCTGTTGGCGTGCGTTCTCATGAAGATCGCCATAGCGACGTGTTGCCTCGGGTGAGAGGGTCCAGCGCAACACCGAAGCGAGGTCGGGACGCCCCCCATGTTCGGTGGTCATCCCAAGGACGCAGCGCAAGACCTGCGACCAGGCCGCGTCAACATCCAGAACGCCGCCGGCTACTGGCGGATAGCCGCCTGCCGGCAGATTCTCCAACAGTGCCTCGGCAACCCAGGGCCAGCGAGCAAGCCGCGAATCGATTGCCCTGGCCTGAAACGCATGGCGCAACATATCCCACGCTTCAACCGAAAAAACCTTGCCACGCGAAAACCGGGCAAGCACGTCGGCGCCCAGCACTTGATCGGCCAAGGGCGTCAAGACCACCAGGCCAGGCAATTTTCCGGGCGATTCGCTGGACACCGGGCCTGGATCGTCCATCGCCCCGTCAGCAAGCGCCAGCAGTCGTTCCCGAACGGCAATCGGCGACGGGCACCAGGCCACTGAAAACTCCCGATCGCCAACCGCCAACGTCGATGGCCAGCTTTCGTCGCGTTGCGCACGAATGGCGATCACCGCTGCCGTTCGATCGTGGCGCAGAACCGCATCGACCTGGGCGACGATCTGGCGCACCGACGGGTTGAGCAATACATTCACCGGCTCAGCCCTTCCTCGTGATTTTCCACGAGATGCTCAGTCGATAGTCGGCATCCTTGGCAAGCTCCGCGCGAATTTCATCCAGGGAATTGATCGCATCAGCAAGGGCAAGGTCGCTCTTTGCCACTTCACGCACGACGCGAACCCCCGGCGTTGGCGGTAAGGGCGGTATCGGGGGTGGCGGTGGCACGACCGGCGGGGGCGGGAGCGGGGGCGGAGGTACTTCCGTCAGCAGCTTCAAAGCCTTGTTCTTTTGCTCGGCCAGGGCAGCCCTGAGGCCGATGGCGTGCTCGTCACTCGCCAGGATCTCCGCCAGCCTTTCCCGCATCGCTTGGGCGGCAATCCTGCGGTGATCGACGAGCGCGATCACGGCGGTGAAGAGTTCCCAGTCTGTCGTCTTCAAAGCCTCGTCAAGCGCTTTCGCCTTGCCGATGGTCTGCCCATAGGCGGCCTCGGTCGTCGCCATCGCCGCGCCCGCAAGGGTGCGGATCACGTCGGCATTGGCGGCCGTCATGCCGAGGAGCAGGGCCACAGCACCCTCGGTTGTCCTGAGCCGATCGGAATCCTGCCCGGCAACGCCGAAGGTCCGCCATTTGACGGCCAGTGCCTTGGCGCAATCCTGCAGCGGAGCCAGCCTGGTGCTTGCTTCGGTGCTCAACTGATCCTTCAGTCGGGCCACATTGCCGGCGTTCAATGATTCCGCCACCGTCAGCCCAAAGAACAGGCCGGCGCGCCGAATCGCCGCTTTCCAATCCTCTTCGCCGGGCAGGGCCTGCTCGCGCAACACCAGCTCGTTCGGCGTGTTTTCGAGTGTCGGCGGATAGGGCCCGTTGTTCAGGAAGAATGAACGATTGGTCATCGTCGCAAACGCGTGGATGATCAAATTCTGGACTTCCGGCAACAAGCCCATCGGGCTCGGATCGTCGATCCATTGGCGCATTCGGGCGACCGTGATCGGCGCGTCCGGGTCACCATCCGCAGCCTGCCTTTGCAGGAAATGGCTCCGCCAGTGATTCTCCAGCACCAGATGGGTCGCACCCATGTTGCCCAGGCGCAGGGGATTGACCACTGCGCGCGTCAATTGCCGCAGCGCGCGATCGGCCACATGCACGCGCCGGTCCTTGTCCTCAAGCGCCCGAAGCAGCTCCGTCTCGACCTTCTTGAGCACGGCGATCCTGATCTCGGTCTCGAATTGCGGGTGTGCCGGATACCTGTGGGTGAACAACTGGTCCAGCAGGTTGATGAATCCCTCGCGCAGATTGGCGCCCACCGGCGCCTGTGGCTGGAATGTCCGGTCGAGCGTGCGGAACTGGTCGGCCACGCCGAGCTTCTGGTCGACGGCTTCGCGCGGATCCTGGGCGATTCCATAGGCGACCTCGATGTATTGCTTGAGGCGCTGCTGCAGTTGATCGCGTTGGTTCTTCGCCAGGGAACGTGCCTGTGCCCGGTCCACCTGAGCCAGATGCGCGGCGTAGTCGTTGAAACGCTCGCCCGTCAGGATGTAATCGAGCACCACCAGGCGCCCCAGATCCTTCAGGGCCTTTTCCGAGAGGAAGGCCGGCAGCCAGACCAGCGTCTGGGAGCCTTCGCCGGTGTAGCGGTCCAGGCGGGCAAGATCATCGGCCGGGGTGCGGTTGGGTTCGTCGAACGGGAAGTCGAGAATGACCGTCCATGCACCGTCACGCCCGCGTAGCCGATCATCGGCCAGTTCGCGCACGTTCTCGTAAAGCACTTCGACCTCGCGCAGGGTGCCGCGCCAGCAGAACGAGAAACGGGTAAACAGCTCGTTGCGATCCGGAATGCCGAGTTCGCCGAAGAGCATCTCGCGAATCTTGCGCCGGCGGTTGCCGGTGTTGTCGTGCCCCTCGGCGCCCTTGACGATCGGCTCGATATCGACCCCGGTGACCTGGATCGAGATCACCGGATTCTGCTCGTCGGTGATCTTCAGTTCGCCGACTTCGCCTGCCCAGTCACGGCACTTCTTCAATACGTCCTGTGCCTCGCGGCCAGGAATCGGCGACTTCACCGAGCCATGATTCAGGGCGGCAAGTCGCTGCGCCGTCAGCGCCTTCAACGACTCGACCTCGGGCACCAGGGCCGCCAACAGCAGCGTTTTCAGGATGCGGGCGTCGTTGCGGAAATTCCGTGCCCGCACGGGGTCGACCGCAGCATCGGCCTGCGGCTTGCGCAGGTCCTCCCAGACGACCCCATGCGCTCGCTCAAGCAGCGGCACCAGCTTCTGGCGGAAGAGGCGCCTGGCATTGTCGAAGTGCAGGCGCATGGCATCGGAGAAGGGCTCATCCCCATCGACGATCACATCCCACAGGTCACCGACCGGGATGATCTGGCCCAGTTCCAGGTCGTCGCGGCGGTCAACCAGCAGTTGCAGCATCAGCTTCAAGGCCGTCCGCTCACGCTGCAGCACGCTCGACACGGCCACCAGGGTCTGCACCAGAGCCGGGCTGAACGGGTAGACCAGCCGGAACATCTCGCGGTCGGCGTTCGATGTCAGCAGCGTGTCGGTCACCGTCCTCGACCTGTTGGCGAAATCCTCGAAAGCAGCGTCCAGCACCTGGCGGGCTGATTCCGTCGCCGGCTTGAGAACGCGGGCCTGGGCAATGACCGGCAAGTTGCGGTCCTCGAGGATGATCTTGTGAAAGCGCGCCTCCCAATACTTGAGCACGTCGGCGAACTGCATCTGCATCGCGCCGGCCATGTTGTCGCCGACCAGTTCGCGCAGGTCCCGCTGACGCGCCACGAAGCT
This sequence comes from Candidatus Accumulibacter adjunctus, assembly GCA_000585015.1. Taxonomy (GTDB): domain Bacteria; phylum Pseudomonadota; class Gammaproteobacteria; order Burkholderiales; family Rhodocyclaceae; genus Accumulibacter; species Accumulibacter adjunctus. The sequence continues at coordinate 41,275 of JFAX01000027.1, read as the reverse complement.
GATCAAGGGCACCGGTCGATCGGCATTGGCCGCTTCAACCAGTTTCGACAGCTTCGACCCTTCGCTGCTGACAAACGCGACGTCCGCTGCCCGACTCGCCAGCCAGAGAATCAGTTCGTCGAGGAAAAGGATTACGCCGTCGTAGCCGAGTTCGCTCGCGTGGCGGGAAAGGATGGCGAGTCCGTCGTCGAGGCTGACAAAGGCCTCTCCCTGGCCACCGCCGCTGCTGCTGGCGACCGAGGCGTAGGCGCTGAAGAAACACGAAATCAGGTCACCGACCAGACGAGTCCGCTCATCCCCCCGAGGTGACTCCAGCATCGCTGCTTCGAAGCTGCCGGCATCCCAACCGCCGGAAAGCTCGCCCCAGCCGTCGGTGCTGCCGGCGTGTTCGTTCAGTTTGCCAAAGAAGGCGTCATCGCCCATGCGCGCCCGCAGTTGCTGGGCATCGCGAAACAGGCCCTCGGCCAGGTAAAAGCCGGGCACTGGCGCATCGGGGTGGATGCTGCGCACATGGTCGGCGTAGCCGCCGAGAATGGCCGACTCCATGTTGCGGGCACCGATCATGTGATACGGCACCAGCAGGAACTTCTTGTCCTCGGTCCAGGCGTTGCTCCTGGTCACGACGCTGGCCAGTTCCTTGATCGAACGCGCCCGCGTATTGCCGGCCAGCAGCAGGTTCAGCACCGCCATGAAATGGCTCTTGCCCGAACCGAAACTGCCATGCAGGTAGGCTGCCTTGCTTTGCCGCGTCGCCAGTGCCGACTGGATGAAAGCCAGGGCACTGTCGAAAGCCTGTGCCAACTGCGGCGTGACCACGTAATTGCTCAGTGTTTCGTCCGCGGCGCGGACGCCATCGGACAGTTTGAGGACGAAATCCCCTTGATGGACCCGCTGCGGGATCGTTATCAGTTCGCGAATCAGCGTCATGTCGAATCCAGTCCAACAGCCAGGGCAAATTCACGCACGCTGACGATCTTGACCTGCGGAATCAGATGGCGCGCTTCGCTAAAGTCGCCATCGCCGGTAATCAGGTAATCCGCCGAATGCCCACCGGCACACGCCAGAAAAGGCGCATCCTTGCGGTCGCGCGGAAAATCGGGCGCGGGCCGCATCGGGGTCATCACCGTATCTGCTGTCAGCAGGCTGGCCCACCAGTCGATCACTTCTGGCGGCAAAGCAAAGCGCGGGCGCTGGATGACTTCCAGATACTCCGCCAGGATGGCAGGTGAAACCAGCCAGCGCACATCGTCATTGGCCAGACACCATCGCAACACCTTTTCAGGCAGGCGATCGCGAATGACCGCCGACAGCAGAACATTCGTATCGATAACCACCTTCATCGTGCGGCCCGGGTCGCATCGATTTCCGCCGCAATATCGGCATCACTGATCGTCGCGGCCTGCGGCAGGCTTTGAACCGTCTGCATCAAGCGGCCCCATTCCTGCTCACGCTCAGCGGAACTCCGCTCCGACCCGACAACCAGCACCTCGACCAGCGAACCGGGAGCAAAGGGCAAGTGGCTGAGGGCCAGTTCCCCGCTTGGCTGTACCCGTGCATAGGTTTTATAGGCTTGCATGTGCTACTCCTTCTCTTGTCAAACAGAGGCGCTGCTCAATCCAGTCTCCGGGCCTTTCTCTAACAATTTTTCGGAGATTTCGTGATCCACGGCCGGCAAGGTAATACAAACACCTCGGTCATGGATTTCGCTCCATCGATTGCTGCGCCCAATAGCGAACGGCCGGTGGCGCTGCGTCCATACGAGCGATCCAATCTACCAATTCAGTCGTCAGTCGCGGATTGTCCTTACCTGTCGCCTTCGCCCTGTCGAGTACATCCGCTGGCGTCGAGAAAATGGGCTTGTCCTCGATCGCAGTCCACATGGACTTCCCAGCCATCGTCCAGATGACATAGGCAGCATATCGTGGGATGAAGTAGTCGCTCGGCTCGAGAGGACGTCCAAGCATCGTGTTGTATGCCTGCGCCACCCAACCCGCTGCTTCTCGCAACTTGTGGTCCTTCTTCATTGGTCCAGCGGCAAACAGCATTTCTTCCTCAAGTTCATCAGGGGCGCTTGATGCTTCGAGAGCCGCCACACTGTCCATGGTTAGCCTGTGTTCTTCGGAGTGCCACTGCTTGGCAGCTTCGGCCAGTGTTGTTTCAGTGATCGGCTGTGCCATGCGCCAAAGCTGTTCAAACCACCCATACGCCTTAACGAATTCCGGGTCGTCGGCCGGAATCAACATGCCGGCTTCCTGCCAGCCGGCTCCGCCATCCAGACCAAGACCGTTTGCCGAAAAATTCGCCGACGACACCACGGCACCGCTTGCGGTCAAAACCACCTTGGCGTGCAAATCCGGCAAGTGGCGCACATCGATTCCGGGGCGTGCCAGCAGCGTTTCGATGACTGCCGGATTCGTTCCGCCCATTGACAAATTGCAGATCAACCGGAAACGGCGATCAGCCGGCAGCAAGGCTTCAGCCCCCTTGCCCCAGAACGCGACCGCAATGGCGATCGGCTCATCAACACCGTGCCTCGCCATCAGGCGGACGATGTTTTCCTGAATATCCCTTGAGCTTGCGAGAAACATCATGCCTCCACCGCTGCGCGACGCCGGCCACGGCGGACCGTGCTTGCCGGTGGCTGCCAGCTCGTCACTGCCTCGCGGGTCAGGCCGAGGCCACGGGCTTCCTCGTCGACGAAGCCATCCAGATAGTCGCCCATGCGGGTGTCGTGCTCGGCATCGGGGTCGTTATGCCACTGTTTGATCCAGGGCACCAGTTCGGCGATGGCGGCCAGCAAGGGCTTCAGGCGCTCGGCGTCCCAGCCCTCGTTGTCCTTCATGTCGAGATAGCAGGTGGCGATGGCGGTGCCGAGTTGCAGCGGGTTGAGGCCGGCCCAGGCGATGACCAGGCTGCCATCGGCGTCGCGGCTGCAATGCGGGAAGCTGACGAAACGCTCCTTGGGCACATCGAGCCCGCCGCGCAGGCGCCAGTAGTCGGTCTTCTGGAAATCGCTCGGCTTGTATTTGGGAGGCACCGGAATGTCGCCGATCGCGGCGGTCTTGCGCCGGCGGCGTTCCGATTCGTCGGCTGTTTCGGCGTCGACCGCGTCTTCCCGGCGCTGCAAGTCCCAGGTGCGCTCCCATTCGGCGCGCTTGCGCAGGCCGGCTTCGCTGTAGCGCAGCACGGGCAGCACGGGCACCGCTTCGCCGGCCACGAGTTTCGCCACCAGTAGCGCCACGTCAAAATCGGAGCGGCCGGCATACAGTTCGGCAACCTGCATGAAGTCGGCGTCGGACCGCAACCGATCGGCCAGCTTGTTGGTGGTGGTCAGGCTCGGGGTGTCGGCCGCAGCGGCTTGCAGGGTCGATTCCAGACGGTCGAGCAGCCAGCCCTTGAGGGCGGCCTGTTCCTGTTCATTCCATGCGGTCGACGCCCAGCGGCGCTTGTATTCGGGGCGTTCGATCAGGCCGATGAATTTGTCGGATCCGATCAGCGCGATGCGGGCTTCGACGACGCGGCGGTAATCGGCCGGCCAGTGCGCCGGCAGTTCGGCGATCGGTGTTGAGCCATGGCGGGCAAACCAGGTGGTTTCGGCTTGGCCGGCTGCCATGCGGCGGGCGAGGACGATTTCGAAGGCGCGCTCGCCGAGGGCGATTTCCGGCGGCTGTGGGTGCGTCAGTTCGCTCTGCGTCAGGCCGTAAAGTTGATAGCAGCGCCAGTCGAGTTCTTCCTGGGTGGCGATCATCTGCCGGCGCAGCGATTCGGTGGCCGCGCGGGCGGCGTCGAGGGTGGCGCGGAGTGGCAAGGCGCGATGCACCAGCGCAGCGGGGCTGGTGGCGGCGAGCGCTTGGGCGAGGTGGTCGAGGGTTTCGGCGAGATCGAGCGGTGGGGGTTCCACCATCGGAAATTGAGCGATCTTGGTTGCGTTGAATGCGTAGAAATCTTCGAATGGTGAGGTTCGTTGCCGAGCGCCATGCTGGTCGACGGTGCTCCCTTTATTGTGACAAACCTGCTTCAGCCAAAAACACGCCACCGACGAATTGAGCAGGCCCAGCAGGCCCAGATGCTCGTCTTCACTGGCCCCCGCTGGCAGCTTGATGACCGGCGCGGTCTGCTTGAACACCTTGCCGCCCCGGTCGAGGACGAAGTGGTTGTGGGTGGCGACTTCGCCGAAGGTGATTCCAAAAGGTACTTTGTAACGTTCAGGAAAGAACATCGAATGCTCATGCCACTGCAATCCCCGATCTTCGATGAAGTTTCCAAAATCCTTGCGTTGCTTCATTACATGGCGAAATAGCCAGAAGTGTTGCCACAAGCTTGCCGGCAATGTTGTTTTCAGTTCTGCCGAAACTTTGTCGTAGGGGAAGAGAGTCCAAAGCTGATTCTCGATGTGAAAGTCACGAACTCCCTCCCCCTCTATGAGTGGAACAGCATGGTCGTGCCAGTTCATTCTGGAAATGCCGTCCTTGGTGAGGAAAAAAACGTTGTCTTCACCTGTGTGCGTTATGCGTCCAATTGCGGTCGTAAGTTCGCCAAGCGTCTTCTTCGCTGCTACATTAATCAGCTCTAGCACATCGGTGACGCCACCGCCGCCGATACTCCACGGATGCTTGGCAAAGGTCGAACGCGGAGTATCGGCCACCGACACAAACGCCGATTCGCTGCCAACGACATCGACCTGCTCGACGATCGCCCGCCAGACGAGCCCCTGCGCCGGGTCGGCCGGGGTCGATGGTTCGCCCTTGATGCCCATGACGGTGCGCACCAGCGAAGTCGCCGGCGGTCGATCGCGACCGAAGAGAATGACGGTCGGCGTGCCGTGGTCGGGGATATAGGCGCCCGAGGTGTCGATGAGGTGGCTGAGGTCGATGCGCGGCAGGAAATCCTCGATCAGCTTCTCGCCGAATTCGCGCTTCATGAAGCTGTTGGTGGTGATCATGCCGACGTAGCCGGCCGGCTCGCGCTCGCCGCCAGGAATGGCGAGTTCGAAAAAGCGTTCGGTGAACGGCACGCCGAGCGAATACTTCATGTGGCATGTGAGGTAGCGCGCCCGGTAAGCCGCGTTCAGCGCCGCGTCCTTGACGGTGATGTAGGGCGGGTTGCCGACCACGGCATGATAGGTCTGGCCGAGGATGCGGTTGAGGTCGGCGAGGTCTTCGCTGGCGAAGGCGTGTTCGAGCGCGGTGCCGCGATGGGTTTCGGCCTGGCTGAACAGGCTCCGGTCCTGATGGCGGCCCAGTTCTGGCCCGTGCAGCAGACTGTCGCCGGCGGCAAGGTTGAACCTGAAGTTCGGCGCTTCGCTGAGACTGGTTTCGCCGCAGGCCTTGAGCGCGGCAATCAACAGACGGAAGCGCGAGATGGCGACGGCGAAGGGGTTGAGGTCGACGCCGTAAACGCCGTTCAGCGCCTGCTGCACGGCATCGCGCCCGTTGCGGCCGGGTTCGTTCTTCTGCCAGCATTCGAGCAGGCGGGCGAAGCCGCCGAGCAGGAAGTGCCCGGAACCGCAGGTCGGGTCGATCAGCCGCACTTCGCGGTAGCCGAACTCGGCGATCGCCGGGTTCAGCGTGCGCTCGAGGATGAATTCCTCGACGAATTCCGGCGTTTGCAGCAGCGCAAACTTCTTCTGCGCCGCCTCGGAAAGATCCTGGTAGAGGTCGCCGAGAAAGCGCGTGCGCCACTCGGGGTCGGTGAAGTCATGCCGCAGCGTGCCGGTGTCCGGGTCGATCTTCTGCCAGAAGCCGACGATGGCCATCGCGCCGTCGCCGGAGACGGTCAGGCGGAACAGCGGATTGTGGCGTTCGTCGAACAGCGGCCCGAGGCCGGGCAGCCGACCGACGTCGCGGTAGGCGGCGAGCAGGTATTCGAAGTCGCTGTCGCCCGGATGGGCGCGGAAGTAGCTTTCGTGCCGGTCCTGGGCCAGCGCCCGGCGGGCCGGGCTGGCGGCGCTCAACCAGGGGCGATCGATCAGGTCGTTGTCTTCGAGGAAACGGATGAACACGCCCATCAACAACCAATGCACGGCGGCCTGGGTGATGGCCTCTTCCCTGAAGTCGTGCAGCGTCGCAGCCATTCGCCCGGCGTTGCGGGCGGCATGCCATTCGTGGTCCAGCGAGGCAGCGAGCTCCGGCGTCGTGGCGAGCTGCTCGCGGAGGTCGGATTCGATCGTCGTGGTCAGGCGCTTGAGGTCGCGCAGGAGGGCGGCGGCGTTGATCACGAGGCGATTCCTTGATGGTTCGGCTCTTGTAGAAAATCCCGGTCTTGCCCGGCAACGGCAGGAAGCTCGATGATGGGGCGTTGATTCGTCATTCAGGCAGCGGCGCGAGAAGAATGGCCTGGCCATCGGTCTGGAACCCGTGCCCACTGCGCCTGTGTGACCACAGGGATTGGCACGCCATCCAGCGTTGGCAGGCCCGGGCCAGCCATTGGCGCCAGCAGCCAGACGGATGAAATCCCGTCGGCCCTGCCGGCCATGCTTTGCAGGTCGCTGATCAGGTCCAGCAAATCCAGCCTGGCCAGCAAGCCGGGATCGAGAAGCAGCAGCGATTTGCCCTGGGCGGTGAGCTTTCCCCTGATGCGCGCCCTGGCGAACGAGGCGAGGCGGATGAGGTTGCTCCAGTCGCGCGAGCCCGGTCCGCCGATGTCCGCTTCGAGAACCTTGCTCCAGCCGACCTTGCGCTGCCGTGCTTCTTCCTTGAGTGATTCGAGCACGATGCGGTCGAGGCTGATCGGCAGGAAGTCGGCGCCGGCGATGGTGCGCCGCAGTGCCGCCTCGGCGTGCCGCGCCAGCCGCGGTGCGGCGGTCAACACGAGGAAGCCGCCCGATCTGATGGCGTGCCTGAGCCGGTCGTCGAACTGGCGTGCGGCGAGGACTTCTTCGCTTTGCTCGTCGTCGGCCACCGTGTCGGCACGGTGCAGGAAGGTGGTCGTTCCCGCCGAAGGGCCGAAGCCTCGGTGCGCGGAGTAGTAGCCGGGACCGTCCTCGCCGTCGGTGCGCCAGACGAGATCGGAACCTGCTGCGCCGAGCAGGCTGTCCAGCGACGGCCGGTCGGGCAGGGGTTCTGCATCGGGGTAGCGCCCCATGATGCGTTCTCGTACCTGGCTCTCGGTAAGGACACGCGGACCGATCAGCGAGCCCATGGCAATCCGGACGGCGCGCTGGGCAGCCATCCCCAGGGGATAGAGTTCCAGACGACTGGAAACCGCCGCGCGCTGGCTGCAACCTGCGGCAAGCTTCACCATCCGCTGCGTGGATAAGATGGCAACGGTGTGGGGACGGTCCACCGCTTCGAGTCTTTCAATCACCTGCTGCGGTGTCGGCAGGCTTTCGCCGGCCGATGTTTCTTCATCGGCGGCGATGACGCGGTCGGCGGCGGCGCCGAGTCGAAGCGCGTAGTCGGCATGGTCGACACTGGCCGCGAGCAGCGGTACGGCGCCCTTGGCGGCGCCGGGGAATACCTGGTAGCGGGGCTGTGCCAGCTCGGCTTCGGTTTCGCTGGCGGCGCGCAGCACGGCGGCAGCGAGCCGCAGGCGATGGGTGTCGTCCTGCTCGATCGAGCCATGGCTCGCCAGCAGCGAGTTGGCTGCTTCGGTGACGGCCATGACGCCGCCACTGGCGCTGAGCGTGATGGCCAGTTCCTCGCGCACTTCGCTGATGGCAGGCGACTTGATCCAGCGCCCACGCGCGGCGACGATCGCATGGGTCAAGGCCGGCCGGGCAATTCCGGCTGCCTGCGCTGCGTCCCCAAGGGTGGGCCAGAGCGTGGCGTTTCGTTCATTCTCGGCGCCCGTTTCGGCCGTCTCCAGGCCCAGGTAGATCGCCAGCGCATCGTCATCCGGGCGCTCGTCGGCTGCGGCGCGCTTCGGGAAGAGGTGGTTGGCGAGTTCGTCGAGGCTGCGAATGCCGCCCTTGCCGGCATCGGTGTCGAGAACGGTCGGCGCGCCGGCGACGAGATCGGGACGAAGCTGGGCGAGGCGCTTGGCTATGCCGCGAATCTCCTTGCGCACCTTGTCACCGACACTCTTGAGGTAACGAAAGCGGACGCGGTCGACGGCGAGCAGTTCGCGAACGCTGTGGATCCCCATGCGGTCGAGAACGTTCTGCGCTTCGACACCGTAGCCGAGCTCGCCAATGGCCGTTTCCCGCGTCGCACGACGGGCGATGACCGCGAAGGGGTCGGCTGCGGTTTGCGTGTCGGCCTGGTCGAAAATCTTTCGCCAGTCACGCAGCATGTCTTCCGCGTTGTCGAAACGCTCACGGAAATCGCGCCGCAGGGCCTTGCCAAAGAAGGCGGCCGAGGCTTCGCGCAGGTTGGGGTCGAAGAGGGTGACATCGAGCGTGACTTCGGGCTCGATCACGGCCGGGTCGGAGACGCCGTCGCCCCAGATCGGCAGCGTGCCGGTGAGCATCTCGTAGAGCGTCATGGCTGCGGCAAAGCGCTCGGCGTAAATGTCCCAGCGTGGCGGCTTGCGCAAGCTGAGGAACGGATCGAGGTAGGGGCGCGTGCCGGCCTGGATGTTGTCGACGGAAGCTTTCGACAGGGAGAAGTCGAACAGCACCAGTTGCAGGCGACCGCTATGCGACGTCGGGCAGAGGCCGATGTTGTCGGGCTTGATGTCGCGGTGATAGACGCCTTCGTTTTCCAGGAAGACGACCGTCTGCAGCAGCTCCTCGCCGAAACGCCGGACGAGATCCAGCGAGGGTCGGTTGCTGCGCAGGAGATGAGCCAGCGTGTCCTTGCCGGCACTGCTCATCAGCAACGCCGTGCGGCCGGCAACGGTCAGCGTTTCGCGCCACTCGACGATATTGGCATGGCGCAGCCTGCGCAGGGCTTCACCTTCGGCAACCAGGCGCCTGTTGTGGCTGGCGTCCAGGGCAACCTTGAGGACCAGCTCTTCGCCGTTGCCGCTGCGAGTGACCAGCAGCACATCGGATGACGAGCCCTTGCCGAGACGACGGACGACGGTGAAACCGCCATCGATCAGGTCGCCTGCCTTGGCCGAACCAGGGTCCACCGTAGCCAACTCGACCGGCGCCGTCAGTTCATCCTCGACGAGTTCGAGGTATTCAAGAAAATCCGTCATCGAGCCGAGGCGGGCAGAGACGTCCGGGCAGGTCGAGAACTGGATCAGGTCCTGCAGCGCGCGGCCGGTGCCATCCAGCACATCGGAGATGCGCAATCCGTTGCCGGCACGGAGTTTCTGTTGCAGCTCGGAGGCGCTGCTTGCCGGCGGCTCGCCGGTGAACACCTGCCAGGCGATGGCGCCAAGCGAGAAGACGTCCAGGTGGGGTCCGCTCGGTGCGCCATCCCAGAGGGCTTCCGGTGCCAGAAACACCTTGGCCGGATCTTCCAGGTAATCCTCAACGTGCCGGGTTCCGACGGTACGCGCCAATGTTCCAGCCGATGCGCCAAGAGCCGTCAGATTCGCCTGCTCCGCCGCTTGCCCACCGCGCGCGGCGAGTTGCCAGTTCATGATCGCGAGCTGGAGTTGGGCGCCATCCTGGTTCTGGACGAGGATGCTTTGCGGTGAAAGCGCCCGGTGAATCAGCTTCTTCTGGTGGGCGTACTTGAGCGTTTCGGCCAGTTGGCGAAGGATGGACAGCCGCTGGTCGGCGTTGAGCTGATTGCCTTGTTCGCGCAGCAGGAAATCGAGTCGCCGGCCCTGCGGGTTGTAGTCGAAAAGCAGCGCCGGGCCGAGTTCGCTTTCCTTGAAATCGCGCACCCTGAGGATGCCGGGATGATCGACGCCTTCGAGAATCTGGAACTCGCGCGTCGCCTGGCGCACCAGCGATTGCCGGGCGTCCACGGTCGCCGCCAGGGCGTAGCCATAAATCCGGACGCGACGGCGGACACCGGCCGAGACGTGCTCGCCCACCCAGTCCTGATAATTCTCGCCCTCCTGAATGAGGGCGCCCAAATGATAGTCAGCGATGCGCCGGTGTTTGTTGGATGGGCGCACGCCGGCTTCGACCACGGCACGGCAAAGCACGCGCCCCAGTTCGTGACCGAGCAGCGGTCCGCTGGGTGGGTAATTCCCGGTGCCCTCCAGGCGGGCAATGATCCCGTCGTCGTTGCTGGTGTCGGGGCGACCCTTGAGAAAGGCGCCGGAGCGCCCGTTACCTGACAGCCTGAAGGTGTCGGCGTTGATCGCCGAGAGAAAGATCAGTGGCTCGATGAACGGAACCCGGGACCTCGCCTTGATCACCGACGATTGCCGACGCAACAGCGTCGCCAGTCGCTTGGCCTTGCGGTTCGCAAGAATCAAGGGGTTGTCGTAGGCGTAGTCACGCCCGTCGGTGCGCCATGTCCAGGTATGCGCATCACCCGTCAGAACGCCGGGGCGACTCTTGACCTCCACCAGGAAGATGCCCACGGGCGAGAGCACCAGGGCATCGACCTCGTTGACCTTGCCGTCGTCGTCGATGAATTCAAAGTTCGACCAGGCGTGCCAGGGATCGCGATCCGGGAGTCGATCACGCAGCCAGTCAAGCGCCGCCTTCTCCCAGGCAAAGTTTGATTCCGAGATCGCTGTCCAGCGGGGGTCTTTCATGAGCTTCTAGGGTGAGCGTCTTGCCGGGTCATGGCGGGATCGCTGATCCAGCGAATCACTGGTCGTCGTTGTCGAGTTTTCCTTCGCTGCCGACTTCATCATCCATCCAAGAGAATCGAGTTGCTGCTCCCGAAAGCCGACGCCGAAGGCGAATCCCTGCCAGTGCGATGCGTGCTGATTCCCGCGACACTCATGGATTATCGCCGAATAACGTGCCCTTTTGGCGCTGAGCGCGAACGGTGCCATCGAGGATGGCTCGTTCGCGCATCGAGCTTGCCGGCGACCGGCTCGATGGCTCCTTCGCGAAGCCTGCCGCGCCTCGCATCTCGACCCACGGGGTCATGCTTCGCTCAAGGCGAGGCTGCAGCGTGCTGCTGCAGGCGCGACGGCCCTGACGGGCTGCTCCCGCTCGAATTCGGGTTCCGTTTTCCGGGTGACGAGTACCCGGCATCGGAGCGCGCGGCATCGATGGCGTTGCTGGAACGTTTCGAGTTACCAAGCCTTCGTCAACTGATCGACAAGGGCGCCTCCGTCACGGTGTGGATGCACCGACCGGATGGCGGCGATCCAGCGCGAGCGGCCCCGCACGCGACCGACCTGCGCCTGCGGCTACACACGCCGCTTCGACACGATGAAGCCGGGATATACGGGTTCGACCTCTGACGCGACCTCGACCGGCTTGATCGTGTCCTCATCGGCGCCGCGACCCTGAAGAACTGTGCCGGCGACCTGGAGCGTACGGCGGTGCTGTCCCTCTATCGCGGCCGCCCTCTGCGCGCTGAGCTGAACTCGGCTGAGCGGCCGGCAGAGCATCGCGGCCGCAGTGGCAGACGGTGACTCAGTCGCGGCGGGCGATCGCTGGGCTGGGTTCAACCTGTCTGCGGGACGCGCCGCCGTTTCGCGGCTGCGTCGCCAGCTGCGCCAAGCGGCGCAGTATGGCCACGAGGCCATCGGCATGGTGATCGACACGGCGCCGGAGACGCTCGACTATGCCCAGGCGTTCGGGCTGCTGGGAGCCTTGACGGCCATGGTCGACGATCTCGCACGTGCCGGAGGCCTCCAGGAGACGATCCAGCACTACAGCGACAGCGCTGTCGAGCTGGCGCGACGACTCGCCGAGCTTCATCCTGACGAGCCGGACTACCGACAGGCATTGGCGGGCAACTTGCTGCAGCGGGCTCGACTGAACGCCGGGACGCCAAGGGCGACCGAAGACGCGCAGGCCGCAGTGTCGGCGGTCGCGTCCCTGGCACAGGAAAAGGCGCTGCCGTCGCGCGTCGACGAGGCTCGCTCACTCGCACAGCAAGCAGCGGAACTGCTGGAAGCTTCGCGCGCCGAATTCGCGGACGAATTCAGTATACTGTCACCGTTTTTGGGCGGGTCCGCAGCCCGCCGGCCCGCCGCGGCCGGCGTATAATGCGAGGCTCATTGATCAAGCGAGCGACGCCACCATGGAAGCCGAACAACTCAACAGCATCGAGAACCGCATCGCCGATGTCGCCGAGCGAGGCAACGAGCTGCGGAGGTATCTTTGACTACGATCAGAAGGCAGATCAGTTAAGGGCCGTCGCGCGCGAACTGGAGGACCCGAAGGTCTGGGACAACGCCGAGCGCGCGCAGGAACTCGGCCGCCAGAAGCGCTCGCTGGAAAATGTCGTGCTGACGCTGGACCGCGTCGCCGATGGCCTGCGTGACGCCGGCGAGCTGTTCGCCATGGCCCGCGATGAAGGCGACGACGACACGCTGCAGGCGGTCCTCGCCGACATCGACGGCATCGAGAAGGAGGTCGCCGCGCTCGAGTTCCGGCGCATGTTCAACAACCCGGCCGACCCGCTCAACTGCTTCCTCGACATCCAGGCCGGCGCCGGCGGCACCGAGGCGCAGGACTGGGCGGCGATGCTGCTGCGCATGTACCTGCGCTACGCCGAACGCAAGGGTTACGCCGTCGAGGTGCTCGAGGAGTCCGAAGGCGAGGTCGCCGGCATCAAGACGGCGAGCATCCGGATTTCCGGCGACTACGCCTACGGCATGCTGCGCTCGGAGACGGGCATCCATCGCCTGGTCCGCAAGTCGCCCTTCGACTCGAACGCCCGCCGCCATACCAGCTTCTGCTCGGTGTCGGCCTACCCCGAGATCGACGATTCCTTCGCCATCGAGATCAACCCGGCCGACCTGCGCATCGACACCTACCGCGCCTCGGGTGCCGGCGGCCAGCACATCAACAAGACCGATTCGGCGGTCCGCATCACGCACCTGCCGAGCAACATCGTCGTCCAGTGCCAGAACGACCGCTCGCAGCACCGCAACCGCGCCGAAGCGATGGCGATGCTGAAGTCGCGCCTCTACGAGGCCGAAATGCGCAAGCGGCAGGCCGAGCAGCAGAAGCTCGAGGACGCCAAGTCCGACATCGGCTGGGGCCACCAGATCCGCTCCTACGTCCTTGACCAGTCGCGCATCAAGGATCTGCGCACCAATGTCGAGGTCGGCAAC
>JFAX01000027.1:22577-26909 GCA_000585015.1 Candidatus Accumulibacter adjunctus | reverse complement strand
TCGAGCTGTTCATCGCCGGGCGCGAGATCGCCAACGGCTTCTCCGAACTCAACGACCCGGAAGACCAGGCGGCGCGTTTCCTCGAGCAGGCGCGGGCAAAGGAGGCCGGCGACGAGGAGGCGATGTACTACGATGCCGACTACGTGCGGGCACTCGAGTACGGCCTGCCGCCGACCGCCGGCTGCGGCGTCGGCATCGACCGCCTGGTGATGCTGCTCACCGACGCGGCGAACATCCGCGACGTCATCCTCTTCCCGCAGATGCGCCCGGAGTAGGACGGCGACGGCGGGCCTGCATCGGGCGAGCGGTGGAGCGGCACGCGATCGTCATCGGCGCCGGCCTCGCCGGCAGCAGCGCCGCCGAACGGCTGGCGGCGCGTGGCTGGCGGATCAGCCTGATCGATCGTGCGGCAGCGCCCGGCGAGGGCGCCTCGGGCAATCGTGCCGGCGTCCTGCGACCGCTGCCCTCGCTCGACGACAACCGCCTGGCACGACTGACGCGGGCCGCTTTCGAGTATGCCCTGAGCCACCTGCAGGCGCTCACCGCCGCCGGCCAGCCGCTGCGCTGGGGACAGACCGGCGTCCTGCACCTGGCGCGCGACGAGCGGCACGCGGCCACGCAGCAGCGTGTCGTCGCCGAGCAGAGCCCGCCAGCCGGCTACCTGCGCTGGCTCGATCGCACGGCCGCCAGCGAACTCGCCGGCTGGCCGCTGGCCGGCGGCGGCTGGTGGTTTGCCGGTGGCGGCTGGGTCGATCCGGCTTCACTGTGCCGCGCCAATCTCGCCCGGCACGGTGCCGCGGTGGTGCCACACTATCGGCGCCAAGTCGACCGCATCGACTACGAGGACGGCTGTTGGCGCTGCTTCACGGGCAGCGGTGAGCTGATCGCCACGGCACCCGTCCTGATTCTCGCCAACGCCAGCGACGCCCGCCGTTTCCCGGTCGCCAGCCACCTGCCGCTGCGCCCGGCGCGCGGCCAGGTGTCGCATCTGCCGGCCGCCGCCGGCTCGCCACCGGCCATCGTCGTCTGCCGTCTCGGCTACGTGACGCCGGCGATCGACGGTCTGCGCTGTGCCGGCGCCAGCTTCGCGGTCGACGACGACGAGGCCGGACTGCGTGCCGCCGACCACGCCGAAAACCTGGCGCGGCTCGAACTCATCCTGCCCGGCTACGGCCGACAGCTCGACGCCGCAGGGCTCGACGGCCGCGTCGGCTTCCGCCCGCTGTCGCCTGATCGCCTGCCGATGGTCGGCGCCGTCGCCGACGCGGCCTTGATCGAGCCCGGGAGCGCTGGCACGTCGCTCGGCGAACTGCCGCGCGTGCCCGGTCTGTACCTCAGCAACGGCTTCGGCGCCCGTGGCATCGTCTGGTCGGCCCTCGCCGGCGAACTGCTCGCCTGCCGTATCGACGGCGGCCAGCCAGCGATCGCCGCCGACCTCGTCGACGCCGTCGACCCGGGCCGCTTCCTGCTGCCGGGTCGGCGCCAGCGGCGAGCAGCAGGAACGCCGCGATGAGCGAGCGACGCGAGGCGGCCAGCATGAGCTTCAGCTTCCACTACAGCGAGAGCGAGGATCGAATCGCCCTGCAGGCACCGACGGAGGACGACGAAACCGTGCTCTGGCTGACGCGACGGATGACCGCGGGTCTGCTGCTGGCGCTGGCGACGCTGCTCGCGCGCAGCAACCCGAACGCATTGCTCGCTCCCGAGCACGCCGCCGAGATCCTCGGTTTCGAGCACCAGAACGCGCTCTTCGTCGCCAGCGGCGGCCAGGAACTGCGGCTGCAGGCCAGCCGCCTGCCGAAGAAGCTGCCGCTGCGTCTCGTCGAGCACGTCGAACTCAGCGCACTGACCAACGGCCGCGGACGCATCGCGCTGCGCGCCGGCGACAATCGGATCAGCCTGGAGCTGCCGCGCGAGAACCTGCACCTGCTGCACGACCAGCTGCTGGGACTGGCGAAGCACGCGCGCTGGAATCTCGAGCTCGGCGAACCGTGGCCGGCATCTGCCGCCAGCGGCGACGGTCAGCCGCGCGTCACGCACTGAGCGATGGGCACCGCCTGCCGGCGGCCGCCGGCAGGCCGACAAGGCAGCCCGGGCGGCTCACCCGGGAATGCCCGCTGACGCGCTTCAGCCCGCCTGCGGCTGGACGCCGAACGCACCGGCGCGCGCATTCTCGCTGACCGCTCGCGCAGCCGGATGGGTCAGCCGCCGCTCGGCCGAAATGAGGAAGAAGCGCTCGCGAACCTCCTCCGTCTCGCCCAGCTTGACCACCCGGTAGTGTGCCGTCACGTCCGGCACACTGGCGGCCGGTGCCGGAAAGACGCCGGCGCCGGCTTCGCCGAAGGCCTTCATCAGGGCACTGTCGTCGAATTCACCGATGATGCGCAGGCGCAACCCCTGGCGCTCGAGCCAGCGCGGCAGCGTTCCGTGCAGCGTGCTGTCACGCCCGGGCAACAGCAGCGGCGCGCCATCGAGACAGGCGGGAAAGCCGCTCGGCAGTCGCGCAGCCAGCGCCGGCGCGGCCATGAGAGCCACCGCCGATTCACCGAGCGGGTGGCTGTAGCCCTTGATCTCGGTGCCAGGAGGAATCGGGCGGTCGGCGAGCACCATGTCGAGCCGGTGGATCGCCAGGTCGGCGAGCAGACGCTCCAGCCGGTCCTCCTGGCAGATCAGGCGCAGCGCCGCGGGCACCTCGAGCACCGGCGCCAGCAGGCGATGCGCGATGAATTTCGGCACGACATCGGCGATGCCGACGCGGAAGGTGATGAAGCGCCCGTCGCTGCCGTTCTGCAGCAGATCCTCGAGCTCGGCCCCGGTCTGGAAGATTTCCTCGGCGTAGGAGAGCGCCAGCTTGCCCGTCTCGGTCAGCTCGAGGCGGCGCCCGACGCGCCGGAAAAGCGCCACGCCGAGGCGTTCCTCGAACTGGGCGATCTGCCCCGAGAGTGTCTGCGGCGTCAGGTGCAGACGCTCGGCGGCGCGGCTGACGCCGCCCGCGCGGGCGACGCTGACGAAGTAATGCAAGTGCTTGTAGTTGATCAAGCGACATCCTGTCATTCGTTTTTTTCGATCATAGCCCATCGTTATATCTGTTTGTGTCGAATGTTCGCCTGGCCCACAATGCGCCGGTCTTCTTCCAGCACAGCGAGGAACACCATGAACCTGCAAATCCAGTCGCACGACTTCGCCCTCACCGAAGGGCTGCGCCAGCATGTGGAGACGCGCCTCGCCTGCGCGCTGAATCACGGCCAGGAGGTCGTCACGCGCATCGTCGTGCGTCTTGCCGATGTCAATGGCCCGCGCGGCGGCGAGGACAAGTCCTGCAGCATCGAAGTCCGCATCAAGGGTGCGCCTGCCCTGGTCGTCGAGGATACCCAGAGCGACCTCTACGTCGCCGTCGATCGCGCCAGCGGGCGAATCGGCCGCACGCTCGACCGCTACCTGGCCCGCCGACGCGAGGCGGCCATGCCAGCGGCCAGCCAGCAGCCGTCGCCCGCAGAGGAAAGGCCATGACCATTCGCTGCGCATCCGCCCTGACCGGGCTGCGCCGTGCGACCTCGCTGGCCGCAGCAGAGCCGGCAGCGATCACCGTCGCGGCAGCGATCCGGGCGCTACCGTCGGCCGGCGGCCGCTGGCGGCAAACGGCATGAGCGGCGGCGTCGAGAGTTTCGCCACCGGCCAGATGTGGGCCGGCTTCATCGTTTTCGTCCTCGCCATGCTGGCGCTCGACCTGTTCGTCCTCGGCGGCAACAAGGCGCGTCGCGTACCGGTCCGGGAGGCGCTGGCCTGGGTGATCGCCTGGGTCTGTCTCGCACTGTCCTTTGCCGGACTGCTCTGGTGGCATCTGAACGGGACGCAGGGCGCCGAGGTCGCGCAGCGCAAGACGCTCGAATTCCTCACCGGCTACCTGATCGAACAATCGCTGTCGGTCGACAACATGTTCGTCTTCGTCATGATCTTCAGCTTCTTTGCGGTGCCGCCGGAACTGCAGCGCCGCGTGCTGCTGTATGGCGTCGTCGGCGCCATCGTCATGCGCGCCGCGATGATCCTCGCCGGGGTCTGGCTGGTCACGGAGTTTGCCTGGGTGCTCTATGTCTTCGGCGCCTTCCTGGTGATCACCGGCATCAAGATGCTGATCTTCGCCGACCATGCGCCCGACCTCGAGAAGAACCCGCTGCTGCGCTGGCTGCGCGGGCATCTGCGCATCACCCCGGGCTTCCACGGCGAGTCGTTCTTCGTCCGGCAGAACGGCATCCTCTGGGCGACGCCGATGTTCCTCGTACTCGTCCTGATCGAGGCGAGCGACCTGGTGTTCGCGGTCGACAGCATCCCGGC
>JFAX01000027.1:18688-22570 GCA_000585015.1 Candidatus Accumulibacter adjunctus | reverse complement strand
GCCGTCACCACCGACCCCTTCATCGTCTTCACGTCCAACATCTTCGCCATCATGGGGCTGCGCGCGCTGTACTTCGTGCTTGCCGACATGGCCGACCGCTTCCACCTCCTCAAGTACGGGCTCGCCCTCGTGCTGGTCTTCATCGGCGGCAAGATGCTCGCTGCGCCCTGGTTCCACCTGCCGATCCAGTGGTCCCTGGCGATCGTCGCCGGCACCATCCTGCTATCGGTGGTCGCCAGTCTGGTCGTGACGAGACCCAGGGCGGCGACGGAAGACACCGCATGAATGCGACGCTGAGCACGCTCCCCGGCAACGATCGCCGCCAGCGGGTACGCGCGTGGATCGGGCAGCCGCGCGTGCAGAACTTCATCATCGGCCTGATCCTGGTGAACGCCGCCCTGCTCGGCCTGGAAACCTCGGCGAGCGCGATGGCGGCGGCAGGCGGGCTGATCGTCGCCCTTGACCGCACCATCCTGGCGGTGTTCGTCGGTGAAATCGCCCTGCGCCTCTACGCCCATCGCGCGGCGTTCTGGCGCGACCCATGGAGCGTCTTCGACTTCGCCGTGATCGCCATCGCCCTGCTGCCGGCAACCGGGCCACTCGCCGTCCTGCGCGCGCTGCGCGTGCTGCGGGTGCTGCGCCTGCTGAGCATGGTGCCTTCGATGCGGCGTGTCGTCGGCGCCCTGCTGGCGGCGATTCCGGGCCTCGGCTCGATCGCCATGGTGCTGCTGATCATCTACTACGTCTTCGCGGTGATCGCCACCAAGCTGTTCGCGGCAAGCCACCCCGAATGGTTCGGCGATCTCGGCCGCTCGCTTTACACACTGTTCCAGATCATGACGCTGGAGAGCTGGTCGATGGGCATCGCCCGCCCGGTGATGGAGAACTTCCCGCACGCCTGGATCTTCTTCGTCGCCTTCATCCTGGTGGCGACCTTCACCATGCTCAACCTGTTCATCGCCATCATCGTCAACGCCATGCAGAGCTATACGGAGGCCGAGCAGCACGGCACGCAACGGGTCGTCGAGGCGGCGCGCGAGCACATCGAGGCCGACCTGCACGCCGAGATGCGCAGCCTGCGCGACGAAATCTGCGCGTTGAAATCGATGCTGTCCGGCAGCCAGACCATCCCGCCCAGTCTGGCGTCGGAGCGCACCGGCAGCACAGAAGGATGAAGCAGCGACGGCAACCTCCTTTTCCTCCGCACGCCGACACCTCGCCAGGCAGCATGTCTGAGCCTGCATCGCCTGCCCGGCCCGACGAAGAGGTACCCTGGCACGCCCGCTCCGCGACGACCGCGGCCAGCGACCTGGGTGTAGACCCTGCTGCTGGCCTCGGCAGCGCAGAAGCGGCAGCCAGGCTCGCCCGCGACGGTCCGAACCGGCTCGTCGGCAGGGCGCCGCGCCCGGCGTGGCGGAAGTTCCTCGACCAGTTCCGCAATTTCCTCGTCCTCGTGCTGCTCGGCGCTGCCGTGCTGGCCGCCCTGCTGGGCGATATCGAGGACGCCGTGGTCATCGCCATCGTCGTGATCCTCAACGCGACGCTGGGTTTCCTGCAGGAACACCGCGCCGAAGCGGCTCTGGCTGCGCTGAAGAACATGCTCGCACCGATCGCGCGCGTGCGCCGTGACGGACGGATGGTGCAGATCGCCGCGGTCGACCTCGTGCCGGGCGACATCCTTCTGCTCGAAGCCGGCGACCGCATCCCGGCCGATGCGCGCGTGCTCGACGCGCATGCGGCCGAGGTGGCGGAGGCCGCACTCACCGGCGAGTCGCAAGCGGTGGCGAAGGACGTCGATGCGGTCGCGGCGGCTTCGGTGCTGGCCGAGCGACGCGGCATGGTCTTCATGAACACCGTCGTGACGCACGGCCGCCTGGAGGCGGTCATCACCGCTACCGGCATGCGCACCGAAATGGGCAGGATCGCCGGCATGCTGGCCGACTCCGCCGAGTCCGCGACGCCCCTGCAGGTGCAGCTCGACAGGCTCGGCAAAGGGCTGGCTGCGATCGCCGGCGGCGTCGTCACGCTGATCCTGGTCCTCGGCATCGCGCGCGGCGACGCTCTCCTGAGCACCGCGATGACCGCCATCGCGCTCGCCGTGGCGGCCATTCCCGAAGGACTGCCGGCGGTGGTGACGGTCACCCTGGCGCTGGGCATGCACCGCATGGCCAAGCGCAACGCCATCGTCAAGAGGCTGGCGGCGGTGGAGACGCTGGGCTGCACGACGGTGATCTGCTCGGACAAGACCGGCACGCTCACCCTCAACCAGATGACCGCGTGCCGCGTCCATTGCCTCGGCCGCAGCTTCGAGGTCGACGGCGCCGGCTACGGCAGTAGCGGCAGCATCCGGCCCGAGGACGGCCAGGGCTCACCCGACTGGCTGCCATTGCTGGCACCTGCGGCGTTGTGCTCCGACAGCCGGATTGACGATGGCGAGTTGGTCGGCGACCCGACCGAGGGCGCGCTGCTGGCGTTGGCGGCGAAGGGTGGCGTGGACCTCGAGGATCTGGCCAGACGCAGCCCGCGCATCGCCGAAATCCCCTTCGACTCGGCGCACAAGTTCATGGCCACCTTCCACCGCGAGGGCGCCGTCGTGCGCATGTGGATCAAGGGCGCGCCCGACGTGCTGCTGGCACGCGCCCACCGACACCTCGCGGCGGACGGCGAGATGGCCATGGACGACGCCGCCTGCGCCGCCTTCAGCTCCGCCAACGCCGCCCTCGCCGACAGCGCGATGCGCGTGCTCGCGCTGGCCGGCAGGAGCATTCCCGCCGGCGATTTCGACCCGGCCGGTGACCTGATGCGCTGGACCGACGATCTGACGCTGATCGCCCTGGTCGGCATCATCGACCCGCCGCGGCCGGAGGCGAAGGAGGCCATCCGGGTCTGCCAGGCTGCCGGCATTGCCGTGAAAATGATCACCGGCGACCACCGCGCAACCGCCGCCGCCATCGCGCGCGACCTCGGCCTGAGCGGCGAGGCGCGTGAAGGCCGCGAGATCGAGGGCATCTCCGGTGCGGCGCTGAGCGAGATGGTCGCAGCGACGGCCGTCTTCGCCCGCGTCGCGCCCGAGCACAAGTTGCGCATCGTCGAAGCGCTGCAGGCGCGTGGCGAGGTCGTCGCCATGACCGGCGACGGCGTCAACGATGCACCGGCGCTGAAGGCCGCCGACATCGGCGTCGCCATGGGCATCACCGGAACCGATGTCACCCGCGAAGCCGCCACCATGGTGCTGACCGACGACAATTTCGCCAGCATCGTGCGGGCGATCGAGGAAGGCCGGACGATCTACGACAACATCGTCAAGTTCGTCCGCTTCCAGTTGTCCACCAACATCGGGGCCATCCTCACCGTGCTCGGCGCGCCGCTGTTCGGCCTGCCGACACCCTTCACCGCGATCCAGATCCTCTGGGTCAACATCATCATGGACGGCCCGCCGGCGATGACGCTCGGCGTCGAGCCGGCGCGACCGGGCATCATGCAAGGCGCGCCCCGCGCAGCCGACGCCCACATCCTGAGTGGCGCGCGCCTCTGGCGCCTGGGCCTCTACGGCCTGACGATGGCGGCCGGTACGCTCGCCGCCTACGCCTGGGGTGCCCACGCCGGCACGGGCGGCGGCAGCGGCCACGCCTACGCCGTGACGCTGGCCTTCACCACCTTCGTCCTGTTCCAGTTCTTCAACATCTTCAATGCCCGGGCCGAGTTCGGCACCGCCTTCAATCGCCAGTTCTTCACCAACGGCAAGCTCTGGCTGGCACTGGCCGGCGTCGTCGCACTCCAGGTGGTCGCCGTGCATTGGGCGCCGGCGCAGGCGGTATTCGACACCGTCGACCTGAGCCTCGGCGACTGGCTGCTGGCGACGGCGATCGCCTCGACTACGCT
>JFAX01000027.1:14591-16516 GCA_000585015.1 Candidatus Accumulibacter adjunctus | reverse complement strand
AAATCCGTGAGATCAGGTTGTCTGACGCTGTTGCTCGAAGAGGGGCGCAAGCTGTTGATCGTGATCGGCGGCGCTCTGCCGGCAAAGCTGAGAAACGCACTCGGCCCGACCTAGGCCGGAGGTCCCGATTTCCAGACACGGTCCTTTCGGGACAGGCTGGCGCTTCCATCATGTTTAACATGACAGTCGCGTCCGCGACTCGCGAATCTCCCTTCTCCCGCACGCGGGCGAAGGGTCGGGGAGAGGAACGTCCATGACCATCAGCACGGGCGTCTCAACAGTCATGGCCGTTCGCTGGGCTGCACGCTTGGGCTGCAGGCAGCCGGCGACGTCAAGGCGATCAAGCAATGCCCGCGCAAGGAACGCGAGGAGGCGGCCTTCCGGCAGACCGCTTCGACGAGCGGGGGGGGCTCGCTGTCGATGCGGCCGCCGAAAGGCCTGCCTTGGTTGGCTGCAGCCGCCACTGCGACGTTCCCGGACCAAGCGCTCTCGCGACGGGCGACGACCGGGTTCGCCAACCGCAGGCGGCAAACAGCATCAGCGATGACAAAGCAGGATTCGTGCCCGTTGGAAAACACTCATTAAAGCACGACCCGTGGGTCGCTGCGGCGCGGGCGGTGTAAGAAAGTCCGACAAAGGCCAAGAGCACGTTTCGGTCAGACAGCGGGGTCCAGTCGAACATTCCAACAGCCAAACGATCGCCTTCGTGGAGCAGGTTCGCACAACGGTGCACGCGGTTTGCGTGGCCCCCAGGCAAGCTCCGCCTCAACTGCACGGAAGTTCTTCGCGGCAAGCCAAGCCAAGCCGGTCGTCCAAGGCAACAGAACGAGCCCCGGCCGGCAGCGCCGGCCCCTCCCCTACTCGCCGACGATCACCGTCAGCGGCTCCATCTCCCGATACAGCAGACCGAGCGGCGGCTTGCTCGAAATGGTGATGATGCGCGTTCCCGGCGGGTAGATCAGGTGGTAGGTGAGGAACATGTGCGCCTCGTCGCAACCGAGCAGCAGTTCGCGCAGCGCCGAATAACCGGCCGTGGCAAGCACTTCGACCTCGTCGTAATCGCGCCGGTTGAGACGGATCGAGCGCTGCCTGAACTCCACCTCGGGATGCTTCTCGGCCAGCAGCTCGTGCATCAGCCAGTGCCGCACCTCGGGCAGGACGATGACGCCGACGCTGTCGACGCCGATCACCCACTCGACGGCGCGTGCCTCGCCGAACGGATCCGGAGCATGGTCACCGAAGGCCTGGCACCAGCGCGGAAAGAAGGCCGAGTAGCGGTGCACGAGCTTGTCCATGCTGCCTCGCCCGACTAGCGCCCGCCGACCGCACGGTCGATCAGGCTGCTGACGACGTCGGTGTCGGAAACGAAACCCTCGAGCTCGTTGTTGTCGATCACCAGCACGCTTTTCACCGAATACTGGATCATCAGGCGAGCCAGATAGCGCACGTCGAGGTGCTGCGACACCTGCAGCGCCGGCTTCTGGGCGATATCGTAGACGTTGAGCAGGTCGATGTCGCCGTCTTCGGCGATCACCGCCCGCGCCACGTCGCGATAGGCGATCAGCCCGTAGGCATCACCCGAGTGGCGCTTCTCGACGACCAGCGACTTGACGCCGCGCTCCTTCATCATCATCAGCGCGTCGCGGACGGTCGCCATCGGGCTGATGGTGACGACCTTCTTCTTCATGATTCCGGCAACCAGCATGGCAGGGACTCCTTCAATCAATGATCGGGCAGGCAGGGACAAACGCGGACCGGCTTCCGCCGCTCACAGACCCTCCTCGACTTCGCGCCGGAAGGCCTGCATCTGCGCCAGGCCGATGCCGACGACGCTGCCCAGCGGCAGCGAGAAAGCCAGTCCGCCGCCCGGCAGATCCATCTTCATCTGCATCTTGACGGCGCGCAGGATGCGCATCGCGAGTTGC
>JFAX01000027.1:9599-13960 GCA_000585015.1 Candidatus Accumulibacter adjunctus | reverse complement strand
TTGATCGACAGCGCGATCAGCGCCGGCTCGGCCATCGTCGTCGCGAAGCCGATCAGGAAGCCGTAGAGGTAGAGCACCCACATCGCCACGCCGTCACGCATCAGGCCGCTGGTCATCTCGTCGCCGAGCGGGAAGAGCCCGACCTGCAGCCCCTCGTCGAACATGAACAGGCCAACCGCCACCAGCACCATGCCCACCGCCAGCCCGCGCGGATCGGCCAGCGGCCGGCGCAGGATGACGAAGCTCGAGAACAGGACGACGGCGATGATCGGCAGCAGGTTCCGCACCATGATCAGGAAGTCGAGCAGCATCTCGAGTGCGGCGTACTGGTGCTGGTCGTCGCTCGGCATCAGCAGCACGGGTGTACCCGCCGCGGCGGGAACGAAGAAGACGATGCCGTAGAGCTGGATGATGATCATCGGCGCCAGCGCGCCGAAGGCGATCAGGCCGAAACCGTCGAGCATCGGATTGCGGCCGCGGATGCTCGTCGCCAGACCGACGCCGAGCGCGGTGAGCAGTGGCGCGGTGACCGTCGAGGCGACGACGCCGCCGGAATCGAAGGCGAGGCCGACCAGCTGCGGCGGCGAGAAGGCAGTCAACACGATCACCACCAGGTAACCGGGGATCAGGTAGTTGCCGATCGAGTGGCCAAGGACGATGCGCCAGACGCCGACGACGACCGCCAGCCCGACGCCGAGCGCCGCCACCATGCGCAGCGTCAGCGCGCCCATGCTGCCGCCCGATACCGCCTCGGCCTTGTAGGCGACCGCCATCAGCGCCGGCTCTGCGGCGACCGAGGCGAAGCTGACGCAGAAGGCGAAGAACATCAGCCAGAGGAAGGAGCCGCGCCGGGCGAAATCGAAAGCCATTGTCTCGCCGGCAGGAAAGATCGCCGCGTCCAGCCCCTTGACGAACAACGCGAGGCCAAGCAGGACGACGGCAAAACCCCCGATCAGCGCCGCCGGGCTGTCGGGCATGCGCTGGATGAAGAAGATCTGGAAGATGAGAACGACGATCAGCGTCGGCGCCAGATCACGCGCCGCTTCGTGCAGCAGCTCACGGATGACGCGAACGAGCGAGCCGAGCCTCATCCTAGCTCCCGGCCGCCGCCGCTCGCCGCGCACGGACGGGGAGAAGCGGCGAGCTGCCAAGATGGATCAGCGCCTGCGCGATGCCCCGCGGAGCAGCCCTTCGATCGGTCGTTCTGGCCATGGCGGCGGATGATGCCGGAAGTTCGCGGATGCGGCAAGAGGCGGCAAGACAAATCACCCTGGCATTGCCGGCGCGGATGCCGCGGCGCTCGTGCCACGTGGTGCCCCGGCACGCCCGGTCGAGGATTGACGACGGCAGACCGCAAAGGCCATACTCATGTCCGCATCATCGAGGTTCCGGCGCGCTGCCGGAGAGACCTCCGCAACTCGGTCCTGGTGGCCCGATCGCGGAGCTGATCGCCGCGTGGTCACCACCGGGACCGGATCCCATCAGTTATCGCCGCAAGGCCTGCCCATGATCGACCGCTTCGCGCCCGTCCTGCACATTCTCGGCATCCTGATCATCGGCTTCGGCGGGCTGATGCTGCTGCCGCTCGGCCTGTCGTGGCTGACCGCCGACGGCGCCCACAGTGCCTACGACGAAGCCGTCCTGATCACGCTGGCCGCAGGCGGGCTGCTGACCTTCACGGCGCGCCACCAGAAGCGCGAGATGCGCGTGCGCGAGAGCTTCCTGCTGGTGGCGCTGATCTGGGCCCTGCTGCCGGCCTTCGGCGCGCTGCCGCTGTATCTGCACATCCGCGAGCTGTCGTGGACCGACGCCTATTTCGAGGCCGTGTCGGGACTGACGGCAACCGGCGCGACGGTGCTGTCCGGTCTCGACCATCTGCCGCTGTCGATCAACTTCTGGCGCACCTTCATGCACTGGGTCGGCGGTCTCGGCGTCGTCGTCCTGGCGGTGGCGATCCTGCCGCTGCTCGGCTTCGGCGGTCGCAGCATGCTCAAGGCAGAAACGCCGGGGCCGATGAAGGACAGCAAGATCACCCCGCGTCTGACCGAAACCGCCAAGGGTCTGTGGGTGGTGTACGTGATCCTGACGACGGCCTGCGGCATCAGCCTCTACCACGCAGGGATGAGCCCCTGGGATGCGATGATGCACGCCTTCTCGGTGATGGGGCTCGGTGGTTTCTCGACCAAGGACGCCAGCCTCGGCCATTTCGACAGCCTCGAGATCGAGCTCGTCGTCACCTTCTTCGCGCTGCTCGCCGGCATCAACTACAGCACGCACTTTCTCGCCCTGTCGAAGCGCTCGCTGCGCGTCTACCGCTTCGATGTCGAGGCACACTATTTCCTCGGCTTCCTCGCCTTCAGCAGTCTCGCGCTGACCCTCTACCTGATGCCCGACGGCATCTACGAGGATTTCCTGACCACCTTCCGCTACGTCGCCTTCCACTCGGTATCGCTCGCCACCTCGCTCGGCTTCGCCACCACCGATTATGCGCAGTGGCCGCTGTTCGCACAGTTGTGGATCCTCTTCCTCGGCAGTTTCGTCGCCTGCTCGGGATCGGCCGGTGGCGGCATCAAGATGATGCGCGCGGTGATCCTCTACAAACAGGTGTTCCGCGAGCTGATGCGGGCGATGCACCCGCGCGGCCTGCAGAGCGTGCGCTTCGGGACGAGCGTCGTCCCCGACCACGTGCTGCACTCGATCCTCGGCTTCCTGTTCATCTACGTCGTGTCGATCGTCTCGCTGACGCTGCTGATGGTCGCCACGCGGCTCGACGTCATCACCGCCTTTTCCGCCGTCGTCGCCTGCATCAACAACACCGGACCCGGCCTCAACCTGGTCGGGCCGGCGACGACCTACGAGGTGCTCAGCGACTTCCAGACGTGGATCTGCACGTGGGCGATGCTGCTCGGCCGGCTCGAGATCTTCACGCTGCTGGTGCTGCTGATGCCGGCGTTCTGGCGACGCTAAGGCCGCAGCATCTCGGCCAGCGCCGCCATCAGCCAGGAACGCATGCCGATGACGATGGTGTAGGGACGGCGCTGCTCGGGTGGCAGCTTCTGGTCGGCCAGGTGCTGATTGGCGAAGTCCTGGCCGACGCGCAGCAGCCGTTCGCGAAACGAACTGGCGAGGCTGCGACCGATTTCGCCGTGCACCACCATCAGCATCTCCGACTCGCCGTCGAAACCGCCGGCGAAGTAGTCGTGCAGCACTTCCCGGCGGAAGAAGTCCATCACCGGCCCGTGCGGCAGCCAGCGGAATCCCTTGGCCACCTTCAGCCGATAGCGGTTGCCGGGGCGCAGGTCGATGATGCCGATGCGATCGAGCTGGGTCAGCGCCTTCACCAGCTGGACCTCGCTCAGCTGGTAGGTGGCGAGGATCTCCTCGGCGGGTACCTGGCTGATGACGCAGATCGCCACCACCAGCAGGAGCCGGTCGGCGACCACCGCCTTCTCCTGCGCCAGGGTCAGTTCCAGCAGCAAGGGCTGGGTGTCGGCGATGCGCCGCGCGAGGTCGGCGAAATCGACGTTGAGCACGCGACAGATGTCGTCGATGCGCGAGAGCGGCATGTCACCCCCTCTGGCGAACATGCGCTTGACGCTGGACTCGGCCATGCCGAGGCGCTCCGCCAGTGCCGCGTAAGTCATCCCGGCGGACCTGAGTTCGGACTTGAGCAGCGCGATGAGGTCGACGGTGGTGCTCATGGCACGCTGTCTTCCGGGCAAGAGTATCTTTTCAGGATACCACGAGTCACTCCTGAAAAGACATCGTATCTCTTTCTTGTACCGCCGAAGCACTCATTCCATGATGCGTCCGTCACCTCATCACCCCAGAAAAGGAGCACAGCATGGAACCTGCACGACACTCGATCCGCCGCGACACCGCCGCCTGGCGCCTGCAGGTCTGGGTTTCGTTCGGCATCGCCGTGTTCGTCTGCGGCAGCGGACTGGCCTGGCTGCCGGGCGACGATCTCGACCGCGCCTTCATGGTCATGGGCTATTCCTTCTGCCTCTCTTCCGTCTTCGTACTCGCCAAATACGTGCGCGACAACGCCGCGACAGAAGCGGACACGCCAACCTGGTCGCTGGTCGTCTGGGGCGGGTTCGCGCTGGCGATGGCGCTGACCGGCTGGGGCCTGTGGCGCATGGACATCAACCCGACGTGGAAAGCCTATCTGCTGGTGAGCTGGCTCTACCTGATCTCGTCGGCCTTCACCCTGGCGAAGACCCTGCGCGACGCCCATGAGGCCGATCGCCTCGAACACGGCCGGGAGTCCTGCGCCACCCACGCCCCCGCCGACAGCGCGCAGCACTGAAACCCACACGCAAGGAGTCGATCATGAACACCGCAACCTCCCGCCGCTC
>JFAX01000027.1:6759-9530 GCA_000585015.1 Candidatus Accumulibacter adjunctus | reverse complement strand
GCTCACCGTGGTCGCCGTCGAAAGCTCGGCGCGCGGCGCCGTCTGGCTGCTGCGGCGCGCGTCCGACGGTGCCACCGCCAGCCTGCGCTTCACCGGCGAAGTGGCCGCCGCATCATTGGTGGCGGCAGGCACCGTCGTCTCGGTGACGGTCGTCACCGCCGGCTGGCTGCTCTCGATGGCGGGCGAGGTGATCTGCCTGGTGCCCAATGCCCTGGGCGAGTCACTGCTCTACAACGAAAGGATCCGCTGATGAACACCGGCGACACGATCCGGCGGGCCTGGCGCAGCGTCGTGCTGGCGCTGAGCCTGGCGTGTCTCGCCGCGCCGGCGCTTGCCGGCCAGAACTGCGAGGCGCGCCGTCCGACCGTCGATGCGATCAGCCGCGACCTCGCGCTGGCGGCAAGCGTCGCCCGGCAACTCGACGAGCTGGCGCAGCGCGACGGCAGCAAGGTGGTGCTCATCGCCCGCGCCGGGCAGGATCTCTCGCAGTACGGTCTGCGTTACTCACACCTCGGCATCGCCTATCGCGACGACGCCGCGCTCGACGGGCGCGGTGCCTGGCGCGTGCTGCACAAGCTCAACCAGTGCGGCAGCGGCCGCAGCAGCCTGTACCGTCAGGGCCTCGCCGAGTTCTTCGGCGACGGACTGTACCTGCACGAGGCCGGCGTCGTCGCGCTCGAACACGGGCTCGCGGCCCGCGTCATCGGCCGGATCAAGGATGACGCGCTGCTCGCCAGCCTGCACGAGCCGCGCTACAACATGCTCGCCTACCCGTGGTCGGGCCCCTACCAGCAGAGCAACCAATGGGCGATCGAGACCCTGGCGATGCTCGCCGAGCCCACCGTCAACAGCCGCGCCGCGGCGCGCGACTGGCTGCGCGCCAGCGGTTACCGTCCGACCACCCTGCAGATCGATCCGCTCAAGCGGCTGGGCGCGCGCGTCGCCACCGCCCACATCAGTTTCGACGACCATCCCTTCGGGCGACGAATGGCGGGGCAGATCGAAACGGTCACCGTGGACTCGGTGTTCGCCTGGATGGAACGTAGCGGGCTTGGCAAGGCGCCGCTGCGCCTGCGCACCGTGCCGCCGCTGGTGTTCTCGTCCACCACGGCACGACCAGTGGAAAGGCCGTCGTGACCGTACGGGCAGCGGGCCACCGCGCAGCGGCTGGCGGGGCGCCAGGGCGCCGCCGCCAGGCGCCGCCTACCAGCGAATCTGAACCTCCTGGATGACCTGCGGCGTTGCGCGCTGGATGGTGAACCGGATGCCTTCGACCTCGATCGTCGTCCCCGGCTTGGGAATCTCGCGCGCGAACTCGAGCAGGAAACCGGAAAGCGTGTCGTGGCTGCCCTCGCCGGGCAGCTTCAGGCCGAGTTTCTCGACCAGCAGCAGCGGGTTGGCGCGGGCGCTGACGACGTAGTCGTGATGTCCGAGCTTGCGGAACCATTCCGCCGGTTTCTCCTGCCGGTCGTACTCGTCCTCGATGTCCTCGACCACTTCCTCGATGATGTCCTCGATGGTGACGATGCCCTCGGCGCCGCCGAACTCGTCCATCACCACCGCCATCGCGTCGCCGTCCTTGCGCAGTTCGACGAGCATCGACTCGGCGCTCTTGCTCGCCGGCACGTAGCGGGTCGGACCGACGAATCCCTCGATCGGCGTCGCGGCATCGACGCCGAGCAGGTCCATCGTGTTGAGCACGCCGATGACGCGGTCGATGCGGCCGTCGTACACCGGCAGGCGGACGTGCGCGCTGTCGACCGCCAGGCGCACCGCCTCGCCGACCGTGCACCGCCTGTCGATGGCCGTGACGTCGATCAGCGGCACCATCACCTTGTACACCGTCGTCTCGGAAAAGTTGAACATGCGCCGGATCATCGTCTTCTCGATCTGCTGGATGTCGCCCCCCTCCTGCGGCGGCATCTGCACCATGCTCTGGATCTGTTCGCGCAGGGTGAAGGGGTTGTGTTCGTCGCGAGCTCCGGCGAGGCGCGAAAGGAACTTCGACAGCGTGACGAAGACGATCAGGATCGGCGCGAACAGGATCGAGAAGAAGCGCAGGATGTAGATGACGTACGGCGTGATCACGTCGGCGCGCTGCTGGAAGACGCTCTTCGGGACGATCTCGCCGAAGACCCAGATCAGCGGCGCGACGAGGATGACCGCCAGCCAGCTGCCGGCATCGCCGAATAGCTGGATCATCAGCGCGGTGGCGATCGTCGAGTTGGCGACGACGGCGATGTTGGTCCCGACGAGTGTCGTCGACAGCAGCCATTCCGGCCGCTTCTCGAGCATTTCGAGCGCCATCCGCGCGCCGCGCGATCCCTTGGCGGCGTCGTGGCGCAGTTTCATGCGGTCGGCGCTGACGATGCCGAGTTCCGAGCCCGAGAAGAAGCCCTCGGCGATCAGGCAGACGACCATCAGCAGGGCCGTGAGCAGGATATCAGGCATTTATGCGTCCCCCTTCTTGTCTTCGGTCGTTTCCTGGCTCGCCGCCGCCCCGCCGGTATCCGCAGCGGCTGCGGCCGGCTGCGGCAGCCGTTCGACGAGGACGCGCGTGATCCGGTTGTGCTCGAGGGTCTCGACGGTGAAGCGCAGCCCATGACGCTCGATCGCCGCGCCGCTCGCCGGCAGTTCGCCAAAAGCCTGCAGCAATGCGCCGGCGAGGGTCTCGACTTCCTCACTCTCGATGCGAACACCGAACTCCTGGTTGAAGTCGTCGAGCGACATGCTGGTGTCGATCAGGCGACGGCCGTCGGCGAGGTCGCTCA
>JFAX01000027.1:0-6287 GCA_000585015.1 Candidatus Accumulibacter adjunctus | reverse complement strand
TCGCCGACGGCGTCATGCACCAGCGTGCGGATCATGTCCTCGGTGACCAGGTTGCCCTGCGAACGCTGCTTGCCGACGATCAATGTGATGAAGAAGTCGGAGATGTGGCGGATCACCTCGCGCAGCGGCGTGATCAGTCGCGCGAACAGCGCGATCGGCCGACACTCGGCATTGGCGAAGGCGACGTTGTTGCGGATCGCCAGCACCTTCGGCGTGATCTCGCCGAAGAGCAGCAGGATCGGCACCATCACCAGCAGGTTGATCATCTCGTTCTCGGCGCCGAAGAGGTGGATGATCATCGCCGCCGAGATCACCGACGCCGAGACATTGACGAACTCGTTGCCGATCAGGATGGTGACGATCAGCCGCCGCGGCTCGGCGCGCAGGCGTTCGATGAGTTCGATGCGCGGATTCTTCGCCGCGCGCATCTGGTCGAGCTGGAACTGGCTGAGCGAGAACAGCGAGGTTTCAGTGCTCGAGAAGAAACCCGAGAAACCGAGCAGGACGACAAAGACGATGAGTTCGATCCATAGGGCAGGATCCATGGTTCACACCTTCCTCCAGAAAAGGGACATGGCACGACATCCGCGGTTGGCGGCGACAGGACTGCAAGAGGGACCGGCGACAGCAGCGCTGCCGGGACGGCCAACCAGACAGACCGTCGACGGCGGACTTCCGGAGCCGACGGTCACGACAGGCTTGCAGGGAGGCTCGGAAGTGGCGAAAGCCCGAGCAACGATCGGCGCTTCCTGCCGCAAAGCGGGTGTCCGGCTGCAGGAGGAAGAGGGGACGCAAGTCGCCGGCAGCCGTGCTGCAGCGAGATGGGCGGGATAAAATGGGGAATCAGCCCGAGAACGACATGGACGCGGATTCTGCGCCAGCTTGATGCCAGAGTCAAGGGCGGCGCGACCGCGGGTTCGCGGGCCGAGGCGCCGACGCCACCTCGCGACGGCAGGTTGCCCAAGCGCACGATCTCGTGTAAATAACCGTTCTGTCATCCATCATGCTGCACGCGGCGGCCATAGCGGTCTGCCGAGTGCACTAACCGCCGCCAGATGTTCGAAGCCTTCCTGCTGTTCATCCTGCTGCTGTTCTCGGCCTTCTTCTCGGGTTCCGAGACGGCGATCACCTCGCTCTCGCGGGCGCGCGTCGAGGCGCTGCTGGCCGAGCGTCGTTTCGGAGCACGCGCGCTGCACCGGATGAAGGGCAACCTCAACCGCACGCTGGTGATCATCCTGATCGGCAACAACCTGGTGAATACCGGCGCCGCAACCCTTGCCACGGTCGTCGCCACCGAACATTTCGGACACCTCGGCCCCGGTCTGGCGGTCGGCGTGATCACCCTGCTGCTGCTGATGTTCGGCGAGATCACGCCGAAGACCTTCGGCTCGCGCTACGCGATCGCCGTCGCCCTGCTCGCGGCCGGCCCGCTGGAACTCCTCGGTCGACTGCTGCTGCCACTGGTCTGGGCACTCGAGGGCTTCATCGACTGGATGCACAGCCTGACCAGCCCGCCAAAGGATCCGACGGTGACCGAGAGCGAACTGATCGCGCTGGCCGAGCANTTCGACTTCAGCACGCTGCGCGCCGGCGACATCATGGTCCACCGTCACCAGATCTTCTCGCTCGACGGCCAGCGGACGATCGGCGATTGCCTGGCCGAGATCGCCGGCCAGTCGCACTACCGGATTCCACTCTACGCCGGCAATCCGGAGGAAATCAGCCGCGTCGTGACGCTGCCCGAGATCCTCAGGGAAGTCGCGCGGGGCAACCTGGACAGGACCCTCGCCGAGACGGGCAGCGAACCGATCTTCGTGCCGCCGAATCAACCCGTCGACCGCTTGCTCGACGTGCTGCGGGCGAACAAGGATCAGTTGATCGTCGTCGTCAACGAGTTCGGCGGCCTGCTCGGCATCTTCACGCTCGAGGACATCCTCGAGGAACTCGTCGGCGAGATCTACGACGACCAGGAAGCACCGCCGGACGAGCAGGTCCTGCTGATGCAGCCTGACGGCAGCGAACTGGTGGTCGACGGGACGACCGAACTGCGCATCATGGAAGCGCATTTCGAGCAGGACTTCGCCGGCAAACCGTACGACTCGGTCAATCTCTGGATCATCCGCCATCTCGAACGGATTCCTGCCCCCGGCGAGAGCTTCCAGATCGAGGGCCTGGAAGTGAAGATCGAGCGCGCCTCACGGCGCCGCATCCACGAGGTGCGCATCAGGCGCCCGTCGGCGACGACAGCCAGCGATGCCGCTGCCTGCAAGGCAGCCGGCGGCAGCGCCGGCGACGGCAGTCCGCCGCCCGCGTAGCGCCGGCGCGGCGATCCGCCACGCCGGCTGCCACCTGGCCGTTCGCCGCCTACTCGCGCTGCAGGATCGCCGCCGGCAGCACCGTCCGCGCCATCCGCTTGGCGAAGTAGTAGATCCGCTTCTGCTTTTCGATGAGGTCGATCTCCATCGTGTACGCCGGGATGCGGTTGGGTTCCTCGGCGACCAGGCGGCGCGCCTCGTGCAGCGCCGCCGAATCGGCGATCTGGTTGATCTCCTCCTTCATCCCGGTGACCACCTGCGCCGCGCGCTGGTTGCGTTGCGCCACCGCCTGCACGGCAGCCGTGACCGCGCGCGTGATCGCCTGCTGGAAACCGTTCAGCACCCCCTGCGTCGCCTCGCTGATCTGAATCTGGTCCTTGATGCGGTCGTAGCCGAGCACCACCAGGTTCGTTTCGATGATGTCGCCGATGTTCTCGAGGTTGCTCACCGCCTCCATCAACTGCAGCAACTCGCGCGTCTGCTCGTCGTTCAGTTGCTGCTTGCTGATCCGGCCGAGGTAGTCGATGATCCCGGCGTGCAGGATGTCGACGGTGTCGTCCATCTTCCTGATCTCCTCGAGCGCCTCGCGGTCGCCCTTGATGATCGCCGGCATGATCCCTTTCAGCATCTGGTTGACCGTCTCGCCCATGTGCATCACTTCCATCCGCACCTGGTCGAGCGCCAGCGACGGCGTGCTCAGGAGTTCCTCCTGCAGGAAACGGGTGCGGACGATCATCGCTTCCTCCTCGAGCGCCTTGTCGGGCACCAGCCATTCGACGAGACGCGCGATCTGCGTCGTGAACCAGATGAAGATCAGCGTGTTGGCGACGTTGAAGAAGGTGTGCGCATTGGCGATCTGGCGCGGCGTTTCGGCCGCCAGCCGGGCGGCGCCGCTGAGATCCGGATACGAAGGCGAGATGCTGGTGACGAAACTGGCGATGAAGCCGATGAAGGGCAGCCAGATCAGCACCCCGCAGACATTGAACAGCAGGTGAACGATCGCTGCGCGCACCGCCTCGCGCGGCTTGCCGATCACCGCCAGCAGCGCCGTCGCACAGGTGCCGATGTTGGCGCCGAAGGCGAGCGCGATTCCCGCCTGCAGGCTGATGAAGCCCTGGCTGGCCATGACGATGACGATGCCGGTCGACGCCGACGACGACTGGATCAGCGCCGTGAAGGCGGCGGCGATCAGCACGCCGACGAGCGGGTTGTCCATCGACTTCATCAGGTCGAGGAAGGGCTGGAAGCTGCGCAGCGGTTCCATCGCCTCGCTCATCACGTGCATGCCGAAAAAGACCATGCCAAGGCCCATCAGCATCTCGCCATAGTGCTTGGTCTTGTCGCTCTTGGCGATGAACAGCATGGCGAAACCGACCGCGATCATCCCCAGCGCCGCCTTGGTGATCTTGAAGGCGACGATCTGCGCGGTGATCGTCGTGCCGATGTTGGCGCCCATGATGACGCCGACCGACTGCGACAGCGACATCAGGCCGGCAGAAATGAAGCCGACGACGAGCACCGTGGTGACCGACGACGACTGGATCACCGCGGTGACCAGAGCGCCGGTGCCGACGCCCATGAAACGATTGACCGTCAGCCTGGCGAGGATGCCTTTCATCCGCTCGCCGGCAACCGCCTTCAGTCCTTCCTCCATCTGCATCATGCCGAAGAGGAAGATCGCCAGGCCGCCGAGGAGCTCGACGGTCATCATCAGCCAGTCGGGATCACTGCCCGAGGCTTCCGCCGCCAGCGCCGAGCGCGCGAGCAGCGCCGACAGCAGCGCGAAAACACAGACCGCGAGCGGCAACACGATCGGCTGCCGGCGGTGGAACTGTTCGAGATTCATTTTTCTGTCTCCTCCTGTGGTTGCGAATCAGTCTTTCACCAGCTCCTTGACGATGGTCACCGGCAGCCGCGCCAGGCTGACGACCTGCTCGGCGACCGAACCGAGCAGCAGGTGGCGCAGCCCGGTCATTCCCTTGCTGCCGAGTACCAGCAGGCCCGCCTTCTGCTTCTGCGCCACCTGCAGGATGCGCGTCACCGGAATTCCCTTGACCAGCAGCACCTCCGGCTTCTGCAGCGCCTGCCGCTGCGGGTGTTTCTTCTTCGCTTCGGCGAGGAAGGCGTCGAGCATCTCGCCGGCGATGTCCTCCATTCGCGTCAGCGTCTTCTTGCGCGCCATGCGCGCGTAGTAACCCGGCATGTTCAGCGGATCGTGCACGACGTGCAGCACCACCAGGCGGACGCCGAGACCGTCGGCGAGGTCGCTGGCGAGCAGCAGCGCGGCCTCCGAATGCGCCGAAAAATCGACCGCGACGAGAATCGGCCCGCGCCCGTGGCCTGAAGGCCGGGATTCACCTTGCTTGTTTTCAGCCATCTGCAGGTACTCCTCCGAAAGAATTTGTTCGACGACGCGCCCGCAACCATCCGTCCGGGCTGGCGGTCGGCACGGCGGAAGCGCCCGGACACCCGCGCCGGCACCCTGCAGCGCCCGGAATCGGGGGTGCAAATTGCCGGTTGTTGGCGGAAGCCGCAGGCTCAGCCGACAAAGATACAATAAATTCCGCGCGCATCAAGCTTTTGCTGGCCAGCGGCGAGCACCGGAAAGGCCAAGGAAAACAGCAGAAAGCGGCCAAGAGTGCTTGTTTCGCCGCGGCAATGCGCCTATCCTTCACGGTTGCGTGCGGCGCCCGCGGGCGAGCGGCGAGATGCCCGCAGCAGCGTCGGACACGATCCCGCGACGACCGGCGGCATCCGCGAAAGTCAACGCGATTTCCTGAAGGGGGGGTGGATGGAAGGATTGAGCATGTCCGGCGTCCTGGGCAGCCTGGCTTCGGTGGACTGGGAACTGGTGATCCGCATCCTGGTGCAGTGCTGCCTGTTCTCGATGTCGGCCTTCTTCTCGGGGTCGGAGACCGCGCTCTTCTCGCTCAGCCGGATCGATCTGCAGAAACTGCGGAATTCCCGCAATCCTCATTCCGAAAGCATCCACGCGATGCTCGACGAGCCGCGCCGCCTGATCGTCTCGCTGCTCTGTGGCAACGAACTGGTGAACATCGCCGCCGCGGCCAACATGACGATGATCCTGATCAGCGCCTTCGGCGAGGCCGATGCCGGCTGGATCAACGTCGTCGTGATGGTGCCGCTGCTGCTGCTTTTCGGCGAAGTGACGCCGAAGACGATCGCGGTGAACTTCCCGGTGAAGTTCGCCACGCTGCTTTCGGCGCGCTTCCTGCCGAAATGGATCTTCATCGTCACGCCGCTGCGCAACGTCGTGCGACTGGTCGCCGACCGCGTCACCACCTTCGTCGTCGGCGAGCACGTCAGCCGCGAAAACATCCTGAAGGCCGACGAACTGCGCACGCTGATGGCCGACAGCGAGGAAACCGGGGTCATCCAGGCGTCGGAGCGGGTGCTGATCGACAAGGTGCTCGAGGCGGCGGAAACCGACGTCGCGCGCATCATGACGCCCGGGCCGCGCATCCGCTTTCTCGACGGCGAGCTGCCGGTCGACGAGCTGATCGAGCGCTTCCGCAGTTACCGCCACCCGCGCGTTCCGGTCTACCGCGGTCATTGGGACAACGTCATCGGCTTCCTGCAGGCCGAGGATCTGTTGCGCCGCGTGCGCAGCGGCGGCTCGGCGCGGATCGAGCTGCGCGAGATCCTGCGGCCGGCGCATTTCGTCCCGCCGACGAAAAAGGTCGACGAGATGCTCGAGTACTTCCAGCGCTTCAACACGCGCGCCGCGGTGGTCATCGGCGAGTACGGCGAAGTGCTCGGCATCGTCACCATGAAGGACGTGCTCAGTTTCATCTTCGGCGAAATCTCGGGCAAGCTGCGCGGCCAGGAGCATTTCCAGGAGGAAGACAACGACAGCTATACCGTCCCTGGCTACATGCGGTTGGCCGACCTGCGCACGCTGACGAACTTCGACATCGACGACCCGCTGATGAACACCATCGGCGGCGTCAC
>JFAX01000026.1:53102-55654 GCA_000585015.1 Candidatus Accumulibacter adjunctus | reverse complement strand
TAGCGATCCTTGCCGCCCTTGCCCTGGCGCACCTTGAGGCACATGCGATCGGCGGCGCTTTCGATGTCTCCCACCTGCAGGGCGCAGACCTCGGATACCCGCAAGCCGGCGGCGTAGGTGGTCATCAACAGCGTGCGTCCGCGCAGGGTTCGCGCCGCGTCGATCAGGCGTGCGACCTCTTCGCGCGACAGGATCTGCGGCAGGCGCTTGGGCACCTTCGCCATCGGGATGTCGAAACCGGCTTCCGGGCGACCGAGCACCCGCCGATAGAGGAAGCGCAGCGCACACGATGCCTGGTTGACACTGGCGTAGGCCAGCTTGCGGTCGCGAATCAGGTGCAGCAGGTAGGCCTGGACTTCCTCGACGCGCAGCTCGGCTGGCGATCGATGGTAGAACATCGCCAGTTCCCTCACCGCGCCGAGATGGCTTTCCTGCGTCCGTGCCGCCATTCCNNGCAGGCACATGGCGTTGCTCATGCGTTCACGTGGCTCACTCATGACTCTCTCCTCGATGGCTGCGGGGACGCCCCCCGCAGCGAGGAGGATCGAGGATTTGCAGGCGGCGTGGGAAGCGAGCCCCGGACCCGTCAGGGTGAGGACGAAAGCGAATCCAGGGGGCGACCGCGAGAAGAAAAGGAGCGGTGGGCTGCGGTGGGGTGCCTACACCAGCGCGCAGCGCTTTAGTTCAACGTTCAGTCTACACCAAATCCGGCGTAGACCCCGCCACCCAGCGGGGCGTCGGCCGGTGCATATCCAACACGCACGCGGTGTATAGTTCGTCTATATTCCCGTATTATACTGATTTTCATGGACCCGCCGCACATGAACACCCCCATTGATCCGGGAAAACCACCACCCCCGGCGGAATATGCACCAGAACGGCCCGAGGTTGACACCGCACAACCCAGTCTGCTGGACCAGGTTCGCGCGCAGATTCGCTTGCGCCACTACAGCATAAGGACCGAGGCACAGTATGTCCAG
This sequence comes from Candidatus Accumulibacter adjunctus, assembly GCA_000585015.1. Lineage (GTDB taxonomy): Bacteria > Pseudomonadota > Gammaproteobacteria > Burkholderiales > Rhodocyclaceae > Accumulibacter > Accumulibacter adjunctus. The sequence goes on along the minus strand of JFAX01000026.1, from coordinate 54,674 downwards.
TGGGTCAGGCGCTTCGTGCTCTTCCATCACAAGCGGCACCCGCGCGAGATGGGAGCCAGCGAGGTCGAGGCATTCCTCAGCCATCTCGCGGTCGAAGGGCACGTCGCCTCGGCGACGCAGAATCAGGCGCTGTCGGCGCTGCTGTTCCTCTACCGGAACGTGCTCGGGGTCGAGCTTCCCTGGCTGGACGACGTCGTGCGCGCCAAGCGGCCGCAACACTTGCCGGTGGTGCTGACCCGCAGCGAAGTGCAACGCGTGCTGGAGCGGATGGACGGCGTCCATAGCCTGCTGGCGCGGCTGCTCTACGGCACCGGGATGCGCCTGATGGAGGTGATTCGCCTGCGGGTGAAGGACGTCGATTTCGCGCAGGGCGAGATTCTGATCCGTGACGGCAAGGGCGCCAAGGACCGGGTGACGATGCTGCCGGAAGCCGTGGCTGGCGATCTGCGCGAGCACCTGCGGCGACGGCAACTGCTTTTCGACGACGATCTGCGGCTGGGCAAGGCGACGGTCTACTTGCCCGACGCGCTCGAACGCAAGTACCCGAATGCCAACACGACTTGGCCCTGGCAGTATGTCTTCGCCGCCGGCAGTCACTCGATCGATCCGCGCAGCGGCGTCGAGCGCCGCCATCACCTCGATGAAAAGCAGTTGCAGCGGGCGATGAAGAAGGCCGTTGCCGCCGCCGGCATCGACAAGCCGGCGACGCCGCACACGCTGCGCCATTCATTCGCGACGCATCTGCTCGACAGCGGCTACGACATTCGCACCGTGCAGGAATTGCTCGGCCATGCCGACGTGGCGACGACGATGATCTACACGCACGTCCTCAAGCGTGGCGGACGCGGCGTTCGCAGCCCGCTCGACGCGCTGCTCTGAGCCCGCACCGGCCTGATGTCATCCGCTTTCGAGTCGCCACCTTCGGGGCGCGTCCGCGCCGCGCGCAAACGACGCCATTCTCTTCGCTCTTACCTGCCGCGATGACCGCCAAGCCTGTTGCCGCCGCCATCCGGACGCCGGCCACGCCCGCCAGCCCGTTCGCCGACTGCCTGGCTGCCGACCAGCGCCGTCTGCGCGCGCTGGCGCGCGATCTGCGGCACGTCTTCGGCAGCAAGCGCGATGCGTTGCTGGCCGAGAGCGAGCACCTGCTCGAGCGCTCGCGCGCAGCGGTCGCCGCGCGCCGCGCGCGCCTGCCACAACCGGAGTTTGCCGACGACCTGCCGGTCAACACGCGCCGCGACGAAATCGCCGCGCTGATCGCGCAGCACCCCGTGGTGATCGTCTGCGGCGAGACCGGCTCCGGCAAGACGACGCAGATCCCGAAGATCTGTCTCGAACTCGGCCGCGGAACGGGCGGCCTGATCGGCCACACGCAGCCGCGGCGGATCGCCGCGCGGGCGACGGCGGCACGCATCGCACACGAGCTGCAGAGCGAGCCCGGCCGCCTCGTCGGCTACAAGATCCGCTTCCACGACCGCACGTCGCCCGATGCCTTCATCAAGCTGATGACCGACGGCATCCTGCTCGCCGAGACGCAGGGCGACCCCTGGCTCGAGCAGTACGACACGCTGA
>JFAX01000026.1:50222-51044 GCA_000585015.1 Candidatus Accumulibacter adjunctus | reverse complement strand
AGAAGGTCGTACAGTTGGTGAAGACGCTGCCGCAGCGGCTGCGGGCGAAGCTGGTGCCGGTGCCCGATTTCGCTGCCGAGTTCGTCGCGCAGGTGGCGCCGTCCGACAAGCCGCTCCTGCTGGCGCTGGTGCAGTTCATCGTCCAGTCGCGCGGGCTCAACGCGCGCGGCTGGGAGATCACGCCCGACGCTTTCCGTGCCGACGCGCTGCCGGCGCACCTGTCGTTCAACTTCCGCCTGCTAGACGAGAGCGGCCGCCAGCTCGGCCTGAGCCGCAACCTGAACGAGCTGCGCGCCGAATGGGGACGCGCGGCGCGACAGGAGTTTGCCGAGCTGCACGAGACGCCGGGCGAGTATGCGGATTTGCGCGACTGGAGCTTTGGCGCGCTGCCGGAGCTGATGGAGGTCGATGCCGGCGGTGGGCAACTGGTGCTCGGTCATCCGGCGCTGGTCGCCGACGGCGAACGCGTCTCGCTGCGCGTCTTCGATTCGCCGGCCGAAGCGGCGCAGGCGCACCGCGCCGGGCTGTTGCGCCTGTTCATGCTGCAGTTCCGCGAGCAGCTGAAGTATCTCGAGAAGAACCTCCCCGGACTCAACCAGATGGCGATGCAGTTCATGAATCTCGGCACGCTCGACGAGCTGCGCCGGCAATTGCTCGAGCTGAGCTGCGCCCGCGCCTGCCTCGGCGAGCCGTGGCCGCGCGACGCCGCCAGCTTCCGCGCCCGCTGCCTCGAGGCGAAGCCGCGACTGACGCTGCTGGCGCAGGAGATCTGCCGCCTCGTCGGGCAGATTCTCGCCGACTGGCAGGCGCTGCAGAAGAAGT
>JFAX01000026.1:0-50113 GCA_000585015.1 Candidatus Accumulibacter adjunctus | reverse complement strand
GCTGCGGCTGGACAAGCTGAAGGCAACCGGTGCGGCGGGCGCCACCCGCGATTCGCGCCTGCTCGCCGAGCTGACGCCGTTGTCGGTCAACTGGCAGCGGCGTGCCGCGGTGCTCGCCCGGCAGGGCCTCGCCGACGCGCAGCTCGAACAGTTCCGCTGGCTGCTCGAGGAATTGCGCGTGCAGTTGTTCGCGCAGGAGCTGCGCACGCCGGTGCCGGTGTCGACGAAGCGGCTGCAGAAGACGTGGGACAGCATGTGAATGGCCGACGGCCGGGGAGAAGGGCAATGAAGAGTTTCGGGGCGATCATCATCGGTGACGAGATCCTGTCGGGAAAGCGCATCGACCGCCACTTCGCGCGCATCGCCGAACTGCTCGCGGACCGCGGGCTGCGCCTGGCGTGGGTCGAGTACCTCGGCGACGAGCGCGCGCGTATCGCCGACACGCTGCGCCGCAGCCTGGCCGCCGGTGACGTCGTCTTCTCCTTCGGCGGCATCGGCAACACGCCCGACGACCACACGCGGCAGGCAGCGGCAGCGGCGCTCGGCGTCGACCTGGTGCTGCACCCCGACGCCGAGCGCGAGATCCGCGGCCGTTTCGGCGCCGAGACCACCGACGTCCGCCTGCTGCTCGGCACCTTCCCGCGCGGCGTGGACATCGTCCCCAACCCGTTCAACCGCATCCCCGGCTTCCGCGTGCGCGACCACCACTTTCTGCCCGGCTTCCCGCAGATGGCGCACCCGATGGCCGAATGGGCACTCGATACCTTCTATGCTGATCTCTTCCGACGGCAGCAAAGCGTGGACAAGGCTTTCCTGCTCGCCGGCAGCAACGCCTACGAGAGCGCACTGCTCGACCTGATGGAGCGGATCGTCGCCGACTTCCCGCGCCTGCGGCTGTTCAGCCTGCCGTCGATGGCCGAGGATGGACAACGCCGCTATCTCGAACTCGGCGTCGAGGGCGAGCCGGAACTGGTCGACCAGGCGATGACGGCGATTCGCCAGGAAATCGAGCGGCGCGGCATCAACTGGCAGTGGCGACCCTGACCGGGCCGCACTGAAAAAAAACCCCGGCCGTGGCCGGGGTCTGCTGGCGGGGAGTGCGGGCTCCCCGGCGACAGCCTACTTCTTCGGCACGAGGGCAGCCGCGGCCTGGGCGGTGGCGCTGTTCGCCGCCTTGACGTTCGTGTCGACGATGTCGGTCATCTGCTTCGCCATCTGCGAGATGTTTTCGAAGGCGGTGGTGGTGACGTTGACCATCTGCTTCATCGCCGAGCCGAAGACGTCGCCGGCAACCGGCGAGGCGAGCCCGGTCTTCTCGATCAGGCCGCTCGCATTGTGGCGGACGTTGTTGTACTGCTCTTCCATGACCGAGGTGATCTCGCGCTGCATGTTGGCCGACAGGTCATAGAGGTTGCGCGCATACTCCATCAGCTTGTCGACGTTCGGGCGGGCGATCGAACCGGCGATCTCGCCGAGTTGCTGCGGATCCTTGACGCCGAGAAGCTGCTGCGCGCCGTTGGCGCTGCTGTTGAAGAGTTCGCGGCTGGCGGCCAGGTTGAGGGCGGACAGCTGCTCGAGGCCCTGGAAAGCGGTGCGGACCAGCGTCATCATGACCTGTGCGTTGGCTTTCTGGCTCTCGGCGAGTTTTTCCAGATCGATAGTGCTCATTGCTACCTCCGTTGTGGTAAGGGTGCAGTGGGCGTGCGGCAGGAGGGGCACGCCGGAAAGTTCCTGGTTGGCGGATCAGGCCGGGTATGGGCGCCAGTTGCGCGAGGCCAGCGAAGAGACCCCCGGACGATCCCGAGGGTCCTTCGCTCAGCGTTCAGTCACAACGCAGGTGCCGGAGGCCGTGTTCGCCGACTCCTACTTCTTCGTCGCCGCGGCGGTGGCGCCGACCGCCTTGACCGTCGCGTTGGTCGCGGCAGCGACATTGGCCTCGGCGATGTCGGCGACCTGCTTGGCAGCCTTGTTCATGCTGTCGAAGGCCGAGGTGGCGGCAGCGACGGCCGACTTGACGGCATTGACGGCGACTTCGGAGCCCGGAGGCGAGTTCTTGGTGGCCTTCTCGAGCAGCGCGAGCATCTGCTTCTGGAAGTCGTTGAACTGTGCTTCGAGCAGCTTGCTGATCTCTTCCTTCGACTGCGCCGAGATTTCATAGACGCTGCGCGTGTAGGCGACGGCCTTTTCCAGGCCGGGCTGGGCCAGCGATGCCTGCAGGGCGAAGAACTCCTGGGCGTCCTTGGCACCGAGCATCGCCTTGGCGTTGGCAACGCCATCCTCGAGCATCGAGCGGGCGGTGTTCAGGTTGAGCGCGGCGATCCGCTCGGCACTGGCCAGCGCGGTGTTGGCAAGGGTCAGCATCGCATCAACGGAAGCCTTGTTGGCGGCGGCGAATTGTTCGGGGGTATTGAACATGGCGATCTCCTCAAGAAAGTGTGGGTACAACACAACACGTGCAATGATCCAGGCACCGACCGCTTGGCTTCACAGCCTCCCGGTGTTTTGCTGCACTGCACCATAGGCCGCATTATAGAGCTCGCTCGCCGCTTGTCAACAGTTTTTTGTTGCAACGCACCAATCTCTATTACCCGGATTTCATTGTGATTATTCATCCAGAAGCGCAATCGGTCCGGGACAGGAAAAATGCTGCCCCGCGGCACGACGGGACAAGCCGGAAGCTGTGGAGAGGGAACGGGCAGCCTGCCGGCGCGACTCGCGACCGCAGGCGCGGCGCGGCGAAGGTCTTCTCGGCAGTTCAGTCGGTGCGCGGCGCGACCCTGGCCGACGGTTTGAGATTCAGGGGCTCCTTCTTCGTCTCGGCAGCACCGTCGCCCTTGGCCTTCGGCTGGATGATCGCCCGCACGCGCGCCTGTCCCTCGCCGGTGGCGTTCTTCGTCGTGCCGCCAGCGGTGGTCACGAGGAATTTCTCGTTGATCGCGTCATAGGAGATGTAACGCCCCCGCACCTCGTCCTGGCCGCTGCGCACCCAGGCGCGATTGAAGAACTGCGTCGTGTCGCTGCGCGCGTCGTATTCGATCCGCTCGGCCTCGCCTTCGACATACTCGTCCACGCCGTCCCGCTTCTGCCTGAAGCGCGCGAGGCCATTCGCGCCGCCGCTGGCGACGGCCTTCTGGAAACCATCGGCATCCTGCGTGACGACCAGGCGGGCGGTCCGCAACTCGGTCGTTCCCTGGATCAGTACCGCATTGCCCTCCAGGGTCTGCACCTTGTTCAGATCGTCGAGGCTGAGGCGGTCCGCTTCAAGATGGATCGGTTTCTCGCGGTCGGCCCGTTCGGCTTGCACCGGCAGGCAAAGGGCAAGCAGTACGCCGCTCAGACAGCTGCTGCAAATCATCCTGTTCATGTCTTCGGTTTCTTCTTCCTGGCGAATGGACTCTCGATCTCGCCGCGCACGTCGGATTCGAGAACGTAGGTCTGCAGGGCGTGGTCCACCCGCATGCCGACCCCCTGCAACCAGGACGGCCCCTGGGTGATCAGCACCTTGCTACTGGTGAAGGCGCGCTTCTCATCGGTCAGCACGGTGAGTTCGGGCGTCTCGGCGAGCAATGCGGCCTGCCGGCCGCTGGCGGCGCGGCGGATCTCGACCTTTCCGCGGAGATCGACCTTCTTCGCCTTTTCCGTCGCCCGCCCTTCGTCGGCGCGGATGGTGACGGTCGGCTTCGCGGGCGAAACGAAGGCCAGTCTTGGCTGTGTGAATTCGCTCGTCTCGTCGTCCGGGTAGTGCCGTACCTCCAGCGCCTCTATTCTGTAGAGCAGCACGCCGGCAGCGTCGAGTCGATGCCCGCGGACGTCGTTGAGAATGGCGTCCGGGTCGTGACGGTTGCGGCCGTCGCGCGTCGCGTCAGGCAACTCGGTCGCGTAGCGCAACCAGGCGCTCAGCGCCACCAGCACCAGCATGATGCTCAGCGGCAGTACTGCGCTGCTCCACTTCTTGATCACCGGTCCGCCGCCAGGTAGGGGGCGAAGAGTTCCTGCAAACGGCCCTGCGCCTCGAGGATGAACTCGCAGGCCTCGCGCACCGCGCCGCGGCCGCCACTCCGCCCGGTGATCAGCCAGGCATGCTCGCGCACCAGCGGATGCGCATCCTGCGGTGTCGCCGAGAAGCCGCAGGCGCGCATGAGCGGCAGATCGGGCAGATCGTCGCCCATGTAGCCCGCCTGGTCGCGGTCGAGCCCCAACTCGGCGAGCAGTCGCTGCATCTGCGCGAGCTTGTCGTCGACCCCTTGGTGGAGATGCACGATACCCAGGTTCTGCGCCCGCAACTCGACACAGCGGGCACGCCTGCCGGTGATGATCGCGACGGTGATGCCGGCCTCGGCGAGCAGCTTCAGACCGAAACCGTCAAGGGTGTTGAAAGCCTTGATCTCGACTCCGTCATCAGCAAGATACAGCGAGCCATCGCTGAGCACGCCATCGACGTCGAAAGCCATCAGTCGCAGGCGGCGTGCACGCGCCGTCGCCTCGTTGTGCGATGCATCCATCAGATCACCTTGGCACGAAAGAGATCGTGCATGTTCAGCGCGCCGATCAGGATGCCGCTCGCGTCGACGACCGGCAACTGGTTGATCTTGTGCTCTTCCATCATCGCCACGGCTTCGACGGCGAGGCGATCGGCGGCGATCGAGCGCGGATTGCGCCCCATGATGTCGGCCGCGGACAGCGTCCGCAGGTCGGGGCTGCGCGCGAAGGCCCGTCGCAGATCGCCATCGGTGACGATACCGATCACTCGCCGCAATGGATCGACGACGGCGGTCATGCCGATGCCACCACGAGTGATCTCGAGAATCGCGTCGTGCAGGCTGGTTGCCGGCGACACCTCGGGCAGGTCCGGGCCGCTGTGCATGACATCGCGCACGTGCGTCAGCAAGCGCCGGCCGAGCGATCCGCCGGGATGCGAGCGGGCAAAGTCTTCGGCGCCAAAGCCACGCGAGTCGAGCAGCGCCACCGCCAGCGCGTCACCGAGCGCCAGCGCTGCCGTCGTGCTGGCGGTCGGCGCCAGGTTGAGCGGGCAGGCCTCCTGCGCCACCGCGGCATCGAGGTGTACGTCCGCCTCGACGGCCAACGACGACTGTGGATTGCCGGTCATGCTGATCAGCCGCGCGCCCTGCCGCTTGATGATCGGCACGATGGTCAGCAGTTCGCCGCTTTCCCCCGAGTTGGAGATGGCGATCAGCACGTCGTCGCGGGTGATCATCCCGAGATCGCCATGACTGGCCTCGGCGGGATGGACGAAGTACGCCGGGGTACCGGTGCTGGCGAAGGTCGACGCGATCTTGCGTCCGACATGCCCGGACTTGCCCATGCCACTGACGATGACCCGGCCCGGACAGTTGAGGATCAGCCGCAGCGCCTGCAGGAACTCGTCACCGATGCGCGCGGCCAGTCCCAGTACTGCGTCGGCTTCGATGCGCATCACCTGCCGGGCCAGGTCGAGCGCGTTCGCGGATGGCCGTGTTTGGCTCATGGGGTGGCAGCGGTTATCATGCCGCGAGTATAACAGAAGGGCATCGGCCGCTCACTGCGCTGCGGCCGCCGACCACCGTCCCCCAGCTCGCGCCCAGAACCGTCCCGGAAAATGGAAACGCTGCCCACGATTCTCATGCTGCTCGCGGCCTCGGTGGTCTCGGTGATCGCCTTTCGGGCGCTCGAGCTGCCGCCGGTGCTGGGCTACCTGCTGGTCGGCGCGCTGATCGGCCCGCACGCACTCGACCTCGTCGGCGGCTTCGCCGGCGCGCAGCACCTGGCCGAGTTCGGCGTCGTCTTCCTGATGTTCTCGATCGGCCTCGAGTTCTCGCTACCGAAGCTGCATGCGATGAAGCGCATCGTCTTCGGCCTCGGCCTGCTGCAGATCCTGCTGACGCTGGCGGTCGTCATCGCCATCGTCGTCGCACTCGGACTCAGCTGGCAGGCGGGCGTCGCCCTCGGCGGAGCGCTCGCCATGTCGTCCACCGCCGTGCTGACGAAGTTGCTCGGCGAGCGCCTCGAACTCGACTCACCACACGGCCGCGAGGTCATGGGCGTGCTGCTGTTCCAGGACCTGGCGGTGGTGCCGCTGCTGATCCTGATCCCGTCGTTCTCCGAATCGGCCGAGCGGCTGGCGACGTTGATCGGCCTCGCCGCCCTCAAGGCGGCCGTCGTCCTGTCGCTCGTGCTGTTCCTCGGGCAGCGCCTGATGAACCGCTGGTTCTTCATCGTCGCGCGCAGCAAGTCGGCCGAGCTGTTCATGCTCAACGTCCTGCTGGTGACGCTCGGCCTTGCCTGGCTGACCGAACTGGCAGGGCTGTCGCTCGCGCTGGGCGCCTTCGTCGCCGGCATGCTGATCTCGGAGACGCAATACCGGCACCATGTCGAGGAGGACATCAAGCCGTTCCGCGATGTCCTGATGGGACTGTTCTTCATCACCATCGGCATGCTGCTCGACGCGCCGCTGGTGCTGGCCAACGCCCCACTGGTGCTGGGCGTGCTGGCGCTGCTGCTGCTGCTCAAGTTCACCCTGATTTGCGGGCTGTCGCGGCTGTTCGGGGCGACTCCCGGCAACGCCATGCGCACCGGTCTCTGGCTCTGCGCCGGTGGCGAGTTCGGCTTCGTCCTGCTGGCGCAGATCGGGCCGCTGCATCTGGTGCCGCCGCTGGCGCTGCAGTCGGTGCTCGCGGCGCTGGTCCTCTCGCTGCTGCTGGCACCGGTGCTGGTCGAGTACAGCAACCGCATCGTCCTGCGCTTCGCCGCCAGCGAGTGGCTGCTGCGCTCGATGCAGCTCACCAGCCTGGCGGCGCAGACGATGAACACCGAGCGGCATGTGGTGATCTGCGGCTACGGCCGCAGCGGCCAGCACCTGGCGCGCTTCATGGAGCAGGAGTCGGTCAGCTACGTCGCGCTCGAGCTCGACCCCGAATTGATCCGCGAAGCGGCGGCTGCCGGCGAGAACGTCATCTACGGCGACGCGACGCGGCGTGAAACCCTGCTCGCTGCCGGCGTCACCCGCGCCAGCGTACTGATCATCGCCTTTGCCGATACGCGTGCCGCGACACGTGTCCTCGAGCAGGTGCGCAGCCTGGCGCCGCAACTGCCGGCGGTCGCGCGAACGCTCGACGAACGGGACATCGTCGCCCTGCGGCAGGCCGGCGCGGCCGAAGTCGTGCCGGAAACCCTCGAGGCCAGCATGGTGCTGGCGGCGCATGCGCTGCGCCACGTCGGAGTGCCGATGAGCGAGGTCTTCGAGCGCTTCCGACAGACGCGGGCGGCCGGCTACCGGACGCTGCGCGGCTTCTTCCGCGGCGAGGACGAACTCGCGGCCGAAGGTGGCGGCAGCGACGAGCCGCGCCTGCACTCGATCCTGCTCGCCGACGGCGCGCATGCGATCGGGCGAACGCTCGGCGAACTGGCTCTGCAGGCGCTCGGCGTCGAGGTCACGGCGGTACGCCGGCGCAACATCCGCGCCCTCGAACCGGCAGCCGAGACGCGCTTTCGCAACGGCGACGTCGTCGTCCTGCTGGGTTCACCCGGCGCGCTGGCCGCCGCCGAGCAGCGGCTCCTGCTGGGCTGAAGCCGCGTCGCCGCCTGCCGCTCCGGGCGGCGGCGCGGCCGCCGCACGCTCAGGACGGCGCGATCGCCAGTACCGCTCGCTCAGTAGGCGGCGCAGACGATGTACTGGTTGCCGTCGACGATGGCGTTGGTGGCGGTCGCGGCCGCACCGCGGGCTGAACCGGTTGGCACCGCCTGTACCGAACCGCCGGCGGTATTGCCGTCATCCATCGTCGTGTCGATCTGCCGGACGTAGCGCCCGAGAATACCGTCCGAGCAGACGAAGAAAGAGCCGCGCATGCCGGCGATGAAAGGTGCCAGACCGCCCGCCATCTCGACGCCGATCAAGCCGCCATCGGCGTTGCGCGGCCGATAGGCGGTGTTGGCAAGCAGCGTCGGGCCGGTCGTCAGGTTGGCCTGCCGCACATGCTGCCAGAAAAGCGAGCTTTCATCGGTCAGCACGCCCGAGCCGTCGGCGTTGCCGGCCTGCCAGGAGCCGTCGATGCGGCCGTTGTTCTGCGCACACTGGTTGGCGGCGGCCGGCGCGCAGGCAGCAGAGACCGCGTTGCCGAAGGCGTCGTTCAGCTGGTTCTGGTTCTGGTCGCCAGGGAAAGCCTTGAAGCGGTCCTGGTAGGCATAGACCAGGCTCGAAACGCTGCGGAAATCGCCGATCATGNTCTTCACCTTGGCGCTGTTGATCAGTTCCTGACCCTTCAGCACCCCGCCCAGCAGGAGCCCGATGATGACGAGTACAATGGCAATCTCGACCAAGGTGAAACCCGACTGCTGCTGCTTCATTTGGTTCATTTCTTCCTCCTGTCCATGTCCGGTGCCAGAGGTTACAAGCATTTTCCGTGCCAGGCATTTGAAGCCGATCTGGCACCCGGGAAGCTGCAATCTGTCGGATTTTCGACACTCCTGTCGAGACTCGGGCGGACAGGTGCTGCGCTCAGCAGGCAAGACCGGGCCACCAGCCGCCACGCTCAGCCGTGGCTGGTCAGCGCGCCGCTGTGGAGCGACGCGTGAGGCCGCTGCAGCGCATCGGCACGGCGCTGCGCCAACGCCAGCGCTGGCTGCTGATCTCACTGCTCGTCTTCCTGCACCTGGCTCTGGTCGCAGGCGCTGGTTCGATGACCGGTCTGCTCTGCTGGCTGGTCAATGTCGGCCTGTTCATCCTCTGGCAGCCGTTCATCTACGCCGAACGCAAGGTCGATCTCAGCGGCCTGGCGGTGATCACGCTGCTGCTCGCCTGTGGCGCCATCTGGTACGGCTGGTGGCTATTGATCGTCTGGGTCGTGATCCTCGCCGCCCTGGTCGGCGGACGCGTGATGTTCATCGATCACCGGCCGACGCGCATCTTCTATCTCGTCGCCTTTGCCTACCTGTTGGCGGCGCTGCTGTTCTGGCTCGTGCCGCAGGTCGTCCCGCGGGCGCTGCTCAACGGCCCGGCACTCGACCGCGAATTCGCCTGGGGAATGCCGCTGTTCCTGCTGGCCATGACGCTGCTGCCGCTCTCGCCGGAAAGCGACCGCCCCGGCGGCGCGATGGTCGATCTCTTCTACAGCCTGTTCATCTTCCTGCTGATCGCCGTCCTCGTCCTCGGCAGCCTGGCCTTCATGCTCCTGCGGCAGGCCGGCTACTTCGAGGCGGTGATCAACACGCTGGTGTCGATCGCCGCCCTGCTGCTGCTGATCGGCTGGACGTGGAACACCCGGCCCGGCTACACCGGCATCGACGTCTTCTTCTCGCGCTACCTGCTCAGCATCGGCCTGCCCTTCGAGCGCTGGCTGCATCGCCTGACGACACTGGCCAGTGACGAGAACGAGCCGGAGAAATTTCTCTCGCAAGCGCTCGCCGAGATGCTCGACCTGCCCTGGGTGGACGGCGGCCACTGGTCGGCCGGCGGACGAAAGGGTTCCTTCGGCGGCGAATCGGGCCATCGGCAGGAGTTTCCCGGGCAACCGCTGCGGCTCACGCTGTACACCCGTCACAAGCTCAGCCCGGCGCTCGTCTGGCACTTCCACCTGCTGGCGCAATTGGCCAACGAACACTACGTCGCCAAGCTGCGGGCACGCGAACTGCAGCAGGTGGGCTATCTGCGGGCGATCCACGAAACCGGCGCCCGCCTGACGCACGACGTCAAGAACCTGCTGCAGTCGATCGACGGTCTCTGCTATCTGGCGCAGACCGCGCAGGGACAGGACGGCGAGCGCCTCGAGCAACTGCTGCAGCGCCAGTTGCCACAGATCAGCCAGCGGCTGCGGCAGACCCTGGCCAAGCTGCAAAAGCCGCAGAGCGAGATCGGCGGCATGCTGCCCGCCGAAATGTGGTGGCGCATCCAGCAGCAACGCCATGCCGGCTCGCCGATCCGCTTCGTCGCCGATGAGATCGACCCACAGGCGATGCTGCCGACGACCCTCTTCGACAGCGTGGCTGACAACCTGCTGCAGAACGCCCTGCTCAAGAAACAGGTGGAGAGCGCGTTGCAAATCTGCGTCACCCTCGCCGCAGACGCTTCCGTGCTGCGCGTCTGCGACGACGGCAGTGCGGTCAGCGACACGATTGTCGGCGATCTCCTGCAGGCGCCGGTCGCCTCCGAGAGCGGGCTCGGCATCGGCCTCTACCACGCCGCGCGCCAGGCCGTCAGCAACGGCTACCGCCTGCTTCTGACGAGCAACCTGCCGGGCCAGGTCTGCTTCGAGTTGCGCCGTTGCGAGCCCGGTAACGAAGCGGCTGCCGCTGCCGGTTAGGCGCTGGCCGGCAGCGGCACGCGGCGACCGATCAGGCGATAGACGATCATGCTGCCCTTCCCCTTCACCTGGATCATCTGCGGCTCGTGAAAGTCGAAACAGTCGCACAGCCGCCGGTAGGTCCGCTGATCGACCTGGACGATGCCGGGGACCCCTTCGGTGGTGACGCGGCTGGCGATGTTCACCGTATCGCCCCAGAGATCGTAGATGAACTTCTTCTTGCCGACGACGCCTGCGACCACCGGCCCGGTGCCGATGCCGATGCGCAGCTCGAGGCGCATTTCGTTGACACTGAAGTCCTGGTGCAACAGGGCACACATCTCCAGCGCCATGTCGGCAAGTGACGCAGCCGGGTTGCGGCAGGCATCGTTCAGACCGGCGGCGACCATGTAGGCATCGCCGATCGTCTTGATCTTCTCGAGCGCGTGCTTCTCCGCCAGCTCGTCAAAGGAGGAGAAGATCTTGTTGAGCATGCTGAACACCTGTTGCGGGGTCAGCCCTTCGGCGATGCGGGTGAAGTTCACGATGTCGGCGAACATGACCGAGACTTCGGCAAAACCGTCGGCGATCGTCTGGTCGCTCTCTTTCAGGCGCTTGGCGATCGGGCCCGGCAGGATGTTGAGCAACAGTCGCTCCGAGCGATCCTGTTCGATCTGCAGCAGCCGGTGCGCCTCCTGCAGGCGCTGCTGCGCCGCGTGCTTTTCCCCGTCGGCGTAGCGCAGCAAGAGGTAGACGATCGTCGACACGGCAATGAAGTTGAGCGCGAAGAAGAATGCCATCGTCCGCAACGGCACCTTCGGCGGCTGCGCCAGCAACGAATCGGCGAGGTAGAAGTCGAATCCGCCCGAGAGAACGGTGAGAAAGACATAGGCGAAGAACCATGCTCCCGACTCACGCGGGCCGATGAACAGCACGGCGCCGATGGGCGCCAGCAGGGCCCAGAGGCTGATGCCGCTGGCGTCGATGAAGCTGCCGATGCTCCATTGTGCGACGAAGGGCATGAAGAGGAAGAGCGCGAGCTGAACCTGGCGAAAAAAGTTGAAGTTCAGCGTCCAGAGGTAGAGCAACAGGTTGCCGACCAGCAGGAGTTGCAGCGCGAAGGGCAGGTTGGACGAGAAGCGCGGCCCCAGTTGCCAGTAGATCAACAGCCAGGCAACCGAGGCAAAACAGATCAGGCCGGTGGCAAAAAAGAGCAGCGATTTCTGCAGGCGCAGCCCTTCCGAGTCTTCCGCGCGCACGCCAGCGCTGCGCAAACGACCAATGAAGGCACGGTAGGCAGTCATCGCCGTCTCGACCCGAGCCCGAACGCCGGCGCCTGCTCGCCGCTGCAAGCGACGCAACCGCCCGTCGAGTGAGGACCGAACCGGGCGAAAGAGGAAACGGCGCCACGTTCCGCCAGCGCCCCGCAACTACCCACTACGCACCAAGGCAAGCTCGCCCAAGGGGCCACCACCTGCGGCCAAAGCCAGCCGCCGAGCGGCGCGACGACGGCTCACGGCAGCTTGCCAACGCCGATCATCCGGCTGACGAGAATGGCGCGCGGGACCCAGGCGACCTCGTCGTCGAAACCGCTCCCCGGGTTCCGCGCCTGGCTGACGAAAATGGTGTTCGCCATCGCCGTACCGGCATTCGTCAATTGGTTGTCGATCTCGTCCGGGACCTCACCGATCGGCAGTTGCGCGCCCTCGCGGTTGTACCCGCCGCGGCCATTGCCGCCGTGCGAAACGAAGACGACCGGCAGCCCGCCAGCCACCATCGTTCCGCCCACCGCCGCGGAGCGAACGTCGAGTGTGCCGGGGGTACTCAGATCGAAGGCCGCATTTCGTGGCGGCGACACGCGCTGGGCAAAGGCAGGCGTCACGCGGTAGGAGTAACGTTGCCCCCAGGCGTCGGTCTCGCGGACGCCGAGGGTCACCCAGGGCACGACGCCGGAGCCGTTCGGACAGTCGCCGCCCGCATCGTGCGCCGCTTCCAGCCCGGCGCCGGCCACCCCGCTGGCGATCGTGGCATCCGCCGGACAGGGGAAACGCCCGTTGATCACGGCAAATCCGAGCAGCGCTTCCTTGATGTCTGCCAGATCCTTGCGCGTCTCGGCGGTCATGCGGACATCCATCTGCGTCGCCAGCGGTGAGAGGAGACCACCGAGTACGAGCGCAACGACGACCAGGACGACCGCCAGTTCGGTCAAGGTGAAGCCCGGGCTCCGCCTGGCACACGATGGCAATCTGTTCATGCGGGCACCTCACTGGATCTGAAGGCGTTTCGGCAAGCGGTAATCCGACGCTGCCGCCGAAGCAGGAAGATCGGCAAAGCACTGCGTCTTGGCGACGCTGCATGCGAGCGTATCATTCTAGTCTGTGCCTCGCCAGATTTCAAAGGTCGATTGGCTGAAACATGGGTATGCGGACACCGACATGGGAGGCTGAGCATGGACCCGAAATCGTTCGTCTATTCCGCGGTACTGCTGCTGGTAGTGGCTTCGATCGCCGTCGCCGTCTTTCGGCATTTCGGTCTGGGGTCGATTCTCGGGCTGCTGGTCACCGGGGTCATCGTCGGGCCACACACGCCGGGTCCGTTCGTCACCACCGAGGTGGAGGATGTCCGCCACTTCACCGAACTCGGGGTGGTCCTGCTGCTCTTCCTGATCGGCCTGGAGATGAAACCACGGCGGCTGTGGGACCTGCGGCGGACTCTGTTCGGCCTCGGCTCGCTGCAGATCGTCGTCTCGGCGCTGGTGATCGCCGCGTACTTCAAGCAGTTCATGCCGAGTTGGCAAGTGGCGCTGCTGCTCGGCGCCAGCTTCGCCCTCTCGTCGACCGCGTTCGTCATCCAGATGCTGCGCGATCAGGGCGAACTCGCCAGCCGCCATGGACAGACCGCTTTCGCGATCCTGCTGATGCAGGACCTGGCGGTGGTCCCGCTGCTGGCACTGGTACCGGTGCTCGCCGACAGCGGTCCTCTGCCCAGCGAGATGGCGCTGTGGAAGCAGATCACGGTGGCCGTGACGATGGTCGTCCTGGTGATCCTCGCCGGGCGCTACCTGGTGCCGCGGTTGCTCGATCGGCTGGCACGGCAGAACAATCGCGAGGCGTTCTTCCTCGCCGCCATGGCGGCAGTCTTCGCGGCGGCGATGGCGATGGACACCGCGGGCATGTCGATGGCGCTCGGCGCCTTCCTGATGGGCATGATGCTGTCCACATCGCGCTACAGCCTGCAGATCGAGGCGACGCTGGAACCACACAAGGGGCTGCTGATGAGCCTCTTCTTCGTTGCCGTCGGCATGTCGGTCGACCTCGCGGCGCTCGCACGGCACCCGCTCACCTTCGCCCTGCACGTGCTGGCGATCATCAGCCTGAAGGTGGCGGTGCTCTACGGCTTGTGCCGGGTCTTCGGCAGCGGCCGCGGCACGGCCGTGCGCGTCGCCTTCATGCTCGCCCAGGGCGGCGAGTTCGGCTTCGTCGTCTTCGGCGCCGCCAAGGCTCTGGGCGTGATCGACGACCTCGTCTTCGTCATGGCGGTGGCGGTCATCTCGCTGACGATGCTGCTGACGCCGGTGCTGGTCCAGGTTGGCAACCGCCTCGCGCGGCAGTCGGACGACCGGGCGCCCGCCGTCGATCCGCGCTCCGACTACGCCGTTGCTGCGGGCGAGTCGCCGCCGCGGGTGCTCATCGCCGGCTACGGCCGCGTCGGTCACACGGTGGGAACGATCATGTCCTCGCTGGGCATCCCCTTCGTCGCCTTCGACGCCGACGCCGAACTCGTCGCCAAGTGGCGCGCTGAGGGTCATCCCGTCTTCTACGGTGACGTCGGCAATCCGGAACTGCTGGCCAACGCCTCGTTGCAACAGGTCGAGCTCTTCGTGCTGACGATCGACGACCAGCACACGGCTCTGCGCGCCGCGACGCTGATCCGCGCGCATGCGCCGGCGACGAAGATCGTCGCCCGCGCACGCGACCTGAGCACCTGCGACGCACTGCTGCAGGCGGGAGTGACCCTGGCCTATCCGGAAACGCTCGAGGCCAGCCTGCGCCTGGCCGCCGAGAGCCTCGAAGCGCTCGGCATCTCCTCTGACGAGACCGGCATGCTGCTGCGCGGCGTTCGCAGCACCGACTACGCGCTGGTGCGTGCAGGACCCGAGTCGGCGCCGAAGCCGAGGCCGCAGGCAGCCGACTGAAATGCGGCGTTCGCTGCCGGGCGGCGCGGCGAGCGGCTATGGCCGGCCGTCGAGCCGGACCGCTGCGACACCCCGCCAGGCGGCGAAAGCGCGCTAGTATTCGCCTGTTGCCGCGTTTCCCGGACCAGCCGAGCATGCTGCCAGCCATCCCGATCCGCTACATCGAGCCCGTCTTCCGACCGCCGAGCGAGGCCGACTCGCTGATCGTGCCGGTGACCGACGGCTGTTCGTGGAACCATTGCACCTTCTGCGAGATGTATACGGCGCCGCAGAAGAAGTTTCGCGCCCGCAGCGAGGAAGAAGTCCTCGAGAGCATCCGGCTGACCGGCGAGCGCTTCGGCGATGGCGTGCGGCGGGTCTTCCTCGCCGACGGCGATGCGCTGGTGCTGCCGACCCGCCGCCTGCTGCGCGTCCTCGAGGCCATCCGCAGCCATCTGCCGGCGGTCCGCCGCGTCTCCAGCTACTGTCTGCCACGCAACCTGCGGCGCAAGTCGACCGACGAGTTGCGTGAACTCGCCGCCGCCGGGCTGTCGATCGCCTACGTCGGCGCCGAATCGGGTGACGACGAGGTGCTCGAGCGCGTGCACAAGGGCGAGACCTTCGCCTCGACGGTGGACGCACTCGAGCGGCTCGGGCAGGCGGGCATCACGCGCTCGGTGATGATCCTCAACGGCCTCGCCGGGCCGCAGCTCTCGCTGCGCCACGCCGAGAACTCGGCGCGACTGGCGAACGCGACGCAACCGGAGTACCTGGCGACGCTGGTGGTCAGCTTTCCACTCGGCGAGGAGCGCTTCCGCGCCGCCTTTCCGGAGTGGCGGCCGCTGAGCCAGCGCGAGCTGTTCGTCGAGATGGAGCGTTTTCTCGAACGACTCGAGCTCCGGCGGACGGTGTTCCGCAGCGACCACGCATCGAACTGGCTGGCACTGAAGGGCACGCTCGACGCCGACAAACCGCGCCTGCTGCACCAGGTACGGCTGGCGATCGCCGACCCGGCAGCGGCGCCGTTGCGGCCGGCGTGGGCGCGCGGGCTGTAGATGGAAACCGCTGCCGCCGCCTGCGCCGAACTGATCCGTCAGGCCGACGGACTGCTGGTCACCGCTGGCGCCGGCATCGGCGTCGATTCGGGTCTGCCCGACTTCCGCGGGCCGCAGGGATTCTGGGGCGTCTACCCGGCGCTCGGCCGTGCCCGCATCGGCTTCGAGCAGATCGCCAATCCGGCCGCCTTCGCCGCCCGGCCGGCACTCGCCTGGGGGTTCTACGGCCATCGCCTGAATCTCTACCGGCGCACCGTGCCGCACGCCGGCTTCAGCATCCTGCGCCAGATCGGCGAACGCCTGCCGCAGGGCGTTTTCGTGTTCACCAGCAACGTCGACGGCCAGTTCCAGAAGGCCGGCTTCGCCGCCGAACGGATCGTCGAGTGTCACGGTTCGATCCATCACCTGCAGTGCCTCGACGCGTGTCACGACGGCATCTGGCCGGCCGACGATTACCGGCCGCTGGTGGACGAGGAGCGGTGCCAGCTCAGCTCGGAGTTCCCGCGCTGTCCGCGCTGCCAGGCGATCGCGCGACCAAACATCCTCATGTTCGGCGATTGGGGATGGCTGGCCGAACGCACCGACGCGCAGGAAGCCCGCCTGCACGCCTGGCTGCGCGAGGTGCGCCGGCTGGTGGTGGTCGAGATCGGCGCCGGCACGAACATCCCGACGGTACGCATGCTCGGCGAGCGAAGCCGCGGCCAGCTGATCCGCATCAACCCGAGCGAGCCGCAGTTGCCACCCGGAAAGGGTGTGGCGCTGGCTACCGGCGGCCTCGCCGGCCTGCGCGCCATCGCCGCCTGCCTGGAATGACGGCAACCGCCGACACCACCAATCCTTCCCACCGATCGCCAGCGAGAAGCGAGCATGCCCAGATTCCGCAACCTGCCACGGCCGCATGCCACCCATCCAGCCGGCTGCCACAGCGCGACGCTGCTGGCGGCACTCTGCCTGCTTGCCGGCTGCGCCACCCGGCCCGCCGGCGAAGACGCCCCCCTCCACCACTGGACGCAACTCGGGCCGGGCGGCAGCAGCAGCCTGCGCAGCATCGTCGCCGACGGCAGCGACTGCCCGAGCGCGATCGTCGACGGCGTCCGCGTGCCGCTGCAGCCCCGCGCCAGCGCGACGACAGCCAGCGAGACGCGGCGACCGACACCGGACAACCCGGCTTTCCGGCCGGACTTCGCCGTCACCGCCTGCGAAGCAACGCTGCCTGCAAGGGCACGCGAGGTGCGCATCGGCAATGAAGCCATGCCGATTCCTGTATCCGACCCGCGACGCATCGTCGTCGTCGGCGACACCGGCTGCCGCGTCAAGGTACCAGCCAGCGGACCGGCGGATCCGATCCAGGACTGCGCCAGCGCGAGCGACTGGCCGTGGCCGCGGATTGCAGCCGCAGCAGCGGCAACGCAGCCCGACCTGGTCATTCATGTCGGCGACTATCACTATCGCGAGTACTGCGACGATCCGGCGAAGTGCCAGCCGCTGCGCGAGCGGGGCGTCGTCATCGGCTACGGCTGGCCCGGCTGGCGCACCGACTTCTTCGCGCCGGCAACGCCTCTGCTGGCGGCAGCGCCGTGGATCTTCGTCCGCGGCAACCACGAGAACTGCGACCGCGGCGGCGAGGGATGGATGCGCTTCCTGTCACCGCTGCCCTACCAGCAATGCGGCAACCAGGCGTACAGGACCGCCGGCCAGTCGACACTCGGCAACAACCTGACTGCCGACGCGTACCGGGTCGACCTGGGCGAACTGCTGACGCTCGTCGTCGCCGACAACGCCGCCTTCGCCGACTACCTGCCACTGTCCCAGACTGCCGACGATCTCGCCATCTTTCGCCGCTCGCTGCGCACGCTGGCGACGCTGCCCGCTGATCGACCGCTCTGGCTGCTGATCCACAAGCCGTTGTGGTACGGGCTCCTGCCTGCCGACGCGCAACCGAACGCGCTGCAGACCTTCGTCCGCGACGGGCTGCCAGCGAATCTGCAGTTCGTCTTCGCCGGCCACGAGCATGCCTTCGCGACGATCAACTTCACTGCTGCTGCCGGCGCCACCTGGCGACCGGCGCAAGTGATCGTCGGCGGCAGCGGCACGCAGCTCGAAGCATTCGATCCGCAGTCGCCGCTCTACGAAGCTGGCGTTCCCGGCAGCAGGGAACGCTCCGAGCCGGATGCGCGGCTTTACGATGGCGTCGCCGCGAGCAGCGGCATCGTCCTCAACCGCTACAGCTTCCTGTTGCTCGAACGTGAGGATCAGGCCTGGCGCGGCACGCTGCTCGACGCCGACGGCAGGACGGTCAGCCGCTGCCGCCTCGACGGCGCCGAACGGCGGATCGATTGCGGCTTTCCCGCGCGGCGTTGAGCGGCGTCTGGGTCGGCAAACGCTTCTGCATGCGGGCGCCGATGCTCCCGCCTGCTCGCCGGCCGGGTCAGCCCCAGCGCGGGTCGGCGGTGAACAGGATGCCCAGCCAGGCCTGTTCGAGCGGCAGGCCAATGGCATCCCAGATGCGCGCGCGCAGGGCGTCGGTCTGCGGAATCGTCTGCAGAGCGAAATCCTCCCCGACCAGGATGTTGATCTCGATCACGTGGATGCGGCCGGTCTTGGCGATATGCGTGCTGTAGTCGGCGATGTCGTGTTCGGCCGCGATGTCGCGCATGACGGCGTTTACGCGGCGTGACACCTCGTCGTCCGGGTTGGCCATGCGCAGGACTTCGCGCATGTTGTCGTAGAAGATCTTCGCCGGGACTGGCAGGAGCAGCAGCGCCATCAGCGACAGCACGGCGCTGTCGGCGTAGCGCGCCCACCAGCTCCGCATGGGTTCGGGGAGAACCCAGACCATCGCGAAACCAATCAGTGTGATGACGCTGAACAGCGTACCGATCATCCACTCGCGCGCGTCGTTGCGGACCAGTTGCGAGTCGCAGCGGGTGGCGACGCGCCGTTCGTACCACCACACCAGAAGGCAGACAACGGCGGTGATCAGGCTGTACACGACGACCTCGCGGGCTTCGACCGGATTGCCGCCGCTGCGCAGACCTTTCAGGCCGTTGCCCAGGGCGTACAGGCAGACGACGAGCAGGATCAGGCTGTTGAAGCTGTTGACCAGCGGTTCGATGTGGGCGTAGCCATACTGGAAGTAACGGTCGGCCGGACGTTCGACGAGCCGGGCAGCGAGCAGGTACAGCCCGGAGCCGAGCACGCTGGTCAGGGCGTAGAAGCCGTCGAGCATCACCGCCTCGGAGCCGATGTAGAGCCCGTAACCGATGCCGGCAATGGCGAGGCCGATGATGGTGAAGACGGACAGGCGCAGCGTCCGCTGCTCGAGGCGGTTGGCCTCCCTGCGGGTCAGTTTCTGGTACATGGCGGTCCCCTGCGCTGTTCACCGGCCGCGGCAGACCCGCTGGCGCTCTTGTCTGCGGGCATCGATCGCGGGTCGGGTGATGGCACTCTCCGGTTCGCGTGGCGAGAACGATAGCCTACCGTGACGTGGGCAAAGGTCAAGGATGGGTGGTGTCAGCCGCCCGCAGCGCGGTGCCCGCTCCGCTCTCAATCCATCCCGACACTGGTCTCGATGCGGAAGAACTGCTCGGCCTTCCGTTTCTGCTCGCCACGGTTGGCATTGCGCTCGTCGGGCGTGGCATCGAAGTCGTCCTTCGCGGCGAGCGCCGCGCGACAGGTCATGTAGGCGCGTGCGCGGTGGCTGGTGAGGTCGTCCAGGTGCTCGTTGAAGAGCGCGGCGAGCGCCGCCTTGCGGCGAAACAGCTTGACGTGGGCTGCGAAACTGTCGGCGTGTTCGGCCATCACGCCACGGGTGCAGGCTGTGAAGTCGCGTTCGCCGCACCACGCCGGCAGCTTCACGGTGTGCAGCCGGTGGGCGTCGCGCCCGAGGTCGGCATCCAGCTCGAGGACGATTTCGAGGATCTCGTCGAGGTAGGCCTGCGCGTGCCGGTACAGCGGCTTCTCGCAGCTTTCGCAGAGCGGGCTGATCGCCGCCAGAAGCCATTCCATCAGGTTGCCACGCGTCGACTTCTGGGCCCGTACCAGTTTCTCATCCTCGTCGTCGAGCCGCTTGAGCGGCACCTGCGCCGGCTCGCAAGCCTGTTGCCGCCAGGCGGCGAGGAGATCGGCGTCGCTGGTGTTCGGCTTCTCGCCGCGGGGCAGCAGGTCACCGCGGACGAGCAGCCGGCGCGCCTCCTCGTCGTAGGCGAAGCTGATCCGGCGGTAGGCGATCGGCCAGTCGGAGAGCGAGCTGACGTTGAGTTCGAGCAGGGGCTGCGAAGCGAGCGTACGGTGCACGGCCCAGAATCCCCGGTGGGTATGTGCCGACAGGTAGACCAGAGGCTGCTCGAGGCGCGACATGAGCTGGCGCATCATGGTCCGGGAACCCAGGCCGAGCGAACGCCAGTTGTGATGACCGGCGAAGATGAGGATGTCGCCGGCCGCGACGGACTCGTCGACCCAGGGCTCGACTGCCCGTATCTGGTCAGGATGGATGTGCCCCATGCTGCCCGGGCTGCGCCCCATCAGCGTGTCCCAGATGCCGACGAGGAGCCCGCTCTGGTTGGTATCGAGGGCGATGACGATCGTCCGCCGGGTCGCACCCGGGGCGCGCGGCAATACGAGTCGCTGGGCGAGGAAGGAATCGGCATGCAGCGGGCCGTCGATCAGTTCGCCGCGGGCTGCAGAGAGGAAGGCATCGGGGTCGGGGTTGCGCCACTCGACGATGTGTGGTCCCTGTACGGGCGGTGCGACCAGGCCAGGCTTCGGTTGCGGCGCCTTGATCTGGTCGCTCAGGTAGGTCGCGATGAATCCGCGCTTGGTCAGGGCTTCGTTCTCGCTCCGGAACTCCTTCCGGTCGGCGTCGGCACCGCGCCGGCAGACCTGGTTCCAGCGGTGCGGGGTGGTCGTTCCCGGCGCGAAGAGGTTGTGCGCGAAGATGCCGAACATCAGCCCGTCATGGTTGCCGGGGAGGATGGCGCCGGGGCTCTGGCTGGCCTGGAAGATGCGGCCGATGCGTACCGCCTCGCTGCGGCACGACAGGTCCATGACGTCGCCGAGGTGGATGAAGGGCTCGTCGGGATGGCTGGCGAGCGCCCACTCGAGCAGGCGGCGCCCGAACAGCGCCTGCTCGGGTGGGCGCTGGGTGACCTCGATGTAGGCATCCAGGGCGCTGTCGTTGTCGTGCAGCGGGTAACCGGTGGATTCGTGCTCCTGCGTGTCGCCGACGGCAATGATCGGCGTCGTCAGCGCCCGGTAGCGGGTGGCCGGCAATGGCTCCGGGCCGGGGCCGGGCTGCGGCTCGAAGCCGGCGCATCCCGCAAGCGCCAGTGCGGCCGTGGCGAGCAGGAGGAGCAGGTGACGGGTCGCGGTTCGCGCCATGCCGAAGTCAGTGGATGGTTGCCGGAACGAGAAGGTAGCAGAAATCCCCGGACCGCTGCATGCAGCTGCGTTCCGGCCGAGCGCGAGGATCGTCGGGGCAAGGGCGATGCTGGAGCCGAGTCTCCTGCAGACGGACTCCGGCGAGCGGCAGGCGGTGATCCGCTCCGTCGACCCGCGCAACGCGGTCGGCCTTGCTCCCGCTCCGCTGGCGATCAACTGGCTGTGGTCCCCGGCGCAACGGTCACGGAGCCGCGATCAGGTGCTTCGCGTCCGGCAGCTCGCCGTCCGCCGCCCAGGCTTCGACCCGGCACAAGCGCACTTCCCAGGCGGAACGCAGTGCTTCGGCCAGGCACTGCCGCGCCGGGCGATCGGCGCGGACGCGGATCGCGGCGGCAGCGATTCCCGCCTTGCCGCTGGTGATTGCCGACAGGCGTTGCAGCGTCACGGCCGAAGGCCCGCCATCCAGCTCGAACAGCAGTTCGTGCAGCAGCTCGAGGGCGACGCTGGCCTTGCCGCTCTGTGCCAGGAAGACCTCGAGCGCACCCTCGATGATGCCGGCGACTGTCCATTGATGC
Organism: Candidatus Accumulibacter adjunctus; assembly: GCA_000585015.1. Classification (GTDB taxonomy): domain Bacteria; phylum Pseudomonadota; class Gammaproteobacteria; order Burkholderiales; family Rhodocyclaceae; genus Accumulibacter; species Accumulibacter adjunctus. The sequence goes on along the minus strand of JFAX01000026.1, from coordinate 28,659 downwards.
AGTGGCGAAACGAGCGCAGCTTCGCCCAGCGCTGCGCTCAACCGGCTGGCCTTCAACCAGCCGCCAGCGGCCAGACGGCACAGTACGCGGGCCAGTTCGTCGGGGTGCGCGCGGCCGTCGGCGATGCCTTCGATCAGCAGGTCGGTCGCCAGCCGCCGCAGGTCGCCGTCGCGACTGGCGAGGGCAATCGACAACGCCAGCACCCCCAGCTCGGACCACGGCCGGTTGCCGGCAAACAGCGGCGTCAGGAAAGGATGCAGGGGTTCGCCGGCGCTTGCCGTGAGGTCGATACGCTCGACCATCAGGCGCACGCCGAGCGCCAGCAACGCGTCGCCGTTGAGCGGCCAGAGAGTCTGCGCCCAGTCGATCAGCCAGGGTGCCGAGTAGCCGACGGCCAGCGACCGATGCGGCGCCGATTCGTGCGCCAGGCAGGTCGGCACGGCGAGGCTCGGGGCGAGCGTGCGCAGCGCCAGCGATGGGGCCACCAGCCGCAGGCTGCCGGCGAGATGCATCAGCCAGGCGGCGCCGGCGCGAACCCTCGCCGCCGCACCCCAGGCCGGTGTCGGCAGGCGTGGCGCTCGCCAAGGCGCCGGCGAGACCTGCAGGTCGAGGCAGGGATGGATCGTTTCACGACCGTGCCGGTGGAGCGTGCGCGTCGTGGCCCGCCACTGATAGCTGGCCGGCTGCAGAACATCCGGCCAGTCGATGCGCAGGCCGAGCGCGGCCAGCGGGCCGCTGAGATCGGCGTGCGGTGCACGCGCGCGACCGGCGGCGACCCAGAGGGCTGCCTGCCTTCTGCTCTGCACGTCCGGAGCGGAACCGCCGCCGAGCGCCCAGCGAACTGCTGGCGCCCATTCGCCGCGCAGCGCACCGGCCAACGCCAGCGCCTCGCCACGACCGTCGGGCGCCAGCCGCAGCAGGGCCTGCAGGAGGTCGCTGGCAAGCGGCCGCCGAGCGGCCCGCTCGTAGTGGGCGAGGCGCTCGACGAAGACGTGCGGCGCGATCCAGCCCGGCGCATGGGTCGGCGTCGCCAGCGGCTGCAGCGCACCGTGCCGGTCGAGATGGCGGGCAAGCTCGCGCAGGCGCCGGTCCATGAAGCGCATCGGCCCGCGTACCTGCTGCCAGTACGGGTAGTTGGTATGCCGCGGGCCACCTTCGAGCCAGGTCAGCACCAGGTCACGCAGGCCGTTGGGTGTCCCGGGCAGGACGAGGCCGCGCGCGTCGGCGAGCGCACCCGTGTGCATCCGCTTGACCAGCGCCTGCGTGCGCGCGGCGAAGTCGCCAGGCCGGTCGTCGAACAGGCGCGCGATGCCGTCGACGATGCGCTCGACTTCCGTGGCGGAATCGACCGCCTCGATGGCGTGCGCGACGCTGTCGATCAGTTCGTCGATGCCGGCGATGGGCGACACCGGTGGCAGGGTCTTCAGGATCGGCAGATCGGTCAGCGCGATCGCCAGGGGCGGTGGTGGCAGCGAGAAATCGACTTCGCCGGCCAAGCCGCCGACGGCGCGCAGGCGAGAGGGCAGAGCCTGCACGCGCGCGCGCCATCGCCGTTCTGCCGGCATCGTTGCGCCAGCCGCCGCGGCATCGGTCGACGGCAACGGCGCCGGCCGGACACCTGCCGGTTCGCGCTCGAGCGCAGCGAGCAGGGTGCGTGCCGACGGAGTGAGTTCCCGCTCGACGGCGCGCACCCCTGCGATCTGCTCGTCGCTCCAGGTGCCGGCATGGGCGCAGAGGAGCTGCGCCGCCGTCTGTTGCACGTCGCTCGCCGGATGTCGCAACGCCTCGAGCAGGACGGCGCAAGCGGCCTCGGCAAGCTCGCCCTGCGGCTTTTCCCGTTGCAGTAGCCGACCGACGAGTTTCAGCGCCGCCAGCGGCTGCGTCTTGGCCGGCAGCGCGAACAGCGGCGGCATCGCGGCCAGCGTCGGCGCGGCGGCCAGTGGCCGCCGCCGCGCGATGAGCGCGAGTTGCCTGAGTGCGAAACCGACGACCGGGCCGGCGCGGTGGCCGAGCAACTCGCGGTAAGCCCCCTCGCGCGCGTCGAGTTCGTCGGCGCTCGGCGCCAGCCGGCAGTGCAGCCGGTGGTGACCGGCGAGAACGCTGTTGCTGCTGCTCGCCCACAGGCCGGCGAGAGTCGCGTCGAGCAGGCGCCGGCGGTCGACGCTTCCTTCGCCAGCCAGCCTGAGCAGCGCGTCGCTCCAGCCCTCGTAGCCGGCGGGGCAACGCGGATTCCGACGCGTCCAGGCGTCGTCGTAAAGGTGGGTGTCGACTTCGAAGAGTCGCCAGATTTCGTCGTCGAGCAGGCCGGGGTCGGCCAACAACCGGGCGCTGAGCGGAACGTACGCGACGCCCGGCCGTGACCAGCCCGGATTGAGGTCGCTGACCATCAGCTGCAGGTAGCCGCGCAGCGAGTCGCCCTCATCCGGGCGGCGACACAGTCCGTCACGCACGAGGCCCCGCACGAAACTCCAATGAACTCCCGGGAACTCTCCGCGCAAGCGATGGCGCAGCCAGGCTTCGCGCCAGCCGGCGTCGCGCGCCGCAAACACGCGCCGCAGCAGAGCGTCCGCAGCGCGCGAACCGAGCCAGTGCACGCGCTTGGCCCGGTCGATGTTGCACAGCACGAGGACGGCCAGTGAGAGTTTGGCGTGCTGCTCGCGCCAACCGCGTCCGACGTTGCCGCTGCGCGTCGTGGACGCCCCGGGAAGCAGTACCAGCCATTCGTTCATCACCCGTCCACCATCGATCTCCTGCCACAGGTCGGCGGCGATCGGCGCCAGCACCCGGCGCTCTTCCGACGGCAAGGCGAGCAGGGCGTCGACGATCGCCGCGGGCGACTGGCGGACAACGAGAGCGGCGAAGTCCCTTTCGTTCATGCGCTCACCGATCCAGGCGGCCGCTCGTCCCGGCCGGTGCTGGCGGGTCCGCATCGCCGTCGCGGAACAGGCGCGCGGCGAGGATGTGCTTGCATGGTCCGCGCTCGCCCTGCGACTTGCTGAACCACGGGCACGAGCAGCGGTCACGGTCGGCGCGCAAGCGGACGTGGTGGACGACCTCAGTGCCGCTGACGGCGAAGTCGTGGCTGTCGCCGCCGCTGCCCGCCAGCAGCTCGATCTTGTCGTCGGCCAGCAGTTGCCGGGCGTCGAGCAGGCGTGGCTGCATCGCCTCGACAGCTTCGAGGTCGAAGGGGAGTTCGCGGTGGAAGTAGCGGCCGCTGCTGCAATCGTAACCGGCGAGGCCGCGCGCGCCGAGCGCCGCGAGTGCGGCCGCCACCTCGTCGGCAGTCAGGGCGGTCGCCTGCGCCACCTCGCCGACGTCGATCTCGTTCTGCCAGCGGAGTTGCGCACGCACTTTCGGCAGCGCCTTCTGCCAAGTCGCGGCGGCCAGCGTCGACAACACCTGGCCCTCGCCAGAGAAGCCGCGTTGCATTTCCGGGCTGACCAGCAGCATCACCCGGCCGACCGCGAAGACGACTTCCCACGCCGAAGCGCCGGACGCCGCGTCGCTCCAGATGCGCAGACGTTCGGCGCGCTGCACCAGTCCGGGAAGCGTACGCAGCCGCTGCACGCCGCTGACCGCGACCGCGCCCTCGGCCGGCCGCTGGCTGAGGCGCAGCGAAGTTCCCGACTGGACGACGAACGACGGTTGCCGGGGAGCGTTGCCGAGCGGCAGGCTGCGCGCAAAGCGGCGCGCCTCGGCGCCGGCGACGTCGGCCAGCAGTACCAAGCGCGGCAGGTAGGCCTGCACCTCGCTGAACCCCTTGATCCAGCGCAGCGGCAGGCGTACCTTCTTTTCGACGACGCGCGCCTCGCCGCGACTCAGCGTGAAGGCTTCGCGACCGACCGAGAACTCGACCCGCTCGCGGTCCTGCAGGCGCATCAGCGCGGCGCGCATCGGCATGTTGAAGTCGACGTTGGTCGTTCCCCGACCGAGCCGTTCGGCGGCCAGCCCGACCGTGTCGAGATCGACACGCACGTAGACCCCGCAACAGCCGCTGAATCCCTCGAAACGCAGCATCGCATCGTTGCTCGTCACCACCGGGTCCATCTGTGGTGGCCGCGGCAGGAAGTAGTGCGTGCGGACGACGTCGAGCAGCGCCAGCAGCATGTCGGCGACGCTGCGTGGCTGTTCGATGCGGCCGTGGAAGAAATGCGGGTGTCCGTCGCCGCGCGATGAGGTGGCGAGTTGCAGCGTCTGCGCCTGTGGCGAGGCGACGACGCCCGACGGCCATGGATAGCGATAGGTGAAGTTGAGTGCGCTTGCCGACATGCGGTCGTCGCTCCGGTGAATTGCTCGGGCAATGCTCCGGCCGTGCCGCCTAGTGACACGGGCTGCCTGGTTGGTGTATCGCAACGGCGTCGAAGCCGGCCACGCGCGGCGCACGCGCGCGGCTTCCGGCACGCGTTCCGCAACTGCTCAGGGACAAGCGGGGCCGGCTCCAGACACATCCATCGTCGCAGCGCTGCCGACGATGCCGATTCGCGCCAGGCAGGGGCTGATCTGCGTGTAGCTGACCAGCCGCCACCAGTCGTTGGCCGTCAGCCAGGCGAGAGCCGCCGGGCTGAACGAGAGATCACGGTACGGCAGCCGGCCCGCCAGCACACCCGCATCCGCCCAGCCGTCGGTGTCGCCGTCGGCGGCCGGGAAGCCGCCGTTGAGCGCCTGGTAGCCAAGCAGCCCATGGTCGGGAAGGCTCGCGTTCTCGGCACGCGCGCGGACCTCGCCGAGGATACGCTGATTGACGACGCGAAAGAGGTCGTCACGCGTGACTGCCAGGACGACGTCGTTGAATGCCGCCGACTGCGGTCCGGAGACGAAATCCTGGTCGCCGTCGGCGTTGCTGCCGTCGAGATAGTCGGCGACCGCGTTGCCCGGACGGCCGTTCTGGTTGGCCAGCGGCACGCCGGGGGCGAAGACGATCGCCACGACGTTCGGCGCGCCGTCGAGCCGCAACTGGGGGACGGTCTCGAAGTTGATCGGCTGCGCCGAGTCGTCGTCGCGCAGTGCCGGCGCCAGGGCGTACCAGAGCAATTGACCGGCGGCGTCGCGCAGCTCGCCCACATCGAGCGTGCGCCACGGCAGGCGCCCGACGTAGGTGGGGCACTGGTTGCCGGCGAACAGCGGTGCAACGCCGCTCTCGTCGACGGCCGGACACGGCAGGCTGCCGGGGCGGTTGTCGTCACCCGCCGCGCGGCCGATCAAGGCCTGCTTCGCCTGCGCCAGCGCGGCCCCTGCCGCCTCCTTGCGTGCGACCTGGAATTGCGTCACGTTGAGTTCGCCGACGAGGAGATACAGTCCCCAGAGCGTCAGCAGCGTCAGCAGCGCCAGCAGCGCAACGCCGCTCTGTCGCCGCGGCGCAGCCGCCGGCAACCGCCTGCTTTCGACTCCGGGCCGCGAGCGCATCGGCTATCTCGTCGCTGTCGGGCGACGATGAACGACGATCGTGCCACCATCGAGCAGATCCTGCGTCTCGCCGCTGCTGCTGTTGACCGTCTCCCCGACGCGTGCCCTGGTTGGCGGCAGCGCATCGGTGCCGATCACCACCCGGCCGGGATCGGCCCGCTGCGTGCGGACTCTGACGCCGCTGCCGATGTCGGCCTCGTTCTGCGGGATGCCATTGATCCAGGCCGTTCGCCGGCCGCTGCTGCGCGTCACGACACCGTCGATGGTCAGCGTCGGCTCGCTCTGGACCGCCTGCTGGTCGAGGGAGTTGCTCTGCCGCTGGCGGTCGAGCTGCTGCCGTCGCTCGGGGGTGAAGAAGAGGCGATCGAGCGCCTCCTCGGCGGCCACCGGCAACGGCATCGCCAGCCACAGGCAGAGCAGCGGCATGCCGCCGGCGAGCCAGCGCCCGACAGCCCCTGCCCATGGTGGCGAGGGAAGCAGCCCTACGGCCAAGGCGCAGCGTCGCGCACTCTTTCCCCACCCGTCCGGCGCCGCGATCTCGCCGCACGCTCGCCCACAGCCGCCCTCATCGGCCGCGCGCCGTGCCCGCTGCATCAGCTGTCCACCCCTCATCTGCCCGTACCTCTCTCGCCGCCCGCCACCGCGCCCTGGCGACCCGCGCCGCGACCGTCGTCGGCCTGCTGCTTCCTGGCAGCCTCACGCGCCGTCAGCCAGTCGATCTCGCACTCGGCCGCCAGATTGGCGCGGCCACCGGAACGCTCCTCCGAGCCGGCTGGCAGCCGCTCGACGTGACAGCGGTTGATGCGGATCAGCGCCCTCGCCTGCTGCCGCAGATCGGCGAGAAAACGACTGAGATCCTCCTCGTGCAGCAACTTCAGGTCGATCTTCATCGAGCTGAGATAGAAGGCGAAATCGCCGACCTCGGCGCTGTCCAGCGGCCGCTGCGGCGACAGCTCGTAACGCAGGTCGAGCAGGCGGTGCCGGTCACGAATGTCGTTGAGCAGCTCGATCCACTCCAGCCGCGGCTCGGCGCCAATCATGCCACGCTCCTGCAGTCTGTTGAAGAGGAGAGACTTGTGCTTGATCTCGCTCTCCTCTTCGCGCACCCGCCGCAGCTTGCCATCGGCCTCGCTGCGCTGCGCGAGGGCGACCGTTCGCGCCCGCTCGGCAGCGTCGTGGAAGCGGTTCGCGGCGTACAGGGCGACGCTGCCGACGGCGACCATGAGCAATGCCAGCAGCGCGCTGACCTGGACCCTCGGCCAGTCTTCGGCGCTGAACTTCATGCCGCGGGCACCCGCCGCAGTTGCAGCCGGAAGGCGCGCGGCTGCCGTTCCCCGGCAGCTGCGTCACCACCCTTCAGCGCCTTGCCTGATTCGACATCGAAGGGCTGCTGCAGCACCTCGACCTCGAGCTGCGGGTTGCGTCGCAGCGCGTCGAGGAAACGGTTGAACACGGCGAGCACCTGACGCGGGTTGCTTTCGTCACCAAGCCGGATACTGCCGCGAACGACGAGCGTCTCGTCGCCGGGCGCTGCCGGCGTCCGGCCCTTGCCGTCACCGCCGACGAGCGACCGCGACGCCGCCGCCGGCGTCAGCTTCCAGTCGAGCGCATCGAGCTCGATCGCCGGCGCGGCGCCCAGGGCGCGACCGAGTTCCCGCCAGAGGTAGTCCGGTGATCCCGCGCTCCTCTCCACCTCGAGGTAGCGATCGATCACCCGCCGCAGGTTGTCGTTGCTCGTCGCTATCGGTGGGAAGGTGCGAACGATCTCGTCGTAGCGGCGACGCGCCAGCGCCGTTTCGCTGACCAGGAGATCGACCTCCTGATTGACCTGATGGGCATCGTAAGCCTGTTTGCCGGCCCAGAGCAGGCAGGCAGCCAGCGCAACGACACCGGCCCCCTGCAGCGCCGAACGGACGAGCCAGAGATGGTAACCATGGCGTTGCTGATCATTCGCGAACTGGCTGCGCGGCGGGTCGCTGGCCAGCAGGTGCAGCAGCAGGCGGTCGCAGCGGCTGTCGGTCGGCAAGGTCGCAAGGCCGCTGTGCTGCGCGCAGTGCTCGAGGTCAAAGATGGTGAAGGACAGCGTGTCGTTGTCGACACAAGTGCTCTCGATGGCACTGATGGCCTGCGGATGGGCGACGAGGCAGGCCCTGATCGGCTGCTGCCGGGCGATCAGACGCTGGCTGACCAGATACTGCTGCAACTTGCGCGCCTCGGCGGCGAAGGTCTGGGCGATGCCGCCGATGCTGCTGTTCGGCAGCGGGCTGAGGCGGCTGAACTGAAGCTGCCCTTTCTCGAGGTAGCTCTGCCGGATCGACTGGTCCTGAATCGTCAGCAACAGGCAGCGCTCGTCGGCGACGCCAAGCCTTCGCAGCAGCGTGGCCCCGAGCATCGACACGGAATGCACGCCGGCAAGAGCCACGCCGGAGCTGGCGAGCGCCGCCAGCCAGGGCGCGAAGAACTCGTTGTTGGTCAGCGCCGCCAGCAGGACGCGTTCATCCTTGCGCCGCGACTTCTCGTAACCGAGCGAGAGCGAGGTGGTCAGCGTCGCGCTGAAGAAGTGCTGCCCGAGCTTGCGCGCGATCACCGCCTTGCGGTCGTCGCCGCGCAGGAACGGGATCTTCTCGATATGGAAACCTTCGTCGGCGACATTGGCGAGAAGCCAGAACAGGCTCTTGCGCCTGTCTTCGAGGTAACGGAGAAAGCGCAGGCGCCCGTCCTCCGTGAAGTCGAAGGATCCCTCGTCGCTGAGCGTGCCGGCATGCCAGAGGCAGGCGGTCAGCTGGTGTGCGCTGAGATAGAGCAAGCGGCGGGCAGACATGGCTTCAGGTCTTGATCTTGCTGATCACGTCATAGACCGGACCGAGCACCGAGAGCATGATCCAGCCGAGCATGCCGCCCATCAGCAGGGTGAGCAGCGGCTCGATCAGCTGCTGCATCTTCTGCACCGATTCGCGCACGTCACGATTGTAGAAGTAGCTGACGTTGAGCAGCGCTTCGTCGAGCGCGCCGGTGTTCTCGCCGACGCGCAGCATGCGGATCACCAGCGGCGGGAAGAAACCGGTACCGTGGAAGGCGGCAGTCACGTTCTGCCCTTCGACGATCAGTTGCTCGACCCGTTCCAGCCCCTGGCGGATCACCAGGTTGCCGACGACTCCCTGCGTCGTCCGGATCGACTCGAGGATCGGGATGCCCGAAGCGTAGAGCAGCGCGAAGGTGTTGGCGAAGCGCGCCAGGATGATCTTGCGCAGGATGTTGCCGAGCACGGGAACGCGCAGCTTGAGGCCGTCGAAACGCAACCTGGCCAACGGGTTGTGGTTGAGCAGCAGCCGCACGGCGAAGAAGGCGAGCAGCGGCAGCGTCGGCAGCAGGTACCAGTAGGCGACGAGCAGGTCCGACACCAGGAAGAGGATCTGCGTCTGCAGCGGCAGTTCCTGTCCCATGCTCTTCACGAACAGCCGCAGTTGCGGCACCATGTAGACCATCAGGAAGAGCGTCGCGGCGATGACGATCGAACCGACGAAGGCCGGGTAGGCGGCCATCTTCCGCGTCTGCGACAGCAGTTCGTCCTCCCACTTGAGCGATTCGTTCAGGCTGTTGAGCACGTCCGGCAGGCGGCCGGTCGCCTCGCCGGCGCGCACGAGACTGACGAAGACCGCGTCGAAGACGCGGCGATGGCTCTCCATCGCCTGCGACAGCGTCTGGCCACCCTCGATCGACTCGATCAGGCTGGCGACCACTTCGCGGAAGCGCGGATGCTCGAGGCTGTCGCGCAGGTCGGTGAGTCCCTCGAGAATCGGCACGCCGGCACGGACGAGCTGCTGCAGATGGAAGCAGAAGTGGATCAGTTCGCGCCGCGGGATGCCACCACTGCGCAGCAGGCTGCGATTGCTCAGTGGCTCGCCGCTGACCAGGTCGAGTTCCATGCGCCGCAGGCGCAGATCGAGGTCGACGAGGTTGATCGCGTCGATGCGGCCGAAAACCATGCGACCGTCCGGACTCACCGCCTTGTAGGTATACAGCGGCATGGACCTACATCCGGTCGGTCAGGTCGACGACGCGCCCGATTTCCTCGAGCGATGTCGAACCGTCGAGAACACGCCGCAGACCATCGTCGGCCAACGTCACGACCCCCTGGTGCCGGGCCAGTTGCTGCATTTCGCGCAGCGTGCTGCGGCGGGCGATCAGTTCGTCCATGTCGGCATTGATGCGCATGAGTTCCATGATCGCCAGCCGCCCGCGATAGCCCTGGAACTCGCAGCGCTCGCAGCCGCTCGGGCGATAGATGACCGGCCGCGGCCCGTCGACCAGCTTGCCGAGCAGGTGCGCCTCGTGTGCCTCGGCCTGGTAGGGGACCTTGCAGTGCACGCAGAGACGTCGGACCAGCCGTTGCGCGATGATGCCGATGATGTTGCCCGCCATGATGTCGGGCAGGATGCCGATGTCGAGCAGGCGCGGAATGGCGCCGATCGCCGAGTTGGTGTGCANNGTCGAATAGACCTGGTGGCCGGTCATCGCCGCCCGCAGCGCCATCTCGGCGGTCTCCGCGTCGCGGATTTCGCCGACCAGGATGATGTCCGGATCCTGACGCATCATCGAGCGGATGCCGTTGGCGAAATCGAGCTTGACCGATTCGGCCGCCGAGGTCTGCCGCACCAGCGTCATCGGATACTCGACCGGATCCTCGAGGGTCATGATGTTCACCCCCTCGGAGTTGATGTGGTTGAGCACCGAGTAGAGCGTCGTCGTCTTGCCGCTGCCGGTCGGCCCGGTGACCAGGATGATCCCCTCCGGCCGCGCGATCATCAGCTTGAGCAGGTCGAGCTGGCGCTCGGCAAGGCCGAGACCCTCGAGCGGAACGATCCCCTTCTGCCGGTCGAGGATGCGCAGGACGATGTTCTCGCCGTGGATCGTCGGCTGCGCCGAAACGCGGAAATCGACCTGCCGGCCGCGCATGTTGAGCGAGATGCGTCCATCCTGCGGCGCGCGGGTCTCGGCGATGTTCATCCCGGACATGACCTTGATGCGCACCGCCATCGCCGGCCAGTAGGTCTTGTGCAGCGAACGGATCTGCCGCAGCATGCCGTCGATACGGTAGCGGATGCGCAGGAAACTCGCCTCCGGCTCGAAATGGATGTCGGAAGAATCGCGCTTGACGGCGTCGGTCATGATCGAATCGATCAGCCGCACGACCGGCTGGCTGTACTCGTCGGACGAGGACTGCAGGCCACGGAAGTCGATCTCGCCGGTCTCGATCTCGTGCAGGATGCCGTCGATCGACAGTTCGTAGCCGTAGCACAGGTCGATCGCGCGGTCGATCTCGGTCTCGCCGGCGAGCAGCGTGCTGATCTCGAGGTCGTCGCCGGCGAGCCCGCGGATCCGGTCGAGGGCGACGATGTCGTTGATGTCGGCGATCGCCACCGTCAGGCACTGATTGGCAGCGTCGTAATCGAGCGGCAGCAGGTGGTGGCGCTTGGCGAGGTCGCGCGGCACCAGCCTGAGCGCCGAGGGATCGATGATCGCCTTCGACAGATCGACGCTCTGCTTGCCCAGGCTTTCCGACAGCGCGTCGCGCAGCGTCGCCTCCGAGACGAAACCGAGCGCCACCAGCAACTTGCCGATCGGCCGGTTGGACTTCATCTGCTCGAGCAGCGCGATGCGCAGCTGGTCTTCGCTGAGGATGCCCTTGCTGATCAGGATCTGGCCCAGCGGCCGCGCATGCGGGTGGATGGCGGGAGCGTTCATGGCTGCGCCGGCGGACCAGGTTGATGCGGCGGAAGCGGCACGGGCAGCGCCTCAGGGCTGCAGTTCAAGGATTCGTTGCCGGGCTGCATTGCGGTCGAAAGCGGCGCGGCTGAGGTCGGCGGCATTCAGCGCCATGCGATAGTACTGCAGCGCCAGCTTGCCCTGGCGCAGGTGGTCGAGGCTGACGGCGACGTTGAAAAGATAGTCGGGATTGTCGGGATCGAGTGCATAGGCCTGGAAATACGCCTGCTGCGCGTCGCTCCAGCGACGCTGCCGGGAATACAGGTTGCCGAGGGCGAAGTGCAGCGGCGGTGAATCGGGCTGCGCCGCCAGCAGCGTCTTCAGGCGGCTCTCGGACTGCCCGCCATCACCGCCGCCGTGCAGGTTGATCAGCGCCGCCTGCGCCGTGGCGTCTGCCGGATCCGATTCGAGCACCCGCAGGTAGAGGTTCTGTGCCCGCTCGAGCTGGCCCTGCCGCAGCGCGATCGCCGCCAGTCCGAGCAATGCGTCGGCATTGCGCGGATCGGCGCGCAGCGCCTGCTCGTAAGCGCTGCGGGCCTCGTCGAGGCGGCCGGCCTGCCAGTCCTCGTAGGCCCTGTCGAGCGTCCGCTCGGCCTGCGGACGGCGACTGCTGGCACGGACGACGCCTGCATCGTCAGCCGCCAGGCCGCCGGCGCGGTCGTCCCGCTGGCGGCGCTCACGCGGCGCCGCCGCTGGCGGCGCAGCCGGCCCGGGCACGGCCTGCGGCGACAGCGACGAGCCCGCGGGCAACACCGGCGGCGCTGCGGGCGACGGTGCGATCGCCGCTGGCGACGGCGCGACAGCCGGTGGTGGGCTGGCGGTTGGCGGAACGACCGGCGGCTGGACCGCCGCCACCGCTGGCGGCGGGGCAACCCGCGAGCCGCCGCCAAGGCCCTGCAGCTGCCACCAGAAATAACCGGCAATCGCCAGCGCCGCTGCGCCACCAAGCCCGACGAAGAGCCACAGCGACGTCCGTGGACGCGGCTCCTGCTTGACGGCAAAGGCGTTCTTCACCGCCGTCCGGGCGGCGTCGTCAGTGCCGCGGTCGCCCGCCGCTGCCGCGCTGCCTCTCCGCGGCAGCGGCCCACCGACGCTGGCGGCAAGATCGGCGTCCACCGAATCGAGGTGCCGCGACAGCGGCGGCAACGAGCGACCCGGTACGGCCGCCGGCGCGTCCAGCGGATCGAGGCTCAGCTCGGGCGGCGATGCCGGCGACGCCACGGGCGCGGCCGGCTGGGCGCCGGCCGCAGCCTGCTTCTTGGCTTCCTCGGCCCGTTTCAGGGCATCCATCAGCAGGCTCACTGCAATGGCTCCGGACGCCGCGTGGGCACTGTGAAGGGCTGGAAGACCTGGTCGCTGCGGAAGAAATCCCTGTCCGGCAGCGAACTCCGGAAAGTGCTGAAGTCGCCGTCGATCGAGGCGTCCTTGATCACGGTCGGGCGCAGCAGGACGACCAGCTCCGATTTTCCCGACGAGTTGTTGCGGTTGTTGAACACCTCGCCGACGATCGGGATGTCGCCCAGCAACGGCAGCCGACCCAGCCGGTTGTCCAGGCGATCCTCCATCAGGCCACCAAGGACGGCGATGTCGCCGCTCTCGACACGCATCATCGACTCGATCTCGCGCATCCGGATCTGCGGCACCAGATTCTTGATGTTCGCCGCAGCCAGAGCCGGATTCGGGTCCTGTTTGAGTTCCGCGATGCTGGAGATCGATGGCCGGACGTTCAGCGTCACCGTGCCGGTGTCGCTGATCTGCGCCGTCAGGCTCATGAAAAACCCGATCGACACCGATTGCGGCGTCGTCGTCGTGGTGACGGTCGCGTTGGTGTTCGGCCCTCCCGGGACGGTGTCCTGCTTGACGCTGAAATAGACGAAGTCTTCCGACACCTTCAGCGTCGCCGTTTGGTTGTTGAGCACCGCGAGCTTCGGACTCGACAGCACCTTCACGGCCCCGAAGGCGCGCAGCAGTTCCACGGTCGCGACGAGGTTCAAGGGATTGATGTCCCTGTACTTGATGACGAAGGGCGTCACCGCGCTGGGCACGTTGGTCGTCAACTGCGGCCGGCTGACGCTGTACTCGGTGCCACTGGTCAGCCGGCTCCATTCGATCCCCTGCTGGTAGCCATCGGAAAGCGTCACCTCGACGATCGTCGCCTCGATCAGTACCTGCCGCTGCGCACCGAGCATCACCCGATCGAGAAACTCCTGCACCTTTTCATGCTGGCGGGCGGTCGCCCGGACGGTGATCACCCCGGCCTCGGGATTGGCGATCACCGCTGCTGCCTCACGAAAAGTCATCCGCTTGACGATGGTGGCGCCGGTGTTCTGCAGCACAGCCGGATTCGGGCTGCCGGCCAGCGACTGTACGGCCTGGCCGAGTCGTGTCGCGGCACCAGGCGCAGGCGGCGCGGCGCCGGTGCCGGTGGTGCTCTGCGAAGCGCTCAACTCGGTGACGGTCTCGGTCGATCCTTCGGGAAAGACCTTGTCCGTCTCGTGCAGCAGATCCTTGAGGTTCTTCTCCAGCGACTGCCAGAAGCTGTTCTTCGACTTGTTGTCGATCTGGATGCGCGAGGTGTTGCCGGTTCCGGCGACGCCGCCGCTGCCGGTCGCCAGCGCGCTCGTCGAGATCTGCGTGTTGGTCGACACGATGCTGGTCACGTCGCGCGAGATGTTGACGTAATCGACCTTGTAATTTTTCAGGTAAGGCGAATCGGGCATCACGACGAGGTTCGGACCATCCATCTCGAAACGCATGTCGACCTGCTTGGCGATGCGCGTGAGCAACTGCGGCAGCGTCTGGTCGATGGCGTTGAGGGTGACGGTGCCGGTGATCCCGGGATGGATGTCGACGTTGATCTTCGCGTCGCGCGCCAGCGCAAAGAGCAGGTCGTGCACCTTGACGTCTTTGACGACGACGCTGTAGGTCTCGGTGCGGCCAGTCGAGCGCGGCCGCGGCAGCGCGGCGCTCTGCTGCACCGGTTGCGGAATCGCGCCCGGCGGCCGTGCCACGGCCTCAGCCTGCAGGTGCCCCGGCGACGGCCCGGTGCTCAGGGTGGTCGGCGTGCAGGCGGCGAGCACCAGCAGCAGCAGGACGGCGTCAAGGCTTCTCGGGGACACGCTCAAGCTCGCTCCGGTGACAGGAAAAGCTGATCATACCACGTCAGGACTTCGGCACAAGTACATGATTTTTATTACCTTCCGCAGGATCGGCCGGAGCGGCGACGGGGCCACCGGAACGCAGCCGCGCGACCGAGCGCACGTAGGGCCGGCTCGCCGGCGAGAGTTCGCCGAGCGTCGCCAGGGCGGCGTTGGCTTCCTCGCGCGAGGCATAGTCCCCATAGATCACCCCCAGCCGCTCCCTGCCGGCGAGCAGCGAGCGATACACGCGGACCTGGCGCGGATCCAGGGACCTGGAGTTTTTCGCAATGAAATCATCGATTTCGCGCTGACTGCCAGCGTCGGCCATGAGCAACTGGATGAAATGGTGACTGTCCGGAGTCCGGCGCAGCCACTCCTCGCTCGCCGCCAGCCGCTGCGCGAGGCTGGGAGTCCTGGCAGCCGCCGCGCCCGCAGCCGCCGCCGGAGGCAACGCCGTCGCACTCACCGGCAGCGCCGGGACTGCCGGAGTGGCCGGCGTAGCGGGAGTGGCTGGAGTGGCTGGCGTCGCTGGAGTGGCGGACACCGCCAGGACCGTCGCCGCCGTCGCGACAGCGGGCACTGCAGCCGCCACCGGCACGCTGGCCACGGCTGCCGGCGGCAGCGGAGCCGGCGTGCTCGCCGGCTCCGACTCGCCAGTCACCGCCGCGTCGGACCTCGCCTGCGGCGGCGACCGGACCTGGCTGCCGGCGCTGTGGCTGCCGGCAAGATAGGCCACCGTGGCGACGCCGAGCATCGCCATACCGGCGACGGCGGCCCACGCCCAGCGGCGGTGCGCCCGGCGGGCGATCGGCTGGAACTGCGCATCGCGGATCGCCGCCCGCACCTGCGCGGCGTCGACCTGATGCCGGCCGGCGGCGAATGCGGCCAGCAGCGCCTTGTCGGCGAGGATGTTGATGCGTCGCGTCAGGCCTTCGGAGCTGCGGCTGATCAACTGGACGGCGCGCCGGCTGAAGAGGTCCGGGCCGCGATAACCGGCGGCGCGCAGGCGGAACATCAGGTAGGCGGCGACATCGCTGCGATGCAGTGGCGCCAGGCTGAAGCTGTGCGTGATGCGGTCGTTGAGCTGCCGCATGGCGCTCTCGCGCAGCCGCTGATCGAGTTCCGGCTGGCCGAAGAGGACGATCTGCAGCAGCTTGTGGTGGCTCGACTCGAGATTGGAAAGCAGGCGAATCTCTTCCAGCGCATCGGCTGGCATCGCATGCGCCTCGTCGATGAGGACGACGATCTGCCGGCCGGCGGCATAGATTTCGAGCAGGTGATCCTGCAGCGCGCGCAGCAGCAATTGTCCCTGCCCCGCCGGGAGATCGACGCCCAGCTCGGCGGCGATGGCGAAGAGAATCTCGTCACGCGACAGCATCGGATTGGCGAGATAGACGGTTTCGACGTTCTCCGGCAGCTTCTCGAGCAGCATGCGGCAGAGCATCGTCTTGCCGCTGCCGACCTCGCCGCTGAGCTTGACGATGCCTTCGTCGTTGGTGATCGCGTAGATCAGCGCTTCGAGCGTCGCCCCCCGGTTGGCGCCGGCAAAGAAGAACTCGATGTGCGGCGTGATGCGGAAGGGCGCCTGCTGCAGCCCGAAATGCTCGAGATACATCATGTCTCGCGCGCCGCCGCTTCCATCCGGTTGTACAGCGTCGTCCGGTGGACGCCGAGCAGACGTGCCGCCTGGCTGACGTTGCCATGCGCCAGCTTCAGCGCCGCTTCGATGTAGCCGCGCTCGGTCGCGTCAAGCAGGCGATCGAGGCTGAACGGCTCGCGCTGCCGCAGGCGCTGCGTCGCGGCGGCGACGATCGCCTCGCTCGTTCCGGCGTCGAGTGCTGCCGGCAGGGCGTCACCGCTCGCCGGCGACTCGTCCGGCAGATCCAGTTCGGCCTCGAGTGCCGCCGCATCGACGATCTGTCCCGGATAGCGGGTGGTCAGCCGGATGACGACGTTGCGCAGCTCGCGCACGTTGCCGGGAAAGGCATAGTCACCCCACAGGCTCGCCGCCTCTGGCGACAGCGAAAAGGGGAGCTGCTGCGTCTGCGCAGCGTAGTGCTGGCGGAAGTGCTCGAGCAGGAGCAGCTTGTCCTCGCCCATCTCGCGCAGTGGCGGCGCGGCGATCGAGCACACCGACAGGCGATGGTAGAGGTCGGCACGGAAGCGGCCGGCCTTGACCTCCTTGCGCAGGTCGCGGTTGGTGGCGGCGACGATGCGCGCGCGGCTGACGCGCCGCTGCGTCTCGCCGATCCGCTGGTACTCGCCGTTCTCGAGGACGCGCAGCAGCTTCGCCTGCAGATCCAGCGCCAGTTCGCCGATCTCGTCGAGAAAGAGCGTACCATCGGCCGCGTCGTCGAAGTAGCCGGCGCGACTCGCTGCGGCGCCGGTGAAGGCGCCGCGGGCATGGCCGAAAAGCGTCGCCTCGACCAGGCTGGGCGAGATCGCGGCACAATTCAGCGCCAGGAACGGCCGGTAGCGCCGCCGCGTATCATGGTGCAGGCAGCGTGCGGCGATGATCTCCTTGCCGCTGCCCGACTCCCCCTCGATCAGGACGGGGAACGGCAGGTCGGCGTACTGCCGCAGCTGCAGCCGCAGTTTCTGCATCGCCGGGCTGTTGCCGATCAGCGGCGAAACGCCTTCGCGCTGCTGCTCGTCGAGGGCGCGAAAGGCCAGAGCGCCCTCGAGCACCTGCTGCAGGTCGCCCGGGTTGCAGGGTTTGGCGACGAAATCGGCGGCACCGAGCGTGCGCGCGTGACGGGCGTTGCCGTCATCGCTCTGGCCGGAAAGGACGACGATGCGGATCGCCGGCGCCAGCTTGATGAGGTCGGCAATCAGCGAGAATCCCTCGTCCGGACGATGCGGCACCGGCGGCAGGCCGAGGTCGACGAGTGCCAGCTCCGGTGCCCGGCGCAATTGCCGCAGAATCTGCAGCGCGTGCGGCCGGGAATGGCTGGTAACCACCTCGAACGGCTTGCTCAGCGAGAAACTCAGGGTGTCGCAGATCAGCGGATCGTCATCGACGATCAGCAGCAGCGGCTTCTCGGGCAATGCGGTGGCGGGGTGGCTGAGCATCGAAAGCGTGTCGTCACGGCGGCTGGTGGCGGTTGCGTCATTATTCCACAATTATATTAGCGCCAAGTAATTCACGGTAAGGCGATGAAGCGTCAGGTATAATTCGCCCTCGTTTTTCTCCCCGGATGCACGCGTGTCAGCCGAAAACCTTGTCGAGATCAGCAGTCTTGATTTTGCCTACGAAGATCGCCCGATCCTCGACGGCATCAGCCTGCAGATCCCGCGCGGCAAGGTCGTCGCCATCATGGGTGGTTCCGGTTGCGGCAAGACGACACTGTTGCGGCTGATCGGCGGCCAGCTGAAGCCAAGCCGCGGCGAGATCCGGGTCGACGGGCAGTCGGTACCGCAGCTCGACGACGAAGAGCTGTATGCCTTGCGGCGGCGGATGGGCATGCTCTTCCAGTTCGGCGCGCTGTTCACCGACATCTCGGTCTACGACAACGTCGCCTACCAGATGCGCGAACACACCGACCTGCCGGAAGAACTGATCCGCGACATGGTGCTGATGAAACTCAACGCCGTCGGCCTGCGCGGCGCGCACGGGCTGATGCCGGCCGAGCTCTCCGGCGGCATGGCGCGGCGCGTCGCCCTCGCCCGGGCGATCGCGCTCGACCCGATGCTGATCATGTACGACGAGCCCTTCGCCGGTCTCGACCCGATCTCGCTCGGCATCATCGGCCAGTTGATCCGTCGGCTCAACGATGCCCTCGGCGCGACGACGATCATGGTCACGCACGACATCCAGGAGTCGCTGCTGATCGTCGATTACATCTATTTCATGTCCGACGGCAAGGTGATCGCGCTCGGCACCCCGGACGAGATCCGCGCGTCGCGGCATCCCTTCGTCCATCAGTTCGTCCACGCCGAGGCCGACGGACCGGTCCCGTTCCACTATCCGGCCGCGCCACTGGCGCAGGAACTGCTCGCGAGGCACGCGCATGGCGGATGATGCCCGACCAGAAAACCGCATCGTCGCAGCGCTCGGCCACATCGGCCACCGGGTGGTCGACGGCCTGCTGCGCCTGGGTTTCGCGACCCGCTTCTTCCTGATGCTGCTGCTGCAGTCGGGGCAGTCGTTCCGGCGTCTGCACCTGACCATCCGCGAGATCTACTTCTCGGGCTTCCAGTCGCTGCTGATCATCCTCGTCTCCGGCCTGTTCATCGGCATGGTGCTCGGCATGCAGGGTTACGAGACGCTGCAGCGCTACGGTTCGGCCGAGGCGCTCGGCGTCCTCGTCGCCCTGTCGCTGGTGCGCGAGCTCGGACCGGTGGTCGCCGCCCTGCTCTTCGCTTCGCGCGCCGGATCGTCGATCACCGCCGAGATCGGCCTGATGAAGGCGACCGAGCAGCTCACGGCGATGGACATGATGGCGGTCAATCCGATCGCCCGCGTCGTCGCGCCGCGCTTCTGGGGCGGGGTCATCTCGATGCCGCTGCTGGCGGCGCTCTTCTCGGCCGCCGGCATCCTCGGCGGCTACCTGATCGGCGTCGTCTTCATCGGTGTCGACGAGGGCGCCTTCTGGTCGCAGATGCAGGCATCGGTCGATTTTCGTTACGACATCTGGAGCGGCATCGTCAAGAGCTTCGTCTTCGGCATCGCGGTATCGCTGATCGCCGTCTTCGAGGGCTACGACGCCCTGCCGACCGCCGAAGGTGTCTCCGCTTCGATCAAGGGCACCGTCGTCAAATCGGCGCTGGCGATCCTGGCGCTCGACTTCGTATTGACCTCGTTCATGTTCCGGGAGGCTTGATGAGTCGCAAGTTGCTCGACCTCTGGGTCGGTGTTTTCGTCGTCCTGGGGATGGCGGCGGTGCTCTTCCTCGCCCTCAAGGTCGGCAACCTGTCGGCAGCGAACTTTGCCGAAACATACCCGCTGCGCGCCAAGTTTGTTAACATCGGTGGCCTCAAGGTGCGTGCGCCGGTGAAGAGCGCCGGTGTCGTCGTCGGCCGGGTCGCGGACATCCATTTCGATGCCGAATCCTACGAAGCCGTGGTGACCATCAGCATCGACGGGCGCTACCGCTTTCCGAAGGACACCTTCGCCCTGATCCTGACCGCCGGGCTGCTCGGCGAACAGTACATCGGCCTCGATCCGGGAGGTGACGAGGCGATGCTCAAGGCGGGCGAGGTGATCGGCAAGACGCAGTCGGCAGTGGTGCTGGAGAAGCTGATCAGTCAGTTCATGTTCAACAAGGCGTCCGAAGGACCGAGCGACAAGTAGAAGGGGGAACCGAACGATGAGAACGCAACTGAGGAGCCGCTTGTCCTGCCTGGCTTGCGCCGCCGCGATCGCCGCTCTTGGCGGCTGTGCGACGACGGCGAACAATCCGAAGGATCCGTTCGAGAGCTTCAACCGCGCGATGTTTGCCGTCAACGAGGGGCTCGACGTCGTCATCAAGCCGGTCGCCCAGGGCTACGACGCAGCGGCGCCGCTGCCGCTGAAGGTGGTCATCGGCAACTTCTTCGGCAACATCTGGGACGCCTGGACGGCGGTCAACAACCTGCTGCAGGGCAAGGGCAAGGACGCCGCTTCCGATGTCGGTCGGGTGCTGATCAACAGCACGCTGGGAATCGGCGGCGCTTTCGACATCGCCGGCGAGATGGGGCTGGAGAAGCACTCGGAGGATTTCGGCCAGACACTCGGCAAGTGGGGCGTCGCCGACGGCCCATTCTTCTACTGGCCGCTGATCGGACCGCGGACGACTCGTGACACCTTCGGCTGGATGGTTGACGTTTACGTCGATCCGGTCTGGCGCGTCGACGACATGGCGCTGCGCAACAGCCTGGTGGCAACACGCTACATCAACCTGCGCGCCAGCCTGCTGCCGTCGGACAAGGTGGTCGCGGAAGCCGCCTTCGACCGCTATGAATACATCCGGGACGCCTACCTGCAGCACCGCCGCAGCCAGATCTTCGATGGCGCGCAACCGCATGAGGTGATCGTCGACGAAGCTGCGCGCTAGACCCGGATCAAGACTGCCACGACCCGCCGGCTTCCACCGGCGAGCCACACCTGCCTGGAAAACGATGATGAAGTTCGCACTGGCCCTGCTGTTCGCCCTGTTCTGCAACCTGACGCCCGCACTGGCGCAGGAAAACGCCCCGGACGCCCTCGTCCGCAAGGTCACCGACGACGTCCTGACCGTCGTCCGCCAGGACAAGGAAATCCGCAGCGGCAACACGCGCAAGGCCATCGACCTGGTCGAGACGAAGGTCCTGCCCTACTTCAACTTCCAGCGCATGACCGCACTGGCCGTCGGGCGGGACTGGAACAAGGCGACGCCCGAGCAGAAGACACGCCTCGCCGAGGAGTTCAAGACGCTGCTCGTGCGCACCTATGCCAACGCACTGACCTCCTACAAGGACCAGAGGATCGTCTACAAGCCGACCAGGTTGCAGCCCGACGACAGCAGTGTCGTCGTCCGGACCGAGGTCGTGCAGCCCGGCAGCCAGGCGGTCCAGCTCGATTACGAACTGGCGAAGCAGGGCGACGGCTGGCAGGTGTACGACGTGCGGGTGGCCGGCGTCAGCCTGGTGACGAACTACCGCGACACCTTCAGCCAGGAGGTTCGCAGCAACGGCATCGACGGCCTGATCGCGCTGCTCGGCAAGCGCAACAAGGAACTCCAGGCAGGCAAGTCATGATCGTCGGCACGGACGGCGGGCTGCGAGTCAGCGCGCCGATGGTGATCGCCAACGCACGCTCACTGCTCGCTGCCGGACGCAGCTGCCTGCGCGCGCGCGCGGCGGCGTCGCTCACCGTCCTCGACCTCGCCGAGGTCGGCGAGGTCGATTCCTCTGCCGTCAGCCTGATCCTCGCCTGGCTGCGCACCGCCGGCGAACGCGGTCTGCAGCTGCGCATCATCAATCCGCCGGCAAGCCTGCTCAGCCTGGCCTCGCTCTACGGCGTAGCCGAACTCCTGCCGCTGGCCTGAGGCGGCCCGCTGCTTGCCACGACCATGGGCGTTGCGGTTGCCATCGATCGCGTCGAGAAGCGCTTCGCTGCCGTGCAGGCACTCGCCGGTGTATCGCTGCGGATCGACGAGGGTGAGTTCTTCGGCCTGCTGGGGCCGAACGGCGCCGGCAAGACGACGCTGATTTCCTGCCTGGCCGGTCTCAGCCGGCCGGACGCGGGCAGGCTGGCCGTCCTCGGGCACGACGTCGTCCGCGACTACCGCGCCGCCCGCCGCCTGCTCGGCGTGGTGCCACAGGAACTGGTTTTCGACCCCTTTTTCTCGGTCCGCGAGACGCTGCGCATCCAGTCTGGCTACTTCGGCATCCGCAACAACGACGACTGGATCGACGAGATCCTCGCCAACCTCGATCTCGTCGCCAAGGCCGACACCAACATGCGACGGCTGTCCGGCGGCATGAAGCGGCGGGTGCTGGTTGCCCAGGCGCTGGTGCACAAGCCGCCGGTGATCGTTCTCGACGAGCCGACCGCTGGCGTCGACGTCGAGCTGCGACAGGGCCTCTGGCAGTTCGTCCGTCGTCTCAATCGCGACGGCCACACGGTGATCCTGACGACGCATTATCTGGAGGAGGCGGAATCGCTCTGTGGCCGCATCGCGATGCTCAAGCAGGGACGCGTGGTGGCGCTCGACTCGACCGCCAACCTGCTGGCTCGCTTCGCCGGGCAGACCTTGAGCGTGCGCCTGGTGGCACCGGCAGCGCTGCCACGACACCTGGCGACGCAGGCAACGATGGTCGACGGGAACTGGGCCTTCCCGCTTGCCGGAGCACGCGAGGTCGAGCAATTGCTGGCCGAACTGCGGCAGGCAGGTTGTGTCATCGACGACCTGCGGCTGACGCAGAGCGACCTCGAGGATGTCTTCCTCGGCGTCATGCACAACGCTGCCGACCGCCGGAGCAACGACCGATGACCGGCTTTCGCACGCTGCTCTACAAGGAAGTCCTGCGTTTCTGGAAAGTCAGCTTCCAGACCATTGCCGCCCCGGTGTTGACGGCACTGCTCTACCTGCTGATCTTCGCGCACGTTCTCGAGGCGCACGTGCAGGTGCATGGCGTCCCCTATACCGCTTTCCTGATCCCCGGTCTGGTGATGATGTCGGCGCTGCAGAATGCCTTCGCCAACAGTTCGTCGAGCCTGATCCAGTCGAAGGTGACGGGCAGCGTCGTCTTCGTCCTGCTGCCGCCGATCTCCTACGGCGAGTTCTTCCTCGCCTACGTCGTCGCCGCCATGCTGCGCGGCCTGATGGTCGGCACCGGCGTCCTGCTGGTGACGATCTGGTTTGCCGTGCCGGCGGTCGAGGCACCGCTGTGGATTCTCGTCTTCATCCTGTTTGGCGGCGGGATCATGGGCGCCCTGGGGATGATCGCCGGCATCTGGGCCGACAAGTTCGACCAGCTCGCCGGCTTCCAGAACTTCCTGATCATGCCGCTGACGATGCTCTCCGGCGTCTTCTACTCGATCCATTCGCTGCCCGGCTTCTGGCAGCAGGTATCGCATTTCAACCCTGTGTTCTATATGATCGACGGTTTTCGTTACGGCTTCTTCGGCGTCTCGGACGTGCCGCCGGAGACCAGCCTGGCGGTCGTCGGCAGCAGCTTCGCCCTGGTATCGGCAGCCACGCTGCTGCTGCTGCGCAGCGGCTACAAACTGAGATCCTGAATCATGATGCACCCTGAACGAGTCCAGCAGTTGATCGCCGCTGGCCTGCCCTGCGAACACCTGCAGGTCAGCGGCGATGGCCACCACTTCGAGGCGTTGATCGTCAGCGAGAGCTTCGCCGGCAGGAACCGCGTGCAGCGCCAACAGCTGGTCAACCGCATCCTGCAGCAGCATTTCGACAGCGGCGAGCTGCACGCGCTGTCGATGAAGACGCAGACCCCCGCCGAGTGGCGAGACGCCAGCCGTGGATAAGCTGCTGATCGAAGGAGGCAGGCGGCTGTCCGGCGAAGTCGCGATTTCCGGCGCCAAGAACGCGGCGCTGCCGATCCTCTGCGCCAGCCTGCTCAGCGCCGAGCCGTTGCAGCTGCGCAACGTGCCGCGACTGCGCGACGTGGCGACGATGCTGCGGCTGCTCGAACAGATGGGCGTCCAGGTCCGCCGCGAGGGAGACTGCGAAGTCGTCCTCGACAGCCGCAACCTCGACACACCGATTGCCCCTTACGACATGGTCAAGACCATGCGCGCGTCGATCCTCGTCCTCGGACCCCTGCTGGCGCGGCACGGCGAGGCGCGCGTGTCGCTGCCGGGCGGCTGTGCCATCGGCGCCAGACCCGTCGAGCAGCACATCCGCGGCCTGCAGGCGATGGGCGCCGAGATCCAGGTCGAGCACGGCTACATCCATGCCCGCATTGCCGACGGCAGGCGGCGCCTGCAAGGCAGCCGCATCGTCACCGACATGGTCACCGTCACCGGCACCGAAAACCTGATGATGGCGGCGGTCCTCGCCGATGGCGAGACGACGATCGAGAATGCCGCCCGCGAGCCGGAGGTCGTCGATCTCGCCGATTGCCTCGTGTCGATGGGGGCACGCATCTCCGGCGCCGGCAGTGACCGCATCCGCATTCACGGCGTCGAGCGCCTGCACGGCGCGTCGCACAGCGTGATGGCCGACCGTATCGAGACCGGCACCTACCTCTGCGCGGCGGCGGCGACCGGCGGCAACATCCGCCTGACCCGGACGTCGGCCTCCCACCTCGACGCCGTCGTCGACAAGTTGCTCGACGCCGGCTGCGAGATCGTCGCCGAGCGCGAGGCGATCCGCCTTGCGGCGCCGCGGCGCCTGAAGGCGGTCAGCGTCCGCACCTCGCCCTACCCGGCGTTTCCGACCGACATGCAGGCGCAGTTCATGGCCGTCAACTGCGTCGCCGAAGGGTCGGCGGTGATGCGCGAGACGATCTTCGAGAACCGCTTCATGCACGCCGTCGAGCTGATCCGCCTGGGTGCCGACATCCGCATCGACGCCAGCAACGCAATGGTCACCGGCGTCGAGCGCTTGCAGGGCGCGACGGTGATGGCGACCGACCTGCGCGCGTCGGCCAGCCTGGTCATCGCCGGCCTGGTGGCCGAGGGCGAGACACTGATCGACCGCATCTACCATCTCGACCGCGGTTACGAGCGGATCGAGGAAAAACTCGAACAGTTGGGCGCCGTCGTCCGGCGAATCCGCTGAGCGACGCGGCCGCGGCGACCCGGAACGGCGACTGCTGCCCGCATGCGCTTCATCCACTGCGCTGACATCCATCTCGACAGTCCGCTGCGCGGGCTCGAACGCTACGAAGGCGCGCCGGTCGACGAGATGCGCGACGCCACCCGTCGCGCCTTCGCCAACGTCGTCGACCTCGCCATCGAGCGCGCCGCCGACTGCGTCCTGATCGCCGGCGACATCTTCGACGGCGACTGGCCGGACTTCAATACCGGCCTCTACTTCGCCGCGCAGTTGCGCCGCCTGGCCGCTGCCGACATCCGCGTCTTCCTTGGCTACGGCAACCATGATGCGGTCAGCAAGCTGACGCGCTCGCTACCGCTGCCGCAGAACGTCTTCTGCTTTCCCGCCAATCGCCCGGCGACGCAGGTGCTCGAAGACCTCGGCGTGGCGATCCACGGCCAGAGCTTTGCCAGCGAGGCGGTGACGAGCGACCTCGCCGCCGCCTATCCCGCGCCACGCGGCGGGCTGCTCAACATCGGCGTCCTGCACACCGCTCTGGCGGGGCGCGAGGGACATCAGCCCTACGCGCCGACGACGGCACAGCGCCTCGCCGACAAGGGCTACGATTATTGGGCGCTGGGTCATGTCCACACCCGGGAGATCGTCCGCGAATCGCCATGGATCGTCTTCCCCGGCAATACACAGGGGCGGCACGCGCGTGAGACCGGCGCCCGGGGCTGCATGCTCGTCGAAGCCGAGGCCGCTCTCGGCATCCGTTCGGTCGAGTTCGTTGCCACCGACGTCGCACGCTGGCAGCAGCTCGTCATCGACATCGCCGGACTGGCGTCGGCGGAGGAGCTGCACGCCGCCGTGCAGAACGAGGTGCGTTCGCTGCAGGCGGCGGCAGAGGAGCGGCTGCTGGCGATTCGCCTGACGCTGACGGGGCGCGGGCCACTGCATCGGCTGCTCGCGGCTGCTCGTCGCCGATCGCGAAGCCTTGCGCGCGCAGTTCGCGGCCTCGGTTGGCGAAGCCTCGGCCGGCCGCGCCTGGCTCGAGAAGGTGCGCATCCGGGTGACGGCGCCGCTCGACCTCGAGCGGCTGGCCGGCCGTGACGATCCGATCGGCCTGCTCCTGCGCTCGCTCGATTCGCTGGCCGCCGATCCGGCGGCGCTGCAGTCGCTCGCCGAGGCCGTGCTCGCCGATCTCGGCCAGAAGCTGCCGCCGGATCTGCGCGGCGCCGACGGCGTCTGGGCGCTGGATGCGGACGCAGCGCTCGCCGACGCGCTGGCGAGTGCCAGGGAACGCCTGCTGGCGGTGATCGGCGCCGAGGACACGCGATGAAGATCGAGCAGATCGATCTCAAGGCCTACGGACACTTCAGCAACCAGCGCCTGAGCCTCGCGGGCGGCGCCGACCTGCACCTGATCTGCGGCCCGAACGAGGCTGGCAAGACCACCCTCTGGCGAGCGATCAGCGGTGCCCTCTTCGGCATCCCCGAAAGCACCCGCGACGGCTACCTGCACGGCAACCCGAAACTGCGCGTCGGGCTCGTCCTGTCGTCGGGTGCCGGCGAGCGGCTGGCGGTCATGCGCCGCAAGGGTCGCGTCAACACCCTGCTCGCCTACGATCCCGGGACGGCCAGCGAACTGTCGGCGACGGTGCCCGAAGAGCGACTCGGCGACTGGCTCGGCGGCCTCGGCCAGGGACTCTTCCTCGCCATGTTCAGCCTCGACCACGCGGCGCTGGTGCGTGGTGGCGAGGCGCTGGCGCAAGGCCGCGGCGATGCCGGCGAAAGCCTTTTCGAAGCCGGCGCCGGTCTCGGCTCGATTCGCGCCCTGCGCACCCGGCTCGAGAGCGAGGCGGAAAGCCTGTTCAAGCCACGCGCTTCGAAGTCGGCCATCTACCGCGCGCTGGCCGAGCACGAGGAAAGCCGGCGGCAGGCGCGTGAGGCCACCGTGCGGCCGCTCGACTGGAGCACGGCGCGATCGGCGACGGAAGCGGCAGGCAAGGACTACGAAGCCGCCCGCGCCGAGCAGCTGCGGCTGCACACGGAGGGACGGCGGCTGGAGCGGCTGGCGGCGATCCTTCCCGATGTCGCCGCGCTCGGGCTGGCGCGGCAGCAACTCGGCGAACTCGCCGCCGTGCCGCCGCTGCCGCCGTCAGCGGCGAGCGAGCGGGTGGCGGCAGTGACGCAGAGGGCGGAAGCGCTCGCCGCCGAACGGGCGGCGGCGTCACGCCTGCAGCAGCACCAGGGTGCGCTGGCGGCGATCCGCATCAACGACGCCGTCCTCGCCGATGCCGCAGCCATCGAGGCGATTCACCACGCCAGCGCCGCCTGCCGTGAAGCAGCCCTGCAGTCGGCGCGGGCGGCAGCGGCCATCGCCGCGGCGCGCGGCAAGCTCGACCTCGTCAGCCGACAGATTGGCGGCGACGCGGAACCCGTGGATGTGCTGCAGTGGATCCCCGATCCGACGCGGACCGCCCGGATCCGCGCACTGATCACCGAGGGCGCGACGCTCAAGGCCAGGCAGCAGGCCGATCTGGCGAACCGGCAAGCGAAGACGCTCGAAGTCGCGCAGCTCGAGGCAGCGCTGCGCGAGCTGCAGCAGACGCCGGCGAGCGATGATCTCGGAAACTACCTCGATTCGATTGCCGACCAGGGCGATCCGGAAGCGCGGGCGCAGCAGCTCGAGGACGAGGCGGCGACAGCAGCAGCCCGGCTCGAGGCCGAAGCCCGCGGCCTGCGGCTGCCGGCGGCGGCCGTGGCGCGGACGACGGTGCCGCTCGACGCCGAGTTGCAGGCATTCCGGCTGCAGGACGAGGAGTTGCGCCGGCGCGAACGCTCGATCCGCGAGGCGATCGAGAAGCTCGAGGACGATCTCGCCGCCCTGCGCGGTGACATCAAGGGTCTCGAGATCCGTGGCAACGTCCCGACCCGGGAGGCCCTCGCCGCCCTGCGGAGCGCGCGCGACGGCCTCTGGCGCGCGCTCCGCCGGCATTTCCTGCCGCTCGCCGACGCCGGCGTTGCGCGCGATCCGCCGCCACCGGCCGGGGCTTACGAGCTGGCCGTCAGCCGTGCCGACGAGGCCGCCGACGAGCTCTTCGCCGACGCCGAACGCGCCACCCGCCATGCCGGGTACCGCGTCCGCGAGTCACAGATGGAGACTGCCCTCGATCTCGACCGCCAGCGCGCCGCCACGCTCGCCGGCGACGCGCAGGAACTCGCGCGGCACTGGGCGGCGCTGCTGGCGGCGAACGGCCTGCCGCCACTGAAGATCGGCGAAGCGGCAGCCTGGCTGGCGAGGCGGGAAGCGTGGCAGCAGAAGTTCGACGCCAGCCAGGCGCAGCGGCTCGAGGCCGAGCGGCTGCGCCGAGTGGCGCAGGACGTCCGCAACCGGCTCGGCGAACTCTGTGGTCGACCGGAAACAGCCGCCCAGAAGGCAGGCGAACGCCTGTCGGAAAGCCTGGCGCGAGCGCGGGCGATCAACCGCCGGCACGCCGAGCAGCGCACGCAACGGCAACTGAAGAGCAGCAGCCTGGCGAACGCCGTCGCGCTGCTGCAGCATGCCAGGGCGGCCGCCGCCGACAGCGATGCGGCGGTCGCCGACTGGGCGACCCGCTGGGCGGCGGCGATGGCCTCGATCCGGCTCGCCGCCGACGCCAGCGAAGCGGAGGCAAGCGCCCGCCTGCAGCAGCTTGCCGATCTCGTCGACGCTCGCGACACCCTCGACCGATCGCACAAGGAGCACGACGACGCCCGCGGCCAGATCGACGACTTCCAGACACGTCTGGCGACGACCTGGCAGCGGGTCCGCGGCGAGCCGCTGCCGGTCGACGACCGCAGCCCCGACCTCCTCGCCGCCGAGCTCTATCGCGAACTCAACCTGACGCGCTCGCTGCAGGAGAAACGGAACACCCTGCGCCAGCAGATCGCCGACGACCAGCAGGCCATCGACGAAGCGCGGCTGACCGCCGGCGAAGCGGCGACGGTCATCGACCGGCTTCTGCGGCAGGCCGCTTGCGACACGATCGACAAGCTCGAACTCGTCGAGGCCCTGAGCGCGCAACGCAGCGCGCTGAGCGCAGAAGTTCTCGGCATCGAAGCGCGGCTCGTCCGCGCGGCCGGGCTGCCCCTGCCGGAAGTCCTCAGGCAGGCGGC
>JFAX01000025.1:53535-57472 GCA_000585015.1 Candidatus Accumulibacter adjunctus | reverse complement strand
ATCCAGAAGCTGCACAAGGCCCACTATCTGCTGCTCAACATCGAGTGCGACAGCGTGACGCTGAACGAGCTGGAGCACGGCTTCAAGTTCAACGATGCGATCCTTCGTCATCTGACGATCAAGGCCAAGCGCGCCGTCAGTGCGCCGTCGCCGATGATGAAGGACGAGAAGTCCCGGTCGCTGCTGGAAGTCCGTGACCCGGCTGCCACCGGCGAGCAGCCAGCGGCCTGAGTCGGAGGCGCTGCGCAACCGTGTCGAGCTCGGCGGCGTCCTGCTCGAGCGCAAGGCGCTGCGCTTCACCCCGGCCGGAGTGCCGGTCACCGAGTGCCTGATTGGTCACCAGTCGGAGCAGCTCGAGGCCGGCAGCAACCGCCGCGTCGAATGTGAGGTGCAGGCAATCGCTCTCGGCGAGACGGCGCAGTGGCTGCAGGCAGCGAATCCCGGGGCGCGGCTGCAGTTGAGCGGCTTTCTCGCTGCCCGCAGTCGCCACAGCAGGCAGCCGCGGCTGCATGTGACCAAGATCGAATTTGTCGAAGGAAATCAAGATGCCAAGGTTTTTCAAGAAGAAGGATGACAAGAACGTCAAGAAGCGCGGAAGCGGTCTCTTCAAGCGGCGCAAGTTCTGCCGCTTCACCGCCGAGAAGATGGAAGAGATCGACTACAAGGATGTCGATCTGTTCAAGGAGTACATCGCGGAGAACGCCAAGATCATGCCGGCCCGCCTGACGGGTACCAAGGCGGGTTATCAGCGGATGCTGTCGGTGGCGATCAAGCGCGCGCGTTTCCTGGCGCTGTTGCCCTACACCGACAATCACCAATAAGCGAGGAGACGACGATGCAAATCATTCTGATGGAGAAGGTCGCCAACCTCGGCAATCTCGGCGATCTGCTCAAGGTCAGGGACGGCTACGCGCGCAATTTCCTGATTCCGACCGGCAAGGCCAGGCGCGCGACGCCGGCGGCGCTGCAGGAGTTCGAGGCGAAGCGGGCCGAACTCGAGCAGGCGGCGGCGGCGAAGCTGGCCGACGCGCAGGCCTATGCCGAAAGGCTGGCGGGTATCGTCGTGCGCATCGAGCGCAAGGCGGGCGTCGACGGTCGCCTGTTTGGTTCGGTGACCAACTTCGACGTCGCCGACGGCCTGCGTGCGCAGGGCTTCGAGATCGAGAAGTCGGCCGTACGCATGCCGGGTGGACCACTGAAGACGATCGGCGAGACGCAACTGGAAGTGGCGCTGCACAGCGACGTGCTGGCGACGATCACCGTCGCCGTGGTCATCGAGCAGGCGAAGATCTAGGGCAGCGCGGCTGGCCGGGTTGCCTGTGGTCGACGAGGAGCCTTGCCTGGTGGCAAGGCTTTTCCGCTTCTGGGCCGAGCGTGCGCCGGCGCGCTAAACTCGTGGCCTTGCTCGTTCCTTTCGTCTTGGATTCCCGATGGCCAGTTCGTCCGATGCATCCAGCCCTGATGACGGGCAACGGCGCCCTGCCGGGCGCAGACCGGGGCGAGGGAGCAGCCCGCAGCCCGACTCCGTACTGCCCGAACTGCGTGTACCACCCCATTCGCTGGAAGCCGAGCAGTCGGTCCTCGGTGGCCTGCTGCTCGACAACGCGGCCTTCGACCGGATCGCCGACCTCGTCGGTGAAGGGGATTTCTACCGCGATGAGCACCGGCGCATCTATCGCCAGATGCGCAAGCTCCTCGAGAGCGGCAAGCCGGCCGACGCGGTAACGGTCGCCGAGAGTCTCGATCTCGCCGGCGAGGGCCAGGCGACCGGTGGCCTCGCCTACCTCGGCGAACTGGCGGCGAACACGCCGTCGGCGGCAAACATCCGTCGCTATGCCGAGATCGTCCGCGAGCGTGCGATCCTGCGCCAGCTGGTGACGGCCGGTGACGAGATCGCCGGCAGTGCGCTCAACCCGCTCGGGCGCGACGCGAAGACGCTGCTCGACGAAGCCGAGGCGAAGGTGTTTGCCATTGCCGAGGGCGGCTTCCGCCATCAGACCGGCTTCGTCCACATCAATCCGCTGCTGACGCAGGTCGTCGAACGGATCCAGGAGCTGCACGATCGCGACAACCCGTCCGACATCACCGGCGTGCCCACTGGCTACCACGATCTCGACGGCAAGACGTCCGGCCTGCAGAACGGCGATCTGCTGATCGTCGCCGGTCGGCCGTCGATGGGCAAGACCTCATTCGCGATGAACATTGCCGAGCACGTGGCGCTCGAGGTCGGGCTGCCGGTGGCGATCTTCTCGATGGAGATGGGTGGCACGCAGCTGGCGATGCGCATGCTCTGCTCGGTCGGCCGCCTCGACGCGCATCGAGTGCGGACCGGGCGCCTGAACGACGATGAATGGTCGCGCCTGTCGTTCGCCCTTGGCCGCATGCACGAGGCGCCGATCTACATCGACGAGACGCCGGCCCTCAATCCGATCGACCTGCGGGCGCGCGCCCGCCGCCTCTACCGTCAGTGCGGCCAGCTCGGGCTGATCGTCATCGACTACCTGCAGTTGATGTCGGCAACCTCGCATGGCGAGAACCGGGCGACCGAGATCTCCGAGATTTCACGTTCGCTGAAGGGGCTGGCGAAGGAACTCGGCGTGCCGCTGATGGCGCTGTCACAGCTCAACCGCTCGCTCGAGCAGCGGCCGAACAAGCGTCCGGTGATGTCCGACCTGCGCGAATCCGGAGCCATCGAGCAGGATGCCGACGTGATCATGTTCATCTACCGCGACGAGGTCTATAACCCGGACACGCCGGAAAAGGGCGTCGCCGAGATCATCATCGGCAAACAGCGCAATGGTCCGATCGGCACCGTGCGCCTGACCTTCCTTGGCGAATACACGCGTTTCGAGAGTTTTGCCAGCCCAGGATCGTACTGAGCGCGGGCAGTGGCCGTGTCGCGTCAGCCCTCGACGCGGCTGGAGGTGACCGTGTAGCTGCAGCGCTGGCTGTCGCTGCTGTCGAAGCGCTGGCCACCCGCCTCGATCTGCGGCAGCACCAGGAAGGGCAGGGGGGCGCCGGTGGCGCCGTGCAGCTGGACATCCTGGGCGGTATTGAGCGCTAGCCAGTTCCTTTCCCAGAAGCCGAACAGGAGCTTGCGCAGGACGACCAGCTTCGGGTCGCCGTAGCTCAGGTTCTCGTCGCGGATCGCTTTGCGCACATCGCCGGGGTCGACCGGGATCCATCCGTAACCCGGGGTGTAGAACTCGGCGCGGCAGTGCTGCCCGGTGCGCAGGTTGCCGGTCGCACCAAGCCCGGAAAAGAGTCGCGAACCGTCGATGCGCAGCCCGAAGACCGGCCGCGCCGGGATGCCGATCGAGCGGCAGAGGGCAACGAAGAGCAGGGCGATGTCGGCACTGCCGCCACTCAGTCGTCCGCTGTCGAGCATTGCCTCGATGTCGCCGCGGCCGATGCCGGCCGGCACCGGTTCGTAATTGGTGTTCTCGACCACCCAGTCGTAGATTGCCTTGCCCTGGGCCACCGGATCCTTGATTCGACCCACCGCCGTCTCGGCGGTACGCCGCACGAGTCCGTCGGTCGGCACCAGGTTGCTCGACTGCAGGCAGCGGCGCAATACCTCGCCGCGCTCGGCGACGCCGCCGCGGCGGGTGATGTCGAAGTTGCGGTCCCGCTTGGCCACCTGGCTGACCAGTTGCAGCTTCGGTGTCGCGGCACCATCGTTCCAGTCGGCGTAGAAGACTTCCAGGTCGGCAACCGGGTCGCGGTAGACGCCAGCGCTGTCGAAGTTGCCTCGCCAGTCGTGCCCGAGCGTCCGTTGCCAGGGGTTGTCGCGATATTGCGCCAGCGGCAGCCAGAGGCGCACCCTGCCCTTGACGTGGTTGAGCGTGATCAGCGAGGTGACGTCGTAGGTCCGCCACTGCGGTTGTGGCTCGTCCGGCAGCGCAATGGCGTTGTAGGTCTGTTCGTTGGTCGCCGC
>JFAX01000025.1:34656-53279 GCA_000585015.1 Candidatus Accumulibacter adjunctus | reverse complement strand
TTGTAGGTCTGTTCGTTGGTCGCCGCTGGCGAACTGGGCGCGACCGCCGCGGGTGCCGCCGCTTGCTCTGCGACCGGGCGGTAGTTCTGTCTGCCGCGCGACCGCCCGCGGTTGTCCGCTCTCGTCTCGCGTTGGCTGCGGCTGGCCGATTCGCTTGCTGGTTTGCTGCCTGGCTTGCTGCTCTTTTCCTTCTTCCTGGCGGCGAGTGCCGGCGCCGGCGCCAGCAGTGAAATCAGTGCAGAAAGGGCAAGGAAACGGCGTCGTTTCAATCGGTTCTCCGGTAGGCTCTGGAGCACTGCCGGCAACGCTCGACGGCAGCGATCGGTGGCCACAAACGGCTGGGCCGTGTCATGCGACACGGCCCGATCAGGCAGAAATTATAGCACCTCCGCCGCGTAATCGGCGAGACGCGAGCGCTCGCCGCGTTGCAGGGTGACGTGGCCGGCATGTTCCCAGCCCTTGAAGCGGTCGACGACGTAGCTCAGGCCGGAACTGCCTTCGCTGAGATAGGGCGTGTCGATCTGTGCGATGTTGCCGAGGCAGATCACCTTGGTCCCGGGGCCGGCACGGGTGATCAGTGTCTTCATCTGCTTCGGCGTCAGGTTCTGTGCCTCGTCGATGATCAGGTAGCGGTTGAGGAAGGTGCGGCCGCGCATGAAGTTGAGCGACTTGATCCGGATGCGGTGGCGGATCAGGTCGCGCGTGGCTGCCCGGCCCCAGTCGCCGGCCTGCTCGTCGCTCCGGTTGAGCACCTCGAGATTGTCCTCGAGGGCGCCCATCCACGGACCCATCTTCTCTTCCTCGGTGCCCGGCAGGAAACCAATGTCCTCGCCGACCGGCACCGTCACGCGGGTGACGATGATTTCGCCGTAGCGCTTGTCGTCGAGCACCTGCGTCAGGCCTGCGGCCAGCGTCAGCAGGGTCTTGCCGGTACCGGCCTGGCCGAGCAGGGTGACGAAATCCACTTCCGGGTTCATCAGTGCATTGAGGGCGAAGTTCTGCTCGCGATTGCGCGCCGTGATTCCCCAGACGCCGTTCTTCGAATGCGTGTAGTCGATCAGCGTCTCGAGTTCGGCGCTCGTCCCGGCGAGCGAGCGGACGATCGCCTGCAGCGGGCGTTCGCCTTCCTGGTAGAGGAACTGGTTGACCAGGAACTGCGGGCACAGCGGGCCGCTGATGCGATAGCGCGTTCGCCCGTCCCGGCTGCGCGACACCATGTCCTGGCCGTGCTCGTCCCAGAAGTCGGCGGGCAGCTCGCGCATGCCGGTGTACAGCAGGTCGGTGTCTTCGAGCACCTTGTCGTTGAAGTAGTCCTGCGCCTGCAATCCAAGTGCACGCGCCTTGATGCGCATGTTGATGTCCTTGGAGACGAGGATCACCGCTCGTTCGGGATGGCGGTTCCGGAGGTGGATGACGACACCCAGGATCTGGTTGTCGGCCTTCGCCGTCGGCAGTCCCGCCGGCAGCTCGCCGGTGATCGCTTCCGTCTGCAGGAACAGCCGGCCATTCGCCAGCTGGTGCGAAGGGTCGTCGAGAGCGATGCCCAGATCGATCGCGGCGGCCGTGCTGTTGACGATTTCGTCGAGGGTGCGCGTCACCTGGCGGGCATTGCGGGCGATTTCCGACATGCCCTTCTTGTGGCCGTCGAGTTCCTCGAGGGTCATGATCGGCAGAAACACGTCATGTTCCTGGAAGCGGTACAGGCAGGTCGGGTCGTGCATCAGCACATTGGTGTCGAGGACGAAGAGCTTCCTCGCGGCAGCGGGCGCGGCGTTGCTGTCGTCGGAGTTCCTGCGGGACATGGTCGGGGACCTTCCGGAATGATCGCAGCGTTGGTCGGGCGCTTCAGAGGTGGTTGACGAAGTCGAGGACTTCCTGCGCGTGCCCGGCTACCCGGACGCCACGCCACTCGCGCCGCAGGACGCCGTTGCCATCGATGACGAAGGTGCTGCGCTCGATGCCGCGCACCTGCTTGCCGTACATCGATTTCATCCGGATCACCGCGAAGCGGTTGCAGAGCATTTCGTCGCTGTCGCTGATGAGGACGAAAGGCAGCTCCTGTTTCGCCGTGAAATTGTCGTGCGACCTGAGGCTGTCGCGCGACACGCCGGCGATGATCGCGCCGGCGGCGACGAATTGCGGGTGCAGGTCACGAAAGTCCTGCGCCTCGCTGGTACAGCCGGGAGTGCTGTCCCTGGGGTAGAAATAGAGGACGACGGTGTTGCCGCGGCAGGCGGAGAGGGTGAAGGTCCGACCGCCGCTGGCCGGCAGGCTGAAGTCTTCGACGGGTTGCTCGATCATGTCTGGTCTCGGAGAACGGAAGTGAAGGAAGCGATTGTGTTAAGAAAGCGGAGGGCGGGTCAAGCACCCGCGCTCTCCTGTCGGCACGCTTGCTTTTTTTTCAGCGCTGTACAAAAATACAGTCATGCCAACAGAGGGTGCCGATCATGCTCAGGATCACGACGCGGCAACAGGAAATACTCGATTTCATTCGCAACGCGCTGGAGAACTTCGGCGCGCCGCCGACGCGGGCGGAGATCGCCACGGCCTTTGGCTTCGCCTCGCACAACGCGGCCGAAGAGCATCTGCGGGCGCTTGCCAGAAAGGGGCTGATCACCCTCGAGCCGGGCTCGGCACGCGGCATCCGCCTGGTCGAACAACTCGGCCTGCCGTTGATCGGCAGCGTCGCAGCCGGTAGCCCGATACTCGCCGTGGAAAACGTGCAGCGCCGTTACACGCTCGACGCCGGCCTGTTCTCGCCGCGTGCCGATTTCCTCCTGCGGGTGCGCGGCCTGTCGATGATCGATGCCGGCATTCTCGATGGCGACCTGCTTGCCGTACACCGCAGCAGCGAGGCACGCAACGGCCAGATCGTCGTCGCCCGGCTCGATGACGAGGTGACGGTCAAGCGCTTCCGGCGGCGCGACGGCATCGTCGAGCTGATCGCCGAGAATCCAGATTTTGCGCCGATCATCGTCGATCCCGAGCGGCGTGCCCTGGTCATCGAAGGCATTGCCGTCGGGCTGATCCGCAGCGGCGAGACGATCTGAGAGGCACCGCGGCTGCCGCCCGGATTCGATCATGTCATCATCGACCACTCTGGCGCAGATCCTCGAGCGTCCCGACGTCTGGCGGGGTGACGCGCTGGCCAGGGCAGCGCTGCCTGGCGTGCCGACGGGTTTCGCCGATCTCGACCGCGAGCTGCCCGGTGGGGGCTGGCCGCGTGGCGGTCTGACCGAACTCCTGCCGCGGCGTCACGGCGTCGGCGAACTGAGCCTGCTGTTGCCGGCGCTGGCCCGTCTCTCGCGTGACGAACTGGCCTGGCTGGTCTGCATTGCCCCGCCCTATCTGCTTTATGCACCGGCATTGCAGGCCGGGGGAGTCGATCTCTCGCGCCTGCTGGTTGCCAGTGCTCCCGGTCGCGATGCCGCCTGGGCCTGCGAACGCTCGCTGGCCGCCGATGGTGTCGGTGCCATCGTCGCCTGGCTGCCGGAGGTCCAGGCCGCCCCGTTGCGCCGCCTGCAGCTGGCTGCCGAGGCGAGCCAGTCACTGCTCTTCGTCTTTCGTCCGGCAGCCTGTGCCAGCCAGCCTTCGCCGGCACCGCTGCGGCTGGTTCTCGAAGGGGAGGGCGAACACCTCGTCGTGCACCTGCTCAAGCGTCGTGGCAGCGCGCAGCCGCTGCCGCTGCCGATCGCCGTGCAACGCCCGCTGTACCTGCGCCATGCTCTGGCTCGCCCTGCATCTGCCCTGGCTGCCGCTCGAAGTCTTCCCCGAACTGCCGTCGCCTAGCGCCATCGTCGAGCGCGAGCGGGTCATCGTTGCTGACCGCGCGGCGGGTTCGGCGGGCGTCGTGGCCGGCAGGCGGCTGGCCGAGGCACGTGCATTGCTGCCTGATCTGGCGGTGCGAGAGCGCGCCGTCGAGCGTGAGCAGGCCGCCTTGAGGCGGCTCGCCTGCTGGGCCGGTGGTTTCACCTCCGAGGTCTGCTGTCTGCCGCCGTCGATGCTGCTGCTCGAAGTGGCGGCCTCGCTGCGCTTGTTCGGTGGTGCAGCGAAGCTGTTCACAGGCGTCGTCGCCGGCTGCATCGCACAGGGCCACCTGCCGCAGGCCGCGCTGGCGCCGACTCCATTGGCCGCACAATGGCTGGCCATTGGCGGTGGTGACCAGTGCTGTCGCACGCTCGACGAACTGCCGCATCGCCTCGGCAGTCTGCCGCTGTCGGTACTCGCCCTGGCGGCAGCGGATGAGGCTCGTCTCGTCAGCTTCGGGGCGCGCTCGCTGGCCGACCTGTTGCGCTGGCCGCGCGCCGGCCTGGCGCGGCGACTGGGCCCCGGGCTGGTGGCCGATCTGGCGCGTGCACTGGGCGAGCTGCCGGATCCCCGTCGGCGTTTCGTTTTTCCCGAGCTTTTTGCCGACCGACTGGAATTGCCGATGCGGGTCGAGCACGCGCCGGCGCTCGGCTGGGCTGCGCGTCGCCTGATCGATGCCCTGTGCGGCTGGCTGGCTGCGCGTGGTGGTGGGATCAGTGAATGCATTTTCGAGTTCGGGCACGAAAGCGGCGCGAGGCAGCGGCCGGCGACCGTGCTTGTCCTTGGTCTTGCCGGCGCCACGCGTGACCCCGAGCGGATCGGTCGTGTCCTCGGCGAGCGGCTGCAGCGGCTGCACCTGCCGGTCGCGGTCGAGGGCATCGGCTTGCGGGCCGAGGCGCCGACAGCACTTGCCGGTCACTCGCGCAGCCTGTTCGCCGAGCGTGGTGAGGGTGCCGGTGGCGAATCGATGGCAGGGCTGCTCGAACGGTTGCAGGCACGCCTTGGTGACGATGGCGTGCACGCGCTGTCGGCTGTGGCCGATCATCGGCCGGAAAATGCCTGGCGGCGGGTTGCGGCAGCGTCGCTGACCGGAGGCAGATCGCCGCCCAGCCCGTTTCTTGCCGCGGCCCTGCGCCATTCGGCTGCTGGCCCGCGTCCGCTGTGCCTGCTGGCGCAGCCACAGGCTTTGCGCGAGCAGGCTGGCCGGCCGCAGTGCGGCGGCCCCCTGCGCCTGCTTGCCGGTCCCGAGCGAATCGAGAGTGGCTGGTGGGATGCGGCGGAGCCGGATGCGCTCGGCGATGTCTGTCGCGACTACTTTGTCGCCATCTCCCGGTGCGACGAATGGCTGTGGATTTTCCGCTGCCGGTCGGGCTGGTTCCTGCACGGCGTCTTCGCCTGAATTCGGGCTGATTTTACTGGAATTCTGCGAGCGCCCTTTTTATACTGTGTGGACTTGCGAAACAGACCGTTTTCCCGGAGAGACTCGCTGTGGATCTCAACCTTGCCGGACTGCTGCCGGAAGCATTGCTGATCGATCTGCCCGAAATTGATGCACAACACGAAGAAATCTTTCGCCGTATCGAATCGTTGAAGGCAGCCTGTTTCGGCAGCGGGCCCGTTTCCTTTGACGATTTCGCAAGCCTGCTCGATTATCTCGAATACCACTTTGCCAGCGAAGAGCGTATCGCGACGGCGGTCGGCGTTGACTTCGCCGGGCACGCAACCGTCCATCGTGACAACCTGCATGCCCTGCAGAAGGCCTTCGCCGAAGTGCGCAACGGCGCGCGCGACGTCCATTCCTTCCTGCGCTATGCCGAGTACTGGTTCGAGCGCCATATCGCCGTCGAAGACCGTCCTTTCGCAGCCAGTGTGAAGAATTGCCGGGCGAAATCCGGCGATGGTCCGCGACCGGCCGACAGCGGTTGAATCTGCCTGCCAGTCGGCTTTCACTGGGCGCGTCCTTCTGGCCATCGACGCAGCGAGAGAAGTCTCCAACCATGATCGACAGCGGGGCAAGATAACCAAGAAAAATACTCGGAAATGACCTGCGCGCGGGCCGGTTGCCATTCTTTTTTGCGTTCTGCGACGCATTCTGGCAAGCTGACAACCGATACGGAATATCCCTTTGGATTGCATCCAGAACCTCTTTCCATGGGTCGTCTGCAGACGGCCCGATCATTCATCAATGACCTCCACCAATCATGAACATCACCAACTCAGTCGCCTGGAAGGCTATTGAAGCGCATCGGCAATCGCTTTCGCCGCTGCATCTCAGGGAACTCTTCGCGCGCGATCCGGGCCGCGTGGCATCCCTCTCGCTGAGCTTCGACGGAATCCTCTACGATTTCTCGAAGCAGCGCATCGATTCGACCAGCCTGCCGCTGCTGGCCGGGCTGGCCCGCGAGGCGCAGCTCGAGCATTGGACGGAGCGCATGTTCGGCGGCGAGCAGATCAACGCCAGCGAAGGCCGCTCGGTGTTGCACGTGGCTTTGCGCCGCTCGCGGAGCCCGTTCCCCACGGCCAGTCTCGACGTGATGCCCGACGTGCTGGCGACGCGGCAGCGGATGGCTGCCTTCGCCGAGGGCATCCGTTCCGGGAAGGCGCTTGGTTTCACCGGCCTGCCGATCCGCAGCGTGGTCAATATCGGCATTGGTGGCTCCGACCTCGGGCCGAAGATGCTCGCCTACGCCCTGCGGTCGGTTTCACAGCCGGGACTCGATGTGCATTACGTCTCGAACCTCGACAGCGCCCAGCTGGCGCCCCTGCTGCAGACGCTCGATGCGCGCACGACGCTGTTCCTGGTGGCGAGCAAGACCTTCACCACCCAGGAAACGATGCTCAATGCGCAGACGGCGCGTGACTGGCTGCTCGCCGGGCTCGGCGACACCGCCGCGGTGTCCCGCCACTTTGCCGCTTTGACCGCCAAGCCGGAACGGGCGGTGCAGTTCGGCATCAGGGAGGAGGCCGTCTTCCCGCTCTGGGATTGGGTCGGCGGGCGTTTTTCACTGTGGTCGGCGGTCGGCCTGGCGCTGATGATCGCCATTGGACCGCAGGCCTTTGCCGAGTTGCTGGCGGGCGCCGAACGGATGGATGAGCACTTCCGCAGCGCACCGTACGAGCGCAATCTGCCGGTGGTGATGGCGCTGATCGGCATCTGGAACACCAACTTCCTCGGCGCGACCAGCAATGCCGTGCTGCCGTACAACGAATCGCTGAAGTATTTCCCGTCCTTCCTGCAGCAGCTCGAAATGGAGAGCAACGGCAAGGCGGTCGGCAGCGATGGGCAGCCGCTGGCCTGTGCCTCGAACCCGATCGTCTGGGGCGAGCTGGGCAACAATGGCCAGCACGCCTTCTTCCAGTTGCTGCACCAGGGCGGACGGCTCGTCCCCTGCGATTTCATTGCTGCCGTGCGCGCCGACTATCCGCTGCCCGGGCACCAGGAAGCGCTGCTCGCCAACTGCTTTGCGCAGAGCGCAGCGCTTGCCTTCGGCAAGACGGCTGCCGAGGCGCGCAGCGAACTCGAGGGAACGATGTCCCCGGCAGCGCTCGAGGCGCTGCTGCCGCACAAGGTGTTTCCGGGTAACCAGCCTTCGTCGACGCTGCTGCTGACGCGGCTCGATCCGCAGACGCTGGGCGCGCTGATCGCCCTGTACGAACACAAGGTCTTTGTCCAGGGTGTCATCTGGGGGCTCAACTCATTCGATCAGTGGGGGGTCGAGCTCGGCAAGGCGGTGGCCAACAGCATCCTGCCGGCGATCGGCAACCCGGCGCTGGCCGCACCACTCGATGCCTCGACGCAGGCACTGCTGGCGTTCACCCGGCAGCACATCGGCTGAGCGGGTGTGCCGACGACCTTGACGGTATTGATTCAGACGTTCAATTTGCGACGAGGCATGAAATGACTATGCAGGTGATCAGTGTTCCGAGCGCG
Source organism: Candidatus Accumulibacter adjunctus (assembly GCA_000585015.1). GTDB lineage: Bacteria > Pseudomonadota > Gammaproteobacteria > Burkholderiales > Rhodocyclaceae > Accumulibacter > Accumulibacter adjunctus. The sequence goes on along the minus strand of JFAX01000025.1, from coordinate 45,541 downwards.
CCGTTTGCCGGCCAGAAGCCGGGCACGTCGGGGTTGCGGAAGAAGGTGAAGGTCTTCAGTCAGGCGCGTTATCTGGAGAACTTCGTCCAGGCCATCTTCGATACGCTGTCGGGACAGCAGGGGCAGACCCTGGTGCTCGGTGGCGACGGCCGCTACTACAATGACGTGGCGATCCAGACGATCCTGCGCATGGCCGCTGCGGCGGGTTTCGGCCGTGTGCTGGTGGGTCGTGACGGAATCCTGTCCACGCCGGCGGCCAGCGCCGTGATCCGCAAGTGGCAGGCCTTCGGCGGCATCATCCTCTCGGCCAGCCACAACGAGGGTGGACCCGAGGGCGATTTCGGCATCAAGTACAACCTCGGCAATGGCGGACCGGCGAACGAAGCATTCACCGATGCCGTGTATCGGCGGACGCAGGAGATCAGTGCCTATCGCACGGTCGAGTCGCCGGCCGTCGATCTGAGCCGCATCGGCGAGTCGCGGATCGGTGCGATGCGGGTCAGCGTCATCGATCCGGTGGCCGACTATGCCGAACTCCTCGAGTCGCTGTTCGATTTCGATCGCATTGCGGCGCTGCTCAGCCGTCCCGATTTCCGCATGCGTTTCGACGCCATGCATGCGGTGACCGGTCCGTACGCGCGGGCGATTCTCGAGGAGCGTCTGGGTGCTCCGGCGGGTACCGTCGTCAATGGCATCCCATTGCCGGACTTCGCCGGTGGCCACCCCGATCCGAACCCGGTGTGGGCTGCCGACCTCGTTGCGGCACTCGCCGACCCGGCTTCCGGCCTGTCCTTCGGTGCCGCATCGGATGGCGATGGCGACCGCAACATGATCGTCGGACCGAACTTCGTCGTCAGTCCGAGTGACAGCCTCGCCGTGCTTGCCGCCAACCACGCCCTGGTGCCGGCCTACGCCGGCGGTCTGGCAGGCGTCGCGCGCTCGATGCCGACGAGTTGCGCGGTCGACCGCGTCGCCCAGGCGCTCGGCATCCCCTGCTACGAGACGCCGACCGGCTGGAAGTATTTCGGATCGCTGCTCGATGCCGGCAAGGCGACGCTCTGCGGCGAGGAGAGTGCCGGTACCGGTTCCAACCACGTGCGCGAGAAGGATGGCCTGTGGGCGGTTCTCTACTGGCTCAACATTCTTGCGGTGCGCGCGACTTCGGCCGACGTGATCGTGCGCGAACACTGGCAGCGTTTCGGGCGCAACGTCTATTCGCGCCATGACTACGAGGCGATCGAGACCGATCGTGCCGATCGCCTGATGGACGAACTGCGCGCGCGCCTGCCGCAACTGGCGGGTTCGGAGTCCTGTGGTCTGCACATCGCTGCCGCCGATGATTTTTCCTATACCGATCCTGTCGATGGCTCGCGTTCCGAGCGTCAGGGCGTGCGCGTCATGCTCGACGACGGTTCGCGGGTCGTCTTCCGCCTGTCGGGCACCGGCACCGAGGGTGCGACGCTGCGCGTCTATCTCGAGCGTTTCGTCGCCGACCCCAGCCAGCACGAGGTGCCGACGCAGGAGGCGCTGGCGCCGCTGATCCGGTTGGCCGATGCGGTGGCACGGATCCAGGCGGTTACCGGGCGCGAGAAGGCAGACGTGATCAGTTAGGGCAGGGTGGCATCCGGCCTTCGCGCCGGATGCGATGAAGCGAGTCAAACTGGGGATACGATGATGGTTGACAAGAGGACATTCCAATTGCCGCGCAGGGCGATCGCCCTGGTACTGGCCGGTGGACGCGGCAGCCGGCTGCATGAACTGACGGATCGCCGGGCAAAGCCGGCCGTCCATTTCGGAGGCAAGTTCCGGATCATCGATTTCGCGCTGTCGAACTGCGTCAACTCGCAGCTCCGGCGCATCGGTGTGGTGACGCAGTACAAGTCGCACAGCCTGCTGCGCCATCTGCAGCGGGGCTGGAACTTCCTGCATGGAGAGGTCAACGAGTTCGTCGACCTGCTGCCGGCGCAACAGCGTGTGGACGAAGAGTCATGGTACCGGGGCACCGCCGATGCCGTTTACCAGAACATCGACATCCTCGAGACCTACCGGCCGTCGCCCGAGTATGTGATCGTGCTGGCCGGCGACCACGTGTACAAGATGAACTACGCGCTGATGCTCGTCGACCATGTCGAGAGCGGTGCCGAGTGCACGATCGCCTGCATCGAGGTGCCGCGCCGCGACGCCAGGGAATTCGGCGTCATGGCCGTCGACGACCGGGGGATGATCACCGACTTCGTCGAGAAGCCGGCCGATCCACCGGCGATGCCGGGCAATCCCGACCTTTCGTTGTGCAGCATGGGCGTCTATGTCTTCAACGCCAAGTACCTCTATGAAGAACTCGAGCGTGACATCGCCGATCCCGGTTCCAACCACGACTTCGGCAAGGACATCATTCCGCGTGCCGTCGCCAACCGCGTTGCCGCCGCGCATCCGTTCTCGCGCAGTTGTGTCATTGCGCCGGACGACGTGCGACGCGAGCACTACTGGCGTGACGTCGGTACCATCGACGCCTACTGGGATGCCAACGTCGACCTGACCGCCACGGTGCCGGCGCTCAACCTGTACGACCGCAACTGGCCGGTGTGGACCTACCAGCAACAGTTGCCGCCGGCGAAATTCGTCCACAACCATATGGACCGTCGCGGCACCGCCGTCGAGTCGACCGTGTCCAGCGGCTCGATCGTCTCCGGCGAGATCAATCGTTCGCTGCTCTTTTCGAGCTGTCGAGTCCATTCCTACGCCCGCGTCAATCTGTCCGTGCTGCTGCCGGACACGACGGTTGGTACCCGGGCGCGTCTCAGTCACTGCGTCGTCGACGCCGGTTGCAACATCCCGGCGGGAATGGTGATCGGCGAGGATCCGGATGAGGATGCCCGGCGTTTCCGTCGCACCGATGGCGGTGTCACCCTGGTGACGCGCAAGATGCTCGAGCGGCTGACCTGAAGCGCAGGGGAGGGGAAACTTGCGCGTCCTGCACGTTGCGGCGGAGATCTACCCGCTGGTCAAGACCGGCGGTCTGGCCGACGTGGTGGCCGCACTGCCGGCGGCGCTCGCCGCCCGCGGCCTCGACGTTCGCGTCCTGTTGCCGGGGATGCCGGCGATCCTCAGCGGGATCGTCGAAGCAAAACGGATCATTCGCCTCGGTCCGGTCTTCGGCGCCGCGGTGGTGACGCTGCGCCGCGGCCGGCTGCCGGACAGCGGGCTGCTGGCGTATGTCATCGATGCACCCTTCCTGTATCGGCGCGACGGCAGCCCGTATCTCGGTCCGGACGGTCGGGACTGGCGTGACAACCACCGCCGCTTCGCGTTGCTCGGCTGGATCGCGGCTCATCTGGCCACGGGCGAACTCGACCGCTCCTGGCGACCGGAGGTGGTGCATGCGCATGACTGGCACGCCGGGCTGGCACCGGCGTACATCGCGCAGTGCCCGGCGCTGAACACGGCGACCGTGTTCACCATCCACAACCTGGCCTTCCGTGGCCTGTTTCCGCTCGATCATCACAATGATCTGGGGTTGATGATCTCCGGCGCGGATCAGAGCGCGCTCGAGTTTCACGGCCACCTGTCGTTCATGAAGGCAGCGCTGTTTCATTCCGCGCGCGTCAATGCGGTCAGTCCGACCTATGCGCGCGAGATCTGTACGCCGGAGTTCGGCTGGGGCCTCGACGGCCTGTTGCGCGACCGTGGCGCCAATCTGTCGGGAATCCTCAACGGTGTGGACTATGCGGTATGGGATCCGGGCAGTGACCGGGCGTTGGCACACAACTACACGGCCGACCGGCTGCGCGGCAAGAGAATCTGCAAGCTCAGGCTGCAGGCCGAACTTGGCTTTGCGCTCAGAAGCAAGGCGCCGCTGCTCGCCGTGGTCAGCCGCCTGACCTCGCAGAAGGGGATGGATCTGGTTCTCGGTGCGCTGCCGGATGTCCTGGCGGCTGGTGGCCAGCTCGTGGTCATCGGCAGCGGTGAAGCGGAGATCGAGAACGCCTTTCGGGCGGCGGCGAGGGCGCACCCGGCATCCGTCTCGGTCCATCTCGGTTTCGACGACGCCTTGTCGCACCGCATCATGGCCGGAGCAGACATCCTGCTCGTTCCCTCGCGCTTTGAACCTTGCGGTCTGACGCAGCTCTATGCCCTGCGTTACGGTACCATTCCGCTCGTGCGGCGGGTTGGCGGCCTGGCGGACACGGTGATCGACGCCACGCCCGAGCATCTCCGGGCCGGGACGGCGAACGGCTTCGTCTTCGATGACGCCAGCAGCCGGGTCCTGGCCGGTCGCATCGGCGACGCGCTGACGCTGATGCGGAGTGCCGCGGCGTGGCAGCAGCTGCAGAAGCGCGGGATGGCGCAGGACTTCTCGTGGGCCGACTCCGCGTTGCGTTATGAGGCGCTGTACCGAAGCATCTGAGGTGCCCCGACGGGCCGCTAGCTGCAGCCCGTCCGCAGGACTGGCAGCGGCAGGCAAGCGCCTGCGAGGACAGAGGCTTGTTGTGCAGAGCCAGATGGCGCCACCGGCCGCCGCTAGGCCGCCGCCCCCTTTCCAGAAACTCGCTCCAGCGGGAGACGCATTTGACATCTGATTCATCCCTGATCCGGCCGTTTGCCGGTTTGCGGCCGCGCAGCACCGATGCTGCCGCGGTCGCCGCACCACCCTACGACGTGCTGTCGAGTGACGAGGCGCGGTTGGCAGCGACTGGCAATCCGCTTTCCTTCCTGCATGTGTCGAAAGCCGAGATCGACCTGCCCCCGGAGGTCGATCACTACGCCCCAGAGGTGTACGCGCGGTCGGCACTGAACTTCCGGCGACTCATCGACGACGGTGTTCTGTGCCGCGACCCGCGCCCCTGTTATTACGCTTACCGCCTGGTGATGGGTGAGCACGTGCAGACGGGCCTGGTGGCGGCCGCTTCGATCGCTGCCTACGACAGCAACCGCATCCGCAAGCACGAGTTCACCCGGCCCGACAAGGAGGATGACCGGGTACGTCAGATCGAGGCGCTGAATGCGCAGACCGGGCCGGTGCTGCTCGCCCATCCCGACGACGCGCAGGCTGAAGAGCTGCTCGCCGGCGCGACCGGGCAGACGCCGCTCGCCGACCTGACGGCGGCGGACGGCATCAGGCACACGTTGTGGCTGATCGATGACGGTGCCGCGATGGCACGCATCAGCGCCGTCTTTGGCGCCATGCCGGCGCTCTACATCGCTGATGGTCATCACCGTTCGGCGGCGGCATCGCGCGTGGCGGCCAGCCGGCGTCTGGCTGGCCGGGGTGGTGCCGACTCGTTCCTGGCGGTGATCTTCCCGGCGAGGCAGATGCAGATCCTCGACTACAACCGGGTCGTCAGGGATCTGAACGGCCTCGGTGTGGACGCTTTCCTGCTGGCGGTCGGCGAGCGATACCGCGTCAGTCCGGCCGCAGGCCCGCTGCGACCCGAGTGCGGCGGGGTTTGCGGCATGTATCTCGCTGGCCGCTGGTACCGGCTGCAGGTACGATCGGAGCTGGTGCCGCTGTCCGATCCGGTACGCCGGCTGGACGTCTCGGTTCTCGCCGAGCAGCTTCTCGCGCCGGTTCTCGGGATCAGCGACCTGCGTCGCGATACGCGCATCGACTTCGTCGGCGGCATGCGCGGCCTTGGCGAGCTGGAGCGGCGGGTCGACAGCGGCGAAATGGCAGTCGCCTTCGCCATGTATCCAACGCAGATGGCGGACCTGATGGCGGTCGCCGACATCGGGCAGGTCATGCCGCCGAAGTCGACCTGGTTCGAGCCGAAGCTGGCTGACGGGCTGGTCTCTCTGATGCTCGACCGTGAGACAGGGTAGGTGGTCAGGAGGGCGGCGCGTGGCATCCTGCGCGCCGATTCGCGCTGGCGTCAGTGGCTCCTGATGACCGAGACCTGCGGCTTGCCTTCGCCCAACTCACCAATCACCGCCGCCTGTTCGAAGCCCTCCTGCAGGAAGACCGCCAGCACCTCGGTGACGACCTCGGGCGCGCAGGCAACGAGCAAGCCGCCGCTGGTCTGCGGATCGGTCAGCAGTGCACGTTCGAGGTCGCCGAGCTTCCTGTCGAGCTCGACATGCTCGCCGTAGCTCGACCAGTTGCGGCCGGAGGCACCGGTGATGCAGCCCTTGGCAGCGTAATCGATGGCGTTCGGCAGGAGCGGGATCGCCGGGTAGTCGATGACGGCAGAAAGCCTGGATGCCTTGCAGATCTCGACCAGGTGCCCGAGCAGTCCGAAGCCGGTGACATCGGTCATCGCATGCACGCCAGCGAGGCAGGCGAGGGTGCGGCCCGGCGTGTTGAGCTGCGTCGTCGACGCGATCATCGCCGCGTAGCAGGCCGGTGACAGGAGCCCCTTCTTCAGTGCCGCACTGAAGAAGCCGACGCCGAGACCCTTGCCGAGAATCAGCTTGTCACCGGGACGCGCGCCGGAGTTGCGCTGCACGTGTCGCGGGTGGACGAGCCCGATGGCGACGAGGCCATAGATCGGTTCCACCGAGTCGATCGTGTGCCCACCGGCGATCGGGATGCCGGCTTTCGCGCAGATCGCCTCGCCGCCTTCGAGGATGCGCTGGATGGTCTCCAGCGGCAGGCGGTTGACCGGCATGCCGACCACCGCCAGTGCCAGGAGCGGGGTTCCACCCATGGCGTAGACGTCGGACAGGGCATTCGTCGCCGCGATGCGGCCGAAGTCGAAGGGGTCGTCGACGATCGGCATGAAGAAATCGGTCGTGGCGATCACCGCCTGCTCGTCGTTGAGCTGGTACACGGCAGCGTCGTCGCTGGTCTCGATGCCGACGAGGAGCTGGCGCGGCACCACTGCCGGGACGCTCCGGGAGAGGATTCGTTCGAGCACTCCGGGGGCGATCTTGCAGCCACAGCCACCGCCATGCGAGAACTGCGTCAGTCGCAGGGGTTCGGCTGCAGCCGTTGCGGGAACCTGGGGTTCGACGGTTCTTTCCTTCTTTCTCGCCATCTTCTTCCCCGCCACTCAGGGCGTCGGCCTGGCCTCGAAACCTGCTGCCTCGATCGCCTCAGTCAGCCGGCCAAGGCTGACGAGCGACGGGTCGAAACGGACCGCAGCCTGTCCTGACTGCAGCGAAACCTCGACCTGCTCGACGCCGGCCACTGCTGTCAGGGCAGCGGTGACGCTCTTCACGCACCCCTGGCAACTCATCCCGGAGACATCGATCAGCATTCTTTCCATCCATCCTTCCAATCAGGTCAAGCGCTGCCCGGATCGTCCGCCGGGCGGGCTGCATTGCGGGCGCCAACGCCGCAGGAGGAGCGAGTTGGAGACCACGGACACCGAACTCAGGGCCATCGCCGCGCCCGCGATCACCGGATTGAGCATGCCCAGAGCTGCGAGGGGAATGCCGAGCACATTGTAAACGAAGGCACAGAAGAGATTCTGCCTGATTTTGCGCAGCGTCGCACGCGACAGCAGGATGGCGTCGGCGATGCCATTCAGATCGCTGTGCACCAGCGTCACATCCGCCGCCGCGATCGCCGCATCCGAACCGGCGCCGATGGCGAAGCTGACGTCGGCCGCCGCCAGTGCCGGTGCGTCGTTGATGCCATCGCCGACCATCGCCACGACGTTGCCCTTCCGCTTGAGCGAATTGACGACAGCCGCCTTGTCGCCGGGCAGGATGCCGGCGCGGAAATCGTCGATGCCACTCGCCCTGGCGATCGCCGCTGCGGTCGCGGCGTGGTCGCCGGTCAGCATCACCAGCCGCATGCCCAGGGCGGCAAGGCGCCCGACGGCTTGTGGCGAGCTCGCGCGCAACGGGTCGGCAATCGCCAGCACGGCCAGTGCCACGGCTGCCTGCGCCGGCAGCTCGCCGGCAGCGGTGCGATTGCCTGCCGGCAGTTCGCCGAGGACGACGACGGTCTTGCCGGCGTTCTGCAGGCGCCTGATCACCGCCTGCGGCAAGGCCGCGTCGACGAAGGCGGCGGGCGCCCCGAGCTGCAGCCAGCGGTCGGCAACGCGGCCCTCGACGCCGCGCCCGGGAATGGCGCGAAAGTCCTCGACCGCCGGCTGGTGCAGGCCCGCGGCCTCGGCACTTTGCAGGATCGCGCGCGCCAGCGGGTGTTCGGAGGCCTGCTCGAGGCCGGCAGCGAGTTGCAGCGCCTCGTCCGCAGCCGCGGCCAGGGGAACGACCTCGGCCAGCTCGGGTTCGCCGCGGGTCAGCGTGCCGGTCTTGTCCAGAGCGAGCACATCGATCTCGGCGGCCCGCTCGAGCGCCTCGGCGTTGCGGATCAGGATGCCGGCTGCCGCGCCGCGTCCACTGCCGACCATGATGGCGGTCGGCGTGGCGAGTCCGAGGGCGCAGGGGCAGGCGATGACGAGCACGGCGACGGCATTGATCAGCGCCGTGCTGAAGGCGCCGTCGTAGAGCCACCAGCCGAGCAGGGTGCACAGCGCGACCAGGCAGACGACGGGAACGAAGACCGCCGATATGCGGTCGGCCAGTCGCTGCACGGGGGCCTTCGAACCCTGCGCCGCGGCAACCAGGCGGATGATTCCGGCCAGCAGCGTGTGTTCGCCGACGCCGGTGGCACGGCAGCGCAGCATGCCTTCAGCGTTGGCGGTGGCGGCGAAGACGCGCTCGCCGCGCTGCTTGGCTACCGGCATGCTCTCGCCCGTGAGCATCGCCTCGTTCACATTTGACGATCCGTCGATCACCTCGCCATCGACCGGGATGCTGTCGCCGGGGCGGACGATGAACACATCGCCCGGGATCAGCAGCGAGGCATCGAGCTCGATCAGGCGGCCGTCGCGTTCGACACGCGCCGTTCGCGGTTGCAGGCGGACGAGTGCCTCGATCGCTTCGCCGGTCTTTGCCTTGGCGCGCGCCTCGAGCAACTTGCCGAGCAGGACCAGGGTGATCACCGCGGCCGACGCCTCGAAATAGACGTGCAGGTCCGGCGCACCCGACAGCGTGACGAAGAGGCTGAAGAAGTAGGCCATCGAGGTGCCGAGCGCGACCAGCACGTCCATGTTGCCGCCACCGCCGCGCAGGGACTTCCAGGCGCCTTCGTAGAAGCGCCAGCCGATCCAGAACTGCACCGGTGTCGCGAGAACGAGCTGCAGCCAGCGGGGCAGCAGATCCGCGTGCGCGTGCTCGCCGCCGGCGAACATGGTCAGCATCTGCGCCGCCAGCGGCAGCGTGAGGGCAGCGGCGATGACGAAGCGAAGCAGCTCGCTGCGCTGCTCGGCGATCCGCCGCGCGCGTTCGTCGGCGCGCGACTGCGCATCGGCCAGGCGTCCGTGGAAGCCCGCGGCTTCGATCGCGGCGATCAGCCCGACGGCGGAGACGAGGCCCGGACGGTAGCGGATCGTCGCCCGCTCGCTGGCCAGATTGACTGCCGCCTCGACGCCCGGCAGGCGGTTGAGCACCTTCTCCAGCCGCGTCGAGCAGGCGGCGCAGCTCATGCCGCCGATCGCCAGCTCGAGCGTCTGCAACGGTACCGCGAAGCCCGCCCTGTCGATCGCGGCAACGACCTGCGTGGCCGTCGTCTCGTCGCCGGCGATCTCCACCTGGGCGCGCTCGGTCGCCAGGTTGACGCTGGCCCGGACACCGGGCATGCGGTTCAGCACGCGCTCGATGCGGCTGGCGCAGGCGGCGCAGCTCATGCCGCTGATGGGCAGGTCGAGATGCTGCTGCGGGTTGCCGTTCGGGGTGCTCATCGCGCCGCCGGCGCGCGGCCTGCTGCCGTCGCGCCCGGATGTCGTTGCGCTGTCGGCATGGCTAGACGGCAGTGAACTGGTGCCACAGGTGCTGCAGGCCAAGCAGTCCCCAGACACCGAAGCCGAGGACGACGAGGCCGGCGGCCGTGCGCACTGCCGGCCGGCTCGTGTAGGCGCGCAGGCGTGCGGCGAACAGGCCGGCGAGGAGCAGGTTGGGCAGCGTGCCCGTGCCAAAGGCAAGCATCAGTCCGGCTCCCTGCGCGGCGGAGCCGCTGCTGAGGGCGGTTGCCAGAGCACTGTAGACCAGACCGCAGGGCAGCCAGCCCCACAGCAGCCCGAGCGGAAAGGCCTGCAGCGGGCTGCGCGCAGGCAGGTAGCGCCGGGTCAGCGGCTGCAGCTGTCGCCAGAGCCTGTCACCGATCCGTTCGGTGAACGCGAGGGCGCTGCTGACGCCGAGCAGGTAGAGACCGAGGGCGATCAGCATCAGGTTGGCGAACAGGTAGAGGACGCCGCGCAGCGGCAGCTGCCCGGCCAGCGCGATGCTTGCCTCACCGACCGCACCGGCGATCGCGCCCGCCACGGCGTAGCTCAGGATGCGCCCCGCGTTGTAGGCGAGCAGCAGGCTGCAGCGGGCAGGCGCACCCATCGCCAGGGCGCCGACGATGCCGCCGCACATGCCGACGCAATGGGTTCCGCCAAGCAGGCCGACGAGCAGCAGGGCGAGGAAACTCGATTCGGGCATGGCTGGCGGGCGGCAGTCCGGGGAACGGGAGTTGCGATTCTACTCCTTCGTTCCCGGCTGATCGTCGCCGTCCGCCTCAGATGACCTTCGAATAGCGGGTGCGCTGCCGGTCGGCTCGCAGGTAGCGGTCGAAGACCATCGAGATGGCACGCACCAGCATGCGACCGCGTGGCAGGACGGTGATCCAGCGGTCATCGACGCGCAGGAGGCCGGCATCGACCATCTCGCGGAGTTCGTCGAGTTCGGTGGCGAAGTACTTGCGGAAGTCGATCAGGTGGGCGATCTCGATCGACTCGATCGACAGCTCGAAGTGGCACATCAGCGACTGGATGATCGAACGACGCAGAAGATCGTCGGCATTGAGCTCGATGCCGCGGTACACCGGCAGGGTGCCGCTGTCGAGCAGGTCGTAGTACTCGTCGAGCGTCTTGACGTTCTGGCAGTAGGTCGGGCC
>JFAX01000025.1:12520-34388 GCA_000585015.1 Candidatus Accumulibacter adjunctus | reverse complement strand
TTGACGTTCTGGCAGTAGGTCGGGCCCACCTTGCTGATCGAAGAGATGCCGAAGGCCAGCAGGTCGCAGTCGGAGTGCGTCGAATAGCCCTGGAAATTGCGGTGCAGCCGCCCCTGTCGCTGGGCGATCGCGAGTTCATCGTCCGGCTTCGCGAAGTGGTCCATGCCGATGAAGACGTAGCCCGCTGCGGTCATCTGCTGGATGGCAAGCGCCAGGATCTGCAGACGGCTGTCGGCCGACGGCATGTCCGCTTCGAGGATGCGCCGCTGCGGCTTGAAGAGGCTCGGCAGATGGGCATAGTTGTAGATCGAGACGCGGTCCGGGCTGGCGTCGATGACGCGTTCGAGCGTGCGGCCAAAGCCGGCGACGGTTTGCCTCGGCAGGCCGTAGATCAGATCGATGCTGACCGACTTGAAGCCACTGGCGCGCGCCGCATCGATCACCGCACGGGTTTCCGCCTCGCTCTGCAGCCGATTCACCGCCTGCTGCACGCCGGCATCGAAATCCTGCACGCCGACGCTCATGCGATTGAAGCCGAGTTCGCCGAGCAGGGCGACGGTCGCCTGGTCCACCTTGCGCGGATCGACCTCGATCGAGTACTCGCCACCCTCGACCAGCCTGAAGTGCCTGCGGGTCGCGGCCATCAACTGGCGCATCTCGTCATGCGACAGGAAGGTCGGTGTGCCGCCGCCCCAGTGCAGCTGCGCCACCTCCTGGTCGCCGCCCTCGAGGCAGCTGCTCTGCAGTGCCAGTTCGCGCGCCAGGTATTTCAGGTACTTGGCGGAGCGGCCATGGTCCTTGGTGATGATCTTGTTGCAGGCGCAGTAGTAGCAGATGGTGTTGCAGAACGGGATGTGGAAGTACAATGACAACTGCCGGCTGATGGCGCCGATATTGCGCTTGCCGAGCCAGAGTCTGGACGCGTCCGCGCCGAAGGCCTCGACGAAGCGATCCGCGGTCGGGTACGACGTGTAGCGCGGCCCGTTGACGTCGAAGCGGCGGATGATCTGTGGATCGAAAACGAGGTTGCCAGTGACGGATCTCATCGTCCCGGTGCAAGGTTGGTTGGCGGCATTATCGGCCGGCATGCCGGGTGCAGGGTTGACGTGGATCAAACACGGCAATCAGTGAAACGAAGGGCTGACATGTCTACCGATGCTGCAACGGCGAGGCTGGCGTTCGAGGTCGTGAAGACTGCCTGTTCCAACTGCAACCTGCGTGAGTTGTGCCTGCCGATCGGCCTGCCACAGGACGATCTGCGTCGCCTCGACGAACTCGTCTCGACACGCCGGCGCCTGAAACGCGGTGATCATCTCTATCGCGCCGGGCAGGCATTCGAGTCGATCTACGCCGTGCGCAGCGGTTTCTTCAAGACCGACGTGCTGATCGAGGATGGGCGTGACCAGGTCACCGGTTTCCAGATGACCGGCGAGTTGCTCGGCCTCGACGGCATCAGCAGCGAGATCCACACCTGCAATGCAATTGCCCTCGAGGACAGCGAGGTCTGTGCGATCCCGTTCTCGCACCTGGAGAGCCTGTCGCGGCAGATCCACACCCTGCAGCACCATTTCCACAAGGTGATGAGCCGCGAGATCGTGCGTGACCATGGGGTCATGATGCTGCTCGGGACGATGCGCGCGGAGGAACGTCTGGCGGCCTTTCTCCTCAACCTCTCGCAACGCTTCAAGGCGCGTGGTTATTCGCCGGCCGAGTTCAACCTGCGCATGTCGCGCGACGAAATCGGCAGCTACCTCGGCCTCAAGCTGGAAACCGTCAGTCGTGCCTTTTCGCGCTTTCAGGAAGACGGACTGCTCGCCGTGCACCAGCGCAAGGTGCGCATCCTCAACACCGCCGGTCTGCGCAAGCTGATGACCCATCAGCGCGGCTGAGCAACGCGCCTGGCCGCCGTGCGTGGCGTTCAGCCGAGGGCGGCGAAGAAACCCAGCGGGTTGCGCGTCAGCGCCACCGAGACGATCCAGGCGAAGCTGAGCACTGCGGCAAGCAGGAATGCGGCGCGTTGCGACTTGCTGCGCGCCCGTTTGAGCGCCATCGTGCCGCAGCCGATGTAGAGCAGCAGGCCGGCGAGCTTGGCGGTCAGCCAGCCGCTGACGAAGGGATACTGCTGGCTGACCAGCATCATCGCGATCGCGCTGCCGAGCAGGATGGTATCGACGACATGCGGCACGACGCGGACGCTGCGCCGCTGCAGCAGCGGGGAGTCGGCAAGCATCCACAGACCACGCAGCAGGAACCCGGCGCCGCTGAGAACGACACAGCCGACATGCAGGTGTTTCAGGATCAGGTAGCCCATCACCCCGGCCTGTGCACTGGCGTCGCGCGAGCCTGGCTGGCGATTCGCTCGCGATGCTGGCGATAGAATGCCGTTGCTGCCAGCAGGTTGCGCAGCAGCCAGCCGCTGGCGAGGAGCAGCGCGCTTGCCGCCGGATAGGTGAACCATTCGGGCTGCACTGCCGCCGCCGACAACAGGGCGAGGGCGACGAGGTGTGCGTGCAGCTGGTGGTCGATCTGCCGCTTGTCGATCACTTTCTGCATGTTCGGTGCCAGGATGCGACCGCCGCCGGCGTTCTGCAGATGCAGCCAGACGAGAAAGGGAACGATCTTGTAGAGCATTCCGTTGATGACCGAAATCAGGCTGCCATGCAGCACGAGAACACCCCAGAGCAGTGGCAGCGGTCGACTGGCAGCCGTTTCCGGCAGGAGCACGGAAACGAGCGCTAGGGCGCAGGCGCTCAGCGCCGAAAGCATCGCCAGGCGCCAGTAGCGTTGCGTGGCGTCGAGACGGGCACGTTTGCTCTGTCGCTGCAGGTGCAGGGTCAGGGCGGCGAACACGGCCAGCAGCGCCAGCATGCCGGTCGCCAGAAGCGTTGCCGGCCAATGCCACCCGGCGACGCTGGCGATGCTCCAGCAGGCGAGGACGATGAGCAGCGACCAGAAGAATCGGCGGGCAAACCACTGCGGGTACGCCGGCGTCAGCTGGAACATCGGCACGACGACCAGGGCGACGGCCGCCAGCAGGGTGGTACTCCAGCCGACCAGGCCCCAGGTGAGATGGATGCCCGTCAGTTGCAGGACCGGCAGTTCGGATGATCCGTCGAGCGCCAGCGCCAGGACGACGCCGAGCCCGCTGCTGATGCCGAGGCCGAGCAACGCCAGCTTCAGGCCGAGGATCGTCGGATTGCCGGCTGGCACGCCGGCAAGCGCGTGGCCGGCGGCGACGAGGAAGAGCGCGACGCCGAGGGCGAGTGCCACTGCCGCCAGGCGCAGAGCCAGTGGATCGGAGGTCAGCAGGCCGGCTGCCAGCAACAGCGTACCGGGAACGAGCAGGGCGTGTACCCAGGTAGCGACGCGCAGCGGGTGGGCGATGTTCGCGCCGGCGACCACCGGCAGAATCTGCAGCAGCGCGCCGAGCATCACCTGCAACATGAAACCGACGGTGATCAGGTGCGTCAGCGCCAGCGCTGCCGGCGTCCAGCGCGAGGCGAAGAGTTGCGGACCGCTGGCCAGCATGAGCAGACCGGCGAGCAGGGCGAAGATCGGTGCCGTCAGGAAGAAGCGGAAGGGTGCCGCGATCGGTGGTGCCTGGTCGAAGCTGAGCAGCGCCTGCATTACTGCCGGCGGTGCTGGATCAGGACCGTCACCGTGCCGTCGGCCTGATGCCCGGTCTGCCAGGAGAAGCCGTTGAGCTCGAGAGCCCGGTAGAGCGGGAAGGGCTCGCGCGGCAACAGCACCAGCAGCTTGCGATTCGGCTCGAGATGATCGAGCGCCTCCATCGTGCGCAGCATTGGCTCGGGCGGCTCGAGGCCGCGGGCGTCGATGACGACGTCGGCGCGAGGCCGGGTCATGGCGCAAGCCCTTGGTCGGCGGCGATTTCCTGCTGCAGCTCTGCCAGCAGCGTCGCCAACTCCGCCGCCAGACGCTGATCGCACATCGGATAGAGGACGTTCTCTTCCTTGACGTTGTGCTGCTGCATCATGATCAGCAGGGTCTCGGCGTTGCCGGAGTAGTCATCCACATCCCGCGCTGCCAGCGCCGCTGCCGCCGCTGCCAGCAGTTGCCGCATCTGCAGGTGCTCGGCGCGCATCACCTGCGTCGGGCCGCGGTAGATGCCGGTGCTTTGCTCGAAGCGCGGAAAGAGGAGCGATTCCTCGGCGCTGAAGTGGTGCAGCATGCCGTCGCGAAAGCGCTCGAAGGCTGCTTGCGCGGGCTCCCATCGGCCGTCGGCCAGTGCGTGCTCGACGACGGCAAGCAGTTCATCGCAGGCGCGATGATCGGCGGACAGGAAAGCGGTGATCGTCTGCATGAGAAACCTCGGTGGAAGCGCTGTCCGGATTGTCCTGCCAGCGGACGGCGGCATGGTTGATCAGGGTCAAGGAATTCGCAGGAGCGCGTCGGCGGCGCGAGGCCCGCGGATACCCGCAGGCAGCGGACGATGATGCCGGGGCCCGACGCCGCCGTCGAGAGGACAAAATGTCGCAGGCCGTTCCGTCGCGCTGGAGCGGGCGCGGGACGCAGCAGCTTGATCTGCTGCTTGATCTCGATCAAGATTGATGTCGCTGTTCATGCCTATATTCCAATCACCTGACAGTGGAGGTGGCGCCATGTTCAAACACATTCTCGTTCCCACGGACGGCTCTGAACTCTCCAGGGATACGGCCCGCCGGGCGGTCTCCTTCGCCAGGGAGGCCGGTGCCCGCATCACGGCCTTCTATGCCAAACCGGAGTACCCCGTGAGCTACTACGGCGAAGGCGCGCTGATCGATCCGACGACGCCCGAGAAGTTTGCCGAACTGGCCGAGCGGCAGGCAGCGGAAACGCTGGATTTCGTCGCCGGACTCTGCGAGAGCGCCGGCGTTCCGGTCGACAGGCTGTCGATGACGAGTGACATCCCCTACCAGGCCATCATCGACGCGGCGACCGAGGCCGGCTGCGACCTGATCTTCATGGCATCGCATGGGCGTCGTGGCTTCACTGCGCTGTTGCTCGGCAGCGAGACCAACAAGGTTCTGACGCACTCGAAGATTCCGGTTCTCGTCTATCGCTGATCGGCGCGTGCGCGCGGCGACGAGGTCGAGTTGCCCTGGCGCCGGCGGTGGAATGTGGCAAAATGCCTTGGCGCGGCCGCCTGGCGATGGCCCAATGCAGGGGCCTGCCAGAGCAAGGAGGATAGGTGCACGACGTTGAGGGATTTTTCGCCAGGCTCGCCCGGGATGCGGGGCGTCGCGCCCCGCTGTCGGTCTTCTGCCTGCTCGCCGCTGCGGCACAGGCCGCCGATGTCGGCCTGGCCGGCGTCTTTCCCGGCAAGGCGCTGCTGACGATCAACGGTGGCGCGCCGCGGATCGTTGCCGTCGGCAGCACGACTGCCGAGGGTGTGACGGTACTGGCGGTCGATGGCGAGACGGCGACGATCGAGTCCGATGGCAGGAAGCGCAGGCTGCGCGTCGGCGAGAACGTGGCCGCGCCGGCGGCGCCCGCGGGCGGCGCCCGGGCGACGCTGATTGCCGATGCGCAGGGCCATTTCCTCACCACCGGCAGCATCAACGGGACGACGGTACGCTTCATGGTCGATACCGGCGCGACGATGATCGGGCTCGGGGCAGGCGACGCGCGGCGGATCGGCATCGACACCAGCAAGGGTGTGCCGGCTCTTGCCATGACGGCCAACGGCCAGGCGCGGGTCGTGCGCGTCAAGCTCGACAGCGTGCGGGTCGGCGAGATCACGGTCAACAATGTGGACGCGCTGGTTCACGAACACGACATGCCACTGGCTCTGCTCGGCATGAGTTTCCTCAACCGCATGGAGATGCAGCGCGACGGTCAATCGATGACCCTCAGGAAGCGCTTCTAGGAAAGGCTTGACATGCGTCGTCGCAATGGTACGGCCAGCCTGCTTGGGCAGGAGATCGAGATTTTGATGCGCGAGCGCGAGGCACTGCTGCAGGTCGTCGGTGCGACGGCGGCGCTGATCGCCTCTCTCGACAGTCGGGATCTGCCGTCGACTTCGGTCCGCGCGGCCGATCTCGCTGCCAGTGCGATCAACGCGCTGTCCGACGAGAGCCTGCGCGACGCGCTGGCCGTGGCGCATGCGAGGATCGACGATGCGTGCGCAGTCACCGGCTGACCAGGCGCTGGCTCCACCACCGCCTGAGCGCCGGACGGTCGACCTCGATCGCGTGCGGCAGGTCCTGCATGCGGTGCCGTGTGCGACGCGCATCGTCCTCGAGGACGGGGTCGGCGACGAGGAGTTGATGCCGGCTGCGGTGCTCTTTCCGATCGTCCGGCGCAATGAAGAGCCGACCGTGCTGTTGACGCAGCGGACCGCACACCTGAAGGATCATCCGGGCCAGATCAGTTTCCCGGGCGGCCGTTGCGAGTCGTCCGACCCGTCGCCGGTGCATACCGCCTTGCGCGAGGCAGCCGAGGAGATCGGCCTGGGCGCAGCGCATGTCGATGTCGCCGGCTATCTGCCCGAGTACCTCACCAGTACCGGCTTTCGCGTCACCCCGGTCGTGGCCATGGTGACCCCCCCGTTCGAGCTGCAGCTCGACGCCTACGAGGTGGCAGAAGTGTTCGAGGTGCCGCTCTCTTTCCTGCTCGACCCGGTCAACCACCAGCAGCATTCACTGCATTACCGTGGCCGGCTGCGCCACTACTACGCGATGCCCTACCGCGGCCACTTCATCTGGGGCGCGACGGCGGGAATCATCATGTCGCTGTACCGCGCGCTGGCTGAGGGCGACTGATCTCCCTTCTCCCGCACACGCCGGAGAAGGCGAGGAGCGAGTGGAGAGGAGTGAGGAGAGAGACTCCCTTCTCCCGCACGCGGGTGAAGGACCGGGCGGTGGAGCATGTCGCGACTTCCTGCCGGCGCAGGCAACGGTCAATCGAGGACCATCTCGATCTGGTCGAGCAACTGCCTGGCCCGCGTCTGATCCCGCGCCGCGCGCAGCGCAGCACGCAGGCGGCCGAGATTCTGCTGCAGTTCATCGCGCGTCCGCACCTGTTCGATCTCGGCAACCAGACTCGCTGCCTGATCACCCAGCAGTTCTCGCAGGCTGCGGGCGGCGTAGCTGCGCGCCAGGCTGATGTCGTCGTCGGCCGCTGCGTTCGCGCTGCCGTGGCTGCCTCCCGCCACGACACCGCGGCGACCCGGCGGATGCGTCTGGACGAAGCCGCCGGCGAGCAGGGCCGACAGTTGCTTCCTGCCTTCGCTGACCGAACTGCTCAGGGCAACCAACTCACTGCCGCTGCGGTGGCCATCGACCAGGATCAACAGGGCCCGCATGCGCGAAGGCAAGTGGTGGGCCCGTGTGGAGATCTCATCGAGGCCCTTCGGCGTTTTGTAAAAGACTGACGACAGTTTCATTGTGGAGCGATCTTCTTGACCCGGCAGCGAGATGTTGCGTGAAGTGACGGCGTTCCGCAAGTCCCGCGCAACTGGCTCATGTTCCGCGTCCGCCGGGCGCGGCCAGACGGCGCTGCCCGTTGCGGCGCCGAAGAGGAGCTTCTGATCAGCCTGGGTCACCTGCGTGCCACGATGCTCCGCGCAAGATGGCGACCGCTGCCTGAGCGTCAGTCTGTCGCCAACGGCTGGCGATCGGCAGCGCTGGCGAGGCCCATGCGGATTTCATGAAAAGCGCCAGGGCTCTGGTTTGGCGCGATTTGCTGCTATGCTTGCCGCCGTTGTTGCTGGTGGGCCTTGCCGCTATGGTAGGGGTTGATCGAACATTAACAGGAGTTTCTTCATGACTAGAGAAGTCGTCGTATTGAGCGCGGTCCGTTCAGCCATTGGCACCTTCGGTGGTTCACTCGCCAACATGGAGCCGCATGAGCTGGCCGGTGCCGTGATGAAGGAGTCGATCGCCCGCTCAGGTGTCGATGCGCAGCAGATCAGCTATGTGACGGTGGGCAACTGCATTCCGACCGACTCGCGCTTCGCTTACGTCGCCCGCGTCGCCTCGATCCAGGCCGGTCTGGCGATGGATTCGGTCGCCATGGCGGTCAACCGTCTCTGCGCGTCGGGCTTGCAGGGGGTGGTGACGACGGCCCAGAACATCATGCTGGGCGACGCCGACTACGGCATCGGTGGTGGCGTCGAAGTGATGTCGCGTGGCTCCTACATGCTGCCGGCGATGCGCACCGGCGCCCGCATGGGTGACAGCAAGGCGATCGACATGATGGTGGCGACCCTGACCGATCCCTTTGGCGTCGGCCACATGGGCGTCACCGCCGAGAACCTGGCGACGAAGTGGAACATCAGCCGCGAGGAGCAGGACGCCTTCGCCGTCGAGTCGCAGCGCCGCGCTGCCGCCGCCATCGCCGAGGGGCGCTTCAAGTCGCAGATCGTGCCGATCGTCCTCAAGTCGCGCAAGGGCGACGTGGTTTTCGATACCGACGAGCATGTCAAGGGCGGCACGACCGTCGAGACCCTGGCCAAGATGAAGCCGGCCTTCACCAAGGATGGCACGGTCACTGCCGGCAATGCCTCCGGAATCAATGACGGGGCTGCTTTCCTCGTCCTCGCCGCGGCGGATGTTGCCGCCAGTGCCGGCCAGAAGCCGCTCGCGCGGCTGGTCTCGTATGCGGTCGCCGGTGTGCCGAACGACATCATGGGCGAGGGACCGATCCCGGCGACCAGGCTGGCGCTGAAGAAGGCGGGGCTTGCACTCGATCAGATGGACGTCATCGAGGCCAACGAGGCCTTTGCGGCGCAGGCCATCGCGGTCAACAAGGGGCTTGGCCTCGATCCGGTGAAGACCAACCCGAACGGCGGCGCGATCGCGCTGGGCCACCCGGTCGGCTGCTCGGGCGCCTTCATCGCCACCAAGGCGATCCACGAACTGCAGCGTACCGGTGGCCGCTATGCGCTGGTCACCATGTGCATCGGTGGCGGGCAGGGCATTGCGGTGATCTTCGAACGCGCCTGATCGTCGTCGGCGGCAAGGCGGATCCGGCCGCTGTGCGGCCGGGTTCCTTTTTTTCAGTAGCCAGGTGCCTGCGGCAGCCGTAGCGAGAGTCCTGCCTCGGCCGGCGTCGTGCCGTGCTCGACGACGCCGAGCAGCGGCGCCGGCAGCCGGCTGCACAGTGCCGCCAGGTTCTCGCTGAAACGCGACATCGCCGGATCGATCCGGTTGGCAACCCAGCCAGCCAGGGGCAGGCGGCGCGCGGCGATCGCCTGCGCCGTCAGCAGGGCATGGTTGATGCAGCCGAGGCGCATGCCGACGACCAGGATCAGCGGCAGATCGAGCAGCGCAGCGAGGTCAGCCGTATCGCTCGTGGCGTCCAGCGGAACGCAGAAACCACCCACTCCCTCGACCAGGACCACGTCGGCCAGCGAGCGCAGCTCGGCGAAAGCGCTGGCGATCGCCGGCAGCTCGATCTGCCGGCCTTCCTCGGCGGCGGCGATGTGCGGGGCGATGGCGGCGCGGAAGGCGTAGGGGTTGACGAGCCGCCGCGGCGGCGCGAACGAGGACGCCGCGAGCAGTCGCTCGACATCGTCGTTCATCCCGTGGTCGTCGCAGCCGGCGGCGATCGGTTTCATCGCCACCGCACGCGCGCCAGATCGGCGCAGGGCGTGCAGCAGCGCGCAGGCAACGAAGGTCTTGCCGATCTCGGTGTCGGTGCCGGTGATGAACCAGGCCGGAGGGATATGCTTCATTTTTTGGCGTAGGCAAGAATGACGTCGTAACGCGCCGGCAGGCCGTCGCTCGTGCGGTGTCGTTCGTAGGCCGCCTGCACGCTCTGCCAGGCGCGGCGTCCGAGCATGCCGCTGCGCGCACCGTCACCGACCGAGTTGGCGCCGATGTCCTTGACCGCGCGCAACAGTGACGCGAGGTCCGGGTAGTGCTGGCTGACGGTCTGCCGGTGCAGGCGGACGCCGGCGAAGCCGGCGTGGCGCAGCGCCGCGGCGATCGCCTCGGGTTCGCTGAAGCCGATCGTGTGGCGGTGCTGGTCGATGCTGGCGAAGGACTCGCGCAATTCGGCAAAGGTCGCTGGACCGAGCGTGCTCAGCGCCAGTTCGCCGTGCGGACGCAGTACCCGGTGCGCCTCCCGGCAGACCGCCACGGGATCACACCACTGCACGGTCAGGTTCGACCACCAGATGTTGCAACTGGCGTCCCGGCAGGGCAGGGCCTCGATGTCGGCGGCGATGCACAGATCGGCGCCCTGGCGGGCGGCGGCGAGCATCGCCGGCGCGAAGTCGATGGCGAGGATCTCTGCCGCCGGCCACCGCTGCCGCAAGAGGCCGATTCCGTAGCCGGTGCCGCAGCCGGCATCGAGGATCGAGTCCGGCATCGCCGAGGAGCGGAATTGGTCGAGCAGCAACTGACAGACCCGTCGCTGCACGATCGCCGCCTCATCGTAGGAGGCCGCGGCGCGGTCGAAGGATTCGCGGACACGCCGTCTAGC
Organism: Candidatus Accumulibacter adjunctus; assembly: GCA_000585015.1. Taxonomy (GTDB): domain Bacteria; phylum Pseudomonadota; class Gammaproteobacteria; order Burkholderiales; family Rhodocyclaceae; genus Accumulibacter; species Accumulibacter adjunctus. The sequence continues at coordinate 23,960 of JFAX01000025.1, read as the reverse complement.
GGGCACGGGTGGCATGGCAGAACTGGTTGATGAGCTCGACGCAGCGCGCGGGGTCGGTGAGAAAGGGCGCGTGCCCGGTGTCCGGGAAGACCTCGAGCCGGCTGCCGGAAAGCGCCTGTGCCAGCCAGGTCGCTGCGGCGAGCGGATTGAGGGCATCGCTGGCGCCGTGCAGCAGCAGGCTGCGGCAACCGATTCCCGCCAGCAGTGGTCGCAGGTCGGTGTCGCGCAGCCAGTCGAGACCACGCTGCAGTGCGGCCGGCGACGGTAGAGGCTGTTGGCGGAGCTGGCCGAGCAGCACGCGCGTCAGCGTCCGCGCCTGGCCGTCTCCCTGGCAGAGCAGAGCGACGAAGCGCTGCAGGGTTTCGGCCGGCCGCTGGCCGACGCTGTCGGCGAAGCCGGCAAGAACGCTGGCCGGCTGCGCTGCCGGCCAGTCCGGGCGCTGCACGAAGCATGGGGTGCTGCCGATCAGGATCAGTCCGCCGACCTGTTGCGGCGCCAGCAGCGCCGCGCGCAGCGCCAGCAGGCCGCCGAGTGACCAACCGCACAGCGTCACCGCTGCCGGCAGGCTGGCGAGCAGCGACTCGGCGCAGGCCGCCAGGCTCGTCGGGTCGTCGGCCGTGCGCCCGTAACCCGGCAAATCGACCACGTGCAGGCGACATGAATGGGACAGCGGTTCGAGCAGTGGCCGCCAGACCGCACTGCCCAGTCCCCAGCCGTGGAGCAGTGCGACATCGGGCCCGTCACCGGCGATCAGGCGCATGCCAGTTCCCGCAGTGCATCGACCAACAGCGCCACCTGCGCTTCGCTGTGGGCAGCGCTCAGCGAGACGCGCAGCCGTGCGGTTCCTTGCGGTACGGTCGGTGGCCGGATCGCCGGCACCCAGAGACCGCGCGCGTCAAGCGCGGCGGCGAGGCGGAGCGCTTCGTGGTTGTCGCCGACGATCACCGGCTGGATCGCCGTCGGCGACGGCAGCAGGCGCCAGCGGGTGCCGGCCAGACCATCGCGCAACTGGGCGACGAGTCGCCAGAGATGGGCGCGGCGCTCGTCGCCGGCGGCGATCAGTTCAAGGCTGGTGGCCAGTGCGCAGGCGACCAGCGGGCTGCCGGCAGTGGTGAAGATGTAGCTGCGGGCGCGCTGGACAAGCCATTCGATGACCGTCGCGTGCGCCGCGACGAAGGCCCCGGCGGCGCCGGCGGCCTTGCCGAGGGTTCCCATGCAGATCAGTCGGCGGCTTGCCGGCAGGCCGAAGTGGCCGATGCTGCCGCGGCCCTGTGGGCCGAGGACGCCAAAACCATGCGCGTCATCGACCACCAGCCAGGCGTCGTAACGCTCGGCGAGCGCCAGCAGGCCGGGCAGCGGCGCGAGGTCGCCATCCATGCTGAAGACGGCATCGCTGAGGATCAGGCGCCGCCGGGCGGTGCTGGCGGCGAGCAGCCGCTCGAGCGCAGCCAGGTCGGCGTGTGCATAGCGCTGGCCATCGGCGCGCGAGAGTTGCACGGCGTCGATCAGCGACGCGTGGTTGAGACGGTCGGCGAACACCGCGTCGCCGCGCCCGACCAGCGCCGGGACGATGGCCAGGTTGGCCATGTAGCCGGTGGAGAACAGCAGCGCGCGGTCGAAGCCGGTGAAAGCGGCGAGCTTGTCCTCGAGCGCCGCATGCGGTGCGAGGTGACCGCTGACGAGGTGCGAGGCGCCGCTGCCGACCCCCCAGGTGCGTGCGCCGGCGCAGGCCGCCGCGACCAGCGCCGGATCGTTGGCGAGGCCGAGGTAGTCATTGCTGCAGAAGCTGACCAGCGAGCGTCCGTCGACCCGCGCCAGCGGCCCACAGGGCGCGTCGAGGGTGCGTCGGGCGCGTTGCAGGCCAGCGCGTTGCAGTGCGTCGAGTTCGCCCTGCAGTTCGTCCCAGATCATCGCCGCAGGGCTGCCTCCAGCGCCGCCGTTGCCCGCTCGACGAGGAATTCGATCTCGCCCGGGCTGATGATGTACGGCGGCATGAAGTAGACCGTGTTGCCGATCGGTCGCAGGAGAATTCCGCTCGCCAGTGCCTCGACGTAGAAGTGGCGCGAGAAGAGCGGATCGTCGCTGACGACGTCGAAGGCGGCGATCATGCCGCGTTGCCGCAGGTGGCGCACCTGCGGATGACCGGCGAGCGGCTGCAGGCAGCTGCCGAGGTGCCGGGCGAGCAGCTCGTTGCGCTCGATCACCCGCTCGTCGGCGAAGATGTCGAGCGTTGCCAGCGCGGCACGGCAGGCCAGCGCGTTGCCGGTGTAGGAGTGCGAGTGCAGGAAGCCGCGGCTGGTGGCGTCATCGTAGAAGTCGGCGTATACCGCATCGCTGGTCATGACGATCGACAGCGGCAGGTAGCCGCCCGAGATGCCTTTCGACAGGCAGAGGAAGTCCGGCCGGATCGCCGCCTGTTCGTGCGCGAAGAAGCTGCCGCTGCGCCCACAGCCGACGGCGATCTCATCGCAGATCAGGTGCACCCCGTAACGGTCGCAGAGGCCGCGGGCAAGACGCAGGTACTCCGGATCGTGCATCGCCATGCCGCTGGCGCACTGGATCAGCGGCTCGACGATGAGCGCGGCGATGCGCTGGTGTTCGCGCTCGAGACGGGCTTCCAGGGCGCTGGCGGCTCGCCTGGCGACATCGACTGCGCTCTCGCCGGCCGCCGCAAGGCGCGCGTCCGGCGAATCGACGACTCCCGCCGGGCGAATCAGTGCGGCGTAGGCATCCCTGAACAGCGCGACATCGGTCACTGCCAGCGCGCCGACGGTCTCGCCATGGTAACCGCCCGCCACACAGAGAAACTCCCGTTTGTCGCCATGACCGCGGTTCTGCCAGGAATGGAAGGACATCTTGAGGGCGATCTCGGTCGCCGAGGCGCCGTCGGACGCGAAGAAGCAATGACCAAGGCTGCCGCCGGTCAGCGCCGCCAGTCTTTCCGACAGTTCGACCACCGGTCGCTGCGTGAAGCCGGCGAGGATGACGTGCTCCAGTTCATCGAGCTGCGCACGCAGGGCGGCGTTGATCCGTGGATGACAGTGCCCGAACAGATTGACCCACCACGAGCTGATGCCATCGAGATAGCGATGGCCGTCGAAGTCATGCAGCCAGACGCCCTGGCCTCTGGCAATCGGCACCAGAGGCAGCGCCGCTTCCTGCCCGGCGTGGTGCTTCATCTGCGTGCACGGGTGCCAGACGGCTCTCAGGCTGCGCTCGAGCAGTTCGCGGTTGCTGGTCATCGGCGTCGTGGGTCGGTCGGCATCTGTTCAATGCAGGGTCTGCGAGGGCGTGTTGTCCTGTTCCGGCATCTCCGCGTGTACCGTTTCGCCGTCCGCGTTCGGGTAGAGCGGGGCACCGCAGTCGTCGCAGAACTCGTAGGGGAACTGCTGATCGAGTACCAGAACCTCCTTCACCCCCGCCTTGCGCAGCGTTGTTTCGATCTCGCCGGCAACGTCGCTGTTCTCGTCCTCGATTCCCAGCAGCGGCCAGACGACTCCGTGGAAGATCAGTTCGCTGTCGCGTGGACCAAAGCCGACGCGGAACTCCTCGAGCCGCTGGTCGTGGAAGGCGCCGACCACCGCCCGCAGGTTCTCCGGCGACAGACCAAGGGCGCCCTGCAGGAAAGCGACCGAAGCATCGAGCGAGTAGGGGCGTGATGCACTGTCGGCAGCGCGGCAGGCCGCATGGTAGGCGTCGGCCAGCAGCGGCTGGTAGGCACAACCGGTCAGCAGGGGCTCGAAACACGGCCCGCCCTGTCGCAGCCATTCCTTCTGCACCGTCTCGCGGCTGCTCTTCGGGCTCTCGTTCCAGTGGAAGATCGGCAGCGGGTGCGGCACCACCACGGCGCCGAGCAGGTAGCGCGTGTCGGAGAGGAAGCGATTGGTTTCCGGCATCGCTGCCGCATCGACGCTGAGATCCGTACCTTCCAGCGCCGCCTTGCCGAGCTGACGCATCATCTGCCAGGTGTCGACGAAGGTGTGCGGCAACTGGTCGGGGCTGTAGAGGTAGTCGGCTACAGCCAGTCGCGCATCGGCCGCGAGCACGTGTGCGCCCAGATGGACCTTCAGCGCCTGCAGCGTGCTGCGCGGGATCGTCGAGGTCGGGATCGAGAAGCGTGACCAGGCTAGCACCGGCGCAGCCAGCAGGAGGATGTCGAAATCCTGCCCGCCATGTCTGACGACGCAGGATTCGGCATTGGCTTCGATGATGTCGGCGAGGTCGTCGTGTGCCATCGGATGCGCGTCGAAGAGACGGTCGAGCGCACTCGTGAAATCGTCCTCCGTGCCATCGTGGAACAGCCTGTTGACCAGCTCGACCAGGCGCCCCTGCCAGAACTGGTCTTCCATCTTGCTGCCGGACTCGGCAAGGCCGATCGCCAGGCGGCTCAATTCGGTGGCATCGGCCGAGATGCGTTTGCGGGAAGAGAAGCGGGAGCGTTTCATGTGTGGGCGCCTGCAGGACGGTCAATCCGGCATTGTACCAAGCGGACAGGGTCGGCGCTGCTCGCCCTGCCGTTTCAGTTGCCCGGGGTGGTGGGAAACGCGCCCGGCATGCCGGCTTGCGCGCAACGATTTCCTCCCGATCGCGGATCGGACCCCCCGCGCCAAGACTTCAGGAATCGGCGCGCCCGCTCGCCGGCGGCAGGTCGTCCGCCGCGATCGGCCTGCCGACGTGGAAGCCCTGGATGAGTCTGAACCCCATCGCGTGGCAGGTCGCGGCGGACTCGGCGCACTCGATGCCCTCGGCGAGCGGCACCGAGCCGAGGTCGAGGACGAGCTTGACGAGGTCGCCGACTACCCGACGCTTGCGTTCGCTGGCGCGGTGGATGTTGCGCACGAGCCCGATGTCGAACTTGACGAAATGGGCCGGCGCCTCGCCCAGTTCATTGAGGCGCGCCTGTCCGGCGCCGAAGTCATCATAGGCGAAACGCACACCGATGTCGCGCAGGCTGGCGGCCAGTTCGACCAGTTCCTTCGCGTCCGTCACGGCGCTTTCGTGTACCTCGATCACCAGGTCAAGCCGGGGCAGCTGCAGACGTGTCTGCCGCAGCGCGGCGAGGAAATCGGCGCTGAAGGTCTCTTTGGGGTGGACGTTGGCAAAGAGCGTGAAACCGTCCAGGCGCGGCGCCATCACCGTCAGCGCGAAGTTGCGGAACGCCTGGCTGAGCTCGGCCTCGAGATTCAGGTTGCGCGCGATCTTGAACAGCGGCAGCGGCGCGACCGGCAACTGCGGGTGGTAGGCACGGCCAAGAAACTCGTAGGCGACGATCGTTCCGTCGCCGGCATCGGCGATGGCTTGCGCCGCACCGCTGATGCCGTGGCCGGCGAGCAACTGGTGGAATTCGTCCTCATTGGTCACGAAGAGTTCGGACAGGGTCGAGTCCGCCGGAGCCAGCATCGTCCGTGACTGGTCGAACCGGGGCAGCGCGACGGCGCGCAGGCCGAGGCGGAACTCGACGCCGCCGAAATGCACGATGTCGTTCTCCTCCAGCAGGCACGAGCCGTCGACTCGCTGTCGATTGACCGAAGTGCCGTTCAAGCTGTCGAGATCGGTCAGCCTCAGACGGCCGCTGAGGTCTTCCGTCAGTACCGCGTGATGTCGGCTGAGACTGGCGGCGGCGACCACCAGGTCGTTGTCGGGATCGCGACCGATGCCGAATGGCAGGCGAGCGACGTTGTAGACAATGCGCGAGCCGTGGGCGCTGACCGACTCGAGAAACCAGGACGCGCTCACCAGCTTCTCCAGCGGGTGGCCTCTGCACCAGCGGCCGGCTGCGCATCGTCGCGCCGGTGAAGTCTGCTGGCTGAAGCCACCGGCAGGGATCTGCCGGGGCCGCGGCGCCGCTGCAGGAGATCCAGCGGAGTCAGCGAAGTGCCTCGGTGAGCAGACATCAGGCGCGTGCTCCAAGTGTGCGTTGAGGGTGAAGGGTAGCAGACAGGCATCGCCCCTGACTAGCCCCCGACGCGGTTGGCGGGACGAGCGCGCGATCGGATGACTTTACTTTGCCGTTGAAGGCTAGCAGACTACTCCGGTATCGGGCCGTGCTGCCGTCGGCAGCGGAAGTTCCGGCTGAATTGACCAAGGGAAGCCGATGACGCGCCACGGCAATCGCTGGCTCCTGTTCCTTTCGCTGCTGCTGGTGGCCGCTGCCCTGGGTCTTGCGCTGCTGCCGCCCGGCTCGGCAGCACGCAGCGCAGCCTGCGCCGCGCCCACGGGCTGGCTGCGGATCGCCGGCGAGAATGGCGAGAGCATCCCGGCCAACGAGGTGTTGGCGGGTGCCGCCGCGGCTGATGTCGTCCTGCTCGGCGAGCAGCATGATGACGAAGATCATCACCGCTGGCAGCTGCAGGTACTCGCCGGGCTGCACGCGCTGCGTCCGCAGATGGTCGTCGGCTTCGAGATGTTTCCGCGCCGCGTGCAGCCGGTGCTCGATCGCTGGGTGGCCGGCGAGCTCAGCGCGCCGGCATTGCTGGTGCAGACCGGCTGGGAGGAGGTCTGGAATTTCCCGGCTGCGTTCTACCTGCCGCTTTTCGAGTTCGTGCGCATCAACCGTCTGCCGATGCTCGCGCTCAACGTCGATGCGCGCCTGACACGGGCGATCGGCGACAAGGGCTGGGATGCCGTGCCGGCGAGCGAACGCGAAGGGGTTGGTCGCGCGGCGCCGGCCAGCTCGGCCTACCGCGACTTCCTGTTCAGTGTCTACCGCGAACACGCGCATGGCCAGGGCGGTCGTGACAGCCGCGGCTTCCGCCACTTCGTCGAGGCGCAGCTGAACTGGGACCGCGCCATGGCCGAAGCGCTGGCCGCGCGCTTGGCGTCGGCGCAGGGCGACGGGCGGCCGCCACTCGTCGTCGGCGTCATCGGCAGCGGACACCTGCGCCATGGTCATGGCGTCCCGCACCAGCTGCGTGCCCTCGGCGTCGGGCGGGTCGTCACGCTGCTGCCGCTGGCGTTCGCCGAGGCGTGTCGCGAGATGCAGCCGGGCCTCGCCGATGCGCTCTTCGTGCTGCCGTCGAAGCCGGCACTGCCCGTGCCGCCTCCTCGTCTCGGCGTGCAACTGGAAGACATCGCCGGTGCCGGGTCAGCAGTGCGCGTGCAGGCGGTCACCGCCGGCAGCCTGGCCGAGAAGAGCGGGCTAATGGCGGGCGACCGGCTGCTCGAGGTCGCCGGTCGACCAGCCGGCAAGGCAGCGGCCGTGATCGCGCTGGTACGGGCGGCAGCGCCCGGTACCTGGCTGCCGCTGCGGGTCGGACGCGGCGATACGACGCTCGACATCGTCGTCCACTTGCCGCCGGAATGATGCCGCGGGCGTGGCTTGCCGGCGCACTGCTGCTGCTCGCGCTGGCTGCGCGCGCGGCCGTCGACCTCGATCTGGCGGTGACACTCGAACCGGCGACGCGGCGGCTCGAGGCGATCGCCGAACTGCCATCCGGCGGGCGGACCTTCCAGTTCGCCCTGCACGAGTCACTGAGCGTGCGCGAGGTGCAGGCGCCGGCTGGCCAGTCCGTCGCGGCGAGCCTTGCCGGCAGCCGTGGCGACGGCACGCGCACCTGGCGAATCGCCTTGCCGGCAGGCGTCGACCGCGTGCGCATCGCTTACGGCGGGACGCTGCCGGCGACTGAAACGGGTCGCGACCATCGCCAGGTCCTGCAAGGCCAGCCGCCGATGGCGGCGGCCGCCGGATCGTTCCTCGCCGCGGGCAGCGGCTGGTACCCGCAGCCGCCGCTGGCGCTGTTCAGCTACCGGGTGCGCGTGTCGGTGCCCGGCGAGCAACGCGCGGTCGTCCCCGGCAGCCTGCGGCTGGAGCGCTTGCCACGCACTGCCGCTGATCGCTACGAAGCCGAGTTCGAGTTCGCGCAGCCGACCGACGGCGTCGACCTGATGGCCGGTCCCTGGCGGGTACGCGAACGCCTCATGGCGCGTGACGGTGTCTCGCCGCTGCGCCTGCGAACCTATTTCCCGCCCCCTCTCGATGGCGAGCCGGGGCTCGCCGAAGGCTATCTCGCCGACAGCGCGCGCTACCTCGAGCGCTACAGCGCACTCATCGGCGCCTACCCCTACGACGCCTTCTCGATCGTTGCCAGTCCGCTGCCGACCGGACTCGGCATGCCGACGCTGACCTACATCGGCGTCGATGTGCTGCGCCTGCCGTTCATTCGTGCCACCTCGCTCGGCCACGAAGTGCTGCACAACTGGTGGGGCAACGGCGTCCATGTCGATGCACGCATGGGCAACTGGAGCGAAGGGCTGACCACATTTCTCGCCGATTACGCCTACAGCGAGGAGCGTTCACTGGCCGCCGCACAAGCCATGCGGCTCGCCTGGCTGCGCGATGCGGCGGCATTGCCGGCGAGCGCGCAGCCGGCGCTGCGCGACTTCCGCAGCCGCCGGCATGGCGCCGAGGCGACGGTCGGCTATGGCAAGGCGGCGATGTTCTTCCTGGCGCTGCGTGATCAGATCGGCGCAGTGGCGTTCGCGCAGGGCTTGCGTGATTTCTGGCAGGCACAGCGTTTTCGTCACGCCAGCTGGGACGATCTGCGGCGGGCCTTCGAGCATGCCGCGGGCGGCGACCTGCGCGGCGTCTTCGAACAGTGGCTGAGTTCGCGGCAGTTGCCGGTGTTCACGGTCGATGATGCCGTCGCCAGTCGCTCGCCGTCGGGCCATCGCCTGCGCCTGACGCTGCGTCAGGGCAGCCCGGCGCTGGCGGTCAGACTGCCGGTCGAGATCGCCGGCGGGACGGACAGCGTCACGCGCTGGGTCGACGTGACCGGCGAGCGCAGTCTGGCCGAGTTTGACCTCGATTTCCTTCCCGAGCGCATCCGCATCGACCCCGAAGCGCGCACCTGGCGGCGGCTGCACGAAGCCGAGCTGCCGCTCATCCTGCGTCGCTGGGTCGGGGCTTTGAAGCCGCGCTGGCTGGTCGTCGGTGGCGACGCAGCGTTTCACGAGGCTGCCGAGACGCTCGCCGGGCGATTCTTCGAGCGGCCGGCGGCGCGGCTTGCCCCGGCGGACTTGCGGGCGGCGCTGGCGGCTGGCGAAGCGCTGATGATCGTCGGCACGCCCGCGGCGGTCGATGCCGCGCTGCTCGCCAATGGTCTGCCGCTGCAGGCGCAGAGCCTGGGCGCGAACGCAACGCGCGGCTCGGCGCAGGTATGGACCGTCGAGCGGGGTCCGCTGCTGGCGGTCGCTGCCCGTGATGCGGCAGCGCTGCGCTCGCTGGCACGCCCGTTGCCGCACTACGGCGGCCAGAGCTGGCTGGTCTTCGATGGTGCGCAGGCCAGCGAGCGCGGTCTGTGGCCGGCGGAGGTGCCGGTCTTCGCGGTGCGTGGCGAGGCGCCCGCGGCGCGACGTCGAAGGCCTCGTCAGCGCACACGGGGGGCGGCCGTCGCGCCTCGTTCATCATAGCCCGTGGCAATTGAGCTCATCTTCACAATTCATTGGCTCCATCATCGGGCTGTTCCTAGAATCTCGCCATGCGTCGGATACGGCACTGCCTGAGACGGCAGTGACGGGGCCGGGGAAGGAGCGCTCCGCGCGTCGGGGGGTCGCTTCCCGACGCATTCGTGACCAGCATCCCGCTGGCAGGATTCTTCACTGAAGGAGGTCGCACGATGAAAACCAGGACTGCCACTGCACCCGCGATCAACATCGGCATCAGCGCCGAGGATCGGGAGAAGATTGCGCACGGCCTGTCGGCACTGCTCGCCGACAGCTATACCCTCTACCTGATGACGCACAATTTCCACTGGAACGTCACCGGCCCGATGTTCAACACACTGCACCTGATGTTCATGGCGCAGTACAGCGAACAGTGGACCGCGCTCGACGTCATCGCCGAGCGGATCCGCGCGCTGGGTCACCCGGCGCCGGGCACCTATCGCGAGTTCAGCCGCCTCGCTTCGATCGCCGAGGTGGAAGGGGTTCCGCGGGCAGTCGAGATGATTCGCCATCTCGTCGCCGCGCAGGAGGCGACGGCACGGACAGCGCGCGAGCTGCTGCCGGTGGTGACTGCGGCGAACGATCAGCCGACCACCGACCTCCTGACACAGCGGTTGGAGGTGCATGAGAAGACGGCGTGGATGCTGCGCAGTCTGCTCGAGGATTGACCGGGCGGCGGCTCCACCGCCTGCTGTGCCGGGTTTGCGGGGGAAGTTGATGCAGCTGATCGCCGCCACGCGGCTCGCTGGCGGGATCGTCAAGCTCGTTCGGCGCTGGGGGAGGGTGGCTGCGCCCGTACCGTCTGCCCGCAGGCGAGACGGCGGCTTTTCTGAAACCTCCGGTGCGCGGAAAATGCGAGCCGCAGGCCATTCCGCGGCGGCGAACAGCGGCCACTGTCATCGACCCCGACCGCACGCGCCGTCGTCCTGCCGGGCCGCGGAAGCGGCCGGGCAGGGTGCGATCCGGATCAGAACAACATGAAGTCGAGCTGACCCAGCGTGGGCGCGAAGTCGATGATGTCTGGCGGCGCGGCAGCCAAACCGTCGGGCGTGACGAGCGACGCGGCGGCCGGCGGCGCGGCGGCACCGCCGTCTTCAGCCAGCACCTGGACTGGATCGGCAATGGCTCGGCCTGCAGCGTCGAATGGCAACGCTGCGAGCAGTGCAGTGATCGTCTCGCCGGCGACCGTCGGGCTGGTTTCGGCAGCATTCGTGCCGTCACCGTCGACAGCCGTCGTGGCGAGCGAACGCTGCAGGAGTGGGGCGGCAACCGCGGTTACCGTGAGGACGATGTCGTTGCCGTCTTCACCGCCGTAGTCGATCGTGAAGGTGTAGGTCGAGCCAGCGAAGACTTCCTCGATGGTCGAGCCATCTGCCAGACCGAGGAACGACCCGGCCATGGCATCGCTGCCATCATTGGCAACGATGACGAAGCGGTCGTTGATCTGCGGAGCGAAGTCGAGGACGAGATCCAGCGTCCCGCCGGTGCCCCCGGCAGCAAGATCGATCGCGCCATTGACGATGATCTGGTCGTAGCCGATGGCTGCGCCCGCACCCGCCAGAGTGATCTGCAGCGTGCCGCTGGCGGACAGCAGCCAGTCGCCGTTGATGGTCGTCCGCCCGGCGCCAGTGCCGCCGGGAGCCAGTGTGCCGCCGTTCTCGTCCAGTGTGCCGTTGAACGTTGCGACGTCGAGCGCACCGCCCGTGAAGGCGAAGTTGCCCCCGGTATCGAGGTCGATGGTTGCGCCGACGAGCAGGCCACCCCCGATGTCGAAAGTCTCTACCGCGATGCCGCCGCTGCCGCCAATCCGCAGGGTGTTGTCGGCGAAGTCGAACAGACCGCTGGTGAGCTTGACTGTCTGCCCGTTGAACGAGCCGCTGAAGCCGTCCACGAAAGTGACTGTGCCGTTGGCACCCGGGCCCATGCCGATGTTGACGCTGTCGGCCACGAGGGTGGTGCCCTGGCCGATGATCAGGCTGCCGCTGGCGGTGCCGCGGCC
>JFAX01000025.1:10571-10720 GCA_000585015.1 Candidatus Accumulibacter adjunctus | reverse complement strand
GGCGGTGCCGCGGCCGGCGGTGCGGCCGACGTTGAGCTCGCTGAGCTCGGCGGTGAGGGTGCCGAGGGTGGCATCGAGGGTGCCGNNGGCGTTGCTGGTGTTGGCGTAGGCATAGTAACCGGAGTTGCCGACGGACTCGTTCCAGCCGA
>JFAX01000025.1:10375-10461 GCA_000585015.1 Candidatus Accumulibacter adjunctus | reverse complement strand
GTCGATGTCGGCGCTGAACTGGTCGTTCGTCAGGTCGGCGGTGGCATCGGCCAAGTCGATGCCGCTGAGGTTGTAGCCGAGGCGCA
>JFAX01000025.1:10162-10362 GCA_000585015.1 Candidatus Accumulibacter adjunctus | reverse complement strand
GTTGCCGGGGTCGCCGAGGGCGAAGTGGACGCCATCGGCGATGGCGAGGCTGCCGCTGCCGAAGTTGAGGCTGGTGTCGCTGCCGGTGAAGCGCAGGCTGCCGCCGCGGACCTCGAGGGTGCCGCTGGCGCCGCCCTCGCTGGTGCCGCCGATGCCGAAGTTGGCGACGGTCGTCGTGAGGGTGGTGCCCTGGCCGATGA
>JFAX01000025.1:0-10023 GCA_000585015.1 Candidatus Accumulibacter adjunctus | reverse complement strand
GTCGGTGACGCGGGCGATCGAGAAGTGGGCCGTGTCGGTCGCGTCCAGCCGAGCTCCACTGGTCACCGTCAGGATTCCGTTCACTTTGCCGGCGCCGCTCTCGTTGACGCCGACATTGAGGTCGGCGACGTGCGCCGTCACGATCGTGCCGTTGGCTATCGTCAGGTTGACGCGCGACTGCTGGTTGGCGACGCCGATCGTCACGTCGCCGCTGACGGTGAGCGTGCTGCCGCCATTGAGGTCGGTGACGTGATCGGCGGCTTTGCTGACCGGTGCGACGTCGCCCTTGTAGTGGAGGCCGGCAACCGTGAACGGCTGTTCGACGCGATTGACGCTACCAGCGCCAGTGCTGGTGAACAGCACCCCGTCGGTCGCCGCGGGTGGGCCGGGCGACCAGTTGCCAGCATCGCTCCAGTTGTCCGATGCGGCAGCACCGGTCCACTCGACGCCGGCGGCTGGCGGGGCATCGGTCCCGATGCTGAATTTGCTTGCGGCTCCGGCGCTGCCAATGATGACCTCGCCGCCATGGGTCCAGACGATCATCGGGTCAATGGGCTTCACTGCGTCCTTGGGCGCGGCAACCTGGCCGGCACTGGCAATGAAGGAGGGGTCGCCGGTCAGGGCGTAGTCGAGGATCGCGGCTTCGCGCAATGCCGGGTCGGTGATGCCGGCAGCGTCGAGCAGGGCAATGGCTGCGGCCACCCTGTCAGGCGGCAGGGCGGCGAGGCTGGTCTTCTGCAGTGGGCAACCGGGGCCGCCAAAGCTGCTGGTCGTTTCGCCGGGGGCGTAATCGAAGAGTGACTCGGCCTGCGTGATCCGCCAGCTGTCGGCATAGCTTCGGTACAACTGCTCGAAGGTCGGCTGGATTGGCAGGACGGAGCCGTCGCGCGTAGCCAGATCGTTCGCCGCGTTGCCATCGAAGTTGCCGAGAAGACCGCGCAGCGAGCCGTCGGGGCGATCCGCCGAGGCACAGAAGCGAATGTCGATGTAGCTCCCGCGATCGCTGACGATCAGGTGCTCGGAGCTGGGGTAGGTGATTGCATAGACGCTGCCGTCGAAGTGAATCCGGCCGGCGCCGAGTGCGGTGCTTTCGCCGGGCGCGAGGGACCGCTCGCTGCCATCGATGCGCAGCGGTTCGTTCGCGTAGGTGTTGATCGTCACCCGGTGGCCGTCGACCAGCGTCGCCACCGCCGTGTTGACGGAGACGTTGGGTCCATAGAGGGCCGTTCTCGTCTGCACGATGACCGGATTCGGGTCGCTGCCGCTGCTGGTTTCGACCAGGACGAATTCGCCGCAGGACTGCATGTCGTAGACGAGCCCGTCGGCAGTGACATAGTGCGGGTCGCCCCAGGTGTAGCCACACTCGACCTGCTCGTCGTCGACGATCGTACCCGTCGCCTGCAGCCGACCGGGCTGGACGTTGCTGCCGAGAGCGGAGACGTGGACGGAGAAGGACTCCGGGCCTTCGATGATCAGGTCGTCGACGCTGTCGAGCACGATGGTCGTCGAGCTTTGCCCGGCGGGGATGACGACATCGCCCGTGATGAGGGTCTGCGGCACGAGGTCGTCTTGACTGGCGGCGCCAATCGCCGCTGGACCGAAGGCGATCGTGTACGTTGCCCTCGTCTCGTTGGCCACATCGGGCTTGTCCAGCGAGACGACGAACGTCAGGCCGCCACCCTCGGTGGTGCTGGCGTCGGCAATGGAAATCACCGGCGGTGTCGGTTCGTCATCGATGATCGTGCCTACGGCCTCCGTATCACCAGCCCGCGCGTTTGGGCTGATCGCGCTGAGGGCGACGGTGAACGTTTCGCTTCCCTCGGGCAGGGCGTCGTTGCTGGTCGGTACACGGATCTCGGCCTGCGTGTCACCGGCAGCTATCCTGACCTCGCGGACAAGGGCAGTGCCCGCTGCCAGATCGTTCTCTTCGGCCTTGCCAACTTGCGGCGGGTCGAAGCTGATGGTGCAGGTGGCCGTGATGTCGCTGCCCGGGTCGGCGCGGTCGACCGAGACGACGAAGACCAGCACGTCGCCCTCGATCACCTGCGCATCGCTGATCGAAATGGCCGGCAACTCGGGCGGTGGGGCGACCACCACTTCCAGTTTCTCCCAGTTGCGCGCACTCAGGTCGAAGGCGGTGAACCGGAAGACGGGGTTGTCTGCCCTGTCAGGGTGGTTGTTGTCGGCGATGAACTGCCGGAAGCGGTCGAGGTCGGCGAGAACGCCTGCATTGCCGGCCTGGTCGTGCGTCAGGTGCAGCCGCAGGGTATCGGTGCCGTTGCCACCGTCGTAATGGTCGCTTGCCTGCTCGTTGCCGCTCAGGTGGTAGATGCCCAGATCGTCGCCGCGTCCGCCCGAGACGCGGTCATTGCCTGTGCCGCCATCGAGCGTGTCGTTGCCATGCTCACCAAAGAGGCTGTCGTTGCCTTCGCCGCCGCTGATCAGGTCGTCACCGTAATCGCCAAGGATGCGGTCGTCGCCGCCGCCGCCGTCGATGCTGTCCGAACCGCGTCCGCCAAGGATCGTATCGTCGTCCTGCTGGCCCAGAATGGAATTGCTGTCACTGTTGCCCTTGATCGTTGCCATGGTGTCCCCCCTGGACAGAGAAGCTTGTTTGCCCGCCATGCTGCCGATTGCCCGACGGCCGCACTTCGTTTGACCTCGTTGCCGGTTTCACCGGGTTGGCCGCGGCAGGCGGCGGCAGGTGCCGCACTGCCGCCGCCTCCCACGCAGCGCCCCGGGGTCCTGTACGGCGTGCTGCTGCACAACCGCTGCGCTCAGGCAGAACGTTTCTTGATGCTGCTGCGACCGACGTTCCAGATTGCCGTCAGCGCCAGACCCAAGATTGCCAGTGACCCGGGCTCGGGAATCTCACTGACGCGCTGGGTGAAACTGCCGAGGCGTACCTGGTCTACCGGGTCGTCGCCGGTGATGAGGATGTTGGTCTGGACGATGATGGACGCAGCGCCAGCGAAGGCGAGCTGCTCCGCGAGCGGTGGCGGCGCGGCAGGCAGGGCCAGGACATCGAGCTCGCCCAGGACGTCCACTCCGTTGTCTGCCAGGATGTCGGTAGACAGCTTGACCAGGCCGCCCGTGTTGCCAAGCGCGAAGTCCACGTCGGTAACGAGCAGCGAGGCGCCAGCGATGCGCCGTGACCCGCCAAGGACAGATATCGCATGGAATATGTCCAGATCGACCTCGTCGAAGCCAAGCGACTGCAACGCGTCCGCACTTGCGACATAACGAAGACCCGGCCGGGCGATCTCGTCGTCGAGTGGGAAGACGCGTATGTCGCTGAGAACCACCGGATTCGAGGAGGCATCGCTCACGCTCCAGTTGGTGAAGAGCGTTTGGTTCACTGTCATGCTGGCGCCCTGCGTCAGCTCCTGCAGCGTACAGGAGTCGACCTGCACGCAACCGGTGGTCGTTGCGAGCGCCTCGGCGTCGCCCGCCCGCATCCACGAGGTGATCGCGATCAGCGCTGCCAAACCATTGACCCAAGCCCGCTTCATGTCCTGTTCCTTCCTATGATGGGCAGATCCGGCAGACCACGGCGAGCGTGATCCGGCGGATCAACGCCCTGTCAGTGTATGTCGGTCGATATGGTGGGGTTTGCGCGCCGGAGGTCGGCTGCCAGTGATGGTGCTCCGCCGGCAAGCAGGAAGGACGCGGTGGGTGCAACCCACCGCGTGCGCGTGCCAAGCCAGCGTGTGCTTCATGGTCCCCCCAGGCACAAACGTGGCGCACGGACAGCGCACTCGCGACTCGTTCCTCCGCTCGAGGCGTCAGCTTGCATCCGTGCCGACCAGGCAGATCAAGCGACGAAGAGGCTCGCTTGCCTAGTGTCCTTAAGGATAGTAGGTCTTTCGTGAATTACAAGGGTTACGAGGGTTGCCGAGGTGCGAGCGAGAACGGGTCGCACGGAGATTCGGGCGGTGGTCCTGGACGCCTGCGTCGGCCGGGACGGCCGCTTGCGGGGACTGCCGGATTGGCCGGTGCGCGGAGGCCGTGAGTGGATCGAATGCACCGCCACCCTGCCGTGTTACCGCCTCGCGCATGGCGTGCCGGTCGGCTGACGACCGGTCCTGCCGACTTCTCAGGCCAGGCGCATCTCGGCGAGCGAGGCAATCGCCTGCGGGTCGGCGATGTCGGGTGTGATGATCAGTTCGAGGACGCCGACCGCAGCGAGGTCGACGCGGTGTTGCTCGGTCTGCGTGCTGGTCCCGTGCGGGTCGAAGTTCCATTGCTGGCGGACGATGTCGTGGAACGACTGGCCGCCGTTGCCGGACCAGCGCAGAAGGTACTCCTGCGTGCGCTGGCAGGAAGTTTCGACGAAACGCAGTGAGATCAGGCGCAGCCGCTGTGGTTGGGCGAAGACCAGGCGGATGGTCTGGCGGCCGGGAAGCGAGGCACGCCAGCCATTGCCGCCAGCGTCGAGCAGCGCCGACTCGATCGGATGAGCCGCATCCTCGGAGCTGATCTCGACGTCGGCGAGTTCGTCCAGCCTCAGCCAGTCAGCAGGTGCCTGCGCGGCCTCCGGTTGCCGGTCGGCGATCAGTCGCTTGCGCACGCAGCGCTCCGGCAGCAGGTCGTTGATGGGCGGCTGGACAACGCCACATCAAGCCTCGACTTCGCCGAGGCTGATGGCGATCTCGCGCTCGGCCAGCGTCCAGTAATGCGTCGCGCAGCCCTGGAAGCCATCCTTCTCGGCGATGAAATAGGCCGCCGACTCGACCATGCGATAGCGTTCCTCGGCGCTCGGCGCGGGGACTGTGGGCGCAGCCGGCGCCGCTGCGGTGGGCGTGTCGACGGGCGCGGCAGCCGCGGGTTGCGCTGCC
Source organism: Candidatus Accumulibacter adjunctus (assembly GCA_000585015.1). Classification (GTDB taxonomy): domain Bacteria; phylum Pseudomonadota; class Gammaproteobacteria; order Burkholderiales; family Rhodocyclaceae; genus Accumulibacter; species Accumulibacter adjunctus. The sequence goes on along the minus strand of JFAX01000025.1, from coordinate 5,185 downwards.
GCGGGGGTGGCGGCAGGTGCCGCTGCAGCCTCCTTTGCCGGGATCTTCTTCACTGCCGCCGCCTTCCTGGTCGCAGCGGCCTTGGTCAGCGTCTCGGCGGCGACCGCTTCAGTCGCGGCGGCGGCGGCCTCGGTTGCTGCCGCAGCCTTGACTGGCGCTTCCGCGGCAGCCGCGGTGGTGGTCTTGCGGGTCGCGGGTGCCTTCTTGGCGGGGGGCTTGGCTTCAGTCATCATGATTCCTTTGCATGTCGTGCGATGGGGAGGAGTGGGTGGTGGGGTCGGCCGGACGATCCGACAGATCACGGCCATGGCCGCAGGATAGGAAAATCCCGTGTCCCGGTCAAGGCGAAAGCATGCTTTGCTGGCCAATATGCCGCGTCCTGCCGGCGAAACGCATCCGTTCCTGCCGCAGCGACCGATCAGTCCGGTCTTCGCGGCGGCAGGAAGAAGTCGCCGGGCCGGCGAACGAGATGTGCCAGCACCGCCCGTGCCAGACTGCGCCACGCCGATTCGGCGACCTGGCGCGCGCGCAGCGCGACGTTGAGCGCCAGCGCGAAGCTCACCGTCAGGTTGATGACGCCGATCGTGGCGACGCCGAGAACGGCCCAGAGGAAGAGAGAGGCATCCGGCGAATAGCCCAGATCGACGAAAGCGATGCCGACGAAGGCCGAAGAGAAGGCGACGTGGCGGATGTCGAGCGGCAGGCCGAGCAGCACCCCGAGCAGCGTCGTGCCGCCGAGCAGGAAGCCGAAGAGCAGGTTGCCGGCGAGGGCGCCGAGGTTGTCGCCGATGTAGGCGGCAACGCGCTGCATGCGTGCCTCGCCGAACAGGCGGCGTGGCCAGCTGAGCTGCAGGATTCGTTCGGGAATCCTGTTGTAGGCGGCATAGTTGTCGTAATAGCCACTGAGCAGCCCCGAGACGAACAGCCAGAGGCCGGCGATGGCGGCGTAGAAGACCGCGCCGCTGTGGATCAGGCTCTGTTCCGCGAGCAGGTGCGCCGACTTCTCTTCGCTGGTGAAATGCTCGCCGCTGACGCTGAAGATCGCCAGCGTGATCAGTGCCGACAGCGGAATAGCGACGCCGACGTTGCCCAGGATGGCGACGATCTGGCTGCGGCAGGTGCGGGCGATCAGGGTGGTCAGCCCCTCGACGTCGCGCAGCCGGCCGCCCGCCTCGCTGATGCTGGCGGCGATGGCGTTGGCCGTCATCGCCGGTTGCTTGGTGGCGACCGTTCCGCCAAGGATGTGGATCAGACAGAAGCCGAGACCGTAGTCCAGGCAGTAGGTGATGGCGCCGGTGAGTGGCGGCATCTCCGCCTTGCTCAGCAGGATCTTCAGGCAGGCCATGAAGGCGATGACGAAACCGCCGATCATCGCCGAGCGGCACATCTGCCAGTACTCCGAACGCGTCTCGGTGATGTAGTGTTCGCCATGATGGCTGGCATTTTCGGTCACCCGCAGGGCGAGGATCTCGGTATTCAGACGCCAGTGCCGCGGCAGGTTGTTGCGCAGGCATTCCTCGCGCACCAGCTGGACGAACAGCGTGACGATCGCCGGGTAGGCGGCGCTGCCGCGTGGGTCGGCCTGCAGTGCGGCGAGGATGTCGAGCAGTTGTTCGCAGCGCCGCAGCAGTTGCCGCAGCCGCTGCAGGTGGTAGGTGAGACGGATGCTGGTGCCGTTGCGGGCCGCCGTGCGGCGGACTTTCTCGATTACCTCCAGGCATTGACTGAAGAGGACCCGCAGTTGGCGGTCATCGGTGTCGGCGGCGGGCGGCCTGCCCCAGCTCTCCGCACAGGACGTGATGTACGCGCTCATCTCGCGGTTCTGCTCGGTGAACGGCGATTCGTGTGCCTCGAGCGAGCGCTCGAGCCGCAACAGCTCCGGCTCCATGCCACAGGCGGCGATCCTGTACGACAGCACGCGCAACGAGCGGAGAACCTGGACGACCGATGGCGGCACGCTCGCCGCCGGCTCGCCCTCGTCGAAGCGGATTGCCACCAGCAGCTCGATCCAAGCCTGTTCACCGGCGCCCATCACCCAGCGGCGATCGCCGGGCCGGTCGAAGGCACGTCGCAGGACGCTACGCAGCAGGTCGGGATCGAGCACCTCGGGCAGCAGCTTGTGGCCGATGCGGTGCAGGGTTTCGGCGATGAAGCCGGTATTCGGCAGGATGCCGGTCGACGTGTACAGCTCGCTGTGGCGATAGGTCTGCGCCAGTGTCGTCAGACCGTTGCGCAAGGCGTGGCGCAGCTCCGGGCGGGTGTTCAGGATGTGGCAGAGTGCCTGCAGATTGCGTCGCGCCGACTCGCCATCAGCGGAGTCGTCGGGGCGCAGCTGGGCAACGAGTTCGGCGAGCAGCGCGGGCAGATCGCTGTCCGGCAGCGCAAGACGATTGAGGATTTCTTCCATGGGCGGCGGCGTTCTTCTGTTTCATGCGACGCCTGCCGGGCCCGTCGGCAGCGGGGAGGCAGCGCCGGCGGCTGTGGCGCGGCGTCGATTACAATCGTCGATATTAGCAGAATGCGCAGACCGTCATCCCGCCACCTTCCGGAGACAGCCGATGATCCTCGTTCTCTCGCCCGCCAAGACACTCGACCATCGGACTCCGCCGACGGTTGCCGAATGCTCGCAGCCGACCCTGCTCGAGCACTCGCAGATCCTCGTCGACCGCCTGCGCCGCCTGTCGCCGGCGGAGCTCGCCAGCCTGATGAAGATCAGCGACCAGCTGGCGGTGCTCAATGCCACGCGCTACGCCGAGTGGGCACGGCCGTTCACGCCGGCGAACGCCAAGCAGGCCGTCCTGGCATTCAACGGCGACGTCTACGACGGGCTCGACGCCGCTTCGCTGTCCGCTGACGATCTGCACTTCGCGCAGGCGAGACTGCGCATCCTTTCGGGCCTGTACGGCGTGCTGCGACCCCTCGACCTGATGCAGCCCTACCGGCTGGAGATGGGCTGCCGCCTGCTCAATGAGCGTGGCCGTGATCTGTACGCGTTCTGGGGCGAGCGCATCACCGCTGCAGTCGAAGACGCCGTACGCACGGCGGCGGCGAGCGTCCTGCTCAACCTGGCGTCGGAGGAGTACTTCCGGGCGCTGCTGCCGCAGCAGCTGTCGGTTCCCGTCGTGCAGCCGGTGTTCGAGGACTGGAGCGGCGGCCGCTTCCGCGTCGTCAGCTTCTTTGCCAAGCGCGCGCGCGGCCTGATGGCGCGTTTCGTGATCGTCAACCGGCTGTCGGAGGTGGCCGCGCTCGAGTCCTTCGACAGCGACGGTTACGCCTATGCCGGACTTGGCGCTGCGCCCGGCGTCCTGCTGTTCCGCCGCCGTCGTTGAGTCGGCCGCACGACGCGTGGCGTGGCAGCATGACCGGCTTCCCGGTCATCGTCGACTGGTCGCCCGCCGCCTGCCCGTTGCCCGGAGAAGACCCTGTCATCGTCCCTTCCTGAACCCGGCCTGATCGTCGTACACAGCAACCAGCCCGAGATCCTGCGCGATCTGGTGGTTGCCTGGATCAAGCGACACCCGCTGCCGCCGCTCGACGACGAGTTCATCCTCGTGCACAGCAACGGCATCGCGCAGTGGCTGAAGATGGCGCTTGCCGCCGATGCTGCGGGTGCCGGCGGCGAAGCCGGCGGTTGTGGCATCGCGGCCGGGCTCGAGGTGTCGTTGCCGGCCCGTTTCCTCTGGCAGGCCTATCGCGCGCTCCTCGGGCGCGAGGCGGTGCCCGCATCCTCACCCTTCGACAAGGATCGGTTGCTCTGGCGCCTGTTGCGCCTGTTGCCGGAAGTCGGCAGCCGGCCGGAGTACGGACCGCTGCGCGCCTTTCTCGCGCACGATGACGAGCAGCGCAAGTGTTTCCAGCTGGCCGAGCGCCTGGCGGACCTCTTCGATCAGTATCAGGTTTATCGGGCCGACTGGCTCGCCGCTTGGGCAGCGGGCAGCGACGTGCTGCCTGATGGCCGCGGCAACAGCCGGCCGCTGCCGGCCGAGCAGCGCTGGCAGGCGGCGCTGTGGCGCGCGCTGCTGGCTGACGTGGTGGCCGGCGGAGCGGCGTCCGCGGCGACAGCGATGGCCAGTCGCGCCGCAGTCCATGCCGCCTTCATCGCGCGCGCACGGCAGTGGACCGGCCCCGGCCAACCGGACGGACTGCCACGCCGGCTGCTGGTCTTCGGTATTTCGAGCCTGCCGCAGCAGGCGCTCGAAGTGCTCGCCGCACTGGCGCGGTGGACGCAGATCCTGATCTGCGTGCACAACCCGTGCCGGCATCACTGGGCCGACATCGTCGCCGACCGCGACCTGCTCCGCCGCAGCAGCGACCGCCAGCGCAGGCGGCCGGGAATGCCCGGCGAACTGCCGCCGGAGCTGCTGCACGCGCATGCGCAGCCATTGCTGGCGGCTTGGGGCAAGCAGGGGCGCGACTTCATCGACCTGCTCGACGAGTGCGACGGGCAGTCGGCGCAGCGGCCGGGCGGGGGCTGGCTGCCGACCCAACAGCGCATCGACCTCTTCGCGACCTGCGGCACGGCCAGCCTGCTGCAACAGCTGCAGGACGACATCCTCGACCTGCGGCCGCTGCCCGAGACGCGCGCCTGCTGGCCGGCGGTCGATCCGCGACAGGACGCGTCGCTGCGCTTCCACGTCGCGCACAGCGCGCAGCGCGAAGTCGAGATCCTGCACGATCAGCTGCTCGCCGCCTGCAACGCCGACCCGAGCCTGCGGCCGCAGGACATCATCGTCATGGTGCCCGACATCGGTGCCTACGCGGCGCACGTGCAGGCGGTCTTCGGCCTGCTGCCGCCCGATGATCCGCGTTACCTGCCTTTTGCCGTCGTCGACCAGAGCCGGCGACAGTGCGACCCGTTGCTGCAGGCGCTCGAGAAGCTGCTGGCGCTGCCGCAGTCGCGACTGGCGGCGAGCGACGTCCTCGATCTGCTCGAGGTGCCTGCGCTGCGGCGCCGCTTCGCGATCGCCGAGGAAGACCTGCCGCTGCTGCATCGCTGGATTCGTGGCGCCGGCATCCGCTGGGGCCTGCACGCCGAGCACCGGGCGAGCTTCGGCCTGCCGCGGCCGGCGGCAGCGGCGGCGGCGAACAGCTGGCTGTTCGGCTGCCGCCGCATGCTGCTCGGTTACGCCGTCGGCGCCGACGCCGGCGCCTGGCAGGGGATCGAGCCCTACGACGAGATCGGCGG
>JFAX01000024.1:42408-57847 GCA_000585015.1 Candidatus Accumulibacter adjunctus | reverse complement strand
CTTTGGACCCACCCCTTCCCATCCCGAACAGGACCGTGAAACGAAGGTACGCCGATGATAGTGCATCTCACATGTGTGAAAGTAGGTCACCGCCAGGCTCCCCAACCACAACAAAAGCCCTCCCCACAAACGTGGCGAGGGCTTTTGGCTTGATCCTCCCGGAACGCGATGCCCGAGGCGCCCTTTGGCGAACGGCTGCTGGTGGCGACCGACGACGGTTCGCATTCGCTCTACCTGCCGACGGTCGACGAACACTACCACTCTTCGCATGGCGCGCTTCAGGAGTCGCTGCACGTCTTCATCGACAGCGGCTACGGCGCTGCTGCGCGCCTCCCGCGGGCTGCGCTGCGGGTGCTGGAGGTCGGTTTCGGTACCGGGCTCAACGCCCTGCTGACTTGGGCGCGCAGCCGCTCAGGGCTCCTGCGGGTGGCCTATACGGCACTGGAGCCCTATCCGCTGGACGAGCAGTGGGTCGGAAGGCTCAACTACCCCGAGCAAATGCGCGAGGCTGACGCCCGCCTCGTTTTCGAGACCATTCACCGCTGCGGCTGGGAAGTGCCGCAGCGGATAGATGAACACTTCAGCTTGCTTAAACGGCGTTGCTGCTTCAGCGATTTCGAACCGGAAGGCGACTTCGATCTGGTCTATCACGACGCGTTTTCGCCGGCGGTTCAGCCCGAACTGTGGACCCGCGACGCCTTTGCCAAACTGGCGGGCTGCATGAGTCCCGGCGCCGTGCTGGTGACCTATTGCGCCAAGGGCGAGGTTCGCAGACACCTGCGCTCGGTCGGCCTGACGGTCGAGAAGCTGCCCGGCCCGCCAGGAAAGCGCGAAATGACGCGGGCAAGGCAAGGCTGAGGCCTGATCGCTGACCGGCCGGCGCGCCTGCCCGTCGCCCACGCCAGCGGGCCGGCTGCCGGCGTGTCGCGCAGGCGGTCGCGAGCTTTGTGCGCGCCGGGTTCACGGCGGCGGCAATCGATCCGGAACGTCACAGAGAGGGTCGTCCGCGGCCATCACGACGCGCCGCGCCTGTCGCGTGAGTGCTGAAAGGGAGAGACGCTGCCGCCCTGCGCTGTCGAAATTGCTGCTGTCGAGCCAACGCCCGAAGGCCGCTGCGAGAGAGGGCCATTCGCGATCGATCGCAGCGTACCAGGCGGTGTCGCGGTTGCGACCCCTGACCACGGCTGCCTGGCGGAAGATTCCCTCGAACGACAGTCCGAATCGCAGCGCGGCGGCTCGCGAAGCCGAATTGAGTGCATCGCACTTCCACTCGCAGCGGCGGTAGCCCAGGTCGAACGCCTGTCTGAGCAGCAGGTAGATCGCCTCGGTGGCACCAGCGGTGCGCTGCAGGCGCGGCGAGAAGTTGATGTGGCCAATCTCGATCGTACCGCTGGGCGGCGCGATCCGCAGGTAACTCGCGACGCCCATCGCGAGATCTGAATCCTGTTCGACGATGGCATAGAACAGCGGGTCCGGGCCGCCGCAGTTGGTGTCGATCCATGCGGCGTAGTCGTCCACCTCGGCAAACGGACCATAACCGAGGTAGGTCCAGTTGCGACCCCGGCTGTCGAGGCGATTGGCGGCATGCAGGCTCGCCGCATGCCGTTCGGCAGCAAGTGGCTCGAGGCGGACCCGATCGCCCGCAAGCTCGCGCCGAGGAGGATGCGCGGGAACCCGCCAGCCAGCGAGCCGCTCGCCAACCGGCTGTCCGAGATCGTTGACCGAAACCATGGCGATCGCTCCTCACATCCCCCCGAAGTCGGGGCTGCCGGCAGGATCGCAACGTCGTCGCGACATCAGCTCCGCCAGTGGCAGCAGCCCCACCAGAACCAGCTTCCCCAGTCTTTTTCTGCAACTTGTCATCCGTGCCTCCTCTCGACTACCCCGCTTTCCGCATCCGTTCGCCGCGCTCACTCGTGTCGCGTTGAGCGCCATTGTAGTGTCAGACGCCTGAACGCAACGCGACCCGGGGGTCGCGGCATCGTCCTGCGGCTGGCCGCAGTTTGACTGCGGCCAGCAGGATTCGGGATAATCTCGCGATTCCGTCATTTCAGAGCTGTTACGGTGGCGATGTCGGAGGCGGCTTTCCCGATTTTCCTTTCGCTGGATCAACGAGGCGATGCCCTCCTGGGCGCACAGCCACAACCCATGAACCGCATTGTCGCTGCCAACGCCCGCGCCTTCGCGCGTGCCGACCTGATCCGGGCAGAACGCACGCTGCTGCGCGATGGCCGCTGGGCCAACGCGCGCGTGGAACGGGTCGCGATTGCTGGTGAGGAGTGGACGGTGAAGGATTTTGCCAGTCGCTCCTGGTGGGTGCGCAACACCCTCGGTCGTCTGTTGCTGCGGCGGGAGCTGCGGGCCCTGCAGCGCCTCCGGGGAATCTCGGGAACGCCGGCCGATGCCTTCAGGATCGATGCTCATGCCATTGCAGCACGCTTCGTCCCCGGCCGTAGCCTGGCGAAGATCGACCGCGCGCTGATCACGCCATGCTATCTCGAGCACCTCGAAGCGCTGCTCGAGGCTGTCCATTCGCGCGGCGTCGTCCATCTCGACACGCGCGGTGCCGGCAATCTGCTGATGCTGCCGGACGGGACTCCGGGCATCATCGACTTTCAGGCGAGTGTGTCGACGTCGTGGATGCCGTCCCGCATGCGGCGATTGCTCGAAGAACTGGACATGGCCGGTGTCTACAAGAAGTGGGCTGCATGGCAGCCGCAGGCGATGGATGGTGAACGGCGTGCCCGCTTCGAACGCAGCAACCGTTGGCGCAAGTTGTGGTTGCCGCGCGGCTATTTCGGCTTGAGCAAGAGGCGGCGCGCCAGTCGCCGCGAGACGAGCTCATGAAAGGCTACCAATGAAGGAAACCTCGAACGGACTCTTCCACCATCCCGGTTTGCGCCGCCTTCTGGTACGGCTGCGGGCGCCAATCGTCATTCTTGGCATGATCGTCGTCGCCCAGTTCGTGCGCAGCGACTGGTTGCTGCCGGGCTTCGTCGTCTCGATGTGTGGCGAGTTCATCCAGCTCTGGTGTTTCGCCTCGCTCGACAAGAACTCGACGCTCACCGCCCGCGGTCCCTACACGATGGTACGCAACCCGATGTACCTGGGCCGCTTCTTCATTCTCTTCGGTTTCCTGATGCTGCTGGCGAGCGGCTGGCTCCTGCTCGCCTACACGATTGTTTACTGGCTCTACATGGACGCGCGCGTGCAGCGCGAGGAGGCGCATCTGCGGCCGATCTTCGGCACTGCCTACGAGCATTACTGCACGACCGTACGCCGCTTCCTGCCCGCCTGGCCGGCCACCGGCGAGCGGGTCGGCTACTGGAACTGGCAGCTGTTTCGCCAGAACAACGCCGCTTTCAACCTGGCGGCGACGCTGGCGGCCTGGGCCGCCGTCGCCGCCTGGGCGCTCTGGGGCCAGCCGCTGTTCACTGTCTGAGCGAGCATTGCGCCGCCCGGATCGGCGGTTGCCACGGACCCAGCCCCTGGTTCAGGGCGGAACTGGGCCACCGAGTTGCCCAGACCCTTTGCCCCGCGGAGTCGCCGCGCGAGTGGGAAGCGTGTGCAACCGGCTGTGCCGAAGCGGCCAGCGACTGCGCCGCCTGCTGCGTGCTGGCGACCGCCGTGGCAAAGTCATTGAGCACGGCCCGCAGCCGCAGCTGCATCCGTTTCTGATGGGCGATCATGCTCTGTGTGTCGCCCGCCAGCAGAGTCCGGTCCTGGCTCAGCTCGCCGCCGGCAATGCGCTCGACCAACTGCCGCGCCAACTCCGGTTGAGAGCGGCGCGGACGATGTTTTCGCCGTCCCTGTCGATCAGGTTCATCTGCACCGTTGCCTTCACGACGAGAGCGGCCATCATGACGAGAGCGGCCATCATGACTGACAAACAGGGGCGGGGACACCCTGACGGGCGAGCTCGACGTCGGAATTCACTCCTTGGACCGCTTGGCAGCAGGCGCCGAACAGCGGTCCGGGCTCGGCCACGCACGGCGGGGAACCGTTCGACCGCCGGCGCCGCGCCTCATCCGCACGCAGGGCGAAAGCTGGTAGCATGTGCTCCCTGCTTGGCCTGCCCGCAACTGCGCGGACCACCAAGACCCTCGGCACCTTTGGGAGGATCGACACCATGCCCATCTTCGAATACGAGTGCGCTGCCTGCGGGCAGGAGTTCGAGAAGCTCGTACGCCAGTCGTCGCCGGCGCCGCACTGCCCGCAATGCGACAGCACCGACCTACGCAAGAAGTTGTCGGCCTTCAATGCAGCCAGCGCTGCGCCGACCAGACGCAGCGATCTTCCGGCGCCCTGCGGCAGTTGTGGACACCCGGACGGTCCGGGCGCCTGCCACCTGCACTGAAAGCCTGCCCACCGCGATCCTCGCGCCATCCGAGGCTCGCTGCCCGCAGCCAGTCCTCGCCCGCAGCCAGCAGTGCGGCACGACAGGCACGAGGTGGTGCTGGCCGAAACGCCCTCAAGACCCCCTCATGACGCAGCCGGGACCGCATCCTCATGTTCGGCGACCAGGTCGCGGTAGGCATGCCAGGTGGCATGGCCAACCAGCGGCGTGGCGATGACCAGGCCGGTGAAGAGCGTCGCAAAACCGATACCGACCAGGAGGACGATGCTGCCTGCCCACAGCAGCATCGGCCCCGGGTTGCGGCCACAGACGACGAGGCTGGCGATGGCCGCGGTCACCGCATCGGTCTTGCGATCGAACATCAGCGGTAGCGAAATCGCTCCAATGCCGAAAACGAAGGCAGCGAAGAAGCCGCCGACGGCGAAATAGACGAGTGAGAACTCGGGTTGCTCGAAGGTCAGGACGCTCTGCACCACGTCGGCAAAAGTTGGCAGACCGCCGGTGAAGAAAAGCGCGAAAACGACCATCGACGCGCGTGCCCAGATCAGCAGCACGATCGTCAGCAGGGCGGCGAACAGGCCGACGTTGGGGAGATTGGCGCGCCAGGCAGCCAGCGTCGGTCCCAGTCGGGGCGGTTCACCACGTTCGATGCGCCGACTGAGGTCGTACAATCCGATCGCGAGGAAGGGACCGACCAACAGAAAGCCGGTCGTCAGCCCGGCAAAGAGCGCGTAGGCTTCGGCGAACACGAAATACATCAACCACCCCGCGGCAGCGAAACAGATGCCGTAGAAGACGCTCGCGCCCCCAGCCCTGCGGCAGTCACGCCAACCGGCCGCGAGCCAGCGAGGGATCGCCGCGGCGTCGATGCTGCGGATGACCGGGAAGTGGCTGGCCGGAAGCCCGGCTTGTCCGCTGTCATTGTGGCTCATTCCTCTAACCTCCTCTGGCTGAGATCTCGACCGACCGTGCCGCGCCGCCGGTGGGGCCGACCCGGCAATTGCTGCGGCTCGCGTTGCTGCGGCCGGCCCCCTGGCGGCTTGCGGCGCACCAACCGTCGCGCCGGCCTGCGAGCGGCGTCGTTGGGCTCCTCCGACCCTTCCTGCCGCGAGGTGGCAGGTGATTGCCGCAAGCGGAGAATAACATCAGCTGCCGGCGCTGGAAGACCTTCCGCGGCGCCAAGTCGGCAGCGCGCTCGCCAAGGCGGCAGCGACAGTTTGTCCGCAGTGCAGCCCCACTGAAGACCAGTGCAACTCGTTCCGCTTGCAGAGCCGGGGAGGTTGGGCTCTCCCGGGGTGCCGCCCGATCCTCCCTACGATCGCGTATAATCGCGCTTTTCCCTGTTCTTTCTGAAGGTTAGTCATGCCCATCTATGCCTATCGCTGTGCTTCCTGTGGCTTTGCGAACGACCACCTGCAAAAACTCAGCGACCCGGCCCTCGAGAACTGTCCGGCGTGCGGCCAGGCGACCTATGTCAAGCAGCTGACCGCGGCCGGCTTTCAATTGAAGGGCAGCGGCTGGTACGTCACCGACTTCAAGGGCGGCCAGAAGCAGCCGTCGAGCAAGGAGACACCCGCCGCCAGCGAAGCGACAGCGGCTGCCGGTGACGGGGCGCCTGCTGCTGACAAGGCTGCAACGCCAGCGCCGAAGGCCACCAGCACCGACGGAGCCAACGCGTGCGCCGGCAACTGATCAAGCGCTATTTCATCACCGGCCTGTTGATCTGGGTGCCGCTGGCGATCACCGCCTGGGTGCTGACGATGATCATCGGCACCATGGATCAGTCGCTCCACCTGTTGCCGGCAGCGGTCCATCCACGCAGCGTTCTCGGCTTCGACATTCCCGGCAGCGGGGCGATCCTGACCTTGCTGATCATCCTGCTGACCGGTATCATCGCCGCCAATTTCATCGGCCAGCGGCTGGTGGTCTGGTGGGAGAGCCTGCTGGCGCGAATCCCGGTCGTCAATTCGATCTACAACAGTGTCAAGCAGGTTTCGGACACCCTTTTTTCGTCGTCGGGCAACGCCTTCCGCAAGGCGCTGCTGATCGAGTACCCGCGCCGCGGCGCGTGGACCATCGCCTTTCTCACTGGCCGCCCCGGCGGCGAGATGGAGCGGCATCTGGCTGGTGAGTACGTCAGCGTCTACGTACCGACGACGCCGAATCCCACTTCGGGTTTTTTCCTCATGTTGCCTCGAAGCGAGGTCGTCGAACTCGATATGAGCGTTGACATGGCGCTCAAGTATGTCATCTCGATGGGCGTCGTGGCCCCGCAACCACGGCCAGACGTCGCCGGCGCTGCCAGCGGCCTGACGATCAACCGGAACAGCTGAAACGGATCAGAGCATGCGAACTCATTACTGTGGGCAAGTCGATAAACGGCTCATCGACCAGGAAGTCACCCTTTGCGGCTGGGCACACCGGCGTCGCGACCATGGCGGCGTGATCTTCGTTGACCTGCGTGATCGCGCTGGCATTGCCCAAGTCGTCTGCGATCCCGACCGCGCCGAGATGTTCCGCACCGCCGAATCCGTGCGCAACGAATTCTGTCTGCGCGTCCGGGGCCGCGTCCGCGCCCGGCCGCCGGGCACGGTGAATGTCAACATCGCCAGCGGCGAGATCGAGATCCTCTGCCACGAGATCGAGGTTCTCAACCCCTCGCTGACGCCACCGTTCCAGCTCGACGAAGAGAACTTGTCGGAGAACACTCGCCTCCTGCACCGCGTGATCGATCTGCGGCGGCCGCAGATGCAGAAGAACATGCAGTTGCGTTACCGCACGGCGCGCGCCTTCCGGCGTTTTCTCGACGATGCCGGTTTCATCGACATCGAGACGCCGATGCTGACCAGGAGCACGCCGGAAGGCGCCCGTGACTACCTGGTTCCGTCGCGGGTCCATCCCGGGCAGTTCTTCGCCTTGCCGCAATCGCCTCAGCTCTTCAAGCAGTTGCTGATGGTTGCCGGCTTCGACCGCTATTACCAGATCACCAAGTGCTTCCGCGATGAGGACCTGCGCGCCGACCGGCAGCCGGAGTTCACCCAGGTCGATATCGAGACCTCGTTCATGGACGAGGGCGAGATCATCGGCCTGATGGAGGAACTGATTCGCACGGTGTTCGCCGAGGTGATGGCGGTGGAGTTGCCTCGGCCCTTCCCTCGCCTCAGTCACCACGAAGCGATGCGGCGTTACGGCTCCGACAAGCCGGATCTGCGGGTGACCCTCGAGCTGGTCGAGGTTTCGGACGTGCTCAGGGATGTGCCGTTCAAGGTCTTCGCCAATGTCGCCAACAGTGAGGGCGGCCGCATCGCGGCGCTGCGGGTTCCCGGTGGCGCCAGCCTGACGCGTGGCGAGATCGACGCCTATACCCAGTTCGTCGGTATCTACGGCGCCCGTGGTCTCGCCTATATCAAGGTCAATGACGTCAGTCAACTGAACGAGACGGGTCTGCAGTCGCCGATCGTCAAGAATCTGCATGCTGCCGCCCTGCAGGCCATCATCGAGCGCACCGGTGCCACCTCCGGTGACTTGATCTTCTTCGGCGCCGACCGGCGCAAGGTGGTCGACGATGCACTTGGCGCGCTGCGCGTTCGTATCGGTCACGAGAAGGGTTTCGTGAACGGAAACGCATGGGAGCCGGTGTGGATCGTCGACTTTCCGATGTTCGAGTACGATGACGAGGCGCGCCGCTGGAATGCCTGCCATCATCCGTTCACCAGCCCGAAGGACGAGCACCTCGGGCTGCTCGCCAGCGACCCGGGGCGTTGCCTCGCCAAGGCCTACGATCTGGCGCTCAACGGCTCGGAACTTGGCGGTGGCTCGGTCAGGATCCACCGCGCCGAGGTCCAGGAACAGGTGTTCAAGGCGCTTGGCATAGCAGACGACGAGGCGCAGTCCAAGTTCGGCTTCCTGCTCGCGGCGCTGCAGTACGGCGCGCCACCGCACGGCGGCCTGGCGTTCGGACTCGACCGCATCGTCACGATGATGGCCGGCGCCGAGTCGATCCGCGACGTCATCGCCTTCCCGAAGACGCAAAGGGCGCAGTGCCTGCTGACCGATGCACCGAGCGGCGTCGACGAAAAACAGCTGCGGGAACTGCACATTCGTCTGCGCCAGCGGGTCGACACGCAGGTCGAGATCGGCAAGGCCTAGGTCGCGGCGATGGCGAGAATACTGGCCATCGTCCGGCTGCTCGTTCTGGCGTTCGCCGGATGCTGTCTTGCCGGCACGGTGGCGGCGCGCGACGGTCGCGAGGTGGGCAGCATCGCGCTCGGCGAACTGCCGCCCGAGGCCAGACACACCCTGCTGCTGATCCGTCAGGGCGGGCCCTTTCCCTACCCGCACAAGGATGGCAGCGTTTTCGGCAACTTCGAGAAGCGGCTGCCGCTGCAGCCGCGTGGCTACTATCGTGAGTACACGGTGCCGACGCCGGGCCGGCGTGATCGCGGGGCCCGGCGCATCGTTGCCGGCAGCGGCCGCGCTGGTGACGTCGCCCGTTCCGGCGAGTACTACTATACTGCCGACCACTATCTCAGCTTCCGCAGGATACGCGAACAGCCATGAGCCACGATGGGTTGCTCGCCACCCTTGAAGACGCGGACGCCGCCGGCGTCTTTCAGCTGCCTGCGCATTGCCGTGGTGCGGTCAGGCGCGCTGCCGCAGAAGCCGGCTTTGCCTGCTTCGAAGTGAGTCTTGCCGACTGTTCGCGCCTCGACCAGGCGCTCGCCAGGCTTGGCAACGGTCTCGACTTTCCCGGCTGGTACGGGCACAACCTCGATGCCCTCAAGGATTGTCTGACCGATCTTTCCTGGGTGGAGGCGGCCGGTTACGTGCTCTTCATCGACCATGCCGGGCCATTCCTCGTGCGCGAGCCCGAGAGCTTTGCCGTGCTCGAGGAGGTTCTTGCCGTGGCCGTCGCCGAGTGGCGGGCTCTGGGATATCCGATGTGGATCTTCTTCGATGCGCAGGCAACCGGCTTGGCTGCCTTCGCCGCGACGGGATGAGTCGCTTCAAGCGGCCGGTATCGGTGCTGGTCGTCCTCCATACTGCCGACCTGCAGGTACTGCTGCTCGAGCGTGCCAAGCACCCCGGTTACTGGCAGTCGGTCACCGGCAGTCAGGAGGCCGGCGAGGAACTTCTGGCGACCGCCGTGCGGGAAGTCAACGAGGAAACGGGGATCGACGCGGTCGCAGCCGAGCTGTGCGACTGGCAGTTGAGCAACCGCTACGAGATCTTCGCCGAGTGGCGGTACCGCTACGCACCCGGCGTGCGTTACAACACCGAGCACGTATACTCGCTGCAGAGGGTGGCGACCGACGCCGTGCGCCTGGCAGCCGGCGAACATCGGGCCTACTGCTGGCTGCCCTGGCGCGAAGCGGCAGAGCGTTGCTTCTCGTGGAGCAACCGCGAGGCGATCCTGATGTTGCCGGAGCGGCTGGCCGGGCAGAAGAAGTGAAGGAGGAACCGCGGCGCCCGCAGCGTGCCACGCCCCTCCGCATGTCCGGCCCCGACGGCGGTCTCACTCACGGGCCAACAGACCGTCTGCGATCCACCTCTGCAGGAAGCCGGCGGCGGTCACCGCCGGTTCGGCCTCACCCGATTCAGCAATCAGTTCGCAGCAGGCGGCAAAGGTGGCACCCTTGGCCAGGGCTTCGAGGACGTCGGCTTCGAGGCCTGCCGCCGACCGCCAGTGGCACTCCAGCTGCGGGCGCCAGACCAGAAGTAGATGTGGCTCATGTGGCGGCTCGCTGCTGCTGGCGAGTGGATCGGCGTCGAGAGCCTTCCAGATCGGCTCGACCTGCCAGTCCAGCCGCAGCATCTGCAATGACGGCAGGAGCCTGAAGCGAAGCTGCGGCCAGTCCGCAGCGCGCAGTCCGGCGAGGTCGCCGACAGTGAGGGGTTCGCCGTCGGCGGCGTCGAAAGCCGCCCGCGTTGCCCAGTCCATGCGGGCGAGGTCGACCAGCGAGGGATGCACCAGATGTTCGGCCGAGGAGGCGAGGAAGTCGGAAAGGGCGTCACCGAACCAGCGAATCGAACGGAAGCGCGACGGCTTGCTGGCGATGTAGGCGTTCGCCAGCGCAGCAAAGGCATCATCCCCGAGCGCGCGCAGCAGGACCGGGTAGTTGTCCCGCAGGGCGGCGCTCAAGCGTGCGCGGTAGGCTTGCAGGTAGATGCCGAAGCCGCCGTTGCCGCAGTCTTCGTCCGCGAACAGGCCCGGCAGCGGATCGCCGTCGAGGATCGCCTGCTGGCAGCGCCGCTGCTGCTCGCCGAGCCAGCTGGTGGCGCTCATGCGGCGCACCGCGTGTCGCCGTGAGCGGTGCTGCTGACGCGGCGGGCCCGGTCGAGTTCGGCGAGCAGCGACTCGAGTGGCGGGATGTCGTCGTCGCGCTCGATCATCGTCGCCACCGGACCCAGGCGGCCGATCGTGTAGGCATAGAGATCCCACACGGCATCGCAGACCGGTTGGTCGTGGGTATCGATCAGGTACGCGCCGTGGTCTTCGTGGCCGGCGAGGTGGATCTGGCGGACCGCTGCGGCCGGCATGGCGTCGATGAAGCTTTGCGCGACGAAGCCATGGTTGACGCTGCTGACGTAGACGTTGTTCACGTCGAGCAGCAACTCGCAACCAGTCCGCCTGACCAACTCGGCGATGAACTCCCATTCGCTCATCTCGTCGGCGCGGAAGCGGACGTAGCTGGAGACATTCTCGAGCACCAGTGGCCGTCCGAGAAACTCCTGCACCTGCTGCACACGCGGCTCGAGGTGCCGCAGGCAGGCTTCGGTGTAGGGCAGCGGCAACAGGTCGTGCAGGTTGAGTGAAGAGGTGCCGGTCCAGCACAGATGGTCGGATACCCAGGCTGGCTGAATCCGCTCCGTCAGGTCGCGCAACTGCTGCAGGTACGTGCGGTCGAGGGGATCGCTGCCGCCGATCGACAGCGACACGCCATGCATCACCATCGGATAGTCCCGACGGATGCGGTCGAGATGGTGGATCGGCTTGCCGCCAGCGACCAGATAGTTCTCCGAGATCAGCTCGAGCCAGTCCACCCGTTGCGGGGTGGCGATGAAGTCGCGATAGTGCTCGCTTCGCAGGCCAATCCCGAAGCCGCAAACAGGTTCGTGCATCAGCTCTCCCTTCGCTGAGCTGCGGGCGCCGCCGGCGCTTGATCGCCGACGGCGCCGCGTGCGTGCCTTACTTGACGACCTTGCCGCCGGCGTCGGTGCATTCCTTGGCGCTGCCCTTGGTCACCCAGCCCTGACCCTTGCAGGAATTGGTTCCCTTGCACTCGCTCTTCGCGGTCTTGCATTCCGAGGAGCCCTTGCAGGAGTTCACGCCCGCACAGCGGACCGTCGCCGCATCGGCGGCGTGGGCGATCGGTGCCAGCAGCGTACCAGCGGCAAAGAGGGCTGCGGCAGCCGCGGCGATGGCGACACCAGACTTTTGATTTGACATGTGTTTCTCCTTTCGGTGGATGGGGTGGGTCAGACCCGGCCAGATCGTAACCGGTCACCTGACAACCCTTAGACGCTGGCAGCGAAGAATTACTTACATCTGCAGCAAGTTTTTTTGTTTGACCGACGAGTACCGCTACGATCGGCCATGCGAGCAGCGGAACGACCCCGCCACGCCGGAAACGGGGAGCACGCGAACTCCTGCGGCGTTTAGCAGTCCGACGCGGCGAGTGCTAAAATGATGGTGTCGCATGATTGCAGGAGGAATGACTCACATGACCCAGGCCCTGACCTTGCCGGTCGTTTCGGCAACCGGCAGCATCGATTCCTATATCCAGTCGGTGCGGCGCTTTCCGCTGTTGAGCGCCGAGGAAGAGGTTTGCCTCGCTACCCGTTACCGTGAGGAGGACGACCTCGAGGCTGCCCGGCAACTGGTTCTGTCGCACCTGCGGCTCGTCGTAGCCGTGGCGCGTGGCTACCTGGGCTATGGGCTGCCGCATGCGGACCTCATCCAGGAAGGCAATATCGGTCTGATGAAGGCGGTCAAGCGCTTCGACCCGGGGCATGGCGTGCGCCTGGTCTCCTTCGCCATTCACTGGATCAAGGCCGAGATCCACGAGTACATTCTGCGCAACTGGCGCATGGTCAAGGTCGCGACGACCAAGGCACAGCGCAAGCTGTTCTTCAACCTGCGCAGCCTCAAGGGCAGCAGCGATTCACTCAGCCAGCCGCACGTGGCGGACATCGCTCATCGCCTGAGCGTCAAGCCAGAGGAAGTGGTCGAAATGGACTCGCGCATGGCGGGGCACGATCTGGCGCTCGAGGGCGACAGCAGCGAGGACGGCGCGTTTGCGCCGATCGACTATCTCGCAGACCCGTCGACCGAGCCCTTGCGAGTGCTCGAGGCGCGGGCGCGCGACCACCTGCAGCAGGATGGCCTGCAGACGGCGCTCGCCGGACTCGACTCGCGCAGCCGGCGAATCGTCGAGGCACGCTGGCTGAACGATGAGCATACGGCGACGCTGCACGAGCTTGCCGCCGAGTTCGGCGTTTCCGCCGAACGCATCCGGCAGATCGAAGTCAAGGCAATGCAGAAGATGCGCAGCACCCTGGAGCCGTTGGTTGCGGGTGTTCGCTAGGAGCGCGGCGAACCGGCGTCAACCGCCGCCGTCTTCCGACCGTTGCGGCAGTTGCGCCCGCTGCCGCACGGCTGCTTCCCGCGCGACTAGTTGCTGCCGCGCGTCGCGGCATACTCGGCAACTGCGGCGATATCGGCATCGCTCAAGCGGGCGGCAATGTCGCGCATCACCCGGGCTTGGTCATTTGCCCGGCTGCCGTCCCTGTACGCCTTGAGCTGCAGCTCGAGATAGTTCGCATGCTGGCCGCCGATTGCCGGTGCCAGCACGGTCGGAGCCCTGCTCATCAGCTTGCCCCAGTCCCGGTTTCCCTCACCCGATCTGCCGTGGCAGCCGATGCACGCCGGCACCACTTGCGGGCGGCCCTTGCCCTTGAAGAAGATCTGCTCTCCCTTGGCCAAGAGTTCCTTGTCGCTGACCTCGTTCGCCTTCATCGTCTGCCTGGCAAAGTAGGCGGCGATGTCGGCCAGGTCCGCTTCGGCGACGGCCTGCGCCTGTGGTGACATCTGCTCGTTCTTCCGCCGTCCGGATTTGAAGTCGTGCACCTGCTTGATGACATACTCCGGCAACTGCCCAGCCAGCTTGGGCCAGGGGTCGGCCGGCGGCGGCAGCGCGATGCTGTTGCCATCAGGGCCGTGGCAGGCGGCGCAGACTTCCGCCTTGGCCTGACCGAGATCAGCGTTCCCTGCGGCGAGCGCGGCGCCGGTTACCCCAAGAAACGCCACACCGAGCATGGACGCAGTCTTGAACATGTTCCTTCCTTCCTCCCCATGGGGCAAAAAACAGACTTTGCGCGACGCCGTGCATTCTGTCATAATTCTGCGACAAATTGTCACAGCCCGGGTATTATGAACAGTCGTTGCCCGGCTGGCAACCGGGCTCGAGGAGCGCCCGCCGTCACAATCAGGACCACGAAGGGAGGATTCGCGATGTCCCAGCACGACGCTGCCCACCACCATCCCGGCCACGCCCACGCGCACTGGGAATACAGCATCTGGCCGGCGATCATCAGTATCGGCGTCCTCGCCTGGAGCCTGGCGTTCTGCTTCCAGTTCGTCTATCACATGCCCTTTGCCGCGCTGATCAGCTTCGGCCTGGGCGTACCGATGATCCTCGGCGGCGTCGCCGGCTGGACGAACGAGGCGATCGGCAAGGGTGAGGGGCTGTCGTATGGGGCGATGGGCTGGTTCATCCTCGCCGAGGCGATGATCTTCCTGTCGTTCTTCGTTTACTACTGGTTCATGCGTCTTTCCGCCCCTTCGTGGCCGCCGGCAGGCACGCCGACGTTGCCGATCGTCTACCCGCTGGTGATGACGGTGATCCTCGTTGCGTCCTCTTTCACCATCCACATGGCGGAAGAGGAAGCGATGCATCGTGGTGACCGCGGAACGGTTCTCAAGTGGCTGTTGCTGACCATGCTGCTCGGCTTCACCTTCCTTGGCATGTCGATCTACGAGTGGGGCCACCTGATCGCTGAAGGTTTCACCATTTCGACCAACAGCTTCGGCACGACCTTCTACTCGATCACCGGACTGCACGCATCGCACGTCATCGTCGGCCTGGCGATTTTCACCGCCGGACTGTTTCCTGCCCTGAAAGGCACCATCCCAGCGGCGTTCTGGCGACCGGCCAGCCTCTACTGGCATTTCGTGGACATCATTTGGTTCTTCGTCGTTTCGCAGGTCTATTTCTGGTAATGGTGTCGGCATTGGCGTACGCAGTGGGCGAGCCAAGCCGCAACAGTTCGCCGGACACCTCCATCATGCGCATCGACGAACCGCAGTTCCTCGGCGCGCGGCTGGACGGTGCGGTCGCCTTCACCGACAGCGACGGGCAGGGCTTCCCGTTGCGGCAAATGTTCGGCAAGCCGCTGATCCTGTTGCTGTCCTACTACGGTTGCGACGGGACCTGTCCGACGATGAACAGGGAACTGGCAAAGGTGCTGGCGAAGGTCGACCGGTTCAGGCTCGGCACGGATTACCGTGTCCTGACCGTTTCCTTCGACAAGCGCGATTCGAGCCGCACGGCGGCCGAATTCCTGCGCCAGACCGGAGGAATCCCGGAGCAGTGGCATGCCGGCTGGCGGCACGCAGTCCTCGCTGGCGACGATCTCGAAGCCTTTGTCGCCAGCGTGGGTTTCCGTTTCTTCTGGTCCGATGCAGCGAAGGCTTTCCTGCATCCGAACGTCCTGGTCTTCGTCACACCCGAGGGCCGGGTCGCGCGTTACATTTACGGGACGCGGATGGACGCCACGACCATCGAGATGGCGCTGACCGAAGCCGACTGGGAACGCATCGCCAATTCGACGGCGGTCTTCGATATCGTGACTGGGGCGTGTTTCAGCTACAACTATGAAGAAGGCAGGTACCAACTGAATTACTCGCTGCTCGCGGGTGTGGGGTCCCTGATCCTGGGTCTCGCCCTGATGGGCCTGGGAGCATGGGGATATCGCAGGAGGATGGGGAGGTTGCATGAATAGGTTAGTCAAGCACTGGGC
>JFAX01000024.1:26581-42272 GCA_000585015.1 Candidatus Accumulibacter adjunctus | reverse complement strand
GCGCTGATGACGGCCTATTTCATCTGGCGCTATCGACGGGTTCCCGGCGGACCACAGGTCGGCAGCGCGCCGAAGCTCTCGCCCGCAGCGGCGGTCGGCTGGGTGGTCATCCCGGCCTTCGTCTTCCTTGCCGACGACCTATTCCTCGCTGCCAACGGCTGGGTGCTGTGGAACAAGTACCGCGACGTGCCGGCCGATCGTCTGGAGATCCACCTCGAGTCGGGCATGTACAGCTGGGACTACACTTATCCGAACGGCGTGCAGACGCAGAACGAGCTGATCGTTCCCGCCGGCAAGCCGATCCTGCTGCGCATGACGAGTCGCGACACGCTGCACAGCCACTTCATACCGGACTTCCGGGTGAAGGAGGA
The DNA here is from genome assembly GCA_000585015.1 of Candidatus Accumulibacter adjunctus. GTDB lineage: Bacteria > Pseudomonadota > Gammaproteobacteria > Burkholderiales > Rhodocyclaceae > Accumulibacter > Accumulibacter adjunctus. Next base: position 41,901 of record JFAX01000024.1, on the reverse strand, counting down.
CTCGATGCCGGGCCGCACGACCTTTCTCTGGTTCCTGCCGCGAGAGGCCGGCAAGGAACACATCGTGACCTGCGCCGAATACTGTGGTGTCATGCACTCGTACATGGCTGGTCGAGTGATCGTGAAGACGCCGGAAGAGTTCAAGCAATGGTATGAAGCGGGCGGGGCTGCTGCCAAGAAGAGTAGTTGAGTGACGGGAGGAAGTTGGACATGAACCTGAAGGAATGGATCTTCACCACCGACCACAAGCGCGTGGGCGTGCTTTATCTGATCGGCTCCATGGCTGCTTTCATCGTTGCCGGCATCATGGCGATGTTGATGCGGATCGAGTTGTCGACGCTCGGGCCGACGATCACCAGCAATCCGTCGAGCTACAACGTCTGGCTCTACGCGCACGGTGCGGTGATGATCCTTGGCTTCCAGATTCCGGCGTTGACCGGATTCTTCGCCAACTATTGCATACCGCTGATGATCGGGGCCAAGGATGTCGCGTTTCCGCGCGTCAATGCCCTGTCGGTGTGGTTGTTCTACGTCGGCATCATTCTCGCCCTGCTCACCTTCTTCATCCCGGATCCGCCGGACGTCATGTGGACCGGCTATCCGCCCTACTCGACGATCACCGCCGGCAACACCGCGCTCTACTCCTTCACGGTGCTGATTCTCGGCTTCGCGTCGATCATCGGTGGCGTCAACTTCCTGACCACCATTGCCTACATGCGCGCACCGGGGCTGACCTGGAACAAGCTCAACATCTTCGTCTGGTGCACCCTCGGTGCCTTCGTCCTGCAGCTCATCTTCGTTCCCGTTCTGGGGACGGCGGTGACGCTGATCAGCATGGACAAATATCTCGGAACAGCCTTCTTCGACCCGACGCGCGGTGGCGACGTCCTCACTTACCAGAACCTCTTCTGGTTCTATTCGCACCCGGCTGTCTACGTCATCTTCCTGCCCTTCTTCGGCGTCCTGTTCGAGATCGTCGCCACCTTCGCCAAGAACCGGGTGTTCAACTACCACGCGGTGGTCTATGGCGGCATCGGCGGCATCATCCTGCTGTCGGGCGTAGTATGGGTCCATCACCTGTACGTGTCCGGCATGATCGACTGGATCCGCATCGGCCAGATGGTCACCACGCTGATGATTTCGGTGCCTGTCGGCCTGATGCTGATCGGTTTGGTGGGAACACTGTACAAGGGGTCGATCACCTTCGAGACGCCGATGCTCTACGCGCTGGGAGTGCTGTTTCTCTTCCTGATCGGCGGCCTGACCGGGATCCCTCTGGCGCTGCCCTCGCTGACGCTGCACCTGTCCGAAACCTACTACGTGGTCGGACACTTCCACTACGTCATGGCGGTTGCCGGAACCTTCTCGATCTTCGCCGGCGTCTATTACTGGTTTCCCAAGATCACCGGCCGCATGTACAACGAGTTCTGGGGCAAACTGGGTTTCTGGATCACCTTTGTCGGTACCAACATCGTCTTCTGGACGATGATGGACATCGGTGTCAAGGGAATGCCGCGTCGCTACTATGACTATTCGCACTTTTCGCAGTTCGAGCATGCGCATCAGCTGATGACCCTTGGTGCCGCCATTGTTGGTGTCGGCTTTGCCATCGCCCTGGTGAACTGGATCGTCGGTGCCATGAAGGGCCCTCCGGCCGGCGACAACCCGTGGCAGTCGATGTCTCTGGAATGGACAACGGTGTCGCCGCCGCCGCATGGCAACTGGCCGTCGCCGCCGAGCGTCAGCGCGGAATGGACGCCGTACGCCTACGACAGGCGCTGACTTGCCCGCGTGCATCGGGCGCCTGCGGGCGCCCTTTTTCTTGCCATCGTCGCCGTGTCGACCGGGATGAGCAGGCGCTTCTGGTTGGCCATCGCGGCAGCCGGATTCCTTCTCGTGCTGCTTGCTGCGGGCCTCATCTGGCGGGCACTGTCGGTCGAGCGCGCGGCACCCCTGGACCCGGCGCAGATACGTCTGCAGTCCGCGACCTTGCTCGATGACGAGCGGCCGCTGCCCGTCTTCGAACTCGTTCGTGAAGGCGGCCACTTTGCCAACCGCGATCTCACCGGTCGGTGGACGCTGCTGTTCTTTGGCTATACCTTTTGCCCGGACATCTGTCCGACCGCCCTCTCCCTGCTGAAGGAGCTCAAGCGCAGGCTGAGCGAACGAGCGATGGTCGTGCCGCAGGTACTCATGGTCTCGGTGGATCCGCGTGACGACCCGCAGACGCTGCGTCGCTACACGGGCACCTTCGATCCCGATTTCATTGGCGCCACTGCTGACGACGCTGCCTTGGCGCCTCTGGTGCAGCATCTCGGCGTCTACTACTTGCGACACGACAAGGACGGAAAGGCGGACTACGCGGTGGACCATTCGGCGGCGATCTACCTGATCGATCCGCGCGGGCGGCTGAAGGCCGTTTTTCCGGCGCCGCAGAGCCTGCCGGCGATGCTCCAGGATTACCTGGCACTGGTGCCGTGAAGGGTTGTCGGGAAGTGTTGCGGAGCAGGCCGAGATGCTGCTCGGCGCCAGCGCGCCAACGAAGTGAATGACTGACCATCTGGATTGCATGAAAGCCCATGAAAGCCACGACCTTTTCCCGCTTGCAGCCTACTCTTCGCCGTCTGGGCGCTTTCGTCGCTCTGACCAAGCCGCGTGTGGTTTCGCTGATCGTGTTTTGTGCCGTGATCGGCATGTTTCTGGCCTCGCCGGGGCCAGTGCCGATGCCGGTGCTGGTCTTCGCGACAGTCGGCATCGCTTTCGTCGCCGGTGCCGCAGCGGCCGTCAACTGCCTCGTCGAGGAGCACATCGACGCGCGCATGGCGCGTACGCGGGCACGCCCGCTGCCGCTTGGCGAGGTCAGCGCCTTCGAGACCTTCTTCTTCTCCGGCATCCTCGGCGGGGCGGGGTTGTCGCTTCTTTACCGCTTCGTCAATCCGGTGACGATGTGGCTGACCCTCGTCACCTTTGTCGGCTATGCGGTGATCTACACGCTTTACCTGAAGCCGCGGACCTCGCAAAACATCGTCATCGGCGGAGCGGCCGGGGCAATGCCGCCGGTCCTCGGCTGGTCGGCCGTGACCGGGCAGGCGCCGGTCGAAGCGTGGCTGCTGTTCCTGATCATCTTCGTGTGGACCCCACCGCACTTCTGGTCGCTGGCGCTCTACCGTGCCCGTGAGTACGAGGCGGCAGGGCTGCCGATGCTGCCGGTGACCCACGGTGCGGCCTACACCCGCCGCCACGTCTTCCTCTACACGCTCGCCCTGAGCGGCGTGACGCTGCTTCCCTACGCCATCGGGATGAGTGGCCTGCTCTACCTGGCGGCCGCAATCGTGCTCGACGCGGTCTTCCTGGCTCATGCCTGGATCATCTGGCGCGACTATTCCGACCTGGCGGCACGCAAGACCTTCCGCTGGTCGATCATCTACCTAGCCCTGCTCTTTGCTGCGCTGCTCATCGATCACGCACTCTGACTGCGGTAGTGTCCTCGCCGCCAGGCTGCGGCATCAGAGCCATCAGGCCTGTGCCGGCTTGCCGGCGAGCGAGGCAAGCAGCTTGTCGTGCAGGCCGCCGAAGCCGCCGTTGCTCATGACCAGGATCTGGTCCTCCGGCCTGCTCGCCGCGCAGATTCGCTCGACCAGGCAAGCGAGATCGTCCTCGACCTGCAGCCCCTCTCCAAGCGGCGCGAGGGTCTCGGCGGCATTCCAACCGAGGCCTGCGCTGTAACAGAATACCAGGTCCGCTTCGCGCAGGCTGCCCGGCAGCAGGTCCTTCATCACCCCCAGTTTCATCGTGTTCGAGCGTGGCTCGATGACCGCCAGAATGCGCCGTCTGCCGACCTTGTCGCGCAGGCCCTTGATGGTCGTCGCGATGGCCGTCGGGTGGTGGGCGAAATCGTCGAAAACCGTTACACCGTTTGCCGTGCCGCGGACCTCGAGACGACGTTTGACGTTGGTGAAGCCGTGCAGGGATTGCAGCCCGCGCGTCAGCGGGACACCGACGTGGCGCGCGGCGAGCAGGGCGGCGACGGCGTTGCTGCGATTGTGTTCCCCGTTCAGATTCCAGGTCGTACTGCCGATCAACTCGCCAGCCTGCAGCAGATGCAGGCTGCCGTCACCGTCACTGCCCTCCGCGTACCAGCCGGCAGCGTCGTTGAAACGCTCGACCGGTGTCCAGCAGCCGCGGGCCAGTACCCGCGAGACACTGGCTTCGGCGGCATTTGCGACGATCAGGCCGGAGCGCGGCAGGGTGCGAACGAAATGATGGAACTGGGTCTCGATCGCCGCCAGATCGGTGAAAATGTCGGCATGGTCGAACTCCAGGTTGTTCAGGATGGTGGTCCGCGGGTGATAGTGCACGAACTTCGAACGTTTGTCGCAGAACGCGGTATCGTACTCGTCGGCCTCGATGACGAAGAAAGGCGACTTCCTGAGCTCGCCGGGCAGACGTGCCGAAACGCCGAAGTTCAGCGGTACGCCGCCGATCAGGAAGCCCGGGCTGAGGCCGGCTTCCTGCAGGATCCAGGCGAGCATGGCGGCCGTCGTCGTCTTGCCGTGCGTACCGGCAACCGCCAAGACCCAGCGCTGCCGCAACACGTGCTCGGCCAGCCACTGCGGGCCGGAGACGAAGGGCAGATTGCGGTCCAGGATCTCCTCCAGCAGCGGGTTGCCGCGCGAAATCGCGTTGCCGACCACGTAGCAATCGGCATCGATTGCCGTCTGCGCCGTGTCGTAACCTTCGATGACTTCGATCTCGGCGGCCGCCAACTGGTCGCTCATCGGCGGATAGACACCGCTGTCGCAACCGGTCACGTGATGTCCGGCAGCCCGCGCCAGTTGCGCGACACCCGCCATGAAGGTGCCGCAGATGCCGAGGATGTGGATGTGCATGTCGCGAATCCTAGTAGAATCAGCTGCCGAAGGCCCGATTGTAACCTTGCCCGCGGGCTCGGGGGCCGGGAAGGGCCCGACCACCGGGCAAAGTGCAACGCTTCGGGAGCCGTCGATGAACAACAGTCAGGATCGGCAGCGCAGCGCGCATTTGCGCAGTCAGCTTGCTGCCCTCGCAGCGCGCCTGCTGGCCGAGGACGGCATCAGCGACATCGCCCGCGCCAAGCGCAAGGCGGCGCGTCAACTCGGGCTGCCGGAGAACGCTGCCCTTCCTGACGACGCCGAGGTCGAGGCGGCGTTGCGGGCGCACCAGCGCTTGTTCCACGAAGAAGAGCAGCAAGCGCGGCAGCAGCAGCTTCTCTCCATCGCGGCGCGCCTGATGACCGTGATGCAACGCTTCAATCCTTATCTCACCGGGGCGGTACTCGACGGTACCGCCGGGCGTTACCCCGAGATCGATATCCAGCTCTTCGCCGACAGTGCCAAGGACGTCGAGATCTTCCTGCTCAACGAGAATCTCTGTTTTCGCCACAGCACGCCACGCACCGAGCGAGCCGAGGCCGTCCTCACCCTGGTCGCCGACGAGGCAACGGTCAACATGGTGATCTATCCGAGGACTGAAGAACGTGTCAGCTTTCGCACGCGTGACGGCAGGCCGCGCGCACGAGCGCCCCTCGCGACCGTTCGCCGGTTGCTCGCCGAGGCCGCGGCGGTCAGCCGCTGACCGGCGCAACAACCCGTCTGCGTCTCTCCCGACGCCGCCCACCTGTGGCTGCAACCGTCATTGCTGCGGTGCCGCACGAACTGCGTGCGGCCAAGGTTCTGCTGGACAAAATGCCGCCATTTGCGGCAAACTCGCTCCCATGAAGAAGCAAAAGGACCCGTCGTCGACCGCCGGCCAGCCGCCGGAGGCGCCGCGTCTGCTGGTGCTGCATGGCCCAAATCTGAACCTCCTCGGTACCCGGGAACCAGCCCATTACGGCTCGACGACCCTCGCCGAGATCAACATGGCGTTGGCGCACCGTGCGGCTGCCGCCGGCGTTCACCTGGAGGCTTTCCAGAGCAACCATGAAGGCGCCCTGATCGAACGTGTGCACGCGGCGCGACAGCAGGGCATCCGCTACCTGATCGTCAATCCGGCCGGCTACACCCACACCAGCGTCGCGCTGCGCGACGCCCTCGCCGGTACCGGCCTGCCCTTCGTCGAAGTGCACCTGTCGAACGTGCATGCGCGCGAGCCATTTCGTCATCACTCGTATTTCTCCGACTTGGCGATCGGGGTCATCAGTGGCCTTGGCAGCGAGGGCTACCTGTTGGCGCTCGAGTACCTGTTGCGCCAGATGGCGGCCGAGTGAGCACTCTGTTTTCCTCACGTTGCGGTCAGCTTTCGGGCGGCTGCATGGGCCTGACCACAAGAAGGGCAATCATCTGGAGCAAGTGAATGGATCTGCGGAAACTGAAGAAACTCATCGATCTGGTCGAGGAGTCAAGCATCACCGAACTCGAGATCAACGATGCCGAGGAGAAGGTTCGCATCGTCAAGCACGGAGGCATGGTCTCGCATCACTATGCCATGTCGCCGCTCGGCTCGGTGCCGGTGACCGCAGCTCCGACCGCGCCGGCGGCAGCGGTGGTGGCGCCGGCCGAACCGGAACTGCCTGAAGGTGACGCCGTCAAGGCGCCGATGGTCGGCACCTTCTATCGTGCGCCGAGCCCGGGCGCCGAGCCCTACGTCGAAGTCGGCAGCGCCGTCAAGGCGGGCGATACCCTGTGCATCATCGAAGCCATGAAGCTGCTGAACGAGATCGAAGCTGAGCGCTCGGGCACCGTCAAGGCCATTCTGGTCGAGAACGGTCAGCCGGTCGAATTCGGTGAAGCACTCTTCATCGTCGGCTAGGAGACACTTTCACCATGTTCGGGAAAGTCCTCATCGCCAACCGCGGGGAAATCGCCCTGCGCATTCAGCGCGCCTGCCGCGAACTGGGCATCAAGACCGTTGTCGTGCATTCGGAAGCGGACCGCGAGGCCAAGTACGTTCGGCTGGCCGATGAATCAGTCTGCATCGGCCCGGCGCCTTCGGCACAGAGCTACCTCAACGTGCCGGCAATCATTTCGGCAGCCGAGGTCACCGATGCGCAGGCGATCCACCCGGGCTACGGTTTCCTGTCCGAGAATGCCGACTTCGCCGAGCGCGTCGAGTCGTCGGGTTTCGTCTTCATCGGGCCGCGGCCGGAGACGATCAGGCTGATGGGCGACAAGGTCACCGCCAAGGAGGCCATGCGGATCACCGGTGTGCCCTGCGTGCCCGGATCGGAGGGGGTTCTCCCCGAGGATCCGCGCGAGATCGCGCTGCTCGCCAGGGCGGTCGGCTACCCGGTGATCATCAAGGCGGCCGGTGGCGGTGGTGGCCGCGGCATGCGGGTCGTGCATACCGAGGCGGCGCTGATCAACGCCGTCAACATGACACGGACCGAGGCCCAGAGCTTCTTCGGCAATCCGCAGGTGTACCTCGAGAAATATCTCGAGAATCCACGGCACGTCGAGATCCAGGTGCTTGCCGACAGCTTCCGCAACGCCGTCTATCTCGGCGAGCGCGACTGCTCGATGCAGCGCCGTCACCAGAAGATCATCGAGGAGGCGCCGGCTCCCGGGATCCCCACTCGGCATATCGTCCGCATCGGCGAGCGCTGCGCCGAGGCTTGCCGGCGGCTCAACTACCGCGGTGCCGGCACCTTCGAGTTCCTGTTCGAGAACAACGAGTTCTATTTCATCGAGATGAACACCCGCATCCAGGTCGAGCATCCGGTGACCGAGTCGATCACCGGCGTCGATCTCGTTGCCGAGCAGATTCGCATCGCCGCTGGCGAGAAGCTGCGTTTTCGCCAGCGCGACCTGACTTTCCGTGGCCACGCGATCGAATGCCGCATCAACGCCGAGGATCCCTTCACCTTCCTTCCCTCGCCCGGGAAGGTCAGTTTCTACCACCCACCAGGCGGCCCCGGCATTCGTGTCGACTCGCACATCTATCACGGGTACACCATCCCATCGCATTACGACTCGATGGTTGCCAAGGTGATTGCCTACGGCGACAGCCGCGACCAGGCGCTGCGTCGCATGCGCACCGCGCTGTCGGAAATGAGCATCGACGGCATCAAGACCAACATCGCCCTGCATCAGGAACTGCTGCAGGATTCCCGTTTCGTCGAGGGCGGCACCAGCATCCACTATCTCGAGCAGTGGCTGGCTGCCAAGGGTGAGGTCAAGAAGGGCGGCTGACCAGCGCCGATGACCGATGGCCTGGCTATCCCTGAGCATCCGCACCGATTGCCTGCACGCCGAGCGGCTTGCCGATGCCTTGCTCGAAGCCGGGGCCCTCGCCGCCAGCATCGAGGACGCGGATGCCGGGACCGCCGACGAGCAACCGCAGTTTGGCGAGCCGGGCTCCATCAGTCGTCCGGGTTGGCAGCGCTCGCTGGTCGTTGCCCTGCTGCAACCGGAAGCCGATGCCCGTGAACTGCTCTTGCGCTGCGGCACGCAGGCCGGCCTCACCGAGCTGCCTCAGTTCAGCCTGGAAGAAGTGCCCGAGCAGGACTGGGTGCGACTGACGCAATCCCAGTTCGAGCCGATTCGCGTTGCACAGCGCCTGTGGATCGTTCCTTCCTGGCACACCGCGCCCGATCCCGGAGCAATCGTCCTCGTTCTCGATCCCGGGATGGCATTCGGCACCGGTTCCCACCCGACGACGCGGCTCTGTCTCGAGTGGCTCGAGCGATCGGTCGGTCCGGGCGTGTCGGTGCTCGACTATGGCTGCGGCTCTGGAGTTCTGGCCATCGCTGCCGGCCGGCTCGGTGCGGGCGAGATCGTCGGCGTCGACATCGACCCGCAGGCGGTCGTCGTCGCCCGGACCAACGCCGAGGCCAACGGTGTCGCTGCCCGTTTCCAGGAATCCGCCGATCGACTGAGTGGCCAGTTCGACATCGTCGTCGCCAACATTCTCGCCAATCCGCTGCGGGTTCTGGCCCCGGCTCTCTGTGGCCACCTCCGTGCCGGCGGCATGCTGGCACTGTCCGGCATCCTCGTCGAACAGGCCGAAGAACTGATCGCCGCCTACAAGCCCCATCTGACGCTGACGGTGGTCGGCACGCGTGATGGCTGGGTCTGCCTGGCCGGCAGCAGGAACTAGCCATGCGCACCTGCTGCCCGACCTGCCAGACCGTATTTCGCGTCACTCCGGAGCAGCTTCGCTTGCGGGCCGGCAAGGTTCGCTGCGGTCAGTGCAGGGCCGTCTTCAACGCCATCGACAACCTCGTCGATGGCGAAAGCCATGCGTCATCGCCGGCAGCGCCGGCGAAGGCGACACCGGCAGTCACCGTGGCGCCATCGGCTGCACGCGCCAGCGCTCGGACGGAGCCGGCGCCAAGCCTCGCCGGTGAGGCAGCGGCAATGCCGGTCGTCGCCGGTTTTTCGACAGCCGGTGCGGCGATCGACCACGCCACCCCATCGTCGCCCACGCCAACCATTGACGAGCCGGCACTGGCGGCGGACGAATCACGATCTGCCGAGCGTCGGCTGCCGGATGCCGCGACCGGCGATCGTTCGCCGGCTGGCGATGGCGCGGGCCTGCCGGGGTCGTCGCAATGGCTGGGTGAGATGCCGCGGGCGCCTGTGTCGGCCGAGCGCAGCGTGCGAACGACCTTCGTCGTCGCGGCCGTCCTCCTCGCCAGCCTCCTGCTTGGACAGCTTCTCTTCCACCTGCGTGGCAGCATCGCCATCAGCATGCCGGTTCTGCGGCCGGCGCTCAAGGCCCTGAGTGCGGTCTTCGGCAGTGAGATCCCGTTGCCGCGCGAGGCGGCCCTGGTCAGCATCGAGAGTTCGGATCTGCAGGCAGATCCGGGGCGCGACAAGCGACTCGTCTTGCAAGCCACGCTGCGCAACCGGGCTTCCTGGGCGCAGGCCTACCCCGCCCTCGAGCTGACGCTCACCGATACGCGTGACAAGGTCGTCGCACGGCGTGTTCTGCTGCCAGAGGAGTACCTTTCGCCGGCCGCGATAGAGGAGGGCTCTTTCGCACCAAACGCCGAGATCGAGGTCAAGCTCTGGCTGGAAGCACAGCAAATCGAGGCGGCGGGCTACCGGCTGTACGTCTTCTACCCGTAAGAGATGCTGCAGGAATCGGCGGAATCCGGCCGTGTTGCCAGGCACGCCAAGACCCCTCAGCGGGACGACTGGCCGCGACGACAGGACCCTGTGAACGTCGGTGTTATACTCGCATCCACCCCACATCGTCCGACCGACGCCAGATCCCATGTCCACACTCATCTGCGGCTCCATCGCCTTCGACAACATCATGGTCTTCCATGATCGCTTCAAGAATCACATCCTGCCGGAACAGATCCACATCCTGAACGTCGCCTTCCTGGTACCCGAGATGCGGCGCGAGTTCGGTGGCTGCGCCGGCAACATAGCCTATAACCTCAGGTTGCTCGGTGGTGATCCGTTGATCATGGCCACCGTTGGCGAAGACGCCGATCCCTATCTCGTTCGTCTCGACGACCATGGGGTCGCGCGCACCCATGTGCGGCGGATTGCCGGCAGTTACACGGCGCAGGCCTTCATCACCACCGATCTCGACGACAACCAGATCACGGCCTTTCACCCCGGGGCGATGAGCTACTCGCACTTGAACCAGGTTGCCGACGTGGACGGGGCCACTTTGGCGATCGTCGCACCGGATGGCCGTGACGGCATGCTGCAGCATGCCCGTGACTTGGCTGCGGCGGGCGTGCCTTTCGTCTTCGATCCGGGACAGGGGCTGCCGATGTTCTCTGGTGACGAGCTGACCGAGTTCATGCGCCTTGCCACCTATGCGTGCTTCAACGACTATGAAGCGAAGCTTCTTTGCGACCGTACGGGGCGCTCGCTCGAGGAACTCGCCACCATGGTCGAGGCGCTGATCGTGACGCGCGGCGGGGCCGGTTCCCACATCCATGCCGGGGGTCGTTGCATGGACATCCCATGTGTTGCGGCTGCGGCCGTCGTCGATCCGACGGGCTGTGGCGACGCCTATCGCTCCGGCCTGCTTTACGGCATCGCTGCTGGTTGGGACTGGGAGAAGACCGGGCGCCTGGCGGCGGTCATGGGGGCGATCAAGATTGCCCATCGTGGTGGGCAGAACCACCGCCCACAGCGCAGCGAGATCGCCGAGCTCTATGGCAGAGCCTTTGGCAGCGCTCCCTGGTAGGCGCTCAGTCTGGTGTCGACAGGCGGCACTGACTGGCGTCGTGACGTGCGGCATGGTGGTCCGTCGCCGGCGGTGCCAGGCCAGAGGCTGGCGCATGACTGGCCACGCGGCGATGCCGCGGTGCAGTCGGGATCAGCCGCTGGCCGTCCTGTTTGCCGCCGGCTTGCATTCATTGGCCAGCGGACGCCCGCTGTGAACATCCATCAGCACGCTTTTCCACGGCAGGTCGATCCACAGCAGACCGTTCTGCCGGTCCTCGTAACGCGGCAGTCCGGACGAGGAAGCCTGCCGTTGCAGGGTATGCCGCTTGCCCTCCCAGCGCAGTGCGATTGCCCGGTCATCGCGCCCGTGCCGCTCCACCTCGACGCTCTGTCCCAAGTCGCAGCGATAGGTCCCGCTGGCGAGCCGGAAGTCGAGCTGTTTGCGGTCCGACCGTGGGCGAGACTCCTTCCTGTCGCTGCTTTCCGGCGACGACTGCGTACCGCTCGTCGCGCAGCCGCCGAGCAGCAGGGCAAGCAAGGGCAATGAACTGCGCACAAACCACAGCATCGGCATGGTCCTCCACTCTGTCGCGAAGAACGATACCACGTCTCGCCGCTGGCTGACCAGATCACTGGCGCGTATGGCGGCCGCCACTGGCTTGCCGGGCACGGCCTGCGGTGCCGGTCCGTTCGTGCCACCCACCCGCCCGGCCATGACGCGCCTCGCGTCCGTCCGGGCCTGTCAGCCGGGGCGGCGCCGATGAGTCCTGACGATCACCCCCGTTTCCGTCCATTGACCGGCTGCTACGAACCGTCCGGAATCTTCCAGCTGGATGACGGCCGCTTCATCGTCGTCGAGGACGAGGAACAATGGCCGCTGAGCCTGCTGCAGCTCGATGCCCATGGTCCGGTCGACTGCACCCGGCTGCGCCTGCCGGCCACCGCCGGTGACGATGGGGATCACTGGCGGTTCGACGATCTCGAGGCGGTCACGGGTGACCATGCGGGGTGCGTCTACGCCATCACCTCGCATTCGCGGAGCAAGGCGGGTGACGCGAGGCCGGCAAGGGAAAAGCTGTTGCGCTTTCGCGTGGCGGCTGGCGAGATGGCCGAAGCGCGAGTGGTGGTCGATCTGAAGCAGGCGCTGACGGCTGCACACCCCCTGCTGGCCGCGGCCGCCGATATCCGCCGAGTGAAGAAGGACGGTGGCCTGAACATCGAGGGACTCGCGATGCGGGCGGATCGGCGCGTGCTGATGCTGGGTTTTCGCAGTCCGTTGTTCGACGGGCGGGCGATCATCGCCTGCATCGACAATCCGGATGCCATGTTCGACGCCGGACGGCAGCCGCAGATTGCCAACCAGCTGGTCAGCCTCGACCTGCATGGACAGGGCATCCGCGCCGTGGCGCATGTGCCGGTACTCGATGGTTACCTCGTCGTCGCGGGTCCCGTTGGCCGTGAGCCGACGCCTTTTGCCCTCTGGTTCTGGCGCGGTGGGCAGCAGGATCGGCCGCAGCGCGTGAGCGTGCGCGGGCTGCGGGGACTCGGACACGCCGAGGGGGTGGCTTCGGCGCAGATCGGCGGTCGCCAATGGGCCATTCTCGTCAGCGACGACGGCAGCCGGGCGGACGGGCGCTGTGCGAACTACCTCCTGCTTGATCCGCAGCAGCTGCAGATCGGACACGGATGATCCGCGCGAAGCGCCACGGTAGCGGCAAGTCCGCAGGGGAATCGCTGCCCGCAGCACGCGCCCTTGCGCTAGTATTCACACTACCCTTTTCCGGAGACCATCAGGCATGTCCTCCCTCTTCAGTCCGCTCAGGCTCGGCGCCCTGAGCGTCGCCAACCGCATCTTCATGGCGCCACTGACACGCTGCCGGGCGGACGCCGAGCACGTCCCGACGGCATTGATGGCGGACTACTACGCACAGCGAGCGAGCGCCGGTCTGCTGATTGCCGAGGCGACCATGGCAATGGAAGGAAACTCGTCCTTCTGGACCGAACCCGGGATTCACTCGCCGGCCCAGATTGCCGGCTGGCGGCGCGTCACCGACGCGGTGCACGCGGCCGGCGGCCTGATCTTTCTGCAGATCTGGCATGGCGGGCGTGCCTGCCACCCGTTGCTCAATGACGGTGCCCAGCCAGTGGCGCCGAGCGCGATCCCGATTACCGGCGATGAGGTGCACACGCCGGAGGGAAAGAAGCCATACGTCGTGCCGCGTGAGCTGCGCGACGATGAAATGCCGGCGATCGTTGCCGGCTTCGGACAGGCCGCCGCCAACGCGCGCGCGGCTGGCTTCGATGGCGTCGAGGTGCACGCGGCCAACGGCTACCTTCTCGACGAGTTCCTGCGTGACGGCGCCAACAAGCGTACAGGTCCGTATGGTGGCCCGCTCGCCAATCGTGCGCGACTGCTCTGCGAAGTGCTTGCGGAAGTCTGCGCCGTCTGGAGCAGCGATCGCGTCGGCGTGCGCCTGTCGCCGCTCAACAGCTACAACAGCATGCTCGACAGCGACCCGATCGGGCTTGCGTCGTGGCTTGCCAGCCGGTTGAACGACTTCGACCTCGCTTATCTGCACCTGATGCGTGGTGACTTCTTCCAGCAGCAGAGCGGCGATGTGCTGACGCCGGTGCGGGCCAACTACAGAGGCACACTGGTCGGCAACATGGGCTATACGGCGGACGAAGCGGAGCGGGCCATCGCCGCCGGCCAGGTCGACGCCGTCGCCTTTGGCACCGCGTTCCTCGCCAATCCTGATCTGCCCGCGCGAATCAGGTCGGGTGCGCCGCTGAACCCGCCCAATCCGGCGACCTTCTACACGCCCGGTGCGGCCGGCTACACGGATTATCCGGTCTGGGTGCCCGGTTGATCGTCGCGTGCGAGCGGCGTGATGCACCCTTTCAGCAGGCACGACGCCGTCGCCCGGTGGCTGTCGCCAGCAACCGCCGCCGCGCGTCATCCAACCACAACGTCGGGGCCGCGGGTGAGTCAGGAGAAGAGTCATGAAAGACATGGTCTGGGACAGGATACTGAGCGTCGGGGTCGACGAGATCGATGACGATCACCGCAAGCTGGTGGGTATTTTCAACATCCTCAATCACGCCGTGCTCGACGGGGAGTCGCCGCGCTATGTTGCGGCGGTACTGGCTGAGCTGATCAACTGTACGGTCTGGCACTTCAGCCACGAAGAGCGGCTGATGCTGAAGCATCGTTATGACGCAATGGACGAGCACCAGGCGGAGCATCAGGAACTGATCAAGAGCGCTCAGGATCTGCAGCAAGTGATCCTGCGCGGCGACGAGCCGATGGTGGATGAGCACATTGAATTTCTCGAGCGCTGGTTGACCGAGCACATACTCACCGCCGACTTGCGGCTGGGTTCCTACCTTTCCCAGGTCGTCTAGGCGGCGCAGCACGAGGGTCTGCCGCGGCAGTGGCAACGGCAGCGGGAGCATCAGCGGAGACCGCTGACGTCCCGCTGCTCGCCCGCGACGCCGCCGGCCCTCATCAGGCAGCGGCGATGTCCAATTTGGGCCGGGGAGCCGCTGCGAAGCACATGCTGGCGTAGCGTGTCTGCCGTGCCAACCGGGAGTGGGACAGTTCCTGGCGGTCCTAGCGTCAACAGGTGGCCTGACGTCCAGTCGCATTGCCGATGCACCCGCAATTCGTCCACGTGTTGACCGACGAGTCTTGAGAACCCTATAATCCGGCGCCCTGTGGTGATGTAGCTCAGTCGGTTAGAGCGAAGGATTCATAACCCTTAGGTCGGTGGTTCGATTCCACCCATCACCACCAAGAAAACAAAGACTTAGGATTGCATCGGCAATGGCTTGTTTGGCTTTTGGCCTTCATGTAGCCACCCTGTAGCCAAATCAGAGCAATTTGAATCCACGTCGACCGGCAAACTGGCGCCGGCGTCGATCGGTTCTCGATCGACTACAGGTAGCGCCACGTCGAGCTGGAGCAGATAAGCGCGACGTTGCTGCCTGATTGGCAGCAACGCTCGCGTCACCCCAGGTGATCGCTGGGTCCATGTGCTCCTGCTCGTCGCCTTCGCCCGCAAGATGGCGAGGCGCATAGGCCCCGGCTTGCGGCCTCGGTTCGAACACATTGCCGTGCAGATCCTCGAGCACGTCGCTCAGGAGGCTCTTGTTGCCCCGACGGGACGGATGCATCGACGCCGCAGCAAGCTGCGCCTCGAATTCGCT
>JFAX01000024.1:0-26556 GCA_000585015.1 Candidatus Accumulibacter adjunctus | reverse complement strand
CGCGGCCTGTCGGTCGGCTTCATCGGCACCAGCAGGATGAGGAAATCCCCGCGGGCTGTCGCTTCATCAACCTGTTGCTGGTATTACGCCCGTGCCTCGGCCGGAGCGTCACTCGCCGGCTCACTCAACATGCAGACCGCTGGTCTCGGCTTCGGGAGCAGCACGTCTTCCAGTTTTGCGAGGCGCCGTTGCAGGGCGCTCACTGCAGTACCTGCTCGGGCAGCAGAAGCACGCGGCACGGAAGGCGCTCGGTGCGCGCCAGTGCTTCAACCTTCGCCCGTTCCACGAAGTCGTCTTCAGTCTCGTCGGCGCAGCGGTCGACGATCTGGTCACCGCTGACGGCGCGGACAACCTCATCGCCATCGGTGCCGATGATGCGGCGGATGATGATGTCGATCTGGTTCGCGTCCGGGCGGGACGCCTCCAGCTTGAGGATTCGACGCTCAAGCGAATTCATTGCCTGCCCCCTCTCGGTAGGAAGAAAGCGCGGCGGTCTCTAGCGCCTCTCGCCGTTCAAGAATCGCACCCCATTTCGCCGATACCGTGCCATCGCCTTGCCACTGCCGATAGTTCGAGGATGTTGTCTGCTGCACCTCGTCTCGACGGTCGGTCGCCGCAATTCGCCCGGCCAGCCAGTCACGAAATGCGACCAGACTACCGAAGTCGGCCAGCATTTCGGTGCGGCTCGTTCCCTTTTTCTTGAGCGAGATGTCGGCCTCCCGCCCCACATCGTTGCGGTCCCTGACTTCCTCCAGTCTGCTCAGCCGGCGTTCGAGTGGTCCGCTCACTTCATTTCCTCAAGCGCACTGATGCGCTGTTCAAGCTCCTGCGTCTCCACGGCCTTGCGTCGCGCTTCGACGATGCCGGCCAGAGTCGCGGCCTCGCCGGGCAGAAGGTCGCCGGCCGCCACCGCTTGCAGGATGGCGTTCTGCGCTTCAGCGATACCCTCGGCAGATCCCGTATCTGGCAAGGCGAGGAAAATCGGGCGCTCCTTCGCAACCGGAACCAGCCGCTCGATCACCAGCCGTGCAGCGCTCATGTCACCTCCCTTCGCCAGGGCAACCACCTTTCTGGCGATGGCGTCGGCGCCTTCCTCCATCGCTGCCAGCGCGTGGAAGGGATGCTCGACCTTCGAGCGGATGCTCGCCTTGACCGATTCCAAGCGACGCAGAAGCGTCCCGAGCTGGCTCTCCTTCGGGATCGCCTTCAGCTTGCTGCGCTTCGTCGCCACCTGCCAGTCGATGTCCCGGTCTTTCAGGTCTTCACGCTTCTCGACGCCGGTGTAGCCGGCATCCAGATGGACGACCTTCTCTTCGCCGTGCAGCACTTCGGCCGTCTGCGCCACGTCGGCGACGTTCGCCGCCGTTCCGACTACCGTATGCACCAGCCCGCTCTCGGCATCGACGCCGATGTGCGCCTTCATACCGAAATGCCACTGGTTGCCTTTCTTCGTCTGGTGCATCTCGGGATCACGGGCCTTCGCTTCGTTCTTCACCGACGGCGGCGCCGGGATGATCGTCGCGTCGGCAATCGTCCCTTCGCGCATCATCAGTCCCTGGGCCGTCAGTTGCGCGTTGATCGCCGCGAAGACGGCCTTCGTCAGGTCCTTCTCTTCCAGCAAGTGGCGAAACTGCAGCAGCGTCGTCGCATCCGGAACCGCCTCTCGCGACAGATCAATCCGCACAAATCCCCGCAACGTGCGTATTCCACCCCCTCGTCCGACAGGCCGTACCACTGCTGGACCAGTTACACCCGCAGCATCCGCTCCAGCCCGATCGGCGGCCGGCCGCGCGTCCCTTTCGGGTTAGGGTTAGAATATGCGCGAGAAAAAACTGCGTTGACTCTGATCTGTTTATACAGGAAAACACAAGAACTGAACTCCGAACGTTCATAAGACTCGGTTTTTCATGCAGAATACGAAACTTGTTCTGGTTACTGTCTGCACCAATAGGAAGTCGATTCCTCCGTTGGAGAGACTGCAGGCCGAGCGCCTGCCCAGCGGATGCCAGGAAGCGGTCAGCAAGACCTGGCGCGCTTGGCTACGCGAAGCAGCACGGCGAGTCCCCGCGAAGCGTCTCTACGCGGGACGCGGGTTCACTGAAGCGCTTGCCGTTGTCGAGTCGCGCAAGGCCGATCTGTGGATTGTGTCTGCTGGCCTCGGACTCGTCCATGGTGACGAGGAGGTTCCCGGCTATGATCTGACCCTATCAGCGGGATCGGACAGCAGCGTCGCGCGCAAGGTGACTGATGGGCCTTTCGACGCCTCTCGATGGTGGTCCGACTTGGGGCGTCGCAGGCGGCCGAAGCGCAGCCTTGCGGAACTCCTGAGTTCTCATCCCGCTGAACACGTCGTCATCAGCCTCCCGGGTTCGTACATGGAACTCGTGCAGGAAGATCTCCAATCCGCTGGCAGTGCCGCCCTGTGCAAGTTGCGACTCGTCGGTCCGCTTGACCTCGACCGTGTCGCGCCTCGATTGCGCCCACTGGTGATGCCCTACGACGATCGCCTCAATGGGCCCATCAGTCCTCTCAATGGTACCCGGGCGGACTTCCCCCAACGCGCGGCGCGACATTTCCTTGAGCAGGCCTGCGCGGACGGCCTAGCCAGCGACCCCGAGGACGATGCCGCACGCGTGCGGGCCAGCCTGCGTGACCTAGCCTGGCCGGCGCAGGCTAACCGCAGGCCACTTGGTGATGACGAGATTGTCAAGGTGATTCTCGCATCTTGGGACCGTGCCTCGGGGCAATCCACCAAGATGCTGCGCTTGTTGAGGGATGAGGAGGGGATTGCCTGTGAGCAGGGGCGGTTCGTCCAGTTGTTCAAGCGCGCCGACAACCTGCGGCAGTTGGGCAGCGGGGCGGACAGAACCCTGCGCCTGCGAGCGGTCCGTAGCCACCAGGGCAACGGTAAGCAGATCTACACTTTTTTCATCCCCGGCGAGATGATCACCCAGATCGCCGATATTACGCGCATCCATCGCGACGGCACGGAGCGGCTCGCAGGATTTCAGCGCGGGGAAATTAAGCGCCACGTCAACGGCATCGTCGAATACCTGGATCAAGGAGACGTGCTGTTCCCCAACGCCATCATCCTGGCCCTTTCTCCTGATGTGTCTTTCGTTCAGACGCGGGGCGGCAAGCCCGACGGCGCTTTGGACGCGGGTGAAGCGGGTACCCTGAGTATCCCACTGCGCTCCGAGGGCAGTCGCGTCGCCTGGATCGTCGATGGGCAGCAGCGCTCCCTGGCCCTCTCCAAAGCCAAGAATGGTGGGCTGAACGTGCCCGTCGTGGCCTTCGTAGCACCGGACGTGGCGACCCGCCGGGCTCAGTTCATCCTGGTCAACAAGGCCAAACCTTTGCCCTCAAGGTTGATCAACGAACTGCTACCTGAGGTCGACGTGCAACTCCCGCGGGACCTCAGCGGCCGCAAGATTCCGAGCGCACTGTGCGAGACCCTCGACGAAGACCCGGACTCGCCGTTTCATGGCCTCATCAAGCGGGTCTCCAAACCTAAGGATGGCACCGCGGTCGTTATCGACAGTGCGGTAGTCGAGATGATCCGCGCCAGCCTTAAGAACCCCAACGGAGCGTTGGCACCCTTCGTATCGCTCGGCAACGGCCCCTCGGATGTCGAGGGCATGTATCGCACCCTCGTGGACTACTGGGACTGCGTAAAGGTCCTGTTCCCGTACGCCTGGGGTCTGCCGCCCGAGTCCAGCAGGCTCATGCATTCGGCGGGCATCCGTGCCATGGGTGTGCTGATGGACAGGATCGTGACCCGCTCCCTGGCGCATCCCAACAGCAACGCTCATCGCCTCAGTTCGTTGAAGAGCATCGCGCCCTATTGCCGTTGGACCGAAGGAGTCTGGGAGGGCCTGGGTCTCGCCTGGAACGAGATCGAGCAGACGCCGCGCCACATCCGGCAATTGAGCCAACTGCTCTGTCAGTTGGACTACAACGCCACGGCGGCGCAGAGGAATGAGGGATGAAGTTTGTTTTTGCTGACAGCATGGATTACGTCGATCCGAAGTTCGATTTCATCAAAGACCAGACCGCTCCCACCCGCAGGCCCTATTGGGACGATCAGTACCCCCACGAGGTCCTCGGCTTTGCCCCCTATGATGGCATGTTGGTGTCACGCGCGATCGTCGGCGACCACCGCTTCCCCGGTAAGTACACGGAGGCCCAGGCCATGCGCTTTCGTCGCGTGGGAGCACGCAAGTTCCTGCGCCTCGACGGCCCTACCCACGCCGATATGATGCTGATGGGCGACTGCGGAGCCTTCTCCTACAGCGCGATGGAGGTCCCTCCCTACACCCCCGAGGATACGGTCGAGTTCTACGCAGATGGAGGTTTCACCCATGGTTGCTCGATCGACCATATCATTTTCGAGTTTGATCCGTCGGCGAGCGGTGACGGTGGAGGGTCGGACCTGGCGCATGAGCGCTTCGACATTACCTTGGACTTGGCGGACCGATTTCTCCGTGCCAGCCGCGGGCTTGGTGAGGGTTTCACACCCATTGGTGTGGTTCAGGGCTGGTCTCCGGACAGCATGGCGAGGGCGGCCCACAGCCTGTTGGCGATGGGATACCGCTACCTGGCTATCGGCGGCCTAGTTCCGCTGAAGACCGAGGCCATCCACAAGGCCGTTGAGGCGGTCGATGCGGTAGTGCGGTGCAAGTCCGATGCGCGGATGCATCTGCTTGGATTCGCCAAGGCTGACGACATCGGTCAGTTCAGCCGCTATCGGGTCGCGAGCTTCGACACCACCTCCCCGCTGATCCGGGCGTTCAAGGACGCGCGGCGCAACTATTATCTTCGTGACGGCAACCGCACAATCTCCTATTACACCGCTGTCCGCATACCCCAGGCCTACGAGAACAATGCACTGCTGCGCCAGGTCAAGAGCGGACGGCTGCGGCAGGAAACCCTCGCGCATATGGAGTCCAGCGCCCTCTCGGCGCTGCGTGACTACAGCAAGGGGCGCTTGGATCTGGAGAGCGTTCTCGACGCCGTCATCGATTACGCGAAGCCCTTACACTGGTCGCCTCGCGAGCAGGAGCAGGTCCTGGATCGCCGCATGGCCACGCTGCGCAAGCAGTATCGACAAACCCTGGAGGCCCGGCCCTGGGAGCGCTGCCGGTGCAGCATCTGCACGAACTGCGGCGTCGAGGTCATCGTCTACCGCGGTTCCAACCGCAACAAGCGCAGAGGCATCCACAACCTGGGTGTCTTTCGCGACCACCTACGGCAACAGTTGGCATCTTGAGCACCTACGAATACCAGGCGATCCTGCCGCGGCAGAGTGACCGTTACACGCTGTTCGCCTTCTGCGCGCGGGCAGCGGATGTGCTGCGCTTCTCGCAGATCGACCGCATCGGTCGGCGGGAAGACGGCTCCCTCAGGGGGTTCCAGCGTCCCCAAGTGGCCGCCCACATCCGAGAGATCCGCGCCTACCTGGAACGCGACGATGCTGTCCTGCCCAACTCCGTTGTTGTCGCCTTCACCCGTGGGGTCAATCTGTCGCGCGAAGGGGCAACGGCGCTAATCCGCATCGATGCCAGTGAAGGACCGGTCGGATTCGTCGTCGACGGCCAGCAACGGCTATCCGCCCTGGCCGAGCTTCCCGAGAAGGACTTCGAAGTTTTTGTCTCTGGAATCCTCTGCGAGAGCGAAGACGAACTGCGCAAGCAATTCATCCTGATCAACAACACGCGACCCCTGCCGAAGCCACTCATCTACGAGCTACTGCCCACCGTCGAGGGGCTACCACACCGTCTGTCCTCCCGATCTGATGCCGCTGCCCTGGTGGAGCGCCTCAACTACGACGAGGCATCTTCCCTGCGCGGCCAGATCAAGCAGCATACGAACCCTACCGGCGTCCTGCAGGACACCGTCATCCAGAAGCTCGTCATGGCCTCGCTCAGCGATGGCGCCCTACGCGAACTCTCCGCCACAGAGGACGGCCAGGAAGGCAGTTTTCAATTGATCAGCAACTTCTTTGGTACGGTCCAGGATGTCTTTCAGAATGCCTGGATTGGACACACGCCGCGCACATCCCGTCTCGTTCATGGGGTCGGCGTCATGGCGATGGGGTATGTCATGGAGTACCTCCATGCCGCTCGAGCTGCTTTCGCCACAGAGGATTTCCGCCCGGCCCTGGAATCGCTGCGGGGCGTGACTGCCTGGACTAGCGGCACTTGGAACTTTGGCGAGGGTAACCAGCGCCCATGGAACGGGCTTCAGTTCATACCGAGAGATTACATGGAGCTTAGCCAGTATTTGCTTGCCCACCTGAAGCATCAAAGAGCAAAGCGATTATCGTGAAAGACTCCCGACCCGATGCGGCATCGATACCGAGTACAGACTCGTGAACGCTGATTCCTATTAAACAGATGAAACAAGGATGGTCAGCAGATTCTCAGACAAATTCGAGCAATGCTCGCAGGATACTACTTGTGCCTTTCCCCTGGGCCTGGATCATCGGGTTGTTAGCGTCTCGGTGATCCTTCACGCAGTAGAAGGCTTGGTGCTTGCTGCTCTTCCACGCGAATACAAACAGGTCCGCGCTGCGCGCCAGGTGGCTCAACGCCTTGGTGCACTCGTGGTCGCTGTTCAGCTCCACCCGAACCGTGGGACAGATCTGATACAGGAGTGCCGCCGCGCGTTGGCCGGCCGGCTCGACCAGGGTGTAGATCCCGACGCTCTTGCCGGAGAGCGCATCGGCGGCTCCATCGATCCGACCGGTCTCAACTTGGCCGATCTCGGCCGGGCAATCGATCCCATAGTCCCGGCAGAGCTGCTCGATGACCATCGCGTCGGCGGGCGAGAGCCGGTGCGCTAGGCGCCGCACCGCTTCGGTGACGCGCAGCACGAGGCGCAGGCGTCTCTCGGGATCCGGGCAGGGGTTGATGGCGAATAACTCCGCCAGATCGAGAGACCAGCCGAGGGTGAAGACAGACATCTGCGTGCCCATCAGGTCTTCGAGATCGGTGATCAGGTCCTCGTACTCCTTCGCATCGAGCCCGATCAACAGGAGCGTGGACGCCATGTCTCGCGCAAGCTCAAGCTCGGTCTGCGAGGGATCGGCGAGGAAGGCGACCTTGGTCACCAGGATCTGCAACAGGGGCTTGACCCGCCGTGGCGGGGCGCCGGATTCCGGTATCAGGGCCTGGTAGAGAAGGGGGGCAGCCTCGCGGAACACGGGCTCGGCGGATGCGCTGGCGTTGTTGATGATGCCTGTAAGCTCGTCAGCCTGGACCTTGCTCCCGCTTAGCTCCGCAGGGTCCCAGGTTGCCATGTGCTCGCGCAACGCGGACATGGCCTCATCTTCGCCCATGCCGGCTTCGACCCGACGGGCCCATTCGAGCCATCCTTTGGGTGCCCGAGTGTCCTCGTCGGCGGTGCATTTTTCCAAGAGGGCTTGGAGTCGGGCTGCCCAGGACGGGGGCAAGTTTCCCGCGTCGTCCCCGGGTTGGATGGCATCGATGACGCGCTTCGTGGCCTCTGCGGTCCCCACGTCCTCGGCGCAGCGGATCAGGCGGGAGAGCCGCTTTCGCGACGGTGGCGCTTGCACGTAGAGATCCAGCGCGCGATCGATCTCGAGGTCATCGAAAGCCGCATCGGCCACGTCCATCGGATCGGCAGGCGGGCTGGCTTCCGTCGGACGGCCGAGCGTGGCCAGGGCATGCGCGAAGGTGTCGTCCAGACCTTCGAGCTCGTCGGCAAGGTCGGCGAGGCCTGTCGAAGCCTGATCCTCGCGGGCGAGTTCATAGAGAAAGAACGCCTTGAGCACCCGGGCACCGCGCAGGCCACGCCGGCTGCCGAACAGGGTCGAGCGCCGCGCTAGGCCGGCGGCACGGAACGCGGCGAGCGCGTACTCGGGCGCGTCGGCGTCTTCGCTCGGCTCGACATACCGGCGGTACAGGGCGTCATGGATGTCAGCGAGGACCCGCGGCGGCAGCCGAAGCCCGATCAGCTGGTTCAGGAGTGCCCCGTCTTCGGCAAGCTCGCGCCACTGCCCGAGTCCGGCCCGCACCCCGACGTGGACGTAGAGCAGGTTCTCGGCGTCCAGGCGACCGATGCCGCGGATCTTCTCCAGCAAACGGCCCGCCTCTGCCTCGTCACCGGCTGCGACGGCGCGATCAAGCTCGGCGCGCAGGGCTCCCAGTGGGCGCCGGCCGTGTCGCACCTGTTCCGGCATGCGCTCCAGGAGGCCGCAGTAGAGCTCCAGGGCGCGTTGGATTCGGCGCACATCTCCCGGCGTGGATGCGCGAATGCGATAGGCGGGCGCGACCGTGTCCTCGGCGAATGCGGCCTCTACGGGGTCGTCTGCATTGAGCGGGTAGGGTCGGCCATCGAAGTCCGAGTACGAGGGGCCGATGAACGCCTGGAGCGCTTCGTGCAGCCGCAAGGCACCGCGGGCGCTGCGCCCGGCGCAGTACCAGCTCGGCCGGTCATCGGCTTCGAGGCGTGGGAGGATGATCGGGAGATCGCGGTCGTCTGCCTTGGCGAGCGCGATCCAGGGCAGCAGCTGGGGTGACCACGGGTGCGTGGGGTCCTGGAGTGCGGACCAGCGCAGTCCGTTGTCGCCATCGAAGAATCGTTCCAACCAATGGCCGGTGTCAGCACGCATCGGCCTGTCCCGAGCGGTAGGCCTGGAGCTCCACACGCGCCTTGGCGATGCCTTCTGGCGAGATCTCGTAATAGACCGACTCCTCGTTCAGCTCCAGACCGCTGTAGGTCAGGTTCATCGATCCCAGCAGGAGGCCCCCATCGGTCAGTATGCCCTTGGTGTGCAGGGCGTCGCGGCAGACTAGCTGGATGCAATCGCCGAGTCCGGATTCCTCGGCGCGATCGCTCATGCGGCCCAAGAAGGTCTCGTTGTGGCGATCGGGCCGTGTCACGACAATCACCTGCGTGCCATTAGTCATAAGCTGCAGTGCAAAGTCCACAAGACGGATCTCCCGCCGCTGCCACTGGGGATTGATCGCGTCGAAGCGCCCACTGCGGTTGTCGAGCAGGACGAAATCACTGATCCAGGGACTGACCAGCCAGACCTCGCGGCTCGGGGCCAGGAGTTCGGCGAGACACATGACCTGCACCAACTCGCGTACGACCTCCTGGCTGGTGATGGCGCTGCGGAAGATGCGCCGAGTCTGGTAGCGTGGCGCGCTCATGCCAGCACCTCCTCCACCTCCAGGTCGACCTCGACGCGGTCATCGATCTGACGATAGGCCGCCACGCGTGCATAGACCGACAGGTATTCGGACTCCACCGGATTCACGGCGAAGAATTGCAGGGCGTCGGCCAGTGCCTTGCGTTGGAGCGAGCGGGCGCTGAGGGTGGCGATGCCGGATGCCGCGAGCCGGGCGAGCGCCTCGTCACGCCAGTCGGGGGCGTCGACCGCGATCGGGTCCTCACGCCGCGGCAGATGGGTCGCGACCAGGAGTCGCTCCGCGGCCGCCAGCTCCGCAAAGGGGTTGTAGGGCTCCAGTCCGATCCGGCGAACCTCGCGGCCGCGCCGCCACAGGAGCCCGTAGATCGCGTTGAAGCGCCACGCCAGACGTTGCGCCGCGTCTGGCAGCGGGATTCCCGCGTCGGTCAGGACCTGGTCGATCCGGTCCTCGCGGCTCCAGCGGTAGGCGATCGAACGGCCGTCTAGCTCCACGCCGAGACGCTGTTCCTCTTGTACCCAATCCTGGGCGACCTGATGCAGGAAGGCGTCGCTCGTCGGCGTGGACCCGGGTCGGATGACGCGGGTCGAGATCGCGCTGATGAAGGCGTGATAGAGGACGAAGCCGCGCTCGGCCAGCCTCGCTCGCAGCATGCCCATCGCCTGGTCCGTGGCGACGGTACTCTGGGCCGTGCGTACCGCCGAGACAGCCTCCCGCAGGCCCTCATCCGGTGCATCGCCGGCGATCGCGCTTAACATCTGCCGCAGTTGGAAGTCCGTATGGGCGTATTCGTTTGGCTCCAGCTGGGCCGCGAGCAGCGAGTAGAAGCGGCGCGGGTCCTGGCTGTAGCTGGCGAGGAATGCCTCCATGGCGCCGCTGCCGCCAGGGGAGGTCTCGCTGATCCACACCTCCGTGCTGCCGTCGAGATTCTCGTAAAGGTCACCGTCAGCGCGGGGGCCGGGGTCGGTGTCGACGATCAGACTGGATGCATCAATCTCCGGGCAAAGGTCGCAGATGGCCTCCAGCGCGGCGGCTCCCAGGGTGGCGACGAAGCGGCGTCGGAGCAGCGGCTCCCAGGATGCGTCGATGGGCTCCCAGAGGCATTGGGCCTGGGACCGCAGGCCGCTCTGCACGTCATCGCGCGCCAATAGGGTCTCCAGGTCGCGCCTGAGATGCGCACCCCCATCGTTTCCGTCGCCTACCTCCGGGTCATCGCCGGCGACGGGGGGCGACTGGAACAGGGACTCGAGGACTTCGGACAATGCGACCTCGGCCCGTCCGGAGGCCAGTGCGGCGTCCGCTTCGGCAAGTCCGACACCCCGGGCCAGGGCGTGCTGGGTCAGCGCGGCGAAGTAGATCGTCGTGAGCCAGCCGCGCATGAAGGGGTTATCGACCGCTAACAGGCTGGCGGCGGCCGTGGCGTCATCGAAGAAGCGCTCGGTTCTGATCGCACGCTCCAGCTCCGAATCCGCCCGGACGCGGCGCCACAGTCCCTCTGGGACGGCTATTCCGATCCTCAACGCATCTACGCTCTGGGCGTAGCCGATCGCGGCGGGCTCACCCTGGTCAACGAGCTCAAATCGCGCCCGGTATCCCTCACCGTGCTGGAATCGGATGTCGGCATTGGAGCAGACCGCGAAGCGGCGTACCTGAATCGGTGCGTGCTCCGCGTGGCGGAAACAGGTCAGCGCTTCGAGCAATCCCTGCCAGGGGGACCCATCGGGGACGGTCAAGGGAATCCCAGGCTCCGAGGCGACGATCTGACTGTGCCAGATCAGGAAGGCGTTGGACGTATCGCCGATGTCGTTTCCCGGGCGCACCGGGCGAATCTCGTAGGGCCGAAAGACCGGTACTTGGCTTGATACCTCGCCGTCACGGATGGCCCAGTAGCCGAGCAGGTCGGCCGAGTAGTAGCGCGAGATCTCCAGTCGAGTCTGGGTCCGCCCGGCGTCCTCCGTCGCCACCCAATGCCGGATTCGCGAGTACTTCACGCCAAAGCGCCGGGAGACGCGTCCCGGCGCGAAGGTGCGCAGCCCTTGCGCGATGCCCATGGACTGGGGTTCGGGCTCGTCACCCTCCCATGCCGGTGGCAGGATGATCTGTACTTCGGGGAGGTTAAGATCGCTGAACAGTGTCGACGGGATGAATTCGGGCAGCGGGTTGTTGCCGATCACAAAGTCCGCGGCAGGCTCGGGTCCGACACGCCAGTTGCTGCTCAGTCGCCGCAACGCGGTGGGGATGACGGCAGTCAGGATCGGTCGCGGGTACTCCCAAAGGAGTGTCTGGACCTCCTGGGCGGAGAGTTGAAGCGCCTGTCGCAGCTGATCCGTCAGGTCCGTCAGTGCCTGGGACTCGTCCAGGAGTCGGACCAAGAGGTCGATGATCGCCTGCTGGCGCTTTTTCCCCGAGGGTGCGTACGGCTTCGTTGTATCGACGGGTTGGGCCAGGGTCGACCAGACGCTGCCACTGGACAGCGTTGGCCCAAGCTCCTGGGCCAGGAAATCGAGCAGCGCGTAGGTGGCCTGCATGCGCTGAATGTAACGGCTCGCGAAAGGCAGGTGACGAGGCCGCAGCTCGGGGTCGAAGAGCTGCTCGTAGCCTTGATAGGCGAGCCGGTCGCGCCCGTAATCCGAGAGCACGACCAGCGTCCATGGGCGCATGCCGCGGGGCCGGCCTGCCCGTCCCCGGCGTTGCAGGAACTGGGCGGCATCCCGCGGCGCCTTGTGCTGGATGACGCAGCCCACCCCAGGGTCATTGAAGCCGACCTCGAGCGATGCGGTGGCGACGATCAGATCGAGTCCCCTGGTGACCCCGGGGTCCTGTGAGCTGGTCCGGCCGATGCGCTTGCGCTCGTCGAGCCGGTGGCCGATGGCCTCGGGCATCGACCAGTTCTGTCCAGCCCGCTCACGGCTTGCCGAGGGTATTGGCCGGCGCAGCACCGCCAATGGGCCGTCAGGATGACGCGCCATGTCCGGATCGCCACGATCATTGCGCCCTTCGGCATCCTGAGAGCCGAAGTAGAGGCGGTTGGTCACGTCGATGTCGTCGGTGAAGGCGAACGCCCGGTGGCCATAGAGCCCCTGGCTGGGGTCGCCCTGCGCGCGATCCATGACGCGCATCATCAGCATCGCGCCTTGGATCGTGGTCGAGAGCAGGGATGCGCGCGAGACCGGGTCGCCGCGCAGGGCCAGCAGGTACTCGGCACCCTCGGCGACCATGTCCCGGGGGCGAGGGGCGATCTCTTCTACTTGATACTCGGCGAGCCCGGTCAGGCGCGCGAAAAAGCGGACGCTATCCTGGAGGGTCGCCGACAGACCTACGAAGGTGATGGGGGCGTGCACGAGGTGGCGCCAGCGGCGCAGCAGGTAGCCGACCTGGGCGCCGTGATTGCCAGAGTACGTGTGCACCTCGTCCAACAGCACCATCTCCGGTGGACGTGATGCACCGGGCCGAAGTCCGAATAGGTGGCGACTGGCGGTATCCGACAGCCGCTGGTTCAGCATCTCGGTGGTGGTGAACAGGATGTCCGGCGGGTCCGCGCGCAACCGCTCCCGGGTCAGCACGAGCTCGTTCGCGGGGATGC
This sequence comes from Candidatus Accumulibacter adjunctus, assembly GCA_000585015.1. Classification (GTDB taxonomy): domain Bacteria; phylum Pseudomonadota; class Gammaproteobacteria; order Burkholderiales; family Rhodocyclaceae; genus Accumulibacter; species Accumulibacter adjunctus. The sequence goes on along the minus strand of JFAX01000024.1, from coordinate 13,797 downwards.
CATGACCGCAGCGGGCGCAGGTGAGGTGCTCGCGACCTTGGTCCAAGTCCTGATTGCGCCACAGCAACTCCCCGTCACAGCCGGGTCGGGGGCAACCCATGTAGCCGCATACTCGGCCCTCGGCGGTCGACCGCCAGGCGTCGCGATCCGATCGCTTCAAACGCGTGGCGCTCTCGGGCGTTTCGCCGAAGAGTGCGCCGATGCGAATCTTGGCGACGCCGCGTGCCTGTAGGAGCCCGTCCAGGCGTCGTGCCTCGGCATAGACCTCGGCGAACTGGTCACGCAGCAACTCGGTCCGCGGATAGATCGCCAACAGCTTGACCCAGCCGGCGCCCTGGCCCTGCCTCAAGCGCAGGGAGCCCACACGGGCCATTGCAGGGAGGTAGAAGGCCAGGGTCTTGCCACTGCCGGTGCCGGCACTGACCAGGGTGCCACTGGAGCGACGCGCGGCGAGGCCTTCGAGGATGCGACGGGTTGCACGCGACTGAAACTCGGCCAGCCGATAGTCCTCTGCGCGACCGGCGAGCAGCGCTTGGAGCACCGCCCCGACGGCCGGATCCTCCAGGCGGCGTGTCACCTCATCGACGACCCTGGCCGGCTCCAGGTCGCGGCGGGGGTAGCGGCGCCGGCGGCGGGTGAAGCGAAAATCCGCCACCAGGGTGCGTGCTCGTTGCCAGCCTTCGATGCCGCGATGCTGGGGAAACAGCTGCCTGAGCCGGAAGGCCAGGCGAACGGTCTCGGCCATACGCGAGCGGTATCCCGGGTATGGGTAGTCGTCGCTCTCGAACAACAGGCCGCGCGCGGCGAGCGCTTGGATGACGTCGTCCGCGTTGTAGAATGCCTCGATACCCTGCTCATAGGCCTGGTCGAGCAGCGGGTCGATCAGTTCGCCAAGCTCGTCGCGCCCGATTCGGCCGTCGACGAGACCCCAGACCAGCAGTCGCGCCTCGCGCTGCTCGATGGCGTCGAGCACATCGGTCAGGAAGCCTTTCGCTGCGGCGGAGTCCGTCATGGCGCCGAGCGCTTCGCAACGATCTGGTAGCGTCCGGTGCTGCCCTGCTGCTGCAACCAGGCCCGGACCTCGTCAGTGAGCAGGTCGAGATCGGCGCCGCCCTTCGCAATAGCTTGCAGGAATTGCTTCACCCCCTCGGGCACTCCGAAGTCGAAACCCTGGTGGAGCTCCTTCAGTTGTCGGGCCAGTTCACGGACGCGGTCGAAATCCTCGCGACCGGTAGGCCGGCGGTTAGCAAGTCGGATCAGTTCCTCATAGGCCGCCCGGTAGCGGCTCAGACGCTCCTTGTTGACGTCGGTCGGTGCCAGACTACGTTCTAGGTCCGCGGGCTTGTCTCCGCTGTAGGCACCGGTGACGAAGCTGCGCCAAGCCTGGTCTAGGGCGGTGGTGGCCTGAATGCGGGCCGCCTGTGTACTTTCCTTGAAGCGGGTCCAGTCCTGCCCGCGAGTTAGGCCCTCGGCCCTACGCTTCTCAGCGAACCGTTTCAGGAGCCGATCCAGAGTCGTCAGCGCGCCGCCCGCGTTAGGGCCCGCCGGGGCGTCTGGCAGCGGGAGGCCCTGGTCGCGGAGCAGATGCATTTGGGTGACCTCGGTGCCGAGGCCCTGCGAGAGTGCATTCGCCTCCTTGAGCAGCGGTTGCAGTTTCCCCGCCTCGTCGCGCCCAGCCTGACGACCCAGTTGATCCTGGGCGCGGCGTTTCAGGTCTTCGATGCGCTCAAGCAGGGTCATGGCGCCTCCCGTCCCGCGAGGGTATCGAGGTCTCGGTGTATCTGGTCCAGCGCCTGGGCCAAGGCCTCGGCGTCGGCCGCCGGATCGACGCCGATGAGTTCTTGCTCCTTGAGCGTCATCGCCCGTTCCGCGCCTGTGAGGAAGACCTCGGCCAGGTCCAAGAAGTCGCCCGCCCGGTCGATGACGGCGAAGTCGATCCGCCCGAGCCGCTCCAGTGTGTCGTCCGCGGCCAATTCCGGCGTGATGCTGGCATCCAGCAACGGGCCGGCCTCGTCCAACTGGGTCATCAGACTATCCTGCCCGAAGCGATTGATCTTCTGCCGAAGCCCCTGCGTTGTGTATCCGTCCGGCCAAGCGCCGACATTCTGCAGCGGCTGGATCAACTCAGTGAGGCCGGTGACCAGATCCTGCTTGTTGCCCGCTGGCCCGACCAGTGCATCGAGGCGGCTGGACAGTTTCCTCAGAGTCTCGACTTGCGGCCGGGTCGCGGCTGGTAGTCGGGCGGGCGACATTTGCCGGCAATGCTCCTTTTGGCCGCCTGACAAACCGCTCAGGTCCGGAGTATCGGTCTGGTCCGCGAGATCCAGCAGGGTCGGATCGATGGCGTACGCGGTCGGCCCGCTGCCCTGAAAGCAGCCGATCCGTTCATGTAGCATCCGCAACAGTTCTGGACGATGGGTTTCGGCGTCGCGCCGCAGTCGTCGCCAATTCGTGTCATTTTCGGGCGGAGCGACTGGCTCCGTCCCCGCCGCAGGCGTCAGGATCGCGCGCGTCCGAGCCTCCAGCCTGGACATGCGCTCCCGCGGCACAAGCCCTAAAATGCGCGCCTGGCGGGCCAATGCCCAGGTCAGGTCTCTTACCTCCCGGGCGCGAATTTCTTGCAGGTGGGGTACCAACTGGTACACCAGTCGCTCCACGAGAGTCGCGACCCGCGCGCCGTCCTCCTCCGCCCCCGGATAATCCAGCCGGCCATTGGCCCGGTCGAAGCGAATGGCACCAAGTAGGGTCAGGCGCAGTTCGCCGGTCGGATCGGCATAGTCTTCAGCGAGGGGCAGGTAGATGGTCGAAGGGGCCGCGTTACCGCGCGAGTTCGGAATCGTGAGCAGAAAATTGAGCGGACGCTTCTTCATGCGCAGAAGGTTCCAGGGAACAGCCTTCTCCACCAATCCTTTTATCGCGTTGCGCAGGAAGCTGGCATCGCGCTGGGGCATTTCTGTCCCAGTGGCCCACGCGTCAAGCCTCTGGCGCCAATCGACTACGAACGGGTCTTCAGAGCCCGTCGGCGGTTCAGGCTTTGGCTCCGGCGGCTTGCCTGGCGGCGGTGGCGTTGGCTCATCGACTGGAACACTCGCCGGTAGACCATCGGGCCGTCGCAGGCTGAACGCCTCGAACAACCCCGATACCATCGCGCCGGCCTGCTCGGGGTTTTGGGGGTTGCCGCCCCAGTAGACCATCAGCGCGGCCAGGCGCCCGCGCTCCTCCTCGCCGAGGGTTAGATTGTTCAGCCAGTTGGCAATGCCAGCGGGCGCAGCGGACAGGTCCGCACCCTTGAACCCGGACCGTGGAAAGGCGCCGCGCTCAAAGTCGTCGCGCATCAGCAGCACGTCTAGCAGTAGGAAATTGATGACCCGGCGGGGGTTGAACCGGATCTCGCCCGCCTCGCGCAGATGACGCTCAACCAGCCTGCCCAAGGCCGGTTTGTTGTATGGGAAGAGTGCGATGCCGCGGCTTGTCCGGCCGAAGGCCTGGAGTTGTTCGGAGTCTGCCGCGGTCTGGTCCGGGTCTTCGAACACCTCGACCCAACCGGTCAAGTACGTTCCCCGCGCGCTTTCCTGAAACCGGCGGGTCAATTCGGCCTCACCCCAGCGGGCCGCGTTCAAGTACGCCCCCGTCAGTTCCAAGGTGCGGCCGAGTACGTCGTCCTGGCTGCCCCGGCTCTGAATCACCCATTCGTACTTAGCACGGGTGGCGATAGTATCCCGACCGACGAGATAGCCGTCGGTCAGCGCCATCGCGGTGCGCATGCGCGAGAGGGTCTGCTTGCCGGCATACACCGCCTCCTTGATGCAGACGTCCAGCAACACCTGCTGGATGCCCCCCAGCGCCGCGAAATCCTCCACCAATAGCACCAGTTCGCGACCGTCCTGGAACATCAACTCACGGATGCGCATGATGATGTCCAGCAGCGTGACCCCGCCGATGGCCTGATGGAGCCCGAAGACCTGGCGAATCGCCTGATCCACGACCTCGTTCAGTACGGCAGCGGCCTGTTCCCGGCCCTGGCCATCTGCCCTGTTGAGGCCCGTCTGGTAATAGCTCCTCACCGGTGCCGACGCCTGACCCAGCGCACCGCGCAGTTCATCGGGCAGTTGCAGATCGGCGGGGCGAAATTGGGACAGTGGTTCCGATTCGTCCTCGTTGACCTGGTCGGGACCCGACACTGCGCGCTGGATGATCCCGACCAGCACCTGGTCTGTCATGTGCGCCTGTAGCGCCGGATCGCTGAACAGGCCGGGCAATTTGTTTGCATGATCGGCCCGGGCCATGGCCGCCGGCGAGCGGGCATCAGGTGGGACTGCGCGCAACTCGGCCATCAATCGCTTCGCGAGGTCACGCAGCGCGATCTGAAGCTCTGCTGCGAAACGCAATGCGGCGTCCTCGGGCCTGACCGCATCCACCGCCTGGTTGAGACTGGTCAACACCTCGGCAAAGCGCGGATCGCCCGCCAGCGGTTCGAGCATCAGTTCCACCACCCGACGCAGGTTCGAACTCTTGGGGATGCGGATCACGTGCAGGTGACGCGCCCGCGGATCACGCCCGAGTTGGGCCGCCAGCCAGCGGATCAGGTGGGACTTGCCGACGCCGGATGGCCCGGTGATCGCCGTCAGCAAGGTACCCTGGGGTAGGTCGTCCGACAGGAAGGCGTCCAGCAAGGCATGTTCGGTGGCCGGGGTCTCCGGCCCGGACCCGAACTCCCGTCGGACCAGCGGTATGGGCTGATGGACCGCCATGAGCACCGCATCCGATGCGGCCTCCGCCTCGGCCTTGATACAGCGGTTGATCTCGTCGCGGACCGGCCAGTAGGCTGCGATGCTCATATCAGGCCCCCGCGGCGCGCAGCACATGGGTGAAGGTGCGCCAGTGCCGACCGCCAGCACCCTGCAGGATGCGGCCCTCCATCGGATCCGCTTGCGAGTCCAACAGTATCGGCCCGCCCGGTTTTGCGAGACGCCAGAGCGCTCTCGACAGGCCGGTCGAGAGCAGGTTGTCCTGGGCGGGACGGTGCCACGCCGCCGAGTCCAGAGCACTCTCGACCTCGATGCGCCAGCGACCGCCATCCAGCACTGGGAGGCGCTCGGCCAGTCGCCGCAGGAACTCCGCGGCCGGCAATTCCCGTGCCGAGCCGAACACCGCTGGCAGTTCCTCGCGCACCGCCGCGGTAGGATCCGGCCAGCGGCGGTGATCGACCCAGAAGAACCCCAGATAGTCACCCCAGAAGCGCAGGCCGTTCCAGCGCACGTCGTTCTGGAGGATCCGGTGGCCTGCTTCGCGGATTTGGCGCTGCTCCAACGCCTGCACCGATGCGTGCGTCTCGAAGTCCGCCGTGTAGATGTCCTGGGCCAGCACGAAGGCCAGCGCGCGGGTGAAGTCCGCCGCACGGGTGCCCTCGGAATCCCAAAAGTTCTGGTTGTTGTCCTCGCACAGCAGCAGTTCCCGGCAACGGGCCGGCAGTCGGTCCGGGTCCCGGTCTTCCGCTGCCAGCGCGATCTTGTCGTCCTGTTCCTGGAACAGACCAAGTTGGGTCCAGCGCAACAAGGTCTGCCGCAGACGCTGGTCATCGGCATCGGGAGCGGTCCTGCACCGCCTGAGCAACTGGTCCCGATCCAGGGGGCCATCGCGCGCAACGGTGCGGTGCAACACGATCAAAACATTAAAGAATCCGTCACTGGCGGTGTTCAGGATGGTCATCGGGTAGCCTGGCGCAGAAACTCCGCGAGTGCGATATGGTTGGTGTGAGTGTCCCGCCAGCGCCGCAGCGGATGGCGATCCGCAAGGTCTTCGGGCGCAAACACCAGGTGCAGTGGGCGGTGCAGGGAGAGCAGGGTATCGGGCAGGGGCCGTTGGTCCCAGGGCAATAGCAGCGTGGCCCGCGGCAGCGGCAGCATGAACGGTCCCGGCGGGGCCTCTTCAAGGTCGCGCCGGATCAGCAACCGGCGTGGGGCGGCGCGATGCAGGGTCGCAAGCGCGGGCTCCCGTTGCCAGATTGCCATCGGGGCCGCGACTTCGAGGATGCCGAACAGAGCGACGGCGGTCTTCAGCGCGGCCAGTACCTCCGTGTCCGGCCCGCTTGCGCCGGGACAGAGCACGATCGCAAAACCAGGGGCCAGTCCCGGGAAGTAGCTTCGCCAGAGGGCACCGTCCCAGGGCTCCACGCGCTCGATGCCGATGCCGGGCGGAATCTGGTAGTCGGTGTCGTCGGCATGAGCCGCACCGCCGCTCGCCGGGCAGCCCCGGCAGACCGACGAGACGACCACGGTTCGCCCCGGCGCGTCGTTGGTGTACAGATCTGTGAGCACGGCGGCCATCTCCCGGCGGCCGTCCAGTGCGTCGAGCATCCGCGCGAAGGCGTGTCCGGCCGCCGCGGCTCCGCGCTGGCGTTGGGCGCCGATGCGTTGCTCGAACCGGGCCTGATCCATCAAGCCCCCGTCGAGAATGCGGACCGGTATGCGTGCGAAGTATCGGTCCCAGTCCGCGTCGTCGTGCGCCCGTTCGCCAGCATCGTTTTCGCCGGGTGGGGCCTCGGTGAACTGAGGACTCACGGACTCCAGTCGGATCAGCCCGGCCCGCGCGAGCAGGATCAGCGTGCGCATGTTCCAGTCGCGGTTGTAATCGCTCTGCTGGGTCAGCCCCCCGGGCACCCGGGTGAGATCAACGATGCGTAGATCGGGGTCGTTCGGGTGCGGGTCGCTCGCCAGGAACATGGTGCGCCAGCGGTCGAAGCCCCGTTCGTCGCCGATCAGGGTCGGTGTCGTCATGCCGCGGGCGATGCGTTGATCGGTCTCATCAAACAGCGTGATAGACAGGCTGGCCCGTCCATCGCGCCCGCCGCGGCCCACCTCCTGATAAAAACGGTCGAGGGTCTCGGGCAGCGCGGCATGGATCACCGTGCGCACGTCGGCCTTGTCCATGCCGACGCCGAACGCGGAGGTGGCAACCACACCGTCGAGGCGGTCGCTTACCCAGTCGTCGATGATGCGCTTGCGCTCGGCGCCGCCGGTTTGGCCGTGGAAACAGGCGAGCCGCCCGTAGCCGGCCGAGCGCAATTCCTGAAACCACTGGCGGGCGTCTTCCCGCGTGGTGGTGTAGACGATGAAGGGCCGCGGCACATGGCGCAGCAGTTCCAGCAACCGCTCGCGCTTCTCTTCCCGGCCAACCACGCGCCGGCACAGATAGCGGGGTTCCGGGCGCAGATGCACCGCGGCGACCATCTGCAAGTGCTCGGGCGGTCCGAACAGGGTCTCCAGGGTCTCGATCACGGGGCCGGGGAAGGTCGCGGACAAGAGCAGGGTCCGGAATGCCGCGGCCGGGGGACAGTGATCCAACAGGCCCCGGCGCACGCCGACGAGTTGTTGGAACGCGGGTCGGAAGTCATCGCCCCATTGGGCGATCAGATGGGCCTCATCAACCACCAGGTAGCGCAGTCCGCCACCCGCGGAGACCTGGTAGAGGGCCGGCAGCAGCGCCCCGCAGACGGCCTCCGGGGAGGCGAACAGGATGCCCTGGGTGCCGGCACGCACCCGCTGTTTGATCTCGGCCCGAACCGTCGGGTCGAGGTCGCCGGTCCAGGCCAGTGGCCGTTGGGCTTCCGCCGGACGCCGTTTGGCGAAGAGGTCGCGGGTGCGGCGCTCCAAGTCCAACGCCAGGGCATTGGTGGGGACGACGACCAGGGTCAGCCCGGCCTCGGCGCTGTCCAGCAAGACCGGCGCCTGGGCCACCAGGCTCTTGCCGCCCCCCGTCGGCAGATTGACGATCAGCGTGCTACCCGCCGGCATGCACAGGGCGCTCAGCAGCGCCTCGCGCTGGCCAGGGCAGACGTATGCGTCATATCCCGTGGCCTCGCGCAGAAAGGGATCCATGGGTACCCGTGCGTCTGCCCGCACCCACCGCGCCTGATGTTCGGCCGCGAAAACGTCCTCGCCGCCGTCCGGAAGCGCCCCGAGCCAGTCGGGTCGCCAGGGATGGGACGCGATGAGCAGGCGCTCGGCGGTCACCGTCACCGCGCAGCCGAACCGGTGCCAGGTATTGGTATCGGGCCAGCCGCGGCCCCGCGGGACGCTCAGGTGCTCATCGGCTCGACCGTCGCCGCCGCGCTCGATCAGTAGTTGCCGAACCAGCACCATTAGGTCCGGGGCGTACGCTGGCGCGCCCCGCGGCCGGGTCTGTTGCAGAATCTGCCGCAACCGCCCGAGCAACGGCGTTGCGGCCGGGAGATCAAGGGCTTCGGTGCCGACCGGCCAGTCGAGCAGAACGCGACCGAGTGCGGTGAAGTCGAAAGTCTCAGGCATCCTGTCCGACCAACGGCTGCGCGGACAGAAACACCGCGACTACGGTGCCCAGCGTGACCCGCGGCGCGCGCATGCCGGCGTACAGACCGCTGGCGATGCGCTCTTCCCGCGCCAGCAGGGCGAGGGTCGCGGCGGCGTCCGTGCCGACGTGACCCCTGACGCGGGCGCGCAATCGGGCGAACCGACCTTGGTCGCTCTGCCGGGCGTCGGCGACGGCCCGCTCGCAGCGCTCAGCCAGGTTGCTGTCGCGGTGTAGGATCGCCTCTGCTGCCTGGCGGGCGCGGGGCAGCCATTCCCGCCAAGCGCCCATGACCGGCAACCCGAGACCCTCGACCAGAGGCCAGCGTTCCCAATTCAGGTTCCAGTCGCGGTAGGGGCCGGCGGCGGCTGCACGCAGATAGGGGGCCTCCAGACGTTCCAGCAGTGCGGAATCGACGACCGGGGATAGGTCTCCATCGACCCAGACCCGGTGATAGAAGGGCGGCAGGGCCATATCACCGCGGCGGGCCAAGGCCGTGCGCAAGGGCGCTTCGTCCGGCTCATCGGCGTTTCGCAGCACCAGGTCGATGTCGGTCTCGACGATGAAGTCGAACTGCAGGAACAGGTCCGCCACCTCGCCCGATAGGGATACATGATCCGGCACCATCCGCCAAAGGGCCGCCGCGCGCCCCCGGTCGTCCAGGTCCATCAATCGCTGTATCCGGTCTACCAACTCATCGCCCCAGCGCACCAGGTGTAGGCCCTCGGGAAGCCCGTCAACGGATTGGGCCGCGGGCCGGCGACAGCTGTACCAGCATGTCTTGAGCAGACGGGAGTTTGCCCCCGGTGCGTCCGTGTCCAAGAGACCCAGCAGCACGGACAACATACGACCCATCGGGATCAGCGTACGCTGCCCGCGGTCCGGGTAGCGGAAACAGAAACGGAACGGGTCGTAGCCGAACCAGTGTAGCCCGTTGGCCGGAACGGGTTCGGTTTCCACCTGCAGGATGTCTGTCAACCAGCCCTTCAGACTAGCGGCCACCTTGCGCCAGTCGCCATCGACCGCATCGAGGTCTGCGAGACCGCCGTCTTCGGTGACAGACAGGGCGTCCAGGGCGTCCTGATCCTCGATGCGCCGCAACTCCCGCGCCGCGGTACCCTTGGGGCCACCGGTGCGTTCGGTAAGCGTCCGCAGGGCGTCGATGCCCTCGACGAGCAGTACGTCCGTGAGGGCGCGCAACTCATCATCGATCAGGTATTGCAGGCTGGCGATGGAGCGTTGAAACACCCCCAGTCCTTGTTCCAGATAGTCGGCCCAGGCCGTGGCATAGGGGTCATCGGCACAGCACAGCGCGATGGAGCGGATCGGGTCGGCGCTGCCGTAGCGGTCCGTCCGTCCGAGGCGTTGCTCGATGCGGTTCGGAGCCAATGGCAGGTCGTAGTGGATCACTACCTTGGCGCCGCCCTGCAGGTTCAGCCCCTCTTCCGCCGCAGCATCGCAGACCAGCACCCGATGATCGGTTTGACTGCAAAACCGCTCCCAAGGCTGCTCCTCATCGGCATCACCGATCGCGGGTCGATGCCGGTCAACCGGTTCTGGCAGGGCGTTGGCGAGAAAGCCGGCAATGGCGTCGGCGATGCTCGGGATGGTGCAGAAGATCACGAGCTTTACGTTGCCCTGAAGTTCTTGCTTAACCACGGCCAGCAGAGCCCGCATGCGTTCCTCGCTTTGCTGGACCTCCCGGGCGGCCGGCGCCAGTTCGTCGAGGGCTTCGTCCGCTACCGGGGCACACACCGCGCCAGATCCGGTGAGGTCGGCAATGCTCGCCGGATCGGTCAACAGCGCGGCAACCACCTGGTGGCAGCAATCCCCCAGAACCTGCGCCTCCATGCTCTCCTCCCGGCCATAGACAGACGCGGCGGCGCCCGTCCGCCAGGTCTCGATGGTCTGCACGAGACGCGCGGTCGCTACACAGTGGTAGGGGATGCGGGTCAGACCGGCCCGTTTGGGAGTCAGAAACGATAGATCCCGCCGGCGGTTACGCAGGATGCGCCGGTCGAGTCGATAGGTCTCTGTAAGGTGTGCCCGCAATGCAGACAGCGCCTCGGCGAGTACTGGGTCCGACTCGTCCGGCAAGGCCTGCGCGATGGCCCGTACTGGGTCCATCAGGCCGCGCAGGCCGTCGTCGTCCGGGAAGCGTGCCGCCAGATCGTCGAGGAAGACGTCTAGCTGCAACAGGTTCTCCGGCACCAGTCCGGCCACCGCCTCGGCGAGGCCCTGGCGATGCTCGATGCGTTTGCGGAAGGCCGCCTCGTCGGAGAGGGGGAAAACATCGGGGTCCAGCAGGTGCAGCATCTCCAGAAAGCCCCGCTCGTTGTGCAGAGCCGGGGTCGCGGAGAGCAACAGCAGTCGCGGGGCGATGGTGATCGCCTCACGTAGGGTTTGATAGAGCACCGGGTTTCGGCTGAGATGATGGGCCTCATCGACTACGAGCATCCCGGCCCAGCGCACCTGCTCCAGCAATCGCTCCGGCGCCGCGTTGAGGGACAGAACCTGGATGCTGCCCTCCAGCGCATAGCCGAGCAGAAACCGCGCGCGCAACTCCCGCTGCCACTGCACCACCAGCGCTGGGGGGGCCAGGATCAGAATTCGGTGGCCGTCGGGGTCGTCGAGCACATACTGGCGCATCAGCACGCCGGCCTCGATGGTCTTGCCGAGCCCCACCTCGTCGGCCAGCAAATAGCGCTGTACCGGATCCCGTAGCACCCGCCGGACGACCTCTACTTGGTGGGGCTCCAGCGCGATCACCGATGAGATCAGCCCAGACATGCCGCCACAGGCGCCGCGCTGGCAGATCATCGTGCGGGCAAACCGGGTGCGGGCCTCGGCGAAGGCTGGGGATTCGGTGATGCGCTCGGCCAGAAAGGCGCAGGGGTCGGCGACCGGGTGGTCCCAGCGGACCTGCAGGGCCTCGGTGGGCAATATCCGATCGTCATGGTTGGCGAAGCGGACCTGCGCCATCGCGGTGTCGGCATCGAGTACTCGTCCGACGCGCCAGGAATCTGCGGCGGCGTCCAGCCAGTAAACGCGAGTTTGCGGCTCGATAACGACCTGCCGTAAGCGATCCCAGGCGATGCGCTCAACGCGAGGTTCAGTATGGGGAGAATCGAACCAGGACACGGTGGCGTCCGCGTTGCGGACATCGACGACCTTTCCTATGCCCCGAGCCGCACAAGGATGATCCGTAACGCGGATAAAGGCTGCCATGCTGAGTCTCCGTCAGAGTTGCGAGGAGAACCGTCGGACGATCCGGGTCGTAGACAGCACGGCCAAATGGTTGGACATCCAGCCGCACCCAAGTGAGTATATGAGCGCCCACCAAGCGGCGTCAATCTTCAAGCTCGTCGCCCCGGAAGTGGCCGTGGTAGTTGTGACCGGTTCTACCTGGTGCGCCGACTCCACGGAATATGAACCAGTCGTCGCCGTGCGGTAACCGGTAACCAGGCGGCGTTCTTCCCTGCGCTTGTCGTCCGGCCGAGAATGCCTTCCTCGGACGACGGAATGGAGAGCAGGCATGGAGACGACGAGCAGGAGGTTGCGGGTGAAGCGCGGCGCGGAGCAGTGGCGGGTGCTGCTGTCGCGCTTTGACGGGAGCGGTTTGAGCGTTGCTGAATTCTGCGCGCGGGAAGGAATCAGCGATACCAGCTTCCATCGCTGGCGAAGCCGCCTACGGGTCGCCGGCAGCAGCCAACCGGACCGGGCGGTGCCGGCCGCCTTCCTCGACGCGGGCGTTCTGCAGCGCGTGCCCGCGTCGGCTGCGCGCCTTGAACTGACCCTCGACCTCGGCGGAGGTCTGCAGCTGTCGCTCGTTCGCGGCTGATGTTCTTCCCGGAAGCGCGAATTCGCGTGCAGGTCTATGGCCGGCCGGTCGATCTGCGCCAATCCTTCGACGGGTTGATTGCGCTGACGCGCCACGTGCTGCGCGAGGACCCCGTGAGCGGACAACTGTTCGTCTTCTTCAACCGGCGCTCGACCTTGGTCAAGGTGCTCTACTGGGACCGCAGCGGCTTCTGCGTCTGGGCCAAGCGTCTGGAGGCGGGCCGCTTCATTCCCGACTGGTCGAAGGCGAGCACCCGGGAAACCGACTGGACCGGCCTGAAACTCCTCCTCGAGGGCATCGAGCCGGGGCGCATCCGCAAGCGCTACCGTCTCCCAGAGACCCCCGACATGGCAGATAAAATCACGTTGAAACATGGACTTGAGACCTCCTGTCGGGGTATAATCCCGGCATGAAGTCGGCGGCAATCCAGCGCGTTTTGACTCTCGAAGAAGCCGCGAGCTTGACCCCGCAGCAGGTCCTCGACCTGTACCACACCCTGTACGGCGAAATCATCGCCCTCAAACAACAACTCGACTGGTTCAAGCGCCAGCTCTTCGGCCAGAAGAGCGAACGCCGCATCGAGATCGGTACGAACGGCCAGATGAGTCTGGGCGAGTGGCTGACTCAGCCGGCGCTGCCGGAACCCCCAGGCCGGTTGATTGCCGCGCACACCCGCAAAGCGGCGACCCAGCGCCCGGATGACGGCGATGCCGTGCCGTTCTTCGACGAGACCCAGGTGCCGGTCGAGGTCATCGAACTGCCCGCACCGGCAACCGAGGGCCTCTCGCCCGAAGACTACGAGGTCATCAGCCACAAGGAAAGCTACCGTCTCGCACAACGCCCCGGGAGTTACGTCGTGATCAAGTATCGCCGGCCGGTGGTGAAGCTCAAGGCCAGCGAAGCGCTCGTCTGCGCGCCGGCGCCGAGCAACGTCATCGACGGCAGCCGGGCGGACGTGAGCTTCGTTGCCGGCCTGTTGATCGACAAGTTCGCCTACCACCTGCCGCTGTATCGCCAGCACCAACGCCTTGCCGACGCGGGCTTCACCCTCAGCCGGCCGTGGCTGACGCCGATCGCCCAACAGGGGGCGGCCCTGCTCGAGGCGATCTACGAGGCGCAGTGGGCGTCGATTCGCGAGTCCCGGGTCAAGGCAATGGATGAAACGCCGATCAAGGCCGGACAGGGCGTGCCCGGGAAGCTGAAGCGAGGCTATTTCTGGCCAGTCCATGGGGAACGCGACGAGATCTGTTTTCCCTTCTTCGAGAGCCGCGAGATCAAGCACGTCGAGGCGGCGCTGGGGCTGACGCCGGCCGAGCGGGCGGTGCTGCTGTCGGATGGCTACCACGCCTATGCCCACTACGCGGCGAAGACCGGGATCACTCATGCCCAGTGCTGGACGCATACCCGCCGCGGCTTCTTCGAGGCGCAGGCCGCCGAGCCGGAAGCCGCCGCCGAGGCGCTGGCGCTGATCGGCGAGTTGTATCAGGTCGAGGAAGACATTCGCCAGGCCGGGCTGAAGGGCGAGCGCAAGAAGAATCATCGGCTGGCGCATGCCAAGCCAGTCGTCGAGCGCTTCTTCGCCTGGATCGATGAACGCTTCGCGGCACAGGGTCTGCTGCCGAGCAATCCGC
>JFAX01000023.1:7809-63657 GCA_000585015.1 Candidatus Accumulibacter adjunctus | reverse complement strand
CCGGCAGCACTGGCCGGATACAGCGTCGGGCAGTGGACGGCGCTGTACGCTGCCGGCGTCGTTTCCTTCGAGCAATTGGTCGACATCGTCCACACCCGCGCCCTGCTCATGGACGACTGCTTCGCGGAGCGCCGCGGGGCGATGCTCGCGGTCATCGGCCTGTCGCTGCCAGCGGTGGAGCAGGTGTGCCAGGAGTTGCAGGCGGATGGCTGCTTCCTCGCCGTCAGCAACCACAACTGCGTTGGCCAGTACTCGCTGTCTGGCGAGCTGGCGGCGATGGAACGGGCGATCCCCCGGCTTGCCGCCCTGCAACCGAAGAAGATCCAGCGCCTGCCGGTGGCCGGTGCCTGGCATTGCGCCCTGCTCGACGAGGCCGAGCGCCGCTTTCTTGCCTTTCTCGGAGGACTGCCGCTCGGCCGGCCTTCGCTGCCCGTCTGCGACAATGTCAGCGGCGGCTTCCTGCCGGAAGACGACCAGGAGATGAAGCGGCAACTCGCCCGGCAGGTGGCGGCACCGGTGCAATGGGAAGCATGCATGCAGACGCTGCTCCGCGCAGGCTGCAACGAGTTCATCGAAACCGGGTTCGGCAAGGTGCTCACTTCGTTCGGCTTCTTCATCAACCGCAAGGTGCTGCATCGGTCGTTCCACGATCAGGGCAGCAGCGGCTGACGGCCATGTGCGGCATCGCCGGTTTCTTCGCCTGCCGGACCGATCCCGCGATGCACGAGCGGATCATCGGCGAGATGCTGTCGACGATCGTCCATCGCGGCCCGGACGAGATCGGCTACTACCTCGACGACCACGCGGCTCTTGGCTGCGTGCGTTTGAGCATCATCGATCTGGCGACCGGGTCACAGCCGATGGGCGACGCCAGCCAGCGTTACTGGATTGCCTACAACGGCGAGGTCTACAACTACCTGGAGCTGCGTCGCGAACTGGCTGACCTGGGCTGCCGCTTCCGTACCGGCAGCGACACGGAAGTGGTCCTGCAGGCGTGGATCGAATGGGGATTCGCCGCCCTCGCCCGGCTCAACGGCGGCTACGCCTTCTGCATCTACGATGCCCTGGAGCGCAGCGTCACGCTGGTCCGCGACCGCTTTGGCAAGCGCCCGCTGTTCTACGCGCAGCATCACGCAGGCTGGCTGTTCGCCTCTGAGATGAAAGCCTTTTCGGTCTTTCCGGGCTGGCGTTTCGCGTGGGATGCGGATGCGCTGCGCAGCGTCTTCGCCTGCTGGACTCCGCTGCCGGACGACGGCTGCTACCAGGGAGTCCGGCAGGTCCTGCCCGGCTGCTGCGTCCGCTTCTGCGACGGGCAGGTGACGCAGCAGAGATACTGGCGACCCGATCTGGCAGCGGCACCCTTCCCCGGCAGCCGGCAGGAGGCTGAGGAGACGATCCGCCGCCTGTTGGCCGACAGCGTTCGCCTGCGCCTGCGTAGCGACGTCGAGGTTGCCACCTATCTCAGCGGCGGCATCGACTCGGCAGCAGTGACCTGCCTGGCGCAGGAGCAGGCCGGGCGACGGATTCACAGTTTCTCGGTTTCCTTTGCCGACCCCGACTTCGATGAGTCCGCTTATCAGAGGAGTCTCAGCGAGGCCCTCGGAACCTCACATCATGTCCTGACGATCGAGCCGGGGGACATCGCGCGAAGCTTTCCCGCTGCGCTGCTGCAGGCCGAAATCCCCGTCTTCCGTACCGCCTTCGTGCCGCTGCACCTGCTCTCGGCCAAGGTGAGAGAGCACGGCATCAAGGTCGTGCTGACCGGGGAGGGTGCGGACGAGGCCTTTCTCGGCTACGACATCTTCAAGGAGGCGTGGCTGCTGCAGCATTGGGCGACGATGAACGCCGAACAGCGAAGCGATTTCGTCGCCGCCATGTACCCCTACCTGAAACACTTCAGCAAGGCCAACGCCCGCTTTCTGGTGCCGCTTTACGAGCGACAGGCCCAACAGGCGGAGCATTGGTCGCTGTCGCACGCCACTCGTTTCGCCAATTCGGCGCTGGCTGGCCGGCTGCTGCAGGCCGGCAGTGGCGGTGAAGCGCGCCTGCAACGGCACCTTGCGGAACAGCACCCGGCATTCCTCGACTGGTCGTCGGTCCAGCGCGGACAGTTGATCGAGCTGACCACGCTGCTGCCCGGATACCTTCTGTCGACCCAGGGCGACCGCGCAACGCTGGCGCACGGCGTCGAGAACCGCTGTCCGTTCCTCGACTGCCGGCTGTTCGAGTTTGCCGCCTCGCTGCCAGTGGAGTTGCGTCTCGAGCACGGCCTGCGCGAGAAGCAGATCCTGAAGAGTGCCTTTGCCGAGCGCCTGCCACCGGAAATCGCGACGCGTCCGAAACAGCCGTATCGCGCGCCGGATGCGCCGGCCTTCCTCGGTCAGGCGGGCCATGTCGAGGAAATCGACGCGGCTCTCCGGCCCGCCGAACTCGCCACGATCGAGTTGCTCGACCTCGACACCAGCCTGCGCTTCCTGGACATGATCCGCCGCAAGCCGCCAGACCGGATCAGTCAGGCCGAGAACCAGGCTTTCGTCCTCCTGCTCTCCCTGAGCCTGCTCAACCGTTCCTTCGTCTGCCAGGGACACGATTTCCGACAGCCACGGTGGCACCTGCTGCCACGCACGATCCATGACCGGCGTTCGCTGAAGCCGCCGCCGGGCTGCTGAGCGCTACTTCTTGGTTGGTGCCCCCACTCGGAATCGAACCAAGACCTGATGATTACAAATCAACTGCACGACCTTCATGCTACGGGGGCTCAGCAAGGCTGCGTGGCGGATTATACCTGAGGCGCGCGGCCGAGGCATCGCCATGTGGCGGCTGCGGCGGCTCCGGCTGGCTCCGGCTGCCGGTGCTTCCCGGGGCCTGCGGCCGCTGCTAGAATGCGGCCACCGCTTTCCTCTGCGACATCATGGCGACCCCTTCCAACCCCTCGGAGATTGCACGCGAAGCGCTGCGTTTGCTGGCGGTTCGCCGGCTGCAACCGTCGCCCGACAACTACCGCGCGCTCTACCACGAGATTGCGGGCACACAGCCGGCCGACGCGCTGCCGCAGCGCGAGCTCAGGTCGCTCGCGGCTTCGTTGCCACAGGAGACACCGGCGCAGCAGCGGCTGGCACGACGCCTGGAGCAGGTGTTCACCGCCGGCAACTGGCAGCAACTGGGCGCTGGCCTGTCCGACGTGGTACGGCAAATCGGCAAGGAGCAGGAGCTGCCGTGGAACGAGCTGTTCCGTGACCTCCTGCGGGAATGGGAGAACAAGCAGGCCGGGCTCACCGTGGCCCGCAAGCGCGAAGCCCTCGAACGCGTTCTGGCCGGTGGTTCGGGCAGCGGCGAAAAGTTGTTCGGACGACTGCAGGGGCTGGTGAAGTCATGGTCGGCAGCCGAGCCGGCGGGCGAGGATATCCCGCTGCTGGCACCCGACGCAGCCGCAGCCAGCGCCGGTGGACCACAGTCCGCAGACGGCAGCGCTGCAACCGCTGCGGTCGATGGCAGCGACCCTGCGGTGCAGCTGCGCGACCTCCTCGCCCACCTTCTGGAAGCACTCACCGACTCGCAGCTCGCCAACGAGCCGGATCTGGCTGCCGATGCCCGCGCGCTGATCCACAAGGTGCGCACCGCCAGTTCGCGCAGCGCCCTCGACGACCTGCTGGCCAGCAGCAAGCGCTTCGCCTTTCGTCTCGAGCTGCTGGCCGAGGATCGGGACGAGTTGCGGGCCAGCCTGCTGAAGCTGCTGCAGCTGCTGATCGAAAACGTTGGCGAACTGGTCGTCGAGGACCACTGGCTGCGCGGACAGATCGACATCGTCCGTGATATCGTCGCCGGTCCGCTGAACGTGCGCTCGATCGAGGATGCCGAGATCCGGCTGAAGGAAGTCATCTTCAAGCAGAGCCAGCTCAAGCACAGCCTCAACGAGGCGCGGGAAAGCCTGAAGCAGATGCTGGCGGGCTTTGTCGACCACTTGGCGGAGTTTGCCGATTCGACCTCGGACTACCACGACAAGATCGAGGTCTGCGCGGCAAGGATCAGCCAGGCCGAAGACATCGCCCAGCTCGAACAGGTGCTCGCTGAAGTGATCCGCGAAACCCGGATCATCCAGTTGAACGCGCAGCGCTCACGCGATGACCTGCGCGCCGCCCGACAGCGGGTTGGCGAAACCGAGCGGCGGATCGCCGAGCTGCAGCAGGAACTCGAGCGGGCGAGCACCCTGGTGCGGCACGACCAGCTCACCGGAGCGCTCAACCGGCGCGGGCTCGAGGAAGCGTTCGAGAAGGAAGTGGGGCGGGCGCAACGGCGTCAGTCGGCGCTCTGCGTGGCGCTGCTCGACATCGACAACTTCAAGAGACTCAACGACTCGCTCGGCCACGACGCCGGCGATGCGGCGCTGATCCATCTGGCGACCGTCATTCGCGAGACGATGCGACCACAGGACACGGTCGCCCGTTTCGGTGGTGAAGAGTTCATCATCCTGCTGCCCGAGACCCCGGTGGACGACGCGCAGACGGCGGTCGTCCGCCTGCAACGCGAGCTGACGCGGCGCATCTTCCTGCACAACAACGATCGCCAGTTGATCACCTTCAGCGCTGGTGTCACCGATGTCCGGCCAGGCGACACCCAGGCGTCGGTGACGAAACGGGCTGACGAAGCCATGTACGCAGCCAAGCAGGCAGGGAAGAACCGCGTCCTGATCGGCTGAAGCGCCAGCGGCGAAAGCGGCACGCGCTGGCTCAGCGGCCGCGCGCCGCAACGAGCGAGCTGCTCGCGAGGTGCCGCAGAACCTCTCCGGCAGCCAGGAAACCAAAGGAAGCGGTGACACAGACGGCCGAGCCGAAACCCGCGCAGCCCAGGCCGCTCGCTGTCTGCGGCACGGCGCAGTCGCCGTTGCGCGGCGGCTGGCGCAGGGGTTCGCTGGAGAAGACCGCGGGCACACCAAACTTCGTCTTCGCTTCGCGCGGAAAGCCATGCTCGCGGCGCAGGAGCGAGCGCACCCTGGCGAGCAGCGGATCCTGGATCGTTCGAGCGAGGTCGGCCACCTCGATACGGGTGGCGTCGATCTGACCGCCGGCGCCACCGGTGGTGATCAACGGCAAGCCGCGACGCTTCGCCCAAGCGATCATCGCTGCCTTGGTGCGCACCTGGTCGGTGGCGTCGATGACATGCTGCACGCCGCCGGCGAGCATCGTTTCGAGGTTCTCCGGGGTCACGAAGTCCTCGACCTCGTGCACCGTGCATCGTGGGTTGATGGCGCGGATGCGCTCGGCCATCGCGCTGACCTTGGCCTTGCCGAATTCGCCGTCGAGGGCGTGTATCTGCCGATTGACGTTCGATTCGGCGATCATGTCGAGATCGATCAGGGTGATCCGGCCAACCGCCGAACGGGCAAGCGCCTCGGCGGCCCACGAACCGACGCCGCCGATGCCGACGACGGCGACATGGGCGTCGTGAAAGGATCGCAGCGCGTCCGCCCCATAGACTCGAGCTACCCCGCCGAAGCGGCGCGCCGGATCGCTGGTCTCCGCACTCACCGGTCGTCGAGCAGGCGTCGCACCACCTGGTTGAACGGGGCGATCCACTCCGCTGCGAACTGCCGGTCGCAGGCGTTGATTTCAGCGATTGCCAACAACACAGAGCGCTTCCTGCCGCGGTGATCGTGTTTCAGCATCACCGAATCAAAGGCGTCCACCATGGCGAGCAACCTCGCTCCAGGACAGATGGCGGCGGCGGGCAGTCCCTGCGGATAACCTTTGCCATCCGGCGACTCGTGGTGCTGGGCGACCATTTCGGCAGCTTCCGCCCAGCCCACCATCCTGGACAGCAGACCAGCCGCCTGGAGCGGGTGGCGATGCAACGCCACCTTGTCCTCCGCCGTCATCCTGCCGGGCTTGAGCCACGCCGCCTCGGCAAGGAACATCATCCCGAGGTCGTGCATGTAGACGGCCGCTTCCAGTTGGGCGGGATCGATGCCACCGCCCGCCGCCTGATTGGTCTGCAGCACCAGCCTGGCGAGGCGCTCGCACCTCCCGGCGAAACGCGGCGAGCGGCCATCCAGCTGGCGGGCGAGCGACCGAAAGAAGGACAGGTCTTCGCGCTGCCGCCGCAGTGCAGTCGGCTCGCCAGCGGGGTCGGAACCGCCGCCAGCGAGCGAACGGCGACTCGCCAGCAGTCCGATGAGCGACGACAGCCGCTCATCGAACTCGCTCGGCGCCAGCTGCGCCAGCTCCTCGATGCCCTGCACCAGTGGCTCGACCCGCAGGTCGGCGAACGCGTGCCCCGCCGCCAGGCGGTTCATCGCAAGCTCCAGGTGGTCGACGACCAGCAACACCATTTCCGACAGCAGGTCTGTAAATGGAACCTCATGGCGCCGCACACGTTCCAGCATGGTCTCGATCGGGTGGACCAGGGCAACGGCGAGAGCGACGCGGCAGAGTGCGGCGTCGCCCTTGATGTTGTGCAGGGAACGGAACAGGCTGCCGAGAGCATCACGATCGTCCCTGGCAACCCGCAGCCGGGCGACATCACGTTCAATCGCCGGCAGGTAGTCGCGCAGCCCGTCGATGAAATCCTGCAGCCCCTCGGGGTCGACCCGGAGCCAGTCTTCGATTCGCTGTCGGTCCATGCTGGAGTCCTTCGACACGCGTTGGCGCAGAGTGTATCCCAAAGCCATCGGTGCCGCTGGCCAACGGTGGCCCCGGCAATTCCAGTCGGAGCCGTCCTCTACCTCACGACAGGCATCGTGCCAGCGACGCTAGCTGTTGCCGTTGTCGAGAAAGCTGCGCAACTTGTCCGAGCGGGACGGGTGCCGAAGCTTCCTGAGAGCCTTGGCCTCGATCTGGCGGATGCGCTCGCGAGTCACGTCGAACTGCTTGCCCACTTCCTCGAGCGTGTGGTCGGTGTTCATTTCGATACCGAAGCGCATCCGCAGCACCTTGGCTTCACGCGGCGTCAAGGTATCGAGCACGTCCTTGGTGATGAAGCGAAGACTGGAATACAGTGCTGCTTCGGTCGGCGCGAGCGTGGCCTGATCCTCGATGAAGTCACCAAGGTGCGAGTCGTCATCGTCGCCGATCGGCGTCTCCATCGAGATCGGTTCCTTGCTGATCTTCAGGATCTTGCGGATCTTCTCTTCCGGCATCTCCATTTTCTTCGCCAGCGTCGCCGGATCGGCTTCCATTCCGGTTTCCTGCAGGATCTGCCGGGAAATGCGGTTCATCTTGTTGATCGTCTCGATCATGTGCACCGGAATGCGTATCGTGCGAGCCTGGTCGGCGATCGAACGGGTGATCGCCTGCCGAATCCACCACGTGGCATAGGTGGAAAACTTGTAGCCGCGCCGGTACTCGAACTTGTCCACCGCCTTCATCAGCCCGATGTTGCCCTCCTGGATCAGATCCAGGAACTGCAGGCCGCGGTTGGTGTACTTCTTGGCGATCGAAATCACCAGCCGCAGGTTGGCCTCGGTCATTTCGCGCTTGGCACGGCGGGCCTTGGCCTCACCGGTGGACATCTGCTTGTTGATGTCCTTCAGCTCGCGCAGCGGAATTCCGATACGCTCCTGCAGGGCGAGCAGTTTGCGCTGCTCCTCCTTGATGTTGGGCGCATTGCGCGAGAGAACCGCGGCGTAGGTCTTGCTGGCGGCGGCGATTTCAGCATCGACCCAGTCTATGTTCAGCTCGTTGCCGGGGAAGACCTTGATGAAGTGCAGGCGCGGCATGCGTACGGTGTCGACACAGATGCGCTGGATCTTGCGCTCGCAGGCGCGCGCTTCCTCCACCATCGCGCGCACCGAATCGCAAAGCCGCTCGATGGTCTTCGAGGTGAAGCGAATTCCCATCATCTCTTCCGAGATCTGCTGTTGCAGCTTGAGGTAGGTCCTGTCCTGCGATCCGCGCCGGGGCAGGATCATCTGCGCCTTGACGTAGTGCGCGCGGATCAACTCCAGCCTCTCCAGACCCTCGGTCTTGAGCTTGAGGAGTGAAGCCGCGGCAGCGGCACCCTCGATCGCTTCCGCGCTCTCCTCATCCTCCTCGTCTTCGACGGCGACCGCCTCCGCCAGCTCTTCGAGCGACTCGTCTGCCTCTGGATCGATCAGGCCGTCGATCAGCTCGTCGATGCGCATTTCGTCGCGACCGATCCGGTCGGCACAACTGATGAGCTCCGCGATGGTCGTCGGGCAGGCAGAGATGGCCTGGATCATGTGCTTGAGGCCATCCTCGATGCGCTTGGCAATCTCGATCTCCCCTTCGCGCGTCAGCAGCTCGACTGATCCCATCTCGCGCATGTACATGCGTACCGGGTCGGTCGTGCGACCAAACTCGGAGTCGACGGTTGACAACGCCTGTTCCGCCTGCTCCTCGACATCCGCATCGTCTGCGGCTGCAGCCGGCGTGGCGTCGGACATCAGCAGGGTTTCGGCATCGGGCGCCTCATCATAGACCTGGATACCCATGTCATTGAAGGTGCTGATGATGCTCTCGATCTGCTCGGCATCGACCACGTCATCGGGGAGATGATCGTTGATCTCTGCATACGTCAGGAAGCCACGCTCCTTGCCGAGCTTGATCAGCGTCTTCAGACGCGTCTTGCGGGTTTCATCATCCACCGGTGCCGGCTGTGCCCCCGCCTGCGCCAGGAGATCTGCCGTCGCCTTGGCCTTAGCCGCCTTCGTCGTTACCGCCTTTTCCCTAACCATGACCAATTCCCGAATAGCTGGACTGGAAAAACTCTACAGTCTATCACATGCTAGCCATCACCGTTGCCACGGACAGCAATGGATTGCAGGTATCGTTGCTTTTCCTCACTCGACAACCCGCTGACGCCAAGCTTTTGCACCTTTTCCTGCAGCAGCTGAAAGGTGCGCCGGTGACTGCCTTCGCGGAGTTTGCTGACCGCACCGGCGAACTCGGCGTCGACCTCGTCTTCGGCAAAGGGCTGTTGCATTAGTTCAGCAGCTGCCGCTCGGAGAACTTCCTCACATCCACTGCCCTGAAGGCGCTCGAGCAATGCCGAATAGGGGAGATCTCCGCCAGGGGCCGAGCGGATGCTTGCGCACAGCATGCGTACGGCGCTGGCCTCTGCAGAGCCCTCAGGCAGAAGATCCTCGGGCAACTCGGACGCCAGCCGGGGCTTCTGCAGCAGCAGGCGCAGCAGTGGTCGCAACAGCGACGGTGCCTGCCGTCGTGCGCGTCCGGGAGCCGATTGAACCGCCGGACGCAGGTCGCAGAGATGCTCGACCTCCGCCTGTGAGAAAGCACTCAGCACGGCCAGGCGCTTGACCAGTTGCAGGCGCAGCATGCTGGACTGCAAACGAAGGAGCAGGGGTTTTGCCTCGGCGATCAACTTGACCCGACCTTCCGCACTGGCCAGATCGCAGTGTCCGGCGAGTTCGCGCAGGAAGAACTCCGACAGCGGGGTTGCCTGGGTCATCAGCGCGCGAAACGCGTCCGGGCCGCGCTGTCGGACCAGGCTGTCGGGATCCTCGCCTTCCGGCAGGAAGGCAAAGGCGATGCTCTTCGGCTCGGCCAGCACTTCGAGGCTGCTCTCGAGAGCGCGCCAGGCGGCTTTTCGCCCGGCAGCATCGCCATCGAAGCAGAAGACGATACGATCGGCCTGGCGGAGCAGCTTCTGTACCTGCGTCACCGAGGTCGCCGTGCCCAGCGTCGCGACCGCATTCTCAACGCCGTGCTGGGCGAGCGCCACGACATCCAGATAGCCTTCGACGACGATCACCGTCCCCGCCTGGCGTATGGCGACGCGCGCCTGCGGCAAACCGAAGACCTCGCGGCCTTTTTCGAACAGCGGGGTCTCCGGCGAATTCAGGTACTTCGGTTCACCCTGGCCCAGCACCCGACCACCGAAGGCGATCACCTCGCCCTTCTGGTTGCGGATCGGAAAGATCACGCGATCGCGGAAGCGGTCATACAGGCGGCCGCGCTCATCCTTGATCACCAGCCCGGCCAACTGCAGGTCGGGATCGGCATGGTCGGCGAAGACCCGGGCCAGGTTCTGGCGCCCTTCCGCTGCATAGCCGATGCCGAAGCGACGCGCGATCTCGCCGCTGACCCCCCGCTCCTTGAGATAACCGATCGCGCGCTCGCAACCCCTGAGCTGCTCACAGTAGAACTTCGCCGCACGCCCCATCAGTTCGGCCAGAACCTGAATCTGCGGACCGCGGCCACCGCCTGCCGCACGTCCATCGGGAAGCTCCATGGCGGCGCGGCCGGCAAGCTCGCGAACCGCATCCACGAAGCCGAGGCCAGAATACTCGATCAGGAAGCCAATCGCGTTGCCGTGCGCCCCGCAACCAAAACAGTGGTAGAACTGCTTGCTCGGGCTGACGGTGAACGACGGGGATTTCTCGTGGTGAAACGGGCAGCATGCGACGTAGTTGGCACCCGCCTTCTTGAGCGGGACATGCTCGTCAATCAGGTCAACCAGGTCAACCCGGTAGAGCAACTCCTGAATGAACGACTCGGGAATCAAGTCCCCGCCCCCATGCTCCGGCAACCACCACACGCCCGGCCAAGAACCCGTCCCCGCCGGCGATCGCCGACCATGGAGCGGCAAGAGGCGGGCTCGCGGAAGCGCACTCGACGCAGGTGAAGGATCGCCCGGTGCACACCGCTGGCGCAGGCGCCGTGGCGGTACGACCAACAGATCTGGCGACGCGCCGTGGTCACCCGAATGACATCAATCGTGCCGAGCCCCCTCTTTGTCGTGCCAAAACCTTTGGTGCGCACAGGCGGAACGCCGACGCAGCCAATGGGGCACTCACCCCGCCACAAACGAAAACAGCCGCCCGTCGCAAGAGGGGCGGCGCTCCGCGGGACAAGACTGGGATCAGTAAAGCTTGGGCGGCAGGGTCTGGCTGCGCATGCGCTTGTGATGACGCTTGACCGCCGCTGCAAGCTTGCGCTTGCGCTCGGCCGTGGGCTTCTCGTAGAACTCACGAGCACGCAATTCGGTCAGGAGACCGGTTTTCTCAACGGTACGCTTGAAACGACGGATCGCAACCTCGAACGGTTCATTTTCCTTGACGCGAATGGCTGGCATCGACTCTTCCCAAGTTCAAAAATTCTGGACGACAACGAAAACCGCGATTATAAGCACACTCGCTCCGAAGTTCCAAGCAAAGCCAAAGCCCGGCCAGCCCTGAAGCATCACCCTGCCGAATTGGAGCCGTCAGCCGGAAGCCCCGTTGCAGACTTGCGACAGACACATGAGGAGGTGGTAGCCCCGCGTGGCATAGGAGTCGAGGACAGAGGCGTGCTCACGGCCGCAGTGCTGAAGCCTGTCGATGTGAACCCCCTGCGATGCCCCATGGCTCGAACCAGTCCGCACGGTCACGGTTCACCGCGTGCGCCAGGACCTGACTGGCCAGATGCGACACGCGGGAAGTTCGGAAAGCGGCGATCGCTGGACACCCACGGCGGCTCTTGGCGGCTGACGGGAGCCCTCCGGCCGTCGGTCCGGATCAACGGTACGACATGCGGCCAACCCCGTACGTTGCTTGCCCTGCGCCACCACCGTGGGGCCTGTGCCTCAACTCGCCAGCGGCGCGAAGAGGGCCGAGATGTCTTCGCTGCCGAACTTGGCTTCGACGCCCTGATCGGCTGACAGAATGCGGGCCGCAAGCTCGGCCTTGCCCTCCTGCAAGGCGAGGATCTTCTCCTCGATGCTGCCGGCAACGATCAACTTGTATACGAAGACCGGCTTGTCCTGACCAAGCCGATGCGCCCGATCTGTCGCCTGATTCTCGGCCGCAGGGTTCCACCAGGGATCGAAGTGGATCACCGTATCCGCAGCCGTCAGATTCAGGCCAACGCCGCCGGCACGCAGGCTGATCAGGAAGATGGGCACCTCACCCGACTGGAAGCGGCGGACCTGCTCCTCGCGATCGCCCGTATCACCGCAGAGCAGGGCGTAGTCGAGAGCGAGGAGGCGCAGTTCCCTGGCAATCAGCGACAGCATGCTGGTGAACTGAGAGAACACCAGGATCTTCCTGCCCTCCTCGACCAGCTCCGGCAACATCGTCATCAGGAGATCCAGCTTGGCTCGTTCCTTGATCTTCTGCGCCGACTTGGACTTGAGCAGCCGCGGGTCGCAACAGACCTGCCGCAACTTCAGCAGCGCATCGAGAATGACGATCTGGCTGCGATTGAATCCCTTGCTGGCGATTTCCTGGCGTACCTTGGCGTCCATCGCGACACGGACGGTCTCATAGAGGTCGCGCTGACCACCAGCCAACTCGACCTTGCGCACGATGATTGTCTTTGGCGGCAGCTCGCGCGCCACTTCCTCCTTCTTGCGGCGGAGGATGAACGGACGCACACGCCGCGCCAGCAGCTCGCGTCGCCTGACGTCCCCCTGCTTCTCGATCGGCGTCCGCCAGTACTTCGCAAAAGTCTGGTTGCTGCCGAGAAAGCCCGGCAGGAGAAAGTCAAACTGGCTCCAGAGTTCGCCCAGGTGGTTCTCGAGCGGCGTTCCGGTGAGGCAGAGACGGTGCCGCGCTTCGATCCGACGCACCACTTCAGCACCCTGACTGCGTGCATTCTTCACAGTCTGCGCCTCGTCGAGAATGAGCAGGTGGTAGCCGTACCGGGTCAGATCGTTGACGTCCCGCCACAGCAACGGGTAGGTCGTCAGCACCACATCATGGGTCGGGATGTCTGCGAAACGGCTCTTGCGTTCCGGTCCATGCAAGGAAAGGAGCGACAGCCCGGGGGCGAAGCGTGCGGCCTCGTTGGTCCAGTTGAAGATCAGTGAGGTGGGCAGGACGATGAGCGCCGGCCGGTCGAGCCGCCCCGACTCCTTTTCCAACAACAGGTGTGCCAGTGTCTGCGCCGTCTTGCCCAGACCCATGTCGTCGGCGAGAATTCCGGCAAGATTCTGTTCGCGCAGGAACTGCAGCCACGCCAGCCCCTCGGTCTGGTAGTGGCGCAGTTCCAGACCAAGCCCACGTGGTGGCACGATATGGCTGATGCCCTGCGCCCTACTCAACTGCTCGGCAAGGGCCAGCACGTCCTTCTGGCCCCTGAACCGCCAACGCGTGCTGTCATTGAGTTCGCTCAGGCGGGGCGCATCGAAACGGGAAAGGCGCAGGCTGGTGCCGCCGGCGAACCCCTCGAAGAGATCGATCAGGGTCGCCGCCAGCGGTTTCAGACGCCACGCCGGGACGCGAATTCTCAGGCCGGCAGCCGTCACCAGTTCGAGCATTTCGCCGTCAGCGACCTGCGCCAGCAGAGCGGCGTCAAGCCAACGCCCGTCACGCCGGAAAAGGCTGGCCAGAAGGGGCGCGAGTGGCAGACGCTCGCCTTCCACAACGATCCCCATGTCGAGTTCAAACCAGCCCGGCCCGGATTCAATCAGATCGGCATCCCAAGCCTCCACCTCGAGCAGACGATGACGAAACTCCATGGTGAAGTCGATCTGCCAACCACGGCTGCGCAGTTGCCCCAGGTGCTCACGCATGAACAGCGGCCAGCTGCTCTCGTGCGCCAGCCCGTATGCATTGTCTGGCGGCCTACCGAAAGTGTGCAGCACGTAGCCCGGAATCTTTTCCAGATCGACCTTCGCCAGTTCAGCCATCAACTCCTCTTCGCGCGCACGCTGCCGCTCGATGCGAACCATCTCACCGCTCGCCAGGACAGTGAAGTCACGCCGGTCTTCGGGAATCACCTCGACATCCTCGTAGCGAAACGCTGCCAAGGCGACATCGAAGGGTCCACCGCCGTAAGCCGTGGAGTAGTCCCGCCAGGCACGATTCCCGTGTGTCTGGACGGTCCGCAGACGCAGCACGGCGACCGGCTCGGCAACGATGCAACGGCTATCGACACTCGCCGCCTGCTCCGGGTCTCGGGGCAGATCGATGGCGGGCTCGGCGAGGGCCTCGCCGACGAGTGCTGCCGCGGTAGGCGACAAGGGGGGCAGCGAGAACAGGCGAGCGACGACGGCCGGATTGCCGCCAACCTGCAGGGGACCGACCAGACGCCGGTCGAGATCGACGAACCACGGCTGCGGCAGCGGGATCACCAGACCACCTGCCGGCTCTGTCAGCAGCGTCGCCAACTGCCGCCCCTCGCCGGCCTGCCGCCAGCCCAGGGCCGCCGGACGCGGCGCCGCGAGGGTGAGGAAGGAGTGATCGTCCCCACGACACAGGCGGCCGGTCTTCGCCATGAGCTGCAGCGCTTCGCCGCCGTGTCGCGGCCCGAGCCCGAAGGCATGCAGGCCCGTGTCAACAGCGCGTTCAGCCCAAAGCAGTCGCAGGATCGGGCGATCCTCGTCGCCCACGAAGCGCAGTCCTTTCGCGAGCGCACGATCGAGGGTCCACAACTCGGTGGCGCTCTCGGGCTCGCGGCCCTTGTGAACAGTGACCCCGAAGCCCGTCAGATCGGCCGTCCACTGCAGCAGGTAGAAGAGTTGCTGACGGCCCGCAGCGGGACCGCGGTCCTTCTTGCTCACGGCCAGCGCCACCCGGCGCAACTCCTCGGTCCACGACAGCGCACCGACGTCACCCTTGCTGAGCGGCAACCCTCGTTCGACCGGCTTATCCACGCAGCAGCCCCGATGGCCAGACGACGCATCCCTCGCGCCGGACGGCACGACCTGAGGAGCAAGCGATCGCAGGCGCGCTCAAGCTCCTGACCCGCAGCCCGGTGGGCAGCTGATTGCCCGTGTCGCGCACCGCGAAGCGGCGCTTTGGCGGCAACCGCGACAAGGAAGCCCGCATCGGGCAGCACGCTCCGGCAAGGGCAAGCACCGTGCTTTCCTTCCTCCCATCCTCATTCGCGGAAGTTGCCGTAGCGGATCGGAAAATCAGTGATCTCCTTCGTGACCAAGGCGATGCAGGCCTGCAACTCATCCCGCTTGGCGCCACTGACGCGTACCGCATCGCCCTGTATCGATGCCTGTACCTTGAGCTTCGAGTCCTTGATCAGCTTGACGATCTTCTTCGCCAGTTCCGACTCGATGCCAATCCGGATCTTCAGATCCTGCTTGACCTTGTTGCCCGAGACGCGCTGCACCGGCTGATGATCGAGCCGCTTGGTGCTTTCCTTTTCCTTCTTTTCCATCGCCGGGAAGAGGAGATCCCTGATCTGGCCGAGCTGGAATTCGGAGTCACCGTGCATGGTGATGACCTTGTCCTTGTCGTTGAGCTCCACCCGGGCGCTCGTGCCCTTGAAGTCATAGCGATTGTCGATGGCACGCCGGGTGACATCGAGGGCGTTGTGCAACGCCGCCATGTCGGCTTCGGAAGAAAAATCGAATGAAGGCATAGTGCATCCAGTTGTCGGTCGAAGAGGTCGCGAGGCGCGGCCCCACGCCGCCGGCCGCGACAGTTGAACAGTCTACAGCCCCCAGAGCTTTTCCATGATCGTCTTGGCAATGAAGCCCAGCATGCCGAATGACAGGACGAAAAAAAGAATGATCGTGCCGGTCTTGCCTGCCTTTGACTTCCAGGCGATCTCGCCGATGATGAACAGCATGAAGAGCATGAAGGCACCGACCCCGAAGGTCATGCCGAAGTCCGATATCTGTTCTTCGGTCAGGCCGAACATCGGCGCCGCCTTTCTCTCAGGCCGCACATCGACCGATCATCCCGGGATCATTGCCGGCGAGCAGCGAGTCTGGCCGCAATGCGCATCCGCAGGGCGTTGAGCTTGATGAACCCGGCAGCGTCCTTCTGGTCATAGGCGCCGGCGTCATCCTCGAAAGTGGCGATCGTCGAGTCGAAAAGCGAATCGGTCGCCGAGTCGCGGCCGACGACGATCACGTTGCCCTTGTAAAGTTTCACCCGCACCCAGCCGTTCACCGCCCGCTGCGTATGGTCGATCAGTTTCTGCAGCGCCAGCCGTTCCGGGCTCCACCAGTAGCCGTTGTAGATCAGGCTGGCGTAGCGCGGCATCAGGTCATCCTTCAGGTGCGCCACCTCGCGGTCGAGAGTGATCGACTCGATGGCGCGGTGCGCCGGCAACAGGATCGTGCCGCCAGGCGTTTCGTAGCAGCCACGGGACTTCATGCCCACGTAGCGGTTCTCGACGAGATCGATGCGACCGATCCCATGCTTGCCGCCCAGCTCATTCAAGCGCCCGAGCAACTCGTGTGCCGGCAACCGCTGGCCGTTGATCGCCACCAGATCACCACATTCGAACTCAAGATCAAGGTACTCCGCCGCATCGGGCGCCGTCTCCGGGGAGACGGTCCAGCGCCACATCGATTCCTCGGCTTCGGCCGCAGGATCCTCGAGGTGACGTCCCTCGTAACTGATGTGCAACAGGTTGGCGTCCATCGAATACGGAGAGCCACCCTGACGATGCTTCATCTCGACGGGGATGCCGTGCTCCTCGGCATACGCCAGCAATTTCTCGCGCGACAGCAGATCCCACTCGCGCCAAGGCGCGATGATCCGGATATCGGGCCGCAGCGCGTAGGCACCAAGCTCGAAGCGAACCTGGTCGTTGCCCTTGCCGGTCGCGCCATGCGCCACCGCGTCGGCAGCGGTCAGATTGGCAATCTCGATCATGCGCTTGGCAATCAGCGGCCGGGCGATCGACGTGCCGAGCAGGTATTCGCCCTCATAGACCGTGTTGGCGCGAAACATCGGAAAGACGAAGTCGCGGACGAACTCCTCACGCAGGTCTTCAATGTAGATGTTGCCTGCAGCGATGCCGAGCTTCAGCGCTTTCGGGCGCGCTGCCTCGAGCTCCTCACCCTGTCCGAGATCGGCGGTGAAGGTCACGACCTCGCAGTGGTAGGTATCCTGCAACCACTTCATGATGACGGATGTATCGAGGCCGCCGGAGTAGGCAAGGACGGCTTTGCGAATCTGACTCATGTTCTTTCTCCAGGCGAACAGGATGATGATACATCGACGCGCCCGCACAACAGGTACTCCAGCAGCGCCTTCTGTGTGTGCATGCGGTTTTCGGCCTCATCCCAGACGACACTCTGCGGCCCATCGATGACCTCTGCCGAAACCTCCTCGCCCCGGTGGACCGGCAGGCAGTGCATGAACAGCGCCTGCGGACCAGCCAGGCGCATCATTTCCCGATTCACCTGCCAAGCGGCGAAGGCGCGCCGCCGGTCATCGTTCTCCGCTTCGAAGCCCATCGAGGTCCACACATCGGTGGTCACCAAGTCAGCCTGCCGTACCGCTGCCAGAGGGTCGGCAAACTGTTCGAAATGCCTGGTCCCCTGCAGACCGAGGCGCTCGGGGACGACCTCATAGCCTGGGGGGGTGGACACGTGGACCCGGAAGTCGAGCACTTCCGCCGCCTGTAGCCAGGTATTGCAGACATTGTTCGAATCGCCGATCCAGGCGACCGTCCTGCCCTGGATCGGTCCGCGATGCTCGATATAGGTGAAGATGTCCGCAAGAATCTGGCAGGGATGATACTCGTTGGTCAGGCCATTGATCACCGGCACACGCGAAAACGCAGCAAAGCGCTCGATGATCGCCTGCTCGAAGGTCCTGATCATCACGATATCACTCATGCGCGAGATCACCTGCGCGGCATCTTCAACCGACTCCCCACGCTGCAGTTGCGAATCCCGACTGTTGAGATAGATCGCCGAGCCGCCGAGCTGTTGCATGCCGGCCTCGAACGAAAGCCGGGTGCGCGTGCTGGCCTTTTCGAAGATCATGACGAGAGTGCGATCGCTCAGTGGCCAGTACTTGCGAAAGGCCTTGAACTCGGCCTTGATCCAGCGCGCTCGTTCGAACAGGTGATCGAACTCCGCACGCGTGAAGTCCTTGAACTGGAGGAAATGCCGAGGGCGGTCCATGGTCGATCTCTAGGTCGAGGCGAGAAAGGCACGAATGAGAACCGCCAGGCGCGACGTCAGTTCACGTCCTTCATCGGCGCTGAAGGTCAGCGGTGGCAGAAGGCGAATGACCGTATCTGCCGTCACGTTGATCAGCAAGCCGGCGTGCAACGCCAGCAGCACCAGTTCGCTGCATGGGCGATCAAGCTCGATGCCGATCATCAGACCCTGGCCGCGAATCTGCACCACGCCTCGGCAATCCGCCAGTGCCGTGGCCAGTCCGCTGCGGATCGACTCGCCGACGGACCGCGCGTGATCGATCAGGCCTTCCCTCTCGATCACGTCGATGGTGGTCAATGCGGCGATTGACGCCAGCTGATTGCCGCCAAAGGTGGAACCATGCTTGCCCGGCTGAAAAAGACCCTTCGCCAAGCCGGCAGCAAGGCAGGCACCGATCGGCACTCCGCCGCCCAGCCCCTTGGCCATCGTCACCACATCCGGACGGACGCCGGAATGCTGGAAAGCAAACCATGTGCCGGTGCGGCCCATCCCGCATTGAACCTCGTCGCAGATCAGCAACCAGCCCCGGTCGTCGCACAATGCCCGCAGACCACGCTGGAATTCGATATCGGCGGCATTGATTCCACCCTCGCCCTGGACGATTTCGAGCATCACGGCAACGACGTTCTGGTTCGCGCGGGCCAGTGTTCTGATCGCTTCGAGGTCATTGTAGCGAACGCGCACGAAGCCCGCGACGAGCGGCTCGAAGCCGGCCTGCGCCTTGCGGTTGCCGGTGGCGGACAGGGTCGCCATGGTCCGGCCATGGAAGGCTCTCTCCATCACGATCGTCGCGGGACTGTCCACCCCTTGCCGGTGGCCGTGCAGGCGGGCCAGTTTGATCGCCGCCTCATTGGCTTCGCAACCGGAATTGCAGAGGAAGACTTCTTCCATTCCGGAAAGGACCGCCAGCTTGTCCGCCAACCGCTCCTGCTCAGGAATCCGGTAGAGATTCGACGCGTGCAGCAGACGCGACGCCTGCGTCGCGATCGCCGCAACCAGCGCCGGGTGACGGTGTCCCAGCGTATTGACTGCGATTCCCGACAGGGCATCAAGGTAGACCTTGCCCTCGGTGTCGGTCAGCCAGCTGCCTTCGCCGTGGCTGAAAGCGACCGGCAGACGGCTGTAGGTATTCATCAGATGGGACATTTGGCACAACCCATTGCGCAGACGTCAAAACTGAAACGGCGGCTCGCGCCGCCGGACAGATGCGTTCTCACCCAGGACCGGAAACTGTTCCCCGCGGACACATTGCCGAGGTTGCAGGGACCGGCCTACAGGCGAAGGATTCTAAGCGATAACGCCCACGATGTGTAGCGGGCACGGGGAAAATAGCTACCTGCGGATGAGATTCCAGATCGTCTCGATGCCGCCGACAACGAGATCGGAGAGTTCCGTCTCCAGCACGTCCTTCCTCGCCTGCCGCGAATGCAATGACTTCTGGCGCTCGTTGGCGATCAGCGCATCGGCAATGGCATGTGGATCGGCGGCCTCCTGGCGGCGGGCCTTGCTGCCGAAGTCATCGAGAGCCGTGCGCACGGCATCCGGATCGAGGATGACGATCGGCGAGCGGCAATGGTTGCAGACGTGATCGCGAGTGATATCCACCGGCGCACCACAGCTTGCACAGCGGATCGTCCGCACCCTGCGCGCCAGCTCGGCCACCTCGCCGCCACTGAGCTGGCGGACGAACCCCTTTTCGATCATGAACGCCGCGAAGGCGCTGTAGCGGCCATGTCGCTGCGGACAGCGGCCATAGGCGAAGCGACCGGCACGCGTACTGTCCAGGCAGTTCAGCAGGGCTTCCCGGCAGCGCGGGCAACGCAGGACCGTCGACCACGGCTGGCGCTGGTCAACCTGATGCTCATGCAGCAGACGAAAGAGGTCGAGTACGCCCGCTGGCGCCAGCTGCGCACTCTCGTGCTCGTCGAACCAGATGCCCTGACAGGCAAAGCAGATGTCGAGCAAGACTTCACCACCAAGCTGGCGCTTGAATCGATGCACAGCCATCGTTGCGCCGCAACTGGGGCAGGTGCTGCCTTGTTCGATGCGAGCGCGCGGCGTCTTGGTTTGATGGTTCATGGCGGTGGACGAACAGATTAAAAGAGGCCGTGAGCGCGACCGGGTCGTGACCTCTCAACGGACCACCGAGCCCATGGGCACGGCAGTATAGCTGCTCCAGCTCGGTCGCAAGAAGCCGACAGCTCAGCCATGCAGGCGACGAACCCAGAAGATCTCGTGGCGCCGCACCGACTTGCGGAAAAACTCGTTGTCGCCGGTTGCTGGCCAGCGACGAGCGGCAAGCGCTCGCTGGATCTGTCGCCGCAACCGGAGCTTGCAACGCAGCCCACCCTGCAGATCATGGTGCATGGCCAGGGCCATCGCCTTGTCGAGCTGTGCAGTCGAGCTCAACAGCGGACTCCAGAGGCCGTCCACGGGCAGCGCTGTCAACGCTGGTGGCAATGCCGTGCCGTTGCCGGCCGGACCCATTGGCCAGCGGTCGTTGTCATGCAGGTGATTGGCGTACAGCAGCGCGACTTCCGGCTGCCAGGCCGACTGCTGCATCGCCAGTTCGAGCGCCCGCGTGGCGGCGACATGGTCGACGTGCGGGTCGAGCTGCGGGTGCGGCGTGACGACGACTTGTGGCCGGAAGTGGTCGAGCAGTGCCGCCAGGTCGGCGACGAGGTTGCCACCGCACGGCAGCCCGTCGACGTCGGCGGGCAGTGACAACGGGTTGTGGCGGCGAGCTTCGCGCACGTCCGCGTCACCTGACTCGCGCGAAGGGAACGGCGATCCGGGGTCGGCCAGCATCGCCGACAGTTGCATGCAGTGGTAGCCCAGTTGCACGCAGCGACTCTGCGGGACTCCGCCCCACAGTGGCACAGCCAGGCTGTCCCAGGTGCGCAGGCGTCCCTTCAGACGCGCCGCAGCAGCGGCATCGAGACCGAGGCGCCGGTAGCTCCCGGCCTCGGTTTCACCCTGCGTCAGGGTGACGATCGACACCCCGGCCGCCCGCCGGTAGAGACCGAATGCCGCCAGCTCGGCATCGTCCGCATGCGGCGCCACGATCATCATCCGTTTTTCGGCGTAGTCGGGATTGCGCAGAACGTAGAGAGTCGCGTTCGCCGACAGGCGACAATGGCAGCCTCTGATCCGCAGTTGGCCCGCTGCCAGCGCCGCCTCCTGCCCCGACAGGTTGAGAAAGCGGCGCCCACGAACGCCACGCTCGAAATCCTGCCGGTCGCCACCGATCAGGACATGTGGGTCGACCCAGCGGCCAAGCCATGAACTGATCAGCCGCAGCTCGAGAAACAGCGTGTCGCCGTTGGCCAGCGGCGCAGTCAGCTTCACTCGTCCCTCGTCCAGCGAAACCGTCTGCTGCGCCGTCCCGTCCGGGAAGCGGTATTGGTAATCAGTGCGTGGCGAATAGAAAAGGTGATCGGCAAACCAGGCCTCGTGCGCGACCCAGCCACACAGCAACAGCAATAACGCCAGCCACCACGCCACGAAAACGGCTGTTGCCACCAGAAACAAGGCGCCGCACAGCAGGACGAGGCGCTTGTGCCGGCGGTGCAGCGACAGCAGCTGTTGCTTGCGAGGACTCATGGTTGCAAGCGCATCCCTGCGCCGGCCTCAGGTTCGGTAGGCGGGCGTGCGCTGGCACCAACGATCCTTGTAGCCACCGTCAGCGCGGCCAAAGGAATAGCGCAATGGTTTGCCTGCCGCCAGGGCTTCTGCGCGCGCAGCCTGGGCATTGACGAAGGTCAGCACGCTTCCCGGGCTGAACTCGCTGTGCTGCGGATCGACCCCGCCGTTGATGTACTCGAGCGAAATCCATTTCGGCGCTTCCACGCGGTAAAGAATCTGGATGGCAATCGGCTGCCCATCACGCAAGAGCAGCGAACCCGTCATGAACTCGCGCAACAACCCGAAAACCTCGGCCAGATGCGACTCGCCCCGAGCCGACAAGCCCCAGCGACGGCGAAAAAGGTCAGCATAGATTGCCGCCTGCTCGGTTGGTGAATAGTCCGCGAGCGGGCGCAAGCGGCCTCCGCGTTCCTCAAGTCGACGCAGCTCCCGCCGCTGATTGTAGAGGAACTTCGCCGAGCAGTCGTGCAGCGGACGCAGCAGAGCCAGTTCTTCGGGTTGCGGCCGCAGCGTACTGATCTGGCCACGATTGAGTTCGGACACGAAACGCATCCGCCAGCGCACCGGTACCTGCACGCCAGCGGCAAGCGGCAGGATGACCTCCGAATTGCCCAGATCGAAGAGTCCGCGCTGGCCTCGCTTCTTGAGAACCTCCTTCGACAAGGCGAGGTGGCTCTCCCAGCAGGCGATTGCGGCCAGCAGCTCGCCACCGGCAAACCAGCCAAGGTAGCGCACGGGAATCTCTGCCAGGGCAGAAAGGCGCTCGACAATCGCTGGATGCGTCGCGACACTGCCGCCAAAGAGCTGCCAGGCGCGCGCGTAATCGCTTGCGGCAACCGGTGTCCAGCCGCGCTCGCGCCAGGAACGCCAACGATTCAGCATCCGCCGCCCGCCGCGAGCGCGACTGGTAAACAGCACGTAGCCGTGGGGATCATTCGAGCCAAGGCGCCGTATGCGACCATGCACCGCAAGCTGCAGCCTGCGTGGCAAGCAAACCGTGGCAGCTTCAGCACATCCCCAGCAATCCATGAAGTACGCATGTACATCCTTCCCCGCTGCAACGGCGCCTGACGGCAGCGTAGCCTGTGGGCTGCAGAGGACGGGCCTGAACCCGATGCTGCGCCGCAAAACGGATTATTGCATTCCGGCGTCGATCAGGGAAAAATACCGATTCGATGACCAGTGCGAATGGCGACAGGGCCAACAGTCAAGATGGCGGTTTGGCGACGAGGAAGACGATGGTCATGGTTCTTGCCTCGCGGCTCCGGCGCGCACCCGGGGCGGTTGCTGACTTGGGGAATTGTCCCGCTGCAAGGGCGCAGGTCGGTCGTTGCGCGATGCATCCCAGTGGTCGCGCCGCGGTCCCAGCGAGGCAACCCGGCAGGCCAACGGGGCCTTGGCGCCGCACGGGTGCCACCGGTACAACGGAGCGCTTGAGGAAATGACTGCAGCAGAGCGACCGCTGATCAGCGTCATCGTACCGACCTACAACTACGCGCACCTGCTACCCAGAGCGCTGGATTCGGTCCTCTTGCAGCGGGCGCCGTGGATGGAGCTGATCGTCGTCAACGACGGCTCGACAGACCAGACGGCCCGGGTGTTGGCCGGCTACGTGGCGCGTCACCCCGGATTGCTGGTAATCGACCAAGTCAATGCCGGCGCTGCCGCGGCACGGAATCGCGGCCTGCAACAGGCTCGCGGGCACTACGCCCTGCTGCTCGACGCCGATGACGAACTGCAACCAGAAGCACTCCAGGCCCTGCGTGCAACCGTCGCTCGGCACCCGGAAGCCGGTACGGTTCTCGGCGCGCAGCTTTCCGTCTATGCCGATGGTCGCGAGCGGCTCCGACTGCCGACGACGGTGCCTGCCGAGTCGCCGCTGCGGTTGAGCAGGCGCTACCTTCTGCAGAAGCGCATCACCATCTCGCATGGCTCCTCGCTGTTCCGCCGAGATCTCCTGCTGCAAAGGCCGTATCCCGAGAATCTCCGTGGTGGTGAAGACGTCCCGGTCTTCGCGCACATGCTGGTCAGCGCGCCGGTAGTGACCACCAACGTCGTGCTGGCGCGAATCCACAAGCACGGGGACAGCCTGCGTCATGATCGCCGTGATGAAGAAATGAGGGCCGAAGCGATGATTGATGAAGTCTTCGCCAGCCTGCCTGCCGAGTGTCAGCCGCTGCGCAGCCGCTACGCTTCGCAGCGCTATCTCTCGCTCTTCCGCGCTGCCTTGCAGTCGGGCGACCGTCCGGCGGCAAAGCGCTTCTATCGCAGAGCCTGGCGCCTCGACGGCCGCCAGGCCTTGCGCTGGAACTACCTGCGCAAGGCCCTTCGCCTCTTTTTGGCGTGATGCTGCGCCTGTCCATCCCGCGCCGATTCCTTTCCCCGCGAGCTTGCGGAAGCTCGGGTGATGCCGGCCCGGTCGTTGCCGCCCTCCTGGGCAGCGTGCTGCTTTCACTGCTGGCGTTCTCGCAAGCAACCCTCGTCGGCAGGGATGCGGCGCTCTACCTCGACGTTGCCCGGCAGGTGCTCGAACAAGGTGCGACAGTGGCTTTCCGGGCGTTCGACTGGCCTTGGTTCTCCCTGCTACTGGCGGCAACCGGCAAGGTGTTCGGGCTGCCTCTCGAGACGGCAGCGCAGCTCTGGTGCACGCTCTTCGTCGCTGGCACCAGTGCCCTGCTCGTCGTCGTGACGCTCCGATTCTCGCCCGGCTGCAACTACTGGGCTTCGCTGGTGGTCCTGTCTTTGCCGGCGTTCAACCAGTTCCGCGGCGACATCATCAGGGAACACGGGTCGTGGTTCTTCTGTGTCCTGGCGCTCCATCTGGCGCTGCAGTGGCTCGCCCGGGGCGGCTGGTGGCGGGCGGCTGCCATACAGGCAGCAATTGGTGTGGCAGCCCTCTTCCGGCTCGAGGCGCTCGTACTGATGCCGGCGCTCGCCGCAAGCCTCCTGGGTGAACTGCACACCCGGACAGGCTGGATGCGACTGCTGCAGTTCAACGCGCTGCCTCTCACCGTCGGCTTGGCGGCTGCTCTGGCGCTTGCCTCGGGAACCGACATCTGGCAGCCCCGGATCGCCGGTTTCGCTGCCGTGATCGATCCGCGAGCACTGCTTCAGAGCCTTGACGAGATGGCGAACCTGTTCGCCAAGATCATCCTCGAGTACCACTCCAAGGAGGATGCGCGGCAGATCCTCGTATTTGGCCTGTTGCTCACGCTGCTGGTGAAATTCTGCGCCCTCAACGGCCCTCTCTGTGTGCCCCTGCTCTTCCGCGCGAACTGGCAGGCAGTGAGCGCGTACTGGCGAAGGCTGCGGCCGTTCGCGTGGACATGGCTGCTTTACCTGTGTGTACTGCTCATCTTTTTCATCAAGTTTCGCTTCATCAACTCGCGCTACACAAGTTTCCTCAACCTGCTGGTCGTTCCCTTGCTGACCATGGCGCTGATGCTGTTCTGCCGGAGCCATGCGCGCTGGTCACCTGTCGCCGTGGTCGTACTCCTGGCGTTCATACTGGCAAACACCGTGTCGCGCGGCCCCGGAAAGACGCACTACCTCGAAGCCGCGGCTTGGCTGGCCGAGAATACGAAGGCCGAGGACCGGGTGTATTACGAAGACGCCAGGATCGCCTACTACGCGGGTCGAGGCTACCCGAGGACGGATATGACGGTGCAACGGGTGATGGCGGGCGCTGACACCGGACGGTTCCGCTACTACGTCCTGACGCACAGACCGAATGAAGACACTCTGCTGCCTTGGTTGGCGAAGGAGCGCAAACAGGTCGTCCGGCAGTTCAGGAACGCCAAGGGAGAAACGATCCTGGTGATTGGCGAATGAGGGCTGCCGGATCGCCCCCTGCGCGAGCAGGATACCCGCGTCGCCCGGCGGCAAGCGCGCCGTTCCGCATGGGATGGGGGCCCGTGCGCTGCCGGGGACGACAGCGGTTGACGGCGGCGACACAGCTCGACGATACTCGTAGGAGCGACGTGGGCCACCCGCTGGCCGCCGCAGAGAGATCCTGCGCGCAGGCGCCAAGAGCGGCTGCTTTCGCCGCCGCTGGCCAGTCGCGCCAGACTGCGAGCTCGCAGACCCTTGGCAACAGGACCGACCACAACACATGCCTGAACGCGTTTCGCTCAACCAGAGGCTCTTCGATCTGCCACTGCTGCACGGCTTGGGCAGATCGATCCATTCGCGGCGACTTGCCAGTGAGCCGCGTGGACAATCGACGGCAACCCGCTTCTTCCGGAACATCCCCCAGCTCGATGCACTGCAGGGTCCACTTCGCGAGCTGGTCGTTGGCGGCGATAGCTGCCGAATCCTGGTAGCCGGCTGCAGCTTTGGCTGCGAAGCCTACTCGCTGGCCGCCTACCTGGCTGTCGAGTTCCCGGCTCTCGACTGGACGATCGACGCCTTCGACATTTCGCACGAAGCCGTTGCCGTTGCCCAACGGGCGATCTACGGCAGCAAGTACGGACTGGCGGATCCGCTGCACGGGGAGAGCCGGCGCTATGCTGCGCGCCTGCTTGAGCCGTGCGGCGAGGCGTGGAGCATCACCGCGGACATCCGGCGGCACGTGCACGTCTCGCATGGCGACCTGCTCGCCAGCGACTTCTCGGCAACTGCCGGCTACGACATCGTCTTCGCCCAGAACTTCTTGCTGCACATGGACGATGCAACGGCAGCCGAGGCCTTTGCGCGCGTGGTTGGCGCGACGCGTCCCGGCGGCGCACTCTTCGTTGCCGGCATGAACCTGGACAGCAAGCTCGCTCTCGTCAGGAGCCATCGACTGATTCCGGTCGACTGGAAGATTGAGGACATCCACAACAGCGATCAGATGCGTCGGTCGGCTTGGCCATGGGGATACTGGACACTGGAACCGATCGATGCAGCCAGACCGGACTTCATCATGCGCTACAGCACCATCTTCCGCACGCCAGGCAGTGCGGCAGCGCCCGCCTGATCAGTCCGGCCCCGAGAGCGGGCGGCGCGCACCACCACTAGCGAGAGTGTCACCGCCCGGCCACAGCGCGACAGCCAAGGCGGGGCACCCGCCTGCGCCCGTCTGCTATAGTGCGGCCTGCGCGCCGCGAGGAACTCCCCTACAGGAGGGCCGTACCGCAGCCGGCCCCCCGTTGTCGCATGAAAGCATCCCGATGAGCATTGGCCCCGACGGCAGCAACGAAAGCACCTTCCCACCGGAGATCCTGCGTGAAGTGGCGAAGCGGCGTACCTTTGCCATCATTTCGCACCCTGACGCCGGCAAGACGACCCTGACCGAGAAGCTTCTGCTCTTCGGAGGCGCGATCCAGCTGGCTGGCACCGTCAAGGGACGCAAGAGTTCCCGCCATGCCACCTCGGACTGGATGGAGGTCGAGAAGCAGCGCGGCATCTCGGTGACCAGTTCGGTCATGCAGTTCGAGTACAGCGGACACACCATCAACCTGCTGGACACGCCTGGACACGAGGACTTTTCCGAAGACACCTATCGCGTGCTGACTGCTGTAGACGCCGCGGTGATGGTGATCGACGCAGCCAAAGGGGTCGAGGCGCAGACGATCAAGCTGCTCAATGTCTGTCGCATGCGCAACACGCCGATCATCACCTTTGTCAACAAACTCGACCGGGAAGTGCGAGAGCCCTTCGAGCTGCTGGCGGAAATCGAATCCGTTCTGGGCATCGAATGCGCGCCGATCACTTGGCCGATCGGCATGGGCAAGAGCTTTCGTGGCGTCTATCACCTGCTGAACGACCGCCTGCTCCACTTTGCCGCCGGCGAGGAGCGGCGCAGCGAATCGGAGCAACTCGACGGACTGGACAATCCGCTCCTCGACGCCCAGTTTCCGGGGGAAGTCAGCCGCCTGCGCGAAGACGTTGATTTGATCCGGAACGCCAGCAACCCTTTCGACTTGGTCGGCTTCCTTGCCGGGCGGCAGTCGCCGGTGTTCTTCGGCTCGGCCATCAACAATTTCGGCGTCCAGGAAATCCTGCAGGCGCTGCTCGACTGGGCACCGCCACCGCAGGAGCGCGATGCCGGCTGCCGTCTGGTACAACCCGCCGAAGCGGCCTTCAGCGGTTTCGTGTTCAAGATCCAGGCCAACATGGATCCGAAGCATCGGGATCGAATCGCCTTCTTCAGGGTTTGCTCCGGGCGCTACACGTCGGGCATGAAGGTCAGGCACATCCGCCTGAACCGCGAGATGAAACTGGCGAACGTCCTGACCTTCATGGCCAACGAGCGCTTGCTGATGGAGGATGCGGTCGCCGGCGACATCATCGGCATCCACAACCACGGCAACCTGCATATCGGCGACTGCCTCAGCGAGGGCGAGATACTCGGCTTCAAGGGCATCCCCTACTTCTCGCCCGAGCTTTTCCGAGCCGCGCGCCTGCGCGATCCGCTGAAGAGCAAGCAACTGCAGAAGGGTCTGCAGGAGCTCGGCGAAGAGGGCGCGATCCAGGTCTTCGAAAGCCTGGCCAGTGGTTCGCTGCTGCTTGGAGCGGTGGGCAACCTGCAGTTCGAGGTCGTCGCGCAGCGGCTGCAGACGGAATACAAGGTCGATGCGATATTCGAACCCGCAGACATCTACACCGCGCGCTGGCTCACGTTCCCAGACGAGTCCACCCGCCGCAGTTTCGAGCGCGAGCAGGCGCAGCGTATGGCTCGTGATGTCGACGGCAACCCGGTCTACCTGGCGAGCACGCGTTACAACCTGGAAGTCACCAGCGAGAAGTGGAACAGCGTCGGCTTTCACGACTCGCGCGAACACGGACAGTTGTTCGCCTGAGTGCAGCCCGGCGCGCGGTGCGTCAGCGACCACCCCGGGGGAAGACGGTACAGGACGAACAGGAAGGAGCAGACGATGACACAAGCCGCCGGCGCGCAGGGGCCGCTCGATTTCCTCGAAGCACGGATTCTGGCCGTGCTGATCGAAAAGGAGAGTACGACGCCGGACGCCTATCCCCTGACCCTGAACAGCCTTGGCGCCGGCTGCAACCAGAAGTCTGCGCGCGACCCCGTGCTCACTGCAACGGAGAGCGAAATTCAGCAGGCTCTTGAAAACCTGCGCCAGCGGGCGCTGGTGCTGGAAACCTATGGCGCCTCGGGGCGGGTCCTGCGCTACGCGCACAATCTGGGAAGGGTGTACGCCCTGCCTGCGGCGGCCGTCGCGTTGCTCGCCACGCTCGCTCTGCGCGGAGCGCAGACCATCAACGAACTGCGAGCCAACAGCGAACGTCTCTACCGTTTCGACGACAGTTCATCGGTCGAGGCCTACCTCGAGGAACTGGCGACACGCAACGCTGGCGCCTTGGTCGTCCGGATGCCGAAGCAGCCGGGCTCGCGCGAGCACCGCTGGGCGCACCTGCTGTGCGGCGAAGCCTCGCTGCCGGCGTACCAGGGCAGCAGCGCGTGCGAGTCCAGCAAAGAGGCGAGCGAGCTCAGCGACAGACTGACTCGCCTCGAGCAGGAGGTGAGCGAGCTGCGCGCGGGGTTGCAGGAGCTGCGGGCGATGCTTGACGGGCCGACCCAGCCTGGAGAGCTCGCTCAGGCCGACTGAGATCTGCAGCAGCGGGCGGTGGCAGCGGTACACGATGGCCGGCACAGGGAAGGATGTCCTCCATTGCCACCGCGCCGCCTGCCTGCCGCAGGTTCAGCGCCACATCGATTTGGCGCGTCCGCCTTGTCGACGGGGGGCCGGCCGCCGCAACCTTGTCGCCTTCGTTAAGCAGCACCGAAAGGAGCGAAGGGAGCGGTCACCAGGCAGCGCGCAGGACCTTCTCGGCCCAGAACAGCGCCGTGATCGTCTTGGCGTCCGTGATGGCTCCGCTCCTTACCGACGCCAAGGCTTCGCCCAGAGGCAGACTGAGGACATCGAGAAACTCGCTACTGTCGGGGCTCGGATCGGCCTCGTGGGTCAGGCCACGCGCAAGGAAGATCTCGATTCGCTCATCGGCGTAGCCAACGCAGGGGTGCATGACCCCAAGATGGCGCCACGAGCTGGCCCGGTAGCCGGTTTCCTCGAGCAGCTCGCGTCGCCCCGTACTGAGAAGCTCCTCGCCCGGGTCGATCTTGCCCGCCGGCAACTCGAGGAATGCACGGCGCAACGGATAACGGTACTGGCGGACGAAAAGCAGCCGCTCGCCTTCGAGCTCGGCGATAACCACCACAGCCCCCTGATGGCGGACGTATTCACGCAGACACTCGCTGCCGTCTGGCAGCCGCACGCGGTCACGACGGACGTCGAGGAGCCGGCCACTGAAGACCTGCTCGCTCTCGAGCTGCTGCTCCACGAGATGGCCGTACTCCTCCTGCAGGGAAGGGCTCACGCCGACGACGCCCCGACTGCGCAGGGCATTGCGGCCAGACGGCTGCCGGCGATCAGAGCGAACGCAACAGCGAAAACGCGCACAGGGACATCAGGACTTGCGGGAAGATGCCGAGCAAGGCCACCGCCAGGCCGTTGGCCGACATCAGGATCTTCATGTCCAGCGGCGCCTCGATCGGGCTCATGTTCGCCGGTTGGTCGAAGTACATGATCTTGACCACCCGCAGGTAATAGAAGCAGCCGACCAGGGAGAAAGCGACGGCGACGATCGCCAGCCAGAGATAGCCGGCGGCAACGACTGCCTGCAGAA
This sequence comes from Candidatus Accumulibacter adjunctus, assembly GCA_000585015.1. Taxonomy (GTDB): domain Bacteria; phylum Pseudomonadota; class Gammaproteobacteria; order Burkholderiales; family Rhodocyclaceae; genus Accumulibacter; species Accumulibacter adjunctus. The sequence continues at coordinate 33,561 of JFAX01000023.1, read as the reverse complement.
CCGAGAACTTGGCAAAGAAACCGACGAAGAACGGGATTCCGGCCATCGAGAACATCATCATCATCATGACGCCCGCGAACCACGGACTGCGCTTGTTGAGCCCCTTGAAATCGTCGAGTTCGTCCGACTCCAGGCCACCGCGGGCGAGCAGGAGGATCATGCCGAAGGTGCCGGCACTGGTCAGGACGTAGGTGATGACGTAGAACATCGCCGAGCTGTACGCATTGAGGGCGAAACGGGCATCACCACCGACGACACCGGTGACGATGCCGAGCAGCATGAATCCCATGTGGGAGATCGCCGAGTAGGCCAGCATGCGTTTGAGGTTGGTCTGGGCGATGGCGGCGATGTTGCCGATGGCCATCGAGAGGACCGACAAAATGATCAGCATCTGTTGCCAATCGTGTGAGACGACGATCAGACCGTTGACCAGCAAACGCATGACCATCGCGAAAGCGGCCAGTTTCGGTGCCGTTGCGATGAACAGCGTGACCGCCGTCGGTGCCCCATGGTAGACGTCTGGTATCCACATGTGGAACGGAACGACGCCAAGCTTGAACGCCAGACCGGCGACGAGAAAGACGAGCCCGAAAACGAGAATCCCCTTGTCGAACTGGCCAAGGTAGAGGCGTTCGGCGATCGCCTGGATCTCCAGCGTGCCCGTCGCACCGTAGATCATCGACATGCCGTAGAGCAGGAGGCCCGAAGCGAGTGCGCCAAGGACGAAATACTTCATTGCGGCCTCGGTTGCCGGAACCGAATCGCGGTTCATCGCCACCATCGCGTAGAGCGAGAGTGAAAGCAACTCGAGACCGATATAGACGGTCACGAGATGGCTGGCCGAGATCATCACCATCATGCCGAGGGTGGCGAACAGGGCCAGTGAATAGTATTCGCCGCGGGCCATCTGCGGCCGCTCGAGAATGTAGCCGCGCGAGTAGAACAGGATGACGATCACCGTGAGATAGAGGAGAAGCTTCAGCAGATCCGCCATCAGGTCGCCGACGTACATGTTGCTGAAGGTGTAGGCCGTGTCGCCGGAACTGCTGGCGAAGGTGATCACCGCCGTGCCGATCAGCGTCAACTGGGTAGCGACGAAGGTCAGCGTCCTCTTCTGGTCCTTGGCCAGCAGATCACCCACCAGGATCAGGCAGGCCATCAGCAACATGAAGATCTCCGCGCTCGCAAGGCGGAGGTCTGGAACCTGGAACTGCATTTCGGCAAGAGTCATAGCGGCTACCAATTATTGGATCTTGCTGAGGGCGACGTGACGCAGCAACTCATCCACCGAGCTGTGCATGACTTCGGTAAACGGCTGCGGATAAAGCCCCATGCCCAATGCGCCAATCGCAAAGAGGACGAAGACGAGGAACTCGCGGCCATTGATGTCGCTGAGTTCGGCGACATGATGATTCGCCACGCTGCCAAAAACCACCCGCTTGTACATCCACAGCGTATAGGCAGCGCCGACGATCATCGTCGAAGCGGCTGCGAAGGCAACCCAGAAGTTGTGCTCGACCGCCGCCAGGATCACCATGAACTCGCCGACGAAGCCCGATGTCGCCGGCAGGCCCGCATTGGCCATGGCGAAGAGCATGAAGAAGGCGGCAAACTTGGGCATCGTATTGACCACACCGCCATAATCGGCGATCAGTCGCGAGTGCGCGCGGTCGTACATGACGCCGATCGAGAAGAACATGGCGCCCGAGACGAAACCGTGTGAAATCATCTGCACCAGCGCCCCCTCGACGCCGAGCGGGCTGAAGATGAAGAAGCCCAGCGTGACGAAGCCCATGTGGGCGATCGAGGAGTAGGCCACCAGTTTCTTCATGTCCTCCTGCACGAGGGCGACGAAACCAATGTAGATGATCGCGATCAGCGACAGCGCGATGACGAGACCGGCGAGCTCGTGCGAGGCGTCGGGAGCAATCGGCAGGGAGAAACGCAGGAATCCGTAGGCACCAAGCTTCAACGCAATCGCAGCCAGGACGATCGATCCGCCGGTTGGCGCCTCGACGTGCGCGTCTGGCAACCAGGTATGGACCGGCCACATTGGAACCTTGACCGCGAACGCAACCAGGAACGCCAGGAACAGCCAGGTCTGGGCGGTCATGCCGATCGGCATGCGGTGCCAGTCGAGGATCGAGAAACTGCCACCCGATGAGATGAACAGATAGAGGAGCGCAATCAGGAAGAGCAGTGATCCAAACAAGGTGAAGAGGAAAAACTTGAACGCTGCGTAAACGCGATTCGGGCCGCCCCAGATGCCGATGATCAGATACAGGGGAATCAGCGAGGCCTCGAAAAAGACGTAGAAAAGGACGCCGTCGAGGGCCGAGAAGATTCCGTTGAGCAGTCCCGACATGATCAGGAAGCCAGCATGGTACTGCGCCACCTTGCTGTCGATCACCTGCCAACCGGCGAGCACCACCGTCACCGTGATGAAGCTGTTGAGGATCACGAAAAGCATCGAGATCCCATCGACGCCGAGATGGTAGTTGACATTGAAGCGTGGAATCCATGGCCTCAACTCGACGAACTGCATCGCCGGCGTGTGCAGGTCGAAGCCGGTGTAGAGGGGAATCGTCACCAGCAGGCCGGCAACGGCACCGATCAGCGAGAGTGCTCTTGCCAGCGGTGCATTGCGATCGGATCCCGTCGCCAGAACAACCAGACCGGCGAGGATCGGAACCCAGATGGCAAGAGAGAGAAGCGGCGTGCCTGACATATCGTTCCCAGTCTTTCTCTAGCTCAGGCGCGCGTGACCCAGAGGGTCATCAAGACGAACACGCCGATGATCATCGTAAAAGCGTAGTGGTAAATGTGACCGGTCTGGAACAGGCGAACCATCCTTGCGAACCAGCCGACGAAGTGTGCCGAACCATTGACGATGATGCCGTCGATCAGCCCCGCGTCGCCCCCTTTCCAAAGGCCGCGGCCGAGCAGTCGCGCCCCGCCGGCAAAGAACACCTCGTTGAATTTGTCAAAGTAGTACTTGTTGTCGAGCAGCTTGTATAGCCAGCCAGACCGTTCCTTGATGGCGGCCGGAATATCCGGACGCTTGAGGTAGAAGAACCACGAGAGCGCGACGCCGAGGGCCGCCAGCCAGAAGACGGCAGTCGTGAGGGCGTGGGTAGCCATGGCGAAGGCACCATGGAAGTGATGCGCGAGTTCCTTCATCACCGGATGCGCCGTCGCGTCGACGAAGATCGAAGCCTTGAAGTAGTCACCAAACAACATCGGTTCGATCGCGATGTAGCCGATGACCACGGATGGGATCGCCAGCAGGATCAGCGGCAGCGTCACGACCCAGGGCGTCTCGTGCGGCTTCTCACCGGGCGCAAGACCGTGGTGGTGCGCATCGTGCGCGTCGTCCGAGTGGTGACCGTGGTCATCTTCGTGCCCGCCAGAACTGCCGGCGTGCGTGCTTTCCGGTGCATGCGACGAATGGTCGGCGTGGCCGTGCGCGTCCGCCGCAGCCTTGCCGAAGCGTTCCTCACCATGAAACACCAGGAAGTACATCCGGAACGAATAGAAGGCGGTGACGAAGACTCCCGCCATCACCGCAAAATAAGCGAAACGGGCACCCGGAATGTGCGACAGGGCGACGGCCTCGATGATCGAGTCCTTGGAATAGAAGCCGGCAAAGAAGGGGGTACCGATCAGTGCCAGCGATCCGATCAACGAGGTGATCCAGGTGACGGGCATGTAGCGGCGCAGGCCACCCATGTTGCGAATGTCCTGGTCGTGATGCATGCCGATGATCACCGAGCCGGCAGCCAGGAACAGCAGCGCCTTGAAGAACGCATGCGTCATCAGGTGGAAGATCGCCACCGAGTACGCCGAAGCACCCAGGGCGACCGTCATGTAGCCCAGCTGCGACAACGTGGAATATGCGACGACCCGTTTGATGTCGTTCTGGATGATCCCCAGGAAACCCATGAACAACGCGGTCACCGCGCCGATGACGATGACGAAGGAGAGCGCCGTGTCGGACAGCTCGAAAAGCGGGGACATCCGCGCCACCATGAAGATGCCGGCGGTGACCATCGTCGCGGCGTGGATCAGGGCGGAGATGGGCGTCGGACCTTCCATCGAATCGGGCAGCCAGACGTGCAGTGGAACCTGCGCCGATTTGCCCATGGCGCCGACGAACAGCAGGATGCAAGTCGCCGTCATCAGGGCGACGCCCTCGCCCTTGCCGAAAAGGTGCAGCGTCGTGCCCGCGAGTTCCGGCGCCTTGGCAAAAACGGCGGCATAGTCGAGCGTGCCGAAATGGGCTAGCACCAGGCCGATACCGAGGATGAAGCCGAAATCACCGACGCGATTGACGAGAAAGGCCTTGAGGTTGGCGAAGATCGCCGTCGGTCGGGTATACCAGAAGCCGATCAACAGGTAGGACACCAGACCGACGGCTTCCCAGCCAAAAAACAGCTGCATGAAATTGTTGCTCATGACGAGCATCAACATGGAGAAGGTGAACAGCGAGATGTAGCTGAAGAAGCGGTTGTAGCCCGGGTCGTCCTGCATGTAGCCGATGGTGTAGATGTGCACCATCAGCGAGACGAAAGTGACGACCAGCATCATCGTCACGGTCAGTTGGTCGATCAGGAAGCCGACTTCGAAGCGATAGCCACCGGAGGTCAGCCACTGGTATACCGGCCCGTTGTAGGTGTTTCCCGCCAGCACGTCGCGGAAGATCAGAAACGAGGCAAAGCAACTGATCGCCACGCCGGCGATCGTCACCGTGTGCGCAACCCAGCGGGGGATCACACGGCAGAAGAGACCGGCGACGATCGCACCGACGAGTGGCGCGAGGGGAACGAGCGAGTAGAGCTTCTGCATTTCCATGTTCAACCCTTCAGGCTGTCCAGATCATCCACGTGGATGGTCTTCAAGTTGCGGAACAGCACCACGAGAATCGCCAGCCCGATCGCCGCCTCGGCGGCGGCGACCGTGAGAATGAAAAAGACGAACACCTGTCCGGCCAGATCCTGCAGGTAGTGGGAGAAGGCGATGAAGTTCATGTTCACGGCCAGCAGCATCAACTCGATCGACATCATGATGATGATCAGATTCTTGCGGTTGAGGAAAATGCCGACGACGCTGATCGCGAACAGGATCGCGCCCAGGATCAAAAAGTGGGACAGTGTAAGCAAGGTACCTCCCTGATTCCTTCTTTATGCGGCGGTGTGGCTCGCCACCACCTGATCTTGTGCTTTGCCCGGTTGCAGCGCCTGGTTCGGCCGCTCAACTCAATCCTTCTTCTCGGCCGGCATCTGGAGAACGCGATAGCGGTCCCTGGCCTTGACGAAGACCTGTTGCGACGGACTGACCGCCTTGCTCTGACGCCTCTCGCGCTGCGTCAGCGCGACCGCTGCCACGATACCCACGAGCAGGATCACCGACGCCAGTTCGAAGGGGTAGACGTAATCGGTAAACAGCAGACGTCCCACCGCCTGCACGTTGCTGTGATCGACGCTCGTCTGCGGCACCTCGGCCTCGAACAGGCCGAGGTAATTCCCGCCGAGAACCAGCCCCATCTCCGCCACCATCAGCAGGGCGATGATCGAGCCGAGCGGCAGGTAGCTCCAGAACCCCTCGCGCAGACGGTCGAGATTGATGTCGAGCATCATGACGACGAACAGGAAGAGAACCATCACTGCGCCGACATAGATCAGCACCAGGGCGATGGCAAGGAACTCCGCCTGCAGGAGCATCCAGATGCCGCTCGCCGTGAAGAAGGCGAGAACGAGGTAAAGCGCTGCATGCACCGGGTTGCGGGCGGTGATCACGCGCAGCCCGGCAACGACGAGAATCGCCGCAAGAAAGTAGAAAACGAAGGTCCTGAATTCCATCGCGTCGCCCTGTCAACGGTATTTCGAGTCGAGTTCGCGGTCGGCAGCGATCTGCGCTTCATAGCGATCCCCGTTCGCCAGCAGCATCGCCTTGGTGTAGTAGAGATCGCCGCGTGTTTCCCCGTGGTACTCGTAGATGCGCGTCTCGACGATCGCGTCGACCGGACAGGCCTCCTCGCAGAAGCCGCAGAAGATGCACTTCGTCAGATCGATGTCGTAGCGCGTCGTGCGCCGCGAGCCGTCGGCGCGCTGATCCGACTCGATCGTGATTGCCATCGCCGGACAGACGGCTTCACACAACTTGCAGGCGATGCAGCGCTCTTCGCCGTTCGGATAGCGCCGCAGTGCATGCAGCCCCCGGAAGCGAAAGCTCTGCGGCGTCTTCTCCTCCGGGTACTGGACGGTGATCTTGCGCGCGAACATGTAACGGCCAGTCACCGACAACCCCTTGATCAGTTCCTTGAGCAGGAGGCTGTTGAAAACGTCCTTCATCGAACCCATGGTGAGCCTCTCACTTCCAGATATTCAGGGGCGACATCATCCAGCAACCGACAACGACCAGCCAGATCAGGCAGAGCGGGATGAACACTTTCCAGCCGAGACGCATGACCTGGTCGTAGCGATAGCGAGGGAAGGTGGCGCGGATCCAGAGGAAGATGAAAAGAATTGCGGAAATCTTCAGGAAGAGCCAGAGAATCCCGTCGGGCAGGAAGCCAACCGGTGACAACCAGCCCCCCAGGAACAGTATCGACGTGAGGGTCGACACCAGGATCATGTTGGCGTATTCGGCGAGAAAGAAGACGGCAAAAGCCATTCCCGAGTACTCGACGTGGAAACCAACGATCTCCGATTCACCCTCGGCCAGGTCGAAAGGCGCGCGATTGGTCTCGGCGACGATCGACACCAGGTAAACGACGAACATCGGCAGCAGCGGCAGCCAGTTCCAGGACAGGAACCCGAGGCCCCTGTCGGCGAAATATCCCTGCCCCTGCCCACGCACGATGTCGCCCAGGTTGAGACTGTTGGACACCATCAGCACAACGACCAGAGCCAGACCCATCGCCACTTCGTAGGAGATCATCTGTGCCGCCGAGCGCATGCCGCCGAGAAAGGCATACTTGGAGTTCGAGGCCCAGCCGGAGAGGATGATTCCGTAAACTCCGATCGAGGTGATCGACATGATGTAGAGCAGGCTGGCGTTGACGTTGGCCAGCACCAGCGTATCGTTGAAGGGGATCACGGCCCACGCTGCCAACGCCGGCGCGAAAGCGAACATCGGCGCGATGAGGAAAACGGACTTGTCGCAACCGGTCGGAATGACCACTTCCTTGAGCAACAGCTTCAGGCCATCGGCGATCGGCTGGATCAGGCCCCAGGGGCCAACGCGGTTCGGTCCGATGCGGACCTGCATCCAGCCGATGATCTTGCGTTCCCAGAAGGTCAGGTAGGCAACGGCGAGCAGCAGCGGCGCAATGATCAGAACAATCTTGAGCAGCGTCCATACGAGCGGGAACACCGACCCGAACAGTCCCTGCAGGAACCCTTGCAGCGCATCGACCATCATGCACGCTCCACCGTGATCGCACCGAACATGTCGCCGAGAGCCGCTGTCGATGCATGTGCCGCGGCCACCCGAATACAGGACGGCGGCGTCGTCTCGTCTACCCGCGCGGCGAGGACGGCCTCGCCGGCGCCCTGCCTGACTCGCACCAGAACGCCATCGGTGAGTCCGAGCGCTTTGAGTGTTTCTCCATTCATTCGCGCCGCCGGCACTGCGGCATCGCGGGTCTGCTGCAGGGCTGGTGCCCGCCGGGCCAGCAGATCGGCGAAATGGATCGGCACGTCGGCCACGCGCTGCAGGCCGTCACCACTGCGCGCGAGCGCGACGGGCAACTCCGCCGCCAGCCGGTTGTCGAGTCCGCCGATGAACTCGGTGCCCGCCGCAACGATCTCGTCACGTACCTGTTCGCTCGAATCCTGGTCGAAGCCGGCCAGAGACAGCAGGTTGCCAAGCACCCGGAGCACCTTCCATGCCGGACGAGCCTCGCCGAAGGGGCGAACGACGCCGCTGAAACTCTGGAGACGACCCTCACAATTGACGAAGGAACCCGAGGTCTCGCTGAACGGGGCAATCGGCAGCAGTACATCGGCGTAGTCGCGCGCCGGACCATCGGCGAAGGGTGTCAGCATGACGACAAGGTCTGCCGCCTGCAGCGCGGCAAGCGCCTGCTGCGGGTTGTGGCAGTCGAGCTCTGGCTCGACCCCCAGCAGGAAATACGCCTTGCGCGGTTGCCTGAACATCTCGTAGGCATTGAGGGCAGTCGGCAGTGCCTTCGCCAGATGGCCGCCAACGCTGTTGGCACCGTCGCCGATGAAGCCGCAACTCGCCCCAGTGAGCCGTGCCAGCTCATTCGCCAAGGCATGCAGCAATGCCGCCTGCGGACTCTGTTCGGCCACGTTGCCGAGGAAGATGGCGCGTCGCTCACCCGCAAGCAGGCTGCTGGCGATCGCCTGGCTGGCGGCGCACGGCTCGACGTCCGCCAGCCCTGCGGGAACGGGTTCACCGCGGAGCACGGCTGCCGCTTTGACGACGGCGGCCATCGCCAGCGGCAGCTCGGCTGGGGAAACCGCGAGCTGCGCATGCAGGCGAAGGAGCGGATCGTCGCCACTGACCGAAATCAGGCTCACCTTGCCCCACTTCTTCGCCAGCTGACGCAGCCGCTGTGCGAACAATGGGTGATCCTTGCGCAGGAAACTGCCCACTACCAGCGCTGCGTCCAGATCCTTGATTTCAGAAAGCCGCAGGCCAAGCCACGGGATGCCAACCAGCTTGCCGTCTGCCGAGAAGTCACGCCGCCGCGGGCGGCAATCGACACTTCCCGAGCCGAGGCCACGGGTCAGCTTCTGCAGCAGGTGCAACTCCTCCAGAGTTGCCTGCGGCGATGCGAGCGCTGCCAGGGACTCACCGCCGTTGCGGCTCAGCACATCCTGCAACGCATGGCTGAGGTAGTCGAGCGCGACGTTCCAGGCGACTTCCCGCAACTGGCCATCAACCCGGACCATCGGCTTGGCAAGCCGCAGCGGGGAGTTCAGCGCCTCATAGGAAAAGCGCTCCTTGTCGGAAATCCAGCACTCGTTGACTTCCTCGTTGTCACGCGGCAGAACGCGCATCACGACGTTGTTCTTGACCTGCAGGGCCAGATTCGCGCCGACGCTGTCGTGCGGACTGATCGACCGGCGTCGCGCCAGCTCCCAACTGCGCGCCGAGTAGCGGAACGGGCGCGAGGTCAGCGCACCAACGGGACAAAGGTCGATCATGTTGCCGGACAACTCCGAATCGACCGAGCGACCGACGAAGGTGGTGATCTCCGAATGCATGTTGCGGCTCGCCATGCCGAGTTCCATGACGCCGGCGATCTCCTGGCCGAAGCGGACGCAGCGCGTACAGTGGATGCAGCGGGCCATCTCCTGCATCGAGATCAGCGGGCCGACGTCCTTGTGGAAGACGACGCGCTTTTCTTCCTGATAACGTGAAGTGCTGCCACCATAGCCGACCGCCAGGTCCTGCAACTGGCACTCCCCACCCTGATCGCAGATCGGGCAATCCAATGGGTGGTTGATCAGCAGGAACTCCATCACCCCCTTCTGCGCCTTGATCGCGAGTTCCGAATGGGTGAACACCTTCATCCCGTTGGTCACCGGCGTGGCACACGCGGGCAGCGGCTTCGGAGCCTTCTCCACCTGCACCAGGCACATGCGACAGTTGGCAGCAATCGAGAGCTTCTTGTGATAGCAGAAATGAGGGATGTAAACGCCCACCTGCTGCGCCGCGTCCATGATCGTGCTGCCGTCAGGCACCTGCGCAACCTTGCCGTCGATTTCGATTTCCATCGTCCCGTACCCTAAGCCGTTGCCGTGAAGAAGCCGCTGCCGGCGCGCTGGACATCTACGGGCACGAGGCACTTCCTGTTTTCGATGTGGTAGGCAAACTCGTCGCGAAAATGCTTGATGAAACTCTGCACGGGCATCGACGCGGCGTCGCCGAGTGCGCAGATCGTACGGCCCATGATGTTGGTGGTCACGCTGGAGAGCAGATCGAGGTCTTCCGCGCGTCCCTTCCCCTGCTCGATTCGATGCACGACCTTGTACAACCAGCTGGTCCCCTCGCGACAGGGCGTACACTGCCCACAGGACTCCTCGTAGTAGAAGTACGACAGGCGCTCCAGCGCCTTGACCATGCACGTCGTCTCGTCCATGACGATGACCGCACCCGAACCCAGCATCGACCCCGCCTTGCTGATCGAGTCGTAATCCATGGTGCAATCCATCATCGTCGGACCTGGCACCACCGGTGCCGACGAGCCGCCGGGAATGCAGCCCTTCAGCTGCCGACCGCCACGCATCCCGCCTGCCATCTCGAGCAGCGTGGCAAATGGCGTCCCGAGCGGCACCTCGTAGTTTCCGGGGCGGTTCACGTGCCCTGACACGGAGAACAACTTCGTGCCACCGTTGTTCGGCTTGCCCGCCTCGAGGTACTGATCGCCACCCATGTTGATGATGTAGGGCACCGAGGCAAAGGTTTCGGTGTTGTTGATCGTCGTCGGCTTGCCATACAGGCCGAACGACGCCGGGAACGGCGGCTTGAAACGGGGTTGTCCCTTCTTGCCCTCGATCGACTCCAGCAGGGCGGTTTCCTCGCCGCAGATATAGGCACCATAGCCATGGTGGGCAAAGAGGTCGAAGTCGAAACCAGAGCCCAGGATGTTGCGACCGAGGAAGCCGGCTGCCCGCGCTTCGTCGAGAGCCTCTTCGAAGCGCTCGTAGATCTCCCAGATTTCCCCGTGGACGTAGTTGTAACCGCGCGCCGCACCCATGGCAAAGCCGGCGATCGCCATGCCCTCGATCACCGCATGCGGGTTGTAACGCAGGATGTCGCGGTCCTTGAAGGTTCCCGGTTCACCCTCGTCCGAGTTGCAGACGACATACTTGTCGCCGGGAAAGGCGCGCGGCATGAAGCTCCACTTGAGGCCGGTCGGAAAACCGGCACCGCCGCGGCCGCGCAGCACCGACTTCTTGACCTCGTTGATGACGTCACCCTGGCCAATGCCGGACTCGAGGATGCGACGAAGGGCGGAATAGCCATCGCGCTTCACGTAGTCAGCCAGCCGCCAGGCGTTGTCTCCGTCAAGGCCAACGGTCAGCATTGGATTGATCGCACCAAGAATCGCCATTACTTGAGCTCCGCCAGCAGTTTGTCGATTTGCTCGGGATTCATCCAGCTGCACATGCGACGATTGTTGACGATCATGACCGGAGCGTCGCCACACGCTCCCATGCACTCGCTTTCCTTGAGCGTGATGAGACCGTCGGGCGTTGTCTCGTTGAAACCGATCCCCAGCTTCCTTTTCAGATACTCGCCCGCGTCGACTCCGCCGGTCAGCATGCACGGCAGGTTGGTACACACCGACAGCTTGTACTTGCCCACCGGTTTCAGGTCGTACATGTTGTAGAAGGTGGCGACCTCATAGGCGGCGATGGGCGCCATGCCGAGGTAGCCGGCGACGCATTCGATGGCTTCGCTGGACAGCCAGCCCTGTTCTTCCTGTGCTATGGCAAGGGCGGCCATGACTGCCGACTGTTTCTGGTCGGCCGGGTACTTGGCGATCTCGCGATCGATTCTCTTGAGGGATTCTGGAGTGAGCATCAGCGGTCAATCTCGCCAAAAACGATGTCCTGCGAACCAATGATCGTCACCACGTCCGCCAGCATGTGGCCACGAGCCATCTCATTCATGGCCGACAGGTGCACGTAACCCGGAGCCCGAATCTTCAGGCGATACGGCTTGTTCGCTCCGTCAGAAACCAGATAGACGCCAAACTCGCCCTTCGGGTGTTCGACGGCCGAATACACCTCGCCCTCGGGAACGTGGATTCCTTCGGTACACAGCTTGAAATGGTGGATCAGTTCTTCCATGTTCGACTTCATCGCTTCACGGTCGGGCGGCGCGACCTTGTGGTTGTCGGACATCACCGGACCGGGGTTCTGCCGCAGCCAGTCGATGCACTGCTTGAGGATGCGGTTGGACTGGCGCATCTCCTCCATGCGAACCAGATAGCGATCGTATGAATCGCCCGTGACACCCACCGGGATATCGAAATCGAGACGGTCATAGACCTCGTACGGCTGCTTCTTCCGCAGATCCCAGGCAATGCCCGACCCACGCAGCATCGGCCCACTGAAACCACGCTGCAGGGCGCGCTCCGGCGTGACGATGCCGACATCGACCAGCCGTTGCTTCCAGATACGGTTGTCGGTCAGCAGGGTCTCGTATTCGTCGAGAAGCTTCGGAAAGCGGCTGGCGAAATCGTCGAGGAAATCAAGCAGGGAGCCGCTGCGCGCCTCGTTGAACGGCCTGATCTGCGCCGCACTTTTCCACTTCGACTCCTGATACTGCGACATGCGATCGGGAAGGTCGCGGTAGACACCGCCGGGGCGGTAATAGGCGGCATGCATTCGGGCGCCGGAGACTGCCTCATAGGCGTCGACCAGATCCTCGCGCTCCCGAAAGGCGTACAGGACCATCGTCATCGCGCCGACATCGAGGCCGTGACAGCCAACCCACAGCAGGTGATTGAGGATGCGCGTGATCTCGTCGAACATCACACGGATGTACTGCGCACGGATGGGAACCTCGATCTGCAGCAACCTCTCGATGGCCATGCAATACGCGTGCTCGTTGCACATCATCGACATGTAATCGAGGCGGTCCATGTACGGCACCGACTGGATCCAGGTCCGCGTTTCGGCCAGCTTCTCGGTCGCACGGTGCAGCAGGCCGATGTGTGGGTCGGCACGCACCACCACTTCACCGTCCAGTTCGAGAACCATGCGCAGCACCCCGTGCGCCGCGGGGTGCTGCGGCCCGAAATTGAGCGTGAAGTTGCGCAGTTCAGGCATTGTCTGTATCCCCGTAGGTCGCCTCGCGAACGATCCGCGGCGTGATCTCGCGCGGCTCGATGGTCACCGGTTGATAGATCACCCGCTGCTGCTCTGGGTCGTAGCGCATCTCGACATAGCCTGAAATGGGGAAATCCTTGCGGAACGGATGGCCAATGAATCCGTAGTCGGTAAGAATCCGGCGCAGATCTTCGTGTCCCGGGAAGACGATGCCGTAAAGGTCGAACGCCTCACGCTCGAACCAGTCCGCTGAATTCCAGATGGCCGTCACCGACGGCACGGCCGGGAAATCGTCGGCAGCGGCGAAACAACGAACCCGCAGGCGTCGGTTCGTGGCAACCGACAGCAGGTGCGTCACGGCAGCGAAACGCGGCCCTTTGCCGGGTTCGTGGCCATAGGTCGAATAGTCGACACCGCACAGATCGATCAGCTCGTCGAAGGCCAATTGCGGCTCGTCCCGCAGGGTCTGCATGACATGGAGGTAATCGGCGACAGCCACCTCGATGGTCACTTCACCGAGCGCCACCTTGATGGACTTCAGGCGATCACCGAGATGCTCCTGCAGGTTCTGGCATAGCGCTTCCAGCATGGCAGACATGGTCGACTCTCGGTTGTGGGTTGTTCAGCGGGCGATGGTGTTGGTTCGGCGAATCTTGTTCTGCAACTGGATCAGCCCGTAGATCAACGCCTCGGCAGTCGGCGGACAGCCCGGGACATAGATGTCGACCGGAACGATGCGGTCGCAACCACGGACCACCGAATACGAGTAGTGATAGTAGCCACCACCGTTGGCGCAGGAACCCATCGAGACCACCCACCGCGGCTCGGCCATCTGGTCGTAAACCTTGCGCATTGCCGGCGCCATCTTGTTGGTCAGCGTCCCCGCGACCACCATCACATCCGACTGCCGGGGGCTGGGGCGAAAGACGATGCCGAAGCGGTCGAGGTCGTAACGGGAACAGCCAGCGTGGATCATCTCGATGGCACAGCAGGCCAAGCCGAAGGTCATCGGCCAGAGCGAGCCGGTGCGCACATAGTTGATCAGCTTGTCCGCCGTAGTGGTGACGAAGCCTTCCTGAAGGATGCCCTCAATGCCCATCGCTCACTCCCAATCCAGTGCGCCCTTGGCCCACGCGTAGACGAAACCGACGACCAGGATGGCGATGAAGACGAGCATCTCGATGAAGCCAAACCACTTCACCGATTCGGTTGCGACGATTTCCCGGAAGATGGTCGCCCACGGCAAGAGGAACGCCACTTCGAGGTCAAACAGGATGAAGAGGATGGCGATCAGGTAGTAGCGCACGTCGAACTTCATGCGCGCATCTTCGAACGCCTCGAAGCCACACTCATAGGGTGAGAGCTTCTCGCTGTCCGGGCGATGCGGCCCGACCACAAGACCCGCAATGACGGGCGCAAAGCCAAAAGCAACGCCAATCAGGATGAAGACTAGTACCGGGAAATAGCTTTCCAGCATGATCCGCCCCACAAGCGCTTCACGTCAATCCGCAGCTGCCCGCCAAAGGCGGCTCCTCATGGTGCCGACGATGAGACTCGAACTCATACGACCGAAGTCACTACCCCCTCAAGATAGCGTGTATACCAATTTCACCACGTCGGCACTACCTCGACAGCGCGAGCTCCTTGAGGGCTGCTGCGTCCCGCTGCTGCCTCGAAACCAGGTCACTTGGGAATATCTTTTGCCTTCGAATCGGCATCCGATGGGCCAGCTCCCTTGTCAGCACCGCCCGCCGGCGGCGTCTGAACAGGCGCTGAGTTTACCGCATCCTGCATCACACTGCCAGTCGTTTTTGGCTTGCTCGAAGCCAGGAAAGCCAGCGAAAGACTGGTCAGGAAGAACACCGTCGCCAGTACTGCCGTTGCGCGACTGAGGAAGTTGGCCGAGCCGGTCGCGCCGAAAAGGCTTCCCGACGCACCACTGCCGAACGCGGCTCCCATGTCGGCCCCCTTGCCATGCTGCACCAGGACAAGCCCGATCACACCGACGGCCGCCAGAATGTGCACCATGAGAACCAGAAAGAATAGATAGTCCATATCGCCTCGGACGCCAGCTCACAGCGGACTGCCTGCGGGCACGGCAACGCGGAACAAAAACCGGCGGAGTATAGCCACTTTGCTGGCGTCCGGTCAAATTCGACCGATCACCAGCATTGGTGGAGCCGCCTCAGCGGAGAGTCTTCTGCCAGCGACATGGCGACGCAGATGCCGCCTTCGGTTTCCCTCACAAGCTGTGCCTGTCGAGCAACGCACCGCCGATTCGCCGCGACATGGCACCGCGCGACCGGCCAGCAACGAGTCCGGCGCGCAGACCGCCGCCGGCCGTCGGAACGGCCAAACACACTGAAGGCGACCCGTTGTCGGGCCAAACCACGCCATGACCGGCGGCCCTGCAGAACCTGCCATGCAGTCTGCGCGGCACCGGCCGGACGGTCTGCCCCTCGCGCGCGCGGCGCTGTTGCGCCGGGCATCGGCAACCCATCTGTGGACGCTGCCCGGGATCAAGGGGCGACAGCCCGGTCTCTCGCGAGCCGGCGCCACGGCGATGCGGGACCGTGCTCACCACTCAGGACTTGCCGCCCTTCCTTCCCTGCCCCGCTTTCGGGCTGTAGCCGCTGAGTTCCATGAAGCCCTGGCCAGCATGGGATCCGCCAACCTTGACAGCACCTTCCCAGTACACGTTGAGTGTCGTCGTTCGCGCGTCCATTTCGCTCGCGCGGAGGGCTGGTTCGATCTTCAGCTGCGCATCCCAGGCCGGTAGCGAGATTGTCCAGTCCACCGGATAGACAACGCCGGAAGCGGAACTCGTCCAGCTCCCGTGCGACGTCGTCTTGAAATCCTGTGCTCCGAGCGCGGTCACGATACCACCCTTGACGTGCGTCCCCATTCGCAACACGGGAGCGCCCTGGAGATCGAAGAGTTCGAACAACATGATGTCTGCGCCGTCCGTGAGCTGCAGTGCGAACCAGTTCCAGCGCAGCTGCGCGGCCTCAAAATCGCCCCACTGATGGTCAAACCAGACGTCGCCACTGACCTGCATCGCTTGGCCATCGATCGTCAGAGTGCCCTCTGCAGCCATGCGTGGGCGTGACGTGTAGTAGCTCAGACCAGCCGCCGCGAAGTCGAGGAGGCCAGCTTGCGGCGTTCCTGGTGCCTGGTGCAACACCGGCGGCGACCGGTCGTTGAGTTGCAGGTCGAGCGCAAAGCCCTTGCCCGCCATCTTCGCGAAGTGTCGTGAACCCTCGCCCCGCATCTGCCAGGGGCCATGGCTGAAGTCGAAACCGTTCTTGCGACCTTGCGACGGATTGCCCGCAGTGCGCGATTGCTCGCTGAACAACTTGCCGTTCCGGTGGTCAAGGAGCGATCCGTGAAAGACCGTGTGAGTCAGGGTGCCCTGCCGCAGGAAGGTGGCCAGGTGGAAGGAGAAACGCTCGCCGCTGGCCGTCTGCAGATGTCCGCTGTAGTACCACCATTCCGTGAGCATGGTATGCGGAGCGTCGTCGGCGGGCAGGCTGACAGGCGGCATCGCCGCCGCCGACTTGCCGCTCGCCTGTGGGCGCTCGCTTGCAGGAGGCTGGGAAGCCGCGACGGGAGCTTTCTCCGAGCGGAAGATCAGCACCCAGCCAATGGCCAGCATGATGAGCAACCAGCCACAAATCACCAGCCAACGATAACGCCTGAACCAGCGCGACGATCCGGGTCGGGCGCGACCACGCGGGCGGCGCCCACTGCCATAGGCATGAGATATTCCTGTGTTCATTGCAATGGCCCTCGTGGAACAAGACCGATTGGATTGACGAGCGTCACAAGGCCCGATCGAGAGGGCTCGCGTCCCGCCGCACGGCAGCATCGCTTCATCGCCAGCCACCTTCGAGTGCCGCCAACCACGACAGGGTCGCGTCTTCCACCCGCGCGCGCTGGTGACTGGACGAGAAGGTATGGTCCGCGTCGACAAGCTCAACCCGATGCACGTTGGCAGCCTCCAGCAGACCCGACCAAGCCTGATCGGACACCGAATACTCGATGAATTCCTTTGCCGTGTAGTCGTTGCCGCTGAGAACGAGCAGGATTTGCCCAGCGAACCCCCGCCAGCCAGCTGCCATGCCGTCCTGGAAAGACTGTCGCGCCGGGGCCGTCGCGGCCGCGGCCCGCCGCCGCGATCGCAGCGCAGCGCCCAGCAACTCCCGAACGGACCGGCCCACCTCCATCTGGCCGCTGCCAAGCTTGGACCAGAATTCCTTCTGCAGCAGGCGCTGACCGTAGTAGTGCTTGATCTGGGTCCGCGCCTGGCTGCTCTCGGATCGCACCCACGGATTGAGCAGCACGAGACCTGTGAGCCGCGTGTCTCGCGTCGCGTCGACATACAGCAGAGCTGCCGAGGCGGCGTCGCACAGACCCCAAAGGACGATCCGTCGCAGCGATGGCACACAGCGTTGAAAAGCGTCGATGGCCGCAGCGATATCGGCTCCCACTTCCTCGAAGCTGCGCATGGCGCCGCTGGCGTCACCCATCCCGCGATAGTCGAAACGCATCGACGGATAGCCTGCGGCTGCCAGTCGGCGAGACAGGTGGACGAACTGGCGATGGCTGCCCACCCGGTACTGCGGACCACCAACGATGATCAGCACGCCGCACTCGGGCACATGCAAGGCTCCCGACGCAGTCGCTGCGAGTCCATCGGCCCCGGCGATGCCGTCCCGCCGGTCGCTACCAGGCTCACTGCCGGCGCCGGCAGCGGCCTGCGCCTGCCAAGGCGCGGCGACGACAGCAACCAGCTGTTCGCCTTCGCAAGGGAAGAGCACAGCCTGTTCGAGCACGCTCATGGTGCCGGCGCCTGCTGCATCGCCAGCAGGCTGGCCTGCAGCAGCGCATTGCACTCAGTGATCTCACTGGTCTGCCAGAAGACAGGGCCATTGACCACCCTGCCGCGCGCTTCCTGTCCTGCCGCCTGCCATTGCGTCAGGCGGGCCACAGCAGCAGGTGACAAGCCGGCATCAGGGCGACTCGAGATCTCGATCCACTCGACGCGACCCGAACGATGCGGCAACAGCAACTCGGCCTTCTCCAGCCCACCCGCCACGGTCGCGGGCAACATGTAACCAGCGACCTCGACCGACTGCCCCTGTCGCAACTGCTGACGCAACGCCTCCATGACGCCCCTGCCTTCACCTCCAGCGAGTTCTGCCGCCAACTTCAGACGCAGGAACTGTTGCAGATACTGTTTGCCGACCAGCACGGGCTGCCAGAACAGCAGGTCAACCGCGCACTGCATCCGATTGGCGGCCTCGTTGGCCAGCAGGCAGCCCGTGCGATGGCCCCACAACCACAGCGGTGCTCTGGTCCTCTGCTGCAACCACGCGCAGGCGAGTTCCACGTCGGCAAGCCAGGCTTCCCAGGAGGCATCGCCCAGATCACCGGAACTGTCGCCACAGCCGAGCAGGTCGATCTGCAGGACGGCGTATCCCGCAGCCGCCATCGCCCGTGCCTGCAAGGCCACCATCCGTCTCGACTTGTTGAGTTCCTCGGCGAACGGCGGCACGAACACGACTGCACCGCTGAGCTCGCCGGCACTGTCCGGCCAGTGCAGCAGCGCGAAGCGCTGGCCGGGGTTGGCCGGCAGAAAAAAGGCTTCGAGGGCCATTTGCAGGCGAGTTCAGCCGCCCATCTTGCGAGTGACGAAGTCGACCAGGCTTGCCAGCGAAGCAAAAACCGAACCGTCCATCTCGTCGTCGTCGACGCAGAAGCCGAAGCGTTCCTCCAGATTCGTGATCAACGCCACCACCGCCATCGAGTCGAGCTCGGGAAGCGCACCCAGCAGCGGGGTATCGAGCGAAAAAGCCCTCGCCCTGCCATTCAGGCTCAAGACCTCGTCAAGAACTGAAACCACCTCGCTTGTGATATCCATTTCGTCTCCAGTGCGTTGAACGCTCACCAGCCTCGCCTGCGGCAGGGGTTCGGAATCGATTATACCGAGGCCGGTAGCGGGCTCCGTGCGATACCGCACGCTCCAACCGGCAAGCACGGCGCAACCAGTCCGCTCGACGAGCTTTTCCGGAAACGGCAGCGAACACCGGCAGATCATCCTCATGCCAAGCGGCGCAGGCGTGCCGGGGTCGAAGACCGCGTTCAACCTACCGCCGACGCCGGTTCCCGCAGGCAGCGGCGGCCAAACCAAAGTCATAACCTGACGGCATCGAACATGACAGACAGCAAGCCGTTGACCAGCTCGGGTTTCCATGTTCTAGTCCGCAGCGGAGACTTTCCCAGCGCTGCTCCGCGCACCCGATTGATGAGAGGAGACCAGAGATGTCGAAGAAGAAGGACAGGAAGAAGTCTGCGGCAGCCAAGGCCGCGTCCGACGAAGCATCTGTCGCTGATCCGTTGCAGGCCCTGCACGATCGAGTAGCGGCAATCGAGGGAGAGCTCGCGCAACTCAAGCTCAAGGAGGGTCCTCCGGGCCCACCGGGAAGTAGCGGACCTGCTGGTCCGCAAGGCAAGACCGGTCCAAGCGGAGCCAAAGGAGACCCGGGTCCAGCTGGCCCGGCGGGTCCGGCGGGACCAGCTGGTCCGGCGGGTCCGCCCGGAGCCGCCGGTGCCAAGGGGGCCACCGGGCCGAAAGGGCCACCTGGGCCGAAGGGTGATCCGGCTTCGCCCGCCTGATCTTCTCACGCAGCGCAGCTCACTCGCGCCCGGAAAAGCGTGCTCCTGCTGGCACGACGCTTCCGTGCGCGTTCCGCCACCGAGCGACCGTGGCAGCCAGCGTCGCCGGCAGCGCTCCAGTCGCGGGCGCAGCCGGCACGGCGGCCAGGGGCGACCCGAGTCACTCTGGGGCAGCGCGGCCACTCGGCCGTGCTGCTCGGCTGCTAACCAGCGGCCCATCCGCGTGAACAACCTGCAGCTCACGTGCTCGCAGCCCGTATCCGGACGCGCTGGCGACGATTCGCTGGCACCTGCAAGATCATTGCCCGAACGGGAACCCCGCAGCCTCCTCGCACCCTGGAACAAGGGCTGACGCTGGCTCAGCGAGCTGCGGAAGAAGCAGCGGGAGTCACTCGGCCGCAAACAGCGTCACGCGCATGGCCCTGCTTCGCACCTCCAGCAGCTTGCGATAGCTCTCGCTGGTCGCCCAGGCCCGCGCGTCCTCGAGTCGGTCGAACTCCAGTTCGACCACTGCCTCGAAGCCTTCGCAGCCCAGTTCGTTCCAGAACACCTCGGTCACCGAGCCGCGAAAGCGGATTCGGCCGCCAAACTCCGCAACCGTCCTGCCCACTTCGCCGCGATAGGCCTCGAATGCCGTTGGCTCGATGATCCGTATCAGGCCGATGATCTTGCTCACCTTTCAGCTCGGTTTGCGCTTGGCGCGCGGATGTGCCTGATCGTAGACGGCGGCGAGGTGCTGGAAGTCGAGGTGCGTATAGACCTGCGTCGAGGAAATGCTGGCATGACCGAGCATCTCCTGCACGGCACGGAGGTCTCCCGAGGACTGCAGGACATGCGAGGCGAAGGAATGGCGCAACATGTGCGGATGCACGCGCGCAAGCAGACCCTGCGCCAGACCACGGCGCTGCAGGCGCAGCTGGATCATGCGCACACCAAGGCGCGTGCCACGCTGGCTGACGAAGAGGGCGGCTTCGCCTTCCGCCGCCAGTCTCGAGCGCTGCGCCGCCCAATCTGCCACCGCCAGCCTCGCCCTGCTGCCGACAGGCACGATGCGCAGCTTGTTGCGCTTGCCGAGCACCCGCACCTCTCCGCCCAGCAGCTCTTCGAGGCATGACAGGTCGAGCGCGGCCAACTCGGCCAGGCGCAGCCCGGATGAATAGAACAGCTCGAAGATTGCCTGATCGCGCAGTTGCAGCAGGTTTTCGCTCTCTGCCGCAAGAAGCCGGTTCGCCTCGTCGGGCGAAAGCACCTTGGGCAGCGCCTGCGGACTCTTCGGCGGGCGGACGCCATCGACCGGGTTCTGGTTCGCCTGCCCGCGCTGGCCAAGCCAGCGATAGAAACCACGCCAGGCGGACAGCGTCCGTCCCAGCGACCGGCCACCGAGCCCGCGCGTGTGCAGCTGCGCGACGAAGCGGCGTATGTGATGCGGCTGCACGCTGGCCAGACTGGCTTCGCCAGGCAGTTCGCCGAGCAAGCGGCAAAGCAGTTCGAGGTCGTGACGGTAGCTTCTTACCGTATGCATCGATGATCGCCGTTGCTGTGCGAGTTCTTCGAGGTAGGCGCGAACACTCGCCGCGTTGTCACCCGCGGTCATTCAAGACACCCTGCCGGATCCTGCGCGGACGCCTTCACCCAAGGACGCGTGCCAACGCTGCCGCTGCCATCTCGCCGAGACGCTCGAGGTAGATCGTTCCCATCCCGGCGTAGAAGCGCTCGGAATCCTCACTGCCAAGCGCGATCATTCCCCGCGTGGCGCCGCCATCCCGGATCGCGATCAGTCCCTGCGAACGCACGTGCGTGGCCGCCTCCCCGAACCAGGACGAGGTTTCGAAGCCACTGGTCGAACCGCAGAACGGTTGCACCAGAGTCTCGGCGAAAGCCTGCAGGTCCGCACCGACTTCCGCAAACTCCGGCAATTCCTCGCGGCCCTCTGGGTGCCGCCAGAGGCGTACGGCAACATGCGGTACGGCAAAGTCATCGCGCAGGTGGAGGTTGAGGGTGTGCAGCACCGCCTGCAAGCTCCGCGCCGCGATCATCCCTACCGCCAGCCGATGCATCTTGGCGCCAAGCACATCGTTTTCCTCGCCGAACTGCAGCAGCTCGCCCATCTTGCCCTCGAGCTGCCTGTTCTTGTCGCGCAGCGCGAGCATCTGTCGCTCGGTGATCGAGATTGCCCGCCCAGCGTGCGGATGCGGCACGACGATGTTGGCCACCAGATCGGCGTGCTGCTCGAAGAAATGTGGATTGTCCTGCAGGTAGCGCGCGACCTCTTCCGCTCTCATAACTCGATCTCTCCCTTGAAGACTGTAACTGCCGGCCCGGTCATGAACACCGGAGCACCCTTGCCCGACCAGGCGACCAGCAGCTCACCTCCTCGCGTGGCGACTCGGACGGGGGAACCGAGCAGACCACGCGCGATTCCGGCCACTACCGCCGCACAGGCACCGGTGCCACAGGCCAGCGTTTCGCCCGCACCGCGCTCATGGACCCGCAAGCGAATCGCGTGGCGGTCGCTCACCTGCATGAAACCGGCGTTGACGCGCTGCGGGAAGCGCGGATGCAACTCGATGGCCGGACCCTGGCGCTCGACCGGCGCCTTGTCGATATCGTCGACGAGCTGCACGGCGTGCGGATTGCCCATGCCGACGGCGGTGATCTCGATCTCCTCGTCGGCGAGCCGGAGAGGCTGCACAATGTCATCGACGTCGCTGAGGAACGGAATCCGGTCCGCTGCGAACTCCGGCTGCCCCATGTCGACAGTGACCGAACCGTCCTCTTCGAGGCACGGGACGATCACGCCGCTCATCGTCTCGACGCGGATCTGGCGTCGCGTCGTCAGCCCCTGCTCGTGCACGAAGCGGACGAAACAGCGGGCCCCGTTGCCGCACTGTTCGACCTCACCGCCATCGGCATTGAAGATCCGATAGCGAAAGTCCACCCCGGGCCGTGTCGGCGCCTCGACGAGCAACACCTGATCGCAGCCGATGCCGAAATGACGGTCGGCGAGCCGGCGCAACTGCGCCCGGTTCAAATCGAGCGATTGGCGCACACCGTCAAGGACGACGAAATCGTTGCCGAGACCATGCATCTTGACGAAGGGAAGCAGCATTGGCGTTCACAGGGAAGCTGCCGCAGGCGGCAGTGACTTGGACATTATAAAGTCGTCCATGACGAAGCCGTGGCCAATGTCGACGCAGACCGAATCGCGGACGACGAACCCGTAGCGGCGGTAGGCGGCAATGGCTGGTTCGTTGCGCTTGTTGACGGCCAGGATGAGGGTTCGGCAGTCGGCAGCGCGGGCATGGCGCTCGACCTCCTCGATCAGCCGGCCACCGATGCCACCATGCTGCCGCAGCGGATCGACGTAAAGCTTGTCGAGTTTCATCTCACTCCCGCCAGCCACGGCGATGCAAGATGAAAAGGCCGCCAGGCAACCGTCCACCGTCGCCTTGTCCCACCAGATTCCCGGATCCTCCAGTTCGGCCAGCAGGCGGTCCCGACCGTAGCGCTGTGCAAGCATGTAATCGATCTGCTCCTGGCTGATGATCCCCGGGTAGGTCCGTTGCCAGACCTGCCGCGCCAGCGCGACCAGCGAATCGACGTCGGCCACGCTGACCGGTGTGATCAGGACATTCATTGAAGTTCCGCCTACAGTGTGCGTGGGGCAAGAGAGCGCGAGGCAAGAGAGAACACCGCGCGTCGCCGGTCCCGGTCGAAGTTCGCGATTGTAACGGAGACGGGCTGTCGCCTTAAGCCTGCATTAACGTCGAGCAGCGAGACTGCCGGCCCGGCAGCGACGCACGGCAGCTGCGGCCGTGCCACGACGAGACAGTGCCGCGCCATCGACTGTAGAATCGCGCGCGAAAGTCAACGACGAGGGAGGGACACATGAGCATCCTGGACGACGAACCGGCGGTTGCCTACGACCACCCTGAGCGACACGCCATGACGCAGCGGGTAACCTGGGTCAGCGTCCTGGTGAACATTCTGCTGACCGGCGCGCAGGTCGTTGCGGGCATCGTTGCCCACTCGCAGGGCCTGATCGCTGACGGACTGCACTCTCTTTCCGACCTCGTCTGCGACTTCCTCGTCCTGTTCGCGGCGCATCACAGCAAGGATCCGGCTGACGAAAGCCACCCCTACGGCCATGCGCGGATCGAGACGGCAGCCTCCTTCGCACTGGGTGCCATCCTGGCACTGACCGGCGCGGGAATCATCTGGAGTGCCGGCGTCAAGCTGCAGTCGCTCGAGGACCTGCCGCCGGTGGCACCAATGGCGCTATGGACCGCCATCGTCGCGCTGGCCGCCAAGGAAGGACTGTTCCGCTACATGCTGCACGTCGGCGAACGGCTGCGTTCACCAATGCTGATCTCCAACGCCTGGCATGCCCGCTCGGATGCGGCATCGTCGCTCGTTGTGGCCATCGGCATCGTTGGCAATCTTCTCGGCTACACCTTCGCCGACTCGGTTGCCGCCGTGATCGTCGGCTTCATGATCGTCCGCATGGGAACGGTGTTCGCCTGGGAGGCGGTGCAGGAACTGATCGACACCGGTTTGTCGATCGACGAGGTCAACAGCATCCGCCAGGTCATCGTCGATACTCCCGGCGTCAGCAGCCTGCACGAACTGCGGACGAGGCGCATGGCGCATCGTTCGCTGGTCGATGCCCACGTCTGTGTCGAACCGCGGGTCAGCGTCTCGGAAGGGCACCGGATCGCCGAAATGACGCGCAAACGGGTGCTCGAGAGCCACTCGGCAGTGGCGGACGTCCTCGTCCATGTGGACGTCGAGGACGACCTCGATCATGACTTGGCAAGCCACGGGCTGCCCGACCGCGACGAACTGATGCGGCAGCTGGCGCCCGCCTTCGTCGGTCTGCCCGCCCCGGAGCACGTCGTGCTGCACTATCTCGGCGGCCGGGTCGAGGTCGAGATCCTCTTGGCCGCGGGCATTTCCACGGACAGCGTCGTTCTCGCCAGGCTCGGGGAGGACATCGCCGCGCTTCTGGCAGATCTGCCGCAGGTCGGTTCCCTGAGCCTGAATCAGCGACTGCGGACCTTCGCCGGCGGCCGCTGAAAGCCCACAGGCGGACGGGCAGCAGGGTGTCAGCCGGGGGCCCGGCCGGACAAACTGCGCGCGCGTGCCACGATCGCGTCCACGGTAATGCCGAAAAACTGGTAAAGATCGGTCGCCGGCGCCGATTCGCCAAAACGGTCGATGCCGATCACCGCACCAGCCGTGCCCACGTACTTCCACCACAGATCGGGATGCCCCGCCTCGACGGCCAGTATCGGCGTCGCCAACGGCAGCACCTGGCGGCGATACGCCGGCAGCTGCCGGTCGAAACGCGCGCTGCAGGGCATGGCGACGACACGAACCGGGATGCCCTGCTGCGACAGCACAGCCTGTGCCTCCAGAACGAGACTGACCTCTGATCCCGTCGCCAGCAGTACCAGTCGCGCATCACCGTCCGCCGCTTCGCGCAGGACATAGCCGCCACGCCGGATGTCGGCGACCTGCTCGGGTGGTCGCGGCAGCGCCGGCAGGTTCTGGCGCGAGAGAAGAAGGCACGAAGGACCGTCGCGACGCTCGAGCGCGGCGACCCAGGCAACGGCAGTCTCGACGGCATCGGCCGGACGCCAGACATCGAGGCCCGGGATCAGACGCAGCGACGCAGCCTGCTCGATCGGCTGGTGTGTCGGACCATCCTCGCCCAAGCCGATCGAGTCGTGCGTATAGACCATCACTTGCCGCTGCTTCATCAGCGCTGCGAGACGGATGGCGTTGCGCGCATAATCCGAGAAGACGAGGAAGGTCGCCGTATAGGGGATGAAGCCGCCGTGCAGCGCAATGCCGTTGGCGATTGCCGTCATGGCGAACTCGCGCACGCCATAGTTGATGTAGTTGCCGGCGGCCTCGCGGTTGGCGGGTCTGCTTCCAGTCCAGCTGCAGAGGTTCGAACCGGTCAGGTCCGCCGAACCGCCGAGCAGTTCAGGCAGGGCCGGAGCCAGGTCCTCGATGGCATCCTGCGATGCCTTGCGTGTCGCGACCGCGGCGGCCTGCCCGGAGCAACGGTCAAGCAGCGCTGCCACGCGCGCATCCCAATCGGCAGGCAGATCGCCCCGCATCCGACGCTCGAACTCGCGTGCCAGCTCCGGAAAGGCGTCGCGATAGGCGGCGAAAGCGGCGTCCCAAGCATACTCGGCAGCCTCGCCCTTGCCGCGTGCATCCCAACCCAGGGCAATCGCATGAATGCCAT
>JFAX01000023.1:0-6765 GCA_000585015.1 Candidatus Accumulibacter adjunctus | reverse complement strand
TAGGATTCATGCGATTGCCCTGCATCCCAACCCGCCCGCACGTCGGCCGGAACCTCGAAGGCAGGGTACGGCCACTCGAGCTGGCGCCGCGTGTTGGCGATCTCGCTCGAGCCCAGTGGGGCACCGTGAACGTCGTGCGTACCACCCTTGTTCGGTGAGCCAAAGCCGATCATCGTCTTGCAGCAGATCAGCGTCGGTCGCCCGGTGGCGGTCCTGGCGACGCGGATCGCGGCTTCGATCGAATCGACGTCGTGGCCATCGCAGTGGGACAGCACGCGCCAGCCGTAGGCTTCGAAGCGCCTGGCCGTATCGTCGGCGAACCAGGGCTGCACGTGACCGTCGATCGAGATTCCGTTGTCGTCGTAGAAGACGATCAACTTCGACAGTGACAGTCGCCCTGCCAGCGAACATGCCTCATGCGAGACGCCTTCCATCAGGCAGCCATCACCGACGAAGGCGTAGGTATGGTGATCGACGACCGGATGTCCGGGCCGGTTGAAGCTCTCCGCCAGCAGCCGTTCGGCGAGGGCCATGCCGACCGCGTTGGCCAGACCCTGCCCGAGCGGTCCGGTGGTGGTTTCGACGCCGGGCGTCACGCCGAACTCGGGGTGCCCGGGTGTCTTCGAATGCAGCTGCCGGAAGCGCTGCAGGTCGGCAATCGACAGATCGTAGCCAGACAGATGCAACAGGGCGTAGAGCAGCATCGATCCGTGACCGTTGGAGACGACGAACCGGTCCCGGTTCGCCCAGCCCGGATTGGCCGGATTGTGCTTGAGGTGGCGTCGCCACAGCACCTCGGCGATGTCGGCCATGCCCAGCGGCATCCCGGGGTGACCGGAGTTCGCCACCTGGATGGCATCGATGGCGAGGAAACGCAGTGCGTTGGCACAGCGCCGGCGGAACTTGCGGGATTCGGTGGGCAAGACGATCTCCTTCTTCGACCAGGGCATGAACGAGCGCTGACGCGGCTCGCTGTCAGCGATGCCGGCGCTTGCGGTCCATGAGTTGCAGGATCATCGGCGTGAACACGATCTGCATCGCCAGCCCCATCTTGCCGCCGGGACAGACGATGATGTTCGGCCGCGACATGAAGGAATCGTGCAACATGCTCAACAGGTAGGAAAAGTCTATCCCCCGCGGGTTGGCGAAGCGGATCACCAGCATGCTCTCATCCTGGGTGGGAATGTCCTGGGCGATGAAGGGATTCGAGGTATCCACCGTCGGCACGCGCTGAAAGTTGACGTGCGTGCGCGAGAACTGCGGGCAGATGTAGTTGATGTAGTCCGGCATCCGGCGCAGGATCGTGTCCATCACCGCTTCCGTCGAGTAACCGCGCTGCGCCTTGTCACGGTGGAGCTTCTGGATCCACTCGAGGTTGATTATCGGCACGACGCCGACGCAGAGATCGACATGGCGGCCGACGTCGACGGTATCGGTCGTGACCGCGCCGTGCAGCCCTTCGTAGAAGAGCAGATCGGTAGCGGCGGGCAGCTCGGCCCAGTCGGTGAAGGTTCCCGGTGGCGAACCATAGCGCACGGCCTCGTCTTCATCGTGCACGTAGTGGCGGCTCTTGCCCCGCCCCGTCTCGCCGTAGTCACGGAACAGGCCCTCGAGTTCGGCGAGCAGATTGGCCTCGGGGCCAAAGTGGCTGAAATGATGGTCGCCGGCGAGAGCGCGCTCGGCCATCTGCTTGCGCATTCCCTCGCGATCATAACGGTGGAAACTGTCACCTTCGATGATCGCGGCGTTGAGTCGTTCACGCCGGAAAATGTGCTGGAAGGAGCGGGTGACCGAGGTCGTGCCGGCGCCGGACGAACCGGTGATCGCGATGACTGGATTGCTGATCGACATGAGGAGTGACTCCGCGGGTTGATGCGGGATCGCCGGACTCCTGCCGGCGATCCCGTGGGTTGTTGATGAATCTGCTGCACCGCCAGTCAGCAACGTCGCCGACGACCTCGCTCCGTGTCGGGCCAGTCGATCCGTCCCGTCTTTGGCTCGCGCGCACCCGGTATCCCGAACTGCTCGCAAGGATTTCCCATCACAACGGCTCAGTCATCCCGGAAGAGGGTCCGGGTCGAGAAGAGCGGCGAGCGGAACGGCTGATCCTCGCCGCTTGCATGCTCGCGATGGTAACGCTCGATCCGCTCGACTTCATTGCGCGAACCGAGAATCACGGGTACCCGCTGGTGCAGGCTGGTCGGCTGTACGTCGAGGATCCGCTCGTCGCCCGTCGAAGCCTGGCCACCGGCCTGGACGACGATCATCGCCATCGGATTGGCCTCATACAGCAGACGCAGGCGGCCGGGTTTCGACAGGTCCTTGCTGTCCCTGGGATACATGAAGACGCCGCCGCGCATCAGGATGCGGTGCACCTCGGCAACCATCGATGCCACCCAGCGCATGTTGAAATCCTTGCCGCGGACACCGCTCTTGCCTTGCAGGCACTCGGCAACGTAACGTTGCACCGGCGGTTCCCAGAAACGCTCGTTGGAAGCGTTGATCGCGAACTCACGGGTATCGGGCGAGATCGCCAGATCGGGGTGGGTGAGGAGGAACTCACCGATGTCGCGGTTGAGGGTGAAGCCGTGCGTGCCATTGCCGACGGTCAGTACGAGCATCGTCGACGGGCCGTAGATCGCGTAGCCGGCCGCCACCTGACGACTGCCACACTGCAGGAAATCGGCTGCCGTCGGCGGCTGCGCACTGGCATGGTCGGGACAGCGGAGGACCGAGAAGATGCTGCCAACCGACAGATTGACGTCGATATTGGAGGAGCCGTCGAGCGGGTCGAAGACCAACAGGTAGTTGCCGCGAGGGTGTTCAGCGGGAATCGGATGGATGTCTTCCATCTCCTCCGATGCCATCGCCCGCAGATGTCCACCCCATTCGCAGTGGTGCAGGAAAGCCTGGTTGGCCAGCACGTCGAGTTTCTTCTGCACCTCGCCCTGCACGTTGCGACTGCCCTCATCGCCAAGGACGCCCGCCAGAGAACCACGCGAGACTCCCTGGCCGATCGCCTTGCAGGAACGCACGACATCGCTGATGAGCATCGACACGTCACCGATCAGGGCCGGGTTGCGTCGCTGCTCTTCAACGAGAAACTTGTTGACGTTGGTCCGTCCGCATAACATGGGCTTGCTCCAGGAATCACGAATTGAGTGAGTCACTTCGGGCTGCGACTGTGCCCCATTCTAGCGGCCCGCAACAAAACATAAAGTTAAACGTACTGCGACGTTTGTTTAATGAAAGCTAATCGATGAGAAATGCCACGATACGCCAGCTCCAGATCTTCTCGGTCGCCGCAAGCCATCTGTCCTTTGCCCGGGCAGCGGAGAAGCTGCACCTGACGCATGCGGCGATATCCCTGCAGATCAAGCAACTCGAGGACGTGAGCGGCACGCTGCTCTTCGAGCGAATTGGCAAGCGGGTATTTCTCACCGAAGCTGGCGAAATCCTGCTGGCTCACACACGCCAGATCCTGCAGTCACTGAAGGAGGCGGACGAGGCTCTGCTGGCACTCAAGGGACTCAAGGGTGGGCGGATTGCGGTCGCCGTCGCCAGTACGGCGGAGTACTTTGCTCCGGGTCTGTTGGCCGAATTCCGCAAGGCACAAGCCGACGTCCGCCTTCGCCTGCTGATCGACAACCGTGAAACGGTCAGTCGTCTGCTCGCCAACAACGAGGTTGACCTGGCGATCATGGGCCGCCCTCCAGCGGACCTGGACGCCATTGCCATCGCCTTCGCACCACATCCGCTGGTGATCGTCGCCGGCCGGGAACACCCCCTCGTCGGTGCTCCCGGTCTCGCGGTCGAGGACCTCGCAGACGAGACGCTGATCGTCCGCGAAGCCGGATCGGGCACGCGCTCGGCAATGGAAGAGTTCTTTCACGAACACGCGATCCGGCCCCGAATCGGCATGGAAATGGCCAGCAACGAAGCAATCAAGCAGGCCGTCGTGGCTGGTCTGGGGATCAGCTTCATCTCGGCCCATACCCTTGGCCTTGAGCTGGCTGCCGGCCGGCTGCATGTTCTCGATGTCGAGGGCACCCCGGTCATGCGTCGCTGGCACATCGTCCGTCACAAGAGCAAACATCTGACTCCGGCGCTGGGAGCATTCTGGGAGTTCGTCATCGAGTGTGCTCCGGCTTACCTGCGCACACTGGTCTGAGCCCCCCGGCTCGCGGCATCGTCGGCCAGACGGCGACGCTGCCGAGCAACGTGCAAGAAGGACGGTTCGCCGAAACGGTTGGTCGCGTCGTCGGCTCGCCCCTTGATTGCCGGCCGCTCGCGACAATTCATCCACATGCACGACATCTCAGGCGAAACCAGTCTGAACCGGTTCCTGCACCGGCTGCCGCGGCGGGCGGTGGGCAGGAAAGACGATGCGGGCGACACAACCGTCCGCTTCCCCTTCGGCAGCACCGCGCGCCTTCGGTCGCAAGCTCGCCGCCGCCTTGTGAACTTCCGCGATCTCGCGGACAATCGCCAAACCGAGGCCGCTACCTTCCACGCCGGTTCCTTCGCCGCGGTAGAAGCGGTCAAACACCTTGAGTGACTCGTCCTCGGAAATCCCCGGCCCACTGTCCTCGATCTCGAGCACGACGAAATCGCCAAGAGCTGCGACCCTGGCGGTGACCCGCCCGCCGACCGGCGTGTAGCGCAACGCGTTGTCCAGCAGATTGTTGATCATCTCACGCAGCAGGAAGGCATTGCCGTCGATCAGCCCCTTGCCGGCATGCTCGTAGCCAAGGTCGATGCGCTTCTCGAGTGCACGGAGGACCCAGGTTTCGACGACCTCGCGCAACAGATGATCGAGGTCCAGCGCCAGCAGGGCTTGCGGAGCACGATCGCTGGCTTCGGCGCGCGCCAGAGCCAGCAGTTGGTCGACGAGGTGCGAGGCGCGATCAGCCCCCGTCAGGATCTGCCTGAGCGCATGCTTCAGTTCGCCTGGATCGGTCTCACGCATCGCCAGCTGCGCCTGCGTCTTCAGCCCTGTCAGGGGAGTCCGCATCTGGTGCGCGGCGTCGGCGATGAAGCGCCGCTGGGCGCTGACGTTCTGTTGCATGCGGGCGAGGATGGAGTTGAACGCTTCGGTGAGCGGCCGCAGTTCCTCCGGAACCCGGCCCAGCGAGATCGGTGACAGGTCGGCCTCGCGGCGCGCTTCGATGCGGTTGCGCAGCCGGGTCAGCGGGCGCAGGCCCTGTGACAATCCGAACCACACCAGGACGACGGCCAGCGGAATGATGACGAACTGCGGCACGATGACGCTGGCGATGATCTTGTTGGCCAGTTGCGCACGCTTCTCGGTCGTCTCGCCGACCTCGAGGAGTACCCCGCGATGTTCTCCCGATGCCCCCGCCTCTCCCGGCTGCGGCAGGTAGAGGTAGGCGATCCGCATCGGCTGGCCGCGGTACTCGTCGTCCCGCAGTTGCGCTTCGCCGAACTCGCCGCGCGCCAGTCCACTAGGGTTCGCGGGCGCGGGCAACTCGGGGTCACCTGCCAGCAGCCTGCCGTCAGCATCCAGCAGGTGGAAGTAGACGGTGTCGATCTCGTCCGCCCGCAGAAACACCTCCGCCAATCCCGGCAGCGCCAGATGCGCCTCGCCATCGACGAAAGCGACCTGCCGCGAGAGAGCCGCCACGTGCTCGCGCAAAGCCTGGTCGTAAGGATAACTCGCGACATTGTTGGCAAAGTAGTGTGTCAGCGCGATGCTGATCGGCCAGACGAACAGCAGCGGCGCCAACATCCAGTCGAGAATCTCGCCGAACAGCGACCGCTGGATGTCAGGGCCGTCTCTCGTCCGCAGGCTTCTCAAGATAGTAGCCCAGTCCGCGCATGGTGATGATGTTGACGCCAGTCGATTCCAGCTTGCGGCGCAGGCGGTGAACATAGACCTCGATGGCATTGTGGCTCACTTCCTCGCCCCAGCCACACAGATGATCGACGAGGTGGTCCTTGCTGACGAGACGGTTGGCGCGCGTCAGCAGTATCTCCAGGATACCGAGTTCGCGCGCAGACAGATCGAGCCTCTCGCCGTTGACCAATGCGCAGCGGTCGGTCTGGTCAAAGGTCAGCGTCCCGCACTCCATGACTCGCGTCGTCCCCGATGAGCGGCGACTCAGCGCGCGTACGCGGGCCTCCAGTTCGGCCAGTTCGAACGGTTTCGCCATGTAGTCATCGGCACCGAGGTCGAGGCCCCGGACCCGGTCGTCGATCGCGTCGAGCGCGGTCAGGATCAACACCGGCGTGTTCGCCTTGCGCGCCCGCAGCCGCCGCAGCACCTCGAGGCCTGGCAGCCTGGGCAGGCCGAGATCAAGAATCAGGAGATCATAGGTATTGGTCAACAGCGCCGTCTCCGCGTCGATGCCGTTGTCGGCACAGTCGACCGCATAGCCACCATGGCGCAGGGACCGGCAGAGACCATCGGCAATGATCCTGTCGTCTTCGGCAAGCAGAATGCGCATGGCATCAAGCCCTCGCGGCCACGTCCGTAAGCTGTCTGTAAGCCCGCCATCCTAGACTGCGCATGCTGTTCTCCTTTTATGGTCTCGGAGTTCCGGCTTCAGCCCGAACTCGGGGAGCACCTGACACTGCACCAGGTGCTCCCCGCCACCTTTTTCCACGCTCTCGAACCCAGGCTGATCCTGCCAAAGCAGGATGGCGGTGGTCGATGCGGCCTGCCGGTCCACTGCCGGAGTTTAGCAAAATTCGCTCATTGGCTGCTGCAATGCTGGACCGATCGCAGCAGTTCTCATTTCAAAA
>JFAX01000022.1:65414-67668 GCA_000585015.1 Candidatus Accumulibacter adjunctus | reverse complement strand
TCAGGTTTCGTGAGCGTCGAGGCTCAAGCTGGGTAACGTCTGTCTTGACGGTACCAAGATTGAGGCCAACGCCTCAAGGCACAGCGCGCTCTCGCACGGACACATCGAAAAGCTGGAAGCCCAGCTCAAGGCTGAGGTGCAGGAACTCTTCAGCTTGGCGGAGCAGGCGGATCAAGCCGACGTTCCGGACGGTGTCAGCCTGCCCGAAGAAATCAAGCGCCGTGAAGATCGGCTGGCGGCGATGGCCGTGGCCAAGGCGAAGATTGCTGCCCGGGCCGAGGAGCGCTATCAGCGAGAGAAAGCCGAGTACGACGAGAAAATGGCCCGGCGCGCGGCCAAGGAAGAAGCGGCCGGCAAAAAGTTGGGCGGCAAGCCGCCGAAAGCCCCCGAGCCCGGCGCACGGGACAGGGACCAGATCAATCTGACCGACGAAGAATCCCGCATCATGCCGGTGGCCGGTGGCGGCTTCGAACAGGCGTACAACGCCCAGGCCGGGGTTGATGCGGCGACGATGCTGGTGGTCGCGGTTGGCGTAGCGCAAGCCACCAATGACAAAGAGCAGGTCGAGCCGATGCTCGCGACGCTCAAGGCACAGGCCGAGGTACTGGGCCCCGTGGAAAGTCTGATCGCCGACAGTGGCTTCTGCAGCGAGAAGAACATCACGGCGTGCGAGGCAGCCGGCATCAATCCAGTGATCGCGGTGGCTCGCGACGAGCACCATCCTGACTGGCGGCAGCGGCACAGCGAACCGGCACCGCTGCCGGCGAATGCGACACCCGTGCAGGCCCTGTCGCATCGCTTGAAGACCAAAGCGGGACGAGCACTCTATGCCTTGCGCAAGCAGACCGTCGAGCCGGTCTTCGGCATCATCAAATCGGTCATGGGCTTTCGCCAGTTCTCGCTGCGCGGTTTGAAGAAGGTCACGGGGGAGTGGACGTTAGTCTGCTTGGCATGGAACTTGAAGCGCATGGCCAAATTGCGTCCACAGTAGGGAAAAACGAGGGGAAAACCGTCGGAAAGGCCGGAAAGTCGCCGAAATCCGGCCTTTTCATTCCGCATTATGAAATTTGGCGGTTTGCGGAACCTCAAGTCCGACAGGCTGCTAGAAGCTCAATTCCTCGGCATCGCGGGC
Source organism: Candidatus Accumulibacter adjunctus (assembly GCA_000585015.1). Classification (GTDB taxonomy): domain Bacteria; phylum Pseudomonadota; class Gammaproteobacteria; order Burkholderiales; family Rhodocyclaceae; genus Accumulibacter; species Accumulibacter adjunctus. The sequence goes on along the minus strand of JFAX01000022.1, from coordinate 66,536 downwards.
GTGCACCGCCTGCCCCAGGACATGGCCGGCGAGCGGCTGCGCCGGGTCGCCGAGCACTTGTGCGGCGGCTGCGCGCGGGCGCCATTCGTAGATGCCGCCGTCGGCCATCAAGGAGAGATGGAGCTTGCCGTCGCGCAGCAGGTAGCCGCGCACGTAGCCGAGGTCGCGCACGATGCGCTCGTCGAGTTGCGGCGGCGGACACAGCGCCCGCGTACCGTGGATCGGGCCGAACTCGATCTGACCCGAGTTCCCGTCGGCGGCCGGCGTCGCCTGCCAGCGAGCAGTGCCGCCGTTGCAGTCGAGGCGCAGCACGGCGCGGCCGTCGCGCCCGAACTCCAGCGTGAAGCGGTCGAGCTCCGCCACCCTCGTGGTGCCCTGCGCGTCATCCATTGACTGGATGGCATTCAGCTGCCACGCGGTGCCGACGAGCGGATTGCCGTCCGCCTGCGCCACGGCGACAGCCAGAAAGGCCACCAAAGGAAAGAATCGTTTCACCGCACCCGTCTCACCGGTCAGTGCTGCAGCGACAGCAAAGCACAGCCGGGTCAATCCCTGGGCAAGTGTTCGTCCGGCAAGCCACAAGGCAATCCGGCTCGCCGCTGCTGGCAGTACCTGCAACGACAGATCACCCTTCGGGCAGAAGTCCGGTCATGGTCGGCGCGCGCCTGGGGGCACGCTCCAGTCGGTCTCACCCACCCGAAATCACCGCTTCCGGGATCGTGTAGTGCTCGTAGTCATTCACCTCGACCGACCAGTCGTAGCCCTGCTTCACGGCCTTGAGCTTCTCGCCGGGATTGGTGGTGACCTTGTCGCCCATGAAGGTCAGCACGCGCTTGAGGCCGCCCGGCGGGGTGATGTGCACCTCGGCATTGCCCGGCTTGCCGCGGATCACACCAAACTGGCACTCGCTGGGCTTGTCGTTGCCCATGCGGCACGGCAGCGGGCCGGTGGCGTGGTACGGGGTGCCCCTGACCTTGGCGTCGCTGGCCGGGGCCTGGCCCAGATCGGCCGCCTTGATGGCGCCGGTGATGCCGACCGTCAGCGTGTAGTTCGCCGTCTCGTTGCGGCGCGCCGCGCTGCGCATCAGATAGACGCGCAGCTTGTATTCGCCGTCGGCCGGCA
>JFAX01000022.1:60774-65209 GCA_000585015.1 Candidatus Accumulibacter adjunctus | reverse complement strand
CTTGTATTCGCCGTCGGCCGGCAAAGCGCCTGTCCACTCGTTGCCGCCGCTGGAGCCGACGAAGAGGGCCTCGTCATTGCTTCCCGGGGGCAGCACATTGAAATAATTGGCACCATTCTTCGTCGCCAGCTTGACGCTCATGGTCTGGCCGGCCCGGGCGCGCAGGGTGTAGTCGATCGTCTGCTCGCCCTTGAGCGAGCCTTTGATCGTCGCGGAAGACTTGCCTTGCGCAAACTGCACCGCACGGGTCTCGATTGCGTCCGCGTGGGCAAGGGAGGCAGCCATCAAGAACAGGGAAGCCGCTGCGGCCAGGAGAATGCGAAAGGGTTTCATGTCGTTCCTCGAATGCAGCGTCAGGGGTAAGAAAGCGCACTGTGCCAGATCCTGGTGACGATCATCAAGACTTGCAACGGGCGCCCGCCGGAACCAGGCCGGCGCTGGGCCGCTGCGCCGCCGGTGTTGCGGCCCCTGATCAGGCGGGCGAGCCGTCCGCGTTGACCACCACCGCGTCGACGATCACGTGGCCGGGAATCGGGCCGCTACTGAAGACCTCCTGGTCGCGGCAGGTCTTGGCCATGTAGCCAAAGGCCGTGAGGTCCCAGCCGGGCTGGCGGTGGTCGCCTTGCTGGCCGTCGAGCGCGGCGCGCAGCGCCGGCAGCGCCAGGCCGAAGGCGACCTTGTAGCCGTGGCGCAGGGCAACGTCGCGCGTCTTGCCGTTCGCCAGGGCCTCGATCGTCCGTGCCATCGCAAAGGGCGTGGCGCTGCGCATCGCGTGGCGCTCCAGTGCGCGCAGCAGGCGCTGCGCAGCGGCGTCGTCTACGCCGGCGGCACGCAGCCGGCCGGCGACTGCCGGTTCGAGGTAGTCGCCGCTGCTGAACTCGCCGCCCTCGCGCGGCATGCCGCCGCGCTGGCAGGCCAGCGTCCGGGCAACCGCGTCCCAATGCGCCAGGCAGCGGCCGGCGTCGAGCGGCCCGAGCGCGCGCACGATGGTCGCGAAGGTCTGCACCTCGTCACGCCCCATCATCGCTTCGCTGTGTGCCAGCAGCGTCAGCCAGGCATCGAAGACCGGCCCGCGTGCGCGCAGCGCGGCCGCGTCGATGCGAAAGACCAGCCCGCGCTGCCTGCCGCCGTTGCTGGCGTAGTGCGCCGCGACCTCGAAAGAGCGAGACATCGACGCCGTCCCCTGGTTCACGTAGCCTTGCTGCAGCAGCTGCGCCTGCACGCCACCGTCGAAGGCGCCCGCCGCGCGGGTGGGAAAGCCGCGTGCCCGGAAGTGCGCCGCCAGTTCGTGCAGGTCGCCACACTGCCACCAGGGCGGCACCGCCAAGCGGCCTTCGCCACGGTAGAAGGCTTCGGCGTCGTCGTTCGCTACGCCGGCCAGGGCGCCGAGCCGGTTGCGGTTGCACAGGTAGGTGCAGCGCGGCGTGATCAGCGCGGTCGTCGTGGGTGCCGCGCCGAATGCCGTGAAGAGCCCGGGCACCGCGTAGCGCAAGGGCAAGGGTTCGTCCAACACCGGGTGACCGGCCAGCGAACCGGCATCGCGCAACGCCGCCGTGGCGGGCGCGTCGGACGGCCAGGCGACGCCCTCGACATCCATCGCGGCCGCCTTGGCCATGACGGCGGCTGCCCAGGCGCACGCCGCCGCAGGCCGTTCATCGTCGACCCACCACGCTTCCACCAGCAGCAGCGCCGACTCGGCGAAGGGCTGCTCGGCGACGGTCACCAGGCCCAAGGCCTGGACCTGCCCGTCGGCGGTCTGCAGGGTCACCACCTGGTAGGCCTCGCTGGTGATGAACTCGCGCAGGCTGTCGAGCCAGCGTGCGTCGCTGATCAATGCCGGCAAGCGCGTCGCCAACTCGGCCAACGCGTGCGCCTTCGCCGCCGGGTCCAGCAGCCATCGTGCGCGGGCGGTGGCGAGGCCGTTCACGCTGGCCGCTCGGGCGTCACCGGCATGGCTCATGTCCTGGCGCCGCTCGTCGCCTGCAGCCCCGACCATACGCCGGATCCGGCCAGCGGCGCACGACGGTCCCGCGCTTCGAGCCGGCCGACGAAACGATCGATGCCGGCGAAGTCCGCGGCCGCAAGAAGCCGCCGCAGCTCCCCGGCCACTTCGGGATGCCGCCGGACGGTCCGCTCGATCGTCTGCCCGGCCTCATCGCGCTTCCGCTCGACGCGCCGGCGGCAAGGCGCCAGCTCGGCGGCCAGCCGGCCTCTTGGAAACCGGTGGCAGTTCCCTGCGCCGGTGGCCGTCGACTCGGGTTGAATCCGCGGAATCATCTGGCCACCATGCAGTTTCCCGTCTTGCTTGCCCTCGCCGCTGCCGGAGGAACGGTTGCAGCGCTTGCGGTCGCTGGTCGCGCGTCGCTCGTCCGGCCGACAACACGCATGTAAAGGAACGGCTTAGTGTAACCCTCTGGCTCGCCACGCGGAGTGAGCTGTCGCCATTTTTTACAGCGCAGCGAATCAGGTTATTACAGCACGCTAATATAATGTCGCATTTAATCATGGCACGGTAATTGCTTTTGCGTCTCCAGCCGCCAACTGAGGTTCCCCGACCGCACTTGGCGACCATCAACCAAAAACCAAAGGAGAAGCATGATGATCAGCACATGGAAGAAACTCGCCGTTGCCGCAACCTTGGCCGCCGCAGCGCCTCTGGCGTCCGCCACGGTGGTACCGATCGGCTCTTGGGGCTCATTCCAATTTGGCACGGCGCCGTCGTTCATCGATACCTACACGATTGACGTTGCTCCGGGTACACATGTGAAAGTGAGGATCGTTGACGGCTACGTCATCGGCGACGAGTTCTCATACTCGGTCGACGGCGGAGCACTGCAGTTCACCTCCGACGCGGATGCCGACGACGGTATCCAGTCCAATGCCTTCGATGGCGACGCCGCCTGGGCTGACCCGAGACTGAGCCGGGCACTGATTTACCTGTTGCCCGGTTTCCATACCATCGACCTCGCCATCACCGAGAATGCTGCAGGCACGAGCGGCGGTGCTGCGTTCATCCGTGCGGATGTTCCCGAGCCGGCAACGCTTGGCATGCTCGGCCTGGCTCTGGCCGGCCTTGGTTTCAGCCGCCGCAAGGCTGTCTGAGCCGGCGCCCGGCGCATCGAACGAAACCCCGCTGCGGCGGGGTTTTTTTTTCCTCCGCCTGCGCTTTTGGCGGGAGGCGGGGCGGTCGAGCTCGACCAGAATGCTCGCCCCTCGATCGTCGCTTCTCAATCAGTGCTGGTCCGGCGCATGCGGTACGTCGGCGCGTGCGTTTGGTTGGCCGGCTGGCAGCGGTTGCGCCGGCTGACAATGCGCCAGCGAGCGACCGTCCGACAGCGTGCGCACAGGCCTCGTCCGGCAGGTGCATCGGCATGGCTCATTTCCTCCCGCCGCTCGTCGCCTGCGGCCCCCCTCTCGCCCCGCGCCTGCCCTTCCGGCCGGCCTGATCGAGCCGCAGCAGCGTGTCGGCATGGGACACGAAGCGCTTGAGGTAGTCGGGCGACAGATCGCGCATCGCGGCAAGCGAGCGCAGCACCAGCAGGTGCGAGTTGAGCGGCCCGGCGTTCGCGGGTGCCCGTTCGATGGCCTGCGACGCCTGCCTCACGGCGGCGCGCTGCGCCCAGGTGTTGCGGAAGAGACGCAGGCTTCGCAGCTCGCCGCGCGCTCCGTCGTCGCCGGTCGGCAAGACGGCATCGTCCTGCGGCCCCGACCATACGCCGGCTCCGGCCAGCGCGGCCAGCGGCGCACGACGGTCGCGCGCTTCGAGCCGGCCGACGAAACGATCGATGCCGGCGAAATCCGCCGCCGCAAACAGACGCTGCAGTTCCCCGGCCACTTCGGGATGCCGCCGGACGGTCCGCTCGATCGCCTGCCCGGCCTCGTCGCGCTGCCGCTCGATGCGCCGGCGGCAAAGCGCCAGCTCGGCGGCCAGCCGGTCTTCGAGAATGCGCCCGGGCGCTCCATCGGCCTCGTGCAAGCGCCGCGCCATGACCTCGATGAAACGAAAGCGCAGCGCATCGAGTTGCCCGGCACCGTAGCTGCGCAAGGCGGCGATCTCGGCGGCGTGCTCGCCTGCCCGCGCGAGCGGCGCCGACTGCGGCGTCGCGCCTGGGCCGGGCTCAGCCACCGGCGGATGTCCCTGGATTCGCCGAGCGTGGCACCGGCGCGATCTCGACCCGCCGGTTGCGCGCCCGCCCGCGGTCGTCGGCGTTGGAAGCCGCCGGCTGCTCGGCGCCGAACGCCGCTGCGAAGAGCAGCGACGACGGCATTCCTTCGTCGATCAGAGCACGGGTGACGGTCAGCGCCCGCTGCGCCGACAGCTCCCAGTTGTCGGCGAAGCGGGTGCTGCCCTGATGGATCGGCACATCGTCGGTGAAACCGCTGACCATCAGCAACTCGTTGCGCTCACCGAGGTAGACGCGCAGCGGCGCGACCA
>JFAX01000022.1:35774-60608 GCA_000585015.1 Candidatus Accumulibacter adjunctus | reverse complement strand
AGGTAGACGCGCAGCGGCGCGACCAGACTCTTCAGCAGCAGCCGGCCCTCGGGCTGCAACTGCGCCGAGTTGAAAAGAAAGAGGACGCTGCCGCTGATGCCGATGCGGCCGTCGTGCAGGCTCACCCGCCCGGTCGTGATCGGGATCGCCAACGCCTTTTCCAGCGCGATGCGCCGCTGTTCCTCCTGCCTGCGCTTGTGCATCTCGCTTTCCAGGTGGGTCGCCAGTTCGAGCTGGACACCGAGGACGCCGACCAGGACCAGCACGAAAGCGCCCAGCAGCCCGGACATCAGGTCGCCGAAGACGGTCCATACGGGAGCGACCTGCTCGACACCGGCGTCCGCGTCGTCCATCAGTCCGGCTTCTCGCCGCTGACCGGCGGCTGCTCGCCGAGCTGGCGCAACTCGGCGACGACCTTCTCCTGCGCCATGATCGACAGATCGATGAGCTCGCGCGCCTGCGCGACGTAGTAGGCGAGCTGTTCGTCGCTCCTCGCCGTCGACTGATCGAGCGCCGTCTCGATCCGCTGCAGGCTGGCGATCAGCCTTTCGTTGCCGGTGGCGAAGGAGTCGACGGCGAGGGTGAAGGCTTCGCCCAGGCTCGCCACCTCGACGGCGCTGCCGGCAAGCTGCGTCGCGACTTCGGCCAGCCGCGCCGATCCGGCATCGACCTCGTCGGCGAAGCGGCTGCCGGCGGTGTCGAGCAGACTCGCGGACGAGGTGACCAGGGAGTCGACCGTCGCCCGCTGTTCGCTCGAGGCCTGTTCGATCGCCGCCAGCAGCGCAGCGAGCGTCTGCATGATGCGGGCACGTTCATCGAGCAGGCGGTTGTCCCGCTCCAGGCTGCCGCTCATCTCCTGGCGCCATTGCGCGAGCAGTTCGGCAGCGGCGTGCCGCGCTTCCGACGCGGTGTCGATCAGGCGCGCCAGCGGCTCCTCGAGCGCGGCGCCGAGCCGTTGCAGGTGCGTCGCCAGTTCTGCCAGCGATCCGCTCCACTCCGCGAACCGTTGCCGTTCGACGGCCGCCTGGTTGGCCAGCGAAGTGGCGAGCGTCTCGCCGACTGCCGCCAGCAGCGCTTGCGAACGCTGCTCGAAACGCACGTCGAATGCCGCCAGCGAGCGCTCGATGCCAGCCAGCAGCTGATCGCCGGTACGGCCCTGCGTCGCCAGCACCTCGCTCCAGGTCTCCGCGACCTGCCGGGCAGTTTCGCCGAGCTGCGCCGCAAGACCGTCGAGCTGCGTCTGCGTGGCCGCGATCACCCTTTCGTGCGCCAGCCGCGTTTCGCCGGCAATTGCCGCCATCGCGCCATCGACCGCCGGCCGGATGATCTCGCCGGCAACCCGGGCGCTTTCGCGCAGGCTGCCGGCCAGCGATTCGGCGACGGCTTGCGCGAGCCCGCCAAAGGCGGCCTGGAGATCGCCGTGGAAGCGCTCCTGGCCGGCGACGAGGCGCTCGTTGCATTGTCTTTCGCGCTGCTCCATCTGACCGATCAGTGCATGCAGCCTGTCGACCACGGCGGGCATGGCCTGCGCCTGCAACTGCAGGGCCTGCAAGGCTTCCTGGCGCTGCTGGCCGAGCGAGAAGGCACGCAGGGCGCTGCTCGCGATCCGCGCGTCGAGCAGTTGCACCAGCAGAGCCCTTTCGCGCCGGCTCAGCGCCGAGATCAGGCCGAGCATCGCCGACGCCGCGACACCCGCAACCGAAGTGCCGAACGCCAGCCCGAGACCGCGGATCGGCGCCGCCAGTTGGGCGCGCATGGCCTCGAGGTCAGTGGTGCCGTGCAGCGCCGCGACGGCACCGTCGAGGGTGACGACCATGCCGAGAAAGGTGCCGAGCATCCCGAGCATGACCAGCAGACCGACGAGATACGGCGTCAGCGCCGGACCCGGCAAACCGTTGCGCTCACCCTCGATGCGCAGGCGAACGGGATTCTGCAGCGATGGGTGCACGCCACCGAGCCAGTCGCCGAGGCGCGCCAGCGGCTCGGGAATCGCCGCCAGCGCGCGCGCCAGTGACGCCGTCGCGCGCCGGAAGTCGAGGATTTCGAGCGCGCCGAGCAGATAGACCGCGGCAATGATCAGCGTCATCGCCAGCGCCAGCGGATTCGAGCCGACGAAGCCGGCGCCGACCCAGACGACGACGGCGGCGCCCGATACGAAGGCGAGCGCGCAAAGGCTCCTGTTCATCGCTGCCTGCCCGCCTCGTTTCGCCACGCCTCGACGAGCCCGAGCGTCGGTTGCAGGCGCAGATCGAGTTCGGCGATCAGCAGCGCCCGCAACTCGTCGCGAAAGGCCGCCAGCCAGCCGCCCGGCTGCAGCCACAGGCCCGGCTCATCGCCTCGGCCGCTGTCGCTCAGTGCCTGTCGATGGGCCGCCAGCAAGTGCTGGAACCGCTTCTCGAGCAGCGCCGGCAGGGTCGTCGCCAGCAACTGGCGTTCGCGGGCGGCGAGGATTCGCTCGATCGCCTCGTCCAGCGCTGCAAGCCGAGCGAGACGTGCCGAGCTGTCCGCGAGCGCTCGTCGAATGCCGCCGCGCAACGCCCGGATGGCCGTTTCCATCTCGCTCTGCAAGGCCAGGTGGAAGCGGCGATACGGCCCATAGGTCGCAGCGTCTTCGGGCTCGACGGCGGCTTTCGGCAGTGGCAGCCGGCTGCGGCTGCCACTGCCGTCTGGCGAACAGCTCACGACGATCAATTCGACCAGCGTCGCGCGGACGCGCGCGAACTCGCCTGCTGCTGCGGCCCCCGAGCCGGGCTGCCGCCCGTACCGGGCGGCGCGCACGATCGTCGCACCGGCTCCCTGCGCGGCATGCAGCGTGATGGCGTCGGCGACGTCGAGCCATCGACCCAGTTCTTCCGCAGAAAACTGCCTCGACCCGGCGGAATCGACGAGGGACAGCCCGGCGAGAAGACGGATCAGTCCCGAACCGTTGAAATCTGTCCGTGGCAGGGCCTGTGACATGGCGATGTACCTGCTCCTGATGTACTGGAATGGGCGGAAAGGAGCCGAAAGGGGCCGTAGCGTACTACATCTTCAGTGCCCGACCAACCCGAATGAGCCCCGGTGCGAAGCGGTGAGAAGAGAGATTCCAGCATCTGGCGCAACGCGCTCCAAGTCATCAGCCGTCGTGCCCGGACGTTTCGCTGACCGGTCTTGCCGGCGGGAGCTGCGCCGGCGCTCGCGGCCCCGCCTCGGATCGGCGCCCGATCGCCAAGTACTCGATGCCATGGCTGCGCACCTGCTTCGGGTCAAACAGGTTGCGGCCATCGACGATCACTGGCTGCCTGAGCCTCTGCCTGATGACGTCAAAATCGGGGCTACGAAACTCCTTCCATTCGGTGAGGATGACAAGAGCGTCGGCGCCGTCAAGTGCTGCGAGCGGACTGGCGGCGCAGCTCAGCCGTGGGTCGTCACCCCAGATCCGCCTGGCCGCGTTCATGGCCACCGGGTCATAGGCGACCACCGTCGCACCGCAGGCAAACAGATCGGCAAGCAGCGTCCGGCTCGGGGCTTCGCGCATGTCGTCGGTGTTCGGCTTGAAGGCGAGCCCCCAGAGCGCGAAGCGGCATCCACGGAGATCGCCGAAACGTGCCCGGAGCTTCGCCGTGAGCACGTGCTTCTGCGCAGCGTTGGCCTGTTCGACCGCAGCCAGGATTCGCAGATCGACACCGGCCTCGCTGCGTGCCGCACGTATCAGTGCCTTGACGTCCTTCGGCAGACAGGACCCTCCATAGCCGCAACCGGGGTAGAGGTACTCGTAACCGATGCGCGGGTCCGAGCCGATCCCCAGCCGAACCATCTCGATGTCGGCGCCAAGTGCGTCGGCGAGATTGGCAAGTTCGTTCATGAAGCTGATTCGAGTGGCGAGCATCGCATTGGCCGCGTACTTGATCAGCTCGGCGCTTCGCAGATCGGTAACGATCATGCGTTCGTGGTTGCGCTGGAAGGGCGCGTAGAGCGCGCGCATCAAGTCGATGGCATGGTCGCTGTCGTCATCGGCGCCGACAACGATGCGGTCGGGCCGCGTGAAGTCCTCGACGGCCGCGCCCTCTTTTAGGAACTCCGGGTTGGAGACGACGCTGTAGCGAATGTCGACGCCACGCCGCCCGAGTTCCTCGGCGATAGCGGCCCGTACGGCCTCGCCCGTACCGAGGGGAACGGTACTCTTGTTCGCGACGAGCTTGTAGTCGGTCATCAGTCGACCGATGTCGCGCGCTGCTGCGAGAACGTACTGCAGGTCGGCCGAGCCGTCTTCGTCCGGCGGCGTGCCCACGGCGATGAACTGGATCGTGCCGTGTCGCACAGCGAGCCCACTGTCGGTCGTAAACTGGATCCGGCCAGCAGCGATGTTGCGGCGCAGGAGCTCCTCCAGGCCTGGTTCGTGAATCGGGACGCCACCGGACTGAAGGACACGGATCCTATCGGGGTCGACGTCGAGGCAGAGCACACGGTTGCCGACGTCGGCGAGGCAAGCGCCGCTGACCAGACCGACGTAGCCGGCGCCGATGATGGTGACCTTCAAGCTTCCTCCTTCACCTGCACCTCAGGTGCGGTAGAAGTCGCGATACCAGGCGACGAAACGGGCAATGCCTTCGACCAGGGGCGTAGCGGGTGCGAAGTCGATCCAGCGCGCGAGCGCGGTGGTATCGGCAAACGTCGCCTGAACATCGCCGGGCTGCATGGGCAACAGTCGCTTCCTGGCGGGGCGACCGAGTTCCCGTTCGAGATGATCGATGAATTCCAGCAACGGAACGGGCTGCTGGTTGCCGATGTTGAACACCCGATACGGCGCGTTGCTGGTCGCCGGATCGGGTTGTGCAGTGTCGAAGCTTGCATGGGACGATGGCGGACGGTCGCTGACGCGAACGATGGCGGCAACGATGTCGTCGATGTAGCTGAAGTCGCGCCGCATGTCCCCGTGGTTGAAAACCTCGATTGGCTTCCCTTCGATGATCGCCCGTGTGAACAGGAACGGAGCCATGTCGGGACGCCCCCACGGCCCGTACACGGTGAAGAAGCGCAGACCGGTCGTCGGCAGACGGTAGAGGTGGCTGTACGCATGCGCCATCAGTTCGTTTGCCTTCTTGGTCGCCGCGTAGAGGCTGACCGGATGATCGACCTGGTCCTGCTCGGCCCAGGGCATGCGCGTGTTGCCACCGTAAACGCTGGAACTCGAGGCGTAAACGAGGTGTTGTACGCCATGGTGGCGACAGCCTTCGAGCACCGTCAGGAAACCGACGAGATTGCTGTCCACATAGGCCTCGGGGTGCAGCAGCGAGTGGCGGACACCCGCCTGCGCGGCGAGATGGACGACACGATCGAAGCCTTCTCGGGCAAAGAGGCCGGCCATCGCCGGTCGGTCCGTGATGTCGAGGGTCGCGAAGCGGAAATCGCCCTGCCCGGCAAGCTGTTCGAGGCGCGAGCGCTTGAGGCGAACGTCGTAGTAGTCGTTGAGGTTGTCGATGCCGACGACGCTGTCGCCGCGATGCAGGAGACACAGCGCCGTATGCATGCCAATGAATCCGGCGGTGCCGGTAACCAGAATCTTCAAACCGCTGCCCTCCGCGCAGGACAGCGACTGCTGCCCTCGACAACGTCGGCAAGGATACGGCGATTCATCCGTTCGGCAAAGGCCGACAGTCGCCCCGGTTCAGTGCGGCGCGGACTCCTTGCGGAAGTACTCCAGGATTTCTTATGCTTCCGCAATGGGAACTCCCCGCTATGCTCGCTATTGCGGTCTGGCGTTGCTGCTGCTCGTTCTGGTCGGCGTGCAATGCGCGATTGGCTGGGCCGAACTGCTGCAGCCGTGGCTGACGATTCCACCACTGACACTGCTGCTGGCCGCGCTGTTGACACTGGGAAGCTATGCGTTGCGGGCGTTGCGACTGTACGATTATTTCCTGCCGCATACCCGCGGCGGCTTCACCGCCTGCCTCAAGCTGACGCTCCTGCACAACGTCTTCAACAATCTGCTGCCCATGCGCACCGGCGAAGTGTCCTTTCCTGTGTTGATGGCACGCTACTTCGCAACCTCGCTGACTAGATCCGTGGCAGCGATGGTATGCTTTCGCGTGATGGACCTGTCGGCACTCGGTATCCTGGCGCTGACATGCGTCGGAGCTCACTCACGGAACGGGTGGCTGCTGGCGTTGCTGGCGGTCATCGGCCTCGCCCAGCCTTGGCTGTTGTTCCGCATCCAGTCGTCAGCATGGTTGCTGGAGCTGGGCCGCAGCCTGCCGCAGCGCTGGCGGCAGCGATTGGCACCGGCGCGAGATGGCCTGCCACGTACGGCGACGGCCTACTGCCGGGCGTGGCTATGGACACTGGTCAATTGGCTGGTAAAACTGGCGGTATTCGCCGTGATCCTGCAACTGTTCGCGCCAATGCCGTTGGCCGCGGCATTCGTCGGTGCGATCGGAGGTGATCTCACCAGCGTGCTGCCGGTACATGGCATTGCTGGCGTCGGCACCTATGAAGCGGGCGTCGTCGCGGGATTGCTGCCATTCGGCGTGCCGGCGAAGGCGGCACTGGCGGCGGCGGTCAACCTGCATCTGTTCATGCTGGGAATGTCACTGGGCAGTGGCGCGTTTGCGCTGCTGCTGCGGCATGATCTCACGGCATCCGAGTTGATCGACACCCGTGGATGAGCGACTGCTGCTGTGGATCAACCAGGACTGGGCACACCCGCTGCTCGACGGGCTGTTCTGGTGGGTGTCGCAACGTCCCTGGTTTTCGTTCCCACTGGCTGCGCTCCTGCTGGCCGACAGCGTCCGCCGTTGCGGCTGGAGGACAGGCGGGCGCACGTTTCTGCTGCTCGCGGTCACGGTCGCAGCGGGTGATGCCCTTGGCAACCTGCTCAAGGACTGGTTCGCCGAACCACGACCATGCCTCATCCTCCACGAGCAGCTGCGGAGTGTCGGCCGATCGGCACCCGGCCCGTGCGGGGCAGAACTCAGTGGCATGCCTTCCAACCATGCCCTGAACTTCGCCGCCGCCGCAACCTTCGTAGCGCTGGCGACACCCTGGCGAGGCTGGCGCATTGGCCTGCTCATCGGCGCCGTACTGGTCGGCCTGTCGCGCGTCTATCTCGGCAAGCACTATCCGAGCCAAGTGTTCGCTGGCGCGCTGATCGGCGCGTTCGTCGGCTGGCTGGCAGCATGGCTGGCAACCCGTTGTCGCGCCATGCCTGCGCTACCCTCACCCATCGTCGCAACTCCTTCTACTTCATCTCACCCAGCCACGATCGCCATGAACCCGGATTGCATTGCCGCACCTCCCTCTCCGGCACCGACGGCACCCGCCGGGGTCCTGCCACCGCACCGGCTGTCCGTCGTCGTGCCCCTCTACAACGAACGCGACAATGTCGCTCCATTGCTCGCCGGCATTCACGACGCTCTGGCCCACTATCCCTGCCCATGGGAACTGATCGTCGTGGACGACGGCAGCAGCGACGGCACCGACGAGCGCTTGAGCAGCGAAACTGGCCACTACGGCCCACACGTGCATGTGCTCGGCCTGCAACGCAACTTTGGCCAGACCGCGGCCATGCAGGCTGGCATCGATGCGGCGCGCGGCGACGTCATCGCGACGTTGGACGGCGACCTGCAGAACGATCCCGCCGACCTACCCCGACTCGTCGAGCGACTGTTGAACGGTCATCTCGATCTGGTCGTCGGCTGGCGACAGAACCGGCAGGACAACGTCTGGCTGCGAACGATTCCGTCGCACCTCGCCAATCGACTGATTGGCAAGATCACGGGCGTACGCCTGCACGACTATGGTTGCAGTCTCAAGGTCTACCGCGCCTCGGTGATCAAGGAAGTGCGGCTGTACGGTGAGATGCACCGCTTCATCCCGGCATGGATGTCGGTGCGGACCAAGCCCTGCCGCATCCAGGAAGAAGTGGTACATCACCGCCCGCGTCTGCATGGAGAGTCCAAGTACGGTCTGAGTCGCACCTTCCGCGTCCTCGTGGACCTGCTTTCGGTATATTTCTTCCAGCGCTTCCTGACCCGGCCAGGGCATTTCTTTGGCCGCATCGGCTTGGTGAGCGGCACGTTGGGCGCCGTCATTCTCCTCTACCTGTTCGCGCAGAAGCTGTTCCTCGCCGCCAACATCGGCGCGCGTCCATTGTTGCTGATCGGTGTTCTGTTGGTGCTGATGGCGATCCAGTTTCTCACCACCGGGGTATTGAGCGAGCTGATCACCCGCACCTACTTCGCCTCGGGCGGCAACCGACCCTACGCCATCCGTTCCGGGCCTGCCGACGATCTGGCCACCAGTGCCGGCTGGTATCAGGCACATGAATGAACCGGTGGCGGTTTCCCGCCAGCAGAACGTCAGGCCGATGGCCTGTACGGCGAGCCGTCGCGATGCCGGCCTGCTGGCGATCATGTTGCTGCTGATACTAATGTTGCGCCTGTTCATCAATCAAGTGGGCGACTTCGATCTCCATTTCGACGAGGCGCAGTATTGGGAGTGGTCGCAACAACTGGACTGGAGCTACTACTCCAAGGGTCCGCTGGTCGCTTGGCTGATTGCCCTCAGCACCACTCTGTTCGGCCACGGCGAATGGCAGGTGCGGCTGTTCGCTTGGCTCGCCTACAGTGTTTTTCTCGTGCTGCTGTTCGTGTTCGCCTGTCAGTTCTGGCAAAGCCGTCGCGCCGGCTGGTGGGCCATCGCTCTGGGGCTGACCACACCGCTCTACTTTCCGCTCGGCCAGGTGATGACCACCGACGTGCTGCTGTTCGTCTGCTGGACGTGGGCGCTCTGGGCAGCGTGGCGCGCGGTGGTTGCACGACAGACCACTGCTTGGTACGAACTGGGCGCTGCAGTCGGCGTCGGCAGCCTGACCAAGCTCAGCATTGGATTGCTGCCCTTCTTCCTGGGCCTGACTCTGTTGCTGACCCCCGCGGGTCGCTGTGAGCTGCGCCGCTGGCCTCCCTGGGTGGGTGTCCTGCTGATGCTGCTCTTGTTCAGCCCGGTCCTCATATGGAACATGGGTCACGATTGGGTGATGTTTCGGCACGAACAGGGCCATGTCGTCGGGCTGGCCGACTCTGCGGGGGTCTTCGGCAGGTTGCGCGACCTGCTGGAGTTTCTCGCGGGGCAGTTCCTCGCCTTGTCGCCGCTGGTTGCCGTGACCCTGCTGCACGCCCTGTGGCATCCCCCCCGCGAACCAGGACAGCGGCTGCTGTGGGGACTGTCGCTGGCCGTGCTGGCACTGTTCCTCGCCAAGGCCACCGTCAGCAAGGTGCAGCTGAACTGGCCTGCACCGGCCTACATCGGCCTGCTGATCCTTCTTGCCGGGCAGATCGACCTGCTGCAGGCACGCTGGCGGCGTCTGGTCCTGTTGGGAATGGCCACGTCCGTGCTGCTGGTGAGCGTCGCCCTGTTCCCGAATCTGGTCGGCTGGTCACCCGCCAAGGCACCGTTCCGGGACTTGCGGGTCTGGGAGCAGCCGGTCAGGGAGGTGGCACGGCAGGCCGGCACCGTCGATTTCCTGATGGTACCCCGCTACCATCTGGCGGGCGAATTGGCGTTCTACTGGCCAAAGCGGCTGCCGGTCTATCTCGTCGGCGACGGCCGTCGCTACAGCCAGCATGACCTGTGGCCGTCGATCGACCGGGAAGCTGGCCGCACCGGCGTGTACGTGACAACGGAAGACCGGTTGCATCCCTGGGTGCGGAATTCGTTCGCCGCCTGCCACGAACTGCGACCGGCGCCGGCGCTCACCCCGGATGGGCGGACCATACGGACGTTGCACGCTTGGCGTTGCGAGAACCACGAAGCAAGCGCCAGGCCGACGCCAACGACTTACTGATCGGCTGCATCGATCGACCGTGATGCCGTCACCTGTCCGTCGCAGGAACACCCGGCAGGCAAGCAAGCAACCGGGCCTCATGTCGCGATCTCCCTCTGCTCGCTGCGCTGGTTCGCGTGCAGACGCGCGTAGTGGCCGTCGACGGCCAGCAACTCGGCGTGGCTGCCACGTTCGACGATACGACCGTCGTCGATGACGATGATCAGGTCGGCCCGCTCGATCGTCGACAGCCGGTGAGCGATGACCAGCGTCGTGCGTCGCTCCTTTGTCCGGTCCAGAGCGTTGTGGATTCGCCTCTCCGATTCGGTATCGAGCGCCGATGTCGCTTCGTCGAGAATCAGGATCGGTGCATCCTTGAGCAGCGCCCGGGCGATCGCGAGCCGCTGCCGCTGGCCGCCGGAGAGCATTACCCCATTCTCGCCGACCAGCGTGTCGAAACCTTGTGGCAGCTGGTCGATGAACTCACAGGCATGCGCTGCCGCAGCGGCTTCCCGGATCACCGCAGGCGACGCCACCACGAGGTCGCCATAGGCAATGTTGCGGGTGATGGTATCGTTGAACAGCACGACCTGCTGCGTGACGAGGGCGATGTGCAGGCGCAGATTGCGCAGCTTGTAGTCCTCGATGTCGATGCCATCGATCAGAATCTGGCCCTCGTCCGGGCTGTAAAAACGAGGGATCAGGCTCGCCAACGACGACTTGCCACTACCCGAGCGCCCGACCAGTGCGATCAGCTGCCCCGGGGCGGCAACGAAGCTGATGCCCTCGAGTACTCGCTGGCTGCTGTCCGGGTAGCTGAAGGACAGGTTGCGGATCTCGAGAAAGCCACGAACCCGGTCGCGCTCGACCGTTCCGCGATCGGGCTCGGGGGCTTCGTCAAGCTGGGCAAATATGCTTTCGGCACCAGCCAATCCGCGCTGGATCGTTGCACTCATCTCGGAAAGCTGGCGCACTGGCTTCGGCAGCATCCCGGCAGCTGTCAGATAGGCGACCAGATCGCCAGCCGACGCGTCACCACGCAACAGGAGGATCAGTAGCAGCAGCACAGCCATTGCGCTGAAGGTGATCAGTTGAACGATCTGCGAGTAGCTGACGGTCGTACGCACCATGCGCAACTGTTTCGCCGTGTTTTCGGCGCTCGCTGCCTGGAAGCGCGCCGATTCGTAGCGCTCACCGCCGAAGCCGCGTACCACCCGGTGCCCCTGGACCATCTCCGCGGCAGCCTGCGTCAGATCGCCCATCGCCGCCTGGATATTCCGGCTCTGCTGACGATACTTGCGGTTGGCGCTGGCGACGATGCCGCCGATCAACGGCAGGACGGCGACCAACACCAGGGTCAGTTGCCAGTTCAGCCACAGCAGGTAACCAAACAGGAAACCGATCGTCAGCGCTTCGCGGATGACGACTCTGACGGCGTCGGTCGCCGCGCCGGTGACCATCGTCACGTCGTACGTGATGCGCGAAACCAGATGGCCCGAATGGTGGTGGGCAAAATAGGCATCGGGTAGGCGCAGGAGGTTGTCGAACAGGGAACTCCGGAGGTCGTCGATCAGGCCAAGCGATGCTCTGGCGATGAAGTAGCTGCCGAGAAACGAGCCGATTCCCTGCCAGACGATGACGGCGACGATCAGCAGTGGAACTGCGTGCATCAGGTCCACTGAACCGAGCCACGGAAGCGCGTGGCGAGTCGATCCAGGGGATCCGAGTTCGTCGATGAAGAACTTCAGAATCGCCGCCATCGCCGGTTGCGACGAAGCGAACATCAGGTAGCCGAGAAGGCTGATTCCGAGCAGGCCGAGCCGCGGTCGCAGGTGACCGAGAAGGCGCAAATGGGTGCCCAGCGAGGGCATGGAACCTGAAACTGCGGACAGCATGGCAGCGGGGAGAGCCAACCGGAGAAGACCGCCGCGCAGTCTAGCACGTCGCCGAGACCGGCTGCCCGGCGATCATGCCGGACAGCAGGCCGATGCTCAGGCAATGCCAGTGCGCTCGACAGCAGCGAGGACGGCCGCCACGCGGATACTGCCCACGCCCTGGTGCGACAGCCCCGACTCGGGATAGACGGGATGGATACACGGCGAGCTGCCGGCAACCCACGCCGACAGCGGATGACCGAACAGACCGACGCTGGCTGTCCCACACGCGGCGGCGAGATTGAGCATGCCCGTGTCGTTGCCGATGAACACCTGCGCCTCGGCAAGCAGGGCGATCACCTCCTGCAGCGGTTGTTGGATCAGCGTGACAATCGTAGTGCTCGCATCCCCGACCTGCATGATGCGCTCAGCCATGTCGCGCTCTGCCTGTCCACCGAGCAGGAAACAAGAGCCGCCCCAGCGTCCGAGCAGCGCCGCGACGAGGGCGGAGAAATTGTCCGTTCCCCATTGCCTGGAAGCTTCGCTGCTGCCGATGCCCAGGGCCAGCCACGGTCGAGGGCAAGCCGCAAAGCGCGAGCGGATGGCGCTTCGCTGGCTGGCCCCGGCGGTGAGCAGCGGCAGCCGACGACGGAGGTCGAGCGAGAGGCCGCGCAGCAGCCAATCCGCCCGCTCGACCGTGTGCAGATGGCGTGGCACGGGCTCAGCCGGGCGGTCGCTGAGCAGCAGACGCTGCCAGCCGGAAGCGATGCCGGCACGGCGGGGAATCCCGGCGAGCCAGCCGGCGAGAAGATATCGGCCGCTGTCGTGCAGGATCCAGAGCTTGCGGTACCGGCCGCGGCGCAGGTCGCCAACCAGGTGCAAGAAGCCGCGCCAGCCGTCGTGCCGTCCAGGATTGCGCTCCAGCCAATGGATCTCGGCAATCTCGGGAATCTCGGAGAGCAGCTGGTCGGCCAACGACCGCCGCTTGGTCAGCACGGAAACACGACCCTCGGGCTCGTGTCGGGCAATCGCCAGCAGATGAGGAAGGTGCCAGACCATGTCGCCGATGCCGGGCAACGGCTGAACCACGAGGACTCCCTGGCGGGCGCTCCGGGCGCTCATGCTGGCGACCGCTGGTGCGGGCGTCCGGGTTGTGCGGCGTTGGCAAGCATTGACGGTCGTCTCCGGCTGCCGGCAAGCAGCTCGCCATAAACGGAGACGGTTGCCGAGAGCATCGCCTCGAGTGTAAAGCGCGTTGGCAATTCCGTGATCACCGGTCGCTGCCGAAGGAAGCGCAGACAGCAATCGTGCAGACCCGCCCGATCACCGACGTGAACGCCAGCCGACGGCAGCATCGCCGCGAGGATCTCGCCGACGCCACCGTGATCGTAGGCGACGACCGGCACGCCGATCGCCAGAGCCTCGAGCACCGTCCTGCCGAACGATTCGGGTTTTCTCGACAGTGAAACGACCAGCGACGAAATGCTCATGATCTCCCTGAGGTCGCCGCGATGGCCGGTGAAGGTGAGGTCGCCTTGCAGCCCACGCTGAACGATCGCCTCGTGGAGTTCCGAGAGATAGGCGCGATGCCTCTCTTCCTGCCCACCCACGATCAGGCCATGGATGTCGGGCACGCTCTCCTTGAGGCGCGCGACCAGATCGATGAAATCGTGGTGTCCCTTGAGCCGGCTGATCCGCCCAGGCAGGGTGAGCAGCCGTTTGCCCTGCAACTGTGGATACTGCTCGGCCCAACTCCGCCGCCACGCGTCGTCCGCACGGTAGCCAGGAGGATGGAGCACCGGATCAATCCCGCGCGGAATCGTCGTGACAGGAGCGTCGCAGTGGTAGTGTCGTGCGACATGCTCGGCAATCGCATCGGACACCGCGATGACGTGCTCCACCCGGGTCATGATCGCACTGTAGCGTCCGACGCCGTAAAAGCCATGAAAGGTGCTGACCAGATGCGGCCGGGTCGCCGGATCCATCCCGCGCCAAGCCAGGTAGCCCACCCAGGCCGGTAACCGCGAGCGCAGGTGGACAATGTCGACCTCCTTCTCGACAAGGAAGCGCCGCAGACGGGGTACGAGTCGCAGCGTGCGCAGTGATTTCGCATCGATTGGCCAACAGTAATGCTCAGAACCTTGGGCAATCAGGATGTCGACAAGGCGTCCTCCGGCCGAAATGACCATCGAACGGTAGCCAAGTCCGGCGAGATGCCGGGCCACTTCGATCGTGCCACGTTCGACACCGCCGCTGTCCAGCGCGGGGAGAAGCTGGAGCACGGTCACAGATCTGGAAACCACCGCTCTCTGATCCAGTGGGCGCAACGCGCCGCCTCATTCAATTGGGCCGGCGGCCGATGCAGTGGTCTGCCGGCCCGCCATTCCGTATACTGCACCACCATTCCCTGCCGGTGAAGTTCCTCGACGCCGCGCGCGACACGCCCCGTCCGCACGGGATCGAGGTCGAGCAACCCGACTGCCGCGCCCACAGTCAGCGCCTCATAAAGCATCGAGACGCTGTCCGGGGTGACCCATACCTGCCCGGCCCTGCGCAGCCGGGACGGCAACCAGTCCAGCGGCGCGTCGTCCGGAGTGACGAACTCGATATCGTGCGCTAGCGTTTCGTGCAACAGCTCGGCCGTTGCACGCGGGGTGCGTGCTGACGTCGTCAGGCTCCAGACAACGTCCGGGCAACGGCCAACGATGTCGCGGACCTGAGCCGCGATGACCCGCCCGCGCCAGCGATAATGCGGCGACAAGCCGCCGAGCAGGATCAGGCCAGTCTTGCCGCTCTGTTCGGTTGAGAGATCCATCGCATTCAACGCGCCGACGGTCATTAGGACGTTCGGCGCCTCGGCGACCCCATCGTGCTGCGGCACGAGGCACAGGTCGAAGTAGCGTCTCGGCAGCCCGGGATTCATCAGGACGACGGTCCTGCCACCGTGCGCCCGCTGCGCAGCGAGCATCGTCAGATGCGTGCCATGCCCGGCGCCGACAATGATTGCTGGAGAAGATGCACCACTCACAGGGAAGCGACCCGTCATCAGGGACCGCAACGCCCGCGCCTCCGACAACGCGGGAACATCGCGCACAGCCACAGGCATCAGGCGCCCGAGGGCCTGCACCAGCCCCTGGGTCTGCCGCTCGTGTCCGCGCTTGCCGTCGGTGACCCGCCAGATGACACAGGGTGCGGACATCATCCCGTCCCGATCGCCTCGCGCTGCCCACCAACCGGAGTCGAACGCCTCCGCCGCGACTGGCGGCAGGCAGGCAACCGGGCAGCCGCTCGCCAATCGCGCTCCACGCGCGACACCAGAGTGTCCGCCGCGTGCCAGCAAAGCCGCGCCAGCGCATCGCCCGCTGCGGGCCCAGTCTCGGAGATCGATTCGGCAACACGAAGGTGCATCTGGCGCCTGGGTCAAACGGTCTTCCGCCAATCATCGAGCCCATCCAACGCCGTCTTGACGACGGTGAGGTTGCGGGTGGACGTGCGGCTGGCGCAGCCCACCTGTGGCTCGGAACGAACTATAGCGGGAATTGCCGACTGAATGAACGATTGCGTCGTGGCCATTGAGGGGCGGGAGTTCGGCTGCCGCTCATCCGTCGCGACAGATCGCCCACACGTCCTGCTGCGGGCGCCTGCGTCACATCCTGCCGGTCGCAAGCGCATCTTCCCACGCCGCCTTCAATCGATCGCCCGCTGCAAGTGGTGCAGGACGTGCGCTGGCGTCAGCAGCTTCATGCAGCTGTGATGCGAGCAGGTCTTGCGATAGCAGTTGACGCATGCGAGGTCGGCCTGCAGGGTGCTCACGTTGTCGCCGAGCGGCTTTACCCGGCGCGGATCCGTCGGACCACAGATGATCGTCATCGGCGTGCTGGTCGTTGCGGCAACATGCGCCGCGCCTGTGTCATTGCCGACAACGAAGCTCGCCGACGCGCAGAGCGGCGGCACATCGAGAATCTCGGTCTGTCCGCAGAGATTGACCAACCACGGCCCGCACAGCTCGGCGATGCGAAGGCATTCATCGACCTCGTCCGGGCCGCCGATCAAGACGATCCGGGCGATCCCGCTGTGATGCAACCGCTCTGCAAGCAAAGCATAACGCGCTGCGCCCCAGCGCTTGAGATGCCCCGCTGCGTTGCAGCCGGGCAGGAAGACACCGTAGTTGCCGGCCACCAGTCCCCACTTCCGCATCAGCTCCTCGACACGATGCCGGTGCCGATCCGGGACATGAAGAACCGGACGCGGCGTCAGCCCTGCTATGCCCGCGGCCGCCAGCGCCGCTCGATTGCGGGTGATGGCATGCACGGGCAGCACCGGCTCGTCCGGTGCAATGTCGTACGGTAGCCGGCGGCTGTTGCCGATGAGATAGCGGACTCGATGCCCGCTCAACCGCAGCAGCGCCAGCAGGAAGCGCGAACGGTCGTTGCACTGGAGATCGATGATCAGGTCGTAGTCCGTCGCACGGACCTGCCGCAGCCAAGTGAGCACCTGGGCCGGCCGATTTCTTCGCACGGGCCAGTCCACGGCCAGTATCCGCTGGAACCTGGGATCCTCGGCAAACAGCATTTCACGCCAGGTTGGCTGGGTATCGAGGTGTATTTCGCGGTCGGGGAAAGCCCGGGCGATATCCTCGAACAGCGCGCTCGCCAGGACGACGTCGCCCATCGCACTCCATTTGATGATCAGGATCCGACGGATCGTCGGATCGGCTGGCAGGTCAGCTATGTGCGGCACGGGCTGCCGGTCCTTCAACGAAAAAGATGTTGTCGCAAGGAGCAAGGCACGCGGCGACAGCGGATCTGCCGAATCCCCGACGCACCTCAATCCCGACGGGCAGCCGGTACAGGTGGAGCACCCTCGGGGAATAGATCGGTTCCATGCCTGGCAAACTGATGATGCTCGTAGAGCTTGGCGTACTTCAAAAAGACATAGAAGGCTGCCACGACCGAATTGATGAATCCTGCCCAGCCGTTCACAAAATTGCGTTTGAAGAAATAGCTGCGGAGGAAGAACCAGGGCGGGTAGAAGATCATGATCAGTGGAAGTCCCCAACGCCTCCGCTTCAGCTTGTCCTCGACCAGGCCGGTGGAATAGGCATTGATCTTCTCGACCTTCGCATGCAGATCCGTCTCACCGAAGTGATAAAGAAGCGATTTGAGCCGCTCGATCCGCCCGCGCACCTTCGGCGCGGCATGAACCGGCATGTCGTCGACTCCACCTTGCCGCCTGTCGAACAGGCGCAGAAAATGGTTCATCCGGGTTGCCGGGTGGCTCATGCGCCAGAAGAGCTGCTCCTGCCGAGCGATCTCATAGCCGTCTGCCGCAGGTGCCTCCTGGAGCAACTGCCTGAGCTCGTCCTGCAGCGCGGGTGACAGCACCTCGTCGGCATCGAGCAGCAGCACCCAGTCGTTGCTGGCCAACTCGACGGCCATCTGCTTCTGCGGGCCATAGCCCATGAAGCGGTGCTGATGGATGCGGGTGTTGTAGTTCCGGGCGATGGCCAGGGTATCATCGGTACTCAAGGAATCGAGAACGACGATCTCGTTCGCCCACTTGACGCTTTCCAGGCATGCGCGCAAAGTGCGGCCGTTGTTGTAGGTCGTCACAATGACGGAAAGTCGTGTTGGGTCAGTCATCGCCAAGCCTGTTCAGACGGAAAGTTGCGGTCGACCTCGGGGCTGATGGACAGCAGCCGCCAGCCGTCTGCAACCTTATCATGCGCGGCCGCGACACCTCAAACGACATCACGCAGACGACACGATGATCAGCTCGGCACATATTGCCGCTGGCCAGGCACTTGGTGGGGCGGAGTTGTTCTACGTCCGTTTGGTCAATGCCCTGCAGGAACGGCGGGAGCCCGTGCTCGCGATCACCAGCCCGGGCGGGCTGATCTCCCGACGTCTGCGCCCTGATGTGGCGCAAGAGCACGTGCCGATGCGAGGCATCATCGACCTGCCCTCGCGCTGGCGCATCGGAGCCATTGTCCGCCAGAATCAGCCGGATATCGTCCAGACCTACATGGGCCGCGCCACGCGGCTGACTCATCTCGATCGCGATCGGCATGCGCTCCACGTCGCCCGTCTGGGTGGGTACTACGACGTCAAGGGTTACCGCCACGCACACGCTTGGGTCGGCAACACCCGCGGCATCTGCGATCACCTGCTCCGCAGCGGCTTTCCGGCATCCCGGATCGCGCACATCGGCAACTTCGTGGACACGCCTGCCGCCGCCTCGCCGAAACGGATTGCCGAACTGCGTCGTCAGCTGGACATCCCGGAGGATGCGATCGTTCTGCTGGCTGTGGGCCGCTTCCACCCGATCAAGGGATTTGCCGACCTGCTGACCGCGTTCCACCTGCTCGGCGAGGCGCCCCGCGGACGGCGAGCGACTCTCGTCATCGTCGGCGACGGTCCGCTGCAGGCCACGCTGCGCAGCTATGCCTGCCAGCTCGGAATCGATCGGCGAGTGCGCTGGGCCGGCTGGCAACTGGACCCGCAACCATATTATGAGCTCGCCGACCTTCTCGTTTGCCCATCGCATCACGAGACCCTGGGAAACGTGATCCTTGAAGCGTGGGCGCACCGCCGGGCGGTCCTCGCGACGCAAACCGTCGGCGCCATGGAACTGGCCACCGACGACAGCCAGTCATGGACCGTTCCTGCGCAGGATCCACAAGCGCTGTCCGATGGCATGCGTCGGCTTCTGCTGGATGATTCGTTGAGGGAGGCGCTCGCGGCCTCGGGTCGCCGGATGGTAGACGATCACCACAGTCAGCAGCGGATCGTCGCTGCCTATCTGGAGTTCTATCGGTGGCTGGTCGGCTGACAGCGGCCAGCCGCCGGCGATCAAGGACAGGAATCCTCGCACGACGGCGCAGAAACGTTGCGACGACCGGCCGATGAGCGTTTCCGCACTCGGACGAGCAGCGCCGGGCGAACGCCCTCCGCGACCCCGGCGACCCGGCTCACAGGGTCTTCAGATACTCCAGCAGCGCTTCCTTCTCGCCCGCCGACAGCTGCGTGCCGAACTCGTGCCCCTGGTTGCCGCCGCCGCGGCTGCGCGTGTCGAGCCTCGTACCGACCCGCTGCGCCGCCTCGCCATCACTGACGAAGCCGACCTTCTTCTGGTCGTAGACGTCGTAGCCGCGCCAGAAGACTTGCGGTCGCCTGGCTGCCGGCTCGAGCAGGTCGCGCAGCGTCGGTACCGAGCCATTGTGCAGGTACGGCGCCTTCAGCCAGATGCCGTCGAGGAAGGCGGCGACATAGCCTTCGGGGTCGGCCTCGACCAGGCCACGACGGTCGAGGCCCATCTCCTTGACGACCTGGTTGGCCTTGATCGCCGCCGCCATGTTCCACGAATCGATGCGGCCGCGGTCGGTGCCGACCTCGGCCAGCGGCAACGGCCGGCCGGTCAGCTCGCTGTCGTGGCAACGGGCACAGTGGGCGACGAACAGTGGCTTGCCCGCGGCCGCCTGCGCACGGTCGATCGGGAACGGGTATGTCGGCGGCGGCAGTCGCCCAAGGTAGCCGTGCAGCCATTTCACCTGCGCGACGAATTCATCCCGGTTGACGGGTGCGGCGCCGAGCAGGCCGAGCGCCGAGTCCATGATCACCGACCAGGCGTCGTGGCTGTCGCCGGCGTAGTTCATGCGATGGCCCTGGTCCCAGCGGTATTTGGCGAGGTTCCAGACTGAGGGCATGTCGGTCGGACCGAAGGTGTCGTCCATCGGCGCGCGGATCATGAAGTACTTCGTCAGGTTCATCGCGTCGTCACGGCCGCGACCCCACTCCGGGAAGTCCGGGCGGTAGATCCAGGCGAACTGCGCCTCGCGTTCTAGCAGGCGCTTCTTGGTGATCGGGATGATGAAGAAGCGGTAGAGCAGCCTGTCGATGACATCCAGATCAGTGACGCGATTGATCTCGGCCATCAGGATGTCGGCGTTGAACCGCGGATCCTTGGCGCAGTCGATCAGATAGCGGAAGAATGCCTCGACGTTGGTGGTGTGCGCCGGGCCGGCGACGATGAAGCTCGGGTTGGCATCGGCCGTGGCGCGGATGCTGGTCGTGTGGCAGACCGCGCAGTTGTTGGCGACGCGGGGAAAGCCGATGATCTTCTTCGTGAAACCGATCGGCAGTTCCTGCCCCAGTTCCCAAGGCACACCGAGCGCGGCGTAGCCGCCGGGAACGATCCGGCCGTCCTGACGCAGCTTCTCCGGGAAGATGCGCGGCAGAACGTAGAAGATCCAGTACGGCACGCCGGCATCGTGCTCGGCGCCGATCGATCCGTACTTGAAGCGCGTCTCCGGCGTGGCACTGACCCAGTCGGGTTGCGGCTGCTCGCGGAAGCCGCGATCGTAGCCGATCAGGGCAGCGAGAACGGCGAGGACGCCGACCAGGATGACGATCGCCCTGACCCAGGGCTTGCGGGTGCCGATGCTCATCGTGGCTTCCTCAGAAGGTTTTCAGGAACTCGACCAGCGCCGCCTTGTCCGCGGCCGTCAGCTCGGTGCCGTAGGCCCGCCCTTCGTGGCCGCTGTTGGCGTTGCCCGGCAGTCGGGTGTCGAAGCGGAACAGCGGCCGCCCGTCGACCTGCGGCTGGTCGGAGACGAAGCCAACCCGCACCGGATCGTAAAGGTCGTTGCCGCGGTGGAAGACCGGCGGACGCTTCGCCGCCGGCTCGAGCAGGTCGCGCAGGCTCGGGACCGATCCGTTGTGCAGGTACGGCGCCCGCAGCCACAGTCCGTCGAGCGGCATGTTGGCGTAGCCGTGCGTCTTCTGGAAATGGGTGAAGCGCCACGGATAACCGGCGTAGAGCGTCGCCTGGTTGACGGCGAGGGTATAGGTGTAGGAATCGAGGCGTCGACGGTCGGTGCCGATCTCGGCCAGCGGCACGACCCGGCCGACGTGCTCGCCGCTGAAGTCGCTGCCCGAAGCCCCGTGGCAAGCGGCGCAGTACTGCTTGTAGAGCGCTGCGCCGCGTGCCGCGAGCTGCCGGTCGATGGCGAAGAATCGGTCGAAAGCGGGCGGTCTGGCGTCCAGGAGCCAGTCCTCGACGCGACGGATGCGCGCCAGGTCGATCGTCGGCGGCGTCGTGCCGGTGCCGAAGGCCGCGCTCTTGTTGCGCTCCTCGACGGTGGTGTTGTTGCCGTCCCAGTGCAGTTGCATCTCGCGCGGCTCCTTGCGCTGCCGTTGCTGCCAGATCGACGGGAAGTCGGCCGGCGCATCGAACTCGCGCGGGTCGAGGTGCGCCATCGGGAAGTTGAAGATGACCTTGGCCGAGTTGAAGGTATCCACACGCCCCGGCCCCCACTCGTGCTGCCTGAAGACCCAGTCGAAACGGCCGGCGAGCGCGAGCACGCGGTCGCGCATGATGGCGATCGCCACCGGGTAGACGAGCAGGCGGTCGAGCAGGTCGAGCTGGCCACCCTGGCGCTCGATCTCGGGCAGGATGTACTCCTTGGAGAACTTCGGATCGGCGGCGCAGCGGAAGAAGAACTCCTCGAAGCCCTTCATGTTGAACGTCGCCGCCGGCATGCCGAGAACGATCTGCGCCGGCTGGTCGGCGGCAACGCGCACGGTGCTCGTGTGGCAGACGGCGCAGTTCACGAAGACGCGGTCGATCCCCTGGTAGCGGCGGCGCGAGGTGCCGACCGGTACGTCGCGCTCGCTGCCGTCGGCATTCCTCTCGAAGACCATGCCGAGCGACTGGTAGCCGCGACCGGGCAGGTACTGCGGACACACCTCGGGCAACGCGCGCCAGATCCAGTAGGGAAAGCCCATCTCGTGCTCGCCGCCGGTCGAGCCGTACTTGAAATGCTCGACGGCGCTTTCGTGGTCCACCGGCACGTCCTCGCCGAAGCGGCGCAACAGCCACAGGGCGACGAACGCCGGGATGATCACGGTGACGACGAAGAGGATGATGAAGCGTCTCTTCCAGGGGTCGTCCACCGGCGGGGTCTGGCTTTCGTTCATCTTTCTCTCTCCGCAGCGTCGATCGGGTCGTTCAAGGTGCCGGCAGGCACGGCCGCAAGGCTTCGTAGCCGCCGGCGAGCAGGACTTCGAGCCGCGGCTCCTGCCCGTTCTCGGCGCGCAGCCAGTCGCCGACCTGCGCCAGCAGCGCCTTGCGCGCCGGACTGTTGCGCCAGCCGTCGACGTCGCTGCCAAAGACCGGCAGCAGGCTCTCCGGCGGCATCGGCGTCTTCTGCCGCCGCGCCGGTGGCTCGTCGGCCATCGCCAGGCGCACGTACAGACGCGGTGCGCAGTGACGCAGCCTGGCCGCCACCTCCTCGGTGTTCCCTTGCAGGAAATTGGGCGGGAAGGTCTCGGCGCTCTGGTGGCAGGCGGCGCAATACGGCTGGAAACCGCGGCTGGTCGCGTCGCTGCCGGCCGATCCCGGCGCGACGGCGGCCAACTCGAGGCGCGCCGGTGGCAGCAGGGCTGCCGCCTGGCAGCAGGCGGCCGGCAGCGGTGCGCCGAGTTCGGCAAACAGGGCCTGCAACAGCGGCTGCCGCGGGAAAGGCGCCGCGCCGAAGAGCGCGGCAGCCGCCGGGCCGGCGAGCAGGCGTTCGATCGCCCGCTGTGCGACGGCGAAATCGTGGCGCAGTCGGATGCCGATCTCACCGCTGGCGCGGTCCACACCATGCGTCAGGTCAAAGCCGACGATGGCATCACCGGCGGCGGTGCGCGGCAAACCGCTGCCGCCTGCGTCGGTGCCGGCACGGCGCGGGCGCAGGGTCGCCCGCGTCGTCGTCGGCTTGCCGTTGCCGACCAGCTCGATGCCGCTCAGCGCCGTACCGCCGGGCAGCGTCAGGCGCGTCAGCAAGCCAGCCCGAGGCCGCCCGCCGCGCAATTCCACCTGGCCTTCGACGACACCGTTTCCCGGGCCGGTGCAACGGAACGCGCGCTGACTGCCGGCAGCATTTTCCTCGAAGCGGCACGCCAGCCTGATCTCGCTGCCGGCGACCGGCGCGGCGCCAGCGAGGATCGCCGCCAACCGCTGCCGGTCGGCTTCGGAGATGAACTCAGCCAGACCGGCGGTGACGCGTCGCAGCGCATCGGGTGCTTCCGCTTGCCAGATGTCGACGGCTGCCCGCGGCAGCAGCGGGTCGAAGGCAACGGCGACATGCGACAGGCCGGCACGGCGCGCCGGGTTGGCCGGCAGCTCGGCGACGCCGGCCAGCGGGTCGCGATTCGGCAGGTCGGCGTTGCCGATCGCGAGGCCCTGCGGCCAGCGGCGACGCGCTTCGCGAATGAGCGGTGCGGCGACCACGTCGGCAAAGGTCGCGTCGCCCGGCCAGAGCTGGCTGCCCGATAGCGCGTCGCGCAGGCTGGCGGCGAACAGTCCCGCGCGACAGCGCTGCGCTGCCGGCTCGTCGCCGCCGCAGCCCTGGCGCCAGAGCAGCTGCGTCAGCGCGAAACCGTTGGCGCGGTCGCTGGCGTTGTCGATGGTGTAAGGCAGATCGACACCGCGCCTGGCGGCGATGCCGTGGAAGCTGCCGCCGCTGGCCAGCAACTCGCTGGCGACGCGTGGATTGGCGTTGGTTTCATCCCACAGCGCGCGGGCAAAGATCGGCGCGCCGTTCTGATGACAGGCGAAGCACAACATCCTGTTGGCGTAGAAGACGCGCGGCCTGCCGCCCGCGCGGTAGTCCTTGACGAGCTGGAACTCGAAGCGCCCCTCCTCCTCGTTGTAGCTGATCACCTCGAGAACTGCCGAGCGTTCCTGATAGCCGATGTACAGGCGGTCCTTGAGCAGGAGCGCGGTCGCATTCGCCGGTGGCCGGTCGACGGCGGCGACGACACGCGGGAACGCGAAGTAGTCGGGAGCAGCCGCCGTGCGCTGCAGCGAGCGACCGAGCGGAATGAGGACGCTCTTCACCGCCGGCAGTGAGCCGTCGGCTGCCGGCTGCAGCTGCGTATCGATGCGCGCCAGCAGGGCAGAGAACGGCACCGGCAGCTCGATCTCCACCTGCCCGCCGCGGCTGACGGCGAACAGGCGGTCGAAGAGCGAACGTCCGTGGCGCGGCAGGTTGTCACCCGGATGGCTCGGGTCGACCACCCAGGCCGGCACCCCACGCTCAGCCGCGCTGCTGCCGGACGCGGTCGGCAACGAGCAGGCCAGCCCGAGCACCAGTGCCGGCAAGAGACGCCGCGGACAGCGCGGGCTCATCGGGCACCTTCACTTTCGCCTGCCGGTGCCGGCCGCAATCAGGAAGCGGCGGCAGCAGGCTTGCGCACCTGCGTCCCCGGCCAGCACTCCTGCTGCACCTTGCCAGTACGGACGAAGTCCTCGCGCAGCCGGTCATCGGTGGCTTTGTCGTGGAGGGTGAAATTGAGCGCAAAGCCACGGTCGAGGTAGGCCCGCCCGAGGTAGAAACCGGGACGGATCATGCGGATCTCGTCGCGCACGCGCAGTCCGCGACGGCCGGCGAGATAGTCGGGTTTCTCCTGGTAACCGGCGATCTCGTCGCTGAAGAAGTAGTCGATGATGATCGACTCGCGACGGGCATCGAGCAGGCTCTGACCACAGTACAGCCTGGCGGGGAAGAGCAGCCACGTTTCCTTGCCGCCGTAGCTCATCCTTGCCGGTTCGCCCTCGACCAGACCAGCCTTCTTCAGCAGCGAGAGATCCTCGATGCGGTTGCGCAACACCCGTTCATCGCGGTAGAAGACCTTGCCGCGCCACAGCGTCTCGCCGACATCTTCGACCACCAGCCCCTTCAGGTGCAGCACGCTGCCGGCAAAGCCACCGACGATCTCCGACAGGCGGAACTTGCCGCTCTCGCCGCGCGGCAGCAGGATGCGACCATCGAAGGCGCCATCGGGAATCGGTCCGGCCGGCAGGCGGGCGTAGATCTGGTCGAGCTGTTCCTGGTCGAGCGTCGCCAGATACTCCGGCGTCACCCGGGCCAGCTCGGCCGGCGCGATCGGGAACTTGTGGTCGACCTGCGCCAGATCCATCCTGGATTGGTGGCTCTGGTCGTAGGAGGCAAAAGCGATCTTCGGCGGCTCCGGCTTGCCGCAGGCGGCAAGCGCCAGGACGACGCAGCCGATGGCGAGACGGCCGAGGCTGGCCGTGGTGGCGTGCTGAGTGTTCATCTGCTGACCCTCCCGTTGGCTAGAGCGTGGCGAGGAAGGCGGTGAGCGCCATCTTGTC
>JFAX01000022.1:11686-35354 GCA_000585015.1 Candidatus Accumulibacter adjunctus | reverse complement strand
GGCGAGAGATCCTCGCCGAAGCGATGCCCCTCGTTCTCGATTTCCTGCGTGCAGGTCTGGTAATTGGCGCTGATGAAGTCGCGCTGCTCACGCAGGATGTCGACGAAGCGCGCCGGGTTCTTGACGATGTCGTCCGCCATCGCCTGCAGCGTCGGCACGAGCTGCTTCTTGCCGGCGGCCTCGAGCTTGGCCGGATCACGCTTGGCGAGGAAGAGATCGCCGACCAGTTGCTTGTGCGTCAGCCCGTTGAGGAAGCCGGCGCTGGTGCCGGCGGGGATCTTCACCTGCCCGAAACCGAGCAGGGGTTTCTCGCTCTTGCCGTCGAGCGGCCGCACGCCGACGTCGATGAGCAGGTCGGCGTTGGTCAGCGTCCGCTTGCGGCCACGCTCCTGTGGATTCAGGAGTTCGTGCATCGAACGGCGGTAGAGCGCGAAGCGACCCTCGACGCTCGGGTCATAGCGCAGGCAGTCCGGCTGCTCGGGCAGCAGTTTGCCGTCCGCGTCGACGTAGCGCGCACGGTGGAAGTCGTTCGCCTTGTTCGCCGGCTTGCCGCAGATCTCGGGACCGATCGCGTTGTTGTGCATGAACGGCGCGCTCGCCCAGACATTCACGAGCGAGATGTTGCGATAGAAGCCACGGCCGCCATCCTTCAGTTCGTCGCGCTCGGGGATGTCGGCAACCAAGGGCTGCCGGCGCAGCGTCTCGGAGCCATACTCCATGTACAGGTGGCCGGCCTTGTGATTCGAGTGCAGCGCCCGGCAGCGGAAAGTGCCGACCTCGGTCACCGCAACCGGCCGATCGTTGCCGAGAAAGTCGGCCCGGACCTTGCGCGGATGCGCTTCGTTGGCCGCGGCGAAGTCGCGGTTGCGGAACGGGCCACCGACGCTTTCCGGGATGCTCGAGTGGCAACGGGCGCAGTTGTCGGCAAAGACGAGCTGGCCACGACTGATCGCACCCTTGCCGAACTCCTTCTCGAGCTCGGCGATGAAATCGGTGCGCGAGTAGACGGCAGCGGGGTTGGCCGCCTTGCGCGCCCGTGCTCGCGCCACCTCGAGATCGGTCTGGTCGGACTCGGCGGAAGCGAAGAAATCGAGCAGGTTCTGCAGGCGATCCTCGATCGCCCTGAATTCGGGGCAGTCGCGCCGGCACTGGCCGATGTTGAACGGCGTCTGGGCGAAACCGCGCTGCGCCGGGTCGACCTGGCGCATGTCGGAGAAGTGGTTGACCCAGCACTGCTCGGAACACGAGCCGATGTTGAAGTAGACACGCTGGATAGCCTCCAGCGCGCCGATCGAGTCCTCGCCGCCCTTCAGGATGTGGTGTACGCCCGGCAGGACGACTCTCTGGCCGCCGAGATTGACCGGCGTCGTATCGTCGTCACGCGTGCTCTTCAGCCAGCACTTGCCGTCGCGACCCGGCTCGCACCAGCACTTGTCCTCGTCCTTCTCGGCGCCGCAGGAGGCGGTCTTGCGCCACTTGCTGACGACCTCGCCCGGGAATACTGGCCGCTGGGCGACATTGACGAGCGCATTGATCGTCCCCGGGTTGTTGATCTGGTCGTGCGAGATCGCCGAGGTATCGGTCACCCCCGGGCGGGCATGCGCGAACATCTGGTATTCGAGGCTGCTGATCGGCATCCCCGAGCCGAGCAGTTCCGACATGCGCGTGTACTGGTTGCCGACCAGCCCCTTGATGTTCTCCCATTTCGGTTTCGCCGGATCGGCGGGCGGGTTGAGCGGATCGAAGGCGATGTGGCACGAGCCACACGAGGTGCCGATCAGGAACGGTGGTTCGATCGACGCGTCGGCCAGCTTGCTCACCCGCTGGTCCGATTCGATGCCGGTCTTCGCCGCCAGCGGCCGCGAATAGCCGCTCCAGTCGGCGAGGCTGCCGTTGAGCTGCTGCCAGCGCGCGGCGTCGAAGCGCGGATTGGGGAACTTGCGAATTCCCAGGGCGCCGGT
The DNA here is from genome assembly GCA_000585015.1 of Candidatus Accumulibacter adjunctus. Taxonomy (GTDB): domain Bacteria; phylum Pseudomonadota; class Gammaproteobacteria; order Burkholderiales; family Rhodocyclaceae; genus Accumulibacter; species Accumulibacter adjunctus. The sequence goes on along the minus strand of JFAX01000022.1, from coordinate 33,393 downwards.
CGAGGTACCGAACTTCAAGTCGCAGGCCGAATGCCGCTGGTCGAGCTTGCCGCCCTGGCTGTGCGGATCGTCGGCATCGAGCGCCGCGTCCTTGAGGCCGCAGGCCGGGTCGACGTAGCCGCTCCGGCCAACGTACTTGAGCAGCACGTCGTCCCCCGGGCACCAGTCGAGCCCGTAGGTCTCGTCGAGCGACTTCGCCGGGCAATCGGCTTCGCCCGGCCGGCAGCAGGCGGGGTCGTTGATGATCCCCCAAGCCCAGAAACGGTCGTCGCGCTGGTCGGCACGGAGAACGCGGAACCAGTCGACGAGGACGCCGATACGCTGCTGGAAAGTGTAGGTGTGGAAGCGGTCGTTGCCCGCCGTCGCCTTGAACCAGATCAGCCGTCCGACGCACTCGGACTCGTTGAGCCCCTCGCGCGCACAGGCCTCGCGGTAGGGTGCATCCTGATCGACTGCCGCGGTCTCGGGCAAAGTCGGCGTCGCCCCGGCAACTGCCGGAGCAGGTGAAAGCTGCGCATTCGCGCTGCCCAGATTTCGCTGTTGCGACAGCCCAAGGCCGCCGCCGACGATGACGATGGCCGCAACGGCAGCCAGCAGAGAAGCTCTCATGCCATCCCCTCCTGCATTGCATGCTGTTCGAAAAGCGCGTGATTTGACGTTGTTTTCTTGCGCGACGAAGACAATGGTGTAGTTGTTTGTAACTGTTTGTGCGTGCCACACTCGCGGTGGTTCCATAGAGTTGTCGAATGCTCGTCGGAGCGATCGGCAAACTGCATGAGCCGGATGCCTGGGTGATCGGCACTCATGCGGCAGTGCCCGACCCCGAAAGCCCTGAACGAGCAATTGACATGGCTCCAGCACTTGCAATAAGATGCCGGGCTTTCCGTTATCAGGCAAAAGGACGGCGTTTTTGATGAAGACTTTCTCCGCCAAGCCGCATGAAGTCACGCGCGAATGGCTCTTGGTTGACGCCACCGACAAGGTGCTCGGTCGCCTGGCCACCGAGATCGCGCGCCGCCTGCGCGGCAAGCACAAGCCCGAATTCACTCCGCACGTCGACACCGGCGACTACATCGTCGTCACCAACGTCGAGAAGTTGCGCGTCACCGGCAACAAGGCGGAAGACAAGATGTACTACCGGCACTCGGGCTACCCGGGAGGCCTTCACGAAAGCAACTTCAGGAAGATGCAGCAACGCTTCCCGGAGCGAATCCTGCAGCAGGCCGTGAAGGGCATGCTGCCGAAGGGTCCGCTCGGTTATGCAATGCTCAAGAAGATGAAGTGCTACGCAGGCGCAACACACCCGCACGCTGCGCAGCAGCCAAAGGTCGTCGAACTCTAAGGGCTCATGATGGCAGACAACTATTTCTATGGCACCGGGCGGCGGAAGAGCGCGGTCGCGCGCGTCTTCATGAAGCGCGGGAGCGGCAAGTTCGTGGTCAACGGCAAGCCGGTGGACGATTTCTTCTCGCGCGTCACCGGGCGCATGATCGTCCGCCAACCGCTGCACCTGATCGAGCAGGCCAACGATTTCGACATTCTGGTCAACGTCTCGGGCGGCGGTGAATCGGGTCAGGCGGGAGCCGTGCGGCACGGCATCACGCGCGCTCTGATCGCCTACGATGTCGCGCTGAAGCCCGCGCTGTCCAAGGCTGGCTTCGTCGCCCGCGACGCGCGTGAAGTCGAGCGCAAGAAGGTCGGCTTCCACAAGGCGCGTCGCCGCAAGCAGTTCTCGAAGCGCTGAGCCCTGTCGGCAATGCAGCGAAAAAGCCGCCCGCGGGCGGCTTTCGTGTGTTCAGACTTGCCCAAGCGACCATCCACAGCGATCACGGAGGACAGCATGATCAGAGTCGGCATCGTCGGCGGAACCGGTTACACCGGCGTCGAGCTCCTGCGCCTGCTGGCGCGGCACCCGGAAGTCCAGATAGCCAGCATCACCTCGCGCGGTGATGCCGGTACCGATGTCGCGCAGATGTTTCCCAACCTCCGCGGGCGATTGCGGCTCCGTTTCGAGGACCCGGCGAAGGCCAACCTCAAGAGTTGCGACATCGTCTTCTTCGCGACCCCGAACGGTGTGGCGATGGAGCAGGCACCCGCGCTGCTCGATGCCGGTGTGCGGATCATCGACCTCGCGGCTGACTATCGCATCCGCGACGTCGCCGACTGGAGCCGCTGGTACGGGATGCAGCATGCGAGCCCGGACTGGGTCGACAGGGCCGTCTATGGACTGCCGGAAATGAACCGCGCGGCCATCCGCAATGCGCGTCTGGTGGCCAACCCCGGCTGCTATCCGACCGCCGTCCAGCTCGGCTTCATGCCGCTCCTTGAACGCGGGCTGGTCGACCTCGACCATCTCGTCGCGGATGCCAAGTCTGGAGTTTCCGGCGCTGGCCGCAAGGCCGAGGTGGCAACCCTTTTCGCCGAAGCGTCGGACAATTTCAAGGCCTACGCCGTACCCGGACATCGGCACCTGCCCGAGATCCGACAGGGCCTGTCGGCAATGGCCGGCAGGCCGGTCGGACTGACCTTCGTCCCGCACCTGACGCCGATGATCCGCGGCATCCATGCCACGCTCTACGCCCGCATCCGGGCCGAAGCCGACTTCCAGGCAGTGTTCGCCGAGCGCTACCGCGACGAGCCTTTCGTCGATGTCCTGCCAGCGGGATCACACCCCGACACCCGCTCGGTGCGAGCCGCCAACACCTGCCGGCTCGCCGTGCACCGCCCGCAGGATGGTGAAATCCTCGTCGTCCTTGCCGTCATCGACAATCTCGTCAAGGGTGCCGCGGGACAGGCGGTACAGAACCTGAACATCATGTTCGGCCTGCCGGAGACCGTCGGCCTGCAGCAGATCGCCGTCCTCCCCTGACCGCCCCTTCGCGCTTGGCTGCGGCGGCGCGGTTCGTGCGCCCACCTGCCGGCACGGACGATGGCGTTCTTTCGCGGCCAAACGCGACGCAACAATGGTGCTATGATTCGGCGCCAGCGCGCCGACCGCATGCCACGCGACCGGTGGCGCAGCAGCGCGTGCAGGACATGGGGCGAGTGGCAATCGCGTCCGTTCGATTGACTCGCCCGGGGCCGGTCGGCTCACCGGTCGCGCTTCATGCGGCTGCCATCGGCCCGGCGCCAAAGGCAAAGCAGCGCGGGCGACATGCGCTGGCGCTGAACTCGCCAGGGCCACTGCGGTCCACTGGCAGCCAGACAATCAGTGAACGTATTTCGGAGAAAGATTGATGAATGTAGCGACGGAAATGCCCATGCCTTTCGTGTTTACCGACAGCGCGGCCGGCAAGGTCAAGGAACTGATCGAGGAAGAGGGCAACCCGGATCTGAAGTTGCGCGTCTTCGTCACCGGCGGCGGCTGCTCCGGCTTCCAGTATGGCTTCACCTTCGACGAGGTGGCGAACGACGACGACACCGCGCTGCAGAAGAACGGCGTCACCCTGCTGGTCGACCCGATGAGCTACCAGTACCTGGTCGGCGCCGAGATCGACTACACCGAGGGGCTCGAGGGCTCACAGTTCGTGATCAAGAACCCGAACGCCTCCTCCACCTGCGGCTGCGGCTCTTCCTTCTCCGTCTAGCCGGGGATGGCCGGGGCGGCGGGCTGGCGAACAGCTTCCTCGCCGCCCGGCCACGGTGGAGATTTTCCGCAGCACGGCGGCGATCGCCGGCCGTGGGCGCCGGCGGCGCCCTCCTCAGCCCCGCTGCAGCAGCGTGGCAAGTGTCGCCAGCAGTGCCGCGGCACACACCCCGTGCGCGACCGCCAGCCAAAGGCTGAAGCCGGAAAGCACCGTGAGGATGCCGAGGGCGACCGTCGTCACGAGCAGGAGGAGGAGCAGCGCTGCCGCCAAGCGCCGCTCCGGCCTGGCCAGAGCCTGCAGTCCCGCCGCACCCAGCAGCAGCAGGGTCGCCACGGCGGCATAGCGGTGCAGCAGGTGCAGGTTGACGCCGGCCGGATCAGCGGGCTGCGGCGCCGCCTGCAGCACGGCAAGCGTCGGCAGCGCCGGCCAGCCAGCCGCCACGGGCCACCAGCTGCCTTGACAATCAGGGAAGGTGGTACACGCTGAGGCCATGTAAGTGGCGCCGATGAGCGCCCCGAGGATGACCGTCAGCGTCAGGCAGCCTGCCCCCAGACGCAGCAGAACGGTGGGCGCAGCGTGCCGCTGCAACATCATCGCCGGCGGCTCGCTGGCCAGCGCCACCCGCCAGGAGAAGCTGACCAGGCCGAGACCGCCGAGAATGTTCAGCAGGTTCACCAGCGTCAAACGCGGGTCCGAACTCCAGATCCCGAGGGCCGACAGCGCCAGCATCAGCAAGAGCAGCAGGGTTGCCGGAAACGTCACCGGCCGCAGAGCCGGTCGCCGCCAGCATTGCCAGGCAAGAGCACAGGCGAGCAGCAGCGACAGTGAAGCAACCGCGCGGTGCAGCAGCCGTGCGATTCCGTAATCGGGTGCCGCCGGCGGCAGGGCGAGCAACCGTGCGTAGCAGGCGGGCCAGTCGGCGCAACCGAGACCGGCACCTTGCAGCCGCAGGTAGGCGCTGACGAGAACGACCAGCAGGGACAACGCGGTCAACAGGCGCGCGAGCGAGCGGATTCGCCGCAGACGAAGGCCCTGACTGAGGTTCACCGGGCGGCAGCGTACTGCGGCACGCGCAATTCGTGGTTGAGCCAGAGCAGCAGGGCAAGGACGACCATCGCACCGCCCTGATGCGCCGCCCCGAGCGCCACCGGCACCATCAGCAACAGGGTCGCGATGCCGAGGATGATCTGCGCGAACACCGCCAGCAGCAACAGCGTCACGGCCAGACGGGCGGCGTTCGACACCGCCGCCAGGCGAATCTTCCACCAGAACCACGGGACGAGAAACGCCAGCAGCCACGCCCCCAGGCGATGGTCGAACTGCACCAGGGCCATGTTGTTGAAGAAGTTGAGATACCAGGGGTCGATGATGAAGCTCTCCGGCGGCAACACGTGCCCGTTCATCAGCGGGAAGGTGTTGTACGCCCTGCCGGCGCGAATGCCGGCGACGAAACCGCCGCTGACCACCATGTAGCCGACCAGCACCGTCAGCCAGAAGCCTGCGCGCTGCAGCCTCCGGACTGCCGCATCGTGTACCGCCGCCCGCCGCGGTGAAAGCAGATCCAGCGCCACCCAGAACATGGCGATGAAGATCAGGAAGGCGAGCGACAGATGGGCGGTCAGTCGGTAATGGCTGACGCGTGGATCATCGACCAGGCCGCTCTTCACCATGTACCAGCCCATCGCGCCCTGCAATCCGCCGAGCACGAAGATGCCGACCAGCTTCGGCACCAGCGCCGGATCGAGCTTGCCGCGCAGCCAGAAGTAGAGGAAAGGCACGAAGAAGACAACGCCCACCAGCCGCCCCAGCACCCGGTGCACATACTCCCAGAAGAAGATGCCCTTGAACTCGTCGAGCGTCATCCGATGGTTCACCTGCCGGTATTCCGGTGTCTGCTTGTACTTCTCGAAAGTCGCCTCCCACTCCATCTGGTCGAGGGGCGGAATGACGCCGACGAGCGGCTGCCACTCGACGATCGAAAGGCCGGAGTGAGTCAGGCGGGTGACGCCACCGACCACCAGAATGGCAAAGACGGTGGCGCTGCAGACCAGCAGCCAGACCGCGACGTGTCGACGAGCGACTGTATTCATGAGAGGGTGAGCGAGCAGTGGAAAGGGGAAGAAGGCGCGAATTATATGCCCATCGGGAGGCCTCGTGCGCAGCCACCCGCAGGCCCGCCGGGGTGCGACCATCGGCCGCGGTCGCCAGGGCAAGATGCCGATGTTTGCTGGCCTGCAGAGCCATTGCAAGCCGCCGCGGTTCTTGACATGCATCAAATCAATCGAGCACCGCCTACGGGTATTCTTCCGCCAATTGTGCCCGGCAGGGCCAAGATTTTCGACGTGATCTGCAACCTGGCCGCGCCGCGCGCGCAAATCAGCGATGGAGGGTAACACTATGGCCGACAACAACGATGGCGACATTCCGTTCATGCAGAGGCTGCTGGACAACCATTTCCTGCTTCTGTTCCTCGGTGTGGCGTCACCGGGACTGCTCTACATCCTNTGGGGCATCATCGACATCATGAACACGCCGCTCGCCAGATAAGTCATCCAGCCACATCAGGGAGAATCCAATATGAGTGCAATTCTGCCGCCGTCCGAGCGGCTCTGGTGGAAACAACCCATCGACAAGGTCGAGTGGGCGTGGATCGCGATCGCCTTCGTCTGGGGCATGGTGATGTTCGCGATGATGATTTACTGGCACATTTACGGCAAGCAGAACCTGTCCAATGAAGCCTACAAGACCACTCCCGAGATGTTCGCCGCCAAGGCCGAGAAGTTCATTGCCGAAAATACCATCCGCACCGAAAAGGGCCTGAATGGGGAAGACATCCCGGTCGCCAAGGTTCCCGCCGGTGGCGCGGGTTACCTGATTGCCAGGCTGTGGGCCTGGTATCCGATTCTCGAGCTCGAGAAGGGTCAGACCTACAAGATCCACCTTTCGTCGCTCGACTACAACCACGGCTTCTCGCTGCAACCGGTCAACATCAACATCCAGGTGATCCCCGGCTACGAGCACGTCGTCAAGATGACCCCGACCAAGGAAGGCACCTACGCCATCGTCTGCAACGAATACTGCGGCATCGGCCATCACTCGATGCTCGGCCGTATCTACGTCAAATAAGGGGGGAAAAGAACCGATGGCAACGACTTACCGTACCTGCCCCGTCTCCGGGCTGCAGTTCGAGGACCAGGCTGAAAAGCTGATGCGCTGGAACGCCGTCGCCGGCGTCCTCGCACTGCTTGCCGGCGGCATCACCGCGCTGCTGGTGATCCTCACCCGCTGGCCAGCGATCAAGCTGCTGCCGGCCGACCAGTTCTACCTGATCCTGACGGCGCACGGCGTCGACATGCTGATCCTGTGGATCATCTTCTTCGAAATGGCGGTGCTCTACTTCGCCTCGTCGACACTCCTGCGCTGTCGACTGGCGGCACCGAAGGTCGCCTGGGCCGCCTTCTGGCTGATGGTCGTCGGCAGCATCATGACCAACGTCGCCATCTTCCAGGGCGAATCGAGCGTGATGTTCACCTCCTACGTGCCGATGCAGGCGGCGCCGCATTTCTACCTCGGCATCATCCTGTTCGCGGTGGGTGCACTGATCGGCTGCGGCATCTTCTTCGGCACGCTGGTGATCGCCAAGCGTGAGAAGACCTACAGCGGATCGATCCCGCTCGTCACCTTCGGCGCGCTGACGGCAGCGATCATCGCCACCTTCACGATCCTGGCCGGCGCCGGCATCCTGCTGCCCACCCTCCTCTGGTCGGTCGGCATCATCAAGGAAATCGACGCGCAACTGTATCGCATGGTGTGGTGGGGTCTCGGGCACTCGTCGCAGCAGATCAACGTCTCCGCGCACGTCGCCATCTGGTACCTGATCGCCGCCGTCGTCTTCGGCGCCAAGCCGCTGTCGGAAAAGGTCTCGCGTTTCGCCTTCCTGCTCTACATCCTTTTCCTGCAACTCGCCAGCGCGCACCACCTGCTCTCCGACCCCGGCATGAGCGCCGAGTGGAAAGTGCTCAACACCTCGTACTTCATGTACTTCGCGGTGATGGCATCGATGATCCACGGCTTCACGGTTCCCGGCGCGGTCGAGGCGGCGCAGCGGCGCAAGGGCTACACCAACGGCCTCTTCGAGTGGTTGCGCAAGGCGCCGTGGGGCAACCCGGTGTTCTCCGGCATGTTCATCTCGCTGGTCAGCTTCGGCTTCCTTGGCGGCATCTCCGGTGTCGTCCTCGGCACCGAGCAGATCAACATGCTGATGCACAACACCTTCTACGTTCCCGGCCACTTCCACACGACGGTCGTCACCGGCACGACGCTGGCCTTCATGGCCGTCACCTACCTGCTGGTACCGGTCCTCTTCAAGCGTGAGATGATCCTGCCGAAACTGTGCCAGATCCAGCCCTACCTGTTCGGCATCAGCANNTCGGTCCTCGGCCTGGTGATGATGGGCGCCGGCACGCTCGGCGTCTCGCGCCGGCACTGGGACATGGCCTTCTCCGGCGCGCCGTTCCAGTATGAGTGGCCGGGTGCTGCCTACCTGATGATGGGCCTGACCGGGATCTTCGGCGTCATCGCGGTGATCGGCGGCGGTCTCTGGATCCTCCTCGTGGTCGGCTCGCTGCTCTTCGGCAAGAAGCTCGACGGCGGCAAGGTCTCCGACAAACCGACGCCGTTGCCGGCAAACACGCAGGCGGCTTCGGCCGTGGCGCACGGCCACGATCACGTGCCGGTTCCGGGCACCGTCGTGCTGGCACTGCTGCTCTTCGTCTGCTTCGTGTTGTACTATTTCGTCAACTGGAAGTACCTGTCGGAAGTCTGGCTGCTGAGCTGATCCGGCAACCGTCCCCGCGCCACGCCGGCGCGGGGACCTGCCTCAATCGGGCTTGGCCAACAGGCCCGATTCAAGCAGGAATCCATCCGCCACCACCGACTCAACCACCTGATCGCCACGCTATCGACGCCAATGCAATCGACCCTCCCATCGAACAGCACTCCCGGCCTCCCCATTCGTGCCATTCTGGGCGTCTTCAAGCTGCGCATCGGCGTCGTCATCACCTTCACCGCACTGGCCGGGCTGGCCGTCAGCACCGGTCCCTCGCTGACGCCGCTGCAGTTGCTGGTCCTGGCCCTCTCGGTGCTGGTCTCGTCAGCCAGCGCAGGTGCCTTCAACCAGTATTACGAGCACGACAGCGATCACCTGATGGCGCGCACCAGCAAGCGCCCCTTCGTCACCGGCCAGCTCCGTCACGGTCCCGTCTGGCTGCTGTTGATCGCCGCGCTGATGACGCTCTCGGTCGGTGCCGCCTGGATCGCGCTCAATGCCTGGTCGGCGCTGTTCGTCTTCCTCGGCGCCTTCTTCTACGCCATCGTCTATACCGTCTGGCTGAAGCGCCGCACCTGGCTGAACATCGTCTTCGGCGGGCTCGCGGGCAGCTGGGCAGTCCTCGCCGGCGCCACCGCTGCCGATCCGCAACTCGGCGCCGTGCCGCTGGCACTGGCTCTGGTCCTCTTCCTGTGGACGCCGCCGCATTTCTGGAGCCTGGCCATCGCCTTTCGTGACGACTACGCCGCAGCCGGCGTACCGATGCTGCCGGTAGTCGTCGGCGACCAGCGCGCCGCCAACACGATCTTCGCCAGCACGCTGGCGCTGGTCGCCGCCAGCCTGCTGCCACTCGCCTTCGGCCTCGGCCCGATCTATTTCGCCGGTGCGGCGATCGGTGGCTTCCTGTTCATCCAGAAAGCCTGGCTGCTGACCAGACAGCCCAACCGCAAGACGGCGATGGTCTGCTTCCACGCCTCACTCATGCAGTTGACCCTGGTCCTTTGCGCCGCCATCGTCGACACACAACTGCGCTTCTGACTCGTGACGGGCCACATGCCGTGACTCGACGAAACGTCCGGCGTCGTCCACTGCCGACAGTCCGGCTGTCGCGGCTCCGGGCAGCGCTGCTCGGCTTCCTCGCCACCCTGCTGGTGCTGGCCGCATACCCGCTGCGCGCCGACGATGTGGCCAGCGAAAAGCCCAGACTCACCGCCCGGCCGCAGGGCGCCACCGGCGGCCTGACGCTGACCACGCTCGACGAGAAGGCGGCGTTCGCGCTGTCGCAGGCCGCGGTCGGCAAGCAGGTCGGCGATTTCGTCCTGCTCGACCGCCAGGGACGACCGGTCGAACTGTCACGCTATCGCGGCAAACCGCTGCTCGTCACCTTCATCTACACCGCCTGCTTCCAGGTCTGCCCGACGATCACGCGCAACCTGCAGAAGGCCGTCGACACGACGGTCGGCGTCATGGGGGCCGACCGCTTCAACGTCATCAGCATCGGTTTCAACCAGCCCTTCGATTCACCGGCTGCACTGGCGGACTTCGCCCGGCAGTATGGCATCCACCTGGCGAACTGGGAGTTCCTCAGCCCGGCCCCGGCGATCGTCGGCGAGTTGACGAGCAATTTCGGCTTCAGCTACGTCGCCACTCCGGCCGGATTCGACCACATCAACCAGGTGACGCTGGTCGACGCCGAAGGGCGGATCGTCCGCCAGGTCTACGGTGAGAAGTTCACCGCCGAAGACCTCGCCGAACCGCTGAAGCTGCTGATCACCGGCTCGGCGATCCCAGCCGAGACCGGCACGCTGCAGGAGATCATGGAGCGTGTGCGCATCCTCTGTTCGATCTACGATCCCGTCACCGGCCGCTACCGCACGAACTACTCGCTCTACTTCCAGTTTGCCGGCTTCATCACCTTCGTCGGCTTCCTGATCTACCTGTCGATCAACTTCTGGAGGAACCGGCGTCGCGGCGAAGGCCAGGCGCGCTGACGAAATGCAGCGCTTCACCATCTCGCTCGAAGCGCCACTCGCCGAAGCCTTCGACAGACTGATCCGCGGCAAGGGCTATCGCTCGCGTTCGGAGGCCATCCGTGACCTGCTGCGGCAGCACCTCGGTACGCATCAGTTGCAGCATGACGAAGCACCATACTGCATCGCCACCCTTTCCTACATCTACAACCACCATCAGCGCGAGCTGGCCGAGCGCCTGACGGCGCTGCAGCACCGCCATCACGACCTGACGCTGTCGGCCATGCATGCCCACCTGGATCACGACAACTGCATCGAAGCGGTCTTCCTGCGGGGGCCGACGAAGGCCGTGCGCGAGTTTGCCGACGCGCTGCTTGCCGAACGCGGCGTTCGCCACGGCCAGCTCAACCTGGTACCGGCGGAACTCGTCCAGGAGCCGCATCAGCACCAGTCTGCGCCCGGCAGCGGTGGCGCCCTGACACACGTCCATAGCACGCCGAAGACCTGAAAGCGGTCGCTGCCGCCAGACGGCGCGCTGCCAGGCGGCGCCCGATGGCGCCAGTGGCATGGCATGGCCGTCGGCAGCCCACGGCCAGCCGCCGGTGATGCCGGTGGATTTGACCCGTGTCAATTCGCCGTACGCGGGCAATCAATATAATCAACGGCTAATAGTTACCGGCGGCACTCGTCCTGGTCCTCCCGTGAGTTTCCACAGCATTCTGCGCAAAGGCGCGCGCAGCGTCTTCCTGCGCATCGAAGAGGCTCTCGATGGTCCCTTCGGTGGCGGCGACAATCCGCTGCGTCATCTCGGCGCCCTCGGCCTCTACCTGCTGTGGATCATCGTCGGCAGCGGTCTCTACCTGTACACCGTACTCGATACCGGCATCGACGCCGTCTACCAATCCATCGGCGACCTGTCAGGCGAGCAGTGGTATTTGGGGGGCATTCTGCGCAGCCTGCACCGCTATGCCTCAGACGCCTTCATGCTGGTGATGACGCTGCACCTGATCCGCGAATGGTGCTACGGGCGCTACCACGGTTTCCGCCTCTACTCCTGGATGACCGGCGTGCCGCTGCTCTGGCTGGCGTACATCAGCGGCATCGGCGGTTACTGGATCGTCTGGGATCAGCTCGCACAGGTCTCGGCCACCGCGACGGCCGAACTGCTCGACTGGCTGCCGATCTTCAGTGAGCCTTCGGCACGCAACTTCCTCACCCCCGACTCGATCAGCGACCGTTTCTTCACCATGCTGGTCTTCATCCACATCGGCGTACCGCTGCTGCTGATCCTCGGCCTGTGGGCGCACGTGCATCGCATCAGCCACGTCGACTACCTGCCGGGCAAACGGGTGATGCTGGCGACGCTGCTGGCGCTGCTCATCCTCTCGCTGCTGCAGCCGGCGCTCAGCAACCCGCCAGCCAACCTGGCGATGCTTCCCGGCGCCCTGGACTTCGACTGGTTCATCCTCTTCATCCATCCACTCACCGACCTGACGTCGCCGGCGATCGTCTGGCTGCTCCTCCTCGCCCTGACGGCGCTGCTCTTCGCCCTCCCCTTGCTGCCGCACCCGGCAGCGGAGCCGGTGGCGGTCGTCGATCCGGCCAACTGCACCGGCTGCGATCGCTGCCTCGCCGACTGCCCCTACGCGGCGATCGCCATGCAGCCGCACCCGTTGCGCCCGGGTTTCAAGCTCGCCGTCGTCGATGGCGACCTCTGTGCCGGCTGCGGCATCTGCGCCGGCTCGTGCCCGTCGTCCACACCCTTCCGGCGCCGCGACAAGCTGGTCACTGGCATCGACATGCCACAGCAACCGATCCATGCGCTGCGCGAGGAACTCGAGCAGGCAGTGGCGAGACTCAGCGGCCCGCAGCGCGTCGTCGTCTTCGCCTGCGCCCGTGGCGCCGATGCCAGTGGGCTGGCGGCTGCCGACACGGCCGTGATGCCGCTGCTCTGCACCGGCATGCTGCCACCATCCTTTGTCGAGTACGCGCTGCGCGGTGGCGCCGACGGCGTGCTGCTGAACACCTGCCGCCCCGGGGGCTGTGACTTCCGGCTCGGCGATCGCTGGACGCGCGAGCGCCTCGCTGGTGAGCGCGAACCGCACCTGCGGCAAACGGTCCCTGCCGCCCGACTGCAGCTCTGTGCCGCTGCCGCCGGCGATGAGCCGATGCTCAGCGCTGCCCTGAACGACCTCAGAGCCCGCCTCGCGAACGAGGCACTGGCCAGCGACAGACTTCCACCCTATCTGCGGAGAGTCTCCAACCATGCCTAAACCCACCGCCATCATCGGCCAGGTGATCCTCTACGGTGCTTTTGCCGCCTTCATCGGCTACTTCGCCACATCGCCGAAGTACCGGCAGATTGCCGACGATGTCGCACTGATCAAGCTGTCGATCAGCCACCTCGGCGAGCGCGAGTGCCGCAAGCGAACACCCGAGGAACTGGCGAAGATGCCGCCCAACATGCGCGCGCCGATGGACTGCCCGCGTGAGCGCTCGGACATCAGGCTGGAAATGGATCTCGACGGTCAACCGGTCCTGCGGACGGTGATGCACCCGACCGGCCTGTACAAGGACGGCGTGTCGACGATCTACCGGCGCTTCGAGGTAAAGGCCGGCAGCCACCAGATCGCCGTGCGGATGAATGACAACCTCATCAAGCCCGGCTTCAACTTCGTCAAGGAAGAGGAGATCAACCTGAGACCCGGCCAGGTGATGGTGATCGACTTCAACCCCGACAAGGGTGGTCTGTTCTTCCAGTGATCGCCGCTCCACGAACGGCCGTCTGCCGACGCCTCCCCAACTTCCTGAGCTGACATCGATCATGGTCAAGTTCCTGCAAAAAATCCTGCGCTGGCTGTTCATGCGCATCGAGAACGTCTTCAACGTCGCCTTCGGCGAAAAGCTGAACCCTTTCTACCATCTGGGAACGATCAGCTTCTGGCAGTTCTGGCTGCTGGTCATCTCGGGTCTGTACCTCTACATCTTCGCCGACACCGGTGTGCACGACGCCTTCGAGTCGGTCGAGAGCATCACCCACGACCAGTGGTGGGCCGGCGGCATCCTGCGCAGCATCCACCGCTACGCCACCGACGGCATGATCCTGACGATGCTGCTGCACATGCTGCGGCACTTCGCCTACGACCGCTATCGCGGCTTCCGCTCGTTCTCGTGGCTGACCGGGGTCGCCCTGCTGTGGCTGATCTACATCGCTGGCGTCAACGGTTTCATGCTCGTCTGGGACAAGCTGGCACAGTTCGTCGTCATTGCCACGGCGGAATGGTTCGATGTCCTGCCGATGTTCAACGGCACGTTGATCCGCAACTTCCTCTACGTCGAGAGCGTCAATAGCCGGCTGTTCACCCTGCTCGCCTTCATCCACATCGGCGCGCCGCTGATCGTCGCCTTCATCATGTGGGTGCATGTGCAGCGCGTGCCACGCGCCCACATCAATCCGCCGCGGCCGATCGCCATCGCCGTGACGCTGATGTTCCTGGTGCTGTCGCTGGTCAAGCCGATCCTCAGCCAGGGCGGCGAGGCCGACATGTCGGTGGTGCCGACCAACATCGACTTCGACTGGTTCGAGCTGCCGGTGCTGGCGCTCGTCTACGTGACCAACCCGCTGCATCTCTGGTACTGGGTTCTCGGCCTGACCGCCCTCCTCTTCCTGGTGCCCTGGCTGCCGCCGAAGAAGCGCGGATCGGCGCAGGCGCTGACCTCGCTCACCTTCCATCCCGACCGGCGTGCGGTCAGTGCGCGCTTCGACGAGACGCTGCTCGATGCCGGCCTGCGCCAGGACATCGACCTGCCCTACGAGTGCCGCAACGGCGGCTGCGGCGTCTGCAAGTGTACCGTCCTGCATGGCCGCGTCGACCCCGGCCTCTACCAGCCGAGCGCGCTGTCCGACGCCGAGCTGGCGCAGGGCAAGGTCCTGATGTGCTGCGCCACCGCGCTCGAAGACGCCGAGATCGAGTACCAGGCGAGTGCCGTACCCAAGGCCTTCCGCGAATACACCGCGAAGGTCGTGCACATGCACCGGCTGACGCACGACGTCATGCAGGTGCTGCTGCGCCTGCCCGACGGCGAGCGGATCAGCTTCAAGGCCGGCCAGTACGTCAACATCATCCTCGACGATGGCCAGCGGCGCGCCTTCTCCTTCGCCAACCCGCCGCACCAACCCGACTTCGTCGAGCTGCAGATCCGCCTGATGCCCGGCGGCCGCTTCACGACGCACGTCTTCGAAGCGATGAAGGAAGGCGACGAAGTCCGCTTCGAGGGGCCGATCGGCGATTTCACGTTGCGCGAGTCGGAGCGACCGATCGTCTTCGTTGCCGGCGCCACCGGCTTCGCGCCGGTCAAGAGCATGGTCGAGGATGCCTTCAAGCGCGGCCTGAAACGCGAAATCCATCTCTACTGGGGGGTGAAGACCCTCAAGGACCTCTACCTGCCCGAGCTGCCGGCCCGCTGGGCACGCGAGCACGCCAACTTCCACTTCATCCCGGTCCTCTCCGAGCCCGCTCCCGAAGACCACTGGAGCGGCCGCACCGGCCTGGTGCATGAGGCGATCCTCGCCGACTTCCCCGAGCTGAAGCAGCACGAGATCTATGCCTGCGGCTCGGTACGCATGGTCGAAGCGATCTTCCCCTTCCTCAAGCAGCACGGTGCCGAGGACGGCGCCTGTTTCTCCGATGCCTTCAGCGTCTCGGCACGCTCGATGGCGTTCCAGCCACGGAAATGACGCGACCTGTTGCGGCTGACCTCAGCCTTGCCAACCGTCACTTCACCTCATGGCTTCGCATCGCTCGCACGATCCCATTTTCGGGTTGAGCAATGAATGGGCGTACGGTGCGCCCTCCGACCGCCTGCTGTTCCCGCTCCTGCAAGCGCACCTCGGCCGCCAAGGCCGACGTGCGCCATCGAACAACCGCCAGAGTTTAGGCGGACCGGCGGCGAGCCACCAACCCCATCAGCCCGATGCCGACCAACAGCAGGGACGCAGGCTCAGGCGCGCTTGTCACGACGAAGGAATCGTGTACATCCTGAAAGACACCGGTGTTTGAGGGCTGAAAGACGTCCTGGACGCCGACCACCGTTCGGCCGGAAAACGTCGCATAGCCACTGGACGGGTCGCGTGACCCGTCGAAACTGCTCAGGTTCTCGAAGATGGTGCTCGCCGGCAGATCGCGCAATATCTTGAGCGCGGTGGTCCCGCTTCCGGTAATCAGCGAGTCGAGCGCAACTCCGGTTATCTGCTCTCGCGACGGTTGGAGTACAGTCATGGAGTACACCAGTTGCCCACCGCCGCTGTATCCGCCAGGGAATCCCGTGGCATCATCCCACGTGATGCCGACGTCGTAATAGTCGACGCCCCCGACCTCGAACTCTGAGAATGTGATGTAACCGTTTACACCGTCCGGGATGGTCGTCGTAGCCACCTCCAGCTTGAACGCAACATCGCCATCTCCGTCGATGATCACACCGGTTCCTCCGCTCGACGCCGCCCAGCCTGCGAGGGTGGTACTGAAAGACCAGGGCGCAGCAGACGCGCTCCCGCTTGCAACGAGGGCGCCCACCGCCAGCATTCCCGCCACGGTCTTCATCTTCATGTTCATGTTCATGTTCATCTCCAGCTCCAAGTCCAGGGTATGTTGATCAAGGTTTGCCCGAGGTCTGCGTCAAGCCGCGAGCGCTGCATCTACATCGAGGATTCTCCCCGACTGATTTATAAGCAAGATCAGGACCATTTCTTGAGGCGATTCCAACGGCGCCAAAACTGATTCTCGGGGAACCCCAGCGCCTCCCGGGGCTTGGGCGGGTGTTTCGACTGGCATCTCATCGGAAAGGGACTACACTGATAGTGAGACTCTCAGGGGGGTATCATGACCATCGAAGACCAGCCATCGGGCATCGACCCGCTTCGCGCCACGCTGGCCCGGGCGTATCGCGCCGCTGCCGAGAGTCGCTATCTGCACCGGCTGCATTGTGTCCTGTTGATGCTGCACGGCCTGTCAAGTGCCAAGGTCGCGGCATGGTTCTTCCATGACGAAACGACCGTGGCCGGCTGGCGCCGGCGTTTCGAGCGCTTGGGAACGCAAGGGCTTCTCGATCAAGAGCGCGCCGGGCGCCCCTCGGCTCTGGACTTGGAGCAACTGGCGGAACTGCAGCGGTGCCTGCGGCGACCACCTGCCGAGAGCGGTTTTCCGACAGCCAAAAAATGGCAAGGCAAGCTGGTCGCTGCATGGATCGAGCGCTGCCATGGCCTGCATCTGAGCCTGCGGCAATGTCAAAGGCTGCTGCGTGATGCCGAGAAACGTGATGCCCCAGCCGGCGCGCAGCGGCGCAACCCATCACGGCCACCACTGCCGGCGGCGACTCGCGAGAGCGCGGGTGCAATCAGGCGTTCGGCAAAGCAGACATCGGGTGGCGGCAGGTCACCGGCAGCGTGCTAGGACAAGGTGAGCAACTTCTGTCGTTCACAATGCGCACACGAGGCTGTGACCGACAATAAACCTCCCGGCGGAGGCGATGATGTAAAAAATTCCGACACCTCGAACGGTTGAAGTGGGGTCGATAGTCGCCTCGGCGAGCACTTCGAACACCCTTGCGACGGATTCTGGGTGACTGCGGCACGCTCCGGTGTGCGGAAAGTCACACCCCGGTGCCGATCGTCCATCTTGGGAAGAAGCTCGCTGGCCCCATGAGCCGCAACAGGATCGGCTCGGTGCGCATGGTCGAGGTGATCTTGCCCTTCTTCAAGCAACATGGTGCCGAGGACGGACGGCACCTGCTTCTCCGATGCCTTCAGCGTCTCGGCACGCTCGATGGCGTTCCAGCCGCGGCAGTAGCGGGACGATCGGCAGCGTACCGCCGCGCGCGCTCGGGCGGCACGCTGCCGGCCAGCGCAAGCCGAAGTTCCGGCGATTCGCCACACGGGCAGGCAGGACAATCCGGGCAGTGCCATAGGGTTCCGGCATCGATCGGCAGGCCGCTTCCACGGATCGGTCTGGACGTCATCCGGTGCACAATTCGCTCACCGCGCCTTAAAATCGACGGTCAAGCTCTCCACGACGGCAAACGGAGGCCAACAACAAGAGAAGGAGGAGACATTGGCGGAAAGACAACTCCGTTACGGCATCTATCTGGGCGCCCTGCAGCGCCACACCCGGCAGCTGTCCTACGCCACCATCGTCGAGGCCGAACGGCTGCTGCCAAAGCGGCCCCGCTTGCGCGTCATCGACCTGCACCGCCTGCTGACGCCCTACGTTTCGCTGCGCTTCATCGAGCAACTGCAGGCCGTGGTGCCGCTGGCCCTGCTGCTGATCGGCTTCCAGGCGCTGGCGCTGCGCAGCTCGCTGCTCGATACACAGTCCGTCGTGCTCGGCATCATCGCGGTGATCGTCGGCCTGATGTTCTTCATGGAAGGGGTGAAGCAGGGCATGATGCCCTTTGCCGAGAATGTCGGCTTCCACATGCCGGGCAGGACGCACCTTGGCATCCTGCTGCTCTTCAGCCTGCTG
Source organism: Candidatus Accumulibacter adjunctus (assembly GCA_000585015.1). Lineage (GTDB taxonomy): Bacteria > Pseudomonadota > Gammaproteobacteria > Burkholderiales > Rhodocyclaceae > Accumulibacter > Accumulibacter adjunctus. The sequence continues at coordinate 15,491 of JFAX01000022.1, read as the reverse complement.
CTGGGTGCGGCAGCCACCTTCGCGGAGCCGGCGATCGGCGCCCTGCAGGCCGCCGCGACCGCGGTGTCGCCCGAGCGCGCCCCGTGGTTGCGGCAATTGCTCGGCCCCTACGTGACCTGGCTGGTGCTGGCGGTGGCTGGCGGCGTCGGACTGGCGGTGGTCGTCGGCATGCTGCGCATGGTGTTCGGCTGGCAGCTCAAGCATCTCGTCCTGCTGATCGCGCCGCCGACGCTGGCGCTGACCGTCTGGTGCGCGCAGCAGCCGGAACTCGTGCCCATCCTGGGCCTCGCCTGGGACTGCGGCGCGATCACCACCGGGCCGGTCACCGTGCCGCTGGTGCTGGCGGTCGGGGTGGGGGTCGCCGCATCCGCCGGCCGTACCGACAACCCCCTGTCGGGCTTCGGCATCGTCACCCTGGCGTCGCTCTTCCCGATCATCGCGGTGCTCAGCGTGGCGATCTACCTGACGAGCCAGGGCGAAGGGGCCATGCTGCCCGTGATGGCGGAGCAGGTCGAGGCCTGGTACCGGGAGCCCCCGTTTCCCGAGATCATCGGCGCGTTCCGCGCCATCGTGCCGCTGATCCTGCTGCTGGTGCTGGCCCAGACCTTGCTGCTGCGGCAGAAGATCCGGCGGCGCAATGTCTTCATCTATGGCGTGGCGATGGCCCTGGTCGGCATGTCTGTGTTCAATGTCGGCCTCACCGAGGGGCTGGTGGCGCTCGGCGAGCAGGCCGGAATCAACGTCCCCTGGGCCTTCTCGCCGCATCAGCGAACGGGTGCCCCAGCGCTGTATCCCTACCTGCTCGGCATCAGCCTGACCCTGGTTTTCGCCTTCTCGATCGGCTATGGCGCCACCGTCGCCGAGCCCGCCCTCAACGCCATGGGCATGACGGTGGAGAATCTGACGCACGGGGCGTTCCGCCAGCGCACGCTGATCCACGCGGTCGCCGCCGGGGTCGGGATCGGCGCAGCGCTGGGTGTCTCCCGCATTCTGTTCGATCTGCCCCTGTGGATTCTCCTGCTGCTTGGCTACCTGATCGCCCTCGGACTGACCATCGTTTCGCGCGAGGAAATCGTCAACCTGGCTTGGGACAGCGCCGGCGTCACCACCGGGCCGGTCACGGTTCCGCTACTGCTCGCTCTGGGTCTCGGACTGGCCCACGTGATCAAGACCGCGGATGGATTCGGCATCCTCGCCATGTGCTCGGTTGGGCCCATCGTCTCGGTGCTGGCGACTGGTCTGTGGATTGACCTGCAGGAGCGGACCGAGGGCCGCCGCAAGAAAGGAGAGGCATGAGCGCGAACAACGAACTGATCGTACTGACGGACCTGATGCTGCTCACCGTCATCGTCCAGCGCGGCTACGGCGACCTGGTGGCGCAAGTCGCCCTCGATGCCGGGGTTCAGGGAGCAACGGTCTTCCACGGCCAAGGCACGGGAGTTCCCCAGAAGTACCTCGGTCTGCTCAGCCTGACGGTCAATACGGAAAAGGAGATCGTCTACATCGTGGTGCCCGCAGAGCAGGCGGACAGGCTGTTCGAGCGCGTGTTCGTCTCGGCCAAGATGGACACCCCCGGGATGGGCATCCTGTGGCTCAGCCGGCTGGAGAAGATGGCCACCTACGTGCCGCACGAAGTCGCCGCCCGCTTCGGCGTTCATCGTTCGGAGCGTGGGCGGTGAGCGTCCTGCCCCACATCGGCTACGGCATCGACAAGAAGCTGATCACCGCCATCGTCGTCAGCGGCCGCGGCATGCACCTGATGAAGCTGGTCGAGAAGCGGCCCGGTGTCCTGTCGGTGACACACCACCACGCGCGCGGTACGGATCGCCCGGCCCGCCGTCCGGGAAAGAAGATCCACTGGTTGGAGCGGGACGTGCTGATGGTGCTGGTGGAAGCGCCGGAGGCAGACGCGGTGTTTTCCCTGATCTTCTCCGCCGCCAGGCTGGGCGAACCGCACCAGGGAATCATCTTCATCGAGGCCGTCGCGCGCGGACATCCCATGATGCCCTTCGAGATCTGAGGCCGGCCAAGTGCAGCACTCCAGGAGGAGCGATCTCAGTCGCCAGCGAGCCGCAACAGGATCGGCTCCAGGGTCGCTTCGTCGAGCCGGCCGAGGCGGCTGCCCTCGAGGCGACCGTCGCGGTCGATGAGGACGGTGGTGGGCAGTCCGCGCACCTGCAGGGCCGGCGCCTGGCTGCCGGCAACGTCGCCGACCAGCAGCGGATAGGCCACCGGCGTCCGGCGGACGAAGGCCTGCATCTTCTCGACGTCGTCGATGCCGATGCCGACGAACTGCACGCCGCGTGCCGCGTACTTTTCCTGCAGGCGCGAGAAGGCCGGCATTTCCTCGATGCACGGCGCGCACCAGCTGGCCCAGTAATTCACCACCAGCACCTTGCCGCGCCACTGCGCCATCGCCTGCGGCTTCCCGGCGAGATCGGGCAGCGTCAACGCCATGATCGCGTCGGCCATCGCCTGCCCCTGCTCCGGCGGCATCTTCGCCGCCGCGATCAGTCCCGGCGGCATCGCGCCCGGCGCCTGTGCCGGCTGCAACAGGCGATGACCGAGCCAGCCGATCGTCGCCAGCGTCGCCGCGCCGGCGGCCAATGCGAGCGCGAGCGCAGTCTGGCGCTTCATCGCCGCTTGCCGCCGGACATCGCCTTCAGGCAGACGAGGACGAACATCAGCCCGCCGATGACGGCGATCAGTCCGCCGAGCCCCATCATCCCCATGCCAATCTTCTGCGGCAGCGTCGTCAGGAACTGGTCGGCGCCGGCAACCTTGCGCTGCACGCCATAGCCGCCTGACCACGCGAGCCCGAGAACGTGGATCAACTGCCCGGCGCCATAGACATAGGGCTGCCAGATGGCCATCGCTCCCTCGGCACGCGCGAAGCCGAGCAGCGGCAGCAGCACGTAGGCGAGCCCCATGAACGCCAGCGTCACGCCGACCGTCGAGCCATGATAATGCGCCGGGATGACGACATTGACGCCGTGGATCGCGTAGCCGAGGACACCGCCGAGTGCAAAGAGGACGAAAGAGGAGACGAAAGCCGACTTCGCCGGGTCAGCTGCCGTGCCGCGCAATCGCCAGAGCGCCAGCACGCCGACGAGCAGCAGCGGCAGCATGTACGGATGGCCCCAGATCATCAGCTTGGCGAACAGCTCGACATGCGGCAGCGAGCCGACCGGCACCAGCAGGTAGATGGCGACCACGGCGAGCAGCGGCACTGCCGCGACGACGAACATCAGCGACTGCGCGCGCGGCGAGACCGGTGCCGGCCTGCCGAGCGCAGCTGCGATCCACAACCAGGCAACGATCATCAGCAGCGAATGCTGGAACTGCAGCGTGTGCCCGCCACCCCAGAAGATCACCTCGTAGTAGATCTGCCCCTCGACCCACGGCACCAGCCACCACGAGACGAAGAATGCGGCCAGCGAGAGCAGCGCCGCCAGCGCGCCGAGAAAGGAGCCGAGGCCCAACGGGTCGGCGAGGAACGGCCGCGGCCAGGAGGTGAGCAACGCACGCAGGACCGCCAGCGTCGTCCCGGCAGCGAAAATCCACAGCGAGGCAAAGAACAGCGGCTGTTCGAGAACCGGGATGTAGTTGTTGAGCACCGGTTCCGCGCCGGGAAAGAACGGCGACACCGTCATCAGCGCGGTACCCAGCGCCGCCAGCCCGAAACCGCTCCAGCCGAGCCAGGCGAGACCCGGCCGGCCGACTGCCGACCAGATGACGACGGCGAAAGCCATGAACCAGACGGCCACCGACAGATCGACATGCACCACCAGCGCGGCGCGAAAGA
>JFAX01000022.1:0-11528 GCA_000585015.1 Candidatus Accumulibacter adjunctus | reverse complement strand
TGCACCACCAGCGCGGCGCGAAAGAGGTCCTTGAGCGGGAAGACGTCCTGGATCCCCGGCGTCCGCGACAGCACCAGCAGCACCGCCAGCAGACCGGAGCCGATCAGCGCCATCACCCCGAGCCACAGCCAGGCGCGCGCCAGTGCCACCGGCGTGCCGGCGACCGGTAGCGGCACCGCCACCGTTGCTGCGGGAAGTGCTGCCCCATGTTGATCCATGACTGCCTCGGCCGGGAAAAGGCGCAGAGTATACGGTGCCAGGCCACCATCGCCAAGCCGCAGCCGGCAACTCACCGCAACTCCCGAACAGCCACCGCGCCAGCGGCCCGCCCGTTCCAGCATGCCTTCTGGCGGCTCACGCGGCCGGCCGCAGCCGCTGCCGCCGGGGCTGGCGAGTGACGGGCAATGCTGCCGTCGACGCCGCTTCGAGAACTATTTCCTCGCCGCCGGCAAGGCGATCGCACACACTTGCATTGTCGCGGTGACGTCACGTCGGCAGCCGCGAACGCCGCACCACCCGTGTTCCGGCGCTTTCCGACGAACTACCCCGGCAAGCAAACCTCCGATCATGAAAAGCCTGAGCATCCTCTTCATCGCCGCCTTCGTCGCGGTCTTCACCACCGTCGTCGGTCGCCTGCCGACGCTCGACGAAGCCAACCTGCCAGTGGTCGTCGTCAAATCGGCGATCGTTGCCGGCGTACCGGCGCTCCTCGTCTGGAGCGTTGTCGGCCTTCTCGCCACCCTCCGCGCGCGCGCCATCTGACTGACGGCAGGCAGCACCCGGCCCACGCGCCTTGCCCGGCTGGGATCGGACTGACAGCGCCCGGCGAGCGCGCCGGCGAGCCATAACGCCGACCGCGGATCCCACAGCGCGAGCCAGAGGCAGAAGCTCGCCAGCCTCAAACACCACCAGGTTGCACGGCGCCGGCGGTTGCGATCGCAACCTGCGGGCCGGACTCCGGGGGCGCTGCAGGCTCACCCGACGGAGACCTGGCGATTGACGCAGCGTGCGCGGCACTCCTATACTGAATGTGGCGCGGTTGGATTTCTTGATCCTGGCTGGCGTGCTTTCCTTCTCGTCACCCGGCCGGGTCCATCGCCGCTGCCGAGAGTCGTATAGCGATGCGCTGGCCGTGCGGAGGGGTCGCCAATGCCTTTGAAGCTCGTTGCCGTCGCCGCCTTGTTGCAGGCGGGCTTGGCCTTTTTCGCTGCGGGCAGCGCAAGCGCGGCGGCGATGATCGCCGCTGCCGCCGGTGCCGTGATCGTCGCCGGCTTGTCGTTCTGGCTGCTGCGCGCCGGCGGAACGGGGTCTGGATCGTCGTCCAAACTGGTTGCCGACGAACTGCGCCGAATTCAGGAAGGACGTGTGCCGCTTTCCCAGCAGCTTGGCGGCGAGGACCCGGTGGTCAGGCAGTTCAACCAGCTGCTGTCGATGTTCCGGCGCATCCTCGTGCGCGCGCGCGGAATGAGCGCACAGGCAGCGGTCGGCGCCGCGCGCATGAACGTGGTCGCGAAGAACGCACTGGCGGGTGCGATCACACAGGGTCAGCTGTCGAAGCAGATCTTTTCGACGTCGCAGGAAGCGAGCCGTTCGGCCAACACGGTGCTCAGCAACTCGGCGTCCGTCGCTGCCACGTCGTCGGCGAACCTGGCGCTTGCCGAGCGGGCATTACAGGAAATGCGCAGCCTTGCCGGCGAAATCGTCGACGTCAGCACTCGCCTGCACGGTTTTCGCGACACGGTCAAGTCGCTCGACAAGAGCGCTTCGCACATCGCCGAAATTTCGCAGCTGATCAACGACTTTTCCGACCAGACCAATCTCCTGGCGTTGAACGCGGCGATCGAGGCGGCGCGTGCGGGCGAACACGGGCGCGGCTTCGCGGTCGTTGCCGACGAAGTGAGAAAGCTGTCGCAGAGCGTCAAGGCGGCGTCGAACACGATTTCCCGGAACATTTCCGAGATGACGGAGTTGGTCAAGCACACCGCCGACGATTCCTCGTTCATCGCCGACAGCGTCGACCGCTCGCGGGCGGTCGTCGCGGAGTCGGCGCTGAACTTCGAGCGCATGGTCGTCGATCTCACCGATGCCACCGCGAAGATCAGCCAGATCACGGTCGCGATCGAGTCACTCGGAAGCTGCAACGAGGCGGTGCATCGAATCGCCGAGCAGATCCAGGAATCGAGCAGCCGCATCGTCGAGCAGGTGCAGACCTCTGAAAGCTACGCCGGGGAACAACGCGAGGCGACCGAACGCGTGCAGGCAACCCTGGCCCAACTGAGAACGGGCGGCAGCGAGTTCGATCGCATCGTGGACATCGCCGAGGCATTTCGCGGCAAGGTCGTGGCTCAGCTCGAAAAGCTGTCGTCGGAAGGCGTCAATGTCTTTGATCAGAACTACCAGTTGATTCCCGGCTCGAACCCGAAGCGTTACAGGACCTCTTACGACGAGCGCTGCGAAAGCGCCCTGCAGGCGGACGGCGACGCCGCGCTGGCCGCCGGCGCAGGCCTCGTGTACGCGGTGGCGCTCGACAGCAAGGGCTATGCACCGGCGCACAACAGCAAGTTTTCCAATCCGCCGACCGGCGACTACGCCAGGGATCTCGTCGCTACCCGACACAAGCGCATTTTTGACGACCCGGTTGCCCTCAAGGTGGCGAAGAGTGTCGAACCGAGCCTGTTCCAGACCTACATGCGCGATACCGGCGAGGCCCTGGGCGACCTGTCGATGCCCGTCACCGTCAACGGCAGGCGTTGGGGGGCGATCAGGGTCGGTTTCGATCCGCAGGTGGTCATCGGCGAGACAGGTTAGCGCCTGGCGGGAGAGGCGGAAAGGTCGCCGCAATCGTCGCTGGAGCATGAGGCAGGAGCGATCGGCGCGCGAGGTGCGGACCAGGCCGTCGTCGACGCGGAAGCCGGTCGGCGCCTAACCGCGCCCCGCCAGCACGACGCCGGCGAGGACGAGGACGGCGCCGGCGATCTGTGCCGCCGACAGCGGCTCGTCGAGCACCAGCCAGCCGAAGAAGATCGTCAGCATCGGCCCCAGCGTGCCGATCAGCACCATCCGCTCCGGACCGATGCGGCGCACGGCCGCCGACTGCATGAAGGCCGGAACGACGGTCGAAACGACCGCCATCGCGACGCCGTAGAGCAGCACCGGCCGCGGCTGCAGCAGCGCCGACAACGGCCGCGTGGCGAGAAAATGCAGTAGCGTCGCCAGCGTCGACACCAGCATCGCCAGGGCGGTGAAACGCGCTGCGCCGAGCCGGGCGATCGCCGGACCGCTGCCGGCGACGTAGATCGCATAGCACAGCGACGAGGCGAGGACGAAGGCACCACCGACGAGGACGGCATCGGTCTCGCCGGCGACACGCAGGTCGTGCGCGAAGGCCAGCGCGATCCCGGCATAGGACAGCAGCAGTGAGGCGATCTCGCGCCGGCCGAGCCGCTTGCCGAGCCACAGCACGGCAATGATCAGGGTCAGCGTCGGGTAGGTGAACAGGATCAGCCGCTCGAGGCCGGCCGAGATGTACTGCAGCCCGAGGAAGTCGAGCATGCTCGCGCCGTAATAGCCGAGCAGGCCGAGCAGCAGCACCGCCAGCCAGTCGCCGCGCGTCAGCGGCGGCGCCGAACGGCTGGCGGCAAGGCCGACCCAGAGGAACGCCGGCAGCGAAAAGATCATGCGCAGCGAAAGCAGCGTCACCGCATCGACCGGAGCGGCCGCATAAGCCAGCTTGACGAAGATCGCCTTGAGCGAGAAGCCGAGCGCAGCGAGCAGCGCGAGGGCGACCCCGATGCGTTCGGCGGACCAGTTTTTCCAGGGCATACAGGGCACTCGCAACGGGCAAAGACGAATGATGCCGCCCGCACCCGCCAGCCGCAACCGCCAGCGGGGCGCTGGCTGCCTGCTGCCGCCACGGCGCCGGCGAACGCGGCCGCCAGCGCAAACGGTACCGCTGCCGGGCGGCGGGTGCTAGCATGGCGATGCCTCACCCGGACGAATCAGGATGAACGGCAGCAAGCGCACGCCGCGCCAACCCGCAGCCAGCAGCCACCAGCACGGCACCGGGCCGGCCGCCGCGTGGGCGCGCGGTGGCCCCGGCTGGCTGGCTCTCGTCCCGCTGCTCGTGCTGGCCGCGTGCGCCGCCCCCGGTCCGCCGCCACCGCCGCCGCCACCGCCGGTGCTGGTCGCCGAAAGCACCTGGTGGCTGGTCGACCGCGAGATCGCCGCGGCCGCGCGCGCGGCGACCGTGACGGCCGGCGAACACGCCGGCGCGGCGATGGCGAAGTGGCGCCAACGGGTTCGCCATTACTGCGAAGCCGACTTCATCCCGTGGTTCACCAGCTACGGAACACAGCAATGGCTGGCCATCAAGGTTGCCTGGTACCGGCTGGGGAACGAGGAACCGACGGATCCGGCGGCCGCCCGACTGGCAGCCTACCTGCAGGAACAATACCGGGAGCGCGTCCTCGCCCCGGTCGCGCGCGAGGTCGATCCGGCGGTGGTGCGGGAGACGGCGGCGCGCATCTACCAGCGCTCGCTCGGCACCGCGCTGGCCGGCATCCGGCAGCGTCACGGCGTTCCCGCCGACCAGTTCGACCGGCGCCTGCAGCGGATTCCGGCGATCTCGCTGGCGCCACCGCCAACGCACGACGCGTCACTCCTGCAATTCATCCACGCCGACCCACTGACCGCGCTACCGGCCTACGGCGCCCTGCTCGCCAGGATTCGCGTCGCCGCTGACGGCAGCGACGGCAGCGACGGCAGCGCCGGCGGCGCCGACGCACGCCTGTCGCCGGCGGCCCGCCGTGCCAGCGAGCAGGCGTTGGCGCGCCTCACTGCCAGCGGCGCCGCCAGCGCCGCGGCGGCGATCGTCGGCGGTGTGCCGGGAGTGGTCATCTCGCTCGGCGCGTTCGGCATCGGCCTGGCGGCGCATGAGAAGCAGCGGCCGGAGATGGAAGCGGAACTGCGCGCCAACCTCGACGCCGCGCTCGAGGAAATGTGGTTCCGCCTGGTCGAAGATCGCTCGAGCAGCGTCATGGCAGCGGTTCATTACCTGTCGACGCGGATCGATGATGAACTCACGCCGGCGCGCTCACGACCGGTCGAACTCGCTCCCGCACCACGGGAAATCCCGCTGCCCGCAGCGCCCGGCCTCGACGTCGAAGACCTGCGCGATGAAGGCGGCCCGGACGATGCCCGGAGCGAAGCCGCAACCGAAACCGCAACCGAAACCGCAACCGAAACCGAAGCCGAAACCGCAAGCGAAGCCGAAGCCGGCACCGAGACCGGGGACGAAGACCGCGACGCCGAATCAAGATACTGAACATGTCGGGGTGCAGACGTGCTAGCATCCGCCGTCCCCGCAGCGCCACCCGTCAGTCTTGGCGCCGCTCCGATCCGGCCCGGCGTCCCGGCCCAGGCCTGCCCACACCCATCGCATCGTTGGCCCAGACTGGTTCGTGCATTGGCGATTCGTCAGGCACGCAGGGCGAACGCCTGGAGTCTGCACGCTTGAAATTCACTGAACTGGGCCTCGTGCCCGAGATCCTTCGCGCCATTGCCGAACAGGGATACGAAACCCCCACGCCGATCCAGGCCCAGGCCATCCCCGTCGTCCTCGCAGGGAACGACCTGATGGCCTGTGCACAGACCGGCACCGGCAAGACCGCCGGCTTCACCCTGCCGATCCTCAATCGCCTCGCCCAGGCTGGCACCGCCGGGCCCGGCAGGATTCGCGTGCTCATCCTGACGCCGACACGCGAACTCGCCGCTCAGGTCGAGGAAAGCGTTGCCGCCTACGGCGCACACCTGCCGTTCAGGTCGCTCGTGATCTTCGGTGGCGTCAGCATCAATCCGCAAGTGGCGGCGCTGCGCAAGGGTGTGGACATTCTCGTCGCGACACCCGGCCGGCTGCTCGATCACGCACAGCAACGCCACGTCGATCTGTCCGCGATCGAAGTGCTGGTGCTCGACGAGGCCGACCGCATGCTCGACATGGGATTCATCCACGACATCCGGCGCGTCCTCGCGCTGCTGCCGAAGAAGCGCCAGACGCTCCTCTTTTCGGCGACCTTCCCGGACGAGATCCGCGAACTCGCCAGCAACTACCTCAGCGCACCGAGGTACGTCGAATCCGAACGCCGCAACACCGCCCCCGAACTGGTGACGCAGTACGTCTACAAGGTCGATCGCGAACGCAAGCGCGACCTGCTCGTCGAGCTGATCCGCGACAAGGGCTGGCATCAGGTCCTCGTGTTCACGCGCACCAAGTGGGGTGCCAACGGGCTCGCCGAAAGGCTGCTCAAGGCCGGCATCGAGGCCGCCGCGATTCACGGCAACAAGAGCCAGAACGCCCGCACGCGCGCGCTCGCCAGTTTCAAGAGCGGCAAGCTGCACGTGCTCGTCGCGACCGACATCGCGGCGCGCGGCATCGACATCGACGAACTGCCGCAGGTGGTCAATTACGAGTTGCCCCAGGTCGCCGAGGACTACGTCCACCGCATCGGCCGCACCGGCCGCGCGGGAATGGCGGGGCAGGCCGTATCGCTGGTCTGCGTCGATGAGCATGGTCTGCTGCAGGACATCGAACGCCTGCTCAAGAAGCGGATCGACGTACTCGAACATCCCGGCTTCGCCCCCGACCCGTCGATTCGCGCCGAGCCGATCCAGGCGCGATCGTCGGGCGCCGCCGGCGGCCAGCGTCCGCCGGGCACTCGTCCCGGCGGCGCAGCAGCCCGTGGCAGTGCGTCGCGGGCTCCGGCCGCACACCCGGGTGGCGGCGCCCGCTCGGGCCCTGCCGCGCACCGCAGCGGCAGTCGCCACCGCTGATCTCCGGCAAAAGCGATCACAAAGGGGGAGTGGCTTCGCGGCCACAGCCCCGTTTCGCTGGCGCGCGGTTGACACCCCCCGAAGTCAGCAGGCATGCTGCCATGCGACGCTTGATCAAGCCCCCGCGAACGGTACCGCCATGAACAACGCCGAATCACCCCCGCCGAAAGGGCGACGCAGCCGATCCGGAGCTGCGCTCCAGGGCAGCGGCGCCATCGCCCAGGGCAACGACGCCGTGGCGCTGGGCAAGGATGCCCGTTACGTCGGGCGCGACAACTACCAGATCACGCTTCAGCAAGCAGCGCAGCCGGGTGCGAGCGCCGACGAGCTGCGCCAGGGTTACCTGGCATGGCTCAGCATGCAGGCGAACCGGCTGCCGCTGTTCGTCAGCGACAGCGGCAAGCCGGTCCAACTGGCCTCGGTGTACACCGCGCTGCTCACCGCAGGGCGCGACGAAAGTCGGCTGCACCCGGCGACCGCCAGCAGCGTCCGCAAGACCGCCACGGGCGAGCCGGGCGAACCCGAGCGCCAGTCGGCGCTCGAAGCGCTCGACCGGGAGCAACATCTGGTGCTGATGGGCGGGCCGGGCAGCGGCAAGACGACCTTCCTCAACTTCGTCGCGCTGTGCCTGGCCGGCGAGATCCTGCGTTCGCCAGGCGCCAACCTGAAACTGTTGCGCCGCCCGATCCCGCCGGAAGGCGACGCGCCGAGCGACCAGCCGAAAGCGCAGCGCTGGACGCGCGGCGCGCTGCTGCCGGTGCGCGTCGTGCTGCGCGATCTTGCCGCCAGCCTGCCGCCACCCGGCACGCCAACGAACGCCGACACCGTCTGGAGTTTCATCGTCGGCCAGTTGCCGGCGCAGCTCCGGCGCTACGCCGACGCCCTGCAGGCCGAGCTGCTCGGCCGCGGCGGGCTGATCCTGCTCGACGGGCTCGACGAAGTTCCCGACGCCCGGCAACGGCGCGAGCAGGTCAAGGCAGCGGTGCAGGAATTCGCCGCCATCCACGGCAAATGCCGCTTCCTCGTCACCAGCCGCACCTACGCCTATCAGCGTCAGGACTGGAAGCTCGACGGCTTCGCCGAGCGCGAGCTGCTGCCCTTCACGCGCGGCCAGGTCGAACGCTTCATCGACGGCTGGTATGCGCACATGGCGCACGACCTCTACCGCATCAGCGAGGCGCAGGCAGCGGCCGGCGCGGCGATGCTCAAGCGCGCCACCGAGCGCCCCGAACTGCGCGAACTCGCCGCGCGGCCGCTGCTGCTGACGCTGATGGCGCGGCTGCAGACCAGGGGCGGCGGCGCGCTGCCGGAAAGCCGCGAAGAACTGTATCGTCAGTCGGTCGCCATGCTGCTCGACGAATGGGAAGGCCTCAAGCTGCAACGCGACGCCAGCGGCCAACCGATCGGCGTCGAGCAACCGAGCCTCAACGAGTGGCTCAACGCCAGCCGCGAAAACATCCGGCGCGAACTCGACAAGCTCGCCTACGAGGCTCACCTGCAGCAACCGACTCTGGTCGGCACCGCCGACATCAGGCAGAGCGACCTGATCGCCGCTCTGCTCGCCGCCTCCCGCGACCGGCGCGAGGTCAGCCCGCTGCTCCTCGAAGACCACCTGCGCGACCGTACCGGGCTGCTCACCGCGCACGGCGAAGGCCTCTACCAGTTTCCGCACCGTTCCTTCCAGGAATATCTCGCCGCCTGCCATCTGGCGCGCTTCAAGTTCCCCGACGAGTTGAGCCGCCTGGCGAGGGCCGACCCCAACCGCTGGCGCGAGGTGGCGCTGCTGAGCGCAGCGGGCTTCCGCAACGCGCCGGGCTCGATCTGGGAACTCGTCGACGCGTTGTGCACGCGCAGCGCCGATCCGGCGGCCAACGCACCGGAGGCGGACAGTGGCAGCCAGTGGGGCGCCCTGCTCGCCGGACAGGTGCTGCACGAGACCGGCCTCGCCGCCGCCGATCCCGACCTGCAGGAGCGGCACGAGATCAAGCGCCTGCGGGTACGCGACTGGCAACTGCGGCTGTTGCGCAGCAGCACGCTGCCGGCGCGCGAACGCGTCCTGGCCGGCGACCTGCTCGCCGCGCTGGGCGAGACCCGGCAGCACCTGCTCGACGTCGACCGGATGCGCTTCGTCGCCGTCCCGCGCGGCCCGTTCTGGATGGGCGACGAGGTTGTTCACAACGCGCCACTGCACCGTAACGAAACCCTGAGCTACGACTACTGGATCGCCGAGGCGCCGGTCACCGTCGCGCAGTTCGCGCAGTTCGTCGCCGTCAGCGGCTACCAAGGCCATGCCCCGGAGACCCTGAACGATCCGATGAACCGGCCCGTCGTCTCGGTGACCTGGCACGATGCACGCAGGTTTTGCGACTGGCTCAGCGAGCGCTGGCGGGCGGCGCTGCCGGCAGGCTGGTCTGTTGGCCTGCCGTCGGAAGCGGAGTGGGAGAAGGCCGCGCGCGGCGGCGTGCTCATCCCGCCGGCGGCGCAGCGCACGACCATCGACGCCGGCTTCACGATTGCTGCATCGTCGCTGCAGGACAACCCGGAACCGCAGCGCGCCTGGCCGTGGGGCGACGAGTGGGACGCTGACAAGGCCAACGCCGAGGACAGCATCGGCGAGACCAGTACACCCGCCTGCTTTTCGGCGGGGCGCAGCCCATACGGCTGCGAGGATCTGGCCGGCAACGTCTGGGAGTGGACGCGCAGCCTGTGGGGAACCGACTGGCAAAAGCCCGATTTCGTCTACCCCTACGATGCCAGGGACCGGAGACGTGAAGACCTCGACGCACCGGATGCTATCTGGCGGGTCGTGCGCGGCGGGTCGTGGGGCTATCTCCGGGGCGTTGCGCGCTGTGGCGTCCGCTTCAGGGGTCTCCCGGGCGGCCGCGATGGCGGCTTCGGTTTTCGCGTGGTGTTGCGTTCTTCCCCTGTTCGCTGACTCTGCCCTCTGCTCCTCTGATCTCTGTCACTCCGGGTTCTCCGACTCTGGAGGGGGTGCGGGGGAGACTTCCCCCGCCGCGCGCAGCGCGGCGCAAGATTTTTTCCAGCAATCCGCAGCTCCGCCAACCCGGCGCCGCGACCGGGCCGCGGGACAAACCGCAGGGCACCTGCCTTGCGCCGGGCTTGCACGGCCCGACCCTCCGCCGGCCGTCGTTGACCGTTGCCTCCGACACCCCGCTCGGCGCGCTTGATTTTCCCGACCCCGTGGCGTACGGTTTGCCCGACCTCACTGGCCGGGAACCGACCGCATGATCACCACCCGCAGGATCTTCCTCGCCTCCTCGGCCGAACTCCAGGACGACCGGCGTGAGTTCGAGCTTTTCATCAACCGCAAGAACAAGGCCTGGGTCCGCCAGGGCGTCTTCCTCCAACTGGTCCTCTGGGAGGACTTCCTCGACGCACTCTCGCCGACCCGCCTGCAGGACGAGTACAACCGCGCGATTCGCGGCTGCGACGTCTTCGTCATGCTCTTCTTCACCAAGGTCGGCCGTTACACCGAGGAAGAGTTCGAGACCGCGGTCGGTCAGTTCAAGGCGACCAGCAAGCCGTTCATCCTTACCTACTTCAGGAACGCGCCACACACCGCTCCGCGCGCCGACCTGCAGAGCCTGTGGGCCTTCCAGGACAAGCTCAAGGCGCTCGGCCACTTCCAGACCGAATACCACAACAGCGCCGAGCTGCTGCTCCATTTCAGCCAGCAACTCGACCGGCTGGTCGCCAACGGCTTCATCGAATTCAGGCCAGACCAAAGCCCGCAGGCGGCCCCCGCCGGCACCAGCCAGCAGGCGACGCTCACCGGCAACGGCGCCATCGCGCAAGGCTCTGGCGCGACGGCCGTCGGTGCCGGTGGCGTCTTCGTTGGTGGCAAGAACACCGGCAACATCCACGCCGGCAGCCGCATCGGCGGCGACCTCGTGCACGGCGACAAGGTCTTGGGCAACCAGGTCGGCACGCAGGTGAACACCGGCGGCGGCGCCCATGTCGGCGGCAATGTGTACGCTGGCCGCGACTTCGTCGGCCGTGACCGGATGCACACGCAGGGACTCGCCGCGCACGATCTCGATGCCCTCTTCGCGCCCCTGCTGCTCTCTGTCGTGCAACACGCGCCAGCGAACGCACGGGCCGCGGCGGTACAACAGGTCGAGGACCTCAAGGCCGAGCTCGCCAAAGACAGGAACGCCGACGACAGCCGAATCGGCAGGCTGCTCGATGGTCTGACGGCGATGGTTCCCGGCGCCATCGGATCCGTTTTCAGCACCTTCACAACGCCGCTCCTCGCCGCCGTCACCGGGCCGGTAAGCAAGTTTGTCCTCGACAAGTTGAAGGGAAACTGAGGCGACATCATGGCAGCCGAATCCAGCGATCCGAACGACATCGCAGACCTGAAGCGCCAGATTGCCGAGTTGCAGGCTCGGCTCGCCGCCGGGCGGGGCGGATCTCGTACGCCGAACTCGACGCCGGCTTACAGGGCTGGATCAACCACGTCCCCTACGCCGATACCTCGGGGCTGCGCAAGCATCTGTTCGCGACGCATCCGATCCCGGCACGCGGCGAGTGAATGCCAAGGGCAACACGACGGGCGAAGCCCAACAGCCCAAGGGCAGCGAGCGGTCACCGGCCGAGGTATGCCACAATGACGGTTACCATTCATGGTGCTGTCACTTTGACGCTGAACCTTGGACCTTGAAAACCAATGGAAGCTT
>JFAX01000021.1:87037-87615 GCA_000585015.1 Candidatus Accumulibacter adjunctus | reverse complement strand
GTCGCTTCGTCGGCGCGGCGCTCGGTCAGCGAGCAGTGCACGCCGATTTCCTGCCACTTGCCCGGCGTGTACGATCGGCCGGCGAGCGCCGCCTTGATCGAGCGGTGCACGAGCAGATCGGGGTAGCGACGGATCGGCGAGGTGAAATGCGTGTAGTGCTCATAGGCGAGGCCGAAATGGCCGACGTTGTCCGGGCTGTAGACCGCCTGCCGCAGCGAGCGCAGCATCACCGTCTGCAGCAACTGGACGTCGGGACGACCCTGGATGCTCGCCAGCAGGTCGGCGTAGTCACGTGCGGACGGCTCGTCTCCGCCGCCGAGCGCGAGGCCGAACTCGCCGAGGAACTTGCGCAGCGCATCCAGCTTCTCGGCCGTCGGGCCCTCGTGGATCCGGTACAGGCAGGCCTGCTTGCGCACCTGCAGGAAGTCCGAGGCGCAGACGTTGGCGGCGAGCATGCACTCCTCGATCAGCCGATGGGCGTCGTTGCGGAAGACCGGGACGATGTTCTCGATCTTGCCCTGGTCGTTGAACAGCATCACCGTCTCGATGGTCTCGAAGTCGATCGCACCGCGCTTGCC
>JFAX01000021.1:53147-86919 GCA_000585015.1 Candidatus Accumulibacter adjunctus | reverse complement strand
TCGGGAATGCGAACGGAAGACGGCTTCGTCGAAACGGTAGCCGCTGATCTCTCCCGAGTCGTCGATCGTCATGTCGCAGACCATCGCCAGCCGGTCGACCTCGGGGTTCAGCGAACACAGGCCGTTCGACAGCTTCTCCGGCAACATCGGAATCACCCGCCGCGGGAAATAGACCGAGTTGCCGCGCTCGTGCGCGTCGCGATCGAGCGCCGAGGCGGGTTGCACGTAGTGACTGACGTCGGCGATCGCCACCACCAGGCGCCAGCCATGCTGCTGCCTCTCGGCGAAGACGGCGTCATCGAAATCCTTCGCCGTCGCACCGTCGATCGTCAGCAGCGGCAGCGAACGCAGGTCGACCCGTCCCTGCCAGGAATCCGGCGTCACGGCTTCAGGCAGGCTGGCGGCTTCGGCCAGCGCCGCCGGCGAGAACTCGAAGGGCAGCGCGTGCTTGCGCAGCGCGATCTCGATCTCCATTCCCGGATCGGCGTAGTTGCCGAGCACCTCGACGATCCGTCCCATCGGCTTGGTGTGGCGGTCGGGCTGCTCGATGATCTCGACCGTCACCACCGCGCCGGCACGGACGCCAGTCACCTCTTCCGGTGCGACCAGGATGTCCTGGTTGATGCGCCGGTCTTCGGGCACCACCAGCGTGATGCCGTGCTCGACGAGGACACGGCCGACGACGCGGCTGTTGGCTCGCTCGAGCACTTCGACGATGACGCCCTCGCGGCGCCCGCGCCGGTCGACGCCGACGACACGCACCAGAGCCCGGTCACGATGCAGCACCTTCGACATCTGCCGCGCTTCGAGCGACAGATCCTCACTGCCGTCATCGGGGACGAGGAAGCCGTAGCCGTCGGGATGTCCCTCGACCCGGCCGGCAATCAGGCTGGCACGCTGCGGCAGCAGGTAGCACTCCTTGCGGTTGCGCAACAACTGTCCTTCCCGCTCCATCGCCCGCAGGCGACGCTGGAAGGCGCCGGATTCTTCCTCGTGGATGTCGAGCAGGCTCCGCAGCACCTCGAAGGCGACCGGCCTGCCCTGCTCGGCCAGCACCTGCAGAACGTACTCGCGCGATGGCAGCGGCTGCTCGTAGCGCTTCTGCTCGCGCTCGAGATGCGGATCGCGCCGGCGGATCGCCGACAGGCTGATTATTGACATCTGCTCATGTTCCTATAGAATTCGGCCTTCGCTGGAATTGCCCAGGTGGCGAAATTGGTAGACGCGCTAGGTTCAGGTCCTAGTGGTGGCAACACCGTGGAGGTTCGATTCCTCTCTTGGGCACCAGCCACAGGAATCACGCAAGATGACGAAAGCCCCGATTCTTCGGGGCTTTCGTGTTTCTGCCCCGCGCGCCTTGCCAGGCAGCGCAGCGGGCATCCGCTCCCCGCCCAGCACCGCGTCATTGTACGCCAAGACGGCGCTCGCGCCGCGGCAATCACCCCTCCGCCAGCGCGCCGCTGCTGGCCGCCGCCGCGCCAAGCCGCGCCGCCGCGATCCCGACGCTTCCCGCAACAGGCAAGAAAATTTTTCTGGCCTCTAGCCAACACAAGCGAAAGTATGGATACTACGCTGCCGGTAGCTCGCCAGCAGACCACTGCTGCAACAATGAGAATCAGTTCAGGCTCAGACACCGATAGGAATCCACATGACCATACGACCGGAGTTGATAGAAAAGCTGCGCGCCAGGCGCGACAAGCTGATTGACCATGTCAGCCCCGAGAAACTGGAAGCCCTGCACGCGAAGGGACTGCTGTCCGCCCGCGAGCGGCTTCTGACCCTCTTCGACGAGGGCACCTTCCAGGAACTCGGGCTTTATGCCGCACACGCCGCGACCGCCTTCGGCCTGGCCGGGCGCACGCTGCCGGCCGACGGCGTCATCGCCGGCAACGGCTACGTCGGACCGCTGCAGATCGCCGCCTTCAGCCAGGACTTCAACGTCGTCGCCGGCACGCTGGGCAAGATGCAGGCACGCAAGATCACGCGCATCATGCGCCACGCGCTGAAGACCGGGGTGCCGCTGGTCGCCTTCAAGGACTCCGGCGGCGCCCGCATCCAGGAAGGCGTCGACGCCCTCTCGGGGTACGGCGACGTCTTCTACACCAACGTCCTGCTCTCGGGCGTCGTGCCGCAGATCGCGGTGATCTGCGGCCCATGCGCCGGCGGCGCGGCGTACTCGCCGGCGCTGATGGACTTCGTCATCATGACCCGCAACAACGCGCACATGTTCCTCACCGGACCGGAAGTCATCAAGGCGGTGACCGGCCGTGCGACAACGATGGCCGAGGTCGGCGGCGCCGAGATGCATTCGACGGTCAGCGGCAACGCGCACTTCGTCGCCGAGGACGACCGGCACGCGATCACGCTGGTGAAGCAGATCCTCTCCTACCTGCCGGCGAACAACACCGAGGATCCGCCGCACAATCTCGCGATGCCGATCGAGGAACTCGAGGATCCCGGCATCAACGACTGCATCCCGGACAGCCCTTCCGAGCCGCTCGACATGTATTCGATCATCCGCCGCCTGGTCGATGACGGCGAGCTGCTGGAGGTGCACGCGGGCTTCGCGCGCAACGTGATCGTTGGCTTCGCGCGCATCAGCGGCGTCGTCATCGGCCTGGTCGCCAACCAGCCGATGGTGATGGCCGGCGCCCTCGATCTCAACGCCGCCGACAAGGTGGCGCGCTTCGTCCGCACCTGCAACATCTTCAACGTGCCGGTGGTCACCCTCGTCGATGTGCCCGGCTTCCTGCCCGGAGTCGAGCAGGAACGCGGCGGCATCATCCGGCACGGCGCCAAGATGCTCTCGGCCTACGGCTCCTGCACCTCGCCGAAGATCACCGTCATCCTGCGCAAGGCCTACGGCGGCTCGTACCTGGCGATGTGCGCGCAGGAAATGGGCGCCGACATGGTCTATGCCTGGCCGACGGCCGAGATCGCGGTCATGGGCGCCGAAGCAGCGGTCAAGATCCTCTATCGCAAGGAGCTCGAGCAGGCGGAGGACCGCCAGGCGAGGGCCGCCGAACTGGCGCAGGAGTACCGCGACGAGTTCGCCTCACCCTACGTCTCGGCGAGCAACTTCTACATCACCGACGTCATCGAGCCGCAGGACACACGCTGGATGGTCGCCCTCGCGCTGCGCAAGACGCTGGACAAGCGCGAGATGCGGCCGGCCAAGAAGCACGGCAACATTCCCATGTAACCGGCGAGCAAAGGAACCCGCATCATGCTGACTGCCGCAATCCTTACCTCCCTGCAGGTCTACGGCATCGCCATCGTCATCTCGATGATCGTCGCGGTGATCATCAAGCTGATGGTCGTGCTGACGGCGCGCGCCGAGAAGTCCAGGCCGGTCGAGATGCCCACCGGTACGGTCTGCCCGGTCGGCCCCGGCGTTCCGGACGAGGACGTCGCCGCCCTCTCGGCAGCGATCTTCGCCGCGATGGGGCCGCACCGCATCCTGCACATTGCACCCGCGAGCCATGGCTGGTCGAGCGAAGGACGCGCCGCCCAACATCATTCACACCTGCCGGGGCCTGCGGGCCGCGGCAGCAGATAACAGGAGCAAGAACATGCCCAGAAAATTCAAGGTCACGGTCAACGGACGCGAGTACGACGTGACCGTGCTCGAACTCACCGCCGGCCAGTCGGCATCGGCTGTCGCGGCGCCGGCTGCCGCGGCGCCGGTGGCAGCTGCGGGGAGCGCCAGCATCGCGGCACCGGCTGCGGCGGCACCGGCTGCGGCGGCTGCCGCCGGCGCCGGTGACGAGGTCGCCGGCATGGGTGGCGTCGTCGTCGAGGTGCTCGTCAAGGTCGGCCAGACGGTGGCCAGCGGGGATCAGTTGCTCGTGCTCGAAGCGATGAAGATGAAGACACCGGTCATTGCCAGCCGTGGCGGCCAGGTGACTCGTGTTCTCGTCGCGCCCGGTGACGCGGTCGAGGGCGGGCAGCCGCTGGTGACGATCGGCTGAACCGGCTGAGCAACAGGCAGGAAGCACTTTCCTGCCGCCTGCAATTCGCTGCGCCGGCCGGCTGTGACCTCGGCGCCCGGCGCGAGGACTGACGCGTATGGAAGGCATCAACTTTCTCGATCTGTTCCAGGGAATCGCCACGCTGGCGGCCTCCGAACCGAAGATCATGTTCGGCCGCATCTTCCTGATGCTGCTCGGTTTCCTGCTCATCTACCTGGGCTCGAAGAACATCCTCGAGCCGCTGCTGATGATTCCGATGGGCCTCGGCATGTCGTCGGTCAACGCCGGCGTGATGTTCCTCGACGCCAAACGCATGGGCACGCTCTTCGTCGACCCGCTGATGTCGGACCCGATCGACCTGATGAACATCATGCAGATCGACTGGCTGCAACCGATCTACACGCTGACCTTCAGCAACGGCCTGATCGCCTGCCTGGTGTTCATGGGTATCGGCGTCCTGCTCGACGTCGGCTACGTCATGGCGCGCCCCTTCCAGAGCATGATCATCGCCCTTTTCGCCGAGCTGGGGACGATCGCCGTCTTCCCGATCGCCGTCGGCCTCGGCCTGAACGAGGGCCAGTCGGCGGCAGTGGCGACGATCGGCGGTGCCGATGGGCCGATGGTGCTGTTCACCTCGCTCGTCCTGGCCAAGGATCTCTTCGTCCCGATCACCGTCGTCGGCTACCTCTACCTCGGCCTCACCTATGGCGCTTATCCGTACCTGATCAAGTGGCTGGTGCCCGAGCACATCCGCGGCATCAGCATGGTCGAGGATCGCGGGCCGAAGATCTCCCGCCAGCAGAAGCTGACCTTCGCCGTCGTCGCCTGTACGCTGCTCTGCCTGCTGTTTCCGGTGGCGGCACCGCTCTTCTTCTCGCTCTTCCTCGGCGTCGCGGTGCGCGAGAGCGGCATCGACGCCTTCACCAAGCTGTTGAGCGAGGTGTTCCTCTACGCCGCGACCTTCTTCCTCGGCCTGACGCTGGGCGTCCTCTGCGAAGCGAACACGCTGCTCGAACCGACGGTCCTCAAGCTGCTGCTGCTCGGCATGCTGGCGCTGACGATCTCGGCCCTCGGCGGTCTGCTCGGCGGCTACATCCTCTACTACTGGTCCGGCGGCAAGTTCAACCCGATCATCGGCATCGCCGGCGTCAGTTGCGTGCCGACGACGGCGAAGATCGTGCAGAAGGTTGCCAGCGCGGCAAACGCCCGCGCGATCATCATGCCGCAGGCGCTCGGCGCCAACATCAGCGGCGTCATCACCTCGGCGATCATCGCCGCGACCTTCATCGCGCTGCTGCGGCAGTAGGACGGGAACGGCGCAGCCCACCGCGACGGCGACTGCTGGCGGGCTGCCGCGTCAGCGGCAGCCCGTTGCTTCGCTTCGCGTCGATGCCGGTCGCCGGCAAGCGACGACGACGCGTGCAACAGGCGGCGTGCGCCGCCGCCGGCCCGCAGCGGGTAGCGCTCCGCCTACCGCTCTACATCGGTTTCACGCTGGCTATCGGCGCTCTCTCGCCGGATTTCGGCGTCGGCCTGGAATCCAGGTAACGGCAACCCGGTGAACAGGGTCCGCGTCTGCGTCTTCAGCTGATCCTGCATCTGATGCAGCATCTTGCGGCTCTGCTCCATGTAGGTCGCCATCATGGTCTGCATCGCCGGGCCCTGGAAGTTCATGAACTGCGACCACATGTCGGCGTGCACCTGGCTGTTGCTTTCGCCGTAGAGCTGCTGCGACTGCTCCTGCAGCTTCTTCTGGAAGTCGACGAAAGACTTGATGTTCGTTTCCAGGTACTTGCCGAGGACACCCTGCATCGCGTGCCCATAGAAGCGGATCATCTGCGCCAGCAGGTCGGTGGTGAACAGCGGGATGCCGGCGGCCTCCTCCTCGAGAATGATCTGCAGCAGGATGCTGCGCGTGATGTCCTCGCTGGTCTTGGCATCGAGCACGTTGAAGCTCTCGCGGGCGAGAACGAGATCCTTGACGTCACTGAGGGTGATGTAGGCGCTCGTCCGGGTGTCGTAGAGACGACGGTTCGGGTATTTCTTGATCAGTCGNNNNCTTGATCAGTCGCGGCTGCTCGGGCATGGCGCCCTTCCTCCTTATCGAGATGACTCGGCGGACGCTCGCCGGCGTCCGGCCCGTGATGCTCGCCCAAGCAGCCCGGCCCCCTGCCTTCATCCGCCTCGGAGACGCCCGGCGATCGACGCGCCAGGCGCGCGACCTCCTGCCATCCGGGCCGACGAGCGAGCACTACGGCTGTTTGGTGCGGTGCAACACCATTATACGCCAGCAAAAAAAAACAGGCCCCATCTGGAGCCTGTCTGGACCGAACGGCGAAAAAAAGTTTCTCTTACTGGTAGTAGAGACCGCCGCAGATGTTCATCGTCGAACCAGTCATGAAGCCGGCGATGTCGGACGCGAGGTAGACACAGGCGCCGCCGATCTCCTCCGGCTTCGCCAGGCGCTTCATCGGCACCGTCTCGATGATTCCCTGCAGGATCTCCGGCTTGATCGCCATGACCATCGCCGTCGCCACGTAGCCCGGAGTGATCGCGTTCACCGTCACACCCTTGGCAGCGACCTCGGCGGCCAGCGCCTTGGTGAAGCCGATGACGCCGGCCTTGGCCGCCGAGTAGTTCGTCTGGCCAGCCTGGCCGCGCAGACCGTTAACCGACGAGATGTTGATGATGCGGCCCCAGCCCCGTTCCGCCATCTTGCCCGACACCTGCTTGGTCATGTTGAACAGGCTGTTGAGGTTGGTCGAAATCACCGCATTCCACTGCGCCACTTCCATCCTCGCGAACATCTTGTCACGCGTGATGCCGGCGTTGTTGACCAGGATGTCGATCGGCCCGGCCTTGGCTTCGGCCTCGGCGACCAGCGCGACGCAGGAATCGTAATCGGAAACATCGCCGGCGACACAGATGAAATCGTTGAAACCGGCTTCGGCCATCGCCTTGGTCCACTCGTCCGGCTTGTCGAACTCCGGATGATAGGCAGCAACCACCTTGTGACCGGCCTTCGCCAGTTCCTGGCAGATGGCGGTACCGATCCCCCCCATGGCACCCGTAACCAATGCAACACGTTGCGTCATCGATGTTTCCTTTCCTGTTGAAGGTTGAACGCTCTTATCCTGACCAACTAAGGCCGTCGGCGATTCTGCATTGCAGCATCGGTGCTGTCAACGCCGGCAGGCAAAGTTTTCGCTTCGGCAGCGCCACGCGGCCCGTCGGCGTCGTGACGGCGTGTCGAGCAAAGCTTCGGCGCCTATAATCCCGGCATGCACATCGTCGCCCTCGCCTGGCTTTACGTGACCGTGCTGATGGCCCTGACCGAAAGCAATGTCGTCGCCGGCATCCTCACACTGCTGTTCTACGGCATCCTGCCGCTCGCCCTCCTGCTCTGGATCTTCGGTGGGCCGGGGCGCCGGCGCCGGGCTGCCCGCAAGGCGGCGCAGGCAGCCGCTGGCGATCAGCCAGACCCGCCGCACTGACCCGCTCCTTCGCCCCGCCAGGCCAATGCATGCAACCTCATCTTCGCCCGCCAGCCGCGGTCGGCAGGTGGTGCCGGGAGGTGGTCAGGGAATCGCTGCGAACCGGCATCAAACAGCGCTGCCCTCCGGCGACGCGACCGACTGGCGCTCGCCGGCAAGCCAGATCAGCGACGCCATGCGGCCGGTCACGCCGTCACGGCGATAGGAGAAGAAGAGGTCCCGCTGCCGCAACGTGCAGTGCTCGCCACCGTGAACCGAGCCGACGCCGAGCCGCGACAACCGCTGCCGCGCCAGCAGGTAGAGATCGGCCAGCCAGCCGCCGCTGGCACGCCCGCCGCTCGACTGCCGCGGATCACAGCCGGCTGGCGCACCGTCGGCGGCCATACCGGCTCCGTTCGCCAGCCTGCTGAACGCACGCGCCGCGTCCGGATCGGTGGCGGTGAAAGCCTGCCGCACCTCGTCGCCGACCTCGAAAGCCTGCGCGCCGATCGCCGGCCCGAGGTAGGCAAGGAGGCTGGCGGCGGGAACCCCCATCGCCGCCACCGTCCGCTCCAGGATGCCGGCCTGCAGACCGCGCCAGCCCGCATGCGCGGCAGCGACGACGCTGCCGGCGTGGTCACAGAGCAGGACCGGCAGGCAGTCGGCGGTCATCACGACGCAGACGACGCCGGGCGCGCGGGCGAACGATGCATCGGCGACCGCGGGCGCGGCGGCGCCAGCCGCCAGCGCGGCGTCGACCACCGTCGTCCCATGCACCTGCTGCAGCCAGCACGGCGAGGCCGGCAGCCGCTGGCCGAGCCGCCGCCGATTGGCGGCCACCGCCTGCGGATCGTCGCCGACGTGATCGGCGAGATTGAGGCTGCCGTAGGGCGGCAGGCTGACGCCGTCGTGACGGGTCGTCAGCAGGCTGCGTACCGGCGCCGGCGCCGGCCAGTCGGGCAGGATCCAGCTGCCGCCGCTCATCGCCGGCGGGCACCGGCAGCGCGCAGCGACAGGCGCGAGACGGCAATGGCAAGCCTACGGCGCGAGCAGATCTCCATCCTCATCCTCATCCTCGTCCTCAACAGCCGCGAACTCGTCGTCATCATCGGCAAGGAGCGCTTCCGCTTCTTCCTGCCAAGTCGCCTCATCGCCGTCATCGACAGGCACTTCGTCGGCGGCAGCCTGATCAGCGGCCAGCGCCGCCTGCCGCCGCAGATCGTAAAGCAACTCCGCCATGTCCGCCGGCAGATCCGATCGCCACTGCATCACTTCGCCGCGCAGCGGATGCCGCAGCGCCAGACGACAGGCGTGCAGCGCCTGCCGGGAAAATGGCGGGCCTTTGGGCAGCCGGCTGACACCGCTGCCATAGGTCGGGTCACCAACCAGCGGATAACCGGCGGCCGTCATGTGCACCCGGATCTGGTGCGTCCTTCCGCTCTCCAGCGCACACTCGATCAGCGAGCAGTCGACGAAGCGCTCGAGCACCCGGTAGTGCGTACGCGCCGCCTTGCCCGTGCTGACGACCGCCATCCGCGTACGCTGCGTGGGATGGCGGCCGATCGGTGCGTCAACGGTACCGGACGATTCGACCCGCCCGCGTGCCAGCGCCTGATAGTGCCGCCGCACGCTGCGCGCCTGCAACTGCCGGACGAGATCGGTCTGCGCTTCAAGCGTCCTGGCGACGACCAGCAGGCCGCTGGTATCCTTGTCGAGGCGATGGACGATGCCCGCCCGCGGCAGCCGGCCGAGTTCCGGCCAGCGATGCAGCAGCGCATTCAGCAGGGTGCCGCTCCAGTTGCCGCTGCCCGGATGCACCACCAGGCCGGCCGGCTTGTCGATCACCAACAGGCTCTCGTCCTCATGGACCACCTGCAGAGGGATGTCCTCGGGCGTAGACGCTTCGGCGCGTTCGTCCGCTGCCTCCGCCAGTTCGATCGTCTCGCCAGCCCAGAGCCGCTGCCGTGGTTCCAGCACGGTCGTGCCACCGACGGCCACCCTGCCGGCGCGTATCCACCCCTGCAAGCGACTGCGCGAATGCTGCGCCAGCAGCCGCGCCAGAATCTGGTCGAGCCGCTGACCACCGCACTCGGCCGGGACGTTCAGGGCTGTCCGGGGGTTTGCGCTATAATCGCCCGGCCCCACGCGCGGCTCCGGCGCTCCGCTAGCGGCCTTCTTCTTCTCTGGGTTCTTCATCATGCGTAGTTTAGCGATTATCGCATCCCTCCTTCTCGCTTCGTTGCTCGCCGGCTGCGGACTCTTTCCGGAAAGCAAGGACGAAACGATCGGCTGGTCGGCCAACAAGCTCTACGCCGAAGCCAAGGAGGCGCTCAACGAAGGCGCGTATGCACGTGCGGTCAAGTACTTCGAAAAACTGGAATCACGCTATCCCTATGGCCGCTACGCACAGCAGGCGCAGATCGACATTGCCTATGCCTACTGGAAGGACCAGGAACCGGCATCGGCGATCGCCGCCTGTGACCGTTTCATCAAGCTGCATCCAAACCATCCGAACGTGGACTACGTCTACTACCTGAAGGGCCTGATCAACTTCAACGAAGACCTCGGAATGCTCGGCATCGTCAGCAACCAGGACATGACCGAACGCGACCCTAAGGGCGCACGCGAGTCCTTCGACGCGTTCCGCGAGTTGGTCACCCGCTTCCCGGACAGCAAATACACGCCCGACGCGATCCTGCGCATGAAGTACCTGGTCAATGCCCTCGCCTCGCTCGAACTGCATGTCGCGCGCTACTACATGAAACGCGCCGCCTATCTCGCCGCCGCCAATCGCGCCCAGTATGCGGTCCTCAACTACCCCAACGCACCCGCCACCGAAGAAGCGCTGTTCATCATGGTCAAGGCCTACGACGCCCTTGGCCTGACCGATCTGCGTGACGATGCCGAGCGCATCATGCGCCGCAACTTCCCGAACAGCGCCTACTACGTGCGCGGCCTCGAGCGCAAGGAGCCGTGGTGGAAACTCTGGTAGCCGGCAGACGGACCCCGGAGATCGGTCAGCCCGACTGCTTGATCGCCAGCACCGCCTGATTGCGCAGCGTCCGCAAGAGGGAGAGATCATCCCCGGAGATGACGATCTCGCCCGCCCGAGCGCGATCGGCGTAGATCATCGCCACGGGGCTGCGCTTGATGCACAAAGGCAGGACGACGAAGGTCTCGGCCACCACCGCCTTGCGAAACCAGTCCGGGATGCGCGCCGCGATCTTCGGGTCGTTGGTGTCGCTGATCAGGATGTCGACGCCATTGACCAGCGCGGCATGGAAGATGTCGGGCGAGAAGACGAGGGAGAAGCGAAAGCGCTTTGCCACCTCCAGCGCATCGGGACCGAACCCAAAGCGACCGAGCATCGAATTGCTGCGCTGGTCCCGCACGCACAGGATCACCCGCCGGAAACCCATGGCACGGTACATCGTCTCGAGGGTGATGCGCAGGACGTCGTTGAGCCGGAAATCGCTCACCAGGGCGTTGCTCACGTCCTGGATCCCGGCGAGCAGGGTCGCTGTCCTGGCACCGCCGTCGTTGCTGCCGGCGATGCCGGCGAAAACCGCATCCGCCGCCTCGGGAGCCTGGTCGGCCGCTGCCGGCACGGCGGCAAGCTCAGGCAGGGCGCTGTCGCCCAGCCCGTCGTCGGCCGGCGGCGGTGGAGCGACCAGGCTGGCCTGCGACGCGCCCCAGGCCTTGAGCTGGCGACCGACGCGCGTCTGCTGCAGGTTCAGGCGAATGCTGCGCGCGAACTCCGCCACCTGTTCGAGCGACCGGTCGACGGCCTGCCGCAGGTCCTGCTCGTCGACCGCAATGGCTTCGCCGAAGCGGCCGGCGATGCGCCGCAATTCCTTCGGCTGCTGCTCGCTGGGGTTTTCTGCGATCACCCCGCACAACTCGTTCGACAGCGCTGCCAGGACACGGAAGCGGTCTTCGCTGCCGAGAGGACGACGGACGCTGCCTGCCGGGAGGCGCCGCATGCTGTTGACGATCTGCCGCGGGAAACCCCAGGTCTGGGCGATGGCCATTCCCAGATCGGCGAAGGAGATGCCGAGTACCTGCTGCGCCGCGGCGTCTTCGGCGCAGTTCCTCTGCAGCAGGACACGCCGGATCTCGGCGCTCTCTTCCGGAAAGTAATACTGGCTCAGCAAGCGCCCGAGATTGTGGAACATCGCGCAGATGAACGCCTCCTCGCCTTCGGAACGGCCGGCAACCCTGCTGCCGATGTCGCGCGCCAGCACACCGGCGAGATTGGCGCGCAGGAACTCGTCCTTGAGCTGGTCGGCATTCTCCTTGTTCTGCAGGTGCTCGAGAAGCAGCACCGTGATCGCCATGCTGCGTACGGCATCGAGTCCAAGAACGACGACAGCGCGCGAGACGGTGCTGATGTTGCCGCCACCCGCCTGCTGGTAGTACGCGGAGTTGACCATGCGCAGGATTTTGTTGGTCAACGAGAAGTCCTTCAGGATGGTGTTGGCGAGCTGCGACACGCTCTGGTTTTCGGCGGTGGCGATCCTGTTGATCGCACTCACCGACTCCGAGAGCGCCGGAAAGTCGCTCTTGTGGCGCATGCGCCTTAACAGGAAGTCGATCGTGCTCTGGCGCGCGTCGTTGGCTTCGCCAAGGGGCGACGGATGCAGATGCTCGTCGAGCGCCTCGCGCATCTGCGCGGCGGATTCGTAGCGGTTGGCCGGATCGCGTTCGAGGGCCCGGTGCACCAGATGCACGAGGCGCTCGTCGAGCAGGCCGATCGTCTCCGCGGGCAAGCGGATATCCTCGCTGATGAGCCGCCGCATCACCTGCTGCACGTCACTACCGGCCAGCGCGCGGCGGCCGACGAGCAACTCGTAGAGGACGAGGCCAGCGGCGAAGATGTCCGAGCGCTCGCTGCTGCGGCGCTCGGCGATGTACTCCGGCGCCATGTATGCCGGCGTCCCCGTCAGTTGGCCGCCGTCGGTCGACCGCGCCTCGGCGCGCGCCGCGATGCCGAAATCCATCACCCGCGCGACAGCATCGTCGTCGATCAGGATGTTGCTCGGCTTCAGGTCGCGATGAATGATGCCGGCCGCGTGGGCGTGGGCCACCGCATCGAGGATCGCCAGCATGATCGGCAGTGCGCGCGCCGGCGGCAAGGCACCGGTGGTCTGCAGGTGCTCGGCGAGGTTCCTGCCCGGGACGAGCTGGAAAACCAGATACAGATCGCCCTGCTCTTCCGCCGCCTCGAAGATCGGCACGATGTTCGGATGCCGCAACTGGCTGACCATCCGCGCCTCGGCCAGCAACTGGCTGTTCTGCTGCGCGTCCGGACGGGCAAAATGCAACGTCTTGATCGCCACCTGCCGCTGCAGGTGGGGGTCGCGCGCGAGATAGACGACGCTCTGCGCGCCGCGGCCGAGTTCGCGAATGATCTCGAAACGCCCGACCTTCCTGCTCACGCGCCTCCCTCCAGCGGATCGTCATCGGTCACCTGCGCGAGACCACCGAGCCGCTGCTGCGCTTCGCCGACTGGCAGCGCCTCGACGTCCTTCAGCTTGCGTTCGATCTGCCGTGTCCGCACGCCAGCCGACTCGATGCTCCTGCTCGCCTGCTCGAGCTTGCGGCGGGTCGCCTCGAGAACCTCGCCAAATCTGCCGAACTCGGTCTTCACCGCACCCAGGACCGCCCACACCTCCGACGAACGACGCTCGATCGCCAACGTGCGGAAGCCCATCTGCAGGCTGTTGAGCAGCGCCGCCAGCGTCGTCGGTCCGGCGACACAGACGCGCAGCTCCCGCTGCAGTCCGTCGGCCAGACCGGGACGCCGCAGGACCTCGGCGTAGAGACCTTCGGTCGGCAGGTAGAGAATGGCGAAGTCGGTGGTATGCGGTGGCTCGACGTACTTCTCGCGAATCTTTCGCGCCTCTTCCCGCAAGCGGCCCTCGAGCGCCCGAGTCGCCAGCTCGAGCGCCGCCGCGTCGCTCCGTTCCTGCGCATCGACCAGGCGCTGGTAGTCCTCGAGCGGGAACTTGGCATCGATCGGCAGCCATACCGGCCGCTGCGCGTCGACTCCCGGCAGACGGATGGCGAATTCGACGCGATCGTTGCAGTGGGGTCGCGTCGCCACGTTGCGCGCGTACTGGTCGGCGGTCAGCAGCTGCTCGAGAAGCGCATCGAGCTGCACCTCGCCCCAGGTGCCACGAGCCTTGACGTTGCTCAGCACGCGCTTCAAATCACCGACGCCGGTGGCCAGTGTCTGCATCTCGCCAAGCCCGCGGTGCACCTGCTCGAGTCGCTCGCTGACCAGGCGGAATGAGTCTCCCAGCCGCTGCTCGAGCGTGGCGTGCAGCTTTTCGTCCACCGTCTGGCGGATTTCTTCGAGCTTGCGCGCGTTGTCGCCCTGCAGCAGCGACAGGCGTGCCTCGAGTGCCAGGCGCAGGCTTTCGAAGCGCTGCTCGTTGCTGTTGGTCAACCGCGACAGCTGCTGCGCGAACGATTCGAGCTGCTGCGCCTGCAGTTCGCCAAGCCGCCCGAGTTCGCCGGCAAGCGCCAGTGACAGTCGGCCAAGCGCCAGCGCCTGCTCCTCGCGATCGCCACGCGCAGCCGCCACGGCCTCCTGCCGTCCGCGCGCGAGTTCATCGCGCAGCTCACGCGCGAGCTGCGCGATCGAGCGCTGCACCTCGCGCAGGCCGGCATCGAGTGTCTGGCGGGCGTGCGCGGCACGGGCGAGGACGACGACCT
Organism: Candidatus Accumulibacter adjunctus; assembly: GCA_000585015.1. Classification (GTDB taxonomy): domain Bacteria; phylum Pseudomonadota; class Gammaproteobacteria; order Burkholderiales; family Rhodocyclaceae; genus Accumulibacter; species Accumulibacter adjunctus. The sequence goes on along the minus strand of JFAX01000021.1, from coordinate 72,755 downwards.
GCAGCAGGAGAAGCGCCATGCCGATGGCCAGCAAGGCCTGCGGGATGCCTTCGAACATCTGCGGCTCGGACGCGGAACGCCGCGCCTACTTGAGCGACAACGCGACCCGGCTCTCGCGCGCCTGGGCAGCGACATCGGCCTTGCCGTCCGCTGCGACGAGCTTCACCGGCAACAGGAACAGCCGCTCGGACGGCACCTCACGCGCCAGCAGGCCATCGAGCACGGCCTTCGCGCGGCGGTCGGCGAGATCGCGCAGTTCCTCCTCATCGGCCACCGTATTGGCCAGGATCAGTTTCTCCATCTCATCGACCGGCAAACCCTTGACCATGCCGATCACATTGCGCGGCTTGGGAAACTTCTCGGCTCGATAGACTCGTTCAAGGAGCGCCGGATACTCCTTGGCATCGACCTCGACACTCTCCAGCGAACCGCTTTCAATGCCCTTGTTCGTCAGATCCTGGCGTTTCAGCGCACGAACCTTGCTCTGCAGACGATCACGCTTCAACCCCTCGGGGTCGCTCTGCGGATCGGCGCGACCCTCGATCTCGAGCCTGAGGGCAGGCCGGTCGATCAGCGCCTTGCCGAGCGTGTCGAGGCGCTTCTCTGCCTCGGCCGTCAACCTTGCCTCGCCGATCGCGAAGTCGATCGTCGACAGCTCCTCGCCACCGCCGAAGACCGACCCAAGCAGTGCGAACGGCGAGGTCACCGCCTTCATGAGAACATTGACGATGACACGCACGATGAGGCCACCGATGCTGAACTGCGGATCATCGAGCGAGCCCGAAATCGGCAGGTTGATGTCGATCTCGCCGTTGCGGTTCTTCAGCAGGGCGACCGCGAGCGTCACCGGCAGCTTGGTCGCATCCGGGCTGGCAACCGGCTCGCCGAAGGTGAGCTGATCGAGAAACACCCGGTTCTCGGCCGTGAGCTGCCGGTTCTCGATCCTGTACTTGACGAACAGCGACATCTTGCCCTTCTCGATCGCGTAGCCGGCATACTTGCCGGAGTACGGTGACAGCGAGGTCATCTCGATCCCCTTGACGTCCGCCTGCAGATCGAGGCGTGGGTCTGGCGACAACGGATTGAGCTGGCCGCTGACGGTCAGCGGTGCGATGTTGTCGTAACTGCCGCGCAGGTCGAGCTTCGCCGAACTGTCGGCCGCCGACGACAGGCCGCTGATCGTGCCGCCGATCTTCTTCAGGTGAGCCGAGTAATTGGGCTTGATGAAGTTGTCGCTGAAGCGGACATCCCCGCCCTGCAGCGTGATCCTGGCGATGTTGATCGGCATGCGCGGCTTCGCTGCTCCGCCGACCGGCGCCAATGCCTTGCCCTCGCCGGCGACCACCGGCGGTGCGGCTGGCGCCGCCGGCTGCGCCTTCCCGTCCTCGCGCAGGATCTGCAGCAGGTTCAGCTTGCCCTCTCGGCTGATGATCACGCGGGCGAAGAAATCACTCAGCGCCACCTCGCCGACCGCCAGCGAATCAGGCTGCAGGCGCAGCTCGATCCTGCCGAGATGGAGCGACTTCCATTTGACGAGGTCGGCCGAGTTGATCTTGTCAACGGCCTGGAAGTCGCCAACCGTCAGCTCGCCGCTGAAACCGCCGGCAAGCGCAGCTGGGTCGACCCGGCCGCTGCCCGTCTGGCGAAGTTGCAGTGCCCCGTCAGCGCTCAGCAGACCGCGCGTGAGCTCGACGTTGAGGTGCTCGGTGACGTAGGGCTGCAGCGGCAGGAGCTCGAGCGTCCGCACGGCCAGCTTGAGGTCGGCGTCGAGCGGCAGCGCCCGGACACTGCCGGCGAGCTCGACCTCGCCCTTGCGATTGAGGCGGAAACTGGTCTTCAGCCTGGCGGTGCTGCCGGCCACCGTGGACAGATTCTCGCCGTCGAAGCGCAGGCCCTCGACCGTGTGCGTCGCCGGCGGCGACACCGCGGCGTCCTCGAAACGCAGACCGATCTCCTCGGCGTGGTTCCTGGCGACGGTGATCTCCCAGGCAGCACCCGGATCCTTCCGGGCAGCCGCGACAGCGCGCAGGACAGGCGGCTGCACGAAAGCGATGCTGCCATCGGCGGCGCGACGCAGCAGCAACTGCGTGCCGCGCGACTTCAGCTCGTCGATGAGGACCCGTCGCTTGCCGAGATCGAGCTGTCCGCCCGTCACCGAGAGTGTGCCACCCTTGATCCAGGGTTCTCCCTGAAAACGCATGGCGAGCTCGAACTTCGCTGGCGAAGCCCCCTTGCCGTCGAGCTCGCGGATGCCGAGATCAAGCCCTTCGATGCTGGCGTTGAAGGGCTTGCCGTGCGATTCGTCGAGCCAGCGCAGCGCTCCGCCACTGACCCTGCCTTCGTCCAGCGACCAGCTCACCGGCGCCGCCGGCTGCTCCGCCGCGGTCGCGGCTGCCGCTGCCGGCGGCGAACGCGCGGCAAGTTCCTGATTGAAGAAGTCGATCCAGTTGATCGTCCCCTGCGGGCTGACGCGCGCATGGATCTCGGGTGCGTCCAGCGCCACCCGTTCGATGGCGAAGACGCGCTGCAGCGGATCGATCCGGGACAGCACCACGTGCAACTGCTTCAACGACAGCAGGGGAGCGCCGGCGGTGTCCTTGACCGAGAGATCCCGCAGCGTGGCACTGCCCGACAGGCTGAGCGACGGATGATCATCCTCGCCGCGGTGAAAAACGAGCTTCAGCTCACCGTCGACGGCGCCTGAAACGAGCTGGATCGGCAGACGCAACGGCAGATAGTCGAGGTAGGGGGCGATGTGCACCTCGCGCAGCTCGACCGCCAACTCGCTCTCCTGCGTCGCCGAGAAGGGCTTGCTGCGGCCCTGGACCGCCACCGGCGCACCGTTGAGCGAAGCCGAGAATGCCGGCTCGACGAAGATCTCGACCGAATTCGGCAGACTGGAAACGAAGGGCAAGCTAACGTTGAGCTCGCTGAGCTGCTGCTTCTCGCCGAGCATCCGGTCGTCGAAGTCTACCTTGCCACCGGTGATCTGGATGTTGTTCACAGAAAAGCGCGGCGTTGGCTCGGTCGATGCGGGCCGGGCCATGAACTCGTCGATCAGGTCGGAGACGTTGAACCGCCCGTCGGGCAGGCGCACCAGCGACAACTCGGGGCCAACCAGTTTCAGTTCGCTGATCACAGGCCCAAGACGAAAGAGCGAACTCGACTCCAGGTTGACGAACAACTGCTCGAAACCGGCCACCTTGTCGCCGCCGCCCTTTTCCTGGATCGCCAACCCGTCGACTTGCAGGGACAAGGTGTACGGGTTTATCCTCAGACCCTCGATGCTGACCGGCCGGTGCAGTGCCGCGGCGAGTTGATCCACCAGCAGCCACTTGACCAGCGGCGGCACGACGAGGAAACCGAGGACACCGATGAGCAGCAGGGCAAGCGCAATCCGCAGCCCGTATTTCTTCATTCGCAGAGAGGCGGTCGCGGTGTTGGGAGAGGTGTCTTCGGTCATCACGGCAGCCCCTGGGCTGACTGGGGAAAGCGCCAATTTAGCACGAAGCGGCCGCTGCCGCGCCGCCACGCCGTCCTCGCCAGGTTGCCGGCCGGGATGAGCACCCTGTCACGTCCCAGCGTCCTCATCGTCGACGACAACGACCTGATGCGCAGCCTGTTGCGCAGCATGCTGCGTGACAGCGAATACGATGTCATCGGCGAGGCACGCAACGGCGTTGCCGCACTCGAACTCACCGAGCGCCTGCGGCCGAAGATCGTCTGCATGGACGTGGTGATGCCGGAGATGAATGGCCTCGAAGCGCTGCAGGCGATCAAGGCGCGACACCCCGAAACCATCGTCATCATGCTCGCCGGCCGTCCGAGCGTCGACCATGTCCGCTCATCGATCGAGAACGGGGCCAGCGGCTTCGTCGTCAAGCCCTTCAATGCCGGCAAGGTGCTCGACACCGTCGATCGCGCCTGGCGCGCGGCGCGGCAGGCCGACAACCACGATCCGGCCGCCTGAGAGGTCGCGAACAGGTCGAGTCGGATCGTGGGTGGAAAAGAGTGTGCCGCCCACACCCCAGCTCGGCAGCGCGACGGATCGATTCACACCCAGCGCATCGAGCCGGCAGGGGCGTCGCGAACAAGCTCGTCCGGTGCGCACGATCCGCAGGCTGCGTATCCTCAAAAGCCGTTCTTCCACTCACGCAGCGCGGCGAAGACCGCCACTGCGTCGGCGGCAGCAGCTCCGTGACGCTGCGCCGCCGCCACGACCTCCGGCTCGGCGCAGCGCAGGAAGGGGTTGCTGGCCTTCTCGCAGGCGATCGTCGAGGGCACCGTCGCCTGACCACTGGCACGCGCCGCGGTGACCTCCGCCGCGCGAAGCTGCAGGTAGCGATTTCCCGGCTCGACGGCGAGCGCAAAGCGCAGGTTGGCCTGCGTGTACTCGTGCGCGCAGTAGACGACGGTCTCGTCGGGCAATGCCGCGAGGCACGCCAGCGAAGCCGCCATCTGTACCGCCGTTCCCTCGAAAAGCCGACCACAGCCACCGGCGAACAGCGTATCGCCACAGAACAGGCAGCCTGCGCCATAATATGCGAGGTGACCCAAGGTATGCCCGGGCACGGCGAGGACGGCGAAGCTGCTGTCACAGCCGGCCGGTTGGATCGTCTCACCACCGCGCAACGGCCGGTTGATGCCGGCGATCGCTTCTGCTGCCGGCCCGAACACCTCGGCACGATGGTGTGCCAGCAACTCGGCAACGCCACCCTGATGGTCGGCATGGTGGTGCGTGACGAGGATGCTGGCGAGAGTCAGCCGCTCGCGCTCGAGGACCTCGAGCACCGGCCGTGCGTCGCCGGGATCGACCACCGTGGCCGCAGCGCCTTTGCGCAGCAACCAGATGTAGTTATCCTTGAAAGCTGGAATGCGGATGACGTCAAACATCGCTGAATTTTGGAAGAACTGCGGAAAATGTCAATTCCTGTTTTCGGCGACTGGCTGCAGAGCCCGCAAGGGCGCTACGTCATGGCTTGGGAACGGGCCAGCATCGATGCCGCGGTGGCCGATCTGTTCGGCTACAACGCCATCCAGATCGGCTTGCCGGAGATCCGGTTGCTGGCGCAGAACCGTATCCCTTTGCGCCAGGTGGCCGGCGAGTCGGGCCTGGTCGACGTCCTTTGCGACCTGCGGCAGCTGCCGTTTGCCGCACACAGCATCGATCTGGTGGTCATGGCGCATGTCCTCGAGTTCCACGACGACCCGCACCAGATCCTGCGTGAGGTCGAGCGCATCCTGATTCCGGAAGGCGAAGCGATCATCACCGGCTTCAACCCGTTCTCGGCCTGGGGGCTGCGGCGCAAGCTGCCGAACTGCCCGGCCGGGTTTCCCTGGAATGGCGACTACCTGTCGCCGGGGCGCCTGCGCGACTGGCTGCAACTGCTGGGATTCGAGGTCGAACGTGGCAGCTTCGGCTGTTACGCGCCGCCCTGCTCGCGCGAGCGCTGGCTGCGCCGCTGGCAGTTCATCGAAGCTGCCGGCAATCGCTGGTGGAGCTTTGCCGGTGGCGTCTACCTGCTGCGTGCGATCAAGCGCGTCCATGGCATGCGGCTGATCCTGCCCAGCTGGAAGCGGCAGCGATCGGCGCCGAAGGCCCTGTCGGCATTGAGCAAGAAGAAGGCGAACCGGCATGAATGAGGAGGCCATCGTGACGATCTACGCCGACGGTGGCTGCCGCGGCAATCCTGGTCCAGGCGGCTGGGGCGTCGTGCTGCAAAGCGGCGAACACGCGAAGGAACTCTGGGGCGGTGAAGCGGCGACGACCAACAACCGCATGGAGCTGACGGCCGCGATTCGCGCACTCGAGGCGCTCCGCCGACCAGCGACCGTGCATCTGCACAGTGATTCACAGTACCTGCAGAAAGGGATCACCGAGTGGATCCGCAACTGGCAGCGCAACGGCTGGCGCACCGCTGACCGGCAGCCAGTGAAGAATGCCGACCTTTGGCAGCGGCTCGCGGAGCTGGCCGGGCAGCATCAGGTCAAGTGGTGCTGGGTCCGCGGACATGCGGGAAACGCCGGCAATGAACGTGCCGACGCACTGGCGAATCGCGGCATGGACGAGTTGCGGCAGAGCCGCGCTCCCCGCTAGCACGCGGTGCGGAAAGAGCAGCGATGCGAACGATCTTCCTGGATACCGAAACGACCGGCCTCGAGCACAAGCTGGGGCATCGCATCATCGAGATCGGCGGCGTCGAGATGCGCAACCGCCGCCTGACGCAAAAGCACTTCCACGTCTACCTGAACCCGGACCGCGAAATCGACGCCGGCGCGCTGTCGGTGCACGGCATCAGTCGCGATTTCCTTCTCGACAAGCCCCGCTTCGCCGACATCGCCGGCGACTTTCTCGACTTCATTCGCGGCGCCGAACTGGTCATCCACAACGCCGCTTTCGACCTCGGCTTCCTCAACGCGGAGCTGGCCCTGCTCGACATGGCGCCGATCGAGACCGTCTGTCATGGCGTCTGCGACACCTTGCGCATGGCCAAGGAACTGCACCCGGGCAAGAAGAACAACCTTAACGCGCTCTGCGAACGCTACGCGGTGGACAACTCACGGCGCACGCTGCACGGAGCCCTGCTCGACGCCGAGATCCTCGCCGAAGTCTATCTGGCGATGACCCGTGGGCAGGAGAGCCTGATCATCGATCTGGCCGACGAGCCGGCGCAGCGGAGCGACACCGGTCACCGTCCCGCCACCGTCGGTGCAGCGCGCGCGCAACTGATCCGGCGCGCCAGCCCGGAAGAACTCGCCGAGCACGAGAAACTGCTGGCAGCGATCGAGCAGGCGAGCAAGGGCAGGTGCCTGTGGCTGCATCGCGAGTCGGCCGCCTGAGGCGACCCGCCCAGTTGCGGGCGGCATTCGCCGCCGCCAGCCTCGGGGTCCTGTTTGGCCTCGTCCTCGCCGCCGCCGAAGGGACGGGCAGCGACCCCCCGGCGCCATCGCTGCAGCCCTGGATCGACGCCACACCGAGTGGCGGCATCCTGCAGCTGCCGGCAGGGACCTACTCCGGACCGGTGTTGATCAGCCGCCCGATCCTGATCGACGGCCGCGGAGAAGTCACCATCGACGGTGGCGGCAAGGGAACGGTGGTGACGGTGCGCACCACCGGCGTCGTCCTCCGCCGGCTGCATCTGAGGAACTCCGGCGACTCGCACGACCGCATCGACTCCGGTGTGCTGGTCGAGGACGGACAGCACAACCTGATCGAGGACAACCGGATCGATGAAGTGCTGTTCGGCATCACCCTGCAACAGGCCAACGACAACCGCATCGTCGGCAACCGCATCCGCTCGCTGGCGCTGGCGCCGGCGGATCGCGGCGACGGTATCCGGCTGTGGTACAGCATGAGCAACCGCATCGAGCGCAACGAGCTGCGCGGCGTTCGCGACATCACGGTCAGCAACTCGCTGCGCAACCGCTTCGTCGGCAACAGCGTCCACGACAGCCGGCGTGCAATGAACCTGCTCTTCGCCCACCGCACGCTGATCGAGGGCAACCATCTGCGCGACAACTCGTCCGGGATCACCGCGCTCAACTCGGATGGGCTGGTCATCCGCCGCAACCAGATCCTGCACGCCATCGACGCCAGCGGCGCCGGCGTCGCGCTCAAGGAGAGCGGCACGACGCTGCTGCACGACAACGAGATCATCCATTGCGCGGTCGGCATCCTGTCGGACTCGCCGCGGCACGCGATCAACCGCATGGCTGTGATCGACAACCGCATCGCGCACAACGTCACCGGCATCAGCTTCTACGGCGAACGCGGCGGTCACCTGGTCCTGCGCAACCGCTTCGAGCACAATCTCTGGCCGGCGCTCGTCGGCGCCGGCGATAGCGACGATGCCAATCAGTGGTGGGGGAACTACTGGGACGGCTACCAGGGTTTCGACCTCGACGACGACGGGATCGGCGATACGCCGCACGAGGTGTGGGCACACGCCGACCGAATCTGGATGGAGACGCCGATGGCGGCCTTCTTCCGCAACGCGCCGGCGCTGGAAATGCTCGATTTTCTCGAACGTCTCGCACCCTTCGCACCGCCGACGCTGATGCTGCGCGACCCGGAGCCGCTTTCCCGGCAACCGGTCAGGGGCAGTGGGCGATGATGACGGCCGAAGCGACGCTGGAAATGCGGCAGCGGACCAGAACCCGGGACGACAGCAGCGGGCAGCTCAGCTCTCGCCGGGCGTCTCCGTTGGGCGCCGGGGCCGCCGCATGTGCCGCCGCGGTGGCCGCGAGTCCGGCGCGCGCGGCTCGCCGGGCACGTCGCCCGCAGCTTCCGGCCGCGGCCCCTGCTGCCTGGGCTCCTGCCTTGGTACCGGCGCTTTGGCTGCCGGCTTGCGTTGCTCGGGCCGACGACCGGGACCATGTGCCCCCTGCCGCTTGTCGGGCTGCCGCTCGCCGGGCCGATCCGAGTTGCGATCGGACTCACGGTTTCCCGGCGCGAGCGTGATCTCGATCTCGATGATCTCGTCCCACTGCTCGTCGGTGCGGTCGCGCTCGGCTATCGCGAGCAATTCGCGCAACCGCCGCCGCGGATCCTGGGGGGGGGAATCGTTCATGCCGACATTATGACTCACACTGCAGTCGTCGTTCAACAGGCATGAACGATCCAGCCGCGCAGCGCGAGGGAAATGCAGCCATGCATCCCCGCCGCGTGCAACCGGCCGCTTGCGGCGCGGATTCTCCGGCGCCGCCGGGCTTCAGGGGAGAGAGGGTGCGACGAGTCCGCTGCCGGAGGAATCCAGCTGCGGTCGATGATCAGTGGTCAGCGCGCAGGCTGGCGGTAAAGGTGCTGTGCAGAACTTCGGGAAACTGGAAACGGGCGAGGGTCCGCTGGATGTCGTCCTGGTTGACACCGCTGCTGCTGTCCTGGAAGCGGATGCCGAGCGGACGGCCGTTGGCCGCCAGGGTGGCAAAGGCGAAACGCCAGCGTTGAGCCTCCGCCAGCCGCTCACGCAGTTCGTCCTCGTTGCTGATCTGCACGCCGGCCTGCTTGAGTGAATCGAGAAACTGGTCGAATGACTCGTTGCTCAGGCTACCCATGTCGTTCTCCTCTCCAAGTGTTGGCGGTCACTGTGCCGCGCATGCGCCGACTAACGCCCGCCTCGGGTTGCGGTTGACAAGAAGATTCAAGCTTCCGGCAGGGCGGTGCGCGGCCATCGCAGCAGCGGCCACTGGCTGCCCCGCGGCGCGCTGGCCGACGCCGCCGACGAAGCCGAACGGCGCTGGCCGGAGCGTATAGAATGCCACCATTGCCCACTCCAGACCGCACATGCAGAAGACCCGCCAGCATCTGGAACTCCTCGCTCCGGCGAAGAATGCCGATTTCGGGATCGAGGCCATCATTCACGGCGCCGATGCCGTCTACATCGGCGGCCCGGAGTTCGGCGCGCGCGCGCGGGCCGGCAATTCGGTCGCCGATATCGGCCGCCTCGTCGAGCATGCGCACCGCTACGATGCGCAGGTCCTGGTTGCGCTCAACACCCTGCTGCGCGATGACGAGCTGGAAGCGGCGCGGCAACTGGCGTGGCAACTGCACGAGGTCGGCGCCGATGCGCTGATCATCCAGGACATGGGACTGCTCGAGCTCGACCTGCCGCCGATCGAGTTGCACGCCAGCACGCAGACCAACATCCGCTCGCCCGAGAAGGCAGCGTTCCTCGCCGCCGTCGGCTTCTCGCAGATCGTCCTCGCGCGCGAACTGTCGCTCGACCAGATCAGCGCCATCGCCAACGCGACCGACGCCATTCTCGAGTTCTTCGTGCACGGTGCCCTCTGCGTCAGCTACAGTGGTCAGTGCAACCTGAGTTACGCGCAGACCGGGCGCAGCGCCAACCGTGGCGACTGTGCGCAATCCTGCCGTCTCCCCTATACCCTGGCCAGCGGCGACGGACGGGTGGTCGCCGCCGACCGGCACCTGCTGTCGCTGAAGGACAACGATCAGAGCAGCAATCTGCGGGCACTGGTCGACGCCGGCGTCAGTTCGTTCAAGATCGAGGGACGCCTCAAGGATCTGGCCTACGTCAAGAACATCACCGCCCACTATCGCCAGTTGCTCGACGAGATCATCGCCGAGCGCCCGGGTCATCGCCGCAGTTCGTCCGGGCAGAGCAGCTTCCTTTTCGTCCCGCAACCGGAGAAGACCTTCAACCGGGGCGCCACCGACTATTTCGTCAGGGGTCGCAAGGCCGACATCGGCGCCTTCGCGACACCGAAGTTCGTCGGTGACGAGATCGGCACGGTCACCCGCATCGGCAGCGACCACTTCGACCTCGACTGCCGGCAGCCGGTGCACAACGGTGACGGGGTCGCCTGGTTCGACGCCACCGGCGAGTTGCACGGCCTGCAGCTCAACCGCGTCGAAAAGCAGGACGACGGCAGCTGCCGGCTGTTTCCGCAACTTGCGGCAGACGCACTGCCGGCCGTCCTGCAACGCGGCACCCGCATCCACCGCAACCGGGATCAGGAGTTCGCCCGCTGCCTGACAAGGAAGTCGGCAAGCCGCAGGATCGCGGTCGACCTGGTCCTGCGCGACGATGCGCATGGCCTGTCGCTGACGATCAGCGATGATCGCGGCGTGACGGCGCAGGCGACGCTGGCGCGGCAGCGACAGCCGGCGCGTGACGCCGAGCGGGCGCGGGCAGGGATGCGCGACAGCCTCGGCCGGCTCGGCGCGACGATCTACAGCGCACGGAGCATCGCCATCGACCTCGTGAGCGACTGGTTCCTGCCGATCGCCACGCTCAACCAGTTGCGTCGCGATGCGCTGGCTGCGCTCGACGCGGCCCGCCGCGCCGCCTACGAGCGGCCGGCGCGCCGACCGGCCGCAGTCCCGCCTGCGCCCTGTCCCGAGCGCTCGCTCGACTATCTGGCAGGCGTCAACAACCGCAGCGCACGCGCCTTCTACGCCCGCCACGGCGTCGAGTTCATCGAGCCGGCCTACGAATGCGGCCAACGGAAGGGCGAAGTGTCGCTGATGATCACCAAGCACTGCCTGCGCTACAGCTTCAACCTCTGTCCCAAGCTGGTGAAAGGCATCCGTGCCGAACCGATGCTCCTGATCAACGGCAGCGAACGCCTGACGCTGCGCTTCGACTGCAAGCCCTGCGAGATGCACGTCATCGGCCGGCTGGGCAGGCAGCGTGCGCTGCGACTAGCGGCGCAGTAGCGGCTTCGCGGACCTGGCGACGATCCACCGCCCTGCCCGGGCTCTCGCACGCCCCGCCAGCGCCCAACCCGTTGTCTCGCGGCACTGTCGGAATTCTTTACAGCCGCCGCGAGCGGACACGCAAGGAATCATCCCAAGCAACTGACACAGAATCAATTTATGATCCTGGTCCGGTACTTGCTTCTGGTACTCGTTCGCATTCACTGCGGACCGGTCGTCATTCCACCACTGTGTCATGAGCGAGAGGAGAACAAGAATGAAATCGATCTGCAAATCCGCCGCCGCAGTTGCCGCCCTGCTGCTCGCCCCCACGGCGAGCGCCGCCCTGATCACCTTCGAAGCCGCCGGCGCCAATGCCGCAGCGATCACACCGACGCGTGATGCCTTCCGCGCGGCCGTCGGCGGCGGCACCACCGCCGGCGCCAACGGATCCTTCGGCGGTCTTCGCCGCGAAATCAACTGGGATGGCGTACCAAATGCCTTCGCCGACCCCAGCGCCCTGCCGGCAGACTTCTTCAACGTCAACTCACCGCGCGGAGCGGTGTTCAGCACGCCCGGAACCGGTTTCCTGGTCAGTGCCAACGCCGGCCAGGCCTCGCCGGTCCTGTTCGGCTTCCCGAACGACTTCCAGGCTTTCAGCGCGCAACGACTGTTTACCGCCGTCGGCAGCAACATCACGGACGTCAGCTTCTTCGTCCCCGGGACGACGACGGCTGCCACGACGAGCGCTTTCGCTGCCATCTTCGTCGATGTCGAGGTCGCTGGCCTGACGACGATGGAGTTCTTCGACCAGAGCGGGTCGTCGATCTTCTCACGCGACGTCCTCGTCGGCGGCAACCAGGGGTTGAGCTTCCTCGGCGCGGTTTTCGACGCAGGCGAGCCGATCAGCCGCGTCCGACTGACTTCCGGCCTCAATACCATCGTCGCCAACGGTGTGCTCGGCAACTCCAACGACGATGTCGTCGTGATGGACGACTTCCTCTATGCCGAACCCAGCCGGGCCGTGCCGGAGCCATCCGGTCTGACGCTCGCCGGCCTCGGCCTGCTGGCGGGCCTGAGCTGGCCGCGCCGCCGGCGGCAGGATGCCTGACGCAGCACAGCGACAGATCGAGCAGCCCGTTCCGTGACCGGGGTCGGCTGATCGCCGCCACGGAACGGGCAACACGCCCGCCGCTCCCGCCGCCGCCACACGCCTGTGTGCCTCATATCCACGGTCGTCGTTGACGAAGCGCTGCCGGCCATTTGCGGGCGACTGGTCAAGAGCCTTGCGCCAAGCCGAGTTCCAGAGTCAGGCCGAGGCGCAGTGCGTTGACGCGCTGCCTGCGATCCAGGGTAGCGAATCGGCGAACGCCCAGATCCTGCGCGACGGCAATGTGCAGGGCGTCTGCGCCGCGAAACCCCTGCTCGCGCCGCTACCGGTGGTCTGGACGTAGCAGGCGCCCGTCTGGGCGAAGCCGATCGCCTCCTCCTGGTACTTGAAGAGCTGCAGCGATGTGTCGGCCGAGGCGGCTCCCTTGCCCACCCGAAAGATCCGCGCACATTCGGCGTGCAGGCTGCCGGCGGCGACCGGCTGGTCAACGGAGTGCCCGCTCCGGAAGTTCGGATTGACCTGGACGAGCGTCTGACAAAGCCATGACCCGTTGGGCCGGTGTGCGCGGCCGCTGGCCGCCACTACCGCGTCAGCGCCATGAACAGCTCCGGCAGCCGCTGCGGCAGCCGCTCGATGCGGTCGATCACCGAATGGCGGTGGCCGAAGATGTGACCGACGTAATCGTCCGCCCTGGCATCGAGGCTGATGCAGTAGCTGAAGATCCCCTGCCGGTCGAGCTCGCCCACCGCCTTGCGCGCGTCCTCGATCAGCAGCCGGTCGTCGGTCACGTCGACGTCCGACGGCTGGCCATCGGTGAGGACCAGCAGCAGCTTCTTCTCGGCCCGCTGCGCCGCGAGGTAGTGCGCCGCGTGCCGCAGAGCGGCGCCGATGCGCGTCGAATAGCCCGCCTGCATCGCCGCCAGGCGGCGCTTGACGGCGTCGCCCCAGGGTTCGCTGCTGCCCTTGAGATGCAGGTAGCGGACGTCGTGCCGGGTATCCGAATGGAAGCCGGCGATGGCGAACGGGTCGCCGAGCTGGTCGATCGACCAGGCGAGCAGCGAGACCGCCTCCTGACTGAGTTCGAGCACCGTCTGCTCGCCATCGCCGCTGCCGACCTTGTCCGCCAGTGACTCGGAGAGATCGAGGAGCAGCAGGACGGTGAGGTTGCGGCCGTTGCTGCGCTGGCTCATGTTGATCCGCGGATCGGGGGTGACGCCGCTGCGGCAGTCGATCAGCGAGCGGACGGCGACGTCGAGGTCGAGTTCGCTGCCGTCCTCCTGAAAACGCAGGCGAACCCGTTCCTGCGGCTTGAGGATGTCGAGCAGGCGCTTGAGCCGACGGGCGAGTGCGGCGTGCCGGTCGAGCAGCCGGTCGATCAGCGCCGCGTCGCCCGACGGGTGCAGCGATTCGTAGAGGCTCACCCAGTCGGGGCGGTAGCTCTGGCTGTGATGGTCCCATTCCGGGTAATGGCGCGGTGGCAGGCGGTCGACCTGGCTGCTCGCGCTCGCCGGACGGTTTTCGACGAACGTTTCCTCGTCGTCGGATAGTTCGTGGAAGCGCCAGAGATGGCGGTTGTCGTCGCGGTAGTCGACCAGCGTATCGCTGAAGTAGACCTCGGGCAACTGGTCACTCTGCCGGCGGGTGCGGGCCACGTAAGCGAGCGCCAGCTCGCTCATCGCCAGGCTGCTTGCCTCGCCGTCGACCAGCGCCTGCCGGAAGCGGGCGACGAAGTCGCGCAGGTCTCCGTCGGTGTCGCCGTGTTCGCCATCGAGCAGGGCACGCGACAGCATGGCCAGGCGATGGCGCAGGCAGGAGAAACGTTGCGGATCGCAGGCGCCGGCAAGCGGGCGCGGATGCAGCGCGCCGAAGATGCGCCGCATGCCCGGGTAGCGGCGGACGATCAACGTGTCGATGCGGCTGTCCTCGAAGGTCTCGACCGCCAGGCGCTGCATCGGGCTGAGGTTGTCGGCGAACAGCGGCGTGCTCCAGCGCCGGTGGCCGGCGATGTGTGCCAGTGCGGCGCGGTAGCGGTCGATGCCGCTGACGCCAGGCACATCGTCGAGAACGTCGGGCAGGCGGATGCCATCCGCGTCGTCGTAGGGCTGCACCGGCGACGCCGGGTTGGCGGCTTCGCTGGCGACGGCGTACGGGACGAGCAGCGCCTGCTCGCCCCAGAGCCCCCGCAGATAGAGTTCGAGCAGGCGCTCGTGGTCGACCAGCAGGGTACCGTGCCGTTCGCGCTGGAAGACGGCGCGGCTGTCGGCCGACTGCAGGCGGAAGTAGTCACGCTGACGTTCGGGGTGGCTGGCGTGGTTGCGCACGCCGAAGTCGACCCAGTTCGTCAGGCCGGCGATGCTCAGGCCGCCGAGAAGCGTCGGCGCCTGGATCAGGAAGTCGGGCAGGCCGGGGCTGGCGAAGGTCTTGTGGATGCCGTGGATCGACCCCGAAGTGCGCTCCATCAGGCGCAGCGTCAGGTCGAGGTAGCGCTGCAACTGCCCGCCGGCGGCAAGCCGCCGCGAGACGGCGGCGAGGCTCTGCAGGAACGGGGCGATGGCCTTGCCGTTCGGCGACTTGTGCAAGCGCTGCAGCGTCGCGAGCACTGCCGGCAAGCTCTCTTCGCCGACGCTGTGCGCGACTGCCGGCCATTCCTCGAGGAAGGCCAGCAGCGGTTCGGCGCCACGGCCGATGCGTCCGAGGAAGCGGGCGCAGTCGAGGTAGGCGTCGACGCCCGTCGGCGTGAGAACGGCGATGGCTTCGCGCAGGCAGTCGGCGAAGACGCTGTCGACCTGCGGCAACCGGCAGTCGAGCCGAGCACGGCAGGCGGCCAGACGGTCCGCCGAGAGCGCCGGGGGAGTCTCGCTGCCGCGCATGCCGAGTACCGTTCTCAGGCGAAGATGGCGTCGATCGCGTGCTCGAGCGTCTCGCGGATGTCGCGGTCGTCGGTGATCGGACGCACGAGCGCCATGCGGCAGGCGTCGCCGGCAGCGACCCCGTGCCGGACCAGCGTCGCGGCGTAGACGAGCAGGCGCGTCGACACGCCTTCGTCGAGACCATGCCCCTTGAGGCGGCGCGCGGCAGTGCCGACGGCGACCAGTTGCGCCGCCAACGCGCGATCGATGCCGCTTTCGCTGGCGAGGATCGTCGCTTCGAGTTCGGCCTCCGGGTAGTCGAAATCGAAAGCGGTGAAACGCTGTTTGGTCGATTGCTTGAGATCCTTCATCAGGCTCTGGTAGCCGGGGTTGTACGAGATGACGAGCTGGAAATCCACATGCGCGCGCAGCAGTTCGCCCTTCTTGTCGAGCGGCAGCGTCCGCCGATGGTCGGTCAGCGGATGGATGACGACGGTCGTGTCCTGGCGGGCCTCGACGATCTCATCGAGGTAGCAGATGGCGCCGATGCGCGCGGCGGTGGTCAGCGGACCGTCGAGCCAGCGCGTGCCGCCCGCTTCCAGGAGGTAGCGGCCGACCAGATCCGAGGCCGTCATGTCCTCGTTGCAGGCCACGGTGATCAGCGGCCGGTCGAGCTTCCAGGCCATGTATTCGATGAAGCGCGACTTGCCGCAGCCCGTCGGCCCCTTCACCATCACCGGCAGGCGGGCGGCGTAGGCAGCGGCATAGAGCGCGACCTCGTTGCCCTGCTGGCGGTAGAAGGGTTCCTGGCGAACCCGGTACTGCTCGCTGTCGGTCATTGCCTGCCCCTGCCCTGCCGGCGGCGAGCCGCCGCCGTGCCGTTGTTCGCCATCGGTCGGCCCGCGACCGCCGCTCGTTGCTCTCAGCGATGCACGCCGAGTCGGTCGCGCCAGCCCGGATGCAGCATGTCGGCATCGCCAGGGAAGGATTCGAAGGCGCGGGCGAACTCGCGGTGCTGGCGCGCCCATTCGATCGGGTCAGCGCCGGCCTTCCAGCACTCGTAGGCCTGCCGCAGCGAGATCGCGCCGGCGGCCGGGCTGTCGATGTGGCCGTACGAGCCGCCACCGGCCGTGTTGATGACGTTGCCGTGACCGAGGTTGGCGAAGAATCCCGGCAGGCGCAGGGCGTTCATGCCGCCCGAGATGATTGGCGTCGTCGGCTTCATGCCGTACCATTTCTGGTGGTAGGCCGGACCCTGGTATTCGTCGCGTTCGATGATGTAGGCGATCGAGCGGTCGTCGGCGTCGCCTTCCATCTTGCCGAAGCCCATCGTCCCGACGTGTATTCCCGAGGCCCCCTGCAGCCGCGCCATCTTCGCCAGGACATAGGCGGTATAGCCACGCTTCGAGCTTGGCGAGGTGACGGCCCCATGGCCGGCGCGGTGGTAATGCAGATACTGGTTCGGGTACTGGCGACGGGCGGTGGTGACCATGCCGGGGCCACCGACATAGCCGTCGACGAGAAACGCCACCTTGTCGGCGTCCGGACCGAAAGTCTCGAGGATGTAGTCGGCGCGTGCACACATCTCGCAATGGTCATCGGCGGTGATGTTGGCGGAGAAGATCTTGGCCTGCCCGGTTTCGTCCTGCGCCCGTTTCATCGCGTCGTAGACGAGCGGCATGACTTTCTTCATCGGCGCGAAGACCTGGTTGCCCTGTGGTTCGTCGTTCTTGATGAAGTCGCCACCGAGCCAGAACTGGTAGGCGGCGGCGGCGAATGGTTCCGGGCGCAGGCCAAGCTTCGGCTTGATGATCGTGCCGGCGATGTAGCCACCGTCGCGGATCGGCCGGCCGAGGATGCGCCAGAGATCGGAGATGTCCTTCGCCGGCCCGTCGAAGAGCTGCAGCGCGCGTTGCGGGACGTGGAAGTCGTAGATCTTGGCGTGCTCGATGTCGCCCATCCCCTGGTTGTTGCCGATGCACAGCGTCAGGAAGGAGACGATCATCATGCGGCCGTCGGTGACATTGCGGTCGAAGAGTTCGAGCGGATAGGCGATGCGCATCTCCTCGCTGGCTTCGTCGATGTGGTAGACAAGGGCGTCGACGCCGCGCGTGAAGTCGTCGGTCGTGCTCACCTCGACGTTGGTGCCGGTCGACGATTCGGCAGCGAAGTGGGCGGCTGCCGGCAGGTAGTCGTAACCCGCCTTCGGCTTCATCTTGTAAGCGACGAGGATGTGCCGACCACCCTCGATCAGATCCTCTTCCCGAAGGCTGAGGTCGGCGTAACGGTTCGATTGGTCCATGCTTGTCTCCCTGCGTGGATTTGGAAAAGAGCGAGCGGAACGGGTCTGCGGATCGGAGTGCGAGCAGTTTAGGTGCTCACATAGATTATTTGAAGTTAAAGTTTTTGCGAATTATCGTTAGCGATCTCTTTCCTATCGACCCCCCGTGTTTCGCCGACATGTGCGCCGCGGCCAGACCGGCCTGGCGGGCAACCCCACCCGCCGCGAGGGGGGCGCGGTTGCCGGGGCGATGGGCTGCGGCGACGAAGGTGGCCAAAGTGCCGCTTTTGGCGGATAATCCGCCTATGCGATTCAACCTCCTGTCCCGGACTCGCGAAGCATCGTGCCCACACCATTTTCCCCCTTGACCAGTGTCATCCGCGCCCTCGCCATGGACGCGGTGCAGCAAGCCAACTCCGGTCACCCCGGGATGCCGATGGGGATGGCCGAAATCGCGGAAGTGCTCTGGCGTCGCCACCTGCGCCACAACCCGGCCGATCCTGGCTGGCCGGATCGTGACCGCTTCGTCCTCTCGAACGGGCACGGCTCGATGCTGCTCTATGCGCTGCTGCATCTCAGCGGCTATGACCTCTCGCTCGACGACCTGAAGCAGTTCCGCCAGTTCCGCTCGCGGACACCGGGTCATCCCGAGGTCGGGCACACAGCCGGCGTCGAGACGACGACCGGGCCGCTCGGGCAGGGGCTGGCCAACGCCGTCGGCATGGCGATCGCCGAACGGATCCTCGCCGCCGAGTTCAACCGGCCCGGGCACGAAATCGTCGACCACGCGACCTACGTCTTCGTCGGCGACGGCTGCCTGATGGAGGGCATCTCGCACGAGGCGTGCTCGCTCGCCGGCACCCTCGGGCTCGGCAAGCTGGTCGCCATCTACGACGACAACGGCATTTCGATCGATGGCCACGTCGCCGGCTGGTTCACCGACGATAGCCGGCAGCGCTTCGCGGCCTACGGCTGGCGGGTGATCGCCGACATCGACGGCCACGACACGCAGGCGATCGACGAGGCGCTGCTGGCTGCGCGCAGCGAGCGCGAGCGGCCGACGCTGATCTGCTGCCGGACGCGGATCGGCTTTGGTGCGCCCAACAAGGCGGGCAGCCACGATGCACACGGCGCACCGCTCGGAACCGCCGAAGTCGCTGCGACGCGCGCCCACATCGGCTGGCCGCACGCGCCGTTCGAGATTCCCGTCGAGGTTTACGCACAGTGGGATGGCCGTGCCCGCGGCAGCTTCTTCCAGAGCAACTGGCAAAGGCGCTTCACCGCCTACGCGGAAGCCTTTCCCGAACTGGCTGCCGAGTTCAGCCGCCGCATGCGCGGCGAGCTGCCGGCCGGCTGGCAGGATGCCGTCGCCGGTTGCCTGGCCGACGCCGCCGGAGCCGGCAACATCGCGACGCGCAAGGCCTCGCAGGGGGCCATCACTGCCCTGGCGCCGTGCCTGCCGGAGCTGGTCGGTGGCTCGGCGGACCTGACCGGATCGAACCTGACCTGGTGGCCGGGCGCGCAAGCGATCACTGGTCAGCAAGGCGGCAACTACATCTACTACGGCGTGCGTGAGTTCGCCATGACGGCGATCGCCAACGGCCTGGCGCTGCACGGGGGGCTGCTTCCCTACACCGCCACCTTCCTGGTGTTCTCCGACTACGCACGCAACGCCATCCGCATGGCGGCACTGATGCAGCTGCGGCAGATCATGGTCTATACCCATGACTCGATCGGCCTCGGCGAGGATGGTCCGACGCACCAGCCGATCGAGCATCTCGCCTGCCTGCGGCTGATCCCGGGGGTCGACCTGTGGCGACCGGCCGACGCCGCTGAAACCGCGGTCGCCTGGGTGGCCGGCGTCGAGCGTCGCCACGGGCCGACGATTCTCGCCCTGTCGCGGCAGAACCTGCCGGCCGTCAGCAGCGCCGCAGCCGCTTCGACGATCCGCCGTGGCGGCTATGTGCTGGCCGACTGCCCGGCGCCGCACGTCATCCTGATCGCCACCGGCTCGGAGGTTCGCCTGGCGCTCGACGCGCAGCGGGCACTGGCGGCGGACGGCATCGCGGCGCGTGTTGTTTCGCTGCCCTGCTGCGAGGTTTTCGACCGCCAGGAGCCGGCCTATCGCGACGCGGTGCTGCCGCCAGCGGTGCCGCGGGTGGCGATCGAAGCCGGCGTGAGCGGCTTCTGGTACAAGTACGTTGGACTC
>JFAX01000021.1:4621-52997 GCA_000585015.1 Candidatus Accumulibacter adjunctus | reverse complement strand
GCTTCTGGTACAAGTACGTTGGACTCGACGGTGCCGTGCTCGGCATCGATCGATTTGGAGAGTCGGCACCCGCCGACCAGTTGTTTGACTCTTTCGGTTTCACCGTGGCCAATGTGGTCAGGATCGTGAAATCACTGCTGTAATTTCTCAAGGAGACCGTTTCAATGACTATCAAGGTAGGCATCAATGGCTTTGGCCGTATCGGACGCATGGTTTTCCGCGCTGCCGTCAAGAACTTCCCCGACATCGAGGTGGTCGGCATCAACGACCTGCTCGAGCCCGACTATCTGGCGTACATGCTCAAGTACGATTCGGTCCATCGTCGCTTCGACGGTGACGTCTCCGTCGATGGCAACACGCTGGTCGTCAATGGCAAGAGAATCCGCCTGACCGCCGTCAAGGACCCCGCCGAGCTGAAGTGGAACGAAGTCGGCGCCGACGTCGTCGTCGAGTCGACCGGCCTCTTCCTGACCCTCGACAGCTGCCAGAAGCACATCGCCGCCGGCGCCAGGAAGGTCATCCAGAGCGCCCCGAGCAAGGACGATACGCCGATGTTCGTCTTCGGCGTCAATGACGAGACCTACGCCGGCCAGGCGATCATCTCGAACGCGTCGTGCACGACCAACTGCCTGGCACCGGTGGCCAAGGTCCTCAATGACAACTGGGGCATCAAGCGCGGCCTGATGACCACCGTACACGCCGCCACAGCCACCCAGAAGACCGTCGATGGCCCGTCGAACAAGGACTGGCGCGGTGGCCGCGGCATCCTCGAGAACATCATCCCGTCCTCGACCGGTGCCGCCAAGGCAGTCGGCAAGGTGATTCCGTCGCTCAACAAGAAGCTCACCGGCATGGCTTTCCGCGTTCCGACATCGGATGTCTCCGTCGTCGACCTGACCTGCGAACTGAGCAAGGAAGCCACCTACGAGCAGATCTGCGCCGCCATGAAGGCCGCTTCCGAGGGTCCGATGAAGGGCGTTCTCGGCTACACCAACGAGAAGGTCGTGGCGACCGACTTCCGCGGCGAGAGCTGCACCTCGGTGTTCGATGCCGAAGCGGGCATGGCCCTCGACGGCACCTTCGTCAAGATCGTCTCGTGGTACGACAACGAATGGGGCTACTCCTGCAAGGTGCTGGACATGGTCCGGGTGATGACCCGCTGAGCGAGTGAGGGAGGGGGCGCCTGCGGGCGCCCTCGCTGGCTGCAGCCGACAACAACCAACCACAGAAGAAGAATGTCACGAGATACCAAGATCGTCGCCACCCTGGGTCCGGCGTCGTCGAGCAGCGAAGTGCTCGAACGGATGATTCGCGCCGGCGTCGATGTCGTGCGCCTCAATTTTTCGCATGGCACGGCCGACGACCACATCGCGCGCGCCCAGATGGTGCGTGAAGTGGCCGCCCGCGTGCAACGGCCGGTCGGCATCCTCGCCGACCTGCAGGGGCCGAAGATCCGGGTCGGCAAGTTCGCCGAGGGCAAGGTCTGGCTCGAACAGGGCGCCCGTTTCATCCTCGACTCGCGCTGTGAACTCGGCGACGGCGAGCGCGTCGGGCTCGACTACAAGGACCTGACGCGCGACGTTTCCGCCGGCAGCGTCCTGCTGCTCGACGATGGCCGGATCGTCCTCGACGTCGAACGCGTCGTCGGCAGCGAGATCTTCACCACCGTTCGTCACGGCGGCGAACTCTCCAACAACAAGGGAATCAACCGCCAGGGCGGCGGCCTGTCGGCACCGGCGCTGACGGCCAAGGACATGGATGACATCCGTACGGCGGCGAGCATCGGTGTAGATTTCGTCGCCGTGTCGTTTCCCAAGAGTGCCGCCGACATGTACATGGCGAAGCAGCTGATCCACGCCGCCGGCGGCCAGGCGGCGACCATCGCCAAGATCGAACGGGTCGAGGCGGTGGCGGCGCTCGAGGAGATCATCGCCTCGTCGGACGGCATCATGGTCGCGCGCGGTGATCTGGCGGTCGAGGTGGGTGATGCGGCGGTACCCGCACTGCAGAAGCGCATGATCCAGATGGCGCGGGAGAAGAACAAGCTGGCGATCACCGCGACGCAGATGATGGAGTCGATGATCCTTGCGCCGACACCGACGCGCGCCGAGGTTTCCGATGTCGCCAACGCCGTCCTCGATGGTACCGATGCCGTGATGCTCTCGGCCGAGACGGCCTCCGGCAGGTATCCGGTCGAGACCGTCGAAGCGATGACCAGGATCTGCCAGGCCGCCGAGCGATCGGCCGAGGTCACCCTCGACAGTGCCTTCCTCAATCAGGTCTTCACGCGCATCGACCAGACCATTTCGCTGGCCGCGATCTGGACGGCGCACCATCTCAAGGTCAAGGCGATCGCCGCGCTCACCGAATCCGGCGCGACGGCGCTCTGGATGAGCCGCCTCAACTGCGGCGTTCCGGTCTACGCACTGACCCCGCGCCCCGAAGCGCTGACGCGGATGTGCCTGTACCGCGCGGTCTATCCATTGTTCATGACGCAGCGACCGACCACCCGCGACGAGCTGCTGCACGATGCCGAGGAACTGCTGACCAGCGCCGGCATCGTCGACAAGGGCGACTTCATCGTCCTCACTGCCGGCGACCCGATGGGCAGCAGCGGCAGCACCAACACGCTGAAGATCGTCCGGGTCGGCGATCGACAGGCTTATCAGGTCTGAGGGGAGCAGCGAACTTCCTCCGGCATCCTCTGCTCGCTCCACGCGGACCATTCTTCCCGGCAAGCCCCGCACAGGCGGCTTGCCCCGCCCGCCACGGCGGGCAACAACTGGAGATGACAACCATGCCCATCGTATCGATGCGTCAATTGCTCGACCACGCCGCCGAGAACGGCTATGGTCTGCCCGCTTTCAACGTCAACAACATGGAACAGGTGTGGGCGATCATGGAAGCCGCCGCCGAGGTCGACGCGCCGGTGATCATGCAGGCCTCCGCCGGCGCCCGCAAGTACGCCGGCGAGCCCTTCCTTCGCCACCAGATTCTCGCGGCACTCGAAGCCTATCCGCACATCCCGATCGTCATGCACCAGGACCATGGCCAGTCGCCCGCCGTCTGCATGTCGGCCATCCGCTCCGGCTTTTCGTCGGTGATGATGGACGGCTCGCTGATGGCCGACGGCAAGAGCGTCGCCTCCTATGAGTACAACGTCGAGGTCACCAGCAAGGTGGTCGAATTCGCCCATGCCATCGGCGTCTCGGTCGAAGGCGAACTGGGCGTCCTCGGATCGCTCGAAACGATGCGCGGCGACAAGG
This sequence comes from Candidatus Accumulibacter adjunctus, assembly GCA_000585015.1. Lineage (GTDB taxonomy): Bacteria > Pseudomonadota > Gammaproteobacteria > Burkholderiales > Rhodocyclaceae > Accumulibacter > Accumulibacter adjunctus. Next base: position 49,731 of record JFAX01000021.1, on the reverse strand, counting down.
AGGACGGGCACGGCGCCGAAGGCACGATGACCCGCGAGCAACTGCTGACCGACGTCGAGCAGGCAGCCGATTTCGTCCGGCAGACGCAGTGCGACGCACTGGCGATCGCCATCGGCACCTCGCACGGCGCCTACAAGTTCAGCAAGAAGCCGACCGGCGACATCCTGGCGATCGACCGCATTCGCGAGATCAACCAGCGCATCCCGAACTGCCACCTGGTGATGCATGGCTCGTCGTCGGTACCGCAGGAACTGCTCGAGGAGATTCGCCAGTTCGGCGGCGACATGAAGGAAACCTACGGCGTGCCGGTGGAAGAGATCGTCACCGGCATCAAGCATGGTGTGCGCAAGGTCAACATCGACACCGACATCCGTCTGGCGATGACCGGGGCGATTCGCCGCTACTTCGCCGAGAATCCAGCCAAGTTCGATCCACGCGACTACCTCAAGCCGGCACGCGAGGCGGCCAAGAAGATCTGTCGCGCCCGCTTCGAAGCCTTCGGTACGGCTGGCCAGGCGAGCCGGATCAAGGTCATCCCGCTCGACCGGATGGCTGAACGCTACCGTAGCGGCGAGCTGAAGCAGACCGTCGTCTGATCGAGCGCGCAGCGGCTGCGGCGCTCGCGAGCGTTGCAGCCGCTTCCTGACCGATGGCCCCGCAGCCCGAGCAGCCACTTGCCGGCCTCGCGCAGCACCCGCTGCGCCAGTTGCTCAACGATGAGTTCCATGCCCGCCCGGCGCCCCCCCTGGTGGCGCCGGTTCTCGTCTCGCACCTCGCGTTCACCCACGACGCCGCCTCGCTCGCCGGCGAAGGTCAGCGCCTCGACGCCGCCGCCCGTCAAGCCGGCATGGACCGGCTCAGCGGCTCGGACGATTCGATCCTCTTCGCCGGTGCCGGCTTCATCGTACGCTGGGAGCGGCACACGGAGTTTTCCTGCCATACGGTGTTCTGCTCGCCGGCCGCCGTCGGCGAAGCAGCGGCAGCCAGCCGCGCGCTCGACCTGCTGCCGCGCGCGTACCTGCAAGGCATACCCGGACGACTGGTCGTCGCCACCCACGTCGAGCTGCGATCGGCGAACGACGTCTCACCGCAATCGGTCACCAGCAACCTTTCCCCGACCGGTCGGCAGATGATCGCAGCCCAGGTTGCCGATCAGGCTGCCTGGGTATTCACCGATTTCATGCTCGAGCAGGACGCGACGAACTTTCTCGTCCTCGACCGCGCGCTGACCCCACGGCAGGCGGGACGCACGGTACAGCGCCTGCTCGAGATCGAGACCTATCGCCTGCTGGCACTGCTGGCGCTGCCGGTGGCGCGGGAGATCGGCGCCTGGATGCATGACGCCGAAGAGGAACTGGCGACGATGGTCGACCACATCGGTGAGGCCAGCTCGCCGAGCGACGAGAGCCGCGTTCTCGGCGAGCTGACGCGACTGGCGGCAAAGGTCGAGCATTCGCTGGCGCGTACCACCTTCCGCTTTGGTGCCGCCCGCGCCTATCACGAGCTGGTGATGCAGCGCATCAGCGAACTGCGCGAAACGCGCGTCAGCGGCTGCCCAAGCTTTCACGAGATCATGCAGCGTCGGCTGCTGCCGGCCATGCAGACCTGCAAGGCGATGGCCAGCCGCCAGGACGAGCTGTCGGACCGACTGGCGCGCACCAGCCAGCTCTTGCGCACGCGCGTGGACGTCGAGGTCGAAAGGCAGAACCAGCAGCTGTTGACGCAAATGAACCGGCGCGCCCACCTGCAGTTGCGGTTGCAGGAGACCGTCGAGGGACTGTCGGTGGTCGCCATCACCTACTATGCCTCGCAACTGGTGCACTATCTCGCCAAGGGTGGCGCGCAGCTGCTGCCGTGGCTCTCGCCCGAACTGGCAACTGCGGCCTCGATTCCGCCGATCGCAGCCTGCGCCCTGCTCGGCATCCGCCGCCTGCGCCGGCGGCTGCAGCAAAGGGAAGACGCCGCGCATTGAGAGGCACCGCCAGCACCGCCCGCAACTGCCGGGCCGCCTGCCGCTGGTCCCGTGGTCACCGGCTCCGGCCCTCCCGCCGTCGCGACCCCTGAACAGGAACGTCAGCGCGATTCTTTGCGAGTCGGGCAGCGCCCGTCGCCCACGGCAAGCCGCGCGACGGTCGTGTGGCCGCTTCAGCTGGGCCAAACGCTACCACTGATCCTGCCGTCCGAAGTTCCGGGGCCACCTCCGGTCGGGTGTCGTCAACGAACCCGCACCCAAAGTGGTGCACCTTGAGCTTACGGAACGCCGCCAGCACTGGCCAGCACTGGGAGAGAGCAGCACGGGCGCTCGCGTCGTGCTAAACCTTCCGGAAGATCAGCGCCGCGTTGCTGCCACCGAAACCGATGCTGGCAGACAGGGCGGTGTCGATGGTCTGCACGGTCGTCCGGCGGGCAATGGGCAAGGCGTCGTATCCATCATCGACGGTCTGCAGATTGGCAGAGGCAGCGACGAAACCATCTCGCATCATCAGCAGGCAGAAGATTGCTTCCTGCGCGCTGATGGCACCGATCGAGTGTCCGGTCAGGCCCTTGGTGGCCGAAAGCGTCGGGATGTTCCCGCCGAATACGGCACGGATCGCATCCAGTTCAGCCGCATCACCGCTCGGCGTCGAGGTGGCGTGCGGATTGACATAGTCGACGACCGGCCGGCCGGCGTCAGCGAGTGCTGCATGCATGGCGCGGGCCACACCGTCGGCGTTCGGTTGCACCATGTCGGCGCTGTCGCTGGCTGCGCCGTAACCTGCGATCTCGCCGTAAACCTGATGAGCACCGCGCCGGCGGGCGAACTGCTCCGCTTCCAACAACAGCACCGCCGCGCCACCGGCGATGACGAAGCCGTCACGATCGCGGTCGAACGGGCGCGAGGCCGTTCTTGGGTCATCGTTGCGGCGCGTCGAAAGCGCGCCCATCGCGTCAAAGAGTACGGTCGAGGTCCAACACACTTCTTCGGCGCCGCCGACGAAGGCGCGGTCGACCAAACCATGACGAATCATCTGGTAAGCGTTGCCAATGCAGTGTGCCGACGAGGCGCAGGCGGCGGTGATCGAGTAGCTCGGCCCGCCGATCCCAAAGGACTGCACCAGGTTGCCCGAGGTCGTGCTACCCATCACTTGCGGCACGTAGTAGGGCAGCAACTTCTCCAACCCGCGCTGACGAAAGATGGCCAGCGCCTCGTCATGGCGGTAGGGCGAGCCGACGCCGGAACCGACGATCAACGCCGTGCGCGGGTCACGAATCTCGTTGACAGAGATTCCGGCGTCGTCGATGGCCTTGCGCATGGCATGCCAAGCAAACACTCCGGCGTCGGACATGTAGCGTCGCAGCTTGCGCGGAATGACCGGCTCGTCGTCGAGGGCGGGGATACCCGCCACTTGGCTGGCCAGACCCAGTTCGGCATACTCTGGAATGTACCGGATGCCGCTACGTGAGTTGCGCAGCGCATCGGCGACGGCGTTGAGTTCGTTGCCGATGCAAGAGACGATGCCAAGGCCGGTGACGACGACGCGAGGCTTCATCGCGCTGTCGTCAGCGTCAGAGCCCAGCAGGAGCGGTTTCCAGGGCGCCCGAAGGTACTGAAAGCGCTGCCGCGAAGTTCTTCAGCGCTCGCGGTGCGCTTGCCGGCGCTGGGGGGTTCCGGGAGCGCGAGCAGCATGCGCCGCGCGGTCGCAACCCTGACCTGCAGTTGCATCGGCAGCACCTTGCCGGAACCCCTTGCGTGTGAGCATGCTGCGGTCTTCAAGGCATCGCGAAGATCAGAGAGGTGTTGATACCCCCGAAGGCAAAATTGTTGCTCATCACGTATCGTGTCTCGAGCGTCAAGCCGCTGCCAACCACGTGCCGCAGCGGCGCGCAGGCCGGGTCGGGGGTGTCCAGGTTCAGTGTGGGGGCGAACCACCGCCGGTTCATCATCTCGATTGCCCACCATGCCTCGATGGCACCGCAGGCACCGAGCGTGTGGCCAAGGTAGCTTTTCATCGAACTGACTGGTACTGCGTCGCCGAGCACTTCGTTCGTCGCGCGGCTCTCGGCGACGTCACCTCGGTCGGTGGCCGTGCCGTGGGCGCTGACGTAGCCGATGGCTGCGGCACGCAGCCCGGCATCGTCGAGCGCGAGGCGCATCGCCGTCGCCATGGTTTCTGCCTCCGGCTGCGTGATGTGTGAGCCATCCGAATTGGTGCCGAAACCGACGACCTCGACGAGAATGTTCGCGCCGCGGGCGCGGGCATGCTCATACTCTTCGAGTACCAGCGTCGCCGCGCCCTCGCCAACGACGAGACCGTCCCGATCCCTGTCGAAGGGGCGCGGCGTGAGGGAAGGTGCATCGTTCTTCGTGCTGGTGGCAAAGAGCATGTCAAAGACCGCGGCGGATGCGGCCGACAGTTCCTCGCCTCCGCCGGCGACCATGACCGTCTGCTTGCCAAAGCGGATGGCCTCATAAGCGTAACCGATCGACTGGCTGCCCGAGGTGCACGCGCTCGAGGTCGGAATGACTCGCCCTCGCAGACCGAAGTGCAGCGCTGTATTGACCGCCGTCGTGTGCGGCATCATCTGGATGTAGGAAGTGGCGCTGAGATCGGCCATGCTGTGCTGGTCAAGCATCTTGCCGAAGGCGCGAACCGGGTCGACGCTGCCGAACGACGAACCGTAGGCGATACCCATGGCACCGCCGGAAACGACCGGGTCGCCCAGCAAGCCGGCGTGCGCCAGCGCCATTTCGGTGGCACGCACCGCCAACAGCGAGACGCGCCCCATCGAACGAATTGCCTTGCGTGAATAGTGCGCCGGCAGTACGAACTCGACTGGTGCCCCCAGGTGCGTGTTCAGCCCTTCGATCTCTGCCCATTCGGGAATGCGGCGCACGGCGTTGCGGCCAACTCGCAGGTTGGCTTCGATCGTTTCCCAGTTGTCCCCCAGCCCGGTGATCCCGGCCATGCCGGTCACGACGACACGGTTCAGTCCGCCGTTCATGCCAAGCCTCCATTCACGCCAATCACCTGCCGCGTGATGTACGCCGCGCCTTCGGACATCAGGAAGTCCACCGTCGCGGCGACTTCCTCAGGTTTGCCCACGCGCCCGAGCGGAACCAGCTTCAACAGTTCATTCATCGATAGGTCGGCCAGCATCTCGGTCTCGACCAAACCCGGCGCGACGCAATTGACGGTGATGCGCCGGCTGGCCAGTTCAAGCGCCAAAGCCTTCGAGGCGGCAATCAGCCCGCCCTTCGCGGCGCCGTAGTTGACTTGGCCACGGTTGCCAATGACGCCGGATACCGAGCCTATCGTGACGATGCGCCCGCCCCTCTTCGCACGCACCATCGGCATCACAAGCGGATGCACGACGTTGTAGAAACCGTTCAGGCCGGTATCGATGACCACGTCCCAGTCGTCGTCGCTGAGCGCGGGAAACACGTTGTCGCGTGTCACGCCGGCATTGACGACGATCCCCCAGCAGCTGCCGTTATTGGCAAGATCAGCCTCGAGTGCAGCGCGCGTCGCTGCACGGTTGCACACGTCGAACTGAAGCACGCTGGCCTTGCCGCCCGCCATTCGGATCGATTCGGCGACCGCTTCGGCCTCGTCGCGCCGGCTGCGGCAATGCACGCCGACGGCAAAACCGGAGGCCGCGAGTCGCTGCGCTATCGCCTTGCCGATACCCCGGCTGGAACCGGTGACCAGAACACGTCGATTCTCCATTACTGAGCTTCCCCATGTACCTGTGTGGCGAGGAATTGCGCGAAGTCATCGGGTTCGTAGACGGTTATCGCCGCCGTGGCAAGCACCCTGCCACGGCCATCGGTCAGACTGCAGTCATAGGCGCCGAGACCGGCCGCATCGCGGTGGGTGGAGCGCGCACTGACCTGCAACGGCTGCCCGGCGGGAAAGCGGTCGGCGTCGGCCCGGTAGGCGCGCGTACCAAGCAGCACGCCCGGCCGTGGCAGCCTGCCGGCACGACGCGCGATCAGAGCGACATGCACAGCGATCGTCTGCGCCATCAGCTCGATGCCGATCCAGGCCGGCATCGTCCCATCGGTGTCGGCGTACCACGCGTTGGCATCGGGCGTGGCCTCGCAGGTCGCAGATTCAGCGTCGGCGTCCACCATGCTCGTCAACAACAGCATGCTGCCGCGGTGCGGCAAGAGTTCCTCAATGGGCACGAAGGCAATCAACGGGCGACCCCCAGAATCAGGCTCAGATTGTTGCCGCCAAAGGCGAACGAGTTGCTCATGGCGACGCGGCGGCCCGGCGCGAAGCAACGACCGCGGGCAACCGTATCGAGACACGGCAGCTCGGGGTCGCACTGGCCATCCCAGACATGCGGCGGCAGGCGGCCTGTCGGGTCGGTCAGCGCCAACCAGCAGAAAGCGGCCTCCAGCGCGCCGGCAGCACCAAGGGTGTGGCCGGTCATCGGCTTCGTACCGCTCGCCGCCACGCCATCGGGAAAGACGCGAGCAACCGCCAGACTTTCCATCGCATCGTTCTTCGGCGTCGCTGTTGCGTGCAGGTTGAGGTAGCCGATGTCTGTCGGCACAAGGCCGGCGTCAGCCAGCGCTGCGCGCATCGCCGCCTCGGCACCGCGGCCTTCCGCATCAGGCGCCGAGATGTGGTGGGCGTCACTCGACTCACCGACACCCAGCAGGGTGACCGGGCCGGTGCCGGCCGTCATCAGGAACAGTGCCGCGCCTTCGCCGATGTTGATGCCGCGCCGGTTTCGCGACAGCGGTTGGCAAATCTCAGTGCTGGTCGATTCAAGCGCGGCGAAGCCACCGACCGTCAGCCGGCACAGACTGTCGACGCCGCCGGTAATGACAGCGTCACAGAACCCGGCTTCAATCAGCAGACGCGCCGACGCGAGCGCCTTGCCACCAGAGGTGCAGGCCGTCGACACGGTGTAGGCCGGACCGTCAACGCCCAGATGTCGGGCAAGAAAGACCGCGGGGTCTCCGATCTCCATCTGCTCGTACGCAAAGCTGTCGGGTAAAAAGCCGTCGCGGGCCTGGGCGGCGAAGGCGGCTTCGCCCTCGGCGACGCCCGAGGTGCTGGTACCGAGTACGACACCGATGCGATCGGCGGTGAAATACGCCAACATGGCGCGGAAATCTTCTTCAATCTGGGCAAAGGCGGCGAGAAGCAGCTGGTTGTTGCGGCTGGCGTGGCGACGATGCCAGTCGTCATCGGGCAGGGGCCGCAGGGCGCCGACAAACTTGCCGACGCGCGCGATCGCGCCAGCGGCCAGCCAACCCGACGCCACGATCATGCCCGACGTGTCGCCGGCAAACAGGCGCGCGCGCGCCGCCTCCACACCGGCACCAAGCGCACTGACGAGGCCGGGGCGCGACAGGGTAGGCCGACTGCTCATTGCAAGGCCTCCAGCAAGCGACTGTCGATGGCGAGATTCAGGGTTGGCGCTTCAAAGCCCAGTCGCTGATACGGCAATTCGTTCCCCTCCCAGGAAACGATCAGTATATCGCCGTTGTTGCCGCGGATGATCCGGCGACCCGGTTGTTCCAGCAGTTCGACGCCGCCCGACAGGCCCTCCCGAACAAGCTCCGCTGGCCAAGTGGCGATCTGCAACAGGGCTGGGATCAGCGCCGGATCGAGACGGTTTTCGAAGACCGTCGGCGGCTCCACGTGCAAGACTGAATCCTTCCAGGAAACCTGGAACAGCGTCTGTCCGAGCGGGCTGAGTCCGGCGAAGTGCACGCCTGAGTGGCCCGACGAAATGCGCGAAATCATCCGCAGCGTCTTGTCTTTCAGTGTCACCGTGCTCGCCTGTTCCGTCACGTACTCTGGCCAGGAGCCAGCGAGCAGGCAATAGCGACCGTTGCCGGGAAGGCGTATGCAGGCTTCGCTCGACGGGGCGCACGCGATGGCCAGCACGGCCGCACAGAGCGCGCTGGCGGCGGCGCGGCTCGGGATCATTGACGTGCCCTTCCCAGCGTCAGGGCCATCGGGGCGAACAGCACGGCGAGGCTGATTCCGATCAGCAGCAACAGGCCAAACTGATGAAGCGCCGGCATGCTGGACAGCCCCAGCAGGCCAAACGCCAGCAAAGTCGTTGTTGCCGATACCAGCACACCGGCAAAGGAGGCAGGGGCACATGGGCCGGCCTCGACGATGAAGATCGCGTAGTTCACGCCGGATCCAAGAATCAGCGTCAGCGCCAGCAGAGAAAAAAGCGTCAGTGATACCCCGACGGCACCATAGAGGCCGAGAGCAATGCCGATTGCTGCCAACGTCGGCAGCAGGATCGCCGCTCCTTGGCGCAGACCATAGCGCCAAGCCAGCACTGCCAAGACCATCAGTCCTGCGAACGGCAACCAGAGTGTAGCGAGACGGCGATACTCGGCAAGGAGCGCGGAGACACTGGCTGCCTTGTCGATCGCGCTGACGCCCGGTAGATCCGCGGTCAGAGACATCAGATCGAGGCTGCCATCGTCGCCGCTCAGGATGACGATCAATGCTGTGCCACTCGAGGTGGGGACAACTTGGTACTTGAAGGGTTGTGCCAGCGGCAATTCGAGCCATTGCCGCAGCGTCAGCGGTGCGTCGCTGGCCAGCATGTGGCGCCACGCCTCGGCGGCTGCCTTCTGCAGTCCCGCCTCGTCCAACAACGGCGCCACCTTTTCAGCAGGCAAGGTACGTTGCAGCAGTGCCCGCATGGCGGCCTGCGTGGCAATCGAGGGGACGAAGCCGGATACCGCCGCGTAACCGGCAAGCCCCTGTCCGACACGCGTTCGCAGGCGAGCTGACAACGCTTCCTCGCGGCGCAATGCCTCCTCGTCGTCGGCACCTTCGACGAGGAGAAACCTGCTTCCGCCGGCAGTGCCAACGAGCAAGCGAATGCTCGCTTCCTGCTTGACCAAGGCTGCCGGCCGGGCAACGAGCTGGCGCACGTCGTCGTCTGTGCTCAGATGCAACCAGCCGGGCACGGCGGCGGACAACAGCGCGACGACAAGCGCGATGACACCACCAGGTGTGGCGCGATCCTGCCAGACGCGCAACAGGCGCTGCGGCAGCTTGACGTCGCGGCTGTCATGCGCCCCCGGTGCCCGTGCCAACAGTGGCAGCAGAAGAACGACCGATAACCAGGCGGCAGCCAATCCGGCAAACGCGAACAGGCCGATCTGGCTGATCGCCGGGAAGGGCGTCAGCGTCAGAGCACCGTAGCCGATCAGGCTGGTGGCGAGGGCCACGGCAAGCGCTGGCAAGATGCGGGCAAGGCTCCGCTCCGCCTGCCAGCTCGCGCCGGCATCAAGGCGGGCGGCGAAGAACTGAATGGCATAGTCGACCGCTTCGCCGATCAGGCTGGCGCCGAAGACGAGGGTGATCAGATGAATCCGGTCGTGTGTGACGAGCACGGCGGCGGTGGCACAGGCGATACCGCAGGCGACGGTAATCAGGCTCAGAGCCAATGGCTGTAGCGAGCGGAAGAGCAGCCACATCATGACGAGGATGCCGATGAGAGAACCACCGCCGATCATGTCAACCTCGCGCTCGGCACCCGCGCGCGCGGCATCGCCGTAGAAAACCGCGCCAGTCCGCAGCAGCGATGCCGATGGAGTTTCGTCGCGAAGGGTCGCCTCGGCGTTGGCAACGGCGGCGATCACCCGTACCTGCGTGGTGGCAGCGAAAGCGCTACCGAGTGGTTCAGCCACGACCAGCACCCAGGTTTCCTGTGCATCGCGCACCGTGAGCATCCCGTCACTGGGCATCAGCTGCGTTCGCACGAACGGCAGTTGCGTCAGCCAACGTTGCAGGAAACCGAAGGGATCGTACGTCGGATCGGTGGCAATGCCGGTCTGGAAGGGTTGATGCAGACGGCGCAGCAGCGCGGTCTGGGCGGAAAACGAGGAAGCGGACAGTGCGTCGCGATCGCCCGGAGCGAGGAGCCCTGCACGGTGCGGGATGTAGGTTCTGCCCAGAGCAAGCGGGTCAACCTCGGGTGCAGCGGCGATCACCCGCTTGAATGCTCCCGAGGCCTCAAGCCGGGCGGCGAAGCCGCGCGCGGCGTGGCGCGCGTGTTCGGGGTCGGCGTGACCGACGAGGAATAGAGCGCGGTTGCCAAGCTGCTCACTCAAGGCTCTGACCGCTGCTTCGGCTGTGGCGCTCCTCTCGGTCTGTGGCAGCAGGGCGAGCAGGTCGGTTTCGAGGGGTGTCGTATTGGCGAAACGATGCCCGACGTAGACGGTGGCGACCAGCACGAGCGTCAGCCAAATGAGCGCCGCCAGTTCCCGCGAACGCATCAGCGCAACCCGAAACGCTCGCGCTCGACCGGCAGCAGCGTGCGATCCTCTCGGAAGTTGCGAAAAACCAGAGTCGCGCTGTCGCCATTTGCTTCATCGATGCGGATTTGCTCGACGTGACGGCCACCGTTCATGCGGATTTCGCGTATCGCCTGCGCGATCGGGCCAGGCCTTGGGGTGAGCGTCAGGCGCCAAGCGTCGAGTGTTCCCTCCGGCACGACGGCAAAGAGGTCCGCCAGCACGTCGACCCGCGCACCGAGCAGGGCTCGGAACAGCGCACCGACCTGCGCCAGACCGGGCATGTCTTGCGCCGCTCGGATCTGCGTCACGCCATCCTCGCCGATCTCGACAATGCGATCTTCGGCAAGTACATAGGCAACCTTGAGCGGGGCATCGATCTGCCAGATCACCCCCTCGCCGCGCACCACGGTCAGCTGACCACGCGTCTGCAGTGGCTTCCGGAATGCCGCCATCCGCTTTTCCTGGGTGAACTCGGCGCGCAGCACAGGTGCCTGTTCGAACCGTTGTGCCATGTGTGCCGCAAGCTCGGGGGTTGTCGGCGCAGCCATCGCAGCGAACGGCAGGATCAGCACAAAGAAAACACAGGACGTCATCTGGCGGCGCATGTCGTCTCCACGCGAGCAATCAGGCAGTCGGGCGAGACGAACTGCAGTTCGCCGTTGTTGATGTCCACGGCAACCTGTACCGTGTGTCCCCTTGTCAGGCGCTCGCCGCTTGCCGCATCGCGAATCTCGTAGTCGAAACGCAACCGGTTCTCGTATTCACGCAATATGGCACGGATCGACAGGCGTTGGTTGTAACGGGCCGGACGCACGTATTTCAGATAGCACTCGACCACCGGCCAAGCGTAACCGGAGTCGCGCATCTGCGGATAGTCGTAGTCGATCGTCCTCAGCAGGGCGCAGCGCGCCAGTTCGAAATACTTGACGTAGTGGCCGTGCCAAGCTACGTCCATGAGATCGATGTCGTGAAACGGCACCTCGATCGTCACCTCGGCGGCGAGCTCAGGCATCAAGGCTCCAGTGCCGGCTGCGGATGAGCTCAACAGTACAGCGCAGATCGCCCTCGAGCGGGCGATCCTCGTCGAGGAACTCGCTATGCACCCGCACAGCCTCGACGAAAGCCGCGCAGTTTGCCGTCAGCACCGGCGTCTCGTCGCGAAAGCGCAATTCCACCGCTTGCGCCGTCGCCAGCACCAACGCGGCGGCGACCTGCTCGGTCAACTCGAGAATGCGCAGGCAGTCGCGTGCCGCAATGGTGCCCAGGCTGACCTTGTCCTGGTTGTGGCACTCGGTCGAGCGTGAGAAGACCGAAGCCGGCATGGTCAGCTTCAGCGCCTCTGCCGTCCACGCCGAACTGCCAATCTGCACGCCCTTGAACCCGTGGTTGATCGGCGCGCGCGTGCCAACGGTGCCGGAGAGATTCTGCGGCAGGCCGTGGTTGTAACGGCCATCAACCAGCAGCGCGAGTTGGCGGTCCATCAGGTCAGCGAGGTTGGCGACAGCAGTCTTGAGACCGTCCATGGCGAAGGCGATGTGGCCGCCGTAGAAATGGCCTCCGTGCAGTACCCAACCTGCCTCACCATCGATGATCGGATTGTCGCTGGCGCTGTTGAGTTCGTTCTCGACGTCGCGACGAATCCACGACAGCGCGTCACGGGCAACACCGATGACATGTGGCGCGCAGCGGATCGAGTAGCGGTCCTGCAGGCGCATGCTTTCAGCGTCGCTGCTGGCCGAGGTGCCGCCAATGTCCTCCCAGATCCAGCGCGCGGCCTCGATCTGGCCGGCGTGCGGCTTGACGGCAAACAGCCGCGGATCGAAGTGCCCAGGGTTGCCGCGCATCGCCAGCGACGCGAGCGCAGTGATGCGGCAGCACAGGCGGGTCAGGTACTCGGCCCGAGCGACGGCGAGGCAGGCCAGTCCGGTCATCACGGCAGTGCCGTTCATGATCGCCAGCCCCTCCTTCGGCGCCAGTGTCAACGGCTCGATACCGAGATCTCTCCAGGCCGCGGCGGCCGTCGTGAGTTCGCCACGGTAAAGTGCCGCTCGTTCGCCGACCAGTGTGGCTGCCAAGTAGGAGAGCGGCGTCAGGTCTCCGCTGGCACCAACCGAGCCTTCGGCCGGGATGCACGGCAGTAGGTCGTGGTTGAGCAGGTCGACAAGCCGTTGCAGCAGGACGCGGCGAACCCCCGAGGCGCCCTGCGCGAGCGACACGAGGCGAGCGACGAGCACCGCACGTACGGCTTCGGGCGGCAGATGCTCGCCGAGGCCGCAGCCGTGATAGCGCGTCAGATGGAGCGGCAACTCGGCGACGAGATCCGACGGAACGGCGATGGTACAGGAGTCGCCATATCCGGTGGTGACGCCGTAAACGGTGCCGCCGTTGGCGAGCAGGCGTTCGAGGTACTCGGCACCGGCATCGATGCGACGCGTGAAGCCGGCATCATCGGAGAGGGCGACAGTCGAACGGCAGAACGCGATATCGACCACGTCGCGTACGGAAAGGGCGTCGTCACCGATGACACGGCACGACTTTGCCGACGCATTCGGGCCCGTCTTCATTTGCGGGGTGGGAGCAGTCAACCTAGAGGTTCCTGACAATCGACGCCCCACGTTCCCGTCGGCTCCGACGACGCAGCGTCACCGGTCGTACTCGGTGCATCAACGTTCAGTGTCCCGCACGACACGCAGCCCGACTCGGCCCGCAACGTCGACGAACTCCGGCTCGTAACGGGAGCGAATGCCACAGCGGACGTAGTTGACCTTCTGACCCCAGGAGCCGCCACGCATCACGCGCTTCTCCTCGCCGCCTGTTTCGATACGCGGATTCTCCTTCGGCAAGACGGGGTAGGGCGAAACGAACTTGTCCTGGACCCATTCCCAGACATTGCCGGCCATATCGTGGATACCGAGTCCGTTCGGCCTTTTCGTGCCAACCGGATGCGTACGTTCGCCGGCGCTGGCCTTGTTGAACCAAGCGATGTCGAAAACCTGGTCTGCTGACACGCCGCCCGGCCAGGTTTCCTGTTTGCCGCCGCTCCTGCAGGCGTATTCCCACTCTGCCTCGGTCGGCAGGCGAAACCCGCCGCGGCCTTGGGCGTTGAGCTTGCGAATGAACTCCTGTGACTGCAACCACGAAACCTGATCGACCGGGCAGGTATCGCCGCAGGTGTCGAACTTCGACGCTTTCGTGCCCATCACGGCGTTCCACTGCCCCTGGGTGATTTCGTATTTGCCGATTTCGAAACTGTCGACACACACCTCGTGGACGGGAAGCTCGTGCTTTTCATAGCCCGTGTTGCCCATCGGATAGCAGCCTCCGGGCACACGGACCATCTCGATGCTCGCCGCGACATCGCTGGCGTGGACAGCCGGCAGGCCGCCAACGACGGCGAAGGCCGCCGCGAGCAGAACTGGAGTTGTTCGATTCATGACATTCTCCCATGTTGTTAGTAAACGACGACAGCCCGATCACGGCCACTTGACAACGGTGGCGCCCTTGCCTGCCACACCAGCCATCGGCCCGCCGGCGGCGCCGGTACCTTCCTTCTCGCCGCTCCGCAACTCGTTGTGGCCATCGCGGGCATGCGCCGCGATGGCTCCGAGCCCGCTGGCCAATGTGACAGGGTCGAGGTGGAATCGCATGCTTGGTACCTTGGTCAATGATGTGGGCGGGACTTGGTGTCGGCCCAGAAATCGAAGAAATTGAACCACTGGAACGGCGTTCGCCGGCACAGTTCGACGAGACGGTCGGCATAGCGCTGCGCGTGCGTTGCGATCGCGACTTCGCGTTTGCCGCGCGGCAAGTCGATGCGTTCGGCGAAGGGCTCGAAGTGAACGCGATAGCCATCAGACTCGCGAAAGCAGACGAACAGGTAAACCGGGCATTCGAGCAGGGCGGCGAGGATGAACGGTCCTTGCGGGAAGTGGGCAGGCGTGCCTAGAAACTCGACGCTGACAACACGTCCATTTTCGGCGGGCGGCGTGCGGTCGCCGACAATGACCAGCAGCTCGCCACGGTCGATCTTCGCGCGCAGCAGGATGGCTGTCTCCGGCCCGAGGCTGCTGATCTGCAGAAGGTTGAGATCGAAGCCGGGGGTCACCGCGGCCAGTGTCTCGTTGAAGCGGCGGGCATGTTCAGTGTAGACGACGGCGTTGACCCGGGCGATGCCGTTGAGATGGGCCAACGCTCGCATCATCTCGAGATTGCCGAAATGAGCACCGAGCAGTACCGCGCCACGCCCGGAGGCGAGCAGTGCCTCGAAGGCCTTCTGGTTGTCGAATGCGATGCCGGCGTGCGCGACATGCCCGGTCCAGGCTGCCAGCTTGTCGAGGTTGGCGTTGGCGAAAGCCAGCATGTGCCGGTAGGCGTTCGGCCAAGTTGGCGCCGGAGTATCGAACCAGGTCGCCTGCAGGCGACGAAGATAATCGAGCGAGGCCTCTCGTGCCGTTCCACCGCTCAGGAAGAACCAGCCAACGATGGGGCGCAGCAGCACCCGTGCGACCCGGTCGCCGAACAGGTGGTAGCTGGCGACAGTCAAGCGCAGGCCGAGGGAACTGCCGCGCTCGCGATGCCGCGACCAATGCACCGCGCCAGAGCGTGGCGGGCAGCGCTTGCGCCACAACAGCAGTGGCAGACGAGCCAGCATGCCGGCGCAAAGCCGCGTGTGCATCCACGAGATGCGCAGATTGTCACGCCACATGCGGAAGTGCGACAGGCCGCCTGGCGGGTAGATGACTCGCGTCTCCAAGTTGACGACGGGCAGTCCCATCCAGAACAGACGGACGATGATCTCGGTGTCGAAGGTCATCCGCGTCGGCAATCGATGACGGTCGATCAGCGCAACGCTCGCTGCAAGCGGGTAAACGCGGAAGCCGCACATCGAGTCGCCGATCGCGAAGGAGAGCGTTTCCACCCAGACCCAGAAATGAGTCACGTAGCGGCCGTAGCGCCGACAGGCAGGTGCCGACTCGTCGTAGCGTGGGCAGCCAGCAACGACCGCATGCGGCTTGATGCGACTCTGCTCGAGAAAGCGTGGCACGTCGGCGAGGTCGTGCTGGCCGTCGGCATCCACCTGCAACGCGTGCGTGCAACCTGCCGCAAAGGCTTCGCGCAAGCCGTGCATGACAGCGGCACCTTTGCCGACATTTTCCGGCAGGCGCGAGAGGCGTGCAAGTGGTTCCCTGTCGGCGACAGCGGCGAGAGTTCGCTGTGTCTCCTCGTCCGAGCCATCATCGACGATGAAGACTGGCACGTCGTAGTCCGCCAATCGCGCAACCACTGCGGCGATCGTTTCCTTGTGGTTATAGATTGGAATGACGATGGCGGGGACGAAGCTCATCCTGCGGCTCCGATGGCAAAGAAGATCTGGCCGGACGACATCGGGCGCTTGCCGTCGCAATAGGCGAAATCGAGACACTGCCTTTCCGGCGACCAGTCGATCTGCAGTGACAGCCTCCTTCCCGGCAGGATGGGCGCGGAGAACTTCAGCGCGCGCAACGCTGAGAAACCGGTGCACCGAACGCCCAGATACTGGCGTGCGAGGCGAACGACCCAGTCGACCTGCACGACGCCGGGCAAGATCGGGTGGTTCGGAAAGTGACCGGGGAAATAGTCGAGTGACGGCACGACCGTCAATTGCAGCGTCGCCGAGGTATCGTCGATCCGGATCTGCTGGACATGCGGCATCAGGCACACGGCGTAGCCTCCAACAGCCTGGCAACGTCGTTGAGCAAGAGTTTGCCGCGCTCGCCGTAGGGTAGCGCGTCGACGAAGCGCCACCGCCGAGGCAGCAGTACGGGGTCAAATCGCTGCCCCAAGTGCTGACGGAGTGACTCGATCAGCACCTTGCGCTGCGGCGCGGCAGCAGCCGCGACAACGACTGCGCCAACCAGCGTGCGGCCGGAAATCGCCACTGGGGCTACCGCGGCGGCGGCAACGCCCGGATGTCCGGCGAGCCACGCTTCCATCTCGGGCAGCGACAACCGCTTTTCCTCAATCTTGACGACCCGGTCGAGCCGACCGCGCAAGATGAAGGTACCGTCTGCCGCAAGCTCGACGGCATCCTGCAGGCGCAGGGGCTCGTGGTCGGGGAGGAAGGGCGAACGGACAAGCAAGGCGCCATCAGTGTCCATTGCGACCTGAACTTGCGGCAGCGGCGTCCAGTTCGGACCGTGGTCCTGCCGCCGCCAAGCGATCCCGCCACTTTCGGTGCTGCCATAGACCTCAGTCGGGGCAGAGCCCCAGGCCCGCCTGTAGCTTTCGGCTGTTGCGGCGTCCAGCGGTCCCCCGGAGGAGAACACCAGTGCGGGCTGGTTTGGCAGTGCGGTGAGGTCGAGCAGTTGGTGCAGCCGCGACAGTTGTGCCGGCGACGAGACCAGAAGGGAGGACTCTGTCGCGCGCAGCCGCTCGGCGAAAGCGGTCGGCTCGGAAATCGTCGCGTTGTCGAAGGGCCGACCGGAGAGCAGCGGCCAGAGCAAGCGAAACAACAGGCCATAGATGTGGTGGTGCGGCGTCGTGGCAAGGACGATCGCGTCTGGGGTCACCATCTTGCCCCAGCAGCTTTCCAGCGTGCGGCACTCGGCTTCGAGCTGGCGCACCTCCTTTGCCACGCACTTCGGCTCGCCGCTACTGCCCGAGGTGTAAAGCTCGATCGTCCGCGGTGGCACATCGATAGGCGACGGCAGCTCGGCGAGAGCGCCCAGCGTTTGAGGCTGGAAGTTCGGCGGGATGACGGCCACGTGGTCTTCAGCCAAAGCGGCGAGCAATTCCGCAGTGAAATCGATCGGGCAGGCTCCCCGCAAGAGTACGCGGCGGCGGCCCTCCGACGCCATGCTCTGCGCACCACGCTGTGCCGCGACGGCAGCGCGCAGATCACGCCAGTTGACACGGCGCGCGCCGTCAACTGCGACGACACGATCGTCCGACGGATTGAGGGCATCAAGAGAGACGTTCATCTTTCCTCAGGCTGCCCGGCGTCGAACACGAAGGCGTACCAGCCATTCACCCGCGAAGAGCACCCCCATCAGCAGATAGGCGATCAGACCGTTGTACAGCAGCCAGACGTCGCGCGAGGCGAACATGGTGGTGGCCGAAACGACGGCGTTGAAAACGAAGAATGCGCACCATGCCTGTGTGACCCGACGGGTGTAGCTCACACCCGAGGGTGGCAGGTCGGGCTCGGAGAGGCGTGCCATGCGCTCGATCACCGTTGGTGGACACAGGAGGCTGCTGCCGAAGACAGACAGCAGGGAGAGACTGACCACGGCCGGGTAGAGCATGAGCAGGAGCTCGCTGTTGCTGGCAACGATTGTGAGCGTGTAGGCTCCCAGGACAGCGGCGGAGAGACGTTCTGCCGGCCGCAGTCTGGTCGCACAACTGCGCACCGATTGCCATTTCCGCAGCAGCAGCAAGGCGCCGAGCAGCGCCCCGAAAATCCTCGGTTCGAAATGCTGCAAGCCGAAATAGACGACCAAGGGGTAGGTGAGCGCGAAACCCACCACCATTGCATTCGACACCCTGTTCATCGCCACCCGACCCTTCTTCGCTAGACCGCCATCAGTCGGTGTACGGCAGAGATCACGTCGGCGACCGACCTGATGTCCTTGAAGTCCTGCGGCTGGATACGCTTGCCTGTGAGCTTCTGCAACTGGATGGCGAGATCGACAGCGTCGATGCTGTCGAGGTCCAAGTCGGCAAACAACTGCGCTTCCGGTGTGACACGGGTCACCTCGATTTCGAAGGTGTCGTGCAGGATGGTACGAAGCTTGTCGAGGATTTCCTGGTCGCTCATGGCATTTCTCTTCAAGGTGTGTGGGTCAGGCTGCCTTGCCTTGGCTGCGCACGAGCGCGGCAAGCGACAGGACATTGCGGAAGTGTTCACGGGTGCGGCTATCACCGGCTTCGAGTTCGATGCCGTATTTCTTCTTGAGTGCAATGCCAAGTTCCAGTGCGTCTATCGAATCAAGGCCAAGTCCTTCGCCAAACAGTGGTACATCGCTGCCGATATCCTCCTGGCTCATGTCTTCGAGGTTCAGTGCCTCGATGATGAGGATCTTGATCTCTTGCTCAAGCGTATCCATGGCGTCGCAGTTCACGGGAAAAATGGTCTTGGAGGGCGTTGGTCAGGTGCCGCGCACGGATGGCGGGCGTTGCTGCCGAGGCAGGGTCTGCCTGCGCCATTGGCAGCTCTTCGCCAACGTCTACGCGGATGGTGAACGGGTTCTCCGGAGCCAGCCACCAAGGCGAATCCTTGGTCAGTGCGGGGGGATCACAGCCGATCAGAACTGGCATTACGGTGGCGCCGCTTCTCAGGGCCACATGGGCGGCTCCGCGCTGGAAGCGAAGCACCTGGCCTGGTGTCGTGCGTGTGCCTTCGGGAAAAAGCAGTAGCGTCTCGCCCTGTCGTAGCGCCTCGGCACAGGCTTCGATCACGCCCTCTGGTGACGCGTTGCTGATGTAACCCGCAGCACGCACGATGCCCCAGTAGAAGGGGTTGCGCCATAGAGCAGCCTTGACCACGCAGTTGGCCTGCGGCATGAGCGAAATGAGGACGACGACATCGCAATAGGTCGGGTGATTGGCCACGACCAGGGTGCCGCGCGCCCGGGCGAGTCGCCCAGGCTCGTGCGTCTCGAGACGCATGCATCCGCTACCGGCGAGCGCTCGCACCAATAACCGAAAGCAGAAGCCAATCACGCTGCGGGCCCGCGAGCGACACTTGAGGACCGGACCGGGCAGGCTCATCAGCAGCGGCATCAGCACGGCCGACATCAGCGTGCCGCCGACAGCGAATGCAACGAAGCAGAGTACGCTGACGAGACTGCGCCAGAGGCGCCCTACCCCCTTCATTGCAGATTCCAGTACCAGTGGTGCCGATCGCTGGCCCAGTCAGCGGAGCCTCGTTCGAGCGCCTGCAGGCAGGCGTAGGCCTGCAGGGTCGGAGAAATTCCGGCCTCAGCGCCCGTACGTATCCCGGTATGCAGGCTGGAGCGTGCGTCCCCGTGGATCAGCAGGCCAAGCGCAAAGACCGCTTCCGGATCACCAAACTGCGGGCCGATCGGGTTGGGCGCGGGGGCATCGGCATACACGTAGACCACCGGTCTCGCCGGCTCCTGCCGGGCACGCAGGTAGGCCTCGAGGAGGCCGTAGCCGAAGCTCTCAACGCCTGCAGCAATCGCCGTCGCCGGTGCTCGGTCGCCGCGGGCGATGGAGAAGATGCCGGCTGCCGCATTCAGCACCGAGAGGCTGAACAAGGTCGGCGACAGTTCCTTCTCGTGCGCCAGGCTGCGCAGCAACTCGACGGTTCGCGTCAGTTCACCGTGGCGAGAAGCAAAGACGAAGCTTGCCGAGGGGTAATCCTGCGCGCAGGCATTGGCCACGTGCAGCGCCCCGCGCGCCATTGGCGACAGCCGGCGGCGCAGAAGCGGCTCGATAAACCCGAGTTCGAGCTCGCCGATGCCTAGCCATCGGACCCAGCGTACGACGGGAACATCCCAAGAGATCATGGCTGCGATCAGCTGTGCTGCCGGAACTTGGCAGAAGACCTAGAGCCTGTTCAGTTCCATCCGGATCGCGTCGCGCAGCTCCGAGACCCAGCGGTTGTAGTAGGGGTGGATGACACGGACCTGCGTGTTCGGATCATGCGAGTAATTCATGTTCGTGCTGTCGTGATACGCGATCGAATACGTCTTCGGCGAATAGGCGATCGCGACGACAACAGTGTGCTTACCGCGCACACTGAGTACCGCTTGCAGGCCATCGCCGTTCGGCGCGCGGGATATCTGCCAGCTGTGCGACTGCGCTGCCGCAGTGATGGCATACCTGACCTGTTCGGCCGTCAGAGCCTTGCCGCTACTGGTCAACACCGCATTGTCTGGGAAATCGACGATCGGTACGGACTGGCGTGCCTGGGCGACCAGAGAAACGCTCAGCAGCGCGATGACGGCAAAAAGCCGAACAAGTGTCACTTGCATTCTTCTATCCCCCTTGCGTCCTGGCCCACTGTCCATATTACATCTTAGAACCGACGCGAGTCTTCTTCAAGGCAACGAGGAATTCGTAGCGTGGAAAGGCATCACTCCGCACTTCTCGGCACTCCTTCAGCGACGCTGCACCGGCTTCAAGGAGGTGCTCCGGGCAGGTGCGGCGCAAGGCTTGTTCGACGACACCCATGAAAAAGCGGAGTGCCAGCGCTCGTTCGCGGGATCGTGTTGCAGAGGACGAGCTCAACCGATGGGGACCGGCCGCCCCACTGGCGGAACGACAGCCGCAGAAGAAGGTGGTCGGCCAGACGGGCAGCGCGGGAATCGGGCGCGAAGGCTCGCCGTCGACACGACTTCGCGAACAGCGTGCCGCTCGAGTTCACCGCGCCGCCACGCTGCTGGAAACCCGGTGCCGTCGCCACGGAAGAGGGTTCGGCCTGCAGCAAGCCAGCTGCCATCGCTGGCCTTGGAACAACACGCGCAGCGGGGCAAGTGTCGCATGGCTTTGCGGCGATCGCGGGCCCAGCTTCGCCATTGACGCAGGTTGACCAAGGCTCATATACTTTTTTCAGTGGCGCGGGATTTCTTGTCCTTCGCATGGCGGTGAAAGACGGTGGAAGGTGCCGCACGCGACAACATCAACCTGGGACGTGCAGACTATTGCTGCATTGAATCTGTGGACCAGCCGGTACACCGACTGAACTCGTACCGCTGAACCACGGAAGGGAGCTTGGCGTGCGCAACGGCAGTCTTTGGAATAGGCTATTCACCGCGGGCGTGCTGGCCGCGATGATTCTCGTCCTTGGTTCCTGCAATCTGGTGGCGCTGCACAGGGACCTGACGGCCAGCGTCACTGCCGGAGGTGTTGCCGGCAAGGTGTTTCATGACGAGAGTGACGCCTCGGCCATCGTCGTTGTGGGATTGCGGGAAGATGGCGGCACGTGGATCGCGGAGAACTATGTGCACCTCGCGACCCGGCATGACTTTCTGATGAGGCTCGTTGCCGGCAAGAGTTACGTCATCCTGGCCTTCGCCGACCGGAACGACAATCTTCGCTTGGACGATGACGAGCCTGCAGTGGTTTTGCCGAACTTCCTGACCGTGGCACGGGGATGGAAGGGCATCGCCAAGATCAACCTGACGCTCGCGCAGACCGCTCGTGTCGATCACGCGATAGCCGGAGCGGTGCAGGGCTTGGCCCAGATTGCACGCCAGCCACTTCCGGTTTGGGTCGGAGAGGTGACGGACCTGGACGACGAACGGCTCTCGGCCGAGAGCGGGCGCATGGGACTGTGGCAGCCGTTCGAATTTCTGACCAACGTCGGCATCGGCATCTTCATGCTCGAGCCATACGACCCGAAGCGAGTCCCTGTGCTGTTTGTCAGCGGTGCGGGCGGCAACCCGTGGGAATGGCGCGCCCTGATCGAAGCGCTTGACCATTCGCGCTACCAGCCTTGGGTATTCGTTTATCCGTCCGGACAGCGGCTCGCCAACTCGGTCGCGGTGATGGAGCGCTGTGCCACGGCAATGCAACGGGAGTACGGTTTCGACCGCCTCTACGTCACCGCGCACAGCATGGGTGGGCTGCTCGCGCGCGACTTCATCCAGCGCTACACGGACCCGGTGCCGGTATTCGTCTCACTGGTCACTCCGTGGCGAGGTCACCGAGCAGCGGCAATGGGCGTCGCTCGCTCGCCTGCCGTCGTTCCGTCATGGGTCGATATGCAGACCGACAGCGAGTTCCAGCAGGCCATCTTCGCCCGGCCGCTCCCTGTTGCAACCATGCATTATCTGCTCTATGCACAAACCGACCCCACGCAGCCGTTCGAAAGGGCAACGGACGGCACCATCGCCCTGTCGAGCCAACTGCACGCCGACGCCGTTCGCGAAGCGAAGGAGGTCTTCGGCTTCACCGGGACCCACACCTCCATTCTCAACAGTCCTGTCGTGATTGCCGCCTATCTGCGTATCCTGCAGATGCCCGCCGCCGGACAGTGACCGATGCACTGCGCACGACCGTGCTGCCTGCGCAGGCCAATCGTCGCCACCTGGCTCGGTAATGAGCGGATTCATCAAGCGTCGCCGCAACGGACGGCACCCAGTGGAGATTCACTTCTGGCGCGTTTCAGCCAGCAACGAGCTTGATCTCCTGATCACGCACGGCGAGGAAGCCGTCGCTGCCATCGGAGGCAAGTCCCGGCGCAGCCGCCGCTGTCGTACGCCAGCACCGCCTCGGCGAGCGCCGGGCCGCGCGTGTTTTGCCCTATAATCGCGCGCTTCGACCGTCTCTCCCGCGATCGCAGCCCCCGGAACAAGAACGTGAGCGCAGCCCTGTTCGAATCGAGCATCACCAGTCTGCCGCTGCTCGGCCGCGGCAAGGTGCGCGACATCTACGGGGTCGGCAGCGACCGCCTGTTGATCGTCACCAGCGACCGCCTCTCGGCTTTCGACGTCGTCCTCCCCGACCCGGTGCCTGACAAGGGCCGCGTGCTGACGCGCCTCGCCCGCTTCTGGTTCGACCGCCTCGCGGCGATCATCCCCAACCAGCTCACCGGTATCGACCCGGAGTCGGTCGTCGCCGCCGACGAACGCTGGCAGGTGCGCGGGCGGGCGCTGGTCGTCAAGCGCCTGCGGCCACTGCCGATCGAGGCGGTGGTGCGGGGCTACCTGATCGGCTCCGGCTGGCAGGATTACCAGGCAAGCGGCGCCGTCTGCGGCATCGCCCTGCCCGCCGGCCTGCAACTCGCCAGCCGCCTGCCGCAGCCGATCTTCACGCCGGCGACCAAGGCGGCGATCGGCGATCACGACGAGAACATCGCCTTCGAACACGCTGCTGCCGAGTGCGCGCGCGCACTCGCCGACCTGCTGCCGGCCAGCGGCCGCAGCGGCGAGGAGGTCGCCGGGCAGGCAAGAGAGGCAGCCATCGCGCTGTACACTGCCGCCGCCGCGCATGCGGCCGCGCGCGGCATCATCATCGCCGACACCAAGTTCGAGTTCGGACTCGATGCCAACGGCGTCCTGCACCTGATCGACGAGGCCCTGACCCCGGACTCGTCACGCTTCTGGCCAGCCGACGCCCATCGCGAGGGCTTCAGCCCGCCCTCCTTCGACAAGCAGTACGTGCGCGACTACCTGGAAACACTCGCCTGGAACAAGCGGCCCCCTGGCCCCCGCCTACCGGCCGAGGTGCTCGCCGGCACGCGCGCCCGCTACGTCGAAGCCTGCGAACGGCTGACCGGCGAGACATTCACCGACTGATCGACTGATCGACTGCCCGGCGCACCGCGCATCGCCGCGGTCCGCGCCCCTCTCGCAGAAGGAGTGCGCATGCGTGTGGAGACAAGCCCAACAACCGAGCGCCATGATTCGGTACCCGCGGTGCGCAGCGTCGGCATCGGCCGGCCGTTGGCCTGGCTCGCTGCGGGTTGGCGCGACCTGCTCGCCAACCCGATCGCCAGTCTCGCCTATGGCCTGCTGTTCGCCATCGCCGGCGACCTGATCACCATCTTCGCCTGGCGCAACGGACAGATCTTCATCGTCGCCACCTCCGGCTTCTTCCTCGTCGCCCCGCTGCTCGCCGGTGGCCTGTACGAGATCAGCCGGCGCCTGGAAAGTGGCCAGAAGTCGACCTTCATCGGCTCGCTCGCCGGCGGTCGACGCAACGCCGTCGAACTGGCCAAGCTGGGGCTGTTTCTGGCATTGTTCGGCCTCGCCTGGGAGCGGGTATCGAGCTTCCTGTTCGCCTTCCTGGCGCCCGGAATCGCTCCCGACCTGGTCGCCCTGCTGGCCGAGATTCATCTCTCGGTCGAGCACCGCGACCTGCTGCTGATCTGGATCCTCGCCGGCGGAATCCAGGCGCTGCTGGTGTTTTCGCTGACCGTCGTCTCGGTCCCCATGCTGCTCGACCGACCGGTGACCGTCGGCACCGCCATCCGCACCAGCCTGAGCGCCGTCGACGCCAACCTGTTGCCGATGCTCGCCTGGGGCGCGACCGTCGTCGTCCTGACGGCGCTGGGCTTCCTCACCCTGTTCTTCGGCCTCATCGTCCTCATGCCATTGCTCGGCCACGCGACCTGGCACGCCTATCGCGACCTGGTTGAACAGGCAACCGCATCACGGCCGCCGGCCGTCGGCGCCAACGAGGCTTTCTCGCCACCCGGGTGACCGTGCCGCGGCGTTCCCTGACCGGTTCGGACTCCGTCGAGGCGCGCCAGGACGAAGCGGGGCGGGTCATCGGCAACAGGGTGCCGTCGGCGAAGAGTCGATCCAGGCGGCCCATCCGCGTCACCCGACTGCCAAGAATCGTCAGCTTGACGCTGCCTGCCCGAGCGCAGCGGTCACGGCGCACGCACTTCCTGCCGGGCAAGGCGCGCGACCGCGAACGCTCCTACTGCGCCGAACTCGCGATCGTGGCTGCCATCAGGAGATTGCGCGCATCGGTCTGCGCCGCCTTGTCCTCCCCTTTCGCGACGAACTCGGAGAACCGGGGCACGGCGATGGCGGCCAGAATGCCGATGATCGCGACGACGATCATCAACTCGATCAGGGTGAATCCCCCGGACGGCCTGTTGCTCTTCTGAAACATGTCCCATTGCTCTTGAGTGAAGACATGCGACCGACAGCAAGTTCCATGCCATCGCACGGACAGGGGTGCGCAGACCCGCAGTCACGCGGCGCCGCTCGGCCATGCCACGTGGCGCTCGCAGCGCGACCTAGTACAATAGCCAGCAGCCGCACCGGCACCGGCAGCCGGCGCCGACAGAGCCCTCTTGCCATCTGGAAACACCATGAACCAGCCCAACAGCCTGCAGGACAACCCGCTGCTCGATCTTTCCGGCCTGCCGCGTTTCGACCTGCTGTCGCCCGACGATGTGCAGCCGGCGATCACCGAGTTGCTCGCGCGCTGCCGCAGCCTGGTCGACCGACTCGCGTCCGCTGCCGTCGCCGCCACGTGGTCGGATTTCGCGGCGCCGCTGGCCGACGGTTTCGAGCAGCTGGCGCGCGCCTGGGGAATCGTCGGCCATGTGCACGCGGTCAACGACGTGCCGGCCTGGCGCGACGCCTACAACCGGATGCTGCCTGAGGTCTCGCGCTTCTACGCCGAGGTCGGCCAGAACCTGCAACTCTTCGCCAAATACCGGGCGATCGCCACAGGCAGCGAGTTCGCCACCCTGTCGCCGGCGCAGCAGCGGGTCGTCGAGCACGAGGTGCGCGACTTTCGCCTGGCGGGCGCCGAGCTGCCGGCGGCGAGCAAGCCGCGCTTCCAGGAAATCAGCGAAGAACTGGCACAGCTGGCGGCGCGCTTCTCCGAGAACCTGCTCGACGCGACCAACGCCTTCAGCGAGCTGGTGACCGACGCCAGCGAACTGGCCGGCCTTCCCGACGACGTGCGTCAGGCGGCGCGTGAGGCCGCCGAGCGAGACGGCAGCAGCGGCTGGAAGTTCACCCTGCACATGCCATCCTACCTGCCGGTGATGCAGTACGCCGACAGCCGGCGCCTGCGCGCCGCGCTGTACCGTGCCTACGCCACACGCGCCGCCGAGTCCGGCCCGGCCGAGCTCGACAATACCCCGCTGATCCGGCGGATTCTCGAACTGCGTCATGAGCAGGCCCGGATGCTCGGCTACGGCAACTTTGCCGAGGTCTCGCTGGTACCCAAGATGGCCGAGTCGGTCGCCCAGATCCTCGCCTTCCTGCGCGACCTGGCGAGCAGGGCGCGGCCTTTCGCCGAAAGGGACGTCGCCGACCTGCGTGCCTTCGTGAGCGGCGAACTCGGCCTGCCGACGATGGAGGCCTGGGATGTCGCCTATGTCTCGGAAAAGCTGTTGCAGGCTCGCTACGCTTTCTCCGAGCAGGAGGTGAAGCAGTACTTCACCGAGGACAAGGTTCTTGCCGGCCTGTTCTCGGTCATCGAGAGCCTGTTCGACGTCCGCCTGCGGCCCGACCGGGCGCCCGTCTGGCACGAGGACGTTCGCTTCTTCCGCATCGAGAGCCCGGCCGGCGAGCTCGTCGGGCAGTTCTACCTCGATCTCTACGCGCGCGAGACGAAGCGCGGCGGCGCCTGGATGGACGAAGCCATCGGCCGCCGCCGCATTGGCCTGCAGTCGCCCGACGGCAGCAGCGACGCCATCCAGAAGCCGGTCGCCTACCTCAACTGCAACTTCTCGCGTCCGGTCGGCGAGAGGGACGGAAAGCCGCGACCGGCGATCTTCACCCACGACGAAGTCAGCACCCTGTTCCACGAGACCGGCCATGGTCTGCACCACCTGTTGACGCAGGTCGACGAAGCGGGCGTTGCGGGAATCCACGGTGTCGAATGGGACGCCGTCGAGCTGCCCTCTCAGTTCATGGAAAACTACTGCTGGGAGTGGACAGTCTTGCAAGGGATGACCGCCCACATCGACAGCGGCGAAAGCCTGCCGCGTGCGCTCTTCGACAAGATGCTGGCAGCAAGGAATTTCCAGAGCGGCATGCAGATGCTGCGGCAGGTCGAGTTCTCGCTCTTCGACCTGTTGCTGCACAGCGACTTCGATCCGGCCGGCGAGCGCAGCGTGCTCGAGCTGCTTGCCGAAGTGCGGCGCGAAGTCGCCGTTCTCGAGCCGCCGCCATGGCACCGCTTCCCGAACGGCTTCTCGCACATCTTTGCCGGCGGCTACGCCGCCGGTTACTACAGCTACAAGTGGGCCGAGGTCCTTTCGGCCGACTGTTACGGTGCCTTCGAAGAAGCAGAGAACCCATTCGACCGGAGCACCGGCGAGCGCTTCCTGCGCGAGATCCTTTCGGTTGGCGGCAGCCGGCCGGCGATCGACAGCTTCCGCGCCTTCCGCGGTCGCGAGCCGCGGGTCGACGCACTGCTGCGTCACTGCGGGATGGTCGCGGCCTGAACAGCAAGTGAGCAACCGCATGCCCACACCGACGATCCGCGGCGGCAGCCGCTTCTTCCTTGCCCTGTCCCTGCTCTGGCTGCTGCTGACCGGCGCCAGCGCCGAGACGATCACCTATCGCTGGGTCGACCCGAGCACCGGCGGCACGGTCATCTCCGACATGCCGCCGCCGCCAGGCGCGAGGAACGTCAGCCGATCCACGACGAGCGCCAGCAGCAGCGAGGAGCGACCCCTCCCCTATGCCGTGCGCCAGGCGAGCGAGAAGTTTCCCGTCGTGCTCTACGCCACCGAGCGCTGTGGAACGGGTTGCCGGGACGCGCGTGAGCTGCTCAGGCAGCGTGACATTCCGTTCACCGAGAAGATACTCGGGAGCGAGGAGGAATTTGCCGATCTCACCCGTCTGCTCGGTAGCGAAGCGGCCTTTCCCAGCGTCAGCGTCGGCCGCCAGCACCTGCGCGGTTTCGACCCGGCCAGCTGGAATTCCCTGCTCGACGCCGCCGGCTACCCAGCCCGCGGCAACCGGCCGGCCGCCGCGCGCAACCCGTGAGGGCAGACGCCGAAGCGGCCGCCGCGCATGCCCGTCAGAGCAGGTTGTCGGCGGTGCCGCCGCCGCGACGGATGATGCGCCGCAACTGATCGATGGCCTCGATCTGGATTTGGCGCACCCGCTCGCGCGTCAGGTTCATGTCGAGCGCAATCTCCTCGAGCGTGCAGGGCTCGATTCCGCCCAGCCCGTAACGACGCTGCAGCACCTCCTGCTGCTTCTCGCCCAGCTGCGCCAGCCAGCGCACCAGCAGGTCGCCGATCTCGTTGGCCTGCAGCAGTTCGTCGGGTTCGAGCAGTTGCTCGTCGGGAATCACGTCGCCGATCGTTCGGCTGGGATCGACCTGCAGCGGCGCATCGAGCGAAGCGATCCGCTCGTTCAGCGCCATCACCCGCCGCACCTCGTCAGCCGTCCGATCGATCAGGTGGGCGACCTGGTCGATGCAGATGTCACGGCCACTGGCGACCTCGAGATGGCGAATCGCCCGCAGGACGAGGTTGATCTCCTTGACCACGTGTACCGGCAGGCGGATCGTTCGCGACTGGTTCATGATCGCGCGCTCGATGCCCTGCCTGATCCACCACGTCGCATAGGTCGAAAAACGAAAGCCGCGCTCGGGATCGAACTTCTCGATGGCATGGATCAGGCCGAGATTCCCCTCCTCGATCATGTCGAGCAGCGGCAAACCACGGTTCAGGTAATGCTTGGCGATGTTGACCACCAGCCGCAGGTTGTGTTCGATCATCTTCTGCCGCGCGAGGAAATCCCCCGCGCGCGCTCGGCGCGCCCAGGTGGCCTCCTCGGCCGGCGAGAACAGCGGCTTGGCGCCGATCTCGTTGAGGTAATGCTGCGTCACGTCGTTGAGCAGTTCGGCCTCGGGCGACGGCAGCGAATCGACGACCTCGGGCACCGGATCAGGTTCGCCAACGGCCCACTCGCCCGCCTCGATCTCGTCGGCGAAAGGATCGAACCCGGCGTCGTAGGGAGCGGGCATCATCAGCGTCCCGGCAGGAGCTTCAGCGGGTCGACCGGCTTGCCCTGACGCCGGATCTCGAAGTGCAGCTTGACCTGATCGGCGTCGGTGTTGCCCATTTCGGCGATCTTCTGCCCCTTGCCCACCGACTGGCCCTCCTTGACCAACACGTTCTGGTTGTGCGCGTAGGCCGTCAGGAAGGTGTTGTTGTGCTTGACGATCACCAGCTTGCCATAACCACGCAAGCCGCTGCCGCTGTAGACGACCTTGCCGCTGCCGGCAGCCACGACGCTGTCGCCAGCCTTGCCAGCGATGTCGATTCCCTTGTTGCCGCCCTCGCTGAAGGTGGCGACCAGCTTGCCGTTCGCCGGCCACATCCAGCTGACCTCGTCATTGCCGGAAGCGTCACCGCTGCGGGCCTCGTTGTCAGCCTTCGCCTCCGGCCTGGCCTCCGCCTTGGCCTCGGTCTTCATCTCGGTCTTCACCTCGGGCTTGCCCTCGGGCCGGGCTTCCGCCTTCGCCGCAGCGGGAGCGACTGCCACCACCGGCTCGGCTGCCTGCGCCTGCGCACGCGCCAGCGCTTGCTCCGAGTAGGGCTCCTTGCCTGCCAGCGGTGCCCGCTTGAACAGGTCCGCCGTCGCGGCCGGCGAACGCTGTTCGCCAGTCGGCGGCGCGCTCGCCGTCAGTGGTCGCTGTTCGACCGCCGCGCCGGCGGCAATCGGCCGGACGACGACGCCCTCGGCGGCAGGAGCCGCACCTGGCGCCCGCACGCGCAACACCTGCCCGACCAGGATCCGGTTCGGATTGTCGATGTTGTTCCACGCCGCAAGTTCCCGGTAGTCCAGCCCGTGATCCAGCGCGATCGAATACAGCGTGTCGCCACGCTTGACGACGTAGCCATCCCTGCTTCCCGGCGTCGCCGGACCCGCCTGCCGCGCCGGCACCCGCGCGGCCTCCTCTGCCGGCGCCGATCCCTTGCCGGCGCAGCCTGCCAGAACGAGCGGCACCGCCAGCAGGACCGCCAGAAGGAGAATCGGAAGAGCTGGGAGAGGCACCTGATCCTTCATTGGACCCCCGAGAGGAGCGGAACGAAGCGCACGGTGTCGAGGCGGGATTCGACCAAGCCCTCGCGGCCGCGTTCGATCAGCACGAGCTGCTGCGCACTCGCACCGAGCGGCAGGATGAGGCGGCCATTCTCCGCCAGTTGTTGCAGCAGCGGCGGTGGCACGCGGGCCGCCGCCGCCGCGACGATGATCGTGTCGAAGGGCGCCGCCTCCGCCAGACCGAGCTGTCCATCGGCATGCTTGAGGCGAACCTCGGACTTGCCGATCGCGCGCAGGTTGGCCCGCGCCTTGGCGAGCAAGGGCCCGATCCGCTCGACCGCATAGACCTCGTCGGTCAACTGCGCCAGAACCGCTGCCTGATAGCCGCAGCCGGCGCCGATCTCGAGCGTCTTGCCGAGTTGCTGACGGCCGGCACGCAGCGCCTCGATCATCCGCGCCACGACGTAGGGCTGCGAAATCGTCTGCGAAAAGCCCAGCGGCAGAGCCGTGTCCTCGTAGGCACGCGACGCCAGCGCCTCCTCGACGAAGACGTGTCGCGGCACGGCGGCAATCGCCGCCAGCACCTCCTCATCGGCAATTCCCTGTTCGCGCAGGCGCTCGATCATGCGCGTGCGCGTGCGCTGCGAGGTCATTCCGAAACCGGCAACGGCGCCGCTCATTGCGCCAGCCACGAGCGCACCAGCGACAGTTGGGCCGTGTGGGTGAGGTCGATCTGCAACGGCGTCACGGATACCTGCTTGTTCTGCACGGCGAAAAAGTCGGTGCCCTCGCCGGCATCCTGTGCCTCGCCGGCAGCACCGACCCAGAAAACCGTCTCGTTGCGCGGCGAGATCGTGCGCACCACCGGCTCCGCCTTGTGGCGCTTGCCGAGACGGGTGACGCCGATGCCCGCCAGCTCCTCATGGCTGACGTCGGGAACATTGACGTTGAGCAGAACCGGCGCACGCAGCGGCTGCCGCTGCAGCAGCAGGACCAGTTCGCGCGTGACCCGGGCGGCGGTCGCAAAATGACCGCCGGCCTTGCTGCACAGCGAAACCGCCAGCGACGGCACGCCGAGCAGGAAACCCTCGGTGGCGGCGGCGACGGTGCCCGAATAGATCGTGTCGTCACCCATGTTGGCACCGATGTTGATGCCCGAGATCACCATGTCCGGCAGTTGTTCGAGCATGCCGGTGACCGCGAGGTGGACACAGTCGGTCGGCGTCCCGTTGACGTAGTAGAACCCGTTCGCCGCCTGCTTCAGCGACAGCGGTCGATCGAGCGTCAGCGAGTTGCTGGCGCCGCTGCGGTCGCGCTCGGGCGCGACGACGGTGATCTCGGCGACATCGGCCAGTGTCCGCGCCAGGTGTTCGATTCCTGGCGCGAAATAGCCGTCATCGTTGCAAAGCAGGATCCGCATCTCGATTCAGGAAGGGTGTCGAACACCGGGAAGCCACAGGGCAACCACCATCTGGCCGGCCACGCGGGTGAGGTCCCGGATTACCCGCCCAGCCGCCGTGCATTATAGCGAGCTGCCGGGTTTGCTCAAAGCACGCAGCGGTCTCGCGCCAGGCTCGCGCTGGCCACCGACTGCCGGCAACCGGCACCCGCAGTCAGGAAAACGTGAATTCCGACACGGACTCGCCATGCTTCGTTCCGGATTCCGCTTTACTTTCTGCCGCCGCTGGATTAGAGTGAGCGCGTTTTTCGGTGGGTGCGAGTCCGGCCATTGTGGTCGGTCCATGCATCCTGTCAATGGCAAACGGAGGGAAACCTCCGGACGCAAAGCCACGGACCCTACCCCGAGTTGCCTCATCGGCTCGGAAGGGTGGCCGGGTTGCCCGAAAGGCGCGCGCCCCATGCGCTGATCGAGTGCCTCCTCCAGCTTTGCGTCCACGCGGCAGAAGGAGTCTATATGGCACTCGCATCGTGGACCCAGCAGCAGATCCTGGACCAGTTGATTTCGGGATACCGTTGGAACGGGTCGACCATCACCTACGCCTTCCCGACGGCAGCCTCCGGCATGTACGGCGGCAACAATGAGCTACCCGGTTTCGTCGGCCTCAATGCGCCACAGCAGGCAGCCGCCGAGCGGGCCTTGCAGACTTGGGACGATCTGATCGCGCCCACCCTCGTCCGCACCAGCTCAGGCAGCTCGAACATCGAGATCGGCACCTCGAGCACCGGCGTCAGCTATGCCCACGCCTACTATCCGTCGATCGGCAGCGTCTGGTTCAACCGCGCCTATGCCGATCTGATGTCGCCGCAGGTCGGCCAGTACTCGTTCCAGGTCTACGTGCACGAACTCGGACACGCGCTCGGCCTCGACCACATGGGCGAGTACAACGGTACGGGCAACTGGACGCCATCGTCGTTCCAGGACAGCCAGGTCTACTCGGTGATGTCGTACTTCGGCCCCAACACCGGCCGTGGCAGCAGCAGCCAGATCGCCTGGGCGGACTGGGTCGGTCGCGATGGCCGCACCTACTCACCGCAGACGCCGATGCTCAACGACGTCCTTGCCATCCAGACGACCTACGGCGCCGACACGACCACTCGCACCGGCGACACGGTCTATGGCTTCGGCAGCAACGTCAGCGGCTCGATGGCGGCGATCTTCGACTTCACGCTCAACGCCAATCCGATCCTGACCATCTACGACGCCGCTGGCGTCGATACGCTCAACCTCGGCGGCTGGGACACGAACTGCACGATCAACCTGGCGCCGGGCTCGTTCTCGTCCGGCAACAGCATGACGAACAACATCGCCATCGCCTACTCGTGCTACATCGAGAATGCGGTCGGCGGTTCGGCGGCCGATCAGATCACCGGCAATGCGCTGGCCAACCGGCTCGACGGCGGCGCCGGCAACGACAGCCTGTTCGGCGGCGACGGTGACGACGTGCTCATCGCCAGCCTCGGCGACGACCTGCTCGACGGCGGCGACGGCCTCGACAGCGTCATTTTCTCCGGCGCCTACGGCAGCTACACCTATACCTATTCCGAAAACGTCGGCTTCAACTTCTACAGCACCGTCAGCGGCTCCGATACCGTCCGCGAGATGGAGATCTTCGTCTTTGCCGACGGCAGCAAGTCGGTCAGCGAACTCCTCGGCGGCGGCTCGCTGCGCTCGCTCGTATCGATCAGTGCCGACATCGCCCAGCAGCTCGAAGGCCACAGCGGCGCGACGGTGTTCACCTACAAGGTGAAGCTGAACACCGCCAGCTCGTCGGAGCAGACCCTGAGCTGGAACCTGCAGGGTGGGGGCACCTCGCCGGCCGATGCGGCAACCGATTTCGCCGGCCCGACGTCTGGCAGCATCACTTTCGCGATCGGCGAAACCGAAAAGACGATCTCGGTCACGGTGCAGGGAGACCGCGTGATCGAGGCGAACGAGAGCTTCGTTGTGAGCCTGTCGAACCCGTCGTCCGGCCTCGGCCTCAGGACAGCCAGCGCCAGCGGCACCATCCTCAACGACGACGCGGCGAACAGCGACGACCATGGCGCCACGCCGGCGACCGCCGGCGCCCTGACCGTCGGCGGCAGCCCGCTGACCGGCTGGATCGAGCGTTCCGCCGACAGCGACCTGTTTGCCGTCAACCTCAGCGCCGGGACGACCTACGTCTTTGATCTACGGGCGCCGGGGTCGGCGGTGGACGCGCACCTGTCGCTGCATGGTCCGGCAACGACCACCAGCCTGCCATCAGCAATCGCCAGCAACGACAACGCCACCGCTGGCACCAGGGACGCGCAGATCATCCATGCCGTCAGCAGCAGTGGCACCTACTACCTGCTCGCCCGTGATGCGCGTGGCGGCACCGGCAGCTACACACTGCAGGCCGCGACTTTCGCCGGCAGGACGCTGACCGGCGACGGCGCCGGCAACCAGCTCACCGGAACGCCCGGCAACGACGAGCTCTACGGACTGGGCGGCGCCGACAGCCTCGTCGGCGATGCCGGCAACGACCTCCTCGATGGCGGAGCCGGCGCCGACTGGATGCATGGCGGCGCCGGCAACGACAGCTACGTGGTCGACGACCTCGGCGACGTCGTCAGCGAAAGCAGCGCAACCGGCGGCACCGACCGGGTCTTCTCGTCTGTGAACTTCGTGCTTGGCAACAACCTCGAAGAGCTCGTGCTGACCGGCGAGGCGAACCTCAACGCCAGCGGCAACATCCTGGCCAACCGCCTGAGCGGCAACAGCGGGAACAACTTCCTGGATGGCGCTGCCGGAATCGACACCTTCGCCGGTGGCCTCGGCGACGACACCTATGTCCTCGACGCCGCGGCGGAACTGACCAACGTCAGCGAGGGCGCTGGCGAAGGCAGCGACACGCTGCGCATCGTCTACGCCAGCTCGGCGCCGCAAAGCATCAGCCTGACTGGCGCCCTGGCGCACTTCGAGAACGTCGAGCTGCGCGGCAACGGACCGTTCAGCGTGGTTGGCAACGGCGCCGCCAACCTGCTCAGCGGCAACGCCCAGAGCAACAGGATCGAGGGCGCCGCCGGCAACGACACGCTCGACGGCCAGGGGGGCGCCGACCAGCTCGTCGGCGGCGATGGCGACGACCTCTATGTCGTCGAC
Organism: Candidatus Accumulibacter adjunctus; assembly: GCA_000585015.1. Classification (GTDB taxonomy): domain Bacteria; phylum Pseudomonadota; class Gammaproteobacteria; order Burkholderiales; family Rhodocyclaceae; genus Accumulibacter; species Accumulibacter adjunctus. The sequence continues at coordinate 15,437 of JFAX01000021.1, read as the reverse complement.
CACATCGGCGACGTCCTGAGCGAGGCAGCCAACGCGGGTACCGACAGCGTCCGCGTGGCGATCAATACCAACGGCGCCACTTTCGTCCTCGCTGCCAATATCGAGAACGCGACTGTCGTTGGCAGTGCCGCCAACAACCTGAGCGGCAACGATCTGGCCAACGTGCTGACCGGCAACGCCCTCGCCAACCGTCTTGACGGCGGCGCCGGCGTCGACACGCTGACCGGCGGCAGCGGTGGCGACACCTACGTCGTCGATCAAGCCGCCGACACGATCATCGAGACCTCGACGCTGGCGAGCGAGATCGACACGGTCGTCAGCAGCGTCAACTGGACGCTCGCCGCCAACCTCGAGAATCTCTCGCTCCTCGGCAGCGCCGACCTGGTCGCCGGCGGCAACTCGTTGAACAACGTGCTGACCGGCAACAGCGGCGCCAACCGCCTCGACGGCGGCGCTGGCGCCGACACGATGTTCGGTGGCGCAGGCAACGATAGCTACGTCGTCGATAGCGCCGCCGACGTGGTTTACGAAACGGCGAGCGCCAGCAGCCGGGTCGACGCCGGCGGCACCGACACGGTCGAGAGCAGCGTCAGCTGGANNCTCGGCAACTTCGTCGAGAACCTTCTGCTCGGCGGCAACGGCAACCTCGGCGCCACCGGCAACGCACTCGCCAACACGCTGCGCGGCAACGCCGGCAACAACCTGCTCGACGGCAAGGCAGGTATCGACGTTCTCGACGGCGGCGAAGGTTCCGACATCTACCTGATCGGCCTGGCGAGCGACCATCCGGCGGCCGAGATCGCCGACAACGGAACGGGCGGCATTGACGAAATCCGTTTCGCGGCGACCGCCGCCAGCACGCTGACGCTCTTTGCTGGCGACGTCGGCATCGAGTGCGTGGTCATCGGCAGCGGGCTCGGCGAAGTCGCGAACAGCAGCGGCACGGGCGCGCTGAACATCGACGCCGCGCTCGTCGGCAACGCGCTGTCGATCGTCGGCAACGCCGGCGCCAACGTCCTCACCGGCACCGCCTACGCCGACACGATCAGCGGTGGCGGCGGCGCCGACCGGCTGATCGGCGCCGGCGGCAGCGACACCCTGATCGGCGGCGCAGGCAACGACGTCTACGTCGCCGATGCGAGCGATTCGGTCATCGAGACGTCCACCCTGGCGAGCGAGATCGACACCATCGAAACGAGTTCCTCCTGGACGCTGGGAGCCAACCTCGAAAACCTCAGGTTGCTCGGTTCCGCTGACCTCGTCGGCACCGGCAACGCGCTGAACAACGTCCTGACTGGCAACGGCGGCGCCAATCTCCTGGACGGTGGTCTCGGTGCCGACAGCATGTACGGCGGTGCCGGTGACGACACCTACGTCGTCGACAACCTCGCCGACAAGGTCTTCGAAGCCGCGACTGCCAGCAGCCCGGTCGACAGCGGCGGCAGCGACACCGTACGCAGCAGCGTCAGCTGGAGCCTCGGCAACTTCGTCGAGAACCTCGTGCTCGACGGCAGCGGCAACCTCGGCGCCACCGGCAACGCCCTCGCCAACACGCTGCGCGGCAACGGCGGCAACAACCTGCTCGACGGCAAGGCGGGTATCGACGTGCTCGACGGCGGCGAGGGCTCGGACCTCTATCTGATCGCCGCGGCGAGCGATCATCCGGCGGCCGAGATCGCCGACAGCGGCTCGAGCGGCATTGACGAAATCCGTTTCGCGGCGACCGCCGCCAGCACGCTGACGCTCTTCGCCGGCGACAGCGGCATCGAGCGCGTGGTGATCGGCAGCGGACTCGGCGAGGTCGCAACCAGCAGCGGCACCGTCGCGCTGAACGTCGACGCTGCGCTGGTCGGCAACGCGCTGTCGATCGTCGGCAACGCCGGCGCCAACGCCCTCACCGGAACCGCCCACGCCGACACGATCAGCGGTGGCGGCGGCGCCGACCGGCTGATCGGCGGTGGCGGCAGCGACCGGCTGCTCGGCGGCGCCGGCAACGACAGCCTGACCGGCGGCGCCGGCGCAGACCGCTTCGTCCTCGACCAGGCACCCAGCGCGACCAGCAACCGCGATCTGCTGACCGACTTCACGCCGAACAGCGACACCATCGAGTTGAGTCTGGCCGTGTTCCGTTCCCTGGGCACGCTTCCGGGCAGCCTGGGCGCCAACCAGTTCTGGTCGGGCGCCGGCGTGACGCGGGCGCATGACGCCGACGACCGGATCATCTACAACACGACGACCGGGGATCTCTACTACGACGCCGACGGCAGCGGCAGCGCCGCCGCGGTCGCCATCGCGCTGGTCGGCGTCGACGCCCACCCGCAACTCAGCCACGCCGACTTCGCGCTGATCGCCTGATCTGCGCCGCAGCGCCGGCGTGCCGCGGGCAAGCCGCGGCACGCCGGCAGCGTCTCCTGCGCAGCCGTGGCCGGCCCGCGAGAGAAGCCACCCGCGGCTGCCTGCTGCAACCCCGATCGGCATCGCCAGACCGCGTGGCGACGCCGCCGCCGTGGGCAATCCTCTCGCCAGATGGTCCAACGCCCTCAAGTTCCTGCACGTCTCGCCGATGGGAAACTCATACGGTCGGCCGCTGGAAAAAACCTAAAGTTCCTTCGCAGCAGGTCGTTACAGGAAATGTCAGCGGGCAAAACCCGCTACCGGGGATGAGCCGGAAGACGTAGAGGTCACCGGCAACCGAAGTCAATCTGATCTCGACAGGAGAAGGAAAATGCCGCAAATCATCAATACCAACGTCGCGTCGCTCAACTCGCAACGCAGCCTCAACAGCTCGCAGAACTCGCTGGCCACCTCGCTGCAGCGCCTGTCGTCGGGCCTGCGCATCAACAGCGCCAANGACGATGCCGCCGGCCTCGCCATCTCGGCACGCATGACCTCGCAGATCAACGGCCTCAACCAGGCCTCGCGCAACGCCAACGACGGCATCTCGCTGGCGCAGACGGCCGAAGGCGGCCTGCAGAGCGTCACCGAATCGCTGCAACGGATGCGTGAGCTGGCCGTGCAGGCCTCCAACGCGACCAACACCGCGACCGACCGGGCGGCGCTGCAGCAGGAGGTCGACCAACTCGTGCAGCAGATCAACACGGTCGCCAGCCAGACCGCATTCAACGGCGTCAAGCTGCTCGACGGAACCTTCAACTCGCAGTCCTTCCAGATCGGCGCCAATACCGGCGAGCAGATCTCGATCAACACCATCGCCAGCGCCAAGGCCGATTCGCTGGGCGTCGGCACCAATTCGTCCTTTGTCACCTCGCTCTCGGCAACGGTCAGCAACGGCGCCATCTCGACCGGCGGCATCACGGTCAACGGCTACGGCGTCGGCCCGTCGCTGACCGACGGCGTCTCGAGCTCGGTGAGCTACACGGCCAGCCTGGTCACGGCCACCGGCGCACTGGCCGACGGCGACCTCAAGATCAACGGTGTCTCGGTCGGTTCCGTCACCGCCGGCGCGGATGCCACCGCGCAGGCCGCCGCCGTGGCGACGGCAATCAACGGCCAGACGGGAACGACCGGCGTCGTCGCAACGGCCAGCGCCGGCGTCCTCACGCTCGCTGCGATCGATGGTCACGACATCAAGGTGGAACTCTCGGGTACCGCGACTGCCACCGAAACAGGCCTGACCGCCGGCACGACCAAGGTCGGTTCCGACAGTGCGATCGCCAAGGCCGCAGCCTTCAATACCGTCACCGGACAGACCGGTGTCTCCGCGGTCGCGACGGCCAGCACCGTGTCCGGCGCTGCGATCACTGCCAACGCCGCAGTCGCTGGCGATGGGACGGACTACATCAAGATCAACGGCGTCAAGCTCGGTGCGATCGCAGCCGGCACGTCGGCCGACTTCACGGCGCAGGGCAACAACATCGTCGCCGCGATCAATGCCGTGTCGAACCAGACCGGGGTCACCGCCACCTTCGACAGCAGCAGCATGAAGGTCAGCATGGCGGCTGCCGATGGTCGGACGATCACCGTCCAGGCGGCAGGTGCGGCGGATACGAGCAACTTCGGCTTCGCCACGGGTTCGGTCACCAACACCTACGGCGGCATCAAGCTGTCGTCGACGAGCAGCGCCGGCATCAATCTCGGTGGCGCCAACATCGCGTCGACCAACCTGACAGCCGGCTACACGGCGGCGACGGCGACCTTCGGCGCCGGTGTCGCGAGCGTTGACCTGCGTACCGCCAGCGGTGCGCAGAACGCGATCTCGACGATCGACTCGGCACTGGCCAACATCAACTCGAGCCGCGCGAACCTGGGTGCGGTACAGAACCGCTTCAGCAGCGTCGTCAGCAACCTCGCGGCAACGTCCGAGAACCTCTCGGCCTCGCGCAGCCGGATTCTCGACGCCGACTTCGCGACCGAGACCGCCAACCTGTCGCGGGCGCAGATCCTGCAGCAGGCCGGCACGGCGATGCTGGCACAGGCGAATGCCCTGCCGCAGAACGTGCTCTCACTGCTGCGCGGCTAAGCATCCGCCGTCAATTGGAGGTAAGATCGGGGGCGTGGACGTGGCAACACGAAGACGCCCCCGAAAGCACTTGCCGAAGGAGTGAAAGATGAACATCCAGCCTACCGGCACTTCGCTGCCCACCCATGCACAGCTGATGCTCAACCCGGCGGAGCGCGAAGCGAGGCGGATCGGCGCGGGAGGGGCTGCCGCAGCCGAGAGCGAACAGTCGCCGACGGAGAAGCTGCAACCCGGTGCCCGCGAACGACTCGAGGCGGCGACCGAGAGCGTGCGCGAGTTCGTGCAGCCGATCAACAGCGACATCGAGTTCAGCGTCAACGATGACACCGGACAACTGGTGGTGAAGATCATCGACCGCAACACCAAGGAAGTGATTCGGCAGATGCCGTCGGACGAAATGATCGCCATCGCCAGGACGCTCGACAGCATCAAGGGGCTTTTCGTCAAGCAATCGGCCTGAACGCGGTTCGGGCGGCAATTGAGTAGCACGGGAGAAGCCGATGGCGATTTCATCACCGGGCCTGGGCTCGAATCTCGACGTCAACACCATCGTCAGCCAACTGATGGCGCTCGAGCAGCGCCCGCTGACCGCGTTGGCGAAAAAGGAAGCGGGATTCCAGGCCAAGATCTCGGCCCTCGGATCACTGCAGAGCGCCGTCTCGGCGCTGCAGACGGCGGCCGGCAACCTCGTCCCGGCAAGCGGCTCGACACCGTTGCAGAAGTTCTCGCTTCTCCGCACGGCGCTCAGCGACACGACGATCGCTTCCGCCAGCGCGTCCTCCAGCGCCGTCGCCGGCACCTACCGCATCGAGGTGACACGCATTGCCAGCCAGCACGTCATCGCCAGCGCAACCGGCGCCGCCAGCCCGTTCTCCGGCGCCGGCACGACGCTGCCAACCGGTGGCACACTGACGATATCGCTTGACAGTGCCGGCGGCAGCAGCCCACACAAGAGCACGGCAATCACGATCGCCGATGGCGCCACACCGGAGAATGTCCGCGACGCAATCAATTCCGCCAGTGCCGGCGTCGCGGCGGTCGTCATCAACGGCACGGCCGGCAAGCAACTGGTGCTGACCAGCGATGCCGCGGGCAGCAACCAGATCATCACGTTGGCCGGGCTTGCCGGCCTGGCCTACGACCCGAATGCGGTGCCGGTACCGGCCAGCGATGCTTTCGCCCAGACGCAGGCCGCCCAGGGTTCGGCCTTCAAGCTCAACGGCATCGCCGTCGAGGCCAGCAGCAACAACGTGACGACCGCCCTCGACGGCGTGACGCTCAACCTGCTCAAGGGTCCCGAACCGCCGGCGACCTCCGTCAGCACGACGCTGACGATCAGCCGCGACACGGCCAGTCTCAACAGCGGCGTCAACGCGCTGGTCAAGGCCTTCAACGAATTCCACACCACTGCCAGCAGCCTCGGCAGCTACGACGCAGCGACCAGGAGAGCTGGCGCGCTGAATGGCGACGGCACGCTGCGCACGGCGCAGGAGAGCGTCCGCACGGCGCTTGGCAAGGTGCCGAGCGAACTGACGGGCGCCAGCCTGCAACGGCTGACCGATATCGGCGTCACGCTGCAGAAGGACGGCAAGTTGAACGTCGACGCAACGAAGTTGGGCAAGGCGATCAGCGACGACCTGGCCGGCGTTGCCAACCTCGTCGCTGCCTATGGCAAGGCGTTTCGCACGGCCACCGAAGGGCTGACCGGCAGCGGTGGCCTGATCGCCGCGCGCAGCGAGGGACTGAGCACTTCGATCAAGGGTCTCGGGCAGCAGTCCGACATCATCTCCGCCCGTCTGACGCAGATCGAGGCCCGCTACCGCAAGCAGTTCACCGCACTCGATACGCTGATGGCCGGGATGACCAAGACCAGCAGCTTCCTGCAGCAGCANNNNGCCAACCTGCCCACCTACAACCAGGGATCCTGAATGTTTGCCAATGCCCGCAATGCGATTTCCGCCTACCGCAAGGTCGGTGTGGATGCCGCCGTCGAGGTCGCTGATCCATACCGTCTGATCCTGCTGCTTTTCGCCGGTGCCCAGGCAGCGATCGGCAACGCGCGCGCCGCGATGCAACAGCAGCGGATTGCCACCAAGGGCGAGGCCATCTCGAAAGCCATCGACATCATCGGCAATGGCCTCAAGCTGAGCCTCGACCTGGAAAAGGGGGGTGAGATCGCCGAGCGACTGGACGCCCTGTACGACTACCTGGTCCTGCGGCTGCTGCGCGCCAACCTCGACAATGACCCGGCGGCGCTGGAAGAAGTCGCCAGCCTGCTCGAGGAGATTCACAGTGCGTGGCGTGAGATCTCGCCCGATCGTCTGCAGCAGTCGGTGGCATGAACCCCGCCTTGGGAGCCTTGGAGCAACTGTCCGCACTCTCGCTGGTGATGCTGGAAAACGCCCGCAACAGCGACTGGGAATCGCTGCTGCAGCATGAGGCGCAGCGGCGGAAGCTGATCGAGGCCCTGCCCGCCGACCTCGCCGCCGAGGTACCGGCAGCTGCCGCGGACGACGCCCGGACACTGATCGAAAGCTGCCAGCGATGCGACACCGGCATCCGCGCTCTGGTTGCCTGCCGGCAGGCCGAACTGCGCGTCGTGCTCCGCCAACCGGCAGGCGTGATGAACGGCCCTGCCCACTCCGCACCCTGACTCCCGGCGGCGATGATTCGTACTGATTTCCCCAACCGGCTGCAACCCGCAGCCGACTTGGCGCTGCGGCCGACGCCGCCGGCGCAGGAGATTGCCGATCGGCTCACCGGGCTGGTCGTCGGCCAGAGACTGCTGGCCGAGATTCAGGCCCTGCTGCCGAACGGCAGCTACCGCGCCGTGATCAACCAGCGCAGCGTGACGCTCGCGCTGCCCTTTGCCGCCCAGACCGGCGACGCGATCGAACTCGAGGTGGCCGATACCGATGGCAAGCTGACGCTGGCGGTCGTCGCCGGCAGCAAGGCGGCGGCAGCCGATGGCGAATCGGCGGCGACCACGCTCAGTCGCACCGCGCAGTTGATCGGCAGCCTGCTGGTCGACGGCAGCCGCTCCGGCCGGAACGGTTCGCAGGCCCTGCCGCTGAACGAGAACCAACCGCTTGCTCCCAGTCCGCCGCGCCAGGGCCAAGACTTGCTGCCGCTGCTGCAACAGGCGATCAGCCGCAGCGGGATGTTCTACGAGGCACACCAGGCACAATGGGTCGACGGGCGCCATGCGAAGGCACAGCTGCTTGCCGAACCGCAGGGCCGGCTCAGTCGGTTGCCACCCGAAGCGGCAGCCAGCGAGCCGGTCGCGGTGGCCGAAGACCATGCCGTGCGCACCGCCAGCGGCGCCCTGCCGCCCCTGTCGCCCGGGCAGGCGCGCGAGGCCGGCAACGCTGCGCCGCTCGGCCAGTCCTCGACGCCGTCGCCGTCGCCAGTCGCACCACAGGTGCAGGCGATCGTGCAGCAGCAGCTCGAAGCGTTCGCCACCCAGGTCTATTCGTGGCAGGGTCAGATCTGGCCCGGGCAGGACATCCACTGGGAGATCGAGAGCCCACCCGAGCGCTCGACAGCCGCTGATGGCGACGAGGATGCCCGCTGGCAGACGCGACTGCTGCTGCACCTGCCGCTGTTGGGCGAGGTCGATGCCCGCCTGTCGCTCGTCGGGGAGCGGCTCAGCATCGCCGTCACCGCCGCGAAACCGGAGGCGATCGCTCTCCTGCGCGATGGATCGACCGTCCTCAGGCAACATCTGGAGCAGGCCGGCGTCGCCCTCACCGCGGTTTCCTTCGCCGGGCGGACGGCGGCTGGCGGGGATGAACGACCTGCCAGCTGAACTGGCTGGCGCAGCGCCGCCGGCCATCGGCCTCGACGAGACGCTGTCGCAGGCGCTGGCGAAGGCGCGTCAGTGTCAGCAGGCGAAACGGGTGCGTGAAGCCGAAGAACTCTATCGTGCCATCCTGCAGGCACGACCGGACCATGCAGCCGCCAACCATGGACTCGGCGCGCTGCTGGTCGAATGTGCGCAGCCAGCGGCGGCGCTGCCACACTTGATCGCTGCGCTGACAGCAGACCCGCAGTCGCGCCAGCACTGGCTGAGTTACATCGACACGCTGCGCTGCAGCGGGCGGATAGCCGAGGCACGCGCGGTCCTTGCGCTCGCTGAGCAGCATGGACTGGACGGCAGCGAAGTCGAGCAGCTTCGACTGCAACTGGCGCCCGCTCCGGTCGCCCGCGGCAAGCGGCAGTGCGCATCGCGCGCGCCCGGCGGAACGAGCACTGCGCGCGCTGCCACGCAGCGCCCTGACCGAACGGAGGCGTTGGATGGGTCGCGAGCCCCAGCCGTCGCTGCGGCGATCGATCTCTACCAGCGCGGCGAATATGCCGCGGCTGAAGTGGCCGCACGCCGCCTGACGGAGGAGCATGCGCAGGCTGGTCTCGGCTGGAAAATCCTCGGCGCCTTGCTGAAGACGCAGGGCCGCGATGCGGAGGCACTGACGGTGATGCGGCGCGCGGCCGCTCTGCTGCCAGAGGACGCACAGGTCCTCAGCAACCTCGGGCTGGTTCTTGCCGATCTTGGTGAACTGGCGGAAGCCGAAGGCTGCCAGCGGCGCGCAATCGCTGCCCGGGACGACTTCGCCGAAGCCCACTACAACCTCGGCAATACCCTCCTGGCGCAGCGGCGACACGAAGATGCGGTGATCAGCTACCGGCGGGCAACGGAACTGCGTGCCGACTTCGCGCTGGCCCATTGCAACCTCGGCAATGCCTTGATGGAGCTCGACCGCCTGCGGGATGCCGAGGGTGCGTACCAGCGGGCCCTGGCGCTGCAGCCGGATCTTGCCGAAGGGCACAACAACCTCGGCCGCAACCTCAAGGCGCAGGGCCGTCTGCACGAGGCGGCAACCTGCTATCGACGCGCGCTGGCGCTACGGCCGAATTACGCCGAGGCCTGCAGCAACCTCGGCGAAGCCCTGACCGTTCAGGGGCGGCTTGGCGAGGGTGAGGCGGCATTGCGGCAAGCACTGCTGGACAAGCCGGATCTCGCCGCCGCCCACTACAATCTCGGCAACAACCTGGAGGAGCAGAAGCGAACGGAGGAGGCGGAAAGCGCCTGGCAATCGGCGATCGCCTGCCAGCCCGACTTCGCCGAGGCGATGGTCGTCCTCGCGGCATCCTGGCGCGCACGGAATCGGCTCGACGACGCCGAAGCAAGCCTGCGGCGAGCGATTGCCTGCCGCCCGGACTTCGCCGCAGCGCATTACAACCTGGGCAACGTCCTCAACCAGGCAGATCGACTCGACGAAGCCGAAACAAGTTATCGCTCGGCAATTGCCCTCGCACCCGATCTCGCAAACGCACACCTCAATCTGGGCGTTGTCCTCACCGCACTCGGACGCTACACCGAAGCCGATGCCGCGCTGCGGCAGGCGATCCAACTCAAACCCGATTCGCTCCTGGCGCACAGCAACCTCCTCTATACGCTCAGTCACCATCAGGCGATCGACGCCGCAGCACTGTTCGCTGCGCACCGACACTTCGGCGAAATGGTCGAGACACCGCTGCGCGACAGCCGCCAGCCGTACGACAACCGGCGTGATCCCGACCGCCGCCTGCACGTCGGTCTGGTCTCCGCCGATTTCCGCAACCACGCCGTCGCCAGCTTCATCGAGCCGGTTCTCGTCGAGCTGTCCGGCTACCCCGGCCTGGCGCTGCATGCCTACTACAACCATGCGCAGGAGGACCATGTCACGCAGCGCCTGCGCCGGCACTTCGCCTACTGGCAAGCGGTGGCCGACCTGAGTGACGCCGACCTGGCGCGGCGGATCCGTGCCGACGGCATCGACATCCTGATCGACCTTAGCGGGCACACCGCACATCACCGCCTGCCCACCTTCGCCCACAAGCCGGCACCGATACAGGCGAGCTGGATTGGCTACCCCGGAACCACCGGCCTGCAGTCGGTCGACTATTTCCTCGCTGACCGGTTCTTTCTGCCGGTCGGCGAGTTCGACGAGCAGTTCACCGAAGCGATCGTCCGCCTGCCGGCGAGCGCGCCCTTTCTGCCGTTCGCCGATGCACCAGCCGTCGGTCCGCTGCCGGCGCTCACCTGCGGCCACCTCACCTTCGGCAGCTTCAATCGACCGACGAAGATCAGTCCGGCGGTCGTTGCCCTGTGGTGCGAGCTGCTGCGCGCGCTGCCGGGGTCGCGGATGCTGCTCGCCGCGATGCGCCCGGATGGACGCGCCGAGCAACTGGCCGGCGAGTTCGCCGCCAACGGCATCGCCCGCGAGCGCCTGCTCTTGCAGCCGCGCAGCGACATGCGGACCTATCTCGAGTTGCACCAGCAGGTGGATATCTGTC
>JFAX01000021.1:292-3460 GCA_000585015.1 Candidatus Accumulibacter adjunctus | reverse complement strand
TTTCTCGCCCTCATCCGGAAGCACGCAATTAGCCGCATCTTCTGCCCGGTGGCCAGTGTCTATAGCCATCTGCAGACCTGGCTTCCCGCGCACGGGCTGACAGTCGAGCTGCTGGGGGATTCGCCGATTCGCCGGCAGGTCAAACAGCACGGCGAACTGATGGCGCAAGCGCGCTCGCTGCGATCCTGGATGTCGAGCTGCGCCGCCGGCGCCGAGGTCCTGCCGGAGATCGAAGTCGCCGGGCTGCTGCGGCAGGCGGCGTTGGTCTACGGTGAGTCGAGCGACGAAAAGCTGGCGGCAATGATCGCCATTGCCGCCAGTGCTCCAGCCGGCGATCTGGTCGAGATCGGTGCACTGATGGGGCGGACGGCACTGGTCCTGCTGTACCTCGCCCGGCGCTACCATATCGGATCGCTGCTGACCGTCGATCCGTGGCAGGCAGTGCACGCCATCCATCATGACTCGCCGGCGAACATCGGCCGGCTGGTCGACGAGTGGGACTATGAGCTCCTTGCCGAAGCCTTCTTCGTCAACCTGGCACCATGGTCCGGCAATGATCACGCGCATCTGCGCATGCCGTCCGTGCAGGCGTTCGCCGTCTACTCGGACGGGTTGCCAATCGCGACGCGCGAATCGGTCGTTGTGCCATTCTCGCGCCGGATCGCCATTCTGCACGTCGACGGCAACCATGATCACGCTGCCGTCAAACAGGACTGTGAACTCTGGGTCAGCCGCCTGCTGCCGGGCGGCTGGCTGATCCTCGACGACTACCAGTGGGCGCATGGGGACGGCCCGCGGCGTGTCGGTAACGAGCTGCTCGAAGCCTGCAGCCAGCGGATTGAACGGGCGTTCGTCTGCGGCAAGGCGATGTTCATCAAGCTGGGCGCTGAACCAGCCGGAGAGGGATAAGCAAATGAGGTCTGGCGAAGCTGAGGTGTATGTGTGCCCTGCCTGCAAACAAGGGATGCAGTTGCGAGTCGTGCAGCAGCTGGGTGAAGCGGTGGTCGCCGGGACGCTGGCATGCCGCTGCGGCGCGGAGTTCCCGATTGCCGACGGGATCCCCGATCTCGTCTTTCCCCGCCAGCTCGCTGCCAGCGACCTCGAGGCGAAGCTCTGGTACGACGCCAATGCCGATGTCTATGACGAGAACCTGCATCTGACCTTCGATACCTTTGGCGAAGACGAGAACAAGGTGCGCAGCCGCCTGGTCGACCGGCTTGGCCTGCAGCCGACACACCGGGTTCTCGAACTGGGGGCGGGCTCCGGGCGCGATTCGCTCCTGATCGCCGACCGTCTGGGAAGCGAAGGCCGTCTCTACCTGCAGGATCTGTCGCTCGCCATCCTGCGCCACAGCTTTCCGAAGCTGGCGGCGAAGCCGGTTCCGACCGAGTTCCATGTCGGCAACGCCTGCAATCTGCCCTTTGCCGATGGCGTTTTCGACGCGGTCTTCCATTTTGGCGGCCTGAACACCTTCTCCGACATCGGGGCCTTCTTCAGCGAGATCAACCGGGTGAGCAAGGTCGGTGGGAAGGTCGTGGTCGGCGACGAGAGCATGCCGGTCTGGCTGCGCAACACCGAATTCGGTCGCGTGCTGATGAACTCGAATCCGCTCTACCGCTACGAGCTGCCATTGCGGCACCTGCCGGTCTCGTGCCGGGAAGTAAAGCTGGAATGGATCATCGGCGGCGTCTTCTATGTCATCGAGTATCGTGTCGGGGAGGGCGAACCCTTCGCCGACCTCGACTTCGAGATCCCGGGTGTCCGCGGCGGAAGCCATCGCACGCGCTACTACGGACTGCTGGAAGGCGTCACTCCGGAAGCCAAGGCGATGGCGCAGGCCGCCAGCGCGAACAGTGGCAAGAGCCTGCACCGCTGGCTGGACGAAGCCGTCCGCCAGGCAGCGGCGCGCGACCTGGAGGGAAAGTGAGTGGCAGCGGAGACGAACGCCCGCCCCGAGATCGACGAAGGCAGCCGTGCGCGTTACGAGGCCTACGAGCGCGAACACTGGCAGGAGCTCGAAGCATGTGTCAACCTGGCCAACCTGAGTCTCAAGGACGTCCTGCTGCATGCGCCCGCCTTCGTCCGCAGGCGGGAAATGGCGCGCCTGCTCGCACACTACGAGCTGTTCAGGCTGATCGTGGAGATGCCCGGATCGATCGCCGAACTCGGGGTATACCTCGGTGCCGGCTTCTTCACCTGGAGCAAGCTCCTCGAAACCTTCAATCCGGGTGATCGCGGGCGCAAGGTCTATGGCTTCGAAAGCTGTGCCGGCTACGAAGGCTTCGCACCGCAGGATGGTGCCTGCCGTCCCTGGGTCAACCGCCTGATCGGCAGCATGAGGCCGGGCGAGGAATACCTGCAGCGGATGGTCGCGCTGCACAACAACGACAATTTCCTGCGCGGGGTCGAGCGCTGCAAGCTGATCAAGGGCGACATCTGCTGCACGGTCGAGGAGTTCGCCCGCAACGCGCTGGGCACCCGCCTGAGTCTCCTCTACTTCGATGTCAATCTCTTCGAGCCGACACTCGCCGGCCTGCGGCATCTCTATCCGCTGGTCCTCAGCGGCGGCGTCGTCGCCTTCAACGCCTACGCTTCGCCACCCTGGGAGGGCGAAGGCCAGGCCATCGAGCGCTATTTCGCCGAGAACGGCCAGTCGGTGCCGAAAATGCAGAAGTTTGCCTTCTCGATGTATCCCAACGCCTACTTCGTCAAGCCCTAGGGAAGGTGCCGCGGAATGTTGCAGTGGCGCAAGCTGGGAATACTTTTTCGACCTGCCGGCCGGCTGCCCTGGATGCACGAGTTCGCGCAGGTACCGACGACGCTGCTGCTGCCCGACCGCCTGCGGGTCTACTTCAGTTGCCGACCACAACGCGCAGCGGATGGCTCGTGCCTGAGCTACAGTGGCTTCGTGGACCTCGACCGCAACGATCCACAGAGCGTGCTCGAGGTCTCGCCGGAGCCGATCCTCGATCTGGGGGGACGCGGCTGTTTCGACCAGTTCGGAGTCATGGCCGGAAGCGTCGTGGCGGTCGGCGACGAGTACTGGCTCTACTACTGCGGCTGGACGCGCCGGGTCGCCGTTCCCTACGACTGGGCCATCGGCCTGGCCGTCAGCCGCGACGGCGGTCGCAGCTTCAGCCGCCGCGGCCGCGGGCCGATCGTCGGCGC
>JFAX01000021.1:0-137 GCA_000585015.1 Candidatus Accumulibacter adjunctus | reverse complement strand
CACGGCCGCCAGCGGATGCTGTTCTCTTACCGGCATGGCCTGGACTTTCGCAATGCCGAGCGCGGCTACCGCATCGGTCATGCCGTGTCGGATGACCTCGTCCACTGGCAGCGCAACGATGACGAAGCCGGAATCGC
>JFAX01000020.1:92340-92533 GCA_000585015.1 Candidatus Accumulibacter adjunctus | reverse complement strand
CCTTCGTGCGCCTGAACGCAGAGCGGCAGCAGCAGCTCATCGATCTCAACGTCTCGGGATTGACGGCGATGCTGGCGCACTTCGTGCCGGCGATGGTCGAACGGGGTCGTGGGCGGGTGCTCAACGTCGCCTCGATCGCCGCCTTCCAGCCGGTTCCCTCGCTTGCCACCTACGCGGCAAGCAAGGCCTACGT
>JFAX01000020.1:71541-92216 GCA_000585015.1 Candidatus Accumulibacter adjunctus | reverse complement strand
ATCAGGCGGCGACGATCGCCGGGCGGACGGTACCGAAGTGGCTCCTGCGGCGGATCGCCGGCAGCATCGGCCGCAGCACTCTGGATGACTGAGAGATCTCGATCGGGGGGCGACCGCATCGAGCCTGAATTGGGTGAACGGCCGGGGGTGTCGCGGCCGCAGATGGCGGCGATGTCCCCGGCGCGCCGTTTTCTCGACCCAGCTGGCGTAGTCGAGCGACTGGGCGACTACGTCGCGAAAGCCGCCGGCGACGCGACTTCGGACGCCGCCCCCCCGGAATCCGGGGCCGCAGAGCCGAAGAAGAAGCGCCCAGGGCATGGAAGGAACGGGGCGGCCGATCATCCGCGCGCGCCGCATGTTGCCGTACCGCATGCGACGTTGCGGCACGGCGATCCGTGTCCCGTAACCGGGCTTATTGAGAAGTTGCATCGGTGGAGCGGGCGAAGGGAATCGAACCCTCGGCTCTAGCTTGGGAAGCTAGGGTATTGCCATTATACGACGCCCGCGCAGGCCGCCATTCTACGAGCTTGTCCCCGCTTGCACAACGCTTGGGTCGCCCGGTCATCCGCCGCGATGCGAGCGGGAGCCCCGAGCGAGCGGCCCAGCAGCCGGCGGTCGGGGTGTCCCGGCGGCGATCACTGCAGCAGCGCTGGCGGCATCGGCATCGGGTCGCTGCTCCGCGGCACGGCGAGGATGCAGCGAATGCCAGCGGATCCCGGGTCGCTGGAGAACGTACCGGCAAGCGCGTCGGCATAGTTCTCGCGTGATATCTCGCGGTGGAAGTAGCGTGAGGTGAGGTCAAGGAAATACGAATCGGGACCCTGGATGAGGTTGGCGCCGATGCGCCGGCCGCCCACGTCGAGGTTGCCGCAGCGATCCTGCACCTGATCGAGGAATGCATCAAAGCGGCTGTCCGGCCGCCAGGCGTCCGGCGCGCAGGCCGTAGTGGCAGCAACCAACAGCAGGGCGAGTGAGCGGAGGAAAGTCGCCGGACGACCGCTCCGCCGTCGCTGGCGTGGGGACGCAGCCGGGTTGGGCAAGGCAGGCGACATGCAGCCGCCTGCTGCCGCGGTGAGAACCGGCCGCGCGCCCGGCGGGAGTCCGTCGGCGACGCCGATTCGCTCAGCGCGGTACGACACGAGCATTCTCGCCGCTACCCTCGATGAAAACCCGCTGGCCCTGGAACAGGGCCTGGTTCGTCGGCTGCGTGACCGAGACGAGGACGCCGTAGGAGGTGCGGACGATGATCTGCTGTCCCTGGACCGGCTTGTCGTAGCGCTTCTGGATCTGGTTGCCGGCGATCGCGCCACCGATGGTACCCAGAACCATCGCCACGTCGCGTCCGCTGCCGCCGCCGATCAGGCTGCCGATGCCGAGGCCGGCGAGGCCACCGACAACCGCGCCAACTCCCTGATGCTGGTTGCTCTGCAGATCGACGAAGCTGATCTGCTCGATCACACCGCTACGGATTTCCATTTCTCCAGGTTGCTGCCCGGGCGCCGCGCAGGCCGCCAGGAGAACCGCAAACGCGAGCGCTGAAAGGTAGGACGTGAGTTGCTTGAACATGCTGGGCTCCTTGAAAGGCGGTTGAGCAGGAGGGGAAGGTTGATGGCTGCGTTGCAGCCGCTGCATGATACCTCTTTTCCTGCCGAAGTTTCGTCGGCAGCCGCACAGCGAACGCCCCGGCTGGCATCCCGACAGCCGCTGCCGTCGATCCCTGCGCAGTTCCCCGGCGACGCTGCACGCGCCCCGCGCGGGCCGTCTTGACCGGGCAATGGCGGTGTTCCTCGCGTGCGGCGTCGACGCCGGCTACTGCGCCAGATTGCGGCCCGAGACGGCGACGCAGCCCGGCGAGCCAAGCGGGCACACGGTGACGTAGGTTGCCTTCTGTCCGCAGCCCTCGAACCCGGCCTGCGGACGCGCTTGCGCTGCGTCAGCGTCTGCCCCCAAAGCCACCGCGAAAGCCGCCGCCGAAGCCTCCACCACCGAAGCGTCCTTCGCCGAAGCCGCCGCCGCCGAAGCGGCCGGCGAAGCTGCTGCCGCCGCCATAGCGGCTGCCCCAGCTGTCACCACCGCCCCAGCCACCGGCGGCACGGTCGCCGCCGCTCCAGCCACCCTGGTAACTGCTTCGTGCCTGCTGTTCGCGGTCGGCCCACGAGGTGTCGCCGCTCGCTGACTGCCAGCCGCCGGCGCCATGTTGCTGCCAGCCGCTGTCGCTGTTGCGGTAGACGTTGCCGTCGGCACCGGCAAAATGGTCGCCGAACAGCCCGCTCGATGTATAGCTCTTGCTCTCGCCGGTTCTGGCGTCGTAAGCGCTGACCGTGTGCTGCGCACTGGCCCCCGCGGGGCCCGCCGTTGCCGTCGCCGTCTTCGACACCGAACTGCCCTGCGGGCCCGTCGCGGTGGCGCTCGAGGCGTACGAGCGCTGGCCGGTGTCGGCGTTGTACGAACCGGCGCGTGCGACATTGCCGCTGACGCCGCCGGCGGTGTCGAAGGTGCGGTCGTAGCCGCGCGTCGCCTGGCCGGTATAGGGGTTGTAGCTGCGCCCGGCTGCATACGAGCCGGTGGTGCCGGTGCGAGTGTTGGCATAGGTGCCGGCGGCGCTCGTGCCGACGCGACCATCGGCGCTGGCGGTCCAACTGCGCGTCCCGGAGTAGACGGTGTTGCCCCAGTGGCCATAGACATTCGCGCTGGCCGAGCCGCAGCAGGGATAGCCCCAGTAGCCGGGGTGGTAGTAGGCGCCACCCCAGTAGGGTGCGGCCCAGGCGGCGGTGGCGAGGCCGAGGCCGAAGCCGAAGCCGAAGCCGACGTAGGGGTTGTAGATCGGTGCGGCAGCCAGCCCCCAAGTGTAGGGCGTCGCATACCAGACGGAACCGATCCACGGCGCGTAGGTGTAGCCGGTGCCATAGACGACGACGCCGTCAGGGGCGACGACGGTTCCCAGGTAGCCTGGCGTGTAGCCGACATAGACCACCTCGCTGCTGCCCCCGTAAACCTGGACATAGGTCACGTAATGCAGGGGCGAACTCGGCGGAATGCTGTAGATCACCGTTGGGACGCTGCTGGCGACGGTCCATGGCCCGGTCAGTCCGCTGGCGGTGAACCAGACGCCGGCCTGCACCGCGTAGTAGGCGTTCGGGCCGACCTGGATGATCGGCGTCGCGGTGTTGACGACGTACTGCAGCGGTGTCCCGGCGATCGCGCGCCACTGCGGGGCGCCGTCGAAGGTCGGCGTGAAGGACGGGCCGTTGCGCAGCGGCACGACTGCCGTCTGCGGGATCGAGTTGGCGATCAGCGCCTCCTGCGCCTGCGGTGTGCCGGCGACCGAGGCGAGGACGACGCCGGCGGCAGCGTCCTTCGGAATGCGCGCGAAGTCCGCCGGCAGTGAGTTGGCGGCGACGAAGGTCCACGGGCCATTGAGCGACGGTGCCCGATACCAGCGGCCGGAAAGCAGGACGTAATAGTCGTCGTTGGCGGTGTTGACGAGCACATCGGCGGTCGTGTTGTCGGCCCAGAGCAGGCCGGTGCCGGTGATCGGGACGAAGTTCGGTTGCCCCTTGAAGACGATCAGTTCGGCCGGCGTCTGGGTCACGTGGATGGTCGGCACGCCGTTGGCGAGAGACGGCTTCGGGTCTGCCTTCGGCCCGCCGTCGAGCAGGTCCACGATGCCCTTGTCGGCGAGCCGTTGCATCAGATCGGCGAGCCCAGGCGGTGTCTCGCCTGCGGGGCGCCAAGGCCCGTCGAGCGACGACGCAGCCAGCCAGCCGTCGTAGACGTGCAGGTACCAGGTGCTGCCCAGACGCGGGCGGGCGATCAGCGCCTGCGTGTTGATCACCCGCTCGAAGCGCGAACCGGCAACCGGGCGGATCACCGGGCTGCCGTCGATCGGCACGAGGATTGCCGGACTCTGGCTGATGATGACCCGTGGCGGCTCGTTGCTCACCGCGACGCTCTTCGGCTGCACCGTCTGCGAGGCGGCGAGCTGGCCCTGCAGCAGGTCGAGAGACATGCTGCCCAGCGCCGCCGGCAGCGCGCCGCGCAACTGTTCGAGGTAGGCGAGACCGTTGTCGGCGACGGTCGGGAAGCGCGCCCGCGTCAGCTTCAGGTCTTCGAGGCTGACGGTGCGCGTCGTGCGATCGACGGCGGTGCGCGCGCTGCCCCAGATGACGCCAAAGGTCTGCTGGTTCGTGCCGCTGCCCGGCAGCGACACGGCGGCGCGGAAGGCGAGCGTGTTGCCCTGCCAGCCATCGACCTGCGGCAGGTACACCAGGGCCGTCGCGTTGGCCAGCGCGACCTGGCGTGGCCAGGCGTCAGCCTGCGGCGGCTGTGCGGCAGGCTGCGCAGCGGCGTCGCCGGCGCTCATCGCTGCGCTGCTCGGCAGCACGGCTGGGCCATCGCCGGGGATGACGTCGATGACCTGCAGAGGAGGACTCATCGGTTGCTGGTTGGCACAGCCAAGTGGTCCGAGCAGGGCGATTGCGATCAGGCAGGAAAGCCCGCCGGGGGCCGGCGTGCGGGGCGTCATCATCATCGGGGTATCCTCGAGGAAGGCTGGCGAGATCAGGTGGCAGAGTATCGCGCTGCCCGTCGCACCGGTCAAGGTCGGCTGGTGCCGCGGCGGCGAGAGCCGGGGTTGCCGGGCAAGGGCGCGTTTCGCCGCGTGGGCTTCGCGGGCACTGGGTCAGGGTCTGCAGCACGCGCTTCGCGGTTTGCGCCGCAGCCGACAGTCGGCTAGAGTCGAGTCGCTGCCCGCGGCGCACGCTCGTCAATGGCAGGAACCCAGGCAGGAGGTCGACCGATGCTCACGCTCTCGAACCAGGTCTCGTCGGTGGCGCAGGTGATCCAGCTCGCCGTTGCGCCGGTGTTCCTGCTCGCCGGCGTCGGTGCCCTGCTCGGCGTTCTCGCCAACCGGCTGGCGCGGGTGATCGACCGCTTCCACGTGCTCGAGAAGCTGCTGGCCGGCAGCCCGCCGGCGACGGAGCGCGCGCAGACGCTCGCCACGATCGTCTCGCTGTCGCGACGGGCGCGCATGATCCACTGGGCGATCAGCCTCTGCGTCGCCTGCGAACTGCTGGTCTGCCTCGTCGTCGCTGCCCTCTTCATCGGCGCCGAGATGCAGATCGACCTGTCGCGCCCGATCGGCGCTCTGTTCGTCGCCGCGATGCTGGCGCTGATCGCCGGCCTGAGCTGTTTCCTGCGCGAGATCGCCCTCGCCACGAGCTTCATCGAGAGCATCGGGCGGACGGCGGCGCGTGCCGATCAAGAGACCTGACGCGATCTCCCGCGCTGGCTGCAGCACTGGTCATCGCGTCAAGGCCAGGCCGGCGCCCGTGCGACCACAGGGCGCGGTGGCACTCCGCTGCCCTGATCCGCGGCACTTGCACGTCGCGCTGCTGCTCTTGTCAGTGCCACGGGAGCTGAGCGGGCGGCAGCCGGCAGCGCGGCTGTCCGCTGCCGTACGGGGGCGCAGCGAAATTGACGCGTGCGCGGGGGGTCGCTATGCTTCCCTGCGTGCTGCGCGGCAACCGGGAAAGATCCAGCCGCCGGACTGCGGGGCGAGCGTACGTGGGGCGGGAAGGGGTGCCATGGGAAGGGTGGAGGTTCGCGGTCGTCGGCGCCTGCTCGACGACTTCTTCAAGGTCGACGAAGCCGAGGTGAGCTTCGAGCGTGCCGATGGTTCGATGACGCCGCCCGCGCGGCGCCTCGTCTTCGAGCGCGGCGACTCGGTCGCCGCCGTCGTCTACCACCGCGATTCGGACTGCCTGCTCTTTGCCGAGCAGTTTCGCTATCCGACCGTCGGCAAGGGTTCCGGCTGGTTGCTCGAAGTCGTCGCCGGCATGATCGACCACTGCGAGTCGCCGGAGACCGCCTTGCGCCGCGAGATCGAGGAGGAACTGGGTTTTGCGCTCACCCGCTGCGAGCCGATCGCCACCTTCTTCGTCTCTCCCGGGGGCTCGTCCGAGCGCATCTGGCTCTACTACGCCGAGGTCAGCGAGGACGGGCGCGTCGGCAGCGGCGGCGGCGTTGCTGCCGAGCAGGAGGAGATCCGCATCGTCAGCATGTCGACGGCAGCGGCGATGGACGCGCTGCGTGAAGGTGGCGTGGTCGATGCGAAGACGATCATCGGTCTGCAATGGCTGCGCGCGCGAGCACTGCCGTAGTTCCATGGCCTGGCGGGCCGCACGGGGAGAAGGGGAACGACATGCCGTACGAACAGCGGAGCGAGGACACGGGGCGCCTGTGTTTCGTCATCATGCCCTTCGGCGAGAAGGATGATCACGGCAAGCTGATCGACTTCGACGCCGTCTACCGGCAGATCATCAAGCCGGCGGTGGACTCGCTGGCGCAGGAGCGGATTCGCATCCGTTGCCTGCGCTGCGACGAGGTCGAGAAGGCCGGCCTGATCCACGAACGGATGATCAACTTCATCCTCGACGCCGAGGTTGCGGTGGTCGACATCAGCACCGCCAACCCCAACGTCTACTACGAACTCGGCGTGCGCCATGCGCTCAGGGATCGGGTGACGGTGCTCATCCGCCGCGAAGGAACGCGCAACCCCTTCAACATCGCCGGCATGAACACCATCGACTACGACGACTCGGATACGGAGAAGATCGCGCAGGCGCAGTCGCTGATCCGCAGCTTCATTCGCAACGGTTTGCTGTCGAGCACGCGTGACAGTCTCGTCCATGCCGCTGTACCGGGCCTCGAGGTCAGTTCGCGGCTGGGTGCCTTCGCCGCTTCGCGAATCCATCGCCATGCACCGGCGAATGCGCCGGGCAGGGAGATTCGCCTGATCACCGGCAATCTGCGGCATGTCAATCTCGGCTCGGGCAGTGCCGACGACCAGATCGACATCTGGGTCAGCTCGGAGAACATCAACATGCAGATGGCGCGTGTCTTCGATGCCTCCGTCTCGGCGCTGATCCGCTATCTCGGGGCACGCCGCGACGACGTCGGCGATATCGTCGAGGACACCATCGCCGACGAACTGCGCGCCAGGATGCGTGGCCGGCAGCAGGTGAACCCGGGCATGGTGGTGTCGACCGGCAGCGGCGCCTTGGCCGAGTCGCACCATGTACGGCGAATCTTCCACGTCGCGTCGGTCTACGGCGTCATTGGTGGCGGCTATCACCCGATTGCGCAGGTGGAACAGTGCGTCACGGCAGCGCTGGTGCAGGCCGATCGTGAATCGGCGCGTCTGGAGAAGGCGGGCGAGGCGCCGTATCGGTCGATCCTGTTTCCGCTGCTGGCCACCGGCAGCGGCTCCGCCAGCCTGGTCGACAACGCCCGCAAGCAGCTCGAAGCCGCGCGCAACTACCTCGAAGCGCGGGCGGCAGCGACCCGGCTCGAGCGTGTGTGTTTCCTGGCGCCGACGAAAAGGCACCTGTCGGCGCTGCAGGTGGCGCTGGCCGAGCTCGGCATCGCCGAGGTGGACACTGCTGCCGTCGCCGGCGCCGCGGGGCAGGAAGGGCCGGCGGGGCAGAGTGATCGCGCGAGCGCCGCCGATTGCGGCCATGCGGGCGCGCCCGTCCATGCCGTGGCCGACGGCGGCCGCTGAAGCGAGGCGCAGGCAATGCCAACCAGGAACCCTCCCGAACCTCCGGCGCCGGTCGCTGCCGCCACTGCCGCGGCGGCGCCCGAGCTGCCGATTCCGCCGCAGCTGCTGCAGCACCTGCGCGAGCGCCGGCTGCTGCTGTTCGCCGGCGCCGGGCTGTCGGCGCAGGCCGGGCTGCCGACCTGGCGATCGCTGGTGCAGGATGTCGTCGACGCGACGATCGCCGAAACGATGCAGGGTGAGGAGTCCCGCCGCGAGCTGGAGAGCATGATTGCCGCCGGCAAGTGGCTGCAGATCGCCGATCACTGCAAGCTCAAGCTCGGCCCCGGCGAGTATGCACGGCTGCTCGGCGAACGGCTCAGCGACTCCGGCAGGCCGGTTCCCGAAGCGCATCGACTGGCCGTCCGGCTGCCCTTTGCCGCCTGGGTGACGACCAACTACGACAAGCTGCTGGAGCGCGCCTACGCCGAGGAGCGTGGCGGTCTGCCGAAGACCCTGACCAGCCTCGACACCGAAGCGCTCGGGCGTCTGTTGTTCGATGGCGCGCCCTTCGTGCTCAAGGCGCACGGCGATCTCGACAAGCCGGACAGCCTCGTCTTCACCTCGCGCGACTATCGTGACCTGATCCACGGCAATGCGGCGTTCAGCGCCGCGTTCGCGGCGATCCTGCTGACGCACTCGGTGCTCTTCGTCGGCTATTCGCTCGCCGATCCCGATTTCAACCTGCTGCTCGACCGCCAGCTCCTCACCTTCCGCGGCTTTGCTCCGGAGCGTTACGCGCTGATGTCCGGGATCGGCAAGGTCGAGGAGGAGTACCTCTGGCGCGTCTGCCAGATTCGCGTCATCGCCTATCCCGAGGGACGGCATGAGGCGGTTCCCGCCTTCTTCCAGTGCCTTGCCGATCGGCTCGCGGCAGCACCCGCAGCGACCTCGGCCAGTGTCGCGCGGGTGGCATCGGTGGCCGTGGCGACGCCGGCGCGGCGCGCCACTCCGGCAGTCCCTGTGCCTGCCGCAGCGGCAACACCGGCCGTCCTCGCTCTCGACTGGCGCGAAGGGGCCGTGCAGGCGATGCTCAGTGACGGCGGCAAGCTCGTTGCCACCGCTTCCGGGCCGCGCGAAGCCTGGGCAGCGCCCGCCGCGGCGTCGCGCGCGCTGGAGTCGGGCAGCGCGCGCGAGGGCGCGCTCGCCGAGTGCAGCGGTGCCCTGGGGCGGACGCTCGGGCCGGTGATGGTGAAAGCACTCGCCAACGTGCTGCAGGGCCGGCGCAGCCGCCTGCTGCGGCTCGACCTGACGCGCGAGGTGGAGCGTCTGCCGTGGGAACTGCTCGCGGTTGGTTCGCGGACGCTGGCCGAACTGGCGGCGGTCTACCGCGCTCCGGTTGGCGTCTCCGAGAGCGCACGGGGCCTGCCGGCGGTCGCTTCACCCTTGCGTGCGCTGGTGGTCGCCGATACGAAGAGCGCCGAGCCGGCGCTGGCGCTGCCGGGTGCGGCCGCCGAGGGGTGCGCGCTGGCCGATGAAATCCGCGACAGTGGCGTCGGTGAGGTGAGACTCCTGCTCGGTCCGGATGCGACGCATGACGCACTGGCGAGGGCCTTCGACGATTTCGCGCCGGACGTCTTCCACTTCGCCGGTCATGCCTGGTTCGACGAGCACGAGGCTTATCTCGAACTCGCCGACCGCCACCTGACGGCGAGCATGATGCGGCCCTGGCTGACGCGGCATTCGCCCGCATTCATGTTTCTCAACTCGCACTACACGGCATTCATTCCCGCTGGCGTCGAGGGCCAGGGCGGTGCCCATGCGGCAGCGGTCAGCGCCGGGTTGCGTGGCCGCCCGGGTTTTGCCGACCTCGCCATGCGCAGCGGCGTCGGCGCCTTCCTCGGCACCTACAGCGGCGCGATCGACGACAGCGGCGCGCGTGACTTCGCCGTCGCAATCCTTCGCTCACTGTTGCAGGGCGCGACCGCCGCCGCCGCGCTGCAGGCGGCGCGTGCCCTGGCACACAAGCAGGGGAGCGGCACCGCCTTGCTTTACTGTCTCTACGGTGAGGGATCGCTGCGGCTTGCCGACGGCAGCGGGTGAGGCTGGGCGAGCGGGGGGCATCGCACCTTGCTGCGGACCCGTTCGACGGCAGCTGGGGTGCTGACGCGGCAGGGCTCAACTGCAGCTTCAGAAACCCGCTGCGATGCCGCTAACCGGTCCTGGAGGGGAGAGTCGCATGCCGCCTCCGGCCGCCCCTGGTCGGCGCCACCGGCAGCAGCTGCAAGCACGACCACAAGCACAACAACAAGGAAAGGATCGTTGGAACATGTCGTCGATCGATCTGTTGGCAAGATTCGGTAACCAGAAGATCTGGGTGCGCCTGATCGTCTCGATCGGTGCCATGACCATTGCCTCATGGGCGGTCATGATCCTGTGGACGGCGCGCGTCAGCGAGGAGACGGCGATCGTGCAAGCGCAGGACTTCGCGACCAGTGCGCACGACATGGTGCTTGCCGGGCTGACCGGCATGATGGTCACCGGCACCATGCCGCAACGCGAGGTGTTCATCGACCAGATCAAGCAGCTGCCCAGCATTCGTCAGCTGCGCGTCCTGCGCGCCGAGGCGGTGACGACGCAGTTCGGCGCCGGCGCCGAGGACGAGCGGCAACATGACGCCCTGGAAGCGCAGGTACTCGCGACGGGCAAGGCGTACGCCGCGGTCGAGGCGACTGGCAGCGGCGATGAGGCGCTGCGGGTGATCCGGCCCGCGTTGGCGCAGGAAAGCTATCTCGGCAAGAACTGCACGAGCTGCCATACCGTGCCGCCGGGTACCGTCCTCGGCGCGGTCAGCATGAGGATTTCGCTGCAGAAGACGCAGGAGGCGGTCGCACGTCAGCGCATGCAGACCATTCTGGCGGCAGGGTTGCTGACGGTGCCGATGCTCTGCGTGATCTTCCTTTTCATCCGCAAGGTGGTGACGCGACCGCTCGCGCACGGCATGGAGGTGGCGCATGCGGTCGCTGCCGGCAAGCTCGACAACCAGATCACGGTCGTCTCGAGTGACGAAGTCGGCGACCTGCTGACGACGATGAAGCGCATGCAGGAGCGTCTCAACGACGTTCTGCAGGAAGTCGAGAACTGCGGGCTGAGCATGGGCCAGTCGTCCTACCAGATTTCGTCGATCTCGAACGAGATCGCGAAGGTCAGCCAGGAGCAGCAAAGCCGTTCCGGCGAGGTCGCTGGCGCGATGTCGCAGCTCGACGAGATCTCACGCCAGGCGCTCGCGCAGGCGCTTGCCGCGGTCGAGCGCTCGAACGCCGTCGAGGGCATGGCGCGCGCCGGGATCGCCAGTGTCGAGTGCAGCATCGAGGCGCTGGAGGCCACCTCGGCCAGGGTCGAGCAGGTGTCCGGGGAGATTCGCGACCTGCAACAGTCGGCGCGCGAGATCGACGAGATCGCCGCCTCGATCAAGGATGTCGCGGGACAGACCAACCTGCTGGCGCTGAATGCGGCCATCGAAGCGGCTCGTGCCGGTGAGCAGGGGCGGGGCTTCGCGGTCGTCGCGGACGAGGTGCGCAAGCTTGCCGAACGCAGCAGCAAGTCGGCCGAGCGCGTCGCGAGCATCATCGGACAGCTCGCCGAGCAGGTGAGCCGCGTCGTGTCGACCATGGACGCACTGGTCGCGTCGGTCGGCCGGACGCGCGAGGAATCACGCCGCATGGCCGAGACGATCGAGCGCATCTCGAGCAACGTTGCCGAAACGGTGCGCGCGAACCAGAGCATCTCGACGGCCAGCACGCGGCAGCTCGACCAGTCCGGGTTGCTCCGTCAGACGCTCGATACGTTGTTCCAGACGCTGCGCGAAGCGAGCAACAAGGTCGAGGTCACGGCGACGATCAGCGATGACCTGCGCTCGGTCGCGGCGCGCCTCAACGCGATCATGGCCGGCTTTTCGTTCACCCACAGTCCGCTGATCGACAAGGCGCAGCACGAACAGCGGCGCGCACCGCGCCTGTCGAGCAGCCTGCGGGTAGTCGTCCAGCAAGGGGGTGAGAGCTTCGACGGCATCACCAGCGATGTCTCGCTGGTCGGCGCGCGCCTGCGTCTGGGTCGGCCGGTCGAGACCAACCAGACACTCAGCCTGTCGATCTTTCTGCCGGCTCAGGAGATGGCGCTCTATGAACAGCAGGCTCCCCTCAGGCTCGGTGCGCGTGTCGCATGGAGTGAGGTCGCGAACGGTGGCGCCTGCCTCTGCGGTGTCGATTTCTCTGCGCTGAACGAACAGCAGCGCGCCGGCCTGGCCCGCTGCTTCGAGTATTTCGGCAAGCAATCCACATTCTGATTACGATTTCGGTGACAGTATACTAATTTCGGCGCGTCCGGACTCGATCCGCCCGGTGGCTGCGCCCGGTTGCTGCACCACTGGCCGCGTCATCGGTCCGCAGACGCCCCATGTGGCGGCCGATTCGCCGTCGGCCGACACCGTCGGCGCGGCATCAGAGCAGTGGACTCATCACCTGGATCGCGTTCTCGAGTAGCCGTCGCCAGAGCGGCCGCGCGCGCCAGTGTTCGAGTTCGAGGGCTTGCGAGCGCGCCTCGTACTGACGCTGCAGTTCGCGCACTTCGGCCGAGAAGCGCTGGTCGTAGGCGATCAGAGAGACCTCGAAGTTGAGCTCGAAACTGCGCAGGTCGAGGTTGACGGTGCCGAAGATCGTGATCTGCTCGTCGATCACCATGCTCTTGGTGTGCAGCAGCCCGTCACGGAAGCGCAGCAGGGTGATGCCGGCGGCCAGCAGGTCGTCGTTGTAGGCATCGCTGGCGTAACGCACGAGCCGCGAGTCGATCCTTTCCGGGACGATCAGGGTGACCGCGACGCCACGCGTGGCGGCCGAGCGCAGCGCGGTGAACAGCGTCTCGCTGGGAACGAAATAGGGCGTGGTGAGGACGATCTCGCGGCGCGCCGAGTAGATCGCCGTCAGCAGCAGTTCCTCGATGTGGCGGGTCGAGGTCTGCGGCCCGGAGGGGAAGATCTGGACGCGGCAGTTGTCGGTCAGCGAGAGGATCGGCGGTTCCGGCGGGGCGAAGTCGTGGCCGGTCTGCAGGGCGGTCAGCGACAGCGAGACGGCTTCGAGGGCCCAGGCTGCCGGTCCCTCGATGCGCACCATGGCGTCCACCCATTCGCCGACGCCGGCATCCTGCTTGAAGAAGCGCGGGTCGGCGATGTTCATGCTGCCGGTGTAGGCGACGCCGCGGTCGATGACGGCAATCTTGCGATGGTCGCGCAGGTCGAGGCGGACGAACAGCGCACGCAGCGGATTCACCGGCAGGATTTCGACCACCTCGACGCCCGCGTCGCGCAGGCGCTCGATCGCCGCGGAACGGAAGAACGGCCGGCTGCCCAGCGAATCCATCAGCGCCCGGCAGCTGACGCCGCGTTGCGCGGCGCCGACCAGCGCGCTTACCAGGTCTTCGACGAAGCCACCAGGGCTCCAGATGTAGAACTCGAGGTGTACCGAACGACGCGCCGCGTTGATGTCGGCGAGCAGCGAACGGATCACCGCTTCGCTGTCGGCGAGCAGGCGCAGCCGGTGCCCGGCCATCACCGGCAGCCCGGTCAGACCGGTGGCCAGCCGGCTGATGCTCTCGGCGGCGCTGCTCAGGCTGCCCGATGCCACCACGTCGGTCGCCGGGATGCCCCGCGCCCAGCGCACGACCTGCGGTTGCAGGTTGATCGCGCGCTGCATCCAGGTTCTGCCAAGGCGGCGTTCGCCGATCAGGAGGTACATCAGGGCGCCGATCGCCGGCACCAGGATCACCAGCAGCAACCAGGCGAGCGCGGTGCCGCGCGAGCTGCGGTGCGAGAAGATGCGCAGGACAACCGCCACCGCCAGCAGGAAGTAGATGACGTACAGGAAGCTGAGGAACATGGCGTCGAGTATGCAGCCGGGGTCCGCGGGTGGTCAAGGTGGATCATCCTCGTGATATCTTCTGCGCCGTGTTCCACGGCCGCCCTGGCAGCAGTCGGGTTCGACGGCCGGCGGGGTTTGCCGGGAGCGGAGATTGTTTAGTCCCAACTTTTCCACGGAGCGCGGATGACACCCGAACTCAGCCTCTTCATCAGCCTGTTCACGACCCTGCTGGCGATCATCAACCCGCTCGAGGCGATTCCGGTCTATCTCGGACTGATCGACGGCAAGCCGGCCGACGAGCAGCGGCGGGTGGCGCGGGATGCCTGCCTGTACGCGCTGCTGCTCAGCTTCTTCTTCCTGCTCTTCGGCACGCTGCTGCTGCGTGTCTTCGAAGTGCCGTTGAGCATGGTGCGGGTGGTCGGCGGCGTCATCCTGACGCGGGTCGGCTTCGACCTCTTCAACCCGCCGGCGTCTGGCGGCATCATTCCGCGCGGCAACGAAGAGGGCGGCAACATCGCCTTCGTGCCGCTGGCGATGCCAATCATGTTCGGACCCGGCGCGATCGCGACGCTGATCAGCATGGCGTCGACGATCAAGCAGTCGCCCGCAGAGCTGATGCACTTCGTTGTCGCCAGTGCGGCGATCGTCGCCTGCCTGGCTGTGACCTACCTGTCGCTGACCTACGCCAAGCCGATCCTGCGCCACATCGGCCGGCAGGGGATCGACGCGGCGACGCGAATCGTCGGCTTCTTCGTCGCGGCGATGGGAATGGGGCTGATCTTCAATGGCGCGGTCGAGTTTCTGCAGCCGTACCAGGCTGCTACCAGGGTGGCGCTCGCCTCGTGAACGGTTTATTCTTGCACCGCGTTTGACCGAGGGGGAGGGAAATGATGCGGGACAGCCAACAGGCGGCCGGACGGCCGCGCGTGAGCAGTCGGGCGAGAAGGCTGGCAATGGTCGCGAGCCTGTCCGTGGTCGCCATCGGTGAGGCCACTGCCGGCGGCATCAGCCTTTACGAGGTCGGGACGGCAGATGTCGGCCTGGCTTCGGCCGGCTACGGCGCGCGCGCGCAGGATGCGTCGACGGTGCTCACCAATCCGGCCGGAATGACCCGTCTGGCGGGAACGCAGGTGCTGGCGGCGGCGCAGCTGCTCTACGGCGACGTCGATTTCTCGCGCGCTGCCGGCACCTCGCCGGCTCTCGGCAGCAACGAGGGCGGCAACCCGATCGGCTGGTTTCCCGGCGGCAGCTTCTTCATCACGCAGCAGCTCACGCCCGAGCTGAGCGTCGGCTTCGGTACCGCCGGCAACTTCGGTCTGGCGGTGAAGTACGATTCGAGCTGGCTGGGGCGTTACTACGGCCAGGAAGGCACGCTGATCGGCCTGTCGCTGCTGCCGTCGATCGCCTACAGGGTGAATGACCGCCTCTCGCTCGGCGCGACGGTCAACGCGATGTTCGGCATCATGAAGCAGCAGGTGGCGATCAACAATCCGGGAGCTTTCGGCCGTCCCGATGGCCGGCTCGAGGTGAGCGATCGCGAATGGGGCTGGGGGTTGAACCTGGGGCTTCTCTACGAGGTCGATCCGGCGACCCGTCTCGGGCTGACGTGGAATTCGCAGGTCAAGCTCGACTTCTCGGCGCGTCCCGATTTCTCCGGACTGTCGCCGGTCCTCGCGGCAGCATTGGCGAGCCGTGGCGCCCAGCGCGCCAACCTCGACCTCGGCATCTACGTGCCGCAGGGCGTCATGGCCAGCGCCTTCCACCAGATCAATGACCAGTGGGCGGTGCTCGGCAGCGTCGGCTGGCAGCAGTGGTCGAAGTTCGGCAAGGTGGACATCGGCATCAGCGATACGAGAAATCCGGCCAGCCTGACGACCGACCTCGATTTCAAGGACACCTGGCACGTCGCGCTCGGCGGCCAGTACCGCATGTCGCAACCCTGGCTGCTGAACTTCGGCATCGCCTATGACTCGGCTTTCCAGAGCGGTGACATCCAGTCGCCGCTGCTGCCGGCGAACAGCGCGTGGCGCTTCGGCGTCGGTGTGCAGAACGAGGTCGATCGCAGCTTCAACTGGGGCCTGTCGGCGGAGTACGTCTATGGCGGCACGCTCGACCTGCAGAAGACCGGCGAGGCGCCGTTGCTTCTCGGCGGGCGTGGCGACGTCGAGGGCGCTTACCGCAACATCGGCCTGCTGTTCATGGCCGCCAATTTCAACTGGAAGTTCTGACGCCGGGCGGCGACCGCGCCGCCGGTGCGATTGACCGATGGAGGAATGACATGAAGAAGACCCTGCCCGTTCTTCTGCTGGCTGCCGCGGCGGCCGCCGGCGGCTACGCCTGGGCGCAGCAGTATCCGCTTCTCGACATGGTTGCCGGCAGGGTCGTTCAGAAGTACCAGCAATCGAGCTGCCAGGAACTGTGGGTGCAGCGGTCGGAGCCGAAGTCGCCGCGCGAGCAGGAGGTTCTGCAGATGCTGCGCAACGATCCGGCGATGCGCACCGAGTTCATCAATCGCGTGGCGGCGCCGATCGCCAACAAGATGTTCGAATGCGGGATGATTCCCTGACCGGCTGCCGGACCGGCAACAGGACGGACCAGTTTCCTTTTTTTGCGGAGAGAGTCGATGATCGATCTTCATCATCTGGTGCGGCGGGCGGCGATGCTCGTTGCCGGGTTTTTTCTCGTCGCCGGCATGCAGGCGCAGGCGGCCGATCCCGTCGGCGGCCAGGCGGCCAAGCCGGCCAGGGCCGCGGCTGCGACGAGCAGGAAGCCTGCTGCCCCGGCTGCCGGCAAACCGGTTTTCGAGCAGCGCGCGCTCGATCTGCTGAAGGCGATGAGCGAGCGACTGATGGCTGCGCGTTCGCTGTCCTTCACGGCGCAGGTGACCTATGAACATCCGAGCCGCCTCGGGCCGCCACTGGCGTTCATGACGATCTCCGAGGTGCTCATGCAGCGTCCAGACAAGCTGCGTGTGCTGACTCTCGGCGATGGCCCCGCCTCCGAGTTCTACCTCGACGGCAAGACGATGACCGCCTTTTCGCCGGCCGAGAACTTCGTCGCCGTGACGGCTGCGCCGCCAACGATCGACGAGGCCCTGAAAGTGGCATTCCGCGATGCCGGCATCTACTTCCCGTTCGCCGACGTGCTGCTCGCCGACCCGTACGCCAACCTCGCCGCCGGTCTCGGCACGGCCTTCGTCGTCGGCCAGTCGAAAGTCGTCGGCGGGACGACGACGCAGGTGGTGGCCTTCGCCAACAACGAGGTCTTCATGCAGCTGTGGATCGGCGCCGAGGACAAGCTGCCGCGGATGCTGCGTGCGGTGTATCGCCGCGATCCGCTGCGCCAGCGCCATCAGATGGAGCTGTCGAACTGGAAGGTGGACCCGGTGGTGGCGGCGAGCGACTTCACGACGGCGAAGGCGGCCAGCGCGGTGGCCATCCCGTTTGCCCATCCGGCAGCGAAGCCGGCAGCCGCAGCGGCGGCCAGATCGCAGTAAGGGGAGGAAGGCATGAAAAGAATCATCATCGTACTGGGTGGCCTCGCCGGGGGTCTGTTGCTGGCCGGCGAAGCGGCCGCCTGGGGCAGCGCCAACCGTTTCGGCGGCAGCACCGAGCACGTCGCCGGCGTCGGCACCGAGCACACCAATGCCTGGGGTGGCAGCACCGAACATGCCTTTGGTGGCGGCACCGAGCATACCAACGTCTATGGCGGCAGCACCGCCGGTCGCTACGGCGACGGCGTCGAGCACACCAACATGTATGGTGGGACGACCGCCGCCCGCTACGGCGACGGGGCCTATCACGTCGCCCCCGACGGTGCCGCGGCCTACCGCCCGCCGGCTCCGTACTATCCGTATCACCCGCCGGCGGCAGTGGCCTACTACCCGGCGACTGGCTGTGTCGGCTGTGCGGCAGCCGCGGGCGCCGTCGTCGGTGTCGCCGCCGGCGCCGCAGTCGCTTCGGCGAATACCGCAGCGGCGACGAGCAACGCCTATGCCTCCGGCTATGCTGCCGGCAGCGCGACGACGGCAGCCGCCTATGCGATGGGCACCAGCTATGCGACGCTGCCTGCGGGGGCGACCGTGGTGCAGAAGCTCGGCACCACCTACTACCTCGTCGGCAACACCTGGTTCCTGCCCGCCTACGGCGCGAACGGCGTCTACTATCGTGTCGTGCCGGCGCCCTGATGGGCGGGGCGATGGCGACTGACGATTTCGCGGGGCCCGTTGGCCTGCGGACAGCGATGCCGAGGCGATTGAGGGTGTGTCAGGGTCCGGCATGCGCCGGGCAGATGGTGGCCATCGTCACGATCGCCCCGGCGGCGGCCGAGATGAGCAGCGAGGAACTCGCCAAGCTGGCGCAGAATCCGGTCGGCAATCTGCTGAGGCGAGCCTGTCCCACTGTCAGGAGAGGAGTCGAGTGATGGATTATCGCAAGCAGTTCATGGTCAACCCGGGCGAGAAGCTCAGCCTGGCGAGGATCGATCCGTCGCAGAGCGGGCCGCATGCTTCGGCCGAGGCGGCACTGCCGGAGGTGCAGAAGAACGTCGCGCGCATGGACGAGCTGCAGGCGCTGCTCTACGCCGACGGCAGCCAGTCGCTGCTGGTCGTCCTGCAGGCGCTCGATGCGGCCGGCAAGGATGGCGTCGTGCGCCACCTGTTCAGCGGCATGAACCCGCAGGGCACGCGCGTCTTCGGCTTCAAGCAGCCGAGCGCCGACGAGGCGGCGCACGACTTCCTCTGGCGCGCGCACCAGAGGACGCCGGCGAAGGGCGAGGTCGTCGTCTTCAACCGCTCGCATTATGAGGATGTGCTCGTCGTGCGCGTCCACGACCTGGTGCCGAAGGCCGTCTGGTCGAAGCGCTATGCGCTGATCAACGATTTCGAGAAGATGCTTGCGCAGAACGGCACGCGCATCCTCAAGTTCTTCCTGCACATCAGCCCGGACGAACAGCTCGCCCGCTTCAAGCAGCGGCTCGACGACCCGGCGCGCAACTGGAAGATCAGCGAGTCGGACTATTCCGAGCGCGAACTGTGGTCGGACTACGTCACCGCCTATGAGGAGGCGCTGAGCCGGACGAGCAGCAAGGAAGCGCCGTGGTACGTCATCCCGGCCAACCACAAGTGGTTCCGCAACCTGGCGATCTCGCAGATCATCGTCGACACGATGGAGGCGATGGGACTCAAGACGCCGCCGACGCGGGTGAACCTGCAGGAAATCGCGGCGAAGTACCACGCCGCCGAGGCGGCGCAGGAGAAGCGAACGGGCACCGCCAAGGCAGCCAACAAGCGCGGCGCGAAGACGTAGACGGCAGCCGCCTGCTGGGGAATCCTCGATCGGCACTGCCTGTTTCGGCAGAAATCAAGCCGCATGAGCCAGACGAAAATGCACTTCGATATCGTCGAACGGAACGTGGACCATGTCGCCATCGGTCTGCTCGACCAGCCCGAGATCGATGAGCCTGGCGATGTCCGTGTGGACGTTCGAGTAGTTGCGGGCGACGGTCTTGGCGAGGGCGTAGATGCTGCATGGGCCGTTCTTGCGGAGGGTATCCAGCAAGTCGAGCCGGACCGGGGTGATTTCGGCAAAGAGCTGGCGGGCGGACTCGAAGCTGAGATGAAAATCCGCGCTGCCGCCCGTTGCGATGTCGGCGATTGCCGTGTCGAAAATGCTGTTACGCGCGCTGATTTCGATGATTGCTTTCATTGGCGGTTCTCCACGTCATCTCTAAACATGGCTGGCATGTTAGCAAGATATTGCGCACTCCGCCGTCACGAGCGCTCGCATCCCGCCGTTCGCCTGCCGCACCGATGATGCGCTGAGCAGACCGCCTGCGTCCACGCCGACGGCGGCGCTCGATCCTTGACGCCGGGGGGTCAGGGCGGAGATACTCGCGCCACGGTACTCTCGTTTCCTTTCCGCCAGCGGGAGGAAGTGGCGCAGGAGCACGCCGCCGGCGCGGCGCAGAGGCAGCGCACGGGCAAGGCCGGCGCCGCGGGGCAGAGCCGACATGGATTGCGAGGGGACGATGACACAGCAAGGCGAAGGACGGCGCTTTCGGCTGCCCGTTCTGCAGGGGGTTCTGCCGGTCGATCGCGCCGGCCTGACGCGCGATGTCCTGGCCGGATTGACCCTGGCCGCGCTCGCCATCCCGGGCACCATGGGTTACACCAAGATCATCGGTACGCCGGTGATCACCGGGCTCTACACCATCCTCATCCCGATGGCGCTGTTCGCCATTTTCGGGTCGTCGCGACATCTGTCGGTGGGTGCCGATTCGGCGACGGCGGCGGTCGTCGCCGCCGGCCTCGCCGGCATGGCGGTGCGCGGCTCGAACGAGTGGCTGGCGCTGTGCAGCCTGTTGGCGCTGATCGCCGGCGTGCTGATGTTCGCCGCACGCGTCCTGCGCCTCGGTTTCCTCGCCGATTTCCTCTCGCGTACCGTTCTCGTCGGCTTCCTCACCGGCGTCGGTGTGCAGGTGGCGCTGCTCGAGGTATCGGGCATGCTCGGCCTGCAGCGAACGAGCAACGACCCGCTGCTCGAGATCGCCCGCGACCTGCGGCTGATTGGCCACAGCAATGCTTACGCGGTGTGCGTCTCGCTCGCCGTTGTGGTGGTGATCCTCGGTTGCCGGCGAATCTCGGATCGCGTGCCCGGCGGGCTGATCGCCGTCGTTGGTGCCATCGGCATCAGCTGGGCGTTGGCTCTCGATGCCCACCTGGAGACGCTCGGCGCGGTGCCGAGCGGTCTGCCGACGCTCGGCCTGCCGCAGGTCGAATGGAGCTGGCCGTTGCT
Source organism: Candidatus Accumulibacter adjunctus (assembly GCA_000585015.1). GTDB lineage: Bacteria > Pseudomonadota > Gammaproteobacteria > Burkholderiales > Rhodocyclaceae > Accumulibacter > Accumulibacter adjunctus. The sequence continues at coordinate 71,973 of JFAX01000020.1, read as the reverse complement.
GCAGAAGCTGCTGCCGATCGCCTTCGCCTGCTTCGTCGTCATCCTGGCGCAAAGCGCCGCCACCTCGCGCGCCTATGCCGCCAAGTACAGCGATCGCTTCGACGAGAACGTGGACATGGTCGGCCTCGGCATGGCCAATCTCGGCGCCGGCCTGTCGGGGACCTTCATCGTCAATGGCAGCCCGACCAACACCGCCATGGTCGATGGCGGCGGTGGCCGCAGCCAGGTCGCGCAGCTCACCACCTGTGTTCTCGTCCTGCTGGTGCTGCTCTTTCTCACCGGGCCGCTGGCGCATCTGCCGACGGCGGTGCTCTCCTCGATCGTCTTCCTGGTGGCGGTGAAGATGATCGACATCCAGGGCATGCGCCGGATCTACGTACAGGCACGTGCCGAATTCTGGGTGGCCCTGCTGACGGCGGCGACGGTCGTCGT
>JFAX01000020.1:68010-71228 GCA_000585015.1 Candidatus Accumulibacter adjunctus | reverse complement strand
CGGCCGCGGCGATGTTGCGCGATACCAGCAAGCTGCTCGAGGGGCAGGGGATCAGCCTGGTCTTCGCGCATGTCTCGCCAGCCGTGCGCGAACAGTTCGACCGCTATGGGTTGACGGCGGTTTTCGGAGCCGACGCTTTCTACGGTTCGCTGCGCGCCGTCGTGGATGCCTGGGAGCACATGCAGGATGCGACCGAGGCAACGCCGGCAAACGGCCAGGGCGGTTGAGACATCCATATCTGCCGCGGATGTGCCAGCGGCAAGGCCGGCCGCTTTCGGCGCGGCAGATAAACGCTATTCGTTTTCCTATCCTTAGACGTATCTGACGAACAAGACGACCAGGATGTAATCCTTGTACTGGCTGGCATCGATGCCACCGCGCAGCTCGTCGCAGGATTCCCAGAGGGAGGCATAGAGTTCGGAGCTCTTGAGGGCCATCGTCATTTTTCTTGGTGGCCAGTGGCAAGCACCGGAATGGCGTCACTGTACCGCATCGGCCTGTTTCGCCGCTCAAACCTCCGGCAGCTTATGGCTGTGGGCAGCAATGGTGGGCGCAATCTGTGGTTTAGCGCGGGGTTGTTCGAGATGACAACACACGACCGACCGTCTCGCGAAGAATTGTCAGGCGTGACCGAGGCCCTCTCGTAGACGTCAAACAGCCTCACCTTCAGCACAAATCTAGCGCAGCAAGTCGTTCTCTTAGCGTTCTTGCCTCACCCGGATGGAAACGACCCAAGTTGTTCACTTTTCCGGCTACGACCGCGTACTCATGCTTCAAGTCGACTTCGCCTCGTCCACTGGTGACGAGCCCCTCCAATCGATGGACCGCAGCCCGGATGCGCGAGCGCTCCTCCTTTGGTATGCCGACTGTGTCATTTACGTTCAGTGTTGTTACTGTCATCCGTTCCCGCGCGGTTTTCAGTTCATGCTTGCGACGCTTAGGTTGGTAGCCGCTCCGCTTCATCAGGCCATAGATCGCTGCAATGATCTCGGTCTTTTTTTTGGGAGTTATTGGTGTCTTTGAGGATGCGACGACATCGTCAACGAATCGAGAGTAATCAACGCCATCTGCCTTAAATCGAGCGTGTAGCTGCGGTTCATTACGCCAGAAGACCAAGTTGGCGAGCTGCGGGCTCGTTATCGCGCCTTGGGGAAGTTCGTTGTTGCGGGTTGTCAGGTTGGTGAGACATTGCGCGACCTCTGCCGAGAACCTGAAGAAATTTCTCCAAATATCGAGTACGCGCTCAGCCGTTGTGGACGGGAAGAAGTTTCCAATATCCTCTGCTATGACTATTGCCGCGCCGACGTGTATCTCGGCGTTGCTCTTGTAGTCCTGTCCCTTAAGGCTACCCGTGAGGTAGGGCGGGAAGTCGACGCGATCGAGAATTTCCGTCTTGATCAGTCGATGGATATCCTTCAGGAGCTTCTTCGCGTCATAGGTGCGTCGCACCGTGCCATCCGCTTTTGGGACTTCCTTCGCAACGCGGTAAAGATCACTGGCGCGCTCACTGACAAACGCTAAGCGTTGAGGCTTGCAGTACACTGCCTTGGCTAGTGATTGGATGCTACGAATCGGACGGCCATTATACGAAGGGGAGTCGCTCGGTGACGGGTTCACTCAACAGCTCCAGAGCAGTTCTCGCGAGTTCGCCAGCCAACTCCTTGTCCATACCGGCGAGTTCGTCGCGCTCTGATGCCAGAAAGAAAAGAATGCCAATCGGGACGTTCAGTGCCAGCGCAATGTTGGTAAGGGTTGAGAGTGTAGGGTCTCGCTGATTGTTTTCCAGCATTGAAAGGTACGAGACCGAGCACTTAGCCGAGCGGGCAAGATCGCCTTGTGAGGCCCCTCGCCGCGTTCTGCACATCTTAATTGCTTGTCCTAGATTCATGGTGCAGTCCGGTGTTCTGCCTTTGCTCGCAAATATTGGGCTTGCTGCGTCTTGGCTCCCTATCACCAGCGCATCAGATCGGTGAGGTTTGTCACCAGTCTAAGCGCTACGTCGAGGATTCGAAGGACTCGTAATCCGAGTTCCCCAAGCTGAATGTCCCGCCGTCCTGACTCCGCCAGCCTCTTGAGCTGTTGGAGCACGTCATCGAGTTCTGCCAGAGCGCCAGCATCGAGTTGGCTGTGATGCACATCGCGCAGGTGTTGAAGCCGCTCGATGCTCTTCTTTAAGTCATGGTTGTCCATGGGTTTTTTCCTGAATCTCGGCACGTCGCCGAAGCCCCGATAAAGCGAGCAGCCGAAAGGAGCCAACCCGATGCGCAAGCCCAACACCAGTCTTTTCGGTTAAAGAAGCCCCTCTCAGTACCGCTCACCGCGTACTGCGAGCCCTGCGCTCCGGCCGATCTTCTGGCTCAGAGGCACCGAATACTCTCCAACACTGGAGTCAGAGCAGCCTGGACAAGCCAAGCGATGCACCACTGACCTTTCGCTTCTTGGGAACAGGAAAAGATTCTTAAAGAACAGACCTAGGCGATTCGCCTAGCCTGCCGAGATTAGAGCACACGCTGCCATCGGAGTCAACAAATATTCACCGTCAGTGAACTCAATTACTCGGCATGCTCCTGCTTATTCTATCACTAGGGTCTTCGGCACCTGGTACCTGACAGCCAAGTCAGGCTAGACCCCTCTTCTGTCACACCGCCATGGTCGATGGCGGCGGTGGCCGCAGCCAGGTCGCGCAGCTCACCACCTGTGTTCTCGTCCTGCTGGTGCTGCTCTTTCTCACCGGGCCGCTGGCGCACCTGCCGACGGCGGTGCTCTCCTCGATCGTCTTCCTGGTGGCGGTGAAGATGATCGACATCCAGGGTATGCGCCGGATCTACGTCCAGGCACGTGCCGAATTCTGGGTGGCGCTGCTGACGGCGGCGACGGTCGTCGTCGTCGGCGTCGAGCAGGGTATCCTGCTGGCGATGGTGCTGTCGCTGCTCGACCACGTGCGGCGCGGCTATCGCGGCAACAACTCGGTCATCGCGGCGGACAAGAAACACAAGGGCTGGCTGACGGTGCCGCTCGGCGAAGCGCGTCAGATCGCGCCCGGGTTGCTCGCCTGCTGGTTCACCAACAGCCTCTACTACGCCAATGCCGGGCAGTTCGCCGAGGAGGTCCTGCAACTGGCGAAGGCGCGGGGCGAGGTGCCGCTGCGTTGCGTGTGCGTACAGGCGGCGGCGATCGGCGACGTGGACTTCTCGGCCGCGGCGATGTTGCGCGATACC
>JFAX01000020.1:45775-67874 GCA_000585015.1 Candidatus Accumulibacter adjunctus | reverse complement strand
GCCGCGGCGATGTTGCGCGATACCTGCAAGCTGCTCGAGGGGCAGGGGATCAGCCTGGTCTTCGCGCATGTCTCGCCAGCCGTGCGCGAGCAGTTCGACCGCTATGGGTTGACAGCGGTCTTCGGAGCCGACGCTTTCTACGGTTCGCTGCGCGCCGTCGTGAACGCCTGGGAGCACATGCAGGATGCGGCCGAGGCATCGTCGCCGAACTCGGCAGGCGGCACGCCGCAGCTCTGATCCCGGGCAGCTGGCCTGCTGCCGGCAGGCGCCGCAGCGGGTCGGCCGCTGGTCGCCATCGCGCTCGACGTGCGATCGCTCACCGCCCGTTGGCTGGCCGGCCAGTTGCCGTCGTGTCGCCCTCCCGGTGCTTCCGGTGGTGCCGTGCGTGGCGGACCCAGTCCGGGCGGTTGCGCTTCGCATGCTTGCTCTTTCGGCGCCAGGCGCCAAGCCAGCCGAGGCTCTTGAACAGCAGCAGGGTCAGGACGAGGGACAACAGGGGCAGGCCGACGCCGAGCAGGAGAAAGGCGTCGCGGGTCGACAGAAGCTGGTTGACCGCCCAGTCGAAGTTCATCCCGAAGTAGCCGGTGAGGAAGCTGATCGGCAGAAACACCCAGGAGATCACGGTGAGCCGGTTGATCTGTTCGGACTGCTGGTTCGCCCGGTTCGCCGCATGCGCCTCCATCGCGTCGGCGGTACGCTGACGGTAATCGTCGATCAGTTCGACCAGGTCGGCGAGGCGTTCGCTGTAGGTCTGGAATGCTGGCCACACTTCCTCACTGATGCCGGGAAACTTCCCGAGCGAAGTGACGACGTTCTTCACCCGATCACGCAGCGGCACCAGCAGCCGGTGGAGTGAGGACAGTTCGCGGCGCAGGTCGGCGAGGCTCAGCAACTGCTCGGCGACCGGATCGAGGAAGATCTGGTCCTCGAGCCTGTCGAGCAGTTCGTCGGCGCGCTCGAGGCGCGGGTAGAAACCCGTCAGCAGTTCATTGAGGACGATGAGCAATGCGTAACCGGGATCCGCGGCGATCCTGTCGCGCAGCTCACGAAAGCGCTGGCGCGCCGCTTCCGTGCACAGTGCGTCGCCGTCGAAGGCGGTGATCAACCAAGCTGGGGAGTAGATGATGTGCCCCTCGACGATTCCCTGCGCGCCGGCGTCGGCCCAGGCCGAGATGCGCAGGTATCGTGGGCTCGACTCGAGGTGCGCCGATCGACCAAAGCGCGGCAGCCAGGAACTCAGGCTGTCGTCGAGATGCAGCGCGGCGGCCACCGCGGCGTACTCGTCCTCGCTGGCGTTCGCCAGGTCGAGCCAGAAGAAGCCACGCTCGGGCAGCTGCGCGGCCAGTTCCCTTGCCGAACCTGCGGTACTGGCACCTTCGGCATCAGTCAGCGTCGCGTTCACGTCCGTTTTGTCTCCAGCTTCTGGCAAGCCACTGGCCGTGGTCCGTCGCAGCAGCGTGCGCACGGCCGCGTCCCGCGCATCCCCGCTGGCCGCCAGCGGCGATGCCGGTCGACAGCGGGAAACAGTATATACACGCTTCTTCCTGCCGTGACAGCCGTCGCAGCGACGTGGCCGCAGGTATTCATTGACGACCTCCGGCAGCGCGCATAGGATGCCCGGATTTCAGGCCGAGCGGTCACTTGCGAAAGGAGTTGCTGGATGAAGACGTACGGAATCCTTTTCGGCGGCGTGCTCACCCTGTCCCTGTTGTCCGGCAGGGACGTGGCGGTTGACGACAAGGCTGCGGACTAGCACGCCGTCCGACGCGCGGAACAAGCCGGGGGCACTTGTCGAATGCGGTCGTCAACGCTGCGTCTTCTCGCCCTGCTGGCCGGATTCGTCGCCGGCAGCCCGGCCTGCGCGCAGGACATCGAGCCGCGCGCCTATTCGAACGCGCCGGTCGGCGTCAACTTCCTGATCGCCGGTTATGCCTACACGGTCGGCGCCGTCCCTTTCGATTCTTCACTGCCGATCCGCAACGCCGCAATGCGGACCTCGAACGCCGTTCTCGCCTACGCGCGGGTCCTCGATCTCGCCGGCATGTCGGCCAAGTTCGACGCCATCCTCCCCTACAGCTGGCTTTCGGGACACGCCGAGCTGCTCGGCCAGCCGATCGAGCGCATCGTCGACGGCCTGGCCGACCCGCGTTTTCGCCTTTCGGTCAATCTCCATGGTGCGCCGGCGCTGTCGCTGCGCGAGTTCTCGGAGTACCAGCAGGACCTGATCGTCGGCGTCAGCCTGCAGGTGTCGGCGCCGGCTGGCCAGTACGACCCGACGCGGGTGGTCAACCTCGGCAGCAACCGCTGGTCGTTCAAGCCGGAAGTGGGGGTTTCCAAGGTGTTTGGCCGGTGGACGCTGGAGTCACAGGCGGCAGTCACCGTGTTCACCGACAACCGCGACTTCTACGGCGGCAACAGGCGACAGCAGGCTCCGATCTACTCGTTGCAGGGGCACGCGATCTACAACTTTCCTGCCGGCATCTGGGCTTCGCTGGACGCCACCTATTTCACCGGCGGTCGCACGACGCTCGACGGGGTCGAAGCTTCGGACCTGCAGCGGAACTGGCGGCTGGGCGCGACGCTGGCACTGCCCGTCGATCTCCACAACTCCGTCAAGATCTATGCCAGCAGGGGCGTCGCGTCGCGTACCGGCAACGACTACGACCTGATCGGCATTGCCTGGCAATACCGCTGGGGTGGCGGCCTGTGAGGCGGCGGCCGCGAGGGATCAGCCGCCCGACGGCCGACCTGCGTCGCTGGCTGGTCTGGCTGTGCCTGCTGCTGTCGAGCGCCGTGCTGGCGCAGCCGGTCGATCCGCTGCGCGTCGTCGCCGACCGCAACGACCAGATCTCGACGAACATCGCTGCAACGGTCCAGGCCATCGAGGAGCCGGCCAAGGCGCTCGCCGACCTGCGACGCGATCAGGCCGAGCTCGAACAGCGAATGCGCTGGGTCGAGCGCCGCGCCAGCGTGCAGGCGCTTGGGCAGGAATTCGCAGAGACGCTCCGGGAGTATCTGCGCGGGCTGCCGTCCGCCGAACAGGCCGCCGCCGGCAAGGAGCGCCGCATGGAGCTTCTCGCTGCTGCCAGCGACTCCGAACTCGCCGTCGAGCGCGCACTGCACCGGCTTGACGATCTCGATGCGGCGAGCGCCGGGTTGCTGGCGAAGGAGCAGCCGCCGGTCAGCGATGAAGAACGACCGCAGCGGCTGCGTACGCTGACAGCGGCGCTGCGCCAGCAGCGCGACCTGCTGCATCGGCTGTCGGCCGAGCAGAGCAGGATGCGCAAGACTCTGGACGAGGCAGGCGCGGCAGCGAGCGCGCTGCTGGAGGACGCCGACGCCGCGCGGGTGAAACTCACCGAGCTGCTTTTCTGGACGCCGGCCCCGCCGGGTGTACGGACGCTGGCCGAACTCGCGCCCGCGCTGCGCTGGACCTTCTCGCCCGCCCACTGGCGCGAGGCAGGCGACGCGCTGCGCAGCGAATTCGGGCAGATGCCGTCGTGGTCGGCAGCGATGCTGTCGATGGTCGGCCTCCTGCTGCTCCTGCGTGGCAGACTGCGGCGCCTGCTGCTGGCGCTGTCGCCGGCAGCATTGCCTGCCGATCGCTACCGCTTGCGGCATGCCCTGGGCGCACTGGCGGTCACCGGCCTGCTGGCGCTGCCGCTGCCGCTCCTGATGTGGACGGCGGCCGGCCCACTGGCGAGCGCGGTCGAGAGTCAGGAGTTCACCAGCGCGCTCGGACACGCGCTGCTCGTCGTCGGCCGGCTCCTGCTGGCCCTGCTGATCACGGCCTGGCTGCTCGACCCGGGCGGGGTTGCCGCCCGCCATTTCGGCTGGGACGAAACCCTGCTGGTGGCGATGCGGCGCGACTTGCGCGCACTGACCCTCGTCTTCGTGCCGCTGATGCTCGTCGCCGCGATGAACGGAACGGCGCATGCACCCTTTGCCAACGAAGAGAGTCTCGGCCGCGTCGCCCTCGCTCTGGGAGCCGTCTCGGTGGCCCTGTTCTTTCTTAACATGCTCCGTGCCGGCAGCGTGCCGATGCGCCGCTGGCGGCAGATTGCGCCGCGCAGCTGGGCAGTGCGCCTGCGCCCGGTGTGGCTGCTCGGCTTCGTCGGCGTGCCCGGCGCCGTCGCGGCGCTGGCGCTCGCCGGCTACATCGTTGCCGCCGGCTACGTCTTCGGCCGGCTGGTCAATTCCTTCTTCTTCGCCCTGCTCGCCATCGTCCTCTACGGCCTGATGGCTTTGTGGGTCCAGATGCAGCGGCAGCGACTGGCGCGCGAGCAGGCGGTCGCCGAGGGTGGCGCGGAAGCGCCGCCGGCTGCGGCCACATCAGCGAGTGCGCTGGCAGCACACGCCGACAGGCGGCAGGCGCTGCGTCTCGATCTCGCTGCGCTGGGCGAGGAGACGCGCTCGCTGCTCGACTTCGTCGTCACCCTGTTGCTGTTCGGCGGGCTGTGGTGGGTTTGGCGCGACGCCGTGGCGACGCTCGGCGTGATCACCGACCACAAACTGTGGAGCTATACCGAAACGGTCGGCGGCAAGGCGGTGACGCACGCGCTGACGGTTGGCAGCCTGCTGCTGGCGATCGTCGTCCTGGTGATCACCGCCGTCGTCGTCCGCCGCATCGGCTCGCTGCTCGACATCGTGCTGCTGCGGCGTTTCGACATGCAGGCCGACGCCACCTATGCGATCACCGTGATGACCCGTTACGCGATCGCCGGCGGCGGCATCGTCGCTGCCAGTCGTCTGCTCGGCGTCGGCTGGGAGGACGTGCAGTGGCTGGTCGCCGCGCTCGGCGTCGGCCTCGGTTTCGGTCTGCAGGAGATCGTCGCCAACTTCGTCTCCGGGCTGATCGTCCTCGCCGAGCGGCCGATCCGCATCGGCGACGTGGTGACCGTCGGTGAGGTGTCCGGCAAGGTGGCGCGCATCCGCGCGCGAGCGACGGCGGTGATCGATTTCGACAACAAGGAAGTGATCATTCCGAACAAGTCGTTCATCACCGGCCACGTCGTCAACTGGACGCTGTCGAACCAGATCATCCGTCTGCTGATCAAGGTCGGTGTTGGCTACGGCAGCGACATCGCGCTGGTGCAGCGGGTGATCCTCGAGGTCGTCCACGGCAACCCCGACGTGTTGCCCGATCCGGCGCCGTCGGTTTTCCTGGTGGCTTTCGGCGACAGCTCCCTCGACTTCGAGATCCGCGCCTTCGTCGACGCGCTCGACAAGCGGATGCGCGTGCAGCACGAGATCAACCAGGGAATCTCGCGTGCACTGGAGGAACGGGGAATCGAGATCCCGTTTCCGCAGCGCGACCTGCACATCCGCTCGCTGCCGGAAGGCATGGCGGCCGCTGCCCGAGCCGGCGTGGCGGAGGTGGAGAAGGGACGCTGAGCGAAGAAGGCGGCCTGTCGCGCCGAAGCCGTTGCTGCGGTGAGGTGCGAACCGGCAGCGCCAGGCGGCTTCCCGGGCGGCAATTTGGACCAAGGTTGCTCGGCGCCAGCCGACGGCCGGTTTCCGTGTCTGGCCCAGGCTGCCGCTGCATGCGTTTCCTCGTTGCCGTCGCTGCGGTGTGCCGGCCAGCTCCAAAGAAAGCCCGATGTCGGCCGATTTTACAGGCGGAGCGCCAGACTCGTGCCGAGGCTGTTGGTGGAGCTCATTAAAGCAGATGCTTGGACCGGAATCATCGTGCAGGCACAGTATTTGCTTCAGTTGGGTCGGCCTTGCTGTCCGCCAACTGCGGCAAGCCTGCCGCTGCAAGGAGGCAGTGCAGGGCTTGCCGTCCCCCGCCAGCCTTTTCCGGAGCCAACAACAGTGAAAACCATTTCCTCCCTGCTCGCTTCCCTGCTGCTTGCAGGCGCCAGCTCGCTCGCGAACGCGGGCACGATCGATTTCGACAACCTCAGTTTGGCCGACTGGGCTGTCATCCCAAGCAACTACGGTGACCATGGCGCCGGCGGCGCCGGTGACGCGCGCGTCGGTGTGAGCTACAGCGGCAGCAGCGGCGTCACCAACCACCTCCTTTTCTGGAACAACGACTACGGCGATCTGAGCAAGGTCGCGTTCACACCGACCAACGGCACGCTCGCCCGGATCAGCTTCACCGCCGATCCCGGCTGGTTGATCAGTTCGGTGTTTTTCGAGCTGGCCGGCTGGCCGAACGTGGACTTGCCCGCGCAGACGATCGTCGCCGGAATTGGACCCGTGACCGGAACCTTCTCGCCAACGACCGTGCAGGGTGACTTTATTACCGCCCCGCCACGTCATTCGGGCTTCGGCCTCGGCACTCCCGGTGCGAGCACGGCCTATATCGAGTGGGGAACCGACTGGAACATCGGTATCGACAACATCAGCTTCGACGTGATCCGTGACCCAGCCGCACCGGTTCCAGAGCCGGGTTCGCTGGCGCTGCTGGCGACGGCGCTCGGTCTTGCCGCGGCCGGGCAACGCCGCCGCGCGGCGCGTCACTGACCCAGGCCAGCAGGCGAGGCCGGCGGCGCCGGTCTCGCTGCGCCAGGCGAAGCGGCGTCGTGGTTTACAACGGACGCTTGACCGTCAGCGCACCACGAATCTGCCCCTTGGCGTAACCGGTTGCGCGGTCATCGGGGTAGTGCTCGGAAAGTTTCCGGCGCAGGTCCGCATCGAGACCGTCGACGGGACCGTGGCAGCCGAGGCAGACCTCGCTGACCGGCAGCGCCTTCATGTAGCGCAGCACCGGACGACCGTTGAGCGAGACGATCTCGCTGGCCTCGATCGTCTCCGGCTTCTCGCCGGCGGCGGCGCGGCGGTCGAAGTCGGCAAGCCGTGCGGCTTCCCACGCATCCGGCGTGCCGCGCTCGGCGTTGCGCGTCTTCAGGCTGACGCGCCGGATGTCCCAACCGGTTTCGGCGCGCTTCTTCGCGATCAACTGCGGTGCCAGATCCTTGCAGACCGGAATTGCGCCGGCGACGCCCTCGTTGCTCACCGCCTCCTGCATCGTGGCGATGACTTTCGGAATGACCGGCAGGACGGTGCTCCTGGTTTCGCTGCTCAGCGTAGCCAGATCCTGGGCGCCGACCGGCAGGCTGCAGACGAGCAGGGCGATGGCAAGGGGTGATCTCATGGTCGGCATCCTCAGGCCGCTGCCGCGGTGGTTGCGGTTTCGCTGACCGAGAAGGCAATCTCGGCGCCCGCCTGGACGATCTTCTTCACGGCGCACTCGCTGATCGCCTGCAGCACGCGTTGCCGCTGTTCGGCGGAAAAAGTCTCGGGAAAGCTGACTTCGGTGCGGAAGCGCGACAGCGTCAGCGGACCGCCATGGCCGGCGAAGGGCTTGCAGCCGATCCTGATGCCGGCGGCAGGGATGCCCATCGTCTTGCACTCCTTCTTTGCATAGACGGCCGCACAGCTCGCCAGGACGGCGTAGAAGGCCTCCAGGGGATTCATCAGCGAGCCATCGACGGCGTAGCTCACCCGATGCCTGCCGCCGCTTACCGTAATCACTTTCGAATCATCGACATCAACTGAATACATGCAACTCTCCTGAGCAAGATGGACCCCGGATCACTGGTCCGGGGCTGATTTTGCCTGACGCGCGCGCGACAGGCGCTCGCTGGCGGTGAAGATGGCCATGCCGGCGAGCATGGCGAGGACGAAGACGAAGCCCTTGGCGGCACCCGTACCGAGCAGGACGAGCGCCGGTCCGGGACAGATCCCGGCCAGACCCCAGCCGACGCCGAACAGTGTGCTGCCGGCGAGCAGCCGGCGGTCGATCTGGCGCGCGGTTGGCATCTGTATCGGCTTGCCGCGCAGCGAGGTCGCTCGCCTCCCGGCAAGGCGGAAGGCGACGAGGCCGACGGCGATCGCGCCGGCCATGACCAGCGCCAGCGAGGGATCCCAGTCGCCGGCGAGATCGAGAAAAGCGAGCACCTTGGCCGGGTCGCTCATGCCGGAGACGATCAGGCCGCAGCCGAAGACGAGACCGATCAGCAGTGGAATCAGGATGCTCACGCGCGGCTCCTAGGCGAAGAGATGACGGGCTGCGAAGACGGTCGCGAAACCAGCCGCCATGAAGACGATCGTGGCGACCAGCGAGCGCGGCGACAGGCGCGACAACCCGCAGACGCCGTGCCCGCTGGTGCAGCCTGAACCGAGCCGGCTGCCGAAGCCGACCAGCAGGCCGGCGACGACGAGAGTGGTCCAGCCGGCGTCGATGTGGCTCGGCGGCAGTATCAGCAACCACCGGTAGAGCAGGGGCGCCGCCACGAGCCCGAGTGCAAAGGCCAGCCGCCAGGCGACGTCGCCTTGACGGAGCGGTTGCAGCAGGCCGCCGACGATGCCGCTGATGCCGGCGATCCGCCCTTCGAGAAGAATCAGCAACGCGACCGCGAGGCCGATCAGCAGACCGCCGGCGAAGGCGCTGGCGGGGGTGAAGTGCAGCCAGTCGATGGTGATCATGGCATCTCGTCCCGCGCTTGCGGGCAGTACAGTTGATAGAGGGTGCCGAGGAGCGTCAGCACGCGGGCGTCGGCGACCGAGTAGTGGATCTTCTTGCCGTCACGCCGCGTGTTCACCAGCCCGGCGCCGCGCAGGACGCCGAGTTGCTGCGACAGCGTCGGCTGGTGCAGGTCGAGCAGTTCCTCGAGTTCGCCGACACACTTTTCTCCCTGGCTGAGCTGGCACATCAGCAGCAGGCGGTTGATGTTCGCCAGCACGGCGAGGATCGCGGTCGCCTCGCCGGCCGCCGCGCGCATCGACTCGATGTCCAGGCTGCTACTGTGCATGATTCGCCCCCGTCACAAGTTCTACTTGACAATATTATGTGCGGAAGTATTATGTGTGTCAATAGATTGTTTCGTGCGGGCCGATCGGCGATCGCCAGCACCCAACCGGGAGCAGCAGGATGCACATTGAAGCCTTTTTCGATCCCTCGACCGGCAGCAACAGCTACCTCGTCTTCGATGCCGAGCGAACGCGGGTCGTCGTCGTCGACAGCGTGCTCGATTATGATCCGCGGGCAGGACGAACCAGTACGGGCAACGCCGATCGGTTGATCGAGCGCGTTCTCGCGACCGGCGCCCGCGTCGAGTGGATCCTCGAGACGCACGTCCATGCCGATCACCTCTCTGCCGCTGCCTACATCAAGGAGAGACTCGGCGGCCGAACCGGCATCGGTGAACGGGTGTCCGTCGTGCAACGCTTCTTCAGCGAGCTGTTCAATGCCGGCGCCGGTTTCGCCACCGATGGCAGCCAATTCGATCACCTCCTTGCCGACGGCGAGACGATCACCGTCAGCAGCCTGCGCATCACGGTGCTGCACACCCCCGGCCACACCCCTGCCTGCGTCAGTTACCTGTTCGCCGACGGGGATGAGCAGGTGGTGTTCGTCGGCGACACGCTGTTCATGCCCGATACCGGTACGGCGCGCTGCGATTTCCCCGGCGGGGACGCGCACGCGCTCTACCGTTCGCTGCGCCGGTTGCTCGCCCTGCCGCCGCAGACCCGGCTCTATCTTTGCCACGACTATCCGCCGCAGGAGCGGGCAAACGCCTTCTTCAGCACGGTTGGCGAACAGCGGCGCAGCAACATTCATGTGCACGACGGCGTCGGCGAGGCGGAATTCGTCGACATGCGGCGCCGCCGCGATGCGACGCTGGCGGCACCGGTGCTGCTGCTGCCCGCCGTGCAGGTGAACATGCGCTGCGGCGCGCTGCCCGAGGCCGAAGCAAACGGGATACGCTACCTGAAGATCCCGCTCAACGTTCTTTGAGCCGCCATGGCGATCGATCCCGTCATTCTTGCCCCGCTGCTCGGCTCCGTCGTCGGTTTGGTGCTCGCCCTGACCGGTGCCGGCGGCGGCATTCTTGCCGTGCCGCTGCTGGTCTTCGGACTTGCCTTGCCAATGCAGCAGGCGGGGCCGATCGGGCTGCTGGCGGTCGGCCTCGCTGCCGGGTTGGGCGCCTTGCTCGGACTGCGCAGCGGCATCCTGCGCTACCGCGCGGCCGGGCTGATCGGGCTGTGCGGCATTCTGGCCGCGCCGGCCGGGGTGTGGCTGGCGCAACGCATCCCGAACCTGCCGCTGACGCTGGCCTTCGCTCTGCTGCTCGCGTGGACGGGCGGGCGCCGACTGTGGCGCAGGCGTTCGCCGCCGCGTGCCGCAGCGGCGGCGGTGGACAGACCGTGTCGGCTGGACCCGGCGAGCGGGCGCTTCGACTGGAACCGCCGTTGCGCCCGCGTGCTCGCCGGAACCGGCGTCCTGAGCGGCCTGCTCAGCGGTCTGCTCGGCGTTGGCGGCGGCTTCGTCATCATTCCCGCGCTTGGTCGACATTCGGACTTGCCGCCGGCGAGCGTCGTCGCCACCTCGCTCGGCGTCATGACGCTGGTCGCGTTCGGCGGGGTTGCGGCCGCGGCCTTGGGTGGCAGCATGGTCTGGCCGCTCGCCCTGCCTTTTGCCGGCGGCGCCGTCGCCGGCCTGCTGCTCGGCCGCATGCTCGCGGCGCGCCTCGCCGGCGAGCGCCTGCAGCAGGGCTTTGCCGTTCTCTGTCTGGTCGTCGCCGGTCTGCTGCTCGGACGCGTCGCCGTCGCCGTCATCTGATCAGCCTGCCGGAAGCTCAGGAAGCAGGGCGTGACGCGTCATGCGGTTCTGGCGCCGAGGACCGCTCAGCGTTGTGCCGCTTCGACCTCGATCAGCCGATTCGCGCCGGCCTCAGCGACGCGGGCCGCAGCCGGCAGCAATTTCCCAACGATCGCCAGGTTCGTCAACAGGTGGCGCGAAGCGCGGCATGCCGGCAGGCCACCGGCGCCGGCGAGCGGTGGCGGCAGCACGAGCGGATGCGCGAGGTGTTCACCGACAGCGGCACCGCTTGCGCGGTCATCACCAGCGACCCGGGCGTTGCCGTCGGGCAAAGGCTGCAGCCAGCCTCGAACGGGCGAGGCACCGATCGGCTGCAAAGCCGGTGGCCGCTGCGGCCGCCTTCTAGCCGCCTGCCAGCGCCTGGCCGGTCGCGTCGAACATGCCGTCGAACAGCACCGAACTCAGGTAGCGCTCGCCCGAGTCGGGCAGCACGACGACAATGGTCTTGCCGGAGTTCTCGGCCTTCCTGGCGTGGCGAAGCGCCGCGGCGACCGCTGCACCACACGAAATCCCGGCGAGGATGCCCTCTTCGCGCGCGAGGCGGCGCGCGTGGTCGACTGCCTCCTCGTTCGACACCTGCTCGACGACGTCGACCAGCGAGAGGTCCAGCACCTGCGGCACGAAGCCGGCGCCGATCCCCTGGATCTTGTGCGGCCCCGGCTTCGGCGTTTCGCCCGCAAGCGTCTGCGTGAGCACCGGGCTGGCGGAGGGTTCGACTGCCACCGACAGGATGGGCTTGCGACGGACGTTCTTGATGTACCGCGAGACGCCCGTGATCGTGCCGCCGGTACCGACCCCGGAGACGAAGATGTCGATATCGCCGTCGGTATCGTCCCAGATCTCCGGGCCGGTGGTCTTCTCGTGAATCGCCGGGTTGGCGGGGTTCTTGAACTGCTGCAGCAGCACATGGCGGTCCGGGTCGGCAGCGACGAGCTCCTCCGCCTTGGCAATGGCGCCACTCATGCCCTTGGCGCCTTCGGTCAGGATCAGCCTGGCGCCATAGGCCACCAGCAACTTGCGCCGCTCGATGCTCATCGTTTCCGGCATCGTCAGGGTCAGCGGAATGCCGCGCGCCGCCGCGACGAAGGCGAGGGCGATGCCGGTATTGCCGCTGGTCGGTTCGACCAGTTCCTTGCCCGGGCCCAGCAGACCGCGCTGCTCGGCATCCCAGATCATCGCCGCGCCAATCCGGCACTTGACCGAATAGGCAGGGTTGCGGCCCTCGATCTTGGCGAAGACGCTCGCCGGTGCGCCGTCGGCCATGCGATTGAGCTTGACCAGCGGCGTACGGCCGATGGACAGGGAATTGTCTGCATACCATCTGGACATGCGGGTCTCCTGGGGCGAAAAAGGGTGTGGGGATGGCAGGTTGCCGGGATCGGCCGCCCTGCCACGACTCATTGAACACGCAGCCACCAAGCTTAGCCGCTGCAGTCTGCCACGCAAAGACGAAGTTCTTCTAAGTTCATGCCCGCCTGATGGATTCGCCCGGGCGCGGACGAAGATCAGCCACCTGCTGGCTTTGGGCGTCCGCCTGAAGACGGCGATCGAGCATGGCGACAGCAGCCGGAACTAGTGGCACAGGGCGCGAGAGCCGGCGCTACGGCAGGCCCTTTCCAATGCTGGCTGGAGGCGCAAGGCCTCCCCAGCGTCAAGGCCCTGGGGTGCAAGGCCCAAGGCTCCACGGCTCCACGGCTCAAGTCACTTCGTCGAGCGTGCCAACCCGTTGAACCGCCCACTGCGGGCCCGCATGGCGGGTGGCGTGGGGGCCGGTGGAGAGTGCCGGCCAGCTTGAGTCGGGCACCGTTGCGCCTGACCGTGAAGCTCAGGAACTTGCGGTTCATGGGCCGATCAACGTAGAACATCGCCAGTTCCCTCACTGCGCCGAGATAGCTTTCCTGCGTCCGTGCCGCCATTCCCCGCCCGCTCGATGGAGGGGCACAGCCCGCATGGCGCATGGCGGCTTGATCAGGCCGCTTGGTGGAACCATAGTGGTTCCATTGCGGTTGGAGACCGAAACGCCCACGACCCTGACCTTGAAGAACATTCCCGATGCCGTGTGCGAGCAACTCAAGCTCTCCGCTGAGGCGCACCGCAGCCCTGAAGCATGACCCGCAAAACGCGCAGAGGGCTCGGCACTTCGGTGATTCCGAAGTACGCTTGCCAACCAAGCGGGGCTTCTCGAAGCTCTGCGACGACGGCGGCGAAGGTGGCGGCTCTTGTCCGACGGGTCAGTTCCCGCACGCGGTCCTTGAGCTTGTCGGGGGCCTTGTCGGCCACCTTGGGTCGGGCACCGTTGCGGCTGACCGTGCAGCCTGTGACATCCGCCGGATGCGGAGCAGTGGCCTCGTACGGCGCGACGTCATTCGTCAGGCAGCGTCGCCGGGCTCTGCTGGGGCGGCTCGTCCTTGAAGTGGGCGAGGTCGCGGATGTTCTTCTGCACGGCGACGGCGCCAAACAGACTGAGGAGAAAGGACATCGCGTAGAAGCCCTTTTCCGAGGCCACCAGCGTGGCACTCCACAGGCCGACGGTGAGCAGAAGCACCGCCAGGAGCAGCGAGACCCAGCACAGGCCGTAGTAGATGGCGGTCACGGGGATGCTTTCGAGCCGGTCGCGCACCGACTTCTGCAGCGAGACGGCCGAGAACAGGCCGTACATGAGGACCGTGAAATAGTAGCCCTTCTCGTTGAGCGCCATGTCGGCGTTCCAGAGGCCCGTCAGGTAGGCGATGGCACCCACCAGGAGGGCTGCCCACGATGCGCCGATGAAGGCTCCGGTCGGGCGTTGCGGTTGCGCTTGCATGTACGGCTCCTTTGCTTGGCGTTCATTCGTGTCGCGATGCGCTGAGGGTTCACAAGGGCACGGCTCGCGTCTTCCCTTCCGCGTTGCGAAGTACTGGCAATTCATCGCCTGTCAGCTCAGGCAGCCACACTTCGGTCATGCATGGTGCGCGAACCCATCGGCGTCGGCCACGCGGTGACATTCGCCGACGTCGATGCGGCGTCGCGCCAAGTCCATCAGCTCGCTCGAGCAAGCCATGCGGGCATCCCCCCGCAGCAGTCTGCGCTCGGCTCGCGCCGACGGATGAGCAATCCCGGCGCAGCGAACCGAGTGTAGGGATCGCGTCAAAGGGTGTCAATCCGCCAGTCGGCTCACGGCGCCCCGGCAAACTCCTCCCGTTCGCCAGCGCCGCGGCGTAAGCGCACGGAGAAAGACACGCGCTGCGGACGCTCTCAGCGCTGGCGGCGATCGCCACCGGCAGCGCTCGATCGCCATCGTCGGCGGGCGAGGTCGGTCGTGGAGGAAGCCTAGAGTTCGAGAAAGCGGAACTCGTCGCTGTCGGCGATGCGCACGACATCGCCGGCGTTCAGTGCGCTGCTGCCGTCGACCCGCTCGCCGTTGCGGAAGGTGCCGTTGCCGCTGGCGAGGTCGCTGAGCGTGCAGATGCCGTCGTCGAGGCTGATGCGGGCGTGGTACCTGCTGACGCGGGCGCTGCCGATGACCACGTCGTTGTCCTGCGCACGTCCGATGGTGTTCATCCCGGCGCGCAGGACATGGCGCAGTTGCGGGTTGCTGCGCGAGATGAGGACGAAGCCACCGGCCGCCGACGGCAGCGGCCCGGCCGGGCCGAGCTGGCTCTGCCGCAGCACCTGCGTCGCCGTGCTGTCGGGCAGCGGCGCCCGGTGTTCCCAGTCGCTGGCAAAGACCGCGTTCAGCCCCTGCAGCAGCTCGGCGTCGTCGACCATGATCGACAGCTCGCGGCGACGGTCGAGGCTCTCGGTGCGCAGGTTCATGCTGCCGATGACGGCGGTCGCGCCGTCGATGATGCTGCACTTGGCGTGCAGCCGGTAGCGCGGCACCGCCTGGAACTCGACTCCGGGCGGCAAGCTGTGACACTGGCTTTCGTCGCCGAGGACGCGCACCTGGATGCCGCTGCGCGCCTTCTTCATCAACAGGCGGAGCATCGCCGGGTCGGCGAGCTTGGCATCGGCGATGTCGATCGAGCTGCGCGCGCCGGCGAGCAGCGTCTCCATCTTCCGCCGGCTGTTGAACGGGCTGATGAGGAGCGGCGAGTCCTGGTCTGGGGTGAAGGGCTGATCGGCCCAGTCGGCGTCGAACAGCCGGTTGATCTCGGCAGCGATCGACGGGCTGTAGACCTCGACGCCGAAGTCGCGCGCGTAGTGGAGGTTGTCGCGCGTCGGGTTGAAGGTGAAGACCAGGGCTTCGGTCTCGTCGACGGTCATCACCTTGTAGTGGTAGCGCGCGCGCCTGCTGTCGCCGGCAGGCTCGCGGGTGTCGATGCCCGCTTCGGTGGCATCCTTGAGCAGCCTGCGATTGCGCTCCTCCCAGCCGCGGGCGCTGCTCGAGATCAGCACGCGGATGTGGACGCCGCGCTGGCGGGCTTCGATCAGCGCGCGCTGGATGATCGGATCATCCATGCGAAAGACGGTCAGGTTGATCGAGCGCTCGGCACGATCGATCGCGCGCACGATCGGGAAGAAGCTGTCGCCGGGCTGGACGATGAGCGAAATCTTCCGATACATCACGAGGTCCGGTTGTCCCTGCAGGTGGTCACGGTGGTGGGCGTTTTCCCCGGCGAGCAGAACTTTCGCCTGCCGCGCCTGTCCCGACAGGCATCTGCGCGGCTCCGCTGGCGGCAGTCGGTGAGGCGGTCCCTGGCCGGCAGATTGTAATCCAGGCGTGGGATTTCTTGCAGGTCCGGGCGGATCGCCGGGCAGATTCGGCTTTGCCGGCTGCATCCAGTGCCGTCGCCAGCGCGTATGTTGCTGCATCAAGCAGAGAAGAGGAGGGGCGCGATGACGACACACCGACACGCCGACGATGGCGGCGATTGCCAGCAGGTGGTTCGCCACCTGGCGACCGTGGTCTTTCCCTGGGATACGACGCGTGCCCTCGAACTGGCCCTGTTCCGCAGCTTCGCGTCGGCGCGCATCGGCGGCCTGCTGCACGCCACCGGCGAGTTCGAGCAACGACCGCAGAAACGCTACGACGACACCGACCTGATCGTCAGCGAGATCATCGAGAACGGCTTCGACAGCCGGCGCGGGCAGCGCGCGATCGAGCGCATGAACGAGGTGCACGCGCGCTTTCGCATTGCCAACGAGGATTTCCTCTATGTCCTGTCGACCTTCATCTTCGAGCCGTTGCGTTGGAACGAGCGTTTCGGCTGGCGGCGGATGAGCGATGCAGAACGCCTGGCGTGGTTCCGCTTCTGGCGCGAGGTCGGCGAGCGCATGCAGATCCTCGGGATTCCCGCGACCCTGGCCGACTTCGCCGCCTTCAGCAGCGAGTACGAGGGGCGCAACTTCCGCCCTCTGGCCGCCTGTCGGCAGGTCGCGCTGGCGACGCGGGAGATGTTCGCCGGATGGTTCCCGGCGCCGTTGCGGCCGTTGGTTCGCCGCAGCATCCACGCGCTGCTCGACCCGCCGCTGCTGCTTGCGCTCGATCTGCAGCCGGCGCCACGGTGGCTGCAGCGGACCGTCGAGGCGGCCCTGCGCGGCCGGGCGCGCCTGCTGCGCTGGCTGCCACGGCGGCGGCAACCGAAGCTGCGGACCCGCGTCGCCCGCACCGCCTATCCCTGCGGTTACGACATCGCCACGCTGGGGCCGGCGGCAGCGCCGCGGGCGGCCTGTCCGGCGGCACCGGCCGCCGGTCGGGCAGTGGCTGACAGCGAGCTGGCGGTCGCCCGGCGGGGGTTCGATGGCTGACCTGGGGCCAGCTGGCGCCGTGGTCGTGGCGCCGGGCGGCGAGGCCTGGGCGCAGCCGGCCTGCATCCACCGGCGGGCCGGGAGCGTATGGTTGATGGTGGGCTGATCGAGGTCAGCCACAAACGAGTTCGAATGCGGAGACGAGGAGAGAGAGATGATCAGGATCATGGCGCGGCTTGCCGCGCACGCGGGCTGTGAGGAGAAACTGCAGGCGGTGCTCGTCGAGCTGGCGCTTGCCAGCCGCTCGGAGGCCGGCTGTCTCGGCTACGAGCTGTTCCACAACCAGGACGCGGCGTGCGAGTTCGTCACCGTCGAGCGCTGGTCCGATCAGGCTGCGGCCGATGGCCACCTGGCGACGGCGCATGTCGCGCGCGCCATCGAGCAGGCGGGCGTCCTGCTGGCGCAGCCGCCGTTGATCCACCGCTTTCGGCAGCTCGTCTGAGGCCCGCGATGATCGGCGAACGACCCTTTGCGGTGCCTGCCGGCCTCCTGGCGCCGTCGGCGGGCGAAGGGGCGACGCCAGCGCACGACGCGCTCGGCTGGCTGCGGGCCGCTGGCTCGCTGGCCGTTCTCGCCGGCTTCGCCTATCTGCTGCTGCTGGCCTGGGTCTACCACCACCAGGAAAGGCTGATCTTCCGGCCGGCGCCGTTGCCGGCGACGCACCGCTTCGCCCTGGCGGATGTCCACGAGGTCGCCATACCGGTCGCCGGCGCGACGCTGTCGGCGCTGCACCTGCGGTTGCCGAATCCGCGCGGCCTGATCTTCTTCCTGCACGGCAACAGCGGCAACGCCGCCGACTGGCTGCGCAGCACCGATTTCTATCGCGCCGCGAACTACGATCTGCTGCTGCTCGACTACCGCGGCTATGGCAAGAGCGGTGGGCGCATCGAGAGCGAGGAGCAACTGCGTGCCGACGTGCGCGCCGCCTGGCAGGCGGTCGCGCCCGCCTACGCCGGCCGGCGGCTGGTGATCTACGGCCGCTCGCTCGGCACCGCACTGGCGGCGGGACTTGCCGCCGAGGTGCAGCCGGACCTGACGATCCTCGTTTCGCCCTACTGCAGCATGCGGCAGTTGATGCGGCAGCATCACCCGCTGTTGCCACCCGCGCTGTTGCGCTATCCACTGGCCACCTGCGCCGACGCTGCCGGCATCGACGGCCCGCTGCTGCTGGTGCATGGCGAGCGCGACAGCCTGATCCCCATCGCGCACAGCGAGCAACTGGCGGCAGTGGCGCCACACGCCCGGCTGTTGCGCCTGGCGGACGCCGCGCATGCCGACGTGCACGAATTCCCGGCCTATGGCAGCGAACTCATGCGAGCACTGCAGGCACTGCCAGCAAGACCGTCAGAGGAGGATGAGTGATGCTCAATGGACTGATGCAGGAGCAACCGCTGTTGATCTCGTCGCTGATCGAGCATGCCGCCCGCCTGCACCCGCAGGGCGAGATCGTCTCGCGCACCAGCGAAGGACCGATCCATCGCTGTACCTATGCCGACGTCCGCCGCCGCGCCCGCCAGCTGGCGAATGCGCTGACGGCGCTCGGCGTCGGCGCCGGCGAGCGGGTCGCGACGCTGGCGTGGAACGGCTACCGGCACATGGAGCTGTACTACGGCGTTTCCGGAACGGGGGCGGTCCTGCACACGATCAATCCGCGCCTCTTTCCCGAGCAGATCGAGTACATCGTCAACCATGCCGAGGATCGTCTGCTGTTCTTCGATCCCGGCTTCCTGCCGCTGGTCGAGAAGCTGGCGGCGCGCGCGCCCGGGATCAGCCGCCATGTCGTCCTCACAGATCGCGCCCACATGCCGGCGAGCAGCCTGCCCGGTCTGCTGTGCTACGAAGAACTGCTCGCCGCGCAGTCGGCAGACTTCGCGTGGCCGCAGTTCGACGAGAACAGCGCCTCGTCGCTGTGCTACACCTCGGGGACGACCGGCAACCCGAAGGGCGTGCTCTACTCGCACCGCTCGTCGGTCCTGCATTCGTGGGCTGCCTGCGCGGTGGACGGGCTGGCGGTCAGTGCGCAGGAGACTGTGCTGCTGGTGGTGCCGATGTTCCACGTGAACGCGTGGGGAATGCCTTACGCGGGCGCGATGAGCGGCGCGCGGCTGGTGATGCCCGGACCGGCGCTCGACGGGCGCAGCGTCTACGAACTGCTGCGCGACGAGCGCGTCACCCTGGCGCTTGGTGTGCCGACCGTCTGGCTGATGCTGCAGCAGTACGTCGAGTCGGCCGGCCTGCGCCCGGCCGAGGAACTCTGCCTGCGACGCGTCGTGATTGGCGGCTCGGCGGCGCCGCGGGCGATGAGCGAGCGCTTCGCCAACGACTTCGGCGCCTTCGTCGTGCATGCCTGGGGAATGACCGAGATGTCGCCGCTGGGCAGCGTCTGCAACCTCCTGCCGCGCCATGCCGGCCTCTCGCCGGAGCAGCGCCTGGCCGTGCAGGAGAAGCAGGGCAGGGCGGTCTACGGCGTCGAGATGAAGATCGTCGACGACGACGGCGTCGAACTGCCGCACGATGGCGTGGCCGCCGGTCATCTGCTCGTCCGCGGGCCGTGGATCACCCGCGGCTACTATCGCGAGGCGGGTGCCGGAAATCTCGACGGCGACGGCTTCTTCGACACCGGCGACGTGGCGACGATCGACGCCGACGGCTACATGCAGATCACCGACCGCGCCAAGGACGTGATCAAGTCGGGTGGCGAGTGGATCTCGTCGATCGCTCTCGAGAACGCCGCGATCGCCCATCCGGCGGTCGCCGAGGCGGCGGTGATCGGCGCCGCGCACGACAAGTGGCAGGAGCGGCCGCTGCTGATCATCGTCCGCAAGGCGGGCCATGAACTCGGCCGCGACGAGATGCTCGATTTCCTGCGCGACCGGGTCGCCACCTGGTGGCTGCCGGACGATGTCGTCTTCGTCGACGAACTGCCGCACACCGCCACCGGCAAGCTGCACAAGCTGCGTCTGCGCGAGCAGTTCAGGGACTACCGCTTGCCGGGCGCCTGAGTTGCGCGAAACGACGCGACGGCAGCGGCGAAACCATCAGTGCGCCGGAACCGCCGTTTGGCGCGGCCCGTGCGCGGCGGCAGTCAATGCGGCCGCCAGGTGGCGGTCAAAGCAGGCGAGCGAGGTGCTGCGACAACCCGCGTTCGCTGACGAAGCTCAGGTCGTACATGGCGCTCAGGCCCCTGGCCATCTCGTCTTCGAGACCGGCGACGCAGAAGATCAGGTTGTTGCCGCTCAGCCCCAGGCGAGTGCGCAGAGCGACGTGGCTGTCGATGTCCTGGCGATACTCGCCGCTCCTGCACTCGATGACGATCGGCAGCTGGCCATCGATCAGCACGAAGACGTCGATCTCCAGCTGCTCGCCATCGGCGAGCGTCAGCCGGACGTTGCGCGCGCACGAGAACCGTTTGCCACGCTCGGTGGCACGCTGCAGGCAGCTCATCAGGGCAAACCATTCCAGCCACTCGCCGTTGAAGAAATGGCGAATGGTGGGAGCCGTCTGTATCGCCAGCAGCACGTTGTTCTTCTGTCTGTTGGCGATCGCCCGGGTGACGA
Organism: Candidatus Accumulibacter adjunctus; assembly: GCA_000585015.1. Classification (GTDB taxonomy): domain Bacteria; phylum Pseudomonadota; class Gammaproteobacteria; order Burkholderiales; family Rhodocyclaceae; genus Accumulibacter; species Accumulibacter adjunctus. The sequence goes on along the minus strand of JFAX01000020.1, from coordinate 47,975 downwards.
ACGAGTAGTCGTAGAGCTGTTGGCAGAAGTTGCCCAGCCGCTGCGCGTCGGCGGGTGACTTGCCGTGCAGAGGGATCACCGTGCTGGCGTGGCCCTTCTTCTGGGCCCAGCGAATGCGGTCGAGAACCACCTTCACCAGCGGCAGATTGCGACCGATGAGGAGCGCGACTTCATCGAAGAAGCCGCTCGTGTCGACCGTGTGGTCGGCAATCTGGACCGAGACCTGCCTGTGCCCGAACCACTCGGCAATCGGCGGATTCTGCTCGCTGCCCGCCGTGCGATCGACCGCCACCGGCAGGGCGGTGGCGTCGGCAGGCGGTGCCGCCGTTGCCGTGCCGCTGCCACCTGTCGCGGTCAGGCGAGTCACTTCGTGCTGCGCGGCGAAATACTTCTCGAGCAGCCGGCTGACGAAGAAAAGCGTCGGATAGACCTGTGTCGGATTGCCGCAGCGTGGACAGGCGAGCAGCAGACCAATCTCAGCATCGGCCCGCTCCGCCAGATGAGCGCACTTAGTGCAGCGGATGATCGCCATGGCCAGGGTGGCAACGCCGGAATTGGCTACGGGCAGTCCCTTGCCAGGGGTCGCGCCGGCTGCTCGCGCGCCTGCCGGCGGCCCTCATGGACGACGCCCGCTGCGCTCGCCCATCGCCTCACCCATGCGCACCGGACGCGCCGGCGACCAGGCGGGATTGAAGCGCAGGACGTCGGCCGGAAAGAGCAGCACCACCGTCGAGCCGAGCAGGAAACGTCCCATCTCGTCGCCCTTGCCGAGGTCGGGCGCCTGCGCGTCGTAGGACCACTCGCGCAGGACCCCGCTGCGTGGCGGGTTGACCGTGCCGTGCCAGACCGTCGCCATGCTGCCGACGATCGTGGCGCCAACGAGAACGAGGACGAAACTGCCGAAGTCGCAGTCGAAGACGCAGACGACGCGTTCGTTGCGCGCAAACAGGCCGGGCACGCCGCGTGCCGTCGTCGGGTTGACCGAGAAGAGTGCACCGGGGACATGGATCATCCGCGTCAGGCGGCCGGCAACCGGCATATGGATGCGGTGGTAGTCGCGCGGGCTGAGATAGAGCGTGGCGAAGGCGCCATCGTTGAAGCGGGCGGCGAGTCCGCTGTCGCCGCCGAGCAGCGCGGTCGTCGTGTAGTGGTGACCCTTTGCCTGGAAGATCTGGTCGCGCGCGATGGCGCCGAACTGGCTGATCGCGCCGTCGACCGGGCAGATGAAGTCGGCGTCGGCGAGTGGCCTGGCGCCGGGGCGCAGCGGCCGGGTGAAGAACTCGTTGAAGCTGCGGTAACTGGCCGGGTCGGCGTCGGCCGCCTCGCCGAGGTCGACGCCGTAGCGACTGACGAACCAGCGGATGACTTGCGTCGTCAGATTGCCCGACTCGCTCGCAGCCAGTTTGCCGGCGAGGATGGTCAGTGCCTGTTTCGGCAGCAGGTACTGGGGAAGAACGGCGAGACGCTCAAGCACGGTCGTGTCCGCGGAGATTGAGGGCGAGATTATAGTGCCTCGCGCCAGGATCGCGGGCCTTCGTCCGGCGCCGCACCGGCGCACGCAGCGCCAGCGCTGGCCGATGCGCCCCGCGGCGGGCGTCGGCAGGCTGCAGTCGGCGGAGTTCGGTGGTATAAGACGGGCGATGCACGATCCAGCCCATCCGTCGACACCGCGTCCGGCCGCCACCTATCGCTACTACGATCTGGTGATGGCGGCCTTCGTCGCGGTCTACCTCTGCTCGAACCTGATCGGACCGGCGAAGGCGGCACAACTGACGCTGCCGCTGCTCGGGCCGGTGACCTTTGGCGCCGGCGTCCTCTTCTTCCCGATCTCCTACATCTTTGGCGACATCCTGACCGAGGTCTACGGCTATGCGCGGGCGCGGCGGGTGATCTGGGCCGGCTTCGCGGCGATGGCCTTCGCCTCGGCGATGGCCTGGATCGTCGTGCAGCTGCCGCCGGCGCCGGAGTGGCAGAACCAGGCCGCCTACGAGATCGCTTTCGGTTCGACCTGGCGCATCGTGCTGGCTTCGCTGGTCGCCTTCTTCTGCGGCGAGTTCGTCAATTCCTTCGTCCTCGCCAAGATGAAGATCCTCACCCGTGGCCGCTGGCTGTGGACGCGGACCATCGGTTCGACGATCGTCGGCGAGGGCGTCGACTCGGCGCTGTTCTACCCGCTGGCCTTCTACGGTTCCGGGCTGAT
>JFAX01000020.1:38865-45408 GCA_000585015.1 Candidatus Accumulibacter adjunctus | reverse complement strand
CTGGCCTTCTACGGTTCCGGGCTGATTCCGAACGCGATCCTGTGGCAGGTGATGCTCTCGCAGTTCGTCGTCAAGGTGATGGTCGAGGTGCTGTTCACGCCGCTGACCTACCGCATCGTGCGGGCGCTGAAGCGGGCGGAGAACGAGGACTATTATGACCTGCAGACCAACTTCACGCCCTTCAGCCTGAAGGCCTGAAGCGCTGCGGCGGGCGTGCCTCGTGCAGCTCTGCCGGTCGCCGGGGAGCCCGTCCGCGACCGCTCAGCGACCCGCCTTGCGACGCTTCTCGAGCAGCAGGCAGAGCAGCAGCTGGCGTTCGGCAGCGTCCACTTCGCCGGTCGCATCGACGCCGAGGAAATGGCGGCGGAAGGCAGCCAGCGCCGCCGCCGGGTCGGCGACGTCGTAACCGATCGCCTGCAACGCGAGCAGCGGATCGAGCGCCACGACGTCCTGCTCTGCCGGCAGCTCGCGGCACCAGAGACCGAAGCCCTCGGCCGCCAGACGCTGCCAGGGGAACCGGCGGCCCGGGTCGACCTTGCGGCCCGGGGCAATGTCGCCGTGACCGAGGACGTTGCCTGCCGGGATCCGGTGACTTTGGCGCAGCTCGTGCAGCAGTTGCAGGAGGCGGGCGATCTGGTCTTCGGGGTAGGGCTCGGCGCCGCTGTTGTCGAGTTCGATGCCGATCGACGCCGAGTTGATGTCGGTCGTTCCGCCCCAGTAGGAAGCGCCCGCGTGCCAGGCGCGCCGGTCCTCGTCGACCAGCTGGTAGAGGGTGCCATCACGGCCGACCAGGTAATGCGCACTGACGCCGCGCGCCGGATCGGTGAGCGTCTTCAGCGCTGGCTCGACGCTGCTGTTCGTCGTGTCGTGGATGATGACGAAATTTGGTCGACGGGCGTTGTGGTTCGGCGACGGTACCGACACGACACCCGCGGCGGGTCCGGTCGGCGCGGTGCCGCAGCCAGCGAGGATGCTCGCCGCCAGCGCCAGCACGGCGGCAAGCGACAGCGCCGGGGGGCAGCGCGCGTGGGCTTGCTGCCGTTGCCCGGGCGGACGCTGCCGCCGACAGCCGTTCATGTCTCGCCCGGCGCTGGCGGCACGCCGGCGCCGCGTGCCGCCAGCGCGCGCAGCAGGCACTCCTCGAAGGAGCGGACGACGCGCAGGTCGTCGTCGACCGCCGGTGCGGCAGCGCGGATCGCTGCGCGCAGCTCGCGACGGTGAAGCTCGTCGCAACAGCCCGCGGCGAGCCCGGCGGCGATGGCCACGTACTCGTCAGCCGACGAGGCGATGCCCGCCGGCAGTCCTGCCCGGCGCAGCAGTCCGGCAGCGAGTCGCTGGCGCAGCGCGGGGCCCTCGAGCGTGACGATCGGCAGGCCACGGTGCAGCGCCATCCAGGCCGTCGTGTAGCCGGAGAAGGCCGGGCAGTCGAGATAGACGTCGCAGCGGTCGAGCAGGGTCAGGAAGCGCGCCGGCACGAGCCAGGGGATGCAGAGCAGGTGTCGAGCCGGATCGAGCCCGCGCGCGTGGAAGGTGGACTCGAGGCGGGCGACGATGCGATCGGTTGCCCACGGGCAGACCGGGTCGCGCAGGATGATGAAGGCGCCCGCACCGCTGGCGGCAGCGATGCGGGCGTAGTGGTCGTCGTCGGCGGGGTCGAACTTGATCGCCCGCTGCGCGATCAGGAAGCGCGGCCCCGGCAGTGCCCGCAAGCGCGTCTCGATATCGTCCGGCAGCTCTTCGGCAGCCAGCGGCAGTGCGGCGGTGCAGCAGCCGGTGCCGGGCAGGCGGATCAGTTGCTCGCGATAGTGGGCGTCGGCCTGCGACGACTCGAGCAGTTCTCCGGAGAGGAAGAGGTCGATGCTCGCCAGGCCGGTGGTGATCGGGTGTCCCCAGCCGGCCACCTGCAGCGGCGCCAGGCGGTGCGCGGCGAGAAAGTAGCAGAGCGAGGACATGCCGATCTCGGGGTAGAAGACGACATCGGGCGCATCCTCGGCGGCGGCGGCCAGCCAGCCGGCGGCATCGATGACCGTCTGCCGGTCGCGCCAGCCGTCCACCAGTCCGCGGGCGAAAGCGGTCTCCTCGTCCTCGACGTTGCCGAGGTGATAGACGATCAGCTCGAAGCGCTGCCGGTCGATGTGCAGCAACAGTCCGCGCAGGACGATGTTCCAGACCGAATGCCAGCGCACGTGATGCGAGACGATGAGCAGGCGGACCCGTGCGCGGGCTGGCGGCTGCGGGCGGCGCTGCGGGCCGAGGCATTCGCCGACGAGGTCGGCATAGCGCGCAAGCAGCCCGACATGGTTGCCGGTCCGGTACGCCAGGAAGAACGCCTGCTGCGTGCTTGCCAGCTCGGCGGCGGACATCGGCGGGCGCTTCCTGGCATGCAGCCAGTCGGCGAGTTCGTCGAGCGCAGCGGCGAAAGCCGCCGCGATCCCCGCCGCTTCCTCGCGACTCTGCGCCAGCACCGGCAGTGCCGCTGTGGCGAGCGCCAGCCTGGCGCTCGCCCGTTCGGGCTGCAGGGCGATCGCCTGCAGGTAGCAACTGCGGGCTTCGGCCGCGCGCCCGAGTTCCTGCAGCACGCTGGCGAGTCTCTCGTGCAGCGCCGGGTCCTGCGGGTCGGCCTGCACGGCCTGGCGGTAGCTGTGCTCCGCTTCGGCGAAGCGGTTCTGCTCGACGAACAGCCGCCCGAGGTTGGCATGGACGCTCGGCAGCAGCGGGTCGAGTTCGAGACAGCGGCGATAGCAGTCGCTGGCCTGCGCCGTCTGGCCGAGTTCCTGCAGCACGTTGCCGAGGCCTTCGAGCGCCGGCAGCCAGTTCGGCTCGCTCTGCAACGCGGCGACGAAGCATTGCCTGGCCTCGGCAAGGCGAGCCGAGCGCAGCAGGACGTTGCCGAGGCAGAAGTGCGCCACCGGCATCGCCGGTGCCAGCTGCAGCGCGCGGCGGCAGTGCCCTTCCGCCTCGTCGAGGTGGCCGAGCTCGCCGAGCGTCAGGGCGAGCGCCACCAGTCCGTCGACAAAATCAGGCGCCCGCACGGGCAGCTGGCCGAGGTGCTGCGCCGCCTCGGCGAAGTGTCCGAGCCGGCGCAGCGTGTCGCCGAGGTGGAAGAGGGCGAGCGGATTTGCCGGCTGCACGGCGAGCGCGCGCCGGAAGCTGGCGACTGCGTCGGCGAGGCGGCAATGAGCGACGAAAGCCCGGCCGAGGCCGCTCAGCGCCTCGAAATCCTGCGGTGACACCTCCGCCGCGCGCTGCCAGGCGGCGAGACCGTCCTGCCCCTGCGCTTCCAGGCTGGCGCCAAGCAGCCCCCAGAGGAAGCCCGACTGCGGCGAGGTCCGCAGCAGGTGTTGCAGCTGTGCGGCGAGCTCGGCGAAGCGGCCGCCGCGATACATCGCGAGCAAGCGTTCCGGCTCACCAGCGACTGGCGCGCTGGCCGGATGGCTGCCGCCCTCGGCGCGTCCGAGGCAGCAATTCTTGTACTTCCTGCCGCTGCCGCAGGGGCAGGGCTCGTTGCGCCCGGTGTTCACCGACCGGCGCGCGAAGGATTGGCGATGCAGCTCATCGGCCAAGTGTATGTCGGCCCGCGCGGCACGGTCAATCCGACCGCCGTGGAGCATGGCGGCCCACATCCGGTTTCGCCACGGATCGGCGCGACCCTCCAGCGGCACGGCGAGGTGGCACGGTGGCTGGCCGGCGATCGACGGGCGGCAGTCCGGGGAACTGCCGAGGCGGCGCGCGTGATACCATCGCCCGCGACCGTTCGCCGCGGATGGCGCCGCGGCCAGCCTCCCGTTGCCGATGACCGAAGCCTTCGATGCCCAAGCCCTGCTTGCCACGCTGACCGACCTGCCGGGTGTCTACCGGATGATCGACGGCGACGGGCAGGTGCTCTACGTTGGCAAGGCGAAGAATCTGCGCAAGCGGGTTGGCTCGTATTTTCGCGAACGCCACCCGAGCCCGCGCATCGCCCTGATGGTGGCGCAGGTCGCGCATGTCGAGACCACCGTGACCCGCTCCGAGGCGGAAGCGCTGCTGCTCGAGAACAATCTGATCAAGAGCCTGGCGCCGCGCTACAACATCCTCTTCCGCGACGACAAGTCCTACCCCTACATCGTCCTGACGCACGAAACCTTCCCGCAACTGGCCTTCTTTCGCGGCAGCACCGATCGGCGTGCCGATTACTTCGGCCCGTTCCCGTCGTCGGTCGCGGTGCGCGAGAGCATCCATCTGCTGCAGAAGATGTTCCGCCTGCGGACCTGCGACAACCCGGTGTTCAACAACCGCTCGCGGCCGTGCCTGCTCTACCAGATCCGGCGCTGCTCCGGCCCCTGTGTCGGGCTCATCGACGCCGCACGCTATGCCGAGGACGTCCGCCTCGCCGGCTTGTTCCTGCAGGGGCGGCAGCGCGATGTGATCGACAGCCTGAGCGAGCTGATGGACCGCGCAGCCGCCCGGCTCGCCTTCGAGCAGGCTGCCGTCTACCGGGACCAGATCCAGTCGCTGCGCCAGGTGCAGGAGAAGCAGTACGTCGAGAGCGGCCGGGATGGCGACGTCGACGTCGTCGCGGCCGTCGCCGCGGACGGCCTGTGCTGCGTGAACCTGGCCATGGTCCGCGGTGGCCGGCATCTCGGCGACCGGCCGCAGTTTCCCGCCAATGCCGGTGATTCGTCGCCGCTCGAGGCGTTGACGGCCTTCCTGTACCAGCATTACCTGGCGCACCCGATGCCGCCACGGATTCTGCTCAATCTGGCCCTGCCCGATGGCGAGGTCGCCGCGTCGCTGGCCGACATGACCGGCGTCCGCGTCCGCCTGAGCCAACCGCGCTTCACCGTGCAGCGCATCTGGGTCGAGATGGCGGAGCAGAACGCCCGTCTGGCGATCACGGCGCGGCGGGTCGCCCTCGCGCGGCAGGAAGCCCGGCTGGACGAACTCTGCCGGACGCTGGAACTGGATGTCGAGCCGGGGCACGAGGTGCGCATCGAGTGCTTCGACATCAGCCACACGCAGGGCGAGTCGACGGTCGCCTCGTGTGTCGTCCATCAGGGCGGCGGCATGCGACGCGGCGAGTACCGCCGCTTCAACATCACCGACATCCAGCCCGGCGACGACTGCGCCGCCATCAGGCAAGCCGTGCAGCGGCGCTACGAGAAACTGTCGGCGGGCGAGGGCTTACTGCCGACACTGCTCCTGATCGACGGCGGCAGCGGCCAGGTGGCCGCCGCAGCGGCGGCGCTCGAGGAACTCGGACTGTCGCAGTTGCCACTGCTCGGAGTCGCCAAGGGCGAGGCGCGCAAACCCGGACTGGAAACACTCGTTTTCGCGGATGGCCGCAAGCCGCTACAATTGCCCCCGGAACATCCCGCGCTGCATCTGATCCAGGAGATTCGCGACGAGGCGCACCGCTTCGCCGTCTCCGGGCACCGGGCACGACGCGGCAAGGCTGGCAGAAGTTCGCGGCTGGACGAGATCAGCGGTATCGGACCGAAGCGACGCAAGGCGCTGATCGCGCGTTTTGGCGGCCTGCAGGGCATCTCGGATGCCGGGGTCGACCAGCTCACCGCAGTTCCGGGCATCAGCCGGGAACTGGCCGAGAAAATCTACGCGGCGCTGCACTGATGCCAATCAACATACCGATCCTGCTGACCTGGCTGCGGATCATCCTGATCCCGCTGCTGATCGCCGTGTATTACCTGCCGGAATCGTGGCTGCGCGCCACGCATCAGGATCTGGCGGCGACGCTGATCTTCATCGTCGCTGCCGCCACCGACTGGCTCGACGGTCATCTCGCGCGGCGCTGGCACCAGACCTCGGCCTTTGGCGCCTTCCTCGATCCGGTGGCCGACAAACTGATGGTCGCGGCCACCCTCATCGTCCTCGTCCAGCTCGGTCGCCTCGATGCCATCCTGGCGGCGATCATCATCGGCCGCGAGATCACCATCTCGGCACTGCGCGAATGGATGGCGCGCATCGGCGCACACCGCAGCGTCGCCGTGTCGATGATCGGCAAGATCAAGACGACGGCGCAGATGGTCGCCATTCCGATGCTCCTGTACTACCGGCCGCTGTTCGGCTTCAGCGCCTTCGAACTCGGCACCTGGCTGATCTACATCGCAGCCGTTCTGACCTTGTGGTCGATGGGCTATTACATGCGGATGGCCTGGCCGCACCTGATCGAGGAGGATCGGCGGCGCTAGCGGCGGCCCGACGCCCGCGCGGCCCACCGTCGCCCGCCGTGGCACGCCGGGACGAATGCGTTGACAGCCTTGGGCAGGCCTTTATAATGCGCGTTCTCTGCAAGCGGGAATAGCTCAGTTGGTAGAGCGATACCTTGCCAAGGTATAGGTCGAGAGTTCGAGACTCTTTTCCCGCTCCAGATCTTCCGCACGGCACTCGGGCCACCCCGAGCGGGCCGTACCGCCAGTCAGCCGACGGGCGTGGCGCGATAGCAAAGCGGTTATGCACCGGATTGCAAATCCGTGTAGGTGGGTTCGACTCCCGCTCGCGCCTCCAAGAAATCTCCCAAGAATCAATCCGATGGGATGTCAACGC
>JFAX01000020.1:0-38522 GCA_000585015.1 Candidatus Accumulibacter adjunctus | reverse complement strand
GTCAACGCTCGGCGCGATCGGTGACCTGGGCGCTTCCATCCACCCAGGGTCGGGTTCATGCGACCTCGAAATGGTAGCAGCGCTACCCAACAACGGATCGTGCAGGGCGTGTGGTCGAGTAGAATCGTGCTCATGGCGTCCGTTCGAGAAAGTCGGGGAGCGGTTCCAACTGCGCGTGCAGCACAAGCTGCTCCCGCCCCTTTCTTCCTCATCCTCGACACTGAGGACGAAGCGCGAAGTTGCGGCAATCAACTCGAAGCGGGACCAAAGCCCCCGATCGTTCCTCAGGAATAGCCAATCAGGCCAAGACACCCATGACTCTTCGAGCTGAATCCGATGTTCTCGTCTGCGCGGCCGTCGCCTCGGCGCTGTTTGCTGCACCGGCCGCTGCCACGACCTTCAACGTGACCGACGACGCCTCGTTGCGTGCAGCGCTCACCGCTGCCGGCAATGGCGACGTCCTCAGTTTCGCCGGCAACGTGGTCGTTGCCGGTGACGACCTCCCTGTGATCCAGAAGAATCTCATGATCGAGGGCAACGGCTTTTCATTGGATGGCGCGAACGCTCGTCGCGGGCTGTTCGTCTATGCCGGCGTCGTCTCGATCCGCGACCTGACGATCCAGAATGCTCGTGCCCGAGGGGGGGACGGGGGGGTCGCGGGCGGCGGGGGTGGTGCGGGCTTGGGCGGTGCCCTCTTCGTGGCGAGCGGCGCAGACGTCAGCGTCAGCAATGTCCAACTGAGGACCAGCACAGCCGTCGGCGGCAACGGCTTCGCTGGCGGCGGGGCTGGTGGTGGCGGCGGCATGGGGGGATTCGGTGCCGGCTTTGGCGGTGGTGGTGGTCTCGGATCCGGAGCGTTCGGTGGCGCCTCGTCCGCCATTGGTCTTCCGGGAGGGCAAGGCATTGCCCTGGGCGCGGCATCCGGCGGGCGTGGTTCTACAGTCTTCACCAACATCCCAGGCGGACCGGGCGGCGCGAACGGTGGCGGCGGCGGGGGCGGTAGCGTGTTTGTCGCGGGTGGCGGTGGTGGCATCGGCGGTGGCGACGCCGTCGGCGTCAGCGGCGGTAACGGTGGCTTCGGTGGTGGAGGTGGTGGCGCCGGTGGTGCCGGTGGGTTTGGCGGTGGTGGTGGGGGGGGCGGCGGTTCTGGTGGGTTTGGCGGCGGTGGCGGCGACCGCGGGCTTGCCGGATTCGGGGCCGGCGCCGGCGGCGCGGGAGGAGGGGGCGGAGGCGGAGGAATGGGCGGCGCGGTGTTCGTGATGCAGGGCGGCACGCTCGAGATCACGGGCACGCTCACGCTCGACGGCAACTCGGTCGTTGCTGGAACCGGGGCAAGTCTCGCGAACGGCTCTGCGTTCGGAGCCGGCTTCTTCCTGCAGGGCGATGGCAGCCTCGCCTTCAGCCCTCAGGCGGGCCAAAGGCAGACCGTGTCCAATGGCATCGCGGACCAGACGGGATCCGGCGGCACGGGTGCGAACATGGGGAGGTGGGCCGTCGTCAAGAATGGCGAAGGCACGCTCGACCTGGGCGCGGCGAGTACCTTCACAGGTGGCATCACGGTGGCAGGCGGAACGCTCAACGCGACTGCGGACAGCGCCCTGGGTTCCGGTGGAGTAACGACCTTGGCTGGCAAGCTCAATATCGGCTCAACGTCGCAGAGCGTGGCACGGGTGACCAATTTCGGCGCCACCGTGGTGGCGGGTGGCACCCTCGCCACATCAGCCGGATTCGACAATCATGGTTCGCTATCCTTGGAGGACGGTGTGATCTCCGGCGGCACCCTGCAAAATGGTTTCGAGATGAGCGCGCGCGGTGTGGTCAGCGCGTTTCTCTACAACGTCGGGACCATTGAAGTCCGGGGGGCGCTGCAACTCACCGGTGGCGCCAGCAACTTCGGAACGGTGAATCTGAACGGCAACACGCTCAAAGCGACGGGGACTGTCAACAATATTGGGGTCGTCCGTGGAAACGGGACCATCCTTGGGTCTTTCGCCAACCTGGGCGGCGGGTACGTTACCACCGGCGCAGCCGGTAGCCTGCTGACGATTGACACGCTCAGCGGCAACGCATTCGGCGGGCAGATCGTCGCATCTGACTACACGACCCTGCAGACGAATGGAACCTACGACAACCTCGGTGTCATTGGTCTGGGAGGCGCGGGTGCCGTTCTCGCCGGATCGGGAGAGATGACGAACAGCGGGGCCATTGGCGGCATCGGTACCGTGTCCAAGCTCGTGATCAATCGCGGCAAGATCGAGGCCCTGGGGGGCATGCTGTCGTTCACCGCCACTGGCAACAGCAACGTTGCCCAAGGATCGATCCGGGCCGATGCCGGGGCCACGGTCCTCTACCAAAACGGACTCGCTTCGAACTCGGGCCGGATCCAACTGGGAGGCGGCACCTTCGACAACAACGCCTTGGGCATGACCAACGCGGCTTCGGGCAGTATCATGGGCAACGGTATGGTGAACACGGGTGCTCTCAACAACATGGGCACGATCGAAGCGCACGGTGGTACGTTGACGCTGACCAGTGCAGGCGCCGTCAATGGGGCGGGAGCCTCGATTCTGGCCAACTCCGGGGCCACGGTTCTCTACCAGAACGGACTCGCTTCGAACTCGGGCCTCATCCAAGTGGGAGGCGGCACGTTCGACAACAACGGCTTGAGCGTCACCAATGCCGCATCCGGCAGTATCGTCGGAAACGGCATTGTGAAGACCGGTGGCTTGGCCAATACGGGCACGATCCGGGCGCTGCACGGCACGCTGGTCCTGACGGGTACCGGTGCCACCAATGTTGCGGGCGCTTCTATCCTGGCCGGTTTCGGAACCCGTGTCTTCTACGAAAGCGGGCTTGCCTCAAGTTCCGGACTCATACAGCTGACCGGCGGTACGTTCGACAACAATGGGTTCGGCATGACGAACGCGCCCTCGGGCAGCATCCTGGGCAACGGCACGGTAAAGACCGGTGGCTTGGCGAACACGGGCACGATCCAGGCGCTGGGCGGCGCACTGATGCTGACGGGTCCAGGCGCCACCAATGTGGCGGGCGGCTCGGTCATCGCCAACGCCGGGACCACGGTCTTCTACGAAAGCGGGCTCGCCTCGAATTCAGGTCTCATTCAACTGCAGGGCGGTACGTTCGACAACAACGGCTTTGGGATTGCCAATGCGGACTCGGGCAGTATCGTCGGCAACGGCACGATGAGGACCGGCGGTCTGATCAATGCCGGAACGATCACACTGACTGCTGGAGCCTCGGATGTTTTCGGCCCGGTCAGCAACCTCGCTCGTGGCACGGTGAACCTCAGGGACGGCGCCGTGCGCTTCCGTGACAAAGTGTTCAACGAGGGGACCACCCATCTCATCAACTCGACGGAGCACTTCGACGCCGGACTTGTGAACGCGGGCAGACTCACCAGTTTCTCGAGCAATCTGAACACCACTGACCTTGCAAGCACTGACTCTGGCGAAATCGTGGCCAACGCCGGGGCCGTGTTCGCGCTCTCCAATGATCTCATGGGCGACACTCGAAACAATGTGGGGTGGGATACGAGTCTAGCCATCCTCAAGTTCGTCTCTGGAGCGGATGACGCGCACAACCTGGAGTTGTCGGGCATCGATCGAGGTTCGGTGGGGCACGGCCAGTCAATCAGAACTCTGTTCGAAGACAACTTCAGTTGGGGCGTGCTCGAACTTGACGTGGGGCAGACGCTCACACTTCTCGATGACGAGATGAACTGGTCCGCGGGCGCCGGGGCGCTCTATGTGGATGTCTTGAGGCTCGACGGCTTTCGTGACGGCGATCTTTCTGCGTTCATCGCCGACAGCATCACGGGTAATGGGTTCAACATCTACTACTACGCGAAGAGGCCCGAAAACCACTACCTCCACGGCGGGACATACAGCCTCGGTCATGGCGGGGCATTGATACCGGTTCCAGAACCCACGAGCCTCGCGCTCGTCGGCTTGGCGGTCGTTGGTTGCGGGCTCCTGCGCCGAAAAGGTCGACGGCGATTCGGCTCCGTTGCCGTGTGTTCCCTCGCTTGCGCAAAGACGAGCAGCTCAGCGCTACGGTCCTGCAGGCGCCTTGGGGCGAGCCGGAGAGCAACTGGCAACATGGGGTTCGGAGCGATCGGAGCCGTGTACGAGCAACCAGACCTGTATTCTCAGGCATCGATCCCGATCCTCAGTGCAGGCTTTGACTGTCTGTCCAGTAGAGTCTTGTGGAGTGTGCCGGGCTGCCCTGCTACCATTCGACCATGGCCAGCGCTCACGACACGGGCTACAAACTTCTTTTCTCCACGCCGGAACTGGTGCGCGACCTGATTCTCGGCTTCGTGCCGGACGAATGGCTGCACGAGCTCGACTACGGCACACTCGAGAGAGTACCCGGCAGCTACGTCACCGAGGACTTCAGCAACCGCGCGGACGACATCGTCTGGCGGGTCCGGGTCGGCGGTGAATGGGTCTACCTGTACCTGCTGATCGAGTTCCAGAGCGGCGTCAACAAGTACATGGCGCTGCGCATGATGGTCTATGTCGGGCTGCTCTATCAGGACCTGATCCGGCGGGGTGAAGTGCTTGCCGATGGTCGCCTGCCGCCGATCTTGCCGATCGTGCTGTACAACGGCAGCCAGCGCTGGTCGGCCGTGACCGATGTCTGCGAACTGATCCCACCGGTTCCGGGGCTGGTCGAGCAGTTCAAACCGCGGATGAAGCACCTGCTGATCGACGAGAACGCGTACAGCGAGCAGGAACTCGCATCGCTGCGCAACCTCGTCGCAGCGGTATTCCGAATCGAACATCCGGCCTCGCCGCAGGCGATCAGCGGCCTTCTCAGCCTGCTGTCCGAGTGGCTGGCAGACCGGCCGGACCTGCGACGGATGTTTGCCCTCTGGATTCGCGCGACGTTGATGCGCAGAGCGGAATACCGTATCGTCTTGCCTCGGGTCGATGATCTACAGGAGCTGAACGTCATGTTGGCCGAACGACTGGAAGAATGGGCGCATGCCTACAAGGCCGAGGGCAAGGCCGAGGGCAAGGCCGAGGGTGAGGCACTGGCGCTGCAGAAGCTGTTGCGAAGGCGCTTCGGTTCGATCCCCGCCGAGGTTCTGCAGGAGATCTCAGGCGCCTCCGTCGAGCAGATCGACATCTGGCTCGATCAGGTCCTTGATGCCGGCAGCCTGGAGGACCTTTTCGGACCGAGCAGGCGGTAGCCTCGGCGGCAGCGGCAAGATCAGCGATCCCGGGCCGCGATGCGGATCGTCAGCCCGGGGAGTGCGCCGGGCGGCTTGGCGGCGATTGGCGTGCTGCCGAGGAACGCGGGCAGCCAGGCCGGCCGGGCTGCGCGGGGAACGTGGAAGCAGGCCGGCTGCGTCCCGCGCCAGTCGATTCTCGGTGCCGCGTCGGGTGCCGGCCCGTCTGCTGCATGCGACGCAAGCCGGCCGGGTTGCCGTCAGGGACGGAGTTCCCGCGCAGTAAAGCTTCGAGCGGCATCGGCGGTGCCGTCTCTGCTGCATCCCTGCATACAGCGCCGCTTCGCTGGCGCGATGGGCCGCAGCGCGGTCGGGCTCGGGAACGTACTCCCGGCGGATGGGGCTGGGCGCCGGCGGGAAGGGCGTTGCGGCATGCGGCTCGGCGGACGCCGGTTGCGCCCAGGCGGCGGCCATGCGGACTCCGGCGAGCGCTGCGAGCTGCGGGAGGCCGTTGCCAGGGTGCCGATCGTCGGCGGCGCCGGACACGGCCGCGACCTGCGGGCCGGCGGGTGGCGAGGCGGCGAGCAGTGGCTGCTGGCGCGGCGCATCGATCGCCGTCGGCTTGCTCGCCGCGTCGTCGCCGCGACGGGCAGCGCCGTTTTCGCGGTAGTCTCCTCCGGTTGCGTAGCCAGGTGGCCGGGCTTTGCCGGCTGCCGCCCGCTGCTCCCGACGGCAAGCGCCGGCGGCCGCGGCGCATCGGCAAGCGGCAGCGGCGTCAGATGGATCGTCGCCGATGCCGCGGCGCGGCCGGCGGACACCGTGTAGCGGAAGCTGTCGCTGCCGGCGAAACGCGATCCGGCGAGCTTCGCGTGTCGCCGACGCGACTTTCACATTGACGGGTGGTTGGAGAAACCGGCGTTGCGTTGAATGAAGGATGTGTCCTGGATGCCAAGCGAAGATGACAGCCTGATCCGCGAGATGGTCGATACGATCGTTCGTGAAGCCAATCCCGACACCGTGATCCTCTTTGGTTCGCGAGCACGCGGTGACGCCCGGCCGGGTTCCGACGTCGATCTCCTGATCGTCGAGCCTGAGCCCTTCAGCCCACAGCGCAGTCGCCGCCAGGAAACTGCGCGCCTGTACCTGGCCCTGCGCAAGTTGGGGATCGCCAAGGACTTGCTGCTCTATAGCCGCGATGAATTCGAGCAACTCAAGGAGTCGCCGCACCATATCGTTGGCCGCGCCCAGCGCGAAGGAAAGGTTCTGCATGCGCGCGCCTGATCAGGCCCAGGACTTGCTGCTCATGGCGCGCAAGGATTTCGATGCTTTGCGTGGCATGCTCGACAATCCGCTGTTCGCCGACGAGATTGTCGGCTTTCACGCTCAGCAGGCCATCGAGAAGGCACTCAAGGCATGGCTCGCTGCGCGCTCGGTGTCGTTCCCGCTGACGCACGATCTGTCGCGTTTGCTTGGTTTGCTGGAAGAGAACGGCAACGACGTCAGCGTTCTGGCCACTCGTTCAATACACGGTCTTCGCTGTGCAGGCCCGCTACGAAGCTGGACTGATGGAGACCGAGGCGCCGATCGACCGCAGTGCCGTGATCGAGGAGGTGCAGCAGTTGCTCGGCACCGTCGCTCGATTGATCGGGGTGAGCGTGGGCGAAACGCGCGAGCGGGACAGGCGGTGACCGAACCGGGTTCAGGCTTGGTAACCGAGGAAGAAAGGATGAAAGGACTGACTGTTTCCCTCTCCCCCGCCCCCTCTTCCGCGAGCGGGCGAGGGGGGCGTCGCTGATGCGACTTGCGCGGTAACCAGAGATCGTCCCCGCGATCTTGCCATCCCTGCTCGCGCGCAGCGCGGAGGATCTTCAGCCTCTGCAATACGTGGCGATGACCCGCGCCAGGAAGTTGCTGACGGTTCTCCGCTACTAGCCTCGGCGGCTGCGGCAAGCTCAGCGATCCCGGGCCGCGATGCGGATCGTCAGCCCGGGGAGTGCGCCGGGCGGCTTGGCGGCGTTCGGCGTGGTTCCCAGGAACGCGGGCAGCCAGGCCGGCCGGGCTGCGCGGGGAACCTGGAAGCAGGCCGGTTGCGTCCCGCGCCAGTCGATTCTCGGTGCCGCGTCGGGTGCCGGCCCGTCGGCTGGCCGGGCCGCAGGCCGGCCGGCCGGGTTGCCGGCAAGGACGGAGCTCCCGCGCAGGAAGGAGTCGAGCGGCATCGGCCGTGCCGTCTGCTGCATCCCGGCATACAGCGCCGCTTCGCTGGCGCGACGGACCGCCGCGGGGTCGGGCTCGGGA
Source organism: Candidatus Accumulibacter adjunctus (assembly GCA_000585015.1). Classification (GTDB taxonomy): domain Bacteria; phylum Pseudomonadota; class Gammaproteobacteria; order Burkholderiales; family Rhodocyclaceae; genus Accumulibacter; species Accumulibacter adjunctus. The sequence continues at coordinate 31,030 of JFAX01000020.1, read as the reverse complement.
AGGTACTCACGGCGGATGGGACTTGGCGCCGGCGGGAAGGGCGTTGCGGCATGCGGCTCGGCGGACGCCGGTTGCGCCCAGGCGGCGGCCATGCGGGCTCCGGCGAGCGCTGCGAGCTGCGGGAGGCCGTTGCTAGGGTGCCGATCGTCGGCGGCGCCGGACACGGCCGTGAGCTGCGGGCCGGCGGGTGGCGAGGCGGCGAGCAGTGGCTGCTGGCGCGGCTCATCGATCGCCGTCGGCTTGCTCGCCGTCGTCGCCGCGACGGGCAGCGCCGTTTTCGCGGCAGCCTCCTGTGGTTGCGGAAAGAGGCGGCCGGGCTCCGGCGGTTGCGGCTTGCTGCTCCCGTTGGCCAGCGCCGGCGGCTGCGGCGCATCGGCAACCGGCAGCGGCGTCAGGTGGATCGTCGCCGATGCCGCGGCGTGGCCGTCGGACACCGTGTAGCGGAAGCTGTCGCTGCCGGCGAAGCGCGATCCGGCGAGGTAGGTCCAGGAGCCGTCGCCGTGGTCGATCAGCTCGCCGTGGGCGGCGTCGGTGACGCGCAGCGACAGCCCGTCGCCGTCGCCGACCAGCGCCCGCAGGTCGATGCGCACGCGGCCGCCGGGAGCGACGGCGAAGCTCGCGTCGCGAGCGACCGGCGCCACGTTGGCCGGCTGCACGTCTATGGCGATGCTCGTGCGGCTGCTCGTCTCGCTGCGATTGGCCTGCTCGGTGGCGGTGGCGACGAGGTCGAAGCGCAGCGTGCCCGCGAAGTCGTCGGGCGGGCGGAGCGATAGCCGGCCGAGATCCCAGCCGCCGAGATCGACCGTCGGACTGCCCGCGGTGGCGCGGAATTGCCGCTCGCCGTCGCTGAGCGTCGCGCCGGCGGGGATGCCGGCGAGCGTCACGCGCAGCGACTCGGAACCGTCGCCATCGACGAGCGCGACGCGCAGCTCGGGCAGACCGATCGCCGTGCCGGCGCGGCCGCTGGCGACCGGCAGCGACTCGCCGACGACGATGTCGTCGATCATCGTCCCCGGCGCCTCGCCGGCAAGCCGCGGCGCGGCGCTGGCGATGCGGATCGACTGGCGGTTGCCGCTGCCGACGAAGTCGAAGCGGTGCGCCTCCCAGGCCAGCGATTCGCCGGCGCTGAACGCGGTGACACCACCGATCTCGCGGCCGTCGACGCTGATCGCCAGGCGTGGCTGGTCGGCGGCGCGGGCGGGGTGGCCGGCAAGGTCGAGTGCCAGCGTGTAGCGGGCGCCGGCGATGCTCTCGATCACCCGCTCGATGGCCAGCACCTGCCCGCCGTCGGCCGCGCGGCCGCCGAGTTCCAGCCAGTTGCCGCCGTTGCCGGCGGCGGCGCGCAGCGGCGCATGGATGCCCGCTGGATCGCCCAGGCGGTCGCCCGTGCTCCAGATGCGCAGGGAATCGCCGTCGCCGGCGAGAGCGACGCGCCGCCAGCCCTCGAGTTCGTCCTGGCGCAGCGGCGTCGCCGCGGCATCCGGGTTGGCGACGCCCTCCCAGCCGGTGCGGAAGAGCTCGCGCTGGCCGCCCGCCAGCCCGCCGACGAAGACCGCCGGCGCGTCGGCCAGCGGCGTCACCGCGAGGCGCACCGTCGCCGGCAGCGACTCGCCGGTGCCGTCGCTGAGCTTGTAGGTGAAGCGCTCGTGGCCGCCCCAGTCGGCCGCCGGGCTGTAGACCAGACGCCCCTGCGCGTCGCGGCTCAAGCTCCCGTGTGCTGGCTGGCTGGTGAAGGCCAGGGTCAGCGGATCACCGTCGGCATCGAAGCCCAGCGCCGGCAGGTCGAGCGCGAGCCAGCCGTCCTCGTCGAGTTCCGACACGTGGTCGCGCGCCAGCGGCGCGTCGTTGACCGGCGTCACCGTCAGGCGGACGAGGCCATCCACCGCGGCCACGCCATCGCTGGCGCCGATGCTGAAGGAATCGTCGCCGTGCCAGTCGGCTGCCGGGCGGTAGGCGTAGCGGCCGTCGTCCGTCGGCGTCAGGCTGCCGTGCCGCGGCGTGCCGACGGTGAGCGTCAGCGCATCGCCGTCGGCGTCGCTTGCCATGGCCAGCAGGTCGAGAACGATCGTGCCGTCCTCGGGAAGGCTGGCGGCGAGCGGGTGCAAGCGCGGCGGGTCATTGACCGGCGTCACCGTCAGCCGCACCTCGGCCTGCGCGCTGGCGAGCCGGTAGCTGAAGCGGTCGTCGCCATGCCAGTCGGGTGCCGGCTGGTAGAACAGGCTGCCGTCGGCATTCGCCACGACGGTGCCGTTCGCCGGCGCGGCGACCACCTCGACGGCGCCGGCCCCGGCAACGCCGGAGTCGTTGGCGAGCACGTCGATGCGCAGCGGGGTGTCCTCGGGCGTCGTGGCGGCGTCATCCTGCGCGCGTGGCGCCTGCGGAGCCGCTCCGAGATGCAGGTCGCGGATCGTCACGCGGCTGTTGCGCGCCTCCGGGCCATCGCCGGCAGCCGAGGCGAAGCCGATCAGGTCGAAGGCGAGGTTGAGCACGCTGCCGGTGGCGATGCCACGCAGGTCGATGAGGTAGCGGACGCTGCCGTCGGCGTTGGCCGTGACGCTGATCTCGCTCGCCCGCGCTTCGCTGCCGTCGGCCTGGCGGTTGAGCGCGGCGTCGCTGCGCGTCAGGCCGCCGGCACGCAGCAGGGCAAGCCCGGTATTGGCGTCGATCAGGGCCAGCTCGAAAGCGTCGTCCGGGCCGCGAAGCTGATCGCCGATCGCGAGGTCGGCCAGCGTGAAGGACAGGAAGTGGTCGTCGCTGCCGAGGACGAAGATCTGGTTGAGACGAGTCTGGCTATCGGGCGATTCGAGCAGGGTGGCGGCGCCATCGCCGAAGCGCACGTCGCCGGCCGTGCTCCAGCCGCGACCATCGCTGAAGGCGGGGTTCTCCAGGCGGGGGTTGGCGGCGATGTGGAGTTGCGGGCGGTCCGCTGCGGGTTCACTGGCGGTGGCGAGACCCGGGCGGGCGTCGTGCGCCAGGCCGGTCACGCGGGTGAAGGGGAGGGGAACGCCCCAGGAAAAGGCCGAATAGGCGTCGCTCGGGCTGTCGGGCGGCGGCAGGTAGCCGGCGAGCTGGAGCAGGGCGAGTTGGTCTGCCGCGGAGATCGTCCGCCGAATCCCCGGGCTCAGGGTCGCCGCCATGAAATGGTGTGGATCCGCACTGTGCTCGAGCCCGAGCGCGTGCCCCTGCTCGTGCAGGAGAACGGTCAGCAGGTCGATCCGGCCGTCGGCGGCCGACCCGGGCCGCGCTACCCACTCGCCGGGGTTGCTGGTCGGCAGGAACTCCTCGTTGAGCCCAGGCGTTGCGTCGACGAACCAGCCGTGGCCGGCGGCATCGGTGTCGAGGGTGATCTCGGCGGCGGAGCCAGTGCCGGTGGTGTGGCCGAGGGCGAAATCGGGGAGGTTGGCGAAGGAGGCTGCTGCGGCAAGGTCTTCATCGATGGCGATCCATGTGCCGGCCGGCTCGACCGAAAGTGCACCGACGATTGGATCTGGGCTTGGACTCTCGGCGATTCTCCAGATGAGAAGCCCGCGCGGGCAGTACTTCTTGTAGGCAGAGTCATCGTACAGATCAAACCTTCCGGCTGCCGGAGTCACGTGAATATGATAGGAAAAAAGGATTGAAAGGCCGCTCTGGCTGGTTACCAAAACCGTCAACTTGTCCTTGCCAGTGAAACCGGAATTTGGAATGTACTCCACTGAGGTGCCGGGGGCAAAATCGGTCCCGAGTTCGCCTTGGTAAGCGACGAGTCGCCCGTGTTTCGGCATCTCCAAGACGCTGACTTTCGCCAGTCGATTTTCGTCGATGAACTGAGCCTCGAATCCGGTCCACTTGTTATCCTTTGGGGCAAAGTGATCCTCGGCGTCCATTCGCGGGTCGATTACAATGCTAATTGACTGGCCGCTTCCCAGTTTCTTTATCTGCTCATGAGTAGGCGAGATGACACAGATGCCGAATCGCGGAACTCTTTCTGCAGCCTGCTGAGTTCTTTCGGCATTAGCCGCGAGGAAGGCTGGCGCCCGGAGCTGATGCACGTCGAGAAAAGCGTGGTCGGCAGGAAGCATTTTCCGTTCTCCTTGGCCCAGGATTGGATCAAGTGGTGGTAGTTCCGTGGGTAGAGCTTCAAACGTTAGACTGTTTGGCGATGGATCCGCAAGGTGGCGAAGGCGTTCTATGGCCAAGGGTGGCCGGCTCGACAGTACTACTCCGAGTTTGGTGTTGTAATCTCGGCGGTTCTCCGGAGAGAAGCCCAAGTCTACTAGCACATGCTTGAGGTTACCCAAAGCGTTTTGGTTTCGGATCGTTTCGGCGTTTACCGCTTTCCAAGAGGCCAAGCGAGCCTCTCGGTTCGCCCGATGTTCGAGTGAGTCTCCATGACCCTTGATACCTTTAGTAGCGTCCGCGAAATTCTTTTGGTCAACGTGGGCCGACCGATCGATCATTTTGTTCAGATCACCATCAATCGGCTGTGCCCCGTATCGCCAATACCAAGCACCAGACAGCGCAGCGATGCTCTTATTCGCGACCATATCGCCGGGGCTCTGGACGAAGTCATGGTTCGTTCCCAGGATTTCGTTCAAACCCGGTACCTTGTTCGCTTTCGGTTCCACGGGGGGTGTTAGCTTGTGGGTCCAACCCCGATATCCGCCTTCCGCAAGGACCTCGTAGCCCCATTTGAAGGTGATCTGCATGATGCCTCGGCCTTTGTACCGAGCGCCATCGCCAGGTGCGTCATTTCCGTACCTGTTGCCGTAAGCCAACTCGGCAGACTGATCGCTGCGATTCTCGACCAAGTCGGAGTCAAAGAACGCTTCGAATCGTGCATTGACCAGGAACGCGGAGACTCGCTTCGCTGTATTGATATCGAACCTGGCGAGTGCGGAGTTCAGTGGTTCCACCCAATCTCTGACGCCATCCGCAGTAGATCCCATGATGGCTGCGAGGCTTGCGGCGCTCAACTGCGAGCCGAACCCAGAACCCTTGTCCCCGACACCGCCAAGTAGCAGCTTGTCGGTCGCGATCAGGCCAGAAGACTGGGTTCCCCCGCCAAACAACGCCCCCTGGATCGCCCGCCTGGCGTCATCGGATGCTCCCGACTTGATTGCCGCGAGTTGCTCTTCGAGCGATCCATTCCCCGCTACCGTGTCGTTCTGCGTCGCCGTATAAACGGCCAGGAAGTCCTTGAGTGCGTCCACCTGGTTGTTCGGGGAGTTGCCGTTCGGTTGCACGCGATTCACGTACTGCAACAGCCCGGCGAGTTGCTGCGCCCTCTGGGCATCCCAGGTTCCGTTGCCGGGCTGCTGCCGCAGGCGCGCCATCTCTTCGAGCAGGTACTTCAGCTTCTGCTGGGGTGTCGCCGTGCTGTCGTTGCTCGCCGTCAGGTTGCGCAGGTCGACGCTGTTGGTGCTGCTCAGGCCGAGGAGCCACTCGTCGCCGTAGATGCCCTTCTGGTTGTCGAGCGAGATGTAGGCGGTGTTGATCCCGAGCTGCAGGCGGTTGCCGAGCAGGTTCGTTCCGGCGAACCACAGCGCTTGTCGCGCCCTGCCGTCGGAGCTCCGGTTGGCGCCCTGGCTGGCGACCATCAGGTCATGGACCCAGCTCGTTCCCATCGCTTCAACCGGCTTCTTCGCGTCGGTCCGGTCGCTCCAGCCGGGCAGCGGGCTGCCGTTGCCGAAGCGGTACTGCATCCAGTGCGGGGCGTTGTAGGCGCTCAGCCAGGTCGCGCTGGCCGCCGACAGCGTGATCGGGGGCAGCGGCTTGACGACGGTGGTGCTCTTGCCCTTGCGGTCCTTGACGGTTTCGCTCGTGCTGTCCTGGTAGTCGCCGCTGTTCTGCACGATCTGCTCGAACTGCCGCAGGGTGATCAACTCTGCCGTGTCCAGGGTTCCGTCGACCCGGATTTCGCCGCTCTTCGGAATCGCCGAAAGACCGTAGCCGAGATACTTCAGCCGCTGCTCGACACGCGCCACGTCGAGCAACCGGTTGTCGCTGCGCGGGTCGCCGCCGACCGATCCGTCGAGTGCGAACTCGTGGTAACCCGGGTTGTTCAGCGGCCGGTCGCCAAAGAAGCTCGCATCGGCGGCGCGGACGTAGTCGACCACCTGCAGCTTCAGGCTGAGCCGCTCGTCGGGCCGGCTGCGGTCGAAGCCGGCAAGGTGGATGGTGATCTCACCGGGCTTGAGCGCCTCGCCGCGGCGCAGTCGCCCGAGGTCGACGACCGGCGCCAGAAAGATGACGCCACTGCTGCTCAGGGTCTTCTTGCCGGCGTCGTTGCCGACCGTCTGCAGTCCCTGGTAGCTGCGCCGGCTCGCTGCCTCGACCGACTGCATGCCGTCCTCGCGTTCGGCAGTCAGGAGGTGCCCCTTGCCGTCGCGCAGGAGGGTGGCGGCGCCGCTGACCTCGATGTTCGACCAGTTGATGTTGAGGTCGGCATCCGGCACCTGCGCGAGGGTGCTCGCATATTGGCTGCGGATCAGCTTGAACAGGTCAACGCGGGCGATGTCGCCGTAGTTGAAGCTCGGCACCTTGAGGTCCCGGTCGGCTTCGATCGTCTTCAGGAAGTGCAGCTCATCGACCGGGTCGGTGAAGTGGATCGCGTCGGGGCGGCGCAGCGGGCTCGCCGCCATCCCGAAAACCCAGCCCGAGGTCAGCCGGCTGCCGTCGCCGAGCTCGTATCTGGCCGGTGTCACCACCTGCTGCACCGCGCCGCCGACGAGTTCGCGGTCGATCGGCAGCGGGCGCGCCGACGCCTGCGCGGCAAGCGAGTTGCGTTCGGCGGCGGCGATGAGCTGGCCGAGATCCCATTTGAGCAGTCCGGCGGGCGGTGGCGACGAATCGAGCGTCGGCCAGTAGCGCAGGTCGGCCCAGAGCGTGCCGCCGTCGTCGCCGACGGCGAGCCGGGAAATGTTGGCGCCGGCGAGTGGCGAGGTGGCGCCGAGGTATTCGGGCCGCGGACCGAAGGGATCGCGGATGATGCCGACCTTGCCACCGAGCTGGCGAGCGCCGCCCGCGGCGTCGCCGTTGCGGTACAGCGGGTCGAGGAAGTCGAAGAAGTAGTCGGCGACCAGCGCGTACTCGCTGCCATCACCCGTCTCGACGAGCACCGGCGACTGGGCACGCTGGATGTTCAACTGGTATTCACCCTCGGTTCGGTCGTGGCCGGCGGACGAACCGAGCAGCGGCAGCCGGCGGAACGTCGGCGCTCCCTGCAGCCGTCCGTCGGCGCCGAGAGCGACGCTGACGGTGGCCAGCCCGGCGTTCTCGTCCTGTGCGTCGCTCAGCAGGAAACGCAGCGTGTGGTCGCGGATTCCCGCTGCGGCGACGAACTGCGGCGCCTTGCCCTGGCCATCGGGCACGCTGACTGGCGTGCAGGCGCCGTTCACCGTCGCGTCGAGGCGGCCGGCCGACTCGCGCGCGACATCGAGATCGACGATGAAGATCTGGCCGCCGGCGGCGGCACGCGCGCCGCCGATGCCCAGGCCCTGCTGGCTGGCGGTCACCGCGAGATAGCTGTGCAGGCCGTGGTTGATCGCCAGGTCGACATAGCCGTAGGGGGCGTTGGCACCGCTGACCGACGGCGGCAGGCGGATCTGCTGCAGGGCGAGGAAGCGGCTGTCGGCCGGGTCGATGTTCGCGCGCAGCAGCCGATGGCCACCGGCAGGGTCGTGCGAGCCGCCTTCGGCGATGTACAGCCAGTGGCCGGAGACGGCGAGACTGCTGATGTTGGCGCTGCCGATGTGCAAGGTGTCGGCGAGCGTCATCGTCGCCGTGTCGAGGACGTGGATCTGGCCGCGGCCGTGTGCGACGAACGCCAGCCGGTTGTCGAGGCTGAAGGCGATCGCGTCGGTCTTGCTGCCGGTCGCCGGAGCGGCTGCGCCGCCGCTGTCCGGGTAGGCGATCTCGCCGATCTGGAGCTCGCCGCGGAAGACACGGATCAGGTCTTCGCCGGCGACCAGGTTGAAAGCGGTGGGTGGCGTCAGCGTCAGGCTGGCTGCCTCGCCATCGGCGACCCAACGCGTCCGGCCCGGGTCGCTCGGATCGAGGCTCTGCAGCATGCGCTGGATGCTGATGACGTGCAGCCCGCCGGCGATGCCCCGCGGCAGATCGAGCTCGAGCGTCAGGCCGGACGCGTCGCCGGCCAGTGGCTGCAGGTCGACCAGCCTTTGCCAGACGCGCAAGCGATCACGCTGCCCGCCCTGGTCGTCGCGCCACGGACCGAGGCTGGCGCTGCCCGTGCTGTCGATCTGCGGTGCCGCGGGCGTCAGCCAGATGCGCAGGGCGGTTGCCGGCGCCGCGGTCGAGGCCGCCGGCGACTGCAGCCGGTCGAGCGTCAGCTCGAGCCTGCCGGAGGCGAGCATCGCGGCGCGCAGCACGCGCGGCGCGGTCTCGCTTTCACCGGGGTTCGGCAGGCTGCCACTGCCGCTGTCGCCGGGCAGGATCAGGACGCCCGTCGCCGGATCCTTGTGCACCGGCACCGTCTGGTAAACGCCGCCCGGTGTCCGCCTGATCGCGTACACCTCGCCCGCTGCCGCCAGCGCTCCGATCAGGTCGCCGGCGGCGGCCAAGCCACTCAGGTTGCCGTTGCCCAGTTCGGCGGCGAGGCCGAGAACCAGATCGTTCGCGCGCAATGCCAGCGCATCGGCGCCGAAGCCGCGCAGCGTCAGCGCGCCGCTCTGCCGGTCGAAGGTGGTGCGGACGCAGATGAAGTCACCGGAGCCGCTGATGCCGCTGTAGGGCGGGCTGGCCGTGCGCGCGACCAGCCCGGCAGCGGGATCGCTGGCGATGAAGCCGTTGTCCAGGATCCACCAGACGTCCTGCAATCGCCCGTCGCTGCCCGGAGCCAGGCCGTGGCGCAGGAACAGCACCTCGTCGCCCTCGCGCACGCCGGCCGTGTCCTGCAGCGGGATCGAGAGCTGTACCGGCGTGGTCGTCGACCGCTCGCCGAGATCGAGGCGGAAAGCCGCCAGCGTCTGCAGCAGCCCCGGCGCGGGGGCGGCGAGGCCGCTTTCGGCCGCCAGGTGGGCGAGGTCGATGCGGCGGATCGACACCGGCGTGTCTTCGCCCAGGGCGCCGGCACCGACCAGCAGCAGCTCGCCGCTGGCGGCCTGCACGATGCCGCCCTGCGCGGCCCGGATGATGCTCGCGGCCGGGATCGGCGTCAGCGGATCGTCGTCGATCGACTGCGGCGTCTGCACCAGCAGTGCGATGTCGGTCTGGCCGATGGCGCGTGCCGTGATCGCGCCGCTGGCGTCCACCTCGTTCGCCAGATGGACGACCGAGAGCCTCACCCGCCCCGCGCGGTGGGCGCTGATCAGGCCGTCCGGAGCGACGCTGGCGATCGTCTCGTCGCTCGAGAAGTAGCGGGTGCCGTTGCGCACCTCGGCGATCGCCGGGATCACGGTGAGCAGGATGTCGCCGCTGTCCGGGTCGAAAACGATGTCGCCGGTCGCCGGATCGAGCAGCACGTCGCCGGTGGCGGGGTCACGCAGCGGTTCCTGCGTCCACGGATCGCGGCCGATCTCGACCACTTCGGGCGAGCCGGGGAATGCGACCTGGCTCGCGCTGCCGATGTCGAGCCGTTCGCCGGTCGCCGGGTCGAGGCGCTGCACGCGCAACTGCCGGGTCGCGCCGGGGGCGAGACTCAGCGTTCGCGGGTAGACCTCCGGGTCGACGGCTGGCAGCGCATCGCCCGCTGCGCCGTCGTCCTCGCCGGTACCGGTGAGCGTCGAGGCGGCGAGGACGTTGAGCGCGGCGACCGCCTGCACCGCCTGCCCGCTCGAATCGATGCGGCTGACGGCGAGCAGCGCCGGGCCGACACCGGTGGCGCGAAACTGGTCGCGGCTGTCGTCCACGACGATGCGGCTGCCTCCGCTGTCGCCGAGGCCGGCGAGGTCCACCGCCTGCACGCTGAGGTACGCCGGATCGTGCAGCGCGACGCCGGCCTCATCGGCGAAGTCGAGGGTCGCACGGATCGCCTGCGTCTGGCCCGTCAGGAGGCGGTCCAGTGGTGCGAGGTGAATCTGCTGCAAGCGGGCGCCGCTGACGTCGATCGCCAGATCGACCGCTTGGCCCGCGTTGTAGCCATCGTTCGCCTGCAGGCGGACCGTCGCCTGGCCGGCAAAGCCCGCCTGCGGCGTGAACACCAGGCTCTCGCCATCGGCGGCGAGGCGCGCCTGGCCGTTAATCGCCTGCACGACGCGCCAGAGCACCATGTCGCCTTCGGCATCGCGCGCCATGTCGTGCAGGGCGACGGTCATCGCCAGCTCGCTGTGCGTCCGCAACGGCGGCTGGCCGACGATCGCCGGCGCCCGGTTGGCGCTGAAACCGCTGTTGGCGAAGACGATCTGCCGATCGATCGCGTTGATCGCCCCGTCGCCGTCGACGTCGCCCGCTTTCCCGCCGGCGCGCTGCGCGGCTTCCCAGAGCAGCGCATCGGCGGCGTCGACGCGGCCGTCGACATCGAGGTCGCCGGCGACGCGCAGGCTGACGCGCGCGGCGCCGCTGCCCGCCAGGCGCAGGAGCTTCGCACCGCTCTCGCTGACCTGCAGCAGCGTCGTCCGCGTCGTGCCGTCCGCCCGGCTGCCGAGTACCTGTCCGCCGACGAACTCGATCGTCGCGCCGGCATCGGCCGTCGTGCTGTCGACGGCGATGAGCAGCGCTGCGCTGCCGCCCGGCGCACGCGCGACGGAAGCGATCTCGCTGTCGCGGATCGTGAACGCCAGCGTCGCACCACTGCCGATCTCGCCCTGCCACTCGTTCGTCAGTCCGTTCCAGCTCGCCGGCGTACCCAGGTCCGCCGTCGGGTCGGTCCAGAGCAGCGCGCCGGTCGCATCATGGACGTAGGCCGTACCGCTGCCGCTGCCGATCGCGCGGACCAGGCGCAGGTTGCCGGAAGCGTCGTAAAGGTAGGCCGTGCCGACCGGTTCCGCTTCTCCCGCGACGAAGCCGCTGCTGCGGACGATCCGCCCCTCGCCGTCGCGCAGCAGCTCGAGTCGCCCGGCCGGGCTGCCATCCGCGGCGACGGCCGCAACGCCGGCATCCGAGACCAGCCACTGCGCACCATCGGCGAAGTGGAGCTGCCGCAGGCGGCCGCCGGCATCGAGCTGATGGCGATCACCACCGGGCGAGACCAGCGTATAGCGCTGCGGCACCCAGGGCAGGCCGCTGACCTGGTCGTAAAGCGAGTCGCCGAGGCGGATCAGGCTGTCGGGGCGCGAGCCGTCGATCGACGCCTGCGCCTCGAGTTGCCAGCCGCGGTCGCCGCTGAAGGCCGGATGCCAGACCAGCGGTGCCGCCGCGTCGCTGCCGAGCCGCTCGCCGACCGCGGCCAGGCTGAAGCGCAGCGCCAGCTCGCCGGCTCCGGCGTCGGCGAAATCACGCGCGATGCTGACCCAGACCCGGGCGCCGTCCCGCCAGGCGGCGATCGCTCCCGAAGGCAGCGTCGCCGGCTGGTCGCTGCGCAGGCGCGGCGTCAGCAGCGGCAATTGCCAGTTGCCGAAATCGTTCGCGGTGCCGGCCCGGTCATCGATCGCAGCGGCGGCGGGCAGCGGTCCGGCCGGCAGCACGCGCGCCAGCGCCAGCGAGTGACCGCCCAACTGGTAGACCGCGTCGCTGGCGACGGCGGCCGGCGGTGCCTTGAGCGGCGTGTCGATGAGCACGGCGGCGTCGATCTGGCTGCTGCGGCCGGCGAGATCGCGGGCGACCAGGCGGAGCTGCCAGACGCCGTTGGCCAGCAGCGCCGGGTCGAGCGTCGCCAGGGCCAGCGTCTCGTCGATCGCCGTGGCGCGGCTCTCCTGCCGGGCCAGTGTCGACCATTGGTCGCTGGCCGCCGGCGCCAGCAGCAGTTGCCAGTCCAGCAACTGCGCCTCGGCCAGGTCGGCGGCGAGTGCCAGCGGCGCGGCGACGCGCAGTGGTGGCGCGCTGCCCGTCGCGCCGCGCAGCGCGCCGCTCCAGGCGAGTCGAGGGGCAGCGGAGTCGGCGGGATCGAGCACCGGCAGGGTATGGATGTGCTGCGCGCTGAAGCCGTCGTGGTCGGTGGCGGTGATGCGCAGCTCGACCACACCGGGCTCCTCCGGCGTGAAGCGGAAGCGGCCGGCGGCATCCACCGCGACGCTCTGCCAGGGTTCCGCCGCGGCGCTGCGCCGTTCGACCGTCAGGTCGGCGATGCCGCTCCACGCCACGGCGCGGGCGCTGCCGATCACCGTCTGGTGCGGTCTCGCCGTCAGCTCCGGGGTGGTCGCGACGAGGAGCTGCGGTGCGTTCGCCGCGGCACTGGCGACGACGCGCACGACGAAGCTCTGCCGGCTGCTGCCGCTCTCGCCGGGCTGGCCGTCGGCGACTGCGAGCGTCAGCAGATGGTCGCCGAGCTGGCCCGGGCCCGGCGTCCAGCGCAGTTCGTGGTTCTGCTCGTCATGGGTGGCGCCGGCAGGCAGGTCGGCGAAGCGCAAGCGCAGCGCCTGCGTCTGCGCGACGCCGTCCGGGTCGCTGAAGACGATGCCCGCGCCGCGCGGGCTGGCCGGGTCGCCGGCGACGAGCGGGATGCGCAGCGTGTCGCCGACGACGACGGCGTGGTTGCGCCCGACGAGCTGCGGCCGGCGGTTGGCGTCGAGGACCCGCACGCGGACCGACTGGCTGCTCGTCGCCTGCCCGTCGTCGGCGCGGAAGGTGAACACGAAATCGCGCTCGGCGGCGGTGGCGTTGTCGACCACCTCGAGCCCGGGCTGCCAGCTGAACAGGCCGCTGAGCGGGTCGAAATGGACACCGGCCGGCGTCGTCGGCTCGTGCAGCAGCGCCAGCCGGACGGCATCACCGTCGGCATCGCCCGCGTGCACGGCGAAAGCCAGCGTCTCCCCCTCGCCGACCAGTTGCAGCGGCAGCGGCGTGATGCGCGGCGGCTGGTTGTGGTTCGCCACCTGCACTTCGATGGCGCGCGTGAAGTGCGCCATGCCGTCGCTGGCGCGCAGCGAAAGTCGCCACAGTCCGGCGCTGCCGCCGTTTCCGTCCTCGGCGGCGAAGAGGTCAGGGGTCCAGGCGAGCAGGACCCGATCGGCATCCGTCGTCACCGACATGCCACGCGGCAGGCCGTCGAACTGCCAGTGCAGCGGGTCGGCGTCGGCATCGCTGGCCCGGATCTCGATCGTCAATGGCACGCCCTCGCTCGCCCGCAGGCGCAGGGTGTCCCCCGTGTCAGCGACGGCCGTGGCAGCGACGCGGACCGCCGCCAGTTGCGGCGCGCCGTTGTCGTCGCGCACGACGATGCGCAGCGCTTGCCGGCTGACATTCGGTTGCGGCTGCTGCGGCAGCGGATAGCCGCCGCCCGGCGGTGGCAGGCCGCTGTCGCTGACGATCAGCTCGATGTCGTGCGCACCGCCGTCGCCGGTGGCTGGCGTCCACTGCAGCATGGCCTCGCCGTAGCGCAGGCCCGGCGTCAGGCTGGCCCCCGCGGGCAGCCCGGCGGCCGTCCAGTGCAGCGCATCCTGATCGAGGTCGCGCGCCCGCAGGGTGAGCGAGAAGGGTTGCCCGGCGATGGCGACGACCTGCCGCGGGCCGTCGATCTGCGGCGCTTCGGCCGCACTGCGCGCGCTGAGGACGAAGCTGTGGCTGCTGGCGAGAATCTGCTGCGGATCGCCGTCGCCATCGTCGCTGGCGCTGACGGTGATCAGGTAATCGCCGCGATCGCCTTCGCCCGGGGCAAAGCGCAGCCAGCCGGATGCCTCGCCCGGCGCGCTGGAACCATCGGCGATGAAGCGGGCGAAGCGCGGCAGGCCGGCGAAGTCGAGGTGGACCGGCGCGCCACTCAACCGCGCGTCGACATCGGATGCCGTGACCCGGATGTCGATGGTGTCGCCGCGGTCGACGCTGGCGGCGGCGATGTCGCCGATCAGCGGCGCGCGGTTGGCGTTGGCGACGGCGATCGACAGCGTCAGCGCGCTGCCCAGCGGGATGCCGGTGCCATCGCCGTCGTCAGTGGCGCTGACGTCGATCGCGTACACCCCGGCCTGATCGTAGCCGGGTGTCCAGAGGATCTCGAGCGTCTCGGCATCGAAATGGGCGCCGGCAGGCAGGCCGCCGACCCGGTAGCCGACCGTCGGCGTGACACCCGCCAGGGCGATGGCGGTCGCGCCGGGCTGCTGGCGCAGCGCGGGCTGGAAGTCGGGGTTGTCCGGGTCGAAGGCGAGGACGCTGAAGCGCAACGGCTGCCCTTCGCGGACGTGCAGGCTTGCCGTCTGCGGCAGGACCGGCGCCGCGTTGGCATTGGCAACCTCGAGAATCAGTTCGGCGCTCGCCTGCGTCCGCTCGCTGCGGCCGTCGGCCATGGTCCAGATCGCGGTCAGCGTCAGCGGGATGCGATACTGGCCGTGCTGATCGTAGCCAGGGGTCCAGGCCAGGTGGCCGGACTCCGGGTTGAGGGTCGCCCCGCCCGGCAGCCAGGCGGCACCGTACTCCAACTGCAGTGTTTCGCCGCCAGGCTGCGTGGCGCCGGCCGTGAAGCCCGGCACGCTGCCCGCGAGCCGCAGCGTCCACGGGTCGCCCTCACGCAGGAAGTGCGCGGGTTGCGGATCGAACTGGGGTGCGGCATGGGCCTGCTCGACGGTGATGCTGAAGCTGCGGCTGGCGATCAGCTTGCCGTCGCTGGCGCTGACGCGGATGTCGCGCCAGATGCCGGACTGGTCATGGCCCGGTGTCCAGTGCAGCAGGCCGCTGCCGGAATCGAAGCGCGCACCCGGCGGCAGGGCGTCGAGCAGCAGCGTCAGGTGGTCGCCATCGGCATCGGCGGCGTGCAGCGGCAGCGCGAGCGCTTCGCCTGCACGAAGCACGATGTCGTCGGGCACGGCAAGCAGCGGTGCGTGGTTGCCGCCGCTGACCGGAAGCTGGAAGCGGCGCAGCGCGGAACCGCCGCGGCTGTCTTCGACGCGGATGAGGATCGTGCTGTCGGCATCGGCGGCCGCAGTCGGGGTCCAGGCGAGCGTCGCGACGGAACTCGTGCCGGCGGGCGCGCTGCTGGCCGCTGTGGCTGCCTGCAGGCTGAGGCCGGCTGGTGCTTCGAGCAGTTGCCAATGCAGGCGCGTGCCGTCGCTGTCGAGCGCTTCGATCGCCGCGCTCCATGCTTCGCCGACGCGGGCCGGCGGCAGTTCATCGCTGTCCGCAGCAGCGGCCAGCCGCAGCAGCGGCGGCCGGTTCGCACGCGGCGCGGCGTAGACGCCGTGCCCGAGGTTGGCCTTGACGATCGATGCGATGCCGGCGTAGGCGGCGAAGCGGCTGGCGGGAACGATGCTGACCGTCTGTCCGGCGATCGTCGCCCCGGCAGCCAGCTTGCCGCCGAGATCGTTCAGTGCGTTGCCGAGGTCGATCAACCAGAGATCGGCTTGCTCGCCGCCGCCGGCAACGGCGCCGGCGACCGTCGCGCCGAAATGACGGCCGGGGTCGAGCAGCAGCGCCAGCGGGCCGGCTATCTCGTCGCTGCCGATGTTGGTCAGGCTGAGGTCGTAGCTGAGTTCGCCGGTCGCCCGGTTGGCACGCGTGTTCGAGAAGTCGACACGCAAGCGGTGGCTGAGGTCCTCGATCGCCGTGAAGCGGCTCTCGAAGTCGCTCGCCAGCGGCGTCTGCGCCTGGCTCTCGATGCGGCGCGCGATCTGCAGGCGGTAGTCGCCGGCAGCCAGCCCGCTCACGTCGAGCCAGGCGGTGCGCGTCGCCGGCTCCCAACTGACGCTCGCTGGCTGCTGCCCGGTCTCGCCGGCTGCCGTGGACTGCAGCGCCAGCAGGCGATAGTTGTCAGGATGGAGCACGCTGGCGGGGTCGCCGGCTTCCCCGAGCTGCATCTCCTGATCGAAGACGACGCCGATCCGGTTCAGTGGCAGCGGCACGAGCGCGCCGTCCGGGACCGTCACCGCGCTGACCGTCGGCACGCGCTGCACGGCGATCTCGTCGATGCTGCTCGTCTGCGCAACCAGGATGCGGCCGTCGCGCGTGGCGACGATCGATTCACCGCGGCTGCCGCCACCCGCCAGTTCCAGGCTGCGGCGGCTGGCCAGTTCGATCATCCAGACGCTGCCCTGGCGCGCCGCACCAATGCCACCGCCGGCTGGCTGCTGGCCCGGCTGGCTGCTGGCAAACAGCAGTCCAGCGAGTTGGCTGTCGGGTTCAGCGAAGGCGATGCTGTCGATGATGCCGGCGAGGCGGTATTCGACTTCGCCGCGGCCGGCTTGCTGGCCGCTCATCGGGAAACTGATGATCTCGCTGCTGGCATGCGCGGCCGCGCTTGCGAAGTCGTTGCCGGCGCGCTTGACCGCCCACAGCCGTCCGTCCGGCGCAAAGGCCAGATCGCCGACGCGCTGCCGACTGAAGCTCTTCCAGGCCTGGCTGGAGTCGCTGGCGGCCGGGTCGTAGACCAGGATGCCGGCGCCCGAAGAGACATAGATCTCGCCGGTGGCCGGGTCGATTGCCAGCGCATGCGTCAGCGGCTGGTCGCCCGGGGCTCGCAGGCGCTGCAGGACGTGACCGCTGGCCGGGTCGAGCTGAAGCAGCTGGTTGCCGCTCATCGCCCAGAGCCGGCCAAACGCATCCACCTGCAGGTCGATGACCGGAGCATCGAGGACGAACAGCGGCGCGCCCGCACGGTCTGCCGTCTGCAGGCCATCCGCGCCGTAACGGTGGATCTCGTTGCGCAGCGCGCCGGCGCTTGCCAGAATCGTTCCATCGGGCATCTCGACCAGCGCCTGGGCGCCGATTCGGGCGGCACTGGCGGCATAGCCGTGGGCGAAACTGCGCAGCGCGAAGGGAGCCAGGACGCTGTCGAGGTCGCTCGGCAGGCTGCCCGCCAACGGGCCCGGCAGGAGCCGCGCGGCGGCCGCGAACAGCGCATTGGCCGGATAGCTGCGGTCCTCGGCGGCGACCGGGGTGGCCGCAGTCGAGGTGACGGTCTCGCTCGCGCCGAGAGCGGCAACGATCTCCTGACGGGCGCCATCGTCGGGCAGGGTCGTCCGGGCGAGTACAGCGGCCTCCGAGTTGCCGGCGTGGTCGGTGGCGACTGCGATGAACTCGTAATGCCTGCCCGCGTCGCCGACGAAGACGGCCTGCTCCGTCCCTGCCGGCAACTGGCGCTGCCAGAGACGGAAACGGCCGCCGTCCTCAGCGACGTAAAGGCTCACCGAGCGCACTCCGGCAAGCTCGTCCGTGCTTTGCCAGCGCAAATCGAAGCTGGCGATGCCGGCAGCGTTTCCCGCGCCGGCCTGGGTGACGGTCAGTTGCGTTCGCGGTGCCTCGGTGTCGAGCCGGATGGCGTGCATCGGGCTGTCGATCGGCGGCAGGGCGTCGACCAACAGGCGGGCAGCGGTACGTATGTCGCTGCCGGACGCTGCGCTGTCGGCGGCGCGAACGGTGTAGGCGACGAAACCCTCCGGCGTCACGCCGGCGCTGGCGACCTCTGCCGGCAGCAGGCCGCGGCTGCGGTCGCGAACGACTTCGCCGGTGGCGGGATCGATGGCCTGCAGTAGCCAGGTGGCGACGCGGCTCCCGCTGTCGATGCCGCCACTGACGCGCAGGATGAATCCCTTGCTGCCGCTGAAGTCGAAATCGCCCTGGAAGCTTGCCCGGTCGGCCGGCAGGTGGAGCGCGAGGTCGCCGATGCGCAGGTCACCAAGACGGAAAGAGGCGGCATCGAGGCTCGCGTCGATCTGGCTGGTGATGCGCAGCTCGCCCGCCGGTGAAGCGACCGGATTGCCGAACTCGATGCGGTAGGGCAGGGCGAGTCCCGCTGCGACATGCGGGCGGCCATCGCTGCCGCGCATTGCCTGCGGACCACTGACACGGAGCAGGGAGGATTCGCCGCTGGGCTGCTCGGGTGCGTCCGGCAGGTAGCGAGCAAAGTCGAGTGCCTGCGCCGCGACCGGCCGGAAGTCGTCATCGAGAACGCCGACGTGGCGCAGGTATTCGAGTTCGGAGCGGCCGCCGACGAACACGCTGAAGTCGAGGAAGTGGGTTTCGTGCGTGGCACCCAGGTCGAAGAGATCGCGGTCGGCAAGTTGCGGAACCGGCACGGCGACGCTGCCGTCGAGATTCTGCCGCGTCTCGAAGTAGTCGACCGGCGCCGTGCGGGCGCTGGCGTCGCCGATATGGCGGGCGGTGTCGCCGTACCACTCCTGCACCTTGGCAAAGAACGCGACGAGATCGGCCTGTGTCCGGTAGCCATCACCGCCCCGGCTGAGCAGAATGCCGGCGCCGAGGGTCGCGTTGAGGCTCAACATCTGCGGCTGCGTGCGGATCGGTGCCGCCTCGTCGACCGGTCGCAGGATGCCGGCGGCCTCGAGCGCAGCGAGCCATGCGGTCTGCCATTGCCCGGCATCGGCAGCGATCACCGACAGGCTCGTGGGCGCGTCCGGGTCGGCAAGGATCGCCATGCGCAGCCTCTGCGCGTGCGCCTGCTGTTCGGCGATGAACTCGTCGCGGCCGAGAGCCGTGGCGCTGGCGACGAGGTCGAAACGGAAGGGCATGGCCAGCGCTTCGAGAGGCGTCAGATGTTCGCCGTCGACTCGCGACAGGAACCGGCGGCCGAGATCGGCGGCGATCCGGTCGAGATCGGCGACTCCGCCGTCGAGCAGGCCGATCGCCTGCCATTCCGGATGCAGCATGTAGAGCCGCGCACGCAGGCCGTCGAAATCGCGGGCCAACCACTCGCGGAGGCCGGGATAGGTCTGCAGCCTGACGGCAGCGCCGGCGAATCCGCCGCCTGCGAGATCGATTGCGTAGCCGGTGGCGAGGTTGTGACCGTCGCTGTTGTTGACGCCGTCGAGCTGCGCCCACGGGATGTCGCTGCGGGCGAGGCCGAGCGTCGGGGTCGGACCGAAGCTCAGCGTGTTGCCGGCGGCGTCTGCCGTCGGGCCGTCGGGCAAGCCGGCAAGCGAACTGCTGAAGACCAGATGGGGCAGTGGCAGGCCAGCCAGCAGATCCGGGCTGTAGCCCATTTCGGGGACGCCGACGGAGAAGCGCACGTACGGCGTATCGACGTTGCCCAGACTCTGCAGCGAGACACTGTAGGTCGCACCGTCACCGGGATCGAGGCTGCGCGGGCCGCCCACGGCGATCGTCACTTCGCTCTCGACCGCCGGTTCGACGAGATAGCATTGCGCTTCGGTCACGCGCTGTCCGTCGGGGTTGATGACGCTGAGGTCGTAGAGCCCGGACGGCAGGCGGCGGCTGTCGAAGATGGCCCGGATGTGGCTGCTGTCGAGCACCTGCCAGCGCTCGGGCTCGGCGTCGAAAACCCCGGGTCGCGACAGACGGACCAGTGCCGCGGGATGGAAATGCGAGCCGCTGATGTCGATCGTGATCCAGGGTTGCGCGTCGTTGCCGATGCCGCCGTGGTCCGGGCTGNNATCCAGGGTTGCGCGTCGTTGCCGATGCCGCCGTGGTCCGGGCTGATGCCGGTGACCGAGAGTGGCAACAGATCCGCGCGCAGGCTGACCGTCTGGGCGGCGCCCGCCTGACGCGCCTGTACCAGCACGTAGTAGTCGCCCGCACGGGTCGTGCTGACCACCGCCTGCTGGTCGGCGGCAACCGGGTTGCCGTGCGCCGCGTCGAACTGATGGGCGCTGGGCGCGTCGGCGAAACGAAGGTACAGCTCGTTGTGACCGTCCTCGCTCGCGGCGTCGAGACTGACCCGCAGGCTTTCCCCGGGAGCGACGGCGATCCGGTAGAGGGCCGGCCGGCCGGCAACGAGGGTCGTCGCCAGCGGACTGCCGAGCTGCAGTTCGGGAACGGTGACCCGCAGGGTACTGCCCGACGCGCCGTGGTTGTTGGCTTCGCCTGGCGGCAGGGCAAGGCCGCTCGCGGCGTCGCTGCGGTTGCCCTCGAAGACTTCGTTGTACAGGTCGGTGCGGGCGATGACCCGCCAGTTGCCGTCGCGCACCGGCGGCAGGATGGCCGTCAGCGCGGCCGTATAGGCGTCGCCGCTGGCAAGGTCGCCGCTGTGCGCGATCCTGCCGATCAGCGGGTCACCGACATCCCAGTCGCTGTCGGCCGACAGATAGAGGGCGTCGGTCCACTGGCCACGCGCCGGGTTGCTCGAGTCGTTGAATACCGAAAACTCGATGCGAATCTCTTCGCCCACCTCGGCTCTGGCCGGCAGCAGGACGCTGCCCACCTTGAGGTCGGCGGCGGGCGGCGTCTCGACGAGGATCGGCTGCGGCGCAGCGCCGGCATTGTTGTCTTCGTTGCCGGACTCGCGCAGCATGCCGCTGTCGCCGCTGCCCCAGACGCGTGCCGGATCGCTGACGACGAAAACGTAATAGGCGCCGGCGAGATGGGCCGGGACGGCGAAGCTCTGCCGCGCCGTGTAGTCGTCTCCCGCCGCCAGCCCGTGCTCGTGGCGGCGATAGCCGAGGTAGTGATCCTGGTTGAGGTCGAGGAAGCGGTCCCGGGAAAGGTAAACGAGGTCATTCCAGCTCGCTTGGCTGCCCGGAGTGTCGCCTCCACGGTTGGCGACCCGCCAGTCTACGACGAGGCTCTGTCCGGCAAGCACGCGCGAGGGCGCGGCGACTTCAGCCATCTGCAGGTCGGGCGGCACGCCGGGCGTGATCGACAGGCGGGTCGACGCCTGGTTGTTGCCCTCGTCACGGAACTCGCGCACGAGGCCGGCCGCGTCGCCGGCGACCGCGAGTCCGGGCAGCCCGTCGCGGATCGTGCTGCGCTGCCGGCCGTCGCTGCTGATGGCGGTGTCGGCGCGGACGATGAGATGGAAGTCGCCGCTGAGCGAATCGGGCAGCTCGAAGGTCGCCGAGGCACTGTAGGATTCGCCCGGGCCGAGGAACTTCGCTCTTCCATCGGCGCCGAGGCTGATGCGCTGTGCCGCCGGCCCGCCCCCTGAGCCGCCGGCGAGCAGCGCGAAATCCCCCTCGTCGAGCGAGCTGTCGCGCGACAGGTAGAGGCCATCGAACCAGGAGCTGGTGCGCGTCTCGCGGCTGCCCCGGTTGCTGACCTGCCAGTTCACGGTCAGTGGGCTGCCGGCAGCGACACTCGTCGCGGCGAGGCTGACGCCATCGACCTGCAGGTCGGCCTCGCGATAGCGGATCGTCAGCGCGGTGCTGCCGCGGTTGTTGTCGTTCGCCCCGCCTTCATGGACCGACAGCGGAAAATACTGGTCACGGGCGCTGCTGTTGTCGCCGCCGCGGCTCAGCTCGCTGCGCACCCGCTGCGGGTTCCCCGGCGCGCCATCGGTGTTGGCGTCGGTGATGACGTAGACGTAGTGCGGGCCATCGCCGCCCGCCGGCAGGCGGACCGTCGCCGAATTGCCGTAGCTGCCGCCGCTGGCCAGTCCGCCGCCGTTGGCGTGGATGAAGCTGCCAAGCAGGAGCGCCCGGTCGGCGTCGAACACCGGGTCGCGGCTGAGGTAGACGGCGTCGACCCAGGAGCGGGTGCCCGCCCAGACGTCGGCGCCGAAGTTGCCGACGGTCCAGCTGATCCGCGTCTCCTCGCCCGAGAAGGCGACGGACTCGCTGCGCACCTCGGTGACGCGCAGGTCGGCGGCCTGGCTGCTCACCTGCGACGAGTGGGCGCGGCTGTTGTTCAGCTCGTTGGCTTCGGCGATCCGGTTGCCGCTGTCGCTGCGCACGATGAGGAAGCGGCCGCTCACCGAGGGTGCGAGCAGCAGCGACTGGCTGACCGTGTATCCCTCGCCGTCGGCGAGTGTCCGCCTGGCGTGGTGCTCGCCGAGGTACCAGACCTCGCGCGCGAGCTGCCAGTCCGGGTTGTCGGCGAGGTAGACCGAATCGACCCAGTCGCCGCTGAAGCGCTCGCCGCGGTTGACGACGCGGTACTGGTAACTGTAGTTGCCGCCGGCGCTCGCCGTGTCCGGCGCCAAGACCTCGGCGAGGACGAGATCGGGCGGTGTCGCACCGAGGATGCCGATCGGTCGCGCGCGATGGTTGTTGCCGTCGATCTGCTGCGGGTCTTCCGGGTTGATCTGGCTCGCCAGCGTGTCCTCGAGGATCAGGTCGTGCGTGTCGCTCCAGACGCTGAGGTAGTACTGGCCCGAGGGCAGGCCCTCCGGCAGCCGGACCTGGACGCTGCGGCGGTAGTCTTCGCCAGGATCGAGTTTGCCGACGTGCTCGAAGGTGCCGAGCAGGATGTCGCCCTTGAAGGCGCCCGGCCGGCGCTGATCGCGTGCCAGCCAGACGCTGTCGGTCCAGCTCTCGGTTGCGTCGGCCTCGCCGCGGGTGCGTGCGCTGCCGAGGTTGGCCACGCGGTAGCGGACCTCGATGCTGGCGCCATGGACGGCCTGGCTGGGGGCCACGACCTCGCTGGTGACCAGATCGGCGAAGGGCAGCGGGTCGATGGTGAACGGGACGGCGAGGACGTTGTTGGCTTCGTTCGGATGTTCGTCGACCTGGCCATTGGCGTCGGCGACGACGATCAGGAAGACATCGCCGCGCAGGCGCAGCGGCAGGTCGATGCGCGCCGTCGTGGCGGTATGGAACTCGCCGGCGGCGAGCGCGCCTGGGCTGGCGATCTCGCCGACGAGCAGGTCGTCGCTGCTGAGAAAGGCATCGAGCGAGAGGTATGCCTTGTCGGTCCACAGGCCGCTGGTCGCGGCACTGCCGAAGTTGCCCGTCGTGTAGCGGATGGCCGTGGTGCCGCCGGCGGGGACGTGCTCGGCGACCTCGACCCGCGTCAGCCGCAGGTCTGGCCGCTGGCGCAGGCTGATGTCGAGCAGGCCGGCGGCAAGCGCGCTGTTGTTGCCGGCGGCGCTGCCGTGCTCGTAGAGCCGGCGGCCCTGCGCGTCGGCTGCGGCGTTGCTCACCACCTGCAGGCGATACGGCCCTGCACTGCGCGCCGGCAGGCGAAGCTGCTCGCTGCGCGTGTAGCGCTCGCCGGCTGCCAGGGCGCGGTCGAAAGCGAAGCTGCCGAGCTCGATCGGCGCGCCGCCGCCCGCCGGCAGCAGCCGCAGCGAATCGCGCCAGCCGCCGGCGGCGGCCGCCACGCCCTGGTTGGTGACGGTCCACGAGACGTCGATCCAGTCGCCTTCGACGGCCGACTGCGGCAGGCCGATGTGCTCGACGACGAGATCGGCCGAGTTCGAGAGCGTGACCGGGATGGCCGGTGAGCTTGCCCGGTTGTTGTCGCCGAAGATGAACTCGAACGGTCCGCCGCTGCGCACGTTGAGGTAGTGATCACCGGCGATGCCCTCGGGCAGCGTCAGCTCGAGGCTGCGGCGGTAGCTCTCGCCGGCGGCGAGCTGGCCGATGTGCTGCGCCCAGCCGAAGCTGGCGACGCGGTCGCTGCCGTCGGCGTTGCGGCTGAGCCAGATTTCGTCGCGCCAGTCGGCGCTGTCGGTCGGGCCGATGCCGCGGTTGGCCACCTCCCACTCGACGCGCAGCGGCTGCCCGCTCGCCGCGGCGCCGGTCGTGCCGACCGCGACCACCTGCAGGTCGGCGTAGGGGCGCGGCATGATGTCGATCGGCTGCGGCAGGCGGGCTGCATTGTCGGCCTCGGAAAAATTCTCGAAGACCTCGCGGCGCGCGTCGGCGACGACGAACAGCCGGTAGCGGCCGGACAGGCCGGCGGGCAGGACGATGTCGAGCGAGCGGTTCGCCGTCTCGCCGGCGGCGAGCAGCCCCTGCTGCCGATGTTCGCCGACGACGCGGTCGTCGCCGTTGCCGACCAGGTCGTCGGTCGAGAGGATGACCTGTTCGCTCCAGGTGCTGCCGATGCCGGGTCCGCTCCCCTGGTTGGCGATCGTCCAGTCGACGGTGAACCGCGCCGGGTCGCCGATCACCTGCTGCGCTGCGCTGAGCGCGGTGATCGCCAGGTCGGCCCACGGCAACTGGTCGACGCGGGTCGCCTGCGCCTGCCGGTTGTCCTGGCGATCGCGGTCGTCGACCCGGTGCTCGGAGTCTGTGGTGACGACGATCTGATGATCGCCGCTCGACTCGAGCGGCAGGACGAACTCGGCGCTGGCCGAATAGCCGGCACCGGCCGCCAGCCCCTGCAGATGCGGCTGCGTGGCGACGACCCGCCGGCTCGTCCCCTGCACGAGTTCGACGCGGTCGAGCCAGTCGCCGCTGGCGCTGGCGCCCCGGTTGTCGACGCGCCATTCGACCCGGATGCGGTCGCCGGAGCGGGCGAGCTGCGGCGCCTGCAGGCTGGCGACGTGCAGGTCGGGACGCTGCACGCGCAGCGGCGCGGCGGCCTCGTTGTTGCCCTCGTCGTTGCGCTCATCGACGGCGCCGTCGGCATCGCTGCGCACCAGCCAGCGGTAATCGCCGTCGGCAAGCCAGCCGGGCAGCGTGATGTCGACGTCACGGGTGACGCTCTGCTGCGCCGCCAGACTGGCATCCTGGCGCACGGCGGCGAGCTCGAGCAGCCCGCCGGCCGCACCGCGATCGAGGTAGATGCGGTCCCACCAGCCAGCCGGGCTGGCGGCGGCGCCGACGTTGCGCAGCGTGTAGCGCAGCGTCGCGGCGTCGCCGGGGCGCAGCGCGGCCGGCCCGACGAGGTCGCCGGGGAGCAGATCCGGCGTCGGCTTGAGGTCGACACGCAGGCGCTCGGGGCTGACGAGGAAATTGTTCTCGAGGCGGCGGCGGTCGCGTGCGGTCGCTTCGTCGACCCCGCTGTCGGCGTTGACCAGCAGCAGCACGAAGTACTCGCCGGCCAGATCGCGCGGCAGCTGCGGCATGCTGCCGGCGTCGTAGGCGGCGCCGGCCGCGAGGATCCCGGAGTGCGCCACGGCGGGCGCGAGCACGATGTCGTCGGCGCTCGGCAGCCGGTCCAGCGAGAGGAGCAGGCGATCGTTCCATTCGCCGCGGTCGGTGGCCGCGTTCCCCTGGTTGCGCACCTGCCAGTCGACGCGGATGGGCTCGCCACTCCAGGCGGTGGCGGGAACATCGAGGCGAAGCGGCAACAGGTCGGGCTGCTGGCTGAGCAGCGAGTCGATGACGATCTGTGCCCGGTTGTTGTGCTCGGCATCGCCGCCAGCACTCGCCTCGAACACCGTGCCCTGGTCGTTGTGATCTGCGTCGATGCCGACGGTGATTTCGATCCGGCCGCTGCCGCGGGCGCCGTCGGGCAGCCGCAGCGTGTGGCTGCGCTGCCGCGACGCGCCGGCGGCGAGCGGGTCGTGGCCGGCAGGCGCCGGCTCGAAGGGCAGCACGAGATCGGCGAGCAGTTCGCCGCTGTCGAGGTTCCTGATCTGCAGGCGGTCGTTCCAGGTGCTCGCCGTGGCGACGCCGCCGGCGTTGCGCTCCTCCCATGAGACGGTCAGCTCTTCGCCGGCGGCGGCGGGATCGGGCTGCGCGCGCAGGTTGGCGATGCCGAGGTCGGGGCCGTTGGCGACGCGCAGGACGACTTCGTTGTTGTCCTCGGCGTTGCCCTGCGGGTTGCCCTCGGCGATCGTGCGCTGCGGATCGGCCAGGATGCGGAAGCTGATGGCACCGTGGCCGGCACTTCCCGCCGGCCAGGGCAGGGTGAGCGAGCGCCGGACGGACTCGCCGACCTCGAGGCTGCTCCGGCCCAGGCCGGGCCCGCTGACGATCTCCTGGCGCAGGATGGTCTCGCCGGTCGTCTCGTTGCGCACTTCGAGGAGTTCGCGCCAGGTGCCGGCGGCGGCCTGCCCCTGGTTGGCAGTCCGCCACGAGACCGTCAGCGGGCTCGCCGCGGCCCAGTTCGCAGCGGGCGTGATGGCGAGGTCGCCGAGCACGAGGTCGGGCCGCAGTGGGTCGGCGCCGCCGGCGCCATCGGCGAGGTTCTGCCGGAAGTGGGTTGCGGCTGGCGTGTCGCCGGTCTGCTGCGCGGACTGGACGAAGTGCAGTGGCGGCGGGTTGCCGGCTGTCGACGGCTGGCTGTCGCGACTGCCGAGGACGAATCCGTTGCCGTAGCGCCACACTTCGACCGTCGCGGCGCCGCCGGCAGTGACGGTGCTGCGCAGCAGTTCGGCGGCGCCTGCCGCGCGCCGCAGCGGCAGGTGATGGGCGTCTTCGCTCCACGGGCCGAGGATGCTGTCGGTCGACCAGTAGCCGCCGGCGCCATCGCGGTGCCAGGCGGTGGCGACCGTCTGGTTGGCGCTGTCGCGCCAGATCTGCAGCAGATCGTCGCGGCCGTCGTCGTCGAAGTCGGCAGCCAGGAAGCGCTGCGCCGGCCGCGGACTGCCGAGCGGGATGGTGTCGGCAGCAGCAAAATTGCCGCCTTGGCTGCGCCAGATGCTGAGCTGCAGTCCGCCCTGCTCATCCCGCCAGACGCGCAGCAGATCCTGAAGGTCGTCGCCGTCGGCATCGCCCGCGAGCAGCGCGACCTGCTGCGCCCAGATGCCGATCCCCTGCTGCGCGGCCTGCCACGAGCCGTCGTCGCGCAGACTCCAGGTGCTGAGCCAGGCGCCGTAGTCGCTGGTCAGCGGGTCCGCCATCGGCAGGAGCTGCAGCATGGCGAGGTCGCTGCGGCCGTCGCCGTTCATTTCGAGCGGCAGGCGGATCGAGCCGGAGAGGTCTGGCCAGTCGGCATCCTGCGAGATGCCGCGCTGCAGGCCGCTGCCATCGCTCGGCCAGAGCGTGAAACGCGTCACGCCGTCGTCCGGCTGCCAGTGCACCAGGAGATCGGCGCGACCGTCGCCGTCCGCGTCGCCGAGCGAATGGTCGCTGCCCGCTGGATAGCGGTCGAGGATGCTGTCGGCCGACCACTCCAGATGATCACCGCGGCTCAGCCAGAAGCTGGCGACGAGCTTGCCGTCGTTCTGCCGGCCGAGCACGCAGAGGTCGCTCCAGCCGTCGCCATCGAGATCGCCGGGCAGGTAGCGCGTGTCGGCCCGCCAGGCGCCGAGCTCGACCGTCCGGCCTGCCGCGAGGCTGCCGCCGCTGGCCAGCCACAGCCTGCCGACCGCCATGCCGTCGCCGCGGTGGCCGACCTCGAACGCGTCATCCTGGCCATCGCCGTTGAAGTCGGCGGCCAGCCAGCGGAGATCGCCGAGCCAGCCGCTCTCGCCGGCGAAGCCGAGGCGGTCGGCCTGCCAGACGCCGACCTCGGCCTGGCCGTCGGGCCGTCGCCAGGTGCCGAGCAGGTCGGCCCGCGCGTCGCCGTCGTGGTCCTGCAGGCGCCAGTCGATGTCGTCGCCCGCGGCGCCGAGGATGATCTCGCCCTGCTGCTCGTAAGCGAAGCCTTCGCCCTGCTGCACCGCCCGCCAAGTGGTGGCGACGCTCTGACCCTGCGGATCGCGCCAGATCTGGACGAGGTCGCTGTCGCCATCGCCGTCGAGGTCGGCGGCGTGGAAGCGTTGCGCCGGGCGGGAGGTTCCGAGCGGGCTGGTGCCGCCCTCAGCGAAGCTGAGGCCGTTGCTGCGCCAGAGGGTGGCGTTCAGATTCCCCTGGTCGTCCTGCCAGAGGCGCAGCAGGTCGTCGCGCTCGTCGCCCGTGGCGTGGACGGCGAGGAGCGCGACATGCTGTTCCCAGATGCCGATTCCCTGCTCGACGAGCGTCCACGAACCGTCATCCCGGGCGCGCCAGGTCGTCAGCCAGGTGCTCTGCCCGGTCGATTGGGCGCCTGCCCAGGGGGCACGTTGGAGCACGGCGAAGTCGTCGCGGCGGTCGCCATCGAGGTCGAGCGACAAGCGCTCGGCCTGCAACAGATCGAGACCGTACGCGGTGGTCTCGCCGTGCTGCGCGAAGCGCTGGCCATCTCCCTGCCAGAGCGTCAGCGTGCTGGCGTTCTCGTCCGGCTGCCAGGCGAGCAGCAAGTCGGCGAGGCCATCGCCGGTGGCATCGAGCAGGCGATGGTCGCCACCGGGCGGGTAAGCACCGAGCGCACTGCGCGCCGAGAACGACAGGCGGTCGCCGATCGTCAGCCAGGTTTCGGCGACCGTCTCGCCATCGGCGGCCTGGCGGAGCAGCGTCAGGTCGCTGCGGCCGTCGGCGTCGAGGTCGCCGCTCAGGTAGCGCGTCGCCGCGTGCCAGGGGCCGAGTTCGATCGCGGGCCCTTCGGCAAAGGCGGCGGTCGTGGCCAGCCACTGGCGGGCGACCGCCTGGCCGTCGGCGCGATGGCTGATCTGCAGCAGGTCGCGCCGGCCGTCGCCGTCGAAGTCGCCGTCGAACCAGGCGAGATCGCCCGGCCAGCCCTCCCTGGCGGCGAAAGCCCGGCCATCCGACAGCCAGAGCTCGACCTCCATCTCGCCGCTGGCGTCACGCGAACTGGCAAGCAGGTCGGCGCGGCCATCGCCGTCATGATCGTGCAGTCGCCAGTCGGCATCGCCGCTGCTGTGGCCGAGGGCGGTCTCGGCGAGTAGACGGTACCCGTTGCCCTGGGCGGCGGCCACGGCGCGCCAGGCGGTGGCGATCGTCTGCCCGTCACCGCGCTGCCAGAGCTGGACGATGTCGCCGCGCAGGTCACCGTCGACATCGCCGGCGAGAAAGCGCTGCGCCGGCCGCGGGCTGCCGAGTGGGCTGGTGCGCAGCGCCGTCAGTCCGCTGCCATCGAACCGCCAGGGCGTCACCTGCAGTTCGCCCTGATCGTCGTGCGCGATGTGCAGGAGGTCGTCGCGGCCGGCGCCGCTGCTGCTGGCAAGCAGCGCGACGTGCCGCGCCCATGGCCCGAGCGCGTCGCCGCTGACGCTGCCGCTGCCGGCGTCGCGGATGCTCAGCCAGGTGCTCGAGCCGCTGCTCGCGTCCAGCGACGGGTCGCGCTGGACGACGACCAGGTCGCTGCGGCGATCGCCGTCGAGATCGGCGGTCAGCGTCCGTGCGTCGCTCAGGCCTTGCCACCAGGTATCCTGCGAGACTGAGAGGTGGAAAGCAGAGCCGTCTCCTCGCCAGATGCTGAAGCGGTCGCGGCCGTCGCTGCGGGCTTCGTGCACGAGGAGGTCGGCGAGGCCATCGCCATTGCTGTCGCCGAGCTCGTAGCGGGTGTCGGCGGGGTAGGCGAGCAGGGCGCTCTGGCCGGCCGCTTGCAGGCCGCTGTCGCGCATCAGCCAGCTGTGCGCGAAAACCAGGCTGCCGGCGGCCTGGCGGATCTCGCCGAGGTCGCTGCGACCGTCGCCATCGATGTCGCCGACGAGGTAACGGCTGTCGGCCAGCCAGGGGCCGAGCACCACCGATTCGCCGCCGCTGAAACCACGGTCGGCGGCGACCCAGGCTCGGGCGACGGCCATGCCGTCGGCGCGCCGGCTGATCTGCAGCAGGTCGGCGCGTCCGTCGGCGTCGAAGTCGGCGTCGAGCAGCAGGTCTGCTGCAGCGCCCCCGCCTGGCGCCGGGCCGCTGTCAGGACTGGCCGCCGGTGCGGCGATGATGACGCGGGCAGCGGCCGGCTGGCTGTCGCCGCCCGTCAGCGGCGCGCTTGCCACGGCGGCGGCGAGCGGAACGGCCGTGACGGGCAGATCGCCGGTCATCAGCAGCCGCGGTTCGAGCGGCTCGCAATGCAGGCGCGACTCCGGTGTTGCCGGCGAGGGGCGCCAACTCCCCGTCGTCGCCCGGCGGCGCGCGGTCGGTTCTGCCAGGCAGCTGCGCCAGGCCTGGCGGATGGCCTCGAGCAGTGGCCTGAGTGGTGGCCCCGGCGGGTGCAACCCCGATTGCTGCGGTCTTGCAGAGCGGCGCATGGCGACTTCCCCCTGATCGCAACGCTTCCTGCCAGCGGGTCGCAGCCGCCTCGCGTGCCGCTGCGGCGCTCCCTTCGCCGCTGGTCCGCGCCGCCGCTGCGGCGCCAGATGGCGAGGGGCGAAGGGCGCGGCTGCGAGCCGCGCAGGCTGGCTGTTTCCTGCTATGCTGTCGGCGGCATTCTCGACAAGATGTTACGAGCTGTCAATATTTCTTGCGAATGAATTTTTTTATTGCCCGACGATGATTGACGGCGACCCCTTCACGGGCGCGTCCGAAGACCCGACGCGTGTTGCGGCAGCCGCGGCCGCGCTGCTGCCGGAACGCCTGCGCCTGCTGATCGGCAGCGAGCCGGTAGCGGCTTTCGCCCGCCGCTGTGGCCTTTCCGAATCGGTGCTGCGCACCTACCTCAAGGATGGCCGCATGCCGCCGCTCGACAAGGCGGCGGCGATCGCCGCCGCGGCCGGCGTCAGCCTCGGCTGGCTGGCCGGTGGCGCGCCGGCGGTCGCCGCGGGGCAGGCGGCCTACGCCGTGCGCGGCGCGGCGGCCCGCGGTGGCACGGCGATCGATGCGGCGGTGCTCGCCGGCATCGTGCAGGCGGTGCTCGAGGCGCAGGGCGCGCATGCCCGGCCGGAGCGGATCGCCGCGCGGGTGGTCGATCTCTACCAGCAGGCGATCGCCCCCGAGCCGGACGAAGACGCGGCCGGCGGCGCTTGACGCGCGGCCGCTGCGACCGGCAGCCGGGCTGGGCGGCGGGCGGGACAGGGTCTTTTCAGACGGGAAGGAGTCAGCATGTTCAGGGGAATCCTCATCAACAAGGACGAGGCGGGCTACCAGGCGCGCCTGCAGGAGATCGACGAGGCCGTCCTGCCGGCCGGTGATGTCAGCGTGCGCGTCGCCTGGTCGACGCTCAACTACAAGGATGGCCTGGCGATCACCGGCAAGGCGCCGGTCGTCCGCCGCTTTCCGATGGTGCCGGGGATCGACCTCGCCGGCAGCGTCAGCGAGAGTTCGCACCCGCGCTGGCGGGTCGGCGACCTGGTGCTGCTCAACGGCTGGGGCGTCGGCGAGACGCATTGCGGCGGCCTGGCCGAGCAGGCGCGCCTGCGCGGCGAGTGGCTGCTGCCGCTGCCGGTGGCGTTCACGCCGCGGCAGGCGATGGCGATCGGCACCGCCGGTTACACGGCGATGCTCTGCGTTCTGGCGCTCGAGAAGCACGGCCTGCAGCCGGGCGACGGCGAGGTGCTGGTGACCGGTGCCAACGGCGGTGTCGGCAGCGTCGCGATCGCGCTGCTCGCCGGGCTCGGCCATCAGGTGGTCGCCTCGACCGGCCGCCTCGGCGACGCCGACCACCTGCGCGCGCTCGGCGCGACGGCGGTGATCGATCGCAGCGAGCTGTCGGCGCCCGGCAAGCCGATCGGCAAGGAACGCTGGGCCGGCGTGGTCGATACCGTCGGCAGCCACACGCTCGCCAA
>JFAX01000019.1:86684-96701 GCA_000585015.1 Candidatus Accumulibacter adjunctus | reverse complement strand
AACGAGTTGGTGAACGACCAGCCGTCCGACGGCCCCTTGCCGGCGTCGGAAAGATCCTGGCTGTACGGCGGCAGTTCGATCGAGAACGACTGCTTCGGATCGAGGCGGCCCTCCTTGCGGTCGAACTTCCAGTAGGTGATGCCGCCGCGGTATTTCTCGTTGAAGTCCTCGAGCGGGTAGAATTTCTTGTTCTCCAGCGGCGTCGCGTATTGCGCCGCCTCGATGACGTACTCGGTGTTCGGCGTGACGAAGGCACCACCGTGTTCGGACTTGAAGATCGGGTTGACGACGATCTGCTTGGTCTCGAAGTCGCGCAGGTCGATCACCGCCAGCCGCGGGTTGGCCTTGTCGTTGATGAACAGGAACTGGCCGTCGTACTTGCCCTGCGTCCTGCGTTTCCGAGATCGCCGGGTGGTGCGTGTCGCCCCAGGTGATGTCCTTGCCGTCGATCCGGCCGGAGGCCAGGATGGCTTTCGAGCTCTCGTCGAAACCGTAGCCCTGCCACGGCTCGGGAGTGAACACTCCGATGTACTTGAGGATGCGCATCGACGGGATGCCGTAGACGATCACCTGACCCGACTGACCGCCGGACGAGAAGGCAACGAATTCGTCGCGCTTGCCGGTCGGCACGTAGGTCTTCGCCGCAGCCAGGATGTCCTGCTGCGACAGGCTGCGACGCTTCATCACATCCTGCAGCGACTCGGCCGCCTGCAGGCTGCCGACCGCCGCACAGCCGAGCCCCGCTGCGAGCAGCAGTGGCACGGCCCGTCTCGTACGCATTTTCATGGTCACTCTCCCTTCGATGAAATGGGCACCACCCTTGCCCTCAGCGACCGCCATGCGTGCGGCTGCCACTGCGGCAATATGTCGCACATTGTCGGCAGATGCACAGCCCGATAATTTGAGCTGGATTAAATTTTGCGGATCATGCTGCAGGGCAGCATGGCCCAGCGATCGCGCATCGCGCATCCGGCCGCACGCGATCGAGCGATAATGCTGACCCCGATCCCGACACCACCGCCCGCCGCCGATGACCAGGAACCTGCTGCTCGACATCGCCATCCTGCTCGCCCTCGCGGTTTTCGCTGTCGTCGCCTACAAGCTGGCGCCGCTCCTGCAGCCGAAGACCGACGTCCTGCTACCCGTTTCGAGTTGCAACCTGAACCAGCAGGCGTGCATCGCGACTCTGCCCGACGGCGGCCAGATGGAGTTCTCGATCGAACCGCGGCCGATCCCGGCGCTGCGGCCGCTGCAACTGCAGGCGAGCTTCCGCGGCAGCGACGTGCGCCGCGTCGAGGTCGACCTCGCCGGCACCGAAATGAAGATGGGCCACAACCGGCCGCTGCTCGCAGCCCAAGGCGGTGACGGCAGGCGCTTCAGCGGCCAGGCCAGCCTGCCGGTGTGCATCACCGGCAGCATGGAATGGGAGGCGACGGTTCTCGTCGATGACGGCAAGACGCTGATCGCCGTTCCCTTCCGCTTCGTCAGCGGCAACTGAAGGCGTCACGGCGAACATGCGCAGCAGAGGATTCCTGATCGCCATCATTGCGCTGCTCGCCGCCGCCCTGCTCTACCTCGCCGTGTTCTGGGATCCGCTGCCGCAGCGCTCGATCGAGAGGATCGTCGCACACGGCCAGCTGCCGCCGGGGACGGCGCCACGCGGTGGCGACTTCGTCCTGCAGGGACCGCAGGGCCCGGTCGCGCTCGCCGACTACCGTGGCAAGGTGGTACTGATCTATTTCGGCTACACCTGGTGCCCGGACGTCTGCCCGACCTCGCTGTCGCTGCTGGCGCAGGCGATCGCCGATCTCGAGGCAGCCGAGCGCGAGCGCGTGCAGCCGATCTTCATCTCGGTGGACCCCGAACGCGACACGCCGGCGCGGCTCAAGGAATACGCGCCCTTCTTCCACCCGGCGCTGATCGGCCTCAGCGGCTCACGCGAGCAGATCGCCGCCGTCGCCAGCGCCTACGGCTCGAGCTACCAGAAGCAGCCCCCCAACGCCGAGGGCAACTACGCCGTCGACCACTCGTCGGCGACTTACGTCGTCGACCCGCAGGGGCGGCTCGCCGGCAGCCTGCCGCACGCCTCGTCGCCGGCGCAGATCGTCGCCTTCGTCCGCCAGCAACTGGCGGCAGGCGAGGCCCGCTGAAACCGCCGCGCCACCACCGGCCATACCGCCCGCCGGACCAACAGGAGATCGCGCCATTGCCCTCTCGGCTTGCAGCCCTTGCCCTCGCCGCCCTGCTGGCGCTGGCCACCGGCGCCATTGCCGCCGACAGCGGCCTCGTCGTCAGCGACCCCTACGTCCGGCTGATGCCGCCGGGGTCGCCGAACACGGCCGCCTTCATGAGCATCGGCAACCGCAGCAACAGCGACCGCCGCCTGCTGCAGGCCGAAAGCCCGGTGGCACGGTCGGTCGAACTGCACACCCACGTCGACGACCAGGGCGTCATGCGCATGCGGCGGGTCACGGCGATCGAAGTTCGAGCCGGCGGCCAGGCCGAACTCCACCCCGGCGGCCACCACGTCATGCTGATCGGCCTGCGGCAGCCACTGCAGGATGGGCAGCTGGTCCCGCTGACCCTGCGCTTCGACGACGGCAGCAGCCTGCAACTCGCCGTGCCGGTGCGGCGAGCGCCGGCGGCGCACGGGAAGCACTGAGCGCCGCGCTGCCGGCAAGCGCGGCAGACCAGGGGGAGCAGACACATGACCGGACCGGGTGCCAGCAGATCCGGACAGCTGAACGCCGCCACCGGCAGCTGTCGTTCATTGCCGAAGAGCATCTGGCTGCTCGGAATGGTCTCGATGTTCATGGACATCTCGTCCGAGCTGGTGCATTGCCTGCTGCCGATCTTCATGGCCGGCGTCCTCGGCGCGTCGATGCTGGCGATCGGCATCGTCGAAGGCATCGCCGAAGCGACGGCGGCCATCGCCAAGGTCTTCTCGGGCGCGATCAGTGACCGTTTCCGCCTGCGCAAGATGCTCGTCGTGCTCGGCTACGGCCTCGGTGCACTCAGCAAGCCGGCGTTTCCGCTCGCCTCGACGATCGACCTGGTGGTCGCCGCGCGCTTCGTCGATCGTGTCGGCAAGGGAATCCGGGGCGCGCCGCGCGACGCGCTCGTCGCCGATCTCGTGCCGCCCGGGCAACGGGGCGCCGCCTACGGCCTGCGCCAGGCCCTCGACTCCGCCGGCGCCTTTCTCGGTCCGCTGCTCGCGATCGCCTTCATGCTCTGGCTGGCGAGCGACATCCGTCTCGTGCTGTGGGTGGCGGTCGTGCCGGCGTTCGTCGCGCTGCTGCTGACGCTCGCGCTGCGCGAGCCACGACCGCCCCCGGCCGCGAGCGCCCCACGCGAACGCCTGCACCTGCGGCTCGGCATGAGGCTGCCGCGGCACTTCTGGCTGGTCGTCGCACTGGGCGCCGTCTTCACCCTGGCGCGTTTCAGCGAAGCCTTCCTGATCCTCCGCGCGCAGGATGTCGGTCTCGCCGCTGCCCACGTACCGGCGATCCTGATCGTGCTGAACGCCGTCTACGCCGCGCTCGCCTACCCCGCCGGCGCCATCGCCGACCGGCTTGCGGCGCGCTCGTTGCTGCTGCCTGGACTCGGCGTGCTGGTCATCGCCGACGTCGTTCTGGCGATCGCCGATTCGCCCGCCATCGCCCTCGCCGGCGCGGCGCTCTGGGGACTGCACCTGGCACTGACGCAGGGACTGCTCGCCAAGCTCGTGGCCGATGCCGCACCCGAAGCGCTGCGCGCGACGGCGTTCGGCATCTTCAACCTGGTGACGGGCGGCGCGCTCCTGCTGGCGAGCGTCGTCGCCGGATGGCTATGGAGCACCTTCGGCGCGGCGGCGACCTTCAGTGCCGGAGCAGCGTTCGCCGCCATCGCGGCGGCCGGGTTGCTGCTCCATCGCCCACAAGGGCCTGCCGCCGCGGGTGTCGCGTGAAGGCGATGGACATCCTGGACAGCAGGCTCCGAAACGACGACGGCGACCAGGATCGCCGTCGTCTCGAGAGCGCGGCGCGGATCAGGCGTTGCGGCGGCGGCGGGAAAGCCCGAGAGCGGCCATTCCCATGCCCAGCAGAGCGAGTGCAGCCGGTTCCGGTACTTGCCCGACATCGCCTTGTGTGTCGGAGGCCACGATCCGGAAGTTGTCCAGAGCGGCGTAACCGCCAACCAGTTCGTCGATGACGACGGTGACGTTGCCGTTGGTATTGCCGGTCGCGTCGAGCCCGACAATGTGGTTCGTCCAGTTGAACACGTTCGGCGCCGAGGACAGCGCACCCGTGATGTCGACGGAATCCAGCAGGGTCGCCGTGCCCACATTGGCCACGCCAGTCGGATTGTCATACAGCGACAAGCGGAAGGCAGGAGCCAGTCCGCCCGTCGGCACGAAAGGACCACCCCAGAAGTCCAGGTCTATCGACGAGACATCGAGCTGGAAGTTGAAGAACTTGTAGGCGCCGATGTTGAAGGACAGGCCGAGACGATCATCATTGGCGCTCGACAGCATGCCAACGACGTAGTTGCCCGCGCGGCCCTGTGGATCCTGAAAGCCCGCGCCGCCCCAGGCCTGGCTGCCGCCAACACGCAGCGTCTCCACCGTCCACTGTTGCGCGAAAGTGAAACCGGCTGGTTGATTGGGGTAAATGTCGTTGACGCTGGAATAGCTGGCATCCTTGCCGCCAAAGCCGGTATTGGCATTGAAAGCGGGCAGGTTCGGGTTCTCGAAGTTCTGCGCGTACAACAGGACGCTGGCCTGGGAGGCAGTCGCGCTGAAGACCAGCATGGCGGCAAGCAAAGTGCGATTCAGTTTCATGACAAACTCCAAACGATTGTTGTTGTGCGTGTTGATGAGCACATTTCATGCCAGGACTTGTTTCCATTGCGATTCATGGCTTTGTGTGGACACGGCCAAGCGAGGTGTAAGATTCGTCGACACCACGCGCGGGCGACCAGCGCGTGCGGGATCCGAAGCGGCTCGCGGCGTC
The DNA here is from genome assembly GCA_000585015.1 of Candidatus Accumulibacter adjunctus. Taxonomy (GTDB): domain Bacteria; phylum Pseudomonadota; class Gammaproteobacteria; order Burkholderiales; family Rhodocyclaceae; genus Accumulibacter; species Accumulibacter adjunctus. Next base: position 91,710 of record JFAX01000019.1, on the reverse strand, counting down.
TCGCGCTGGTGATGCTGGCGGCGACGAGTTCCTGCCGCAGACGTTCTGGAGTTGATCAACGGCGCGAACCTCGAGAACGGGCGGCTCCTCACCACCCTCGCCAACGGCCTCGCGCTGAGCAACCTCGACTTCCTCGTCACCTGAAGTCCCAGTCGCTGCCGCCGCCCGCCGGCGGCAGCGACGCGCACCGGCTGCCGCCAGGCCGCCGTGCGCTCGGCCATCTTGTCGTCACGCAGAAAAACCGGTAGCTTTGCCACCGTTCCGATGCGAAGCCAAGCAGAACGACCAAGACGACTGCTTCGCATGACGCGTCACGGCGGCAGCGCCGTGCCGGGTCCTGACGGAGCCTTGGGGGTCGCAGTCCAGACGACCGCATCCGTGCTGCCGAACACTGCCGGGCGCGCGCGCAACAACACCGTGGCAGTCTGCTGCCGGACGCTGAATCGCGTGCTCGTCGGCAGGCCGTTGCGGAGTCGACCGCTCGACGGCGGAAACGGTGTCCTGGACCGCGGGAAAGTCGCCAGCCGGCTGCAGCAATCGAGGAGGAGGCCACGACGCTTGGGAAAGTTCTGTCAGCCGCGGCTGCCGCGGGTACTGGTGCGCGAGCGGCTGTTCCGTCTCATCGACGACGGCCTGCAGGCATCGGCCGTCTGGATCGCCGGCTGCGCCGGCGCGGGCAAGACCACCCTCATCGGTAGCCACCTCGACAGCCGCCGTCAGAACGCGTTCTGGTACCAGGTCGATCGCGGCGACCGCGATGCCGCCAGTTGCTGCCACTTCCTGCGGCAGGCGATCGCGCGCCAGACTGCCGCTGCCGGCGGCGGCATGCTGCCGCTCGATGCCCTCGCCAGCGCCGATCTGCGTGCCTTCTTCCGGCATTACTTCGCCGACCTCTACGCTGGATTGCCCGCTCCCGCGACTCTGGTCTTCGACAACGCGCAGGAGGCCCTTTCCTCGCCGACCTTCCGCGCCTTGCTCGTCGCCGCCATCCACGAAGCACCGGCCCACGTCCACCTGCTGATCGCCAGCCGGGTACGACCGCCGACCGACTTCGCGCGCCTGCTCGGCAGCGGCGACCTGGTCGTGCTCGACCCGGACGAACTGCCGTTCAGCGAGGAGGAATCGCTCGCCGTGCAGCGCCTCGCGCGATCGCAGGCCGGCACCCGTTCGCTGAGCGAGATGGGTCGCCTGCACCAGCTCAGCCGCGGCTGGCCGGCGGGACTGAAGTTGCTGCTGCAGTTGTCGCCGCTGCAAGCCAGGCAGCTCGGCGCCGCCGCCACCGACGATCAGGAAGCACTGTTCGCCTACCTCGCGGGCGAGATCTTCGAGCAGCAGACCGCGACCGTGCAGCACCTGCTGCTCGAACTGGCGCACTTGCCGCGCATGAGCGCCGAGATGGCCAAGGCGCTGTGCGGCCGCGCCGAGGCGGCCGAGGTTCTCGCAAAGATGCATGGCGACAGCATCCTCACCACCCTGCACGGCAACACGCACGAGGGGCAGTACGAATTCCACCCGCTGCTGCGCGACTTCCTGCGCTGCCGCGCGCGGACGCAACTCGCCGCTGACGAGCAGGCGCGCCTGCGCCGTCGCGCCGCGGCGCTGCTCTTCGCCGCTGGCGACCTTGATTCCGCCGCCCAGCTCCTGATCGACGGCACGCACTGGGACGAGCTGCGCGCGCTGATCCGCAACGCGGCGGAATCGCTGCTGCGCCAGGGAGCGCACCGCACCCTCGCCGGCTGGCTGCAGGCGCTGCCCGCCGAACTGCGCGACGCCGACCCGTGGTTGTGCCACTGGCAAGGCGAAGCCGAACTGCACTTCGCTCCGCCGCTGGCGCAGGAGCGCTTCGCGCAGGCCTACCGGCGGTTCCGTGAGCAGAAGGACGGCGACGGCGCCTTTCTCGCCTGGTCGGCGAGTGTCGACCTGATTTGCCTCGAGTGGGCCGACTTCAGCCAGCTCGACTACTGGCTCGACGAGGTCGCGACGCTGCGCGTGGCTTTCGGTGAGCCTCCGGCCGCGCTGCAGGAGCGCTTCACGGCCAGCATGTTCAGCGGGCTGATGTTCCGCCGGCCGCAGGACCCCGACATCCACGCCATCGCAGAGCGCCTGCTGGCTTTCGTCGAGCAGTGCAGCGATCCGGGGCGGCGCCTACTGCTCGGCTGCAACCTGCACGTCTACTACACCGTCTGCGTCGGCCGTCGCGCCGAGTACGAACGGCTGATGAACGCGCTGCCGCCGCCCAAGGGTGCCGCCCTGCCGCCGGTCTTCGCCGTCCTTTGGGAAGCGCTGCAGGCGATGGATCACTGGCGCTGGGGGCGCTGTGCGCAAACCGTCAGTACGGCGTCGCGGGGGGTTCGCCTGGCACGTGAACACGGCTTGCGCATGTGGGACTTTCTGCTCGCGGCCCTCGAGATCTATGGCTGGGTCAACGATGGAATCGCCGATCGCGCACGGCTGGCACTGCACCGCTTCGAGCGAACGATCGAACCGCGGCGCCAGATCGATCTGGCGCACTTGCACTATCTGACGGCGCTGCAGAGACTCGTCGCCGGCGATGGCAGCGGCGCAGTCAGTAGCGCCGAGGCAGCCGATGCGATCTCCGGCCACTGCGGCGGACCGCACCAGCGCGCGCTCGACGCCCTGGCTCTGGCGCAGGCGCTGCAGGCCTCGGGACGCGCCGACGACGCCTGGCGAGCACTCGCGAGCGCCCGCCGCTTCGGCGCGCTGATGCAGGGCGAAGTGCTCCCCTACCAGGCTGACCTGTGCGAGGCGAGCTTCGCGCTCGCAGCCGGCGACGAGCAGCGCTGCGCCAGCGCGCTGCAGCGGGCGTTCAGCATCGGCGCGCGCCAGGACTACCTCAACCACCAGCATTTCTTCCCGGCCGAGATGGCCCGCCTCTGCGCCTTCGCGCTCGAGCACGACATCGTTGCCGACTTCGCCCGCCGGCTGATCGACATCCGCCGCCTGAAGCCGCCGCGCATCGATCTGCCGCTCTGGCCGTGGCCGGTGCGCATCCACACCCTCGGCCGCTTCAGCCTGGTCGTCGCCGGGCAAGCGATCCGCGCGGCCGACGGCCAGCAACAGCAGAAGCCCCTCGAGCTGCTGCGCGTCCTGATCGCCCTCGGCGGACGGGAGATCCGGGTCAGCGACCTGATCGGCGAGATCTGGCCGGCGGCCGCGGCGGCGCCGATCGGCAAGCGCGAGCGCGGCGCCTTCGACAGCGCCCTCTCGCGGCTGCGACGGATCCTCGCCGCCGATGGTGGGCCCGATGATCTGGTGCTCGTCGAGGACGGCCTGCTGCGGCTTAATCCCGACCGCTGCTGGGTCGACCTCTGGTGTTGCCAGCGCCTGCTGGGAACGGTGCGCACGCTGCTCGATGCGCCGGCTCCGCCGCCGGCGGCTGAGTTGCTGGCGCCGGCGCGCGAGCTCCTGCGCCACTACCAGGGCGACTTCCTCGCCCGCGAAGCGCCGCTGCCGTGCATCACCCGCCGGCGCGACGAGCTGCGCCAGCAGGTGGTGACGACGCTCGCCGATCTCGCCGCCGCCCTCTGCCGCGCCGGCCCGCACGATGAGGCGGCCAGGTTGTTCGAACGGGCGACGGCGATCGACCCCTGCCGTGAGCGGCTTTACCGCGACTGGATGATCTGCCTGCAGCAGCAGGGCGAGATCGCCGAGGGACTGCGCGTCTACCAGCGCTGTCGCGAGATTCTCGCCGATCGTCTGGGCAGCCGCCCGTCGGCAGCGACCGAGGCGGTTCGTCGCGCGCTGCAGGAGGCGTCCGGAAATACCGGCAAGCGCGACTGAGCGGCTGCACGGTCGGTCGCCAGGGCGACCGCAGCCAATCGGTCTGCTGTCGGCAGGCGGCTGCCACGGGCCCCTCTGCGGCTGCTTGCCAACGCCGTTTCGGATGCTGCGGCCCGCCTCGCCGGCACCTGAGAAGAGACCTCCGACGCGTGCCATGAATGCGCCATGTACGACAGATGGCGACCGTCAGGCGATCTCCCGCATGTGCCGCATCGCAATCGAGCCGATACTCGCCGGCAAGACCGCCGATCCGGCGCGCTGTCGTTGAGGAAGCTACCGGGCAGCGATGCCTGGAGCTACCGGATGGAAAACCGCGCACCAGAACAGCGCGGATCCGTCCTGATCGTGCTGTTGGACGGTGGCTATAAGTCCACGCAGCTCGCCGATAATTCCAGGGCCTTGCAACTCGCGGCCAATAGCCGCTTGTTGGCGGCAGCCGCTCAGGCGGGAAACGAGAAGCCTGCTGACCAAGATCCTTGCCGATACGCACCTGCAGCCGCTTCAGCCGGATCGTCAGAGGCCAGCAGCCGTGCTCGGCGGACGGCCTGCAACAGAAGGCACTGCTGAAACTGCTGCGGCTCCGCATCGCAGCGGGGAGCCGCGAGATCGGGATCGCCAACGGCGAGCCCGACAACTCGATGCGGGACAACAATGACAATATACGCCGACTGAGTCCAGATCGCTGTCCGGTCGCCCCTTGTGCTCTGACGCGTGCCACCACCGCTTGCGCCCGGTCCAGAACCGGCAGTGGAGTTGCTGGCACCCAAGCGCCTCCTTCTGCGCCCCCGTCAGGGGGACTTCCTGCCCCGTGAAGCGCGGCCGCCGTGCGTCAACTGCCTGCGCGACGGGCTGCTGGACGGGCTGCCCCACAAGGGGCGACGTCACTCGCCGAATTCGCCGGCGTCCTCTGCCACGGCATCCTGACCGGGGGGCGGCGAGAAACCCGCCTGCGCCTCCACCGGCGGGGCGAACCGGACGGCTGCACCTGTCCGTTGGATGTCCCCCAGAGTGGCGCCCTGATCGCCGACGACCGAAACCGTTGAGACACGACCAAGAGTCGGAGCCGTCGCTCCGGCAGCTACCTTTCGAAATAGCCTGCACCCTATGCGCCCCCGTTTCCGAGACCTGCCGCCAGCCCCGCGACGTCAGTCATGTATGCTCCACGTAAGATGAAGATCGCCAGCTGCAGGCCTGTCCGCCCTGCTAGCCTAGCGTCTGCTCCGAG
>JFAX01000019.1:73560-86012 GCA_000585015.1 Candidatus Accumulibacter adjunctus | reverse complement strand
CTCCGAGCTCGCAAGATGCTGCTTTTATGGTGATCTCCATAACCGTAACGGTAGGTCTGGCCTGTGAGGGGCGACGACACGGTTGGGCTTTGCACACCGTCTGTCGACGCCGCAAAGCCGTCTTGAAGCACGTCGACCTTTGACCGAAAACAGAAAGGACACATTTCATGAAAATCAGACCGATCCATCTCGCCCTACTTGGTCTCCTGGCAGGTATGCCCCACGCCCATGCGATCCCCCTCAGCTTGGCTGTTGGTGCTGATACATCCGCCTCTGACAATGGTTGGGGAGGGGGTACCAGCAAGGCAGACTTGGTCGACAACATGGCGAGCTACTACGATACATGGGCACACGGACTCGCGGCTTGGTACAACATTGGCAATTTCCACGTCGTTCTGGATTTCCAGCGCCAAATCACCTTCAACAACGTCGTCGCGTGGTGGCACCGGGACGTGAATGGGGCTGCGGTGCCGAATATCGTGGACCTGCAGATCTGGAACGACACGCTCCTGGCTTGGGACACCGTTTTCTCGACGACCAACGCAGTGGCTTCGCTGGGGCCATACGACGACCCGACGACGTGGACTTCTCGCCCGACTTCCTTTGCTTTCCAAGCCGTCACCACCGATCGCCTGCGCATGGTGTACGACACCAACGAGATCTACCAGCGTTCGCGCGAGCATGCATGGCTCCATGAAGTGGCGGTCTACAACCTCAACGCCGCACCCGAACCGACCAGCATCGTCCTTTTCGGCGCCGGTTTGTTCGGCCTGGCGTGGACAAAGCGTCGCAGGGATCCTCAGTCCGCAAGACGGTAGTCCCGCCGCGCTCGCCGGGGCTGCGACGGAGAGCGCGACGAAGACGCTGCCCAAGTGCAAAAGTGTCACGTCCGCTTTCCGCGGACGGCACGGCAACTTGCTCTTGGCACGCGAGTCAGGCGTACGCATGGCCGATGGAGCTTTCGCTCACTCGCAGACGGTCGAGCATCGATCTTCTCGATGGCGCCTGCAAGGTTCTCCGGAGACCGCCATGTATGCTGCAGGTAAGAAGAAAACCGTCGACCGCGGCCCTCTACCGTCTGCTAGATTCATCCGCTGAGAGGCGCAGCCCGCCAGCCATCTTTCCGCGATGGCGCCGGTTCGCGAGCGCTCCGCCTGGGTCATACACGGACCATGCCACCGCTTTTCCAGGAGAGAACATGTCTCGCATCATCTCGGTCGACGACATCGTCATCAGCAAGTCCGCTGCCCATGCAGTGTTCACCGTGCGCCTGTCCGAAGCGGACCCACGGGCTGCGGTGACGGTCAGGTGGACACTCATCGGTCTGACTTCGGCAAGCGGCGACGAGCGCGACGATGAGTTCGGGATGCTTGTTTTCGACCCGGGAGTCGTCGAGCGGGTCATCAGCGTCTCCATTGCGAGCAGGCGTGTAGCCGCAAGGACGGAAACACTCGCGCTGATCATCTGCTCGGCGAGCGCAAATGCCGTCATCGGCAACACGGTGGCGATCGCGACGATCATCGACTGCACCGCGGCGCTGGGACGGCCGCTGGTGACGGTCGACGACTGCGTGGTAGACAGCTCGATGCGGGAAGCGAGCTTCGTCGTAACGCTCGACCGGCCATCGACGAGTCTCGTGGCGATGAGCTACGCGACGCAGGACGCCGGCGCGGTGGCTGGACGCCACTACGTCGCGACCAGCGGCCGCCTCAACTTTGCGCCTGGCGAAACGGCGAAGACGGTCAGGGTCACCCTGCTCGACGCGATGGCGGCCGATCCCTTCGATGCCTTCAACCTCGTCCTGTCGCAGTTGGCCGGCGCGACGACGCTCGACCCGGTGGGGACGGCGATCATCGTCGGGCATGCTCGCCCGCTGCTGCTTCCGCCTGGCCGGTGCGCGGGCGCTATCGTCGTCCGCTCGAGCCACGCCACCGGCCACGCGCTCGTGCCTGCCGACGCTCGGCACGACGGCAGTTGCCGCACGGACTACGGCACCGCCGGCGAGGACACAGGTGGCGACTTCCTCGACCACGCAGGCTTCCTGGCTCCTGGCCCGGACGAAATGCTGCGCACGATGTGGCTGACCCTGTCCGGCGACGCGGCAGAGGAACCGAGCCCTCGGCGCGCTGCGCGCGATTGTCCGCCTGCGGCGCCGGCCGGACAGCGACGAGTGCGCGCCAGCAGGCAACGGCGACGATCATCGCCCAAGCTGCGGCGGGCGGGGCGCCTCTGGTCCGCGCCGACCCTGCAGTAGGCAGGCAGGCGTCCGCTTCGACCGGCCGCGCGCTCGTTCCGGGACAACCGGGCAGCGAACGCGCGACCGGCGGCGAGGTGTTTCAGCGATCCGGCGGCATCGCCAGCCGCCCCGACGCGAAAGCGTCACGATCGGCAACCCCGTCGGCCGCGGCAGCGGCGGTCGCGTCGTCGATCGCGGCCGGCCCCGTCCGCTGCGCGCCGCTCAGAGCGCCAGCAAATGCCGCGTGTGCCGTGCGATCATCAGTTCCTCGTTGGTCGGCAGCACCCACGCCGATGCCTTGCCGCCGCGGCTGATGCACGGGCCGCCAGTTTCGTTGGCTGCGCGATCGATCTCGATGCCCAGCCACGCAGCCTGTTCGCAGACGAGTTCGCGAATGCGCGCGCTGTTCTCGCCGATGCCGGCGGTGAACACCAGCGCGTCGAGGCCGCCGAGAACGGCGGCGAGCGCGCCGAGTTCACGACCGATGCGGTAGACGAAGTGCTCGATCGCCAGCCTGGCGCGCGCGTCCTCGCTTGCCAGCAACACCCGCATGTCGTTGCCGATACCCGACAGGCCGAGCAGACCCGAGCGCTTGTAGAGCAGATCCTCGATCTGCTTTGCGCTCATCCCCTCCTGCTGCAGCAGGTAGAGGACGATGCCGGGGTCCATGTTGCCCGGCCGCGTACCCATCAGCAGGCCGTCGAGGGCGGTGAACCCCATCGAACTGCCGACGCTCCGGCCGGCACGCATGGCGCACATGCTGGCACCACTGCCGAGGTGGGCGACGACCACCCGCCCGCCGGCGATCGCCGGGGCAACCGCCGGCAGGGCGCCGGCAATGTACTCGTATGACAGCCCGTGGAAGCCGTAGCGGCGCACGCCGCGCTCGAAGTACTCGTAGGGCAGCCCGTAGAACTGCGCGACGCGCTCCTGAGTCTGGTGGAAGGCGGTGTCGAAACAGGCGACCTGCGGCAGATCCGGCTGCACCTCCTGCACGGCACGGATCGCCGCCAGGTTGTGCGGCTGATGCAACGGCGCCAGCGGGATGAAGTCCTCGAGGCGGCGCATCGCTTCCGGTGTCACCAGCAGGGGAGCCGCGTAGTCGGGGCCGCCATGCACGACGCGGTGGCCGACGCCGGCCAGAACACTGCCCTGGAAACGCGAGCGAAGCAGTCCGGCGATCCGCTGCAGCGCCTGCGCATGACCGCTCACCTCGCCCTTGTCCCACTGCTCGTCGGCAATCCGCTCGCCGGCGCCATCCTTGACCTTGAGCCGCGGTGCGGTTCCCAGGCCCTCGATCTGGCCGACCGCAACGGCGTCCATCTCACCGGCCGTGCGGACGGTGAACAGCGAGAACTTGAGGCTCGACGAGCCGGCGTTTAGAACGAGGATCAGTCTTTCCATCTCAGACTCCTGCCCGGGTCGGCGCCTGGCCGGCCGCCGCGCTGGCCATCAGGACGGCAACCGCGCACGACGCAAGCTTGGTGCGCCGGTTGTCGGCGCGGCTGGTGAGGATGATCGGCACGCGCGCGCCGAGGACGACGCCGGCGCCGTCGGCGTTGCCCATGAAGGTGAGCTGCTTGGCGAGGATGTTGCCCGCGGCCAGATCCGGTACGACGACGATGTCCGGGTCGCCGGCAACCGGCGAGTCGATCTTCTTGATGCGTGCCGCTTCCTGGCTGATCGCGTTGTCGAGAGCGAGTGGACCATCGAGGATCGCACCACTGATCTGGCCGCGGTCCGCCATCTTGCACAACGAGGCAGCATCGGTGGTGCATACCATGCGCGAATTGATCGACTCGACGGCGCAGATGATCGCCACTTTCGGCCTTTCGATGCCGAGCACATGCGCCAGATCGATCGCGTTCTGGCAGATGTCACGCTTGGTGTCGAGATCGGGGGCGATGTTGATCGCCGCATCGGTGACGATCAGCCCCTTGTGGTATGTCGGCACGTCCATCAGGAAGGCGTGCGTGATGCGCCGCTCGGTGCGCAGACCGGTGGTCTTGCTGACCACCTCGGCCATCAGTTCGTCGGTGTGCAGGCTGCCTTTCATCAATGCCGCCGCCTCACCGAGGCGTACCAGTTCGACGGCGCGGAAGGCGGCGGCATGGCTGTGCGGCACGTCGTCGATGCGCACGCCGGCGAGGTCGAGACCGGCCTGCTCCGCCACCGCACGCAGGCGCGCGACAGGTCCGACGAGGATCGGCTCGATCAGTCCCTCGCGTTTCGCCTGCAGCGCTGCGGCGAGCGACGACTCGTCGCACGGATGCGCCACGGCGACCGACACCGGCGGCAGTTGCTGGCAGCGTTCGACGAAGCGCCCGAAGTTGTCGTGGCTCTGGATCGAGATGCTGGCCGCGTCCGGCCGCTCCATGCGCACCTTGGCCTGCGGCGCGATCACCCGCGCGGTGCCGGTCATGATCGTCTCGCCGCGGCCGTTGACGCCACGGCAGGCGAAGCTGACCCGCCGGCTGGCCGCATCCTTGGCCGTGGCGGTGATCGAGATCGTCACCTGCTCACCGACCGCCAGCGGTGCCAGGAACTCGAGATCCTGTCCGGCATGTACCGTTCCCGGGCCGGGAAGCTGCTTGCCGAGGATGCCGGAAACCTGCGCCCCGAGCCACATGCCGTGCGCCGCGAGGTCGTTCGGCCCGAGCTGCCGGTCGAGTTCGCTGTCGAGCCGGGTCGGATTGAGGTCGCCGGAAACGGCGGCGAAAAGCTGCACGTCGTTGACGCTCAGGGTGTGCGTGATGCTGGCGCTGTCGCCGATGTTGATCTCGTCGAAACAGCGGTTCTCGAGGGTGTCCGGGGTCATGATCCGTTCGCTGAGGGTGATGGTGATGGCTGCCGGGCGATGGGCGACGACATCGCACGCAGGTGATCGCGCACCCTGCCGACATCCAGGAAGTAGTGGCACAGCTCGACGCCGTCATGCAGAAGGACGGGCACCAGCTCGTCGTAGACTTCGAGCAGCGCCGCATCGTCGTCGACGTCGAGCACTTCGAGCTCGACGCCGAACTCGTCGACCAGCGGTGCCAGCGCCGCCTCCATGTCGGAACAGAGATGGCAGCAGGAGCGCGAGAGCAGCGTCAGCTTCATCGACGGCATCACTCGCCGCGCTTCTCGGGCGCCGCCTTGATGGTGACGAAGGTCTGCAGCTCGCCGCGCCGGACCAGCAGGGTGACGCTGGCCGACCTGTCGAGCTGTGCGAGCAGGCGGTTGAACTGCTCGACGCTCTTCAGTTCAATGCTCTCGCCGCGCGCGATCAGTGCCAGCAGAATGTCGCCCGGCCGCAGGTCGGCGCGCGCCGCCATGTTGCGCACGTCCTCGACGAGCAGGCCCGCATCGAGCTTGAGTTCACGTTTCTGCTCCGGCGTCGGTTCCGCCACCACCAGTCCGAGGCGGTTGGCTGCCCGCTCGGCTGGCTTGGCGCTGCGGCTGCTGCGGCCGGCGGTCTTCTCCTCGGCCGGAATCTCGGCGACGACGATCACCAGATCGCGCGTCGCGCCCTTGCGCCAGACCTGGATCGTCGCTCTGCTGCCCGGCCTGGTGCCACCGACGATGCGCGGCAAGTCGCCCGAACCGGCGATCGGCTTGCCGTCGAAGCGGAGAATCACGTCGCCCGGCTCGACTCCGGCCTTGTCCGCCGGGCCACCCTTCTCGACCGCGTTCACCACGGCACCCTGCGCCTTCGCCAGGCCGAAGGACTCCGCCAGCTCCTTCGTCACCTCCTGGATGACGACGCCGATGCGGCCCCGGCTGACCTTGCCAGTGGCGCGCAACTGCCCTTGTACCTCCATCGCGACGTCGATCGGGATGGCGAAGGAAATCCCCATGAAACCGCCCGATCGACTGTAGATCTGCGAGTTGATGCCGACCACCTCGCCCCTCATGTTGAACAGCGGCCCGCCCGAATTGCCCGGATTGACCGCGACATCGGTCTGGATGAAGGGAACGAAGTTCTCCTGCGGCAGCGAGCGCCCCTTGGCGCTGACGATGCCGGCGGTGACACTGTTGTCGAAGCCGAATGGCGAGCCGATCGCCACGACCCACTCGCCGACCTTGAGCACCCCCGGATCACCCAGGCGAACGGTCGGCAGACCGCTCGCCTCGATCTTGATCAACGCCACATCGGTGCGCTTGTCGGTACCGATGACGCGCGCCTTGAACTCGCGCTTGTCGGTCAGGCGGACGAGGATCTCGTCGGCCGACTCGACGACGTGCGCATTGGTCAGGATGTAGCCATCGGCGCTGATGACGAAGCCCGAACCGAGCGAGCGGCTCTCGAACTCGCGCGGCATCCCCGGAATACCCGGCATGCCGGGCTGGCGCGGGATGAAGCGGCGGAAAAACTCGTACATCGGGTCGTTCTCGTCGAACGGGAAGGGTTGCGCGCCCCTGCCGCCGCCGCGTTGCGTCTGCGTGGTGCTGATATTCACCACGGCCGGCCCCTGTTTCTCGACCAGTTCGGTGAAATCGGGCAAGCCCCGGTTTTGCGCTTGCGCCGGCAGCGAGAAGAGGACGAAGAAGAAGGCAAGAAGAAGTTGTCTCATGGCCCCCGCGGTCTCCTGTTTGAGGTCTGGGATGAGTGGACTGGCGCTCCCATTCGGCTTCAGTGGGGATCCTGGCGAGAAAATCAAGAGCGGATCGATGGTTGCAGACCGTGCTCCTGCCGCCAGCGCATCTGCGCCCGGCGCAGCAGCAACCAGCCGAGCAACAGGCCGGCAACCGACCCACCGATCGCCCCCGCTTCGCCGGCGATCGCCGAACCGGCGAGTGCCCCGCCGAGCAGCGCGAGCAGCGGCTGCACGTAGGCATGCAGCGCGCTGCGGCCCAGCGACCCGCCGGCGAGGACGACCTGCACCCGCTCGCCAACCTGTCGACCGTCCGGGTTCGGCACGCAGAAGGTCCGCGGTGTGTGGCAGAAAAGCGTCGCGGCCTGACTGCCACCGCAGCCGCCCGGCTGCCGGCAGCGGCCGCAACCCGTCTCGTCGATGCGGATCGTCGCCTGCTCGCCAACGAGCGCCACCACCGTGCCCCAGGCTTCATTCATCGCCAGCTCCCGCCGGCCGACCGTCGTGCCCCGGGGCAAAGTCGGCTGGCCGCGATGATGGTAAGGGCTGCCTGCTCATCACTACCAGCGACGGTCCGCCGCTACGTCAAGGAGTGGGCGAAGCTTCTCGGCAACCGCCTCGCGTGCGCGGAAAATGCGCGAACGGACGGTACCGATCGGGCAGCTCATGACACTGGCGATCTCTTCATAGCTCAGGCCATCGATCTCGCGCAGGACGATCGCATGGCGCAGCTCGGCCGGCAGCGCGTCCATCGCAGCATTGACCGTCTCGCCGATCTGCCGCGTGAGCAGCAGACTCTCCGGCGTGTTGATGTCGCGCAACTGGCTGGCGTCCTCGAAGACCTCGGCCTCCTCGGCGTCGAACTCGGTCGAGGTCGGTGCGCGGCGGCCCTGGGCGACGAGGTAGTTCTTGGCGGTGTTGATCGAGATGCGGTAGAGCCAGGTGTAGAAGGCGCTGTCGCCACGAAACGAGGGCAGCGCGCGGTAGGCCTTGATGAAGGCTTCCTGTGCCACATCCTCGACTTCCGCCGGATCGCGCACGAAGCGCGACAACAGGCGCGCGACCTTGCGCTGGTACTTGGCAACCAGCACATCGAAAGCGCGTTTTTCGCCCGCCTGCGCACGTTCCACCAGAAGCTGGTCCGTCTCGCGTTCGCTCATGCCCTGCGGCCTTCCTGTGCCATGTCAATGCCGAATCGATACCGAATGAGTGCCGAGTATAGCGCATGCCTTCCGGTGGGTTCGTAACAGCGCATGACCGGCGGCGTCGCCCGCTGCGCCGCCGGCAGCGGCATGCCGGACGGATTGAAGCGCTGGTCTTGCCGACAGCGATGGCCCATAATGCCTTTTTCCGCATCAGCGCCCCAATCCAGCATCCGCAGGAGCCGCCATGAATTTCCCTCGTCTGCCCATCCCCTACCGCCCGCTGGGCATTGCCGCCTCCGTGCTCGGCTTGCTGCTCGTCGCCGCCACCGGCTGCAGCGAGAAAAAGGCTGCAGCACCGGTGGCGCCGGTCGTCGAGGTCGTACAGGTGGTCCAGAAGGATGTACCGATCTACATGGAGTGGGTGGGAACGATGGACGGCAACATCAATGCGGTGATCCGGCCACAGGTGACCGGCTATCTGATCAGGCAGAACTACCGCGAAGGTGACCTCGTCAAGAAGGGTCAGCCGCTCTTCGAAATCGATCCGCGCACCTTCGAGGCAGCGGTTGACGAGGCGAAGGGGGTACGCGCCCAGAAGGTCGCCCGTTTCGACACGGCCTCGGCCAACCTCGCCCGCATCAAGCCGCTGGCGGAGAAGAACGCCGTCAGCCAGAAGGACCTCGACGACGCGACCGGCGCCTTCCAGTCGGCCAAGGCCGAACTGGAGGCCGCCGACGCCAACCTGAAGACGGCGAAGCTCAACCTCGGCTTCACGCGGATCACCTCGCCGATCAGCGGCATCGCGGGCATCGCCAGGGCGCAGATCGGTGACCTGCTGAGCCCGAGTGGCGCCGAACTGACGACGGTGTCGTCGGTCGACCCGATCAAGGTCTATTTCAACATCAGCGAACAGGAGTACCTCAAGGTGGCAACGGCCGCCAGCGCAGCGGGCAGGTCGACCGAAGATGTGCCGCTCGAACTGATCCTGGTTGACGGCTCGATCTATCCGCACCAGGGCAAGGTCTCTGTGCTCAACCGCCAGGTCGATGTCACGACCGGCACCTTCAAGGTCGCCTCGCTCTTCCCCAACGCCAACAACCTGCTGCGCCCGGGCCAGTTCGGCCGCATCCGGGCAACGATGCAGGTCGTCAAGGGCGCGCTGCTGGTGCCGCAGCGGGCGGTGACCGAGATGCAGGGCAAGTTCCTGCTCGCCGTCGTCGGCGCCGACAACAAGGTCGACATCCGCCCGGTCGTCGTCGGCGACCGCATCGGCAGCGACTGGCTGATCAGCGAGGGCCTCAAGCCCGGCGAAAGGGTCGTCGCCGAGGGCACGCAGAAGGTCAGGCCGGGGATGACGGTCGAGACCAAGCCCTTCGTTCCTGCTGCACCGGCGACAGGCGCCCCCGGCAAGGCCGCCCCCGGGCCCGCCGCAGCCGCCGCCAAGGAATAAGCCGCCATGTCCCGGTTCTTCATCAACCGCCCGATCGTGGCGATGGTCATCTCGATCCTGATGACCATCGTCGGCCTCGTCGCGATGTCCAGTCTGCCGATCGCGCAGTTCCCGAACATCGTGCCGCCGCAGATCCAGGTCAACGCGACCTACACCGGCGCCGATGCGCTGACCCTCGAACAGGCGGTCGCCACGCCGATCGAGCAGCAGATGTCCGGCGTCGACAACATGGACTACATGTACTCGATCAACGCCAACAATGGCCAATCGACGCTGTACGTCAACTTCGCGCTGGGCACCGACGCCAACACCGACCAGCTTCTGGCCCAGATGCGCCAGGGGCAGGCGGAGTCGCAACTGCCATCGGACGTGCGCAACTACGGCGTGACGGTGCAGAAATCGACCTCGTCGCCGCTGATCATGTTCGCCCTCTATTCGCCGAACGGCACCTACGACAACATCTTCCTCGCCAACTACTCGTACATCAACATCAACGATCAGATGACGCGGATCAAGGGCATCGCCAGCGTCACCGTCTTCGGCGCCGGCCAGTACGCGATGCGCCTGTGGGTCCGCCCCGACGTGCTGGCCAAGCTGAACATCACGATTCCCGAGATCATCAACGCCATCCAGACCCAGAACGCCGTCAACCCGGCGGGCCAGGTCGGTGCTCAGCCGGCACCACCCGGACAGGAGTTTACCTACGCGGTCCGCGCCCAGGGTCGGCTGGTGACCGAGGAGGATTTCGGCAAGGTCGTCCTGCGTGCCAACCCGGACGGCTCGATCGTCCGCGTTTCAGACGTTGCCCGGATCGAACTCGGCGCCCAGACCTACAACATGGAAGGGCGGTTGAACGGCAAGCCGGCGGCCCTCGTCGCCCTCTACCAGATCCCCGGAGCCAACGCCCTCGATGCCGCGAACGGCGCCAAGGCACTGATGGAAAAGATCAAGCAGGGTTTCCCGCCCGACCTCGACTACGTCATCGCCCTCGACACGACACTGGCCGTCACCGAAGGCATCAAGGAGATCGAGCACACGCTGTTCGAGGCGCTGGTGCTGGTGATCATCGTCGTCTTCGTCTTCCTGCAGGGCTGGCGCGCGACGCTTATCCCGCTGCTCGCCGTGCCGGTGTCGCTGGTCGGCACCTTCATGCTCTTCCCGTTGTTCGGCTTCTCGATCAACACCCTGTCGCTGTTCGGTCTGGTCCTGGCGATCGGTCTGGTCGTCGACGACGCCATCGTCGTCGTCGAGGCGGTCGAACACCACATCGAGCAGGGCCTGTCGCCGAAGGACGCGACCCTCAAGGCGATGAGCGAGGTGACCGGCCCGGTCATCGCCATCGCCGTCATCCTCGCCGCAGTCTTCGTGCCGACCGCCTTCATTCCCGGCATCACCGGCCAGCTCTACCAGCAGTTCGCGGTGACCATCGCGATTTCGGTCGTCATCTCGGCGTTCAACGCGCTGACCCTGAGCCCGGCCCTGTGCGCCCTGCTGCTGCGTCCCAAGGTCAAGGGAAGCGGGCCGCTGCAGAAGTTCTACGACTGGTTCAACGAGGTTTTCGGCCGGGTCACCGGCGGCTATGTCGGCGTCTGCCGCCTGGCGCTCCGCAAGAGCTTCATCAGCCTGATCTTCATCGCCGGCCTCGCCGCCCTCGCCGGCCTGTTCGGCAAGACGCTGCCGACCGGCTTCCTGCCCGACGAGGACCAGGGTTACGTCTTCGCCGGCGTGCAGCTTCCCGACGCGGGTTCGCTGCAGCGCACCTCGGAAGTCGCCCGCCAGGCCGAAGACCTGATCAAGGACGTTCCCGGCGTCAAGTACGCCACCACTGTGGTCGGCTACAACCTGTTGAGCCAGGTGCAGAACACCTACAGCGCTTTCTTCTTCATCACTTTCGAGGAATGGTCGAAGCGCACGAAGCCGGAAGAGCAGTACGGGGCGATCAAGGAAGAGCTGACCCGGCGGCTTTCCGGCATCAGCGGTGCCATCGGCTTCGCCTTTCCGCCGCCGGCAATCCAGGGCGTCGGTGTCTCGGGCGGCGCCACCTTCATCCTGCAGGACCGCGCCGGCAAGGACATCGCCTTCCTCGCCGAGCAGACCAGCAAGTTCCTCGAAGCGGCGCGCAAGCGACCTGAACTCGCCGGCCTGTCGACCACCTTCCGCCCGGTCGTGCCGCAGCTGTTCATCGACGTGGACCGCGACAAGGTGCTCAAGCAGGGGGTCAACATCAAGGAGGTCTACCAGACCCTGCAGTCCTTCCTCGGCAGTGGCTTCATCAACTATTTCAACCGCTTCGGCCGCCAGTGGCAGGTCTACATCCAGGCCGAGGGGGACTTCCGCACCGACATCCAGAATGTCGGCCAGTTCTACGTGCGCAACAAGGATGGGCAGCCGGTCCCGCTGTCGGCGCTGACCTCGGTACGCAACATCGCCGGCCCCGAGTTCACGATGCGCTTCAACCTCTACCGCAGCGCGCAGATCAACGCCTCGGCAGCGCCAGGATTCAGCTCGGCACAGGTCATGCGCGCGCTGGAAGAGGTGTTCCACGAGACCATGCCGAGTGAAATGGGCTTCGACTACTCCGGCATGTCGTTCCAGGAGCAGAAAGCCGCGCAGGGCGTCTCGCCGGTCGCCATCTTCGCCTTCTCGCTGCTCTGCGTTTTCCTGATCCTCGCTGCCCAGTACGAGAGCTGGTCGCTGCCCTTCTCGGTGCTGCTCGGGACACCGATCGCCGTCGCTGGCGCTTTCGCGGCGCTGCTGCTGCGCGGGCAGGAACTCAACGTCTATGCGCAGATCGGCCTCGTCATGCTGATCGGCCTCGCGGCCAAGAACGCCATCCTGATCGTCGAATTCGCCAAGATGGAATACGAGAAGGGCGAGCTGTCCCTCGCGGAGGCCACCCTGAAGGGCGCGCAGTTGCGCCTGCGGCCGATCCTGATGACCTCGTTCGCCTTCATCCTCGGCTGCGTGCCGCTCGCGCTGGCCAGCGGCGCCGGCGCCATCTCGCGGCAGGTGATGGGCGGCGCGGTCATCGGCGGCATGCTGGC
>JFAX01000019.1:70499-71709 GCA_000585015.1 Candidatus Accumulibacter adjunctus | reverse complement strand
CGCGGAAGATGTCGTCGAAAGAGTATTACCGGGAACTCGAGCAGCTCGAGGGCGAACTCGCTCACCTGCAGAGCTGGGTGATCGAAAAGGGACTGAAGGTGGTGATCGTCTTCGAAGGACGCGACGGTGCCGGCAAGGGTGGCACGATCAAGGCGATCACCGGCCGCGTCAGCCCGCGCGTCTTCCGCGTCGTCGCCTTGCCGGCGCCGACCGAGCGCGAGAAGACGCAGATGTACGTGCAGCGTTATCTGCCCCACCTGCCGGCAGCCGGCGAAGTGGTGATCTTCGACCGCAGCTGGTACAACCGCGCCGGCGTCGAACGGGTGATGGGCTTCGCCAGCGACGAGCAGGTGCAGGGATTCCTGCGTCTGGCGCCGCTGTTCGAGAAACTGATGGTCGATGGCAACCAGATCATCCTGCGCAAGTACTGGCTCGAGGTCGACATGGACGAGCAGACGCGTCGGCTCGAAGCCCGCATCACCGATCCGCGCAAGCAATGGAAGCTGTCGCCGATGGATCTCAAGTCGTACAGTCGCTGGTACGACTACTCGCGTGCCCGCGACGACATGTTCCGGGCCACCGATACCGACTGGGCGCCGTGGTTCGTCGCCCGCTCGGACGACAAGAAGCGCGTGCGGCTCAACATCATCAAGCATCTGTTGAGCAGCATTCCCTACGAGGTCGCCAAGGCGCCGAAGATCAGCCTGCCACGGCGACAGAAACCGGGTGACTACGTAGACCCCGGTCTGCCGCTGAAGTACGTTCCCGAGGTCTACTGAACAGCCTTGCCACTGCGGGCGACGGCACTGTCGCCTGCCCCACCGGAGGTACCTGACATGCGCATTGCCCTTCTCGCCGCCGCCGCTACGCTCACCGCCACCGCCCACGCGCTGCCACCCGACCAGTACCGCATCCGCAACGCCGGAGACTTGGTCAAGGTGTGCAGCGTACCGGCGTCGGATCCCGACCACGCCACCGCCCTCGCCTTCTGCCACGGCGTCCTGGCCGGTGCCTACGGCTACTACGACGCATCGACACAGCCCGCCGACCGCTTCGTCTGCGTTCCCGACCCGAGCCCCAAGCGCTCGCAGGTGGCGAGTGACTTCGTCGCCTGGGCCAACGCCCGCCCGCAACTGATGAACGCAGGCGCGATCGACACCCTCTTCCGCTTCGCCGGCGAAACCTTCCCTTGCCGCAAGTAGCGCCCGGC
>JFAX01000019.1:51595-70377 GCA_000585015.1 Candidatus Accumulibacter adjunctus | reverse complement strand
GCCATCGGCACCGGCGCCGGCGTCGTGGTGGGCGCGGTCACCGGCGAGTGGGCGTGGGCAGCGGGCGGCGCGGCGATCGGCGCCGCCGGGGGTTTCCTCTACGACCAGCAGAAGCAGCGCGAGCAGCGTGCCTACGAGCAGGGCGTCCAGGCAGGCAAGGCGAAGGCGACGACGACGAAGTAGTGATGAGGGGCGGCAGCACCGCCCCGCAGGTGCCTGCCGCAGCTCGAGTCGGTATGCACGGTCCTGGACCGACGCCCGTGCGTCGGTCGGCCCCTCGTGAAACCGTGTCCGAAGGAAAAGGGCGGGCAACCGGGGGCTGACTATTCCGGGTTGAGTTCGTCCCAGGCACGCGGGTGATCGCTCGCCAGCAGCTGCCGCAGCAGGCGAACGGCAGACTTCAGACGACCAAGGATCGACAGCGGAGCCCATCGCAGAGCGTCGTCGATCGCACCGGGATGCCTGTCTCCAAGGACGGCAAGAAGCACCGCAGCCTGGAACAGGTCCTTCTCCGACTTGCCCCCCCGATCAGCCCGCAGCTGGGAAACCATGAGCTTGTGCAGGGCAAAACGCTCGGGCAACGGCACCCGAACCATGCAGCACCCTTCCCTGGCCAGCAACAGACTCATCTGTGAGTCCGCCAGCAGATAGCTCAGGTAAGGCAAAGCCGTCGCGTGGGCTCGCAGTTCGGGCACCGGCACCACCTGAAAATTATCTCCGGCAGCCGGTACGAGGAGGTCAACATGGAAGCGGCTGCGGCCCCTTTCCTTGAACGAGGTGGCGGGCTGTCGAGCATCCAGTTGCGGCACTTCGACGAAGGCAATCCCGGTAGCCTGCAGCATCTCCAGGAAGCTGGCTTCCGGAAGGGCCGGAAACGCGAGCTTTTCCCGCCGTGCGATGTCGATGTCTTCCGTCGCATAGGGGGCGCCGGCAACCCCCATCTGGTTCAGGAGCAGGCCGTATGCGTGTGAGCCGATGAGCACCCCGCCGGCTTGGAATACACCATGGTTGTACAGACTGGCCAGGGTCGCGTAAGTCTTCGCATCGACCAGCGCAAAGCCTTCCCGCCCGAGAAGTCGCAGCGAAGTGGTGGCTGCCTTGGTTTCGGCGACGGCAAGCCGGAGAGCCCGGGCCGTCGCATCCGCTTCGGGCGCTCCGATGGGGCCAGCCACGTACCGTTCGCGCTTCTTTCCGTCTCCGTCGTAGAACTGGTGGGCGTAAAAGCGAAACCCATCGGCGTTGCTGCGCTCCAGTACGCTCCCGGCCGTGCCGACGAAGACCTTGGACTGCCCGCGGGCGTGGCTCGCGAGGTCGGCAAAGAGAACCATCAGGGCAGGAGGATGAAAGCGATACAGCGCAGGCATTGTCGTTCAGGGGTATCCGTCAGGAACGCAGAGTAGTGGATACAGTCGACACTCGTCAAGCCTGCGTCAACGAACTGGCGGACCGGCAGCAAGGTACCCGGTGCCCGGGGCTGCACGCCAGGACTGGCTCATATTGAAAGCCAACGTTCAATGTGCAGGCCGCCCCGGCGAGTCTCTCCACGGCAGCGATACCGCAGCCGATCGCCTATACTTTCTTGGTAGGCGTTCTCCATGAAAGGAATTGTCAGATGAAAAAGGGCAAGCTTGATGACATCGAGGCAGTCGCCAGCGGCAATCTGCAGGCGGAAGTCCTGTCACCCGATGAGCGTCGGGCGCATGGGAAGACTCTGCGCGACGCAGTGCCGCGTGACGCGCAGGGCGGCTGGAAGGCGCCGAAGAAGCGACGCGATCCGCTAGAACTGCTGGTCGAATCGAACGTCGGCCGGTTGACTGAACTCGTGCCGATCCGCTTCGGCCGCATGCTGCAGTCGCCGTTTGCCTTCTATCGCGGCTCGGCGGCGATCATGGCCGCCGATCTGGCAACGACGCCGATCTCCGGCATCCGCGTGCAGGCCTGCGGCGACGCGCACCTGCTGAACTTCGGCGGCTTTGCCACGCCCGAGCGACAGGTGGTGTTCGACATCAACGACCTAGATGAGACGCTGCCAGCGCCATGGGAATGGGATCTCAAGCGCCTGACGGCGAGTGTCGTGATTGCCGCGCATCATCTGCGGCTCAACGAGAGCGAAGCGGCAAGAGCGGCGACGGCGACGGTGCGCGCGTACCGGGAGAGGATGGCCGACTACTCCTCGATGCGGGCGCTCGAAGTTTGGTACGACACGATCACCGTCGAGCGCGTGATGGCCGAAGCCGGCCGCGAGGAGGTCAGGAAGCGCATCGCCCGGCGCCTCCAGAAGGCGCGTGAGCAAAGCGCTGCCGAATACATCTTCCCGAAGCTTGCCGAACACCACGGCGCGCTGCCCCGGATCAAGGATGATCCGCCGCTGATCTTTCACTTCAGCGAGGAACAGAACCCGGGACTGGCGACGCAGTACAGGGATGCCCTGGCCAGCTATCGCGAGTCGCTGTCCGAGCACGTGCGCGTCCTCTTCGATCGCTACCGCTTTTGCGATCTGGCGGGCAAGGTCGTCGGCGTCGGCAGCGTCGGCACCCGCTGTTCGATCGCGCTGTTCATGGCCGCCGACCACGACCCGCTCTTCCTGCAGGTCAAGGAAGCCAGAGCGTCGGTGCTCGAAGCGTACGCGGGCCAGAGCCGACATCCGAACCATGGCCAGCGAGTGATTGCCGGGCAGCGCCTGATGCAGGTCGCTTCCGACATCTTCCTCGGCTGGACCAGAGGACTGGATGGCCGGGATTACTACATCCGCCAACTGCGCGACGTCAAGATCAGTGCGCTCATCGAAGGTTGGGATGTCGATCTCCTGCAGGCCTACGGCAGGCTCTGTGCCTGGGCACTGGCGCGGGCGCATGCACGTTCCGGCGACGCGGCACTGATCGCCGGCTACATGGGTTCGAATACCGCCTTCGACGACGCGATCTGCGAGTTCGCCGTCGAGTACAGCGACCAGAATCAGCGTGACTACCGAGCTTTCGTCAAGGCAGTCCGCGAAGGACGACTCGAGGCCACGGTCGAGGACGGTCCGTGAGTCCGGACGCCGGCGGCGATTCATCGCCACCGGCAAGCGCTCTCTTCCGCAAAGCGCCGGTCACTGGCTGGCGCGCGGCTCTTCCGCCAGCGCAGTGGCTCGCTTCTTACCAGCAGAAGTGGCTGGCCAACGATGCGATCGCCGGCGTGACGCTGGCGGCCTACGGCATTCCGGTGTCGCTCGCCTATGCCTCGCTCGCCGGATTGCCGCCGCAGTACGGCATCTACTGCTATCTCGTCGGCGGCCTGTTCTACGCGCTGTTCGGATCATCGCGCCAGCTGGCGATCGGTCCCACTTCAGCGATCTCGATGCTGGTTGGCGTCACGGTCGCCGGCATGGCGCAGGGCGATCCGGGACGCTGGGCGTCGATTGCCGCACTGACGGCGCTGGTCATCGCGCTCATGTGCGTGCTGGCGTGGCTGTTCCGCCTGAGTTCGCTGGTGAACTTCATCAGCGAAACCATCCTTCTGGGTTTCAAGGCCGGCGCGGCACTGAGCATCGCGATGACCCAACTGCCCAAGCTGTTCGGCGTCCAGGGTGGTGGGCACGGCTTCTTCGAATCCGTCGTCACCCTGGCGGGTCAGCTCCCGGATACCAATTTCGCCGTGCTCGCTTTCGGCCTTGCCGCGCTCGCCGCGCTGTTGCTCGGGGAGAAGTTCCTGCCCGGTCGCCCGGTCGCGCTCCTCGTGGTGGTCGTTTCGATCGTGGTGATGTCGGTGACCCCGCTGGGCGAACGTGGCTTCAGGATCGTCGGCGCGTTGCCGCAAGGCCTGCCCGATTTCAGGCTGCCCGATCTGCGGGTGCGCGATGTCGATGGCGTGATCCCGCTGGCGTTCGCGTGTCTGTTGCTCGCCTATGTGGAAAGCGTTTCCGCCGCCCGCGCGCTGGCGCAGGCGCGCGGCGACGAGATCGATGCGCGCCAGGAACTCCTTGGTCTCGGCGCAGCGAACCTGGCAGCGGGACTGTTCCAGGCCTACCCGGTGGCCGGCGGCCTGTCACAGTCGTCGGTGAACGACAAGGCGGGCGCCAGGACGCCGCTTGCGCTGGTTTTTGCCTCGCTGACGATCGGCCTCTGCCTGTTGTATCTGACCGGGATGCTCTACAACCTGCCGAACGTGGTGCTCGCGGCGATCGTGCTGGTTGCCGTCAAGGGGTTGATCGATGTCGGCGAACTGCGCCACGTGTGGCGGGTCAGCCGTTTCGAGTTCGGCGTCGCGATGGTCGCCTTCGCTGGCGTACTGGTACTTGGCATTCTCAAGGGCGTGATCGTCGCCGTGCTGGTGTCGCTCCTGCTGCTCATCCGACGCGCAGCGCAGCCGCACGTCGCCTTCCTCGGTCGCATTCCGGGGACGCGGGTTTACTCCGACATCGGACGCAACCCGGACAACGTGGGCATCCCGGGAGCGCTGCTGCTGCGCGTCGAGTCGTCGCTGCTCTACTTCAACGTCGAGCATGTGCGCGCAGCGATCTGGCAGCGGATCCGCGCCGCACCCGAACCGGTGTCGCTGGCTGTCTTCGACCTGTCGACTTCGCCGACGGTCGATCTCGCCGGCGCACGCATGCTGGCAAGGCTGCATCAGGAACTGCAGGCAGCGGGGATACGCCTGCGGCTGGTGGCCGCGCACGCTGCTGCGCGCGACATCCTGCGCGCCGAGGGGCTCGAGGAAAGCGTCGGCGCTCTGGATCGCCGAACGACGGTCGCCGACGTCGTCGACGAGTCGAGGTGAATGCAGATCAGATTCTGCGCCGCCCCCTATCTCGCCTCCAACTCGGCAATCAATCGGCTCAGATTGGCGTTGCCCGGCAGCATCTGCGCGAGTTGCTTCGCGTAACGGAGGGCGGCTTGCCGGTCGCCGGTTTCACGGCTTATCGACACGAGCGCGCCAAGGATGTCCACATCGTTGGGGTGTCGCTTGTTTGCGCTGCGCAGCAGGGCGAGCGCCTGCTCACGCTTGCCTGCGGAATCGACGGCGATGGCGTGCACGTAGGCATGGCGGGCGTTGTCCGGGGCCAGTTTCGCCGCGGCGATGAATTCGCTCAGCGCTGCCGCCCTGTCGCCCTTGCGCGTCAGCAGCAGCCCGAGGGAATGGTGCAGGTCGGCATCGCGCGGCAACGCCGCCAGGCCCCGGCGCAATACCTTTTCCGCTTCCGGGTCGCGGCCCAACTGGCGCAAGGCATCGGCAAGATTGACATAGGCGTCGGGGAAGGCCTTGTCGAGCGCGATGGCACGCTCGTACGCGGCAAGTGCCTCGTCGCCGCGTCCCTGCTGCAGCCGCAGATTGCCGAGGTTGACCTGGCCCGAAGGCCAGTCGGCCTCCAGCGCCAGGGCGTGTTCATATTCCTGCAGGGCGGCGGCACGGGCCGCGCGCCTGTCCGGCGGAATCTGCGCATCCGCCATGTCGGCGAGGAGGCGCGCCGCTTCGATGCGCACGCCACGGATCGGGTCAGAGAGCAGCGGCGCGCCACCGAGCACCCGGCTGGCCGGGTCGGCCCGGGCAATCATGCCCAGCGCGGCGATGCGCACCGAGGGGTCGGCATCCTGCAACAGCGCGCGCGCCGCCGCCAGCGTACCGGGGTTGGCATGGGGCTGCGCCAATGCCGCTGCCGTCGCCCGGACGATTGCCGGCGCGGTCGGGCTGGCGGCGAGTTCGAGCAGCCCGGGCAAGGCGGGCAAACCCTCGGTTTCGCCGGCATGAAGGGTGTTGCCGAAGTGCGGGCGCTCGCGCCAGCTCTTGCCATACCACTGGTCCATGGCGCTGGCTGCCCACTGCGGCTTCTTGTCGGCGTGGCACTGGGTACAGGCGTTGGGACTGCCCAGCGTCAGCGAGAGATCCGGGCGCGGGATGCGCAGGCTGTGATCCTGCCGGGCATGGATCACCATGTAGTTCTGCGTCGGCATGTGGCAGGTGACGCACTGCGCCCCCTTGCCGCCCGCGGCATGGCGATGGTGCTTCGGCGCATCGAACTCGGCGGCGGCATGGCAGCGGGTGCACAGCGCATTGCCTTCGGCGCGCAGCTTGTGGCTGTGCGGCTCGTGACAATCCATGCAGGTCACACCGCTCTGGTGCATCCGGCTTTGCAGGAACGAGCCCCAGACATAGACCTCTTCGCGCTGCTGGCCATCGGCATGGTAGTTCGGTGCCGTGAGCATCGCCAGGCGATGGCTGTCTTCCAGCGGCGCACCGGGGGTCCGGTCTTCGCTGAGGGTCGAGCGGCGGGCGTGGCAGGCGGCGCAGCTGTTCATGCCGGCAGGTGCGGCCGGCTGGTCGCGTACGGCAAATTTCGCAGTGTCGCTCGGAAATTTCCAGGCTTCGTTCCAGCGGCTTTTCAGTGAGGGCAAACCCTTGTCGTCAGCGGCGCCATACGGCGGCCTGGCCTGTCGGGCCCAGTCGAGGTGAGCGGATGCCGGGCCATGACAGGCTTCGCAGGCGACGTTGATCTCGCTGAACGTGGTCTTGTAGGTCTGGCTGGCTGGGTCGTAGCCCTTGTGCAGATTGGTCGAATGGCACTCGGCGCACTGCAGCGCCCAGTTGTGGTAGACGCCCGTCCAGTGCAGCGGGTTCGTGTAGTCCGTCTTCTGTTTCGGATAAAGATGGAACCAGCGCTGGCCGCCTTCGTTTTTCGGCCGCGTGTCCCAGGCAATCGGCAGCGCCTGGTAACGTCCGCCGGGAAACGGAACCAGATACTGCTGCAGTGGATGGACACCGAAGGTGTAGGCGACCGGATATTCGGTCAGCTTGCCGTCCGGGCCATCGGTACGAACCATGAACTGGTCGCCGCGCCGGAAGAAAGTTGACTCCACGCCATCCTTCCTGAATTTCGCGTTGGCAAAATCGCCCAGCACACTGGTCGCGCTGGCTTCCTGCATGGCCAACTGATGATGCGAACCTGACCACGCCTTGAATTCGCTCTCGTGGCAGGACTTGCAGGTTTCGGCGCCGACGTAGGTGGCGGGAACGGTGCCTGGTGCCGTCTTGGGCACGGCAGCGAGACTGGCCGCCGGGGAGGATGCCGGCACTCGCGAAGAGGAGAAAAGGAACAGCGTGCTGCCGGCAATCAGCGCAGCGAGCAGCAGGCCCGCCACGATGAAGCGCTGCGCCCGCGTCTTCGCACCTTCAGGACTCGTCGGCATGGTCGCGGGCTCGCCTTTCGACCTTGATCTTCGTGGCATCGTATGCGCTTCTGGCGGTGTGCGTGTTCGGGTTTGCTGTAAACGGGACCGCTGTCACGGCCTGTCGATGCGCTTCCCGAGAGGAATGGCAAGAAGGATGGGAATTTCAATGCCACCCGGTGGAAGTATCTCGACCGGTCCCGTTCCTGTCAATTCAGGAGCTCGCATCGCGCAGCTGAGCCTCCAGCCCAGCCGCATCGCTCACCGGCAGCTTGCAGCGCCCGTGGCGGCAGACATACGCGGTTGGGCGGCCGCCCTGCGCGACCTTGTCACTGACAAAGGGGATCGTTTGCGCCAGTGCTGCGATGGCTGACTCCGACGCCGCGGCGAGTGCGCGGGCAGGCACGAAGTGTCGACCCAGGACGGCCAGCAGGGGTGCGGCCGCCGTTGCCGCGCCGTCCGGCCAGACGACGGCGATCTGGCGCGGCGTCGTGGCCAGGAAATCGACGGCCAGCAGGGCTTCGGTCATCGCGATCGGCCGCTCGCCGAGTACCCGGGCATGGGCACGCAGGCCGCGTTCGGCGATCTGGCGCCAGCGCTCGTCGTCGGTGAGCACGCCGAGGCGGAGCGCGTTCAGCAGGGCGACCGAGGTGCCGGAAGGTTCGGCACCGTCGTAGGCGGGTTTCTCGCGTGCGATCAAGCGCTCGTGTGCCTCGCTGCTCATGAACCAGCCGCCCGCCGGGTCGGCGAACATTCGCTCGGTGGTCTCGGCCAGCGCCAGGGCGTCGCGCAGGTGGCGTACGTCGAAGGTCGCTTCGTAGAGGTCGATCAGGCCAGCCGAAAGGAAGGCATGGTCGTCCAGGAAGGCCGCTTGCCGTGCCTGACCGTCCTTGAAGCTGCGCCGCAGTCCGCCGTCGGCGCCGCGCAGGTGCGTGAGGACGAAATCCGCCGCGCGCACCGCCGCAGCGACATAGTGCGGTGCGTCGAGAGTGCGTCCGGCAACGGCGAGGGCCGAGATCATCAGCCCGTTCCAGGCGGCGAGGATCTTTTCGTCGCGCAAGGGTGGCGTACGCCCGGCGCGTACCGCGTAGAGTCTTGCGCGCGCAGCGGCCAGCGCATCCCAGGCGGCTTCGTCGGGATGCGGCACGTTGAGGATGGTGTGGCCTTCCCAGTTGCCGCCCGGGTGCACGTCATAGTGGGCAAGGAAACGCTCGGTCGTCTCGCCGTCGCCGAGAGCGTCCAGTTCGCGGCGGATCTCGTCCTCGTGCCAGACGAAGAAGCGTCCTTCCTCGCCTGCCGAATCCGCATCGGTTGCCGAGTAGAAGCCGCCGCCGGCGTCCGTCATCTCGCGCAGGATGTAGTCGCAGGTCTCGCGCGCGACGCGTGCGAAGTCCGCGCGGCCGGTGACCTGAAACGCCTCGGCGTAGGCCACGACCAGCAGGGCGTTGTCGTAGAGCATCTTTTCGAAATGCGGGACCAACCAGCGGACGTCAGTGGAGTAGCGGTGAAAGCCGCCGCCAAGCTGATCGTAGAGGCCGCCGGCGGCCATCTTTTCCAGCGTCAGGGTCGCCATGTGCAGTGCGTCGGCATCGCCGGTGCGCTGGTGATGGCGCAGCAGCAGGCGCAGCGGGATGTGCGAAGGGAACTTCGGCGCCCGGCTCAGGCCGCCATGTCGGGCATCGAAAGCCTTCCGGTAATGGTCGACGGTGGCGTCGATGACGTTGCCGCCGGGCAAGCCGATGGCCGCTTCGGCGCTGCCCGCTCCGGACGCGCCCTGCATGTCGTGGCGAATCGCCTCGACCAGCGCCGTGCACGCCTGCCCGACACGCTCGGGATCGCGCTGGAAGGTTTCCGACAAGGCGCCGAGCAGCGACAGGAAGCCGCGCTGGCCGCCGCGGCCGCCGTCGCGCGGCGGGAAGTAGGTGCCGGCGAAAAAGGGTTCGCGCGCGGCAGTCAGCCAGACGCTCATCGGCCAGCCGCCGGCGCCGGTCAGTTGCTGCACGGCGCTCATGTAGACGGCGTCGATGTCGGGACGCTCCTCGCGATCGACCTTGACGGCGACGTAGTGACGGTTGAGGAAGCGGGCGATCGCCTCGTCCTCGAAGGACTCGGCCTCCATCACGTGGCACCAGTGGCAGGTCGAATAGCCGATCGACAGGAATACGGGCCGGCCGAGCCGCCGCGCTTCGGCGAACGCTTCGTCACCCCAGGGGAACCAGTTCACCGGGTTGTGCGCGTGCTGCAGCAGGTAGGGGCTGGTCTCCAGCGCCAGTCGGTTGATGAACAGCGGGCGGCCGTCGGCGTCGAGGTGATGCGTGCGCGGCACATGGGCCGGCCCGCGCAGGGCAAGCGCGTCGACAAGCCGCGCCTGCAGCTCGGCGGCAAACGGGTCGGCTCCGGGGGGCGTAGCATCAGGCATCGCGTGCTCCTCGCGACGTGGGGTGGTCAGGCGGCTCAAGGGAAGCGGCGAGTATAGGTCAAGCGCGGTCCCCGGGCGGTCGTCAGCCCAAGTGAGAGCCACGCTGTCGACCCTAGGTGCAACACCGCGCGCATCAGGCTTGCCTTTTCTCGCCAGCCCGGCCGGAAGTGTTGTAAGGTTTGCCGCTGCGCAGCGACCCGACCGGCAGTGGCGGCATGCGCGCCTGACGCAGAGCCGGCGCCGTGGCCGCTCCGGGATCGACGGAAGCCGGAAGTTCGTGACATCCGAAACCGCCACTGGACACGACTGGAGAACGCGGAATTGCCCCCAGATCCCCCTGCCCTTGCCGCAGAAATCACGGAGATCGCCGCCGGGCTTGGCGCGGCGCAGGCCGCAATTTCCCCGAAGTATTTCTACGATGCCGAGGGCTCGGTGCTCTTCGAGCGGATTACGCGCTTGCCGGAGTACTACCTCACGCGTACCGAGCGCGCGATCATGCAGGCCCACGGCGAGGAAATCGGCCGCCAGGTCGGCCGTGGCGCGACGGTGATCGAACTCGGCGCCGGCAACTGCGAAAAGGCGCGCCACCTCTGCGCGCTGCTCGAGCCGAGGTGCTTCGTCGCCGTCGACATCTCGGCCGACTTTCTGCACCGGGCCGTTGCTGGCCTGCGTGCCGCCTTTCCGGCGCTCGACGTTCGCCCCGTGGTCGCCGACCTCCTGGACGAGCTTGCCCTGCCCGAAGACATTCCGACGGGTCGGCGGCTGGTCTTCTATCCCGGCTCGTCGATCGGCAACTTCGACCCACCGGCGGCGCTTGCCCTGCTGCGTCGCATGCGCAGTCTGCTGGCCGCGGATGGCGCCTTGCTGATCGGTGTCGATCTGGTCAAGGACCCCGCGGTGCTCGTCTTGCGCATACCACCTGGTTCTTCGAGACCTTCGTCCTCGAACGCTGGGAGCGCGACTTCAAGCCATTTCACGCCGCTTTCCGGGTGCTGTACAACTCGTACTACAACGCCGTCGGCGAGAAGCATCCGCGGCCGCAGCGCGGGCTGCTGACGCGCCCGGATCTGAACACGGTTCTCGCCTATCGCGCCGACGTCGATCGCCGCGTGCGGATCATGTTGGCCGCCAGCGAAGCAGATCCCGATCCGGATCTGGCGGCATTGCTCACCCTCGGGCTGCACCATGAACAGCAGCATCAGGAACTGATCCTGACCGACCTCAAACACCTCTTTTCCCGCAATCCCCTGGCTCCCGGCTACGCGGCCAGGCCGCCGGCGGCCGCAGCCGCACCGGCGATGAGCTGGCACGACTTTCCCGGCGGCATCGTCGCGATCGGTCATGCCGGCACCGACTTCTGCTACGACAATGAAACGCCGCGCCATCGCGTCTTCCTCGAACCCTATCGGCTGGCCTCGCGCCTGGTCACCAACGGCGAGTTCCTGCAGTTCGTCGAGGCTGGCGGCTACGCCGATCCCGTGCATTGGCTCGCCGAGGGCTGGGACTGGCGGCTGGCGGAGAACCGCCGCCAGCCGCTGTACTGGCAGCGGCCGGGGGATTGGCAGGAATTCACCCTGGGCGGCCTCGTTCCCCTCGATCGGCAGCGGCCGGTCGTGCATGTCTCGTATTACGAGGCCGATGCCTACGCACGCTGGACCGGGGCGCGGCTGCCGACCGAGGCGGAATGGGAGAACGCCGCGGCCACGCTGCCGGTTGCCGGCCACTTTGCCGGTCGGCGCGAGTTTCACCCCGCTGCCGCCGTCGCTGACGGCTTGGCGCAGTTGTTCGGTGACGCCTGGGAATGGACACGTTCGAGCTACGAACCGTATCCCGGTTTCCGCGCCGGCGCTGGCGCCGTGGGCGAGTACAACGGCAAGTTCATGGTCAATCAGTACGTCCTCCGCGGGGGTTCGTGCGTCACCCCCGACGCGCACGTGCGCGCCAGCTACCGCAACTTTTTCCCGGCCTCGGCGTGCTGGCAATTCTCCGGCATCCGCCTCGCCCGCGACGCCGAGCAGGCGGACCACGGCGGCTGAACCGCGCCCGTGGGCCGGCAGTGCCGATGCGTGGTTCAGCCGTCTGCAGCGGACTGCTCATACGTCAAGCCGAACACCGTATCCGTCAGCCAGCGCCTGAACGACTCGTTGTCCATGAACTGCTTGAACAGCTCCGTGTCGTCCTGCAGCACGGCAGTCATGACTCGTGCGAGCGCCTTGTCGTGCTCGATGCGGGCGTTCTGCCTGTCGGAGTTCTGGCGCGCGTTCCGGTATGCCTTGTCGGCTGCCACTCGCTTCGGGATGTCCTCGGTGATCAGCTTGTGCACCCGGTCGGCATCGGACCAGGGGATGTTGCCGAACTGGTCGTTGAACGCCTTGAGGATGTTCGAGAGCCGGTCCAGCTCCGGTTCGGGCTTGCGGCCGCCGCCCGTGGTGGGCACGGGCCGGATCTCGGCATCGGCATCGGGTAGCTGGATCTGGGCCGCCGCCTGCTTCTCGACGCGGTAGCTGTCCATGTCGATCGCTTCGAGGATGCCCTTCGCCAAGTCTTCCTCGACGGGCGCCGGCAGCTTGGGGACGAGAAAGCTCAGGAAGATCGAGAGCTTCTCCCACTCGGCGTTCGTGTACGGCAGGATCGACGAGAGAAACCCATAGGTGCGCAGGAAGGCCTTCGCCTTGCCCTTGAAGTCCACCTGCCCATCCTCGTCCAGCCGCTCGCGGTAATCGGCGACGCAGGCATCGAGCACCGGGTCGAGCTTGTCACGGTCCGCACCGCCGAGGTAAAGCGCGACGAATTCGTCCACCTGCGCGGCGGCATGGACCTGGTAGCCGTCGAGCGCCGCCTTCAGGTCGTGCAGCTTGTTGGGGTCGGTTTCCTCGGCGAGGATCGTCGTGCGGTAGTAGTCGGCGAACGCCTGCCGGATCGTGTCGGCATCGTTCATGAAGTCGAGCACGAACACGTCGTGCTTCTTCGGATGCGCGCGGTTCAGGCGCGACAGCGTCTGCACCGCCTTGATGCCGGAGAGCTGCTTGTCCACGTACATCGTGTGCAGCAGCGGCTCGTCGTAGCCGGTCTGGAACTTGTCGGCACAGATCAGAAACCGGTACGGGTCCTGCTGGATCCTGTCGGCGATCTGGCTCGACGGAAAGCCGTTGAGCGACGCCTCGGTCAGCTTCGCGCCGCCGTACTCGTACTCGCCGGAGAAGGCGACGATCGCCCGGCAGCGGCTCCTGCGCTCGGCCAGATAGTCACGGATGGCGTGGAAGTACTGGATCGCGCGCTCGATGCCGCTCGTCACCACCATCGCGCGCGCTTGGCCGCCGATCCTGTTCAGCGCCAGCACCTGCTCGTGGAAGTGGTCCACCATGATCTCGGCCTTGAGCCGGATCGCGTGGTCGTGGCTCTCGACGTAGCGGCGCAGCTTCTTCTTCGCCCGCTTGATGTCGAACTCCGGGTCGCTCGCGACCTTCTTGATGAGCTTGTAGTAGCTGTCGACCGGCGTGTAGTACCTGAGCACGTCCAGGATGAAGCCCTCCTGGATCGCCTGTTTCATCGTGTAGCTGTGGAACGGCCGGTGCTTCACCGTGCCTTCGGCCTGGGGATCGGGCTCACCGAAGATCTCCAGCGTCTTGTTCTTGGGCGTGGCGGTGAAGGCGAAGTAGCTGGCGTTGGGCAGCAGCTTCCTGGCCTCCATCAGCCGGTTGATCCGGTCCTCCAGGGTCTCGTCGTCATCCTCCGCCCCGGCCGCCGAGAGCGCCATCGACACCGCCGCCGACGTGCGCCCGCCCTGGCTCGAATGCGCCTCGTCGATGACGATCGCGAACCTGCGCCCGCGGTGCTCGGCGCCGATCGCGTCGAGGATGAACGGGAACTTCTGCACCGTGGAGATGATGATCTTCTTGCCCTCGGCGATGAACTTGCGCAGGTCGCCAGAGTGCTCGGCATGCCCCACCGTGGCGCCCACCTGCGCGAACTGCTTGATCGTGTCGCGGATCTGCTGATCGAGGATGCGCCGATCGGTGACGACGATGATCGAGTCGAACACCGTCGCCTCGTCCTTCTTCAGCCCGATCAGCTGGTGCGCGAGCCAGGCAATCGAGTTCGACTTGCCGCTGCCCGCCGAGTGCTGGATCAGATACCGCCGGCCTGCGCCGTTCGCCCGCGCGTCGGCGAGCAGCCGGCGCACCACGTCGAGCTGGTGAAAGCGCGGCCACACCTGCAGCACCTTCTTCCTGCCGGTCTTGTGCTCCCTGCTCTCGACGACCTGCGCGTAGTTCTCCAGGATATCCGTCAGGCCCGCCCGCGTGAGGATGCGCTTCCACAGGAAGTCGGTCTTCAGCCCGTTCGGGTTGGGCGGGTTGCCGGCGCCATCGTTCCAGCCCAGGTTGAACGGCAGGAACCACGAGCCCTTGCCCTGCAGGTGGGTGCAGAAGCGCACTTCGTGGTCGTCCACGGCGAAGTGCACCACGCAGCGCCCGAACTCGAAGAGCTTCTCGCGCGGGTCGCGGTCGCGCTGGTACTGCTGCACGGCGTCTCCCACTGTCTGCTTGGTCAGGCTATTCTTCAGCTCGAAGGTGGCCACCGGCAGGCCGTTGATGAACAGCGCCAGGTCGAGCGCGCGCTGCGTCTCGTCGCGGCTGTAGCGCAACTGGCGCGTCACGCTGAAGCGGTTGGCGGCATGACGCACGGCGGCCTTCGCGTTGCCCGGTGAGGGCGTGCCGTAGAACAGGTCGATGTGGTGCGGCCCGTGCTTGATCCCGTGGCGCAGCACGCCGATGGTGCCGCGCTTGCTCACCTCACCCTGCAGTCGCGCGAGGAACTTGCGCCGCGTCGGCCCGTCCGTGCCGAGGTCGAGCGCCTCGCACACCTCCGGCTGCGTCTCGCGCAGGCAGGCCGCAAGTTGCGCGAGGTCCACGCAGTACTCGCGGTCGTAGTCCTCCGCCCCACCGCAGATCCAGCCCGCTGCGTAGGTCGCCGGGCGTTGCTGTGCCGCGTTGCCCGGCACGCCCGGATCGCAGGGCACGCCGGTCAGCGCCGCGCAGATCAGGCGTTCGAGGCCGCGTTCGGAGGTGTCAGATGCCGTCACGTCGACACGTGCTCCGCCAGTGGCTGCACCCAACCCTTGGCCGTCAGCACCTCGGCCGCAATGCCGATCTGCCGCGGCGTGAACTGTCGCTTGCGGTCGTTCCAGGCGTAGGTTCGCGCGACCACGTCGGGCAGCGTGTGCACCGATTCGTGGCGCATGACCCAATGCACGGTGGACAGCAGTTCCAGGCCAAACGGCGATTCAAAGCCTTCCACCAGGGACGCGACCCGCTCGAAGCGCTCGCGCGTCGGTCGGTGCTCGGCAAGAAATGCCGCGGCTTCCTCCACCGCGCCCGGCACCAGCGCCAACGGCTTGTCGGGCGCATCGCCGCCGTCGTCGTAACCGGCGAGCAGGTGCCCTTCGATCGCGTGCAGCACGTGACGCAGGTTCTCGGCATAGGGGCCGTACGGCGCGGCCTTGTAGCGCAAGCGCAGCGGTTCGCCCGCCTCCTGGAGGAAGTACATCAGCTTGTGCACTTCGAGCAGCGTGACGAAGGGATCGAGCAAACCGCCGAGATATCGGTGCATCAGCTCCACCAGCGCCGCCCGCCCCGCGGTCATCTGCGGGACCTCGCGGCGGTGGTGCATGGTGTCGGACGCCGGCGCCCCATTGGGTTCGTAGACGAGGATCTGCACGTCGTCGAGCGGGCGCAGTGCCGCCTCGACCCGCGGACGTACCTCGGCCGTCCAATCGAGGCCGCCCAGACCGCTGCCGAGCGGCGGCAGCGCAATCGAGCGGATGCGCCGGGCACGGATCTCGGCGACCAGCGCCGCAAGGCCGGCGTCGATGTCCTCGATGCGGCTCTTGCCGCGCCAGTGACGCTTGGTGGGGAAGTTGATGATGTAGCGCGGCGGCGTGAGCTGCCCGGTCTCGAAGACGAACATGCGGCCCGGCTGCACCTGCGCGCGCTTGCACGCAGCCGCGTAGGCCTTGAAGTTCTCCGGAAAGGCGTTCTTGAACTGCAGCGCGATGCCTCGCCCCATCACGCCCACGCAGTTGACCGTGTTGACGAGCGCTTCCGCTTCGCTCTTCAGGATGTCGCCGCTGCGGTACTCGATCATGGCCGACTCCTCCTTTGTCGTCAGTAATACCACTCCGGCCGAATCTCGACCGGTGGCCTGTGTCCGTGCGCCGGCAGCGCGTTGACGGCCAGCGTGTAGGTTGGGCGCGACTGCACGCCGATGCGTTCCACCAGATGCCACGGAAAGCTCTGTTCCAGCAGGAACTCGGCCTGCTTGCCGTAGCTGCAGTGTTGCCAGTCCCGGGCCCGCACCGCGTTCCAGTCGATCTCGCCCAGCTGGCCGAGGTCGTTGCGGTCCTCGAAATCCCGTCCGCCCGCGTTCGACAGCGTGAACGCCCAACGGCGAGGCTGCGCATCGGCCCAAGCGACCACTGCGTGGAGGTCCGCTTCGAAGTGGACGATCGGCCCCTGTCCGCCCCGGTAGCTCAGCTCCGCGTGATTGCCCCGATAGATCAAGTACAGCATGACCGACCGCGGGCAGAAGTAGAAGGGCACGCAATCGCCCACGAGCAGAGCCGGACGGCTCGTCAGACGCAATTCGTTCAGTCGCCGCTGCTTGATGCTGTTCATGCCGATCGTGGTGCCCGCTGGCGCGCGCCGCACGACTTCCCGATCGCACCAGAGGCACTGGTCGGCCACGATCGACGGCAGCCGGTCCACGTGCGCGATGTGATAAAGCTTGGGCCGCGCCGGCACCGTCATGCCTCGGCCTCTTCGGGTTCCGCGTCGAGGTCGTTGGGTGAGGATTCTTCTTCCGCCTCGCCGAGTGTTTCGGTAACGTCCAGCGACTCGGGCTCCTCGCCGTCCTCCGGCAGTCGCGCCGCTGCCTCGCGAACGTCCAGCTTGCCCGTCACTACGTCGGCGATGAGGCGGGTGCGGAACTCGCGGAGGAGCTCGATCTCACGACGGGCGCGATCGATTGCTGCCACCGGTAGGCTCGTCTGCCCATCAATGTGGGCGAGCAAGTCGGCCTGCTCAGCCCTGGGCGGTAACGCCACGAGCAGCCGTTCCATTGCGCCCATCGACAAGTTCGGCTGAGTGCCGTAGGACCACGTATCCTGAACCTGGCGCTGTACATATCGAGACTGCAGCACTGCGAGCAGCATCCGAGGTAGTACTCGTGAAGGTTTCACGCGAATCAAGGCCAGTGGCGACCAAACGCTGAATTCGTCGTCGGTCTCTACAATCGCGACTTTGCCCGTGGTTGCACCAGACTTGCACATGAAGAGATCTTCACGCTGTGGGCGACACTTTCGACAGTAGACATCGTGCAGTTCTCTTGAGATGAACCCACGGCGCCGGCCGAAGTTGAATTGACCGTCTACCATCGCTTCGGCCGAGAGAAACGGTACACCATCATCAAGCCAAGCGGGCGTCTCGTGTGGCCCATCGGTGATCTTCGTAGACACCCAACGCTTGAGCGGAAGCACCTCCCAATGCTCCGGTACATCCCCCAGCCACTCCACGCCGGAGGGCTTGAGGCGAACGTTGGGGTCGAGGCCGCGGGTGACGGCGCGGTGGATGATGGCCTGCTTCTGCTCCTGCAGCAGCTTGATCAGCTTCTGCTTGGCGCCGATGTACCGCCGAATCCGCCGGTCCGCGTGGTCTAGGAAGCGAACGATGGCGGCTTGTTCGTCTCTTGGCGGCACCAGCACTGGCATGCGCTTGATGTCGTTGAAATCAAGGTTCTGCCTCAGCCCGGATCCGAACCCATAGATGATCTTCAGTAGGTCATAGGCGTTGAGATACTGGTAGCCGAACTCATTCAGCACGATCGGCTTAATCTCCAGGCACATGTAAGCGGCGGTAATGATGCCGCGATGGCGCGCATGCCCAACCCGGAGACTCGTTTGGTCGTTCTGCAGATCCGTCGTGCGCACGATGACGTTGCTCGGTTCGACGATCTGGTAGGTCTCGAATGACTCGGGCACCAAGCCGCGCAATTTTTCGGGCGCTTTGACGATGATTCGGCCGTAGCTCAACGAGAGTACGGTCGACTCGACCAGGCCAGTGTTCTTGACCTGCCGTGGTCTGTACACGGCGAACGCAGGCGAGACCTGCCAATGCTCCGGCACCTCCCCCAGCCACGGCACGCCGGAGTCCTTCATCGCCGGATACGGCCCGAGCCTCGCGATCATGTCCTCGCCCTCCTGCCACCCCGCGGCGTCGGCGCAGCCTCGTCGGTGGCCGCCGCCGGCGCGCTCAGCGCATAGAACTCGTGCAGCTTGGCCGCCAGCATTTGCTTGTCGGGCAGCTGGGTCCGGTACTCGGCCACCAATGCCGGCGAGAGTGTGCGGCTCAACGCGTACTCGACGACCTCGCTGTCCTTCGACGCGCACAGCAGCAGACCGATTGCGGGGTTCTCGTGCGGCTTGCGCACGTCGCGGTCCAGCGCCTCGAGGTAGAAGTTGAGCTTGCCCAGATGTTCGGGCTCGAAACGGTCGACTTTCAGCTCGATGGCGATCAGGCAATTGAGGCCGCGATGGAAGAACAGCAGGTCGAGCGCGAAGTCGCGACCACCCACCTGTAGCGGGAATCCGGAGCCGACGAAGCAGAAGTCGCGCCCCAGCTCGATGAGGAAGGCGCGCAACTGGGCCAGCAGGCCGCGGTGCAGGTCGGCTTCGGTGTGCGGTTCGGGCAGGTTCAGGAATTCGACCGCGTAGACGTCCTTGAATGCGCCGGCGACGTGGTCGCCATGCGTTTGTCTCACCGCCGGTGAGAGTTTTGGCGGCGCGAGCACCGCCTGCTCGAAAGCGCCCAGGCGAAGCTGGCGCTCGAGTTCGCGCTTGCCCCAGCGTTGTTCGACGGCCATGCGCAGATAGAACTCGCGCTCTTCGGGCCGCTTGGCCTGCCCCAGGATGATGAGGTTGTGCGTCCAGGGCAAGACTCTCACCAGTGGTGAGAGTCCTGGATCGTCGCGATACGCCTCAAAGAACTGGCGCATGCGCCACAGGTTCTGCGGCGAGAAGCCGCGCAGGCCGGGAACGCGCTGCGCAATGTAGGCAGCCAGTTGCACCACCGTGCCCTGCGCCCAGCCGTCGGCTTCGATCCTGTGGTGCAGGTAGTCGCCGATGCGCCAATAAAGCTCGATCAGTTCGGTGTTGACGGCCTGCCAGG